>JADIYM010000006.1 GCA_016705245.1 Blastocatellia bacterium | reverse complement strand
CGGCCTCGGCGGCACGAGCCGGATCTGCAGGATCGACCCGGCCAGCAGCGCCTGGCGACGGCAATTGGAGGCCGTAACGCCAGCGCTTTCGGGGACGGACTTCGGCTTCGGCCTCAACCCGACGGTGGAGTCGCATACGGATCGTCTCGGACGCGAAACAGAACCTGCGCACGCATCCTGACGCCACGGGCACCGTCGTTTCACGGACACGAACCTGAACCCGGCCGACGTCGTAGCGGCTGCCTACGTCAACAACTTCGCTGGAGCGACGGTGACGACGCTCTACGACATAAACTCGACGTCAGACCTTCTGCTCATACAGACCCCCCGAACAGCGGCACGTTGTTCGCCGTCGGCCCGCTCGGCGTGAACGCCACGGGCCTGACGAACTCGACGTCGCGCCGCGCGGCATAGCGCCATGCGTCACACTGCCGAAGCTCAACTACGAACTACGATGAACCTCGCGACGGGCGCGGCGTCGCTCGTCAGGGCGCGACGATCGGCGGAGGCGAGCAAATCCGCGTTTATAGCCGTCCGCGTCTGCTGAGGTCGCCTACGGGGTGACGCTGGGTGGCCGGGCCGGCGTTCAATCTCATCAACTTCAACGCGGCGACGCCGGGGATCATCGATCTCGACGGTAGAGATCACCGGGCTCCAGGCCGGTGAGCTGATTCCGCGGCATCGACTTCCACCCGGCGACGGGTCGGCACGCCCTCGGCAGTACAAACCACCTATACTGCAGATCAGCCTGATGACGGGCGCAGCAGCGGCAGTTGGCGCGGGACCGTTTGCCAGCGCTGAACGGTACGGCCTTCGGGAGTTCGACTTCAATCCGACGGTGGACCGGATACGCATCGTGTGGACGCCGAGCAGAACCTGCGCGCCCATCGGACACGGGCGCGATCGTCTTTACACGGACACGAAAATCTCAACCCGGTGGGAAACGTCGCCGCCGCGGCCTGCGCGAATAACTGCCGGGGCGCTCGACGACGCTCACGACGTCGATTCGGCGATGACCTGACTCTTCGCAGAATCCGCCGAACAACGGAACGCTCGTCCTGGTCGGGTCGCTCAGGATTACGGTCTCCATCGCCAGCGTCGGGTTCGACATCGCCACGGGAAAGCGGGAACCCGTACCTCTCCGCCTACACCGGCGGTGCAAGCCTGGGCTTCCAGGCTCGATCTCGGCACGGGTGCCGCGGCGCCTGATCGGCAACGTCAACGACGGACGTGCTCGTCGACTTCTCGATCGTGATCACGGCGACCGCAGGCGTCGACAGTCCGGCCGGGTACGACGCGGCGACCGGTGCGTTCTTCGAGCGGAATCTCGAACACTCCGGGCGGCGCCGACAGCACGTTCGTCTTCGGGCGGGCGGCGCGACGGTCGTACCGATCAAAGAAGGGTGACTGGGACGGCGACGGCGACGGCACGGTCGGCATCCTACGACACGACGTCGGGCGCGTTTTCCTTCGCAACGGCAACTCGAATGGACCCGCGGACCTCCCGGTGTTCACGTTCCGGACCTGCGGGGCTGCGGGTTTCCATGCCGATCACGGGTGACTGGGACAACGACGGCGACGACACCGTCAGGCTCTACGATCCGGTGACGGGGAACTTCTTCCTGAAGAACACGAACTCGGCAGGTGCCGCGGATCTCGTGTTCACCTTCAGCGTCGGCGGCGCCATTCCGATCCCGGCGACTGGAATGCCGACAACATCGACACGATCGGGATCTACGTCGCGGCGACCGGGACGTTCTTCCTTCGCAACTCGAACTCGAACGAGGCCGGCGGACGTCACACCGTTCTCGTTCGGCGCGCCGGGCGCCACGCCAATCGCGGGTGACTGGAACGCCGACGGCACAGACTCGGTCGGCATCTACAATCAGGCGAACGCCGCCTGGTTCCTAGCCAATACGAATGGTGCCGGAGCAATGGCCGACTTCGCGTTTACCTACGGCACGCCGGTGCTCCGCCCGCTGGCTGGTGACTGGGACGGACGGTAACCACAGATCCACGCGAAAGAGACGGATCAACACGGATCCAGCCCTCCGGTTCTGATCCGTGTTGATCCGTTCTGATGTCGTCCGTGGCCCTTCTTCCATTACCACAGCGCTACAGGATCGCCGTCAGCATGACCGGGTTCGAGCGACGGCCGTTGCCCAGCACCACGGTTACCGTGTGATTCGTCAGCACCGCGACAGGCGGCTTGGCCTTGATCACCGTGGTCGGTTTCACGAGCGATGGCACGATCAGGACACTGACGCCGTAGATCTGCACTGCTTCCGCAGCAGGGTTGAGGTTGTAGCCCGTCACCTTCTTGAGCAGGGTGGCCGTGTTTGCCTTAAGCTTCGTGATGTGCGGAGCCAGCGTGCCGTCCTGGAGCGAGACGCTGACGACATGAACATGGAAAGGGCTTCCTGCGCCCGAATAGTCGGACAGCCTCAGGAAGTAGCGACCCGTGTAGGGCAGGACGAGGTTGAACCTCGAGTCCTTTCCATCCATGTCGTCGCACGGGAACAGCATTAATCCGTTCTGGTCGTAGATGTCGACCACGGAGTCGAGCGGCAAGTTGTAGATCTGGGAGTGGACGTCGACCACGACAGTAGCTCCAGCGGCGGCATCGAAGTACGTCCAGTCGGCATCACCATCGGTCCCGATCTGCCCGAACTTCACGCCGGGCGGCTGATCAGGTCGGCCTGCGGTGGGGCGTCGTTGGGCTCGGCCTCGAAGTTCAGGGCATTCCAGACGGGAATGGTCGTTGGCCAGACCTCGACGATGTACTTGTGGTTCGGGCTGCCAGCCGGAACCGCGGATCGCACATCGATGTAGACGTCACCCGTGTATGTCGTGAAGAAGTTCACCTGTGCATTCCGGTTCGTGGGCCACGAGATGTCGTCGTTCCACGCGATCAGTGTCCCATCCGGCCGATAGACCGCCAGGAAAGGGTCGAGCGGCGATGAGAACAGCCCGATAGTTGAATTGACGTTGATCTGCAGCGGTTCCCGTTAGTGACGAACACCCGGATAAAATCCCGGTCGCCCGGCACATCGATGGCTCCCAAGCAGCTGAATGGGATGTCATTGGCAACGTTGGCGTATGACATCAGGTTGTTCGGCTCGATCTCGGGCATGTCGCCGCCGCCCGTTCCGGCGCGAGCCGGGAAGGCCACGTCGCGCACGATGTCATATTCGGCGGGAGTGGGACGAGTCCGGCCTTCAATGCCGGATCGCTCTTCACCGGGCCAGCCGGGTCGAAAAGCGGATGAACGGATGGTCGGCATCAGAAACCGCTGAACCTGGTCGGCACCGGGCTTCGCAACCCGCTCCTGACCACCCGCAATCGGAACGAAGAAAAACGCGATCAGGAACACGATGGCTCCGACCGCCAGAACGACGCGAGTACGCATTACCACCTCCCCCCACCTCCGGGTGTCCCCGAGAACCGGTGGTTTCGTTCGGATGGAAGGTGTTCTTCGGGGCGCCGCCGGCGAGTCGCTTCAGCGGCCCGCCAAGCGGACACACGTTTCCCGGATGCTCACGAACACGCAACCAACGTGCCAGCGGCGATGCTCATACACCGCAACGACTTGGCGTGCGTGCGCCGGTCCGAGCGGGGAATTCCGCGCAGTGACCGCGCGCGGATCGACACCGCGCGCGGTCAGCGACTCGAGTGGGACCGGTCCTACGGAGCCGAGGGCCACACCGGATTCGAACGTCGGCCTTTGATTGCGACGACGGTGACCGGTCGGGCGCCCGCCGGCGGAAAGTCGATGGGCGGCTTGATCTTGATCACCGTGGTCGGGTTGACCTCCGACGGCACGATCGACCGATTCGTTCCGGCGAGCTCAACTGCTACCGCAGGCGGACTGAAGTTGTAGCCGACGACCTTCTTAGCCTTCCCGAGGACGTGTACTTCAGCTTCGTGATGTGCGGTGCCGCCGAGCCGTCCTGCAGCGAGACACTCAGGACGTACGCATGGAAAATGCTTCCCGTATTGGCGTTATCCGTGATCCGCACAAAGTAGCGTCCCGTGGAGGGGAGGACGATGTTGAACCTCGAATCCTTTCCATCCTGTCGGCGTTCGAGACGATTTCGCCCCCGTACGGGGAAGAATCCGACTACGGGATCGAGATGCAGGCCGTAGATCTGCGAGTGCACGTCGACGACGACGGTGGCGCCCGCCGGTGCGTCAAAATACGACCAATCGACGTCGCCGCTCACCGAGATCATCCCGATCTTGGCCCCGGGCAGTGTGATCGGGTCGGCTGCGGACGTCGTGTCGTTCAACTCGGTCTCGACGTTGCTGGAGTCGAAGATCGGTACCGTTGTCGGCCAGACCTCGAGGATGTACTTGTGAGCAGGGCTGCCGGCTGGCACCAAAGACCACACGACGAGGAACGATGTCACCCGTGTAGGTCGGGGTGATATACACCTCGGCGTTCAGGTTGTCAGGCCAGGAGATGTTGTCGTTGAAAGCCAGCAGCGACCCATCCTGCCGCCGGACATCCAGGAACGGGTTGAGCGGTGACATGAACAGCCCGATCCGCGAATGGACGCTTATCTGCAAAGGTTCCCCGGCCGTGACGAACACACGGATCCAGTCCATGTCGCCCGCGGCATCGATGGTGCCCGTGCATGTGAAAGGAATGTCGGTCGCCGTGTTGGCGAAGGACATGACGTTGTTCGGCTCGAACTCCGGCATGTCGCCGCCGCCAGTTCCGGCGCGCGCCGGGAACGTGATGTCGCGCTCGATGTCGTAGTTGGCCGGGACCGGGACGTTGTCGGCCTTCAGGGCCGGATCGCCCACTATCGAGATCCCCTCGTCGAACAGTGGAGTGTAGGGCTGGCCGGCGTCGGGAAGCCGCTGTACCCGGCCGGTCCCGGGCGTCGTCGGTCCTTGTTTTCCTCCGGCTATCGGCACGATGAAGAAGGCGATCAGGAACACGATGATAACGATCGCCAGCACAGTGCGAACACGCATATTCACCTCCCGCCACCCCGGGTGTCTCCCGATGAACGGTGGCTCTTGCCTGGAAGGGAGGTGCTCATCGGGGGTTCCGCCGATGCGCTTCACTTCAGCGCAACGCACGGCGGACACACGTTTCCCGGACGCACTACGAGACGCAATCAGCGCGCCAGCGATGATGCCCATACGGCACAACGAGTTAGCTCGTGCCTGCCTGGTCGGGCGGGGAAATTCCGCGCAGTGCATGACCACGCACACGGGGTGAATTGACGCGAGCCGCGGAGAGGAATCGCCTATAGATCAACGCAGGCGGATGGATCGACACAGATCAGAATGGCCAATCCCACGACGCGCTCGCCGAAATACGAGGTCACCTGAAGGCCGCGTCAGGTGATCGGCGAGATGAACCGGCATCTGCGGGGATGGGCGAACTACTTCAGTCGGATACCCCGTGCTCCCTATCCGTGTTGATCCATCCATCCTTGTTCATCCCCGGCCCTTCTTCAGCGGGAGCGTGAGGCTGAACGTGGCTCCGGGACCGGTATTGTTCGTCGCCCAGAGTCGTCCCCCGTGCGCTTCGACGATCGACCGGGCGATGGAGAGCCCCATCCCCAGCCCGTCGCGCTTGGTAGTGAAGTAGGGCTGGAAAACCTGGTCGAGCCGCGCGACGTCGATTCCGATGCCGCTGTCGCAGACTTCCAGACTTGCCGTTTGTCGATCCGTCGTCAGGGTCCGAATCGTCAGCCGCCGCTTGCGGGGTTCGACGCTCCTCATTGCGTCCATGCCATTGACGACGAGGTTGAGAACGACCTGCTGGAGCTGAATCCGGTCGCCGCGAACGGACGGGAGGCCCTCGACGAGCTCGAACTCGACAGTCACGCCCCTCAGGGCCGCGTCGCTTCCGACGAGCTTCCCGATTTCGGCCACGGTCAGGTTGAGGTCGACGTCGAGGAGCTCGACCGAGCCTGACTTGAGCAGCGTCCACAGACGCCGGATGACCTCGCCAGCGCGTCGATCGTCGTCGACTATGTCGCGAAGGATCGTTCTTACCTCGTCGAGGTTCGGCGAATCCGCTGCTAGGAAGCGCTCCGCGGCGCACGCATTCATGAGCACCGACGTCAGCGGCTGATTGAGCTCGTGGACGATGGATGGCGCGAGCTCGCCGATCGTCGCGACGCGCAACGTGTGCGCGAGTTCTCGCCGGCATCGTTCAGCTTCGAGCTCGGCGCGCCGGCAAGCCAGCTGCGCCTGGCGCGCCATCCGCTCGTAGTGCGAGACCTTGTCCCCGTCCGGCGCCGCTTCACGTGAGGCGCGAGGCTTGCTCGCGGGCCCCCTGCGAATCGGTCGACCTTCGAATATGTTCACGGTGTTGTGTGAGTCGTGCATTGAGAGGCCTCGCTACTCTGAACCTGCGAACGGGTTCGGCTGGGATTCGTTGTCGGGCAGGTCCGACACCGGGGTGCTCTGGACGCTGACTAGCGAGAGTCCGAGCGAGTAGAGCGTCGTCAGTACGCCGTTGAGGGCTGCCGCATCGGGCAGTTCGCCATGGAGGACCGTCACGGGGGCGTTCCGTTCGTCGCGTTCGACCGTGATTCTGAGCCCCCGCAGGCGTTCGGACCAATCCTCGTTGAGGAACCCGCGTGCGTGAATTTCACAGATGACGAAGGACGCATCGTGTGACGTGCGGATGCCGTAAACCATCTGCGGAACCCCCTCTGTGGTGATGTGGTCGATCTGACGAGGCCGCAGTATCGGCGGACGGCGGTATCAGTTGATAGAGGGATATCCCTTGAAAATCCCTCATCGGGATGAACCCGCGGCCCTTACTCTCGCGCGAAGCGAATTGGAGTGCGGCGCGCAGCGCCGCCTTGGATTCTCCTTCCGGACGCGCAAAGGGTTCCCGGCGACAATCGATCCAAAGCGGCGCTGCGCGACGCACTCCAAGGCGCTTCGCGCAAGAGCGAGCCGGTATTCGGGTGATCAGCCGAGCGGAAGGATGTGCAGCGCCCGGGCCCGGGTCACGGCCTCGCGGCGGGTGCGCACGCCGAGCTTCTGGTAGATCCGCAACGTGTACCCTTCGACGGTCTTCGCCGAAACGAACAGCTGCCCGGCGATCTCCTTGTTGGAAAGGCCCTGATCCAGGAGCGCGAGGACTTCAAGCTCCCGGCGGCTGATCGACTCAGGCGTGTCGGACAGCCTGACGCCCTCGTGCGGCAGAACCGCCAGGACCGGGGCGACCGCCTCGGCAGCGCGGCCTCGACGTGCGAGCTCGACCAGGAGACTGGCGATCCTGCGAGCAACCTCGGGGCCGAGGTCCGCAAAAACGCGGACCGGGCTTCCTTCCGCCGCGAGCAGGACGGCTTCTTCCAGCACATCCAGCGCCGCCTCTCGATCGCCCTCCAGATCCCGGAGTCGCGCCCGGAGCGCGAGCACTTCGACGAGCGCCACTCGAGCCCCACAACTTCTCGCCGTCCCTTCGAGCGCCGCAAGCCTCTCCGACGCTTCCGCGAGCCGCTCGGGCGTGCCCGCGGCCAGGAGCGTCCTGGCGTACGTGACCGGAGCGTATTCGCAGCGCGCCGTCGGCACGAACGGCGTGCGCCGCTCGAAACCGTCCGCCCACCGCACGGCGTCCTGCGTCCGGCCTTCGAGCAGCGCCAGATGCGCTCCAAATGACCTGGCGGCCTCGCGCACGTAGGAGTTCCCGCTTTCGCGAGCGAACTCGGCGATCACGTTCGTGTGCCGGGCGAGGTCTTCGCGGCGTCCCTCGGCCGCGCTCACGAGCGCGAGTCCGAGAAGGCTCTCGTAGGCCGGATAGACGTGCGTCGTGTACCTGTGCGCCGCGACGGCTTCGAAGAGCTCGCGCGCCTCGGCCAGGTCGTTTCGAAGATAGGCGACGCGGCCGAGGCAGTACTTGGCCCAGTCCACGCTCTCGCCGAGTCCGCGGTGTCGGGACAGTTCCATCATTCGCGAGAGGATTCGCTGCATGCGCGGCAGGTCGAAAGGGAGGAAGGCGAGATCGAACTCGGTGACGAGCAGCCGCGTCGGGAACGACCCCGTGTGCCCCGGATCCTCGTTCCACGCCGTCTCGAGAATACGAACGGCGGCATCGGGATTGCCGGCGTAGTGCTCTGAGAACGTGCGGAACACGTAAGCGACGCCGCGGACGTCCGAGCTTTCGAGCGGAAGCAGATCGAGGGCGCGCGCGGCGTGGGCTCGGGAGTCGTCGAAGCGCCCGCTCCAGAATGCGATGGCGCCCTGGACGGTCGACGTCTCGCCCAGCAGTGTCCGGCGCATCTCGGCGTCAATCTCGAGCTCGTCGTTCTCGAGGCGTCTGGCAAAGCGCGTGACCGTCGGCTCGACCTCGGAGGAGCTTCATCCGGATGTGTTCGACCCACGCGTGCGTCAGGGCGAGGACTGGCTCCTGTTCGACGATCGCGCCCGGGAAGAGCGCGATCCAGTGATCGATCTCCTGCCAGCGTTCGTGGTTCATCGCGTCCGTCCGGTGCCGCGCGACGATCCGGACGGCCATGGCCGTGTCCCGCGCGCCGATCGCGTGCGACAGCGCTTCGCGGACCATTCCCTCGCGGTCGTACCAGTCGGCCGCGCGCCGGTGCAACTCCGAGATCCCGTCGGCCGGCAGCCGATTGCGGAGTTGATTGAAGAGCAGTTGCCGGAACAGGGGATGGTATCGGTACCACCCTTCGCCGAGCGACGTGACGAAGAGCCGTTCGCCCACGGCTCGGTCGATCACCCGATTGCACTCGACCTGGCCGTCTCCGTCGCCCGCGAGCGCGCGACCGAGCGGTTCGTTGAACCGCTCCACGACAGAGGTGCAGCGCAGAAAGTGCTGAAGCTCTGGTGGCTGCTTGCGGAGCACCTCGTCGGCCAGGTACGCCATCGCGTAGGCGTCGCCGCGAACGACTCGTCCACGCGCCTCGCTGACCGCCGTCACGGCCCGAGCCGAAAGCGCGAGCATCCGCAGTCCCGCCGCCCACCCTTCAGCCTGTTCGGTGAGTTCGGCGATTGCCGATCCGTCGACGACGCTCCCGGCCGCCCGGGCGAGGAAATCGCAAGCTTCGTTGTCGTTGAAGCTCAGGTCGTGCTCGCGAAGCTCGGAGAGCTGGCCCCGTGCGGCCAGCGTGGCGATCGAGAGCGGCGGATCCGTCCGCGTTCCGATCGCGAGGTGCACGCCAGGCGGAAGGTATGCAATCACCTGGTCGAGCACTTCGTGGACGGCGAGGTCGGTCACGCACTGGAGGTCGTCGAGAACGAGGACGAGATCTCCGGGGAGCGAGTCGAGGTCGTTGGCGAGCGTCGCGGCGAGCAGCTTCGACGGAGGGGCCGGACCGGGCTTCGAGGAGATCGGAAGTCTCAGCGCAGGCATCCGGATAGACGGTTCGCACCGCCGCAACGAGATACGAGAAGAACGTGACGACGTCGTCGTCCGAATCGTCGAGCGTGACCCATCCGACCGGTCGTTCCGTCCTGCAGAGCCACTCGCCGAGCACGGTGGTCTTGCCGAAACCGGCGGGTCCCGCAACGAGCGTGAGCCTGCGCTCCAGGCCTTCGTCGAGCCTGGCGACGAGACGCGGACGTGGCACGAGGTCCGGCGTCACGCGCGGCACCAGGAGCTTGGCCCGAATCGTTTGCATTGGCGGTTCTCAGTCTCGAAGGGAAGGGTTGTCGGATCGTAGCACGGTGTCGGAAGAGGGGATCGTCGCGAATTCGGTTTGCTCCTTGGTCAGACGACCAGTCTGTTCGGCTCCACAGACTGGCGAGACGAGACCCTTCATGTCCGGATCAGACTATATATAAGGCACTGCACGTTACGTGCCAATCGGCGAGAAATTGGCGGCTGCAAACAGGCGCTTTACCGGACTGGGGCCGGACGTCCTGCACCGGCCGACCGCTGAAGCCGCCCGAGAAGTTGAAGGTCGCGTTCTCGAACAGCATGTTTCGCTGTTTCGTGCGCGGCGTCGGATGCGCGCTGGCGGACGGGACGGACTGCTCGTACATCTGCGACATCGCCGTGCTGCCGAGCCACCACGCCAGGATCCCCAGATGTCAGTAATTGACAAAGCCTGTTATCGGCGCTACGGTGCCGAGATGAACGTCTCACTGACCCAGGATCTCGAGCAATACATCAACACGAAAGTCGCGACCGGCATGTACCGATCGGCGAGTGAGGTGGTTCGCGAAGGTCTCAGGCTCCTCAAGGAGCGTGACGAGATGCACCAATTCCGACTTGGTGAGATGCGTCGGCAGATTGCGGAAGGTCTCGACCAACTCGACCGAGGTGAGCGAATTCCAGCCGAGCGGGTAATCGAAGAACTTCGGGAGCGAAGCCGGAATCGTCGGACGACGGACTGATGCTGCCAGTCGTTTTCTCTCCGTCCGCTCGGGACGACCTCGTCGACATCTGGGAGTACATTTCGACAGATGACCTCGCCGCCGCCGACCGCCTCATTGAGGAGATACAGCGAGCGTGCCAGAGGTTCGCTGCGATGCCCGAAATCGGCCATTTGCGCGCGGACCTGACCTCTTCGGACATCCGCTTCTGGCCGGTGGGCTCGTATCTGGTTGTCTACCGTCTTCAAGCCGACGGCGTCGAAATCATTCGGATCCTGAGCGGATACCGCGACATCGTCGCCCTGCTCTCGGATGCCGGGTAGCGTCGCTCTCGGCCGACTGCATTCGTCGCGACGCCCACGTGGAAGCCCGGCCTACCGCAGGGCGAATCGGAACGAGATGCTGCCTGTGTTGGTTACGAGATAGCTGCCTGTGAGTCCGCGTTCCAAGGTAACGTCGTGGTCCTATTGATTGAAACCTAGTAGCACGGCCCCGCCATGAAACTATTTCGCTGAATCTCAAGTAACAGACCTGCGGTTCTGTCGACCATCAACGAACTGACGGATGACGGAGGTGCCGTTCGCGACCTGGAGCTCAACGCGATTGGTCGGGTCCAACGACATCGAGCGGTTGATGCGCTTCTGCGACGCACGGACACGCATCCGAGTGGGGGCATGTCATGACTATCAGCCGCCGCGAGTTCCTCGAGCTCGCTTCTGCCATTGGTGCGACGCTCGCATGGTCGGGCGCCGCGGGAGCGTCTCGCACGCGCTGGCGCGAACGACGCGATCTCTACCCGGAGGGTGTAGCTTCGGGCGACCCGGACTCCGGCAGCGTGATTCTGTGGACTCGCAGGCCCTTCGCGAAAGGCGAGCGCCAGATACTGACGGTCGAAGTCGCTGAAGACGAGGGGTTCCGCCGGGTCGTGGCGCAGGCGCGCGCTCCGGTTTCGCTAGCGTCTGACTGGACGGCCAGGGTGCTCGTCGGCGGGCTCAAGCCGGCGCGGGTCTATTGGTATCGATTCACCGACGCTGACGGCAACGGCAGCCGCATCGGCCGCACCATCACCGCGCCGCTGCCGAACGATCCGCGACCGGTGAACTTCACCTTTGTCAGCTGCCAGGACATCAACGAAGGCAAGCTCAACGCCTTTCGCCGCATGATCTTCGAAGATGAACGCGCCGCCCGGGCGACCAGCTCGATTTCGTGCTTCACCTCGGCGACTTCATTTACGAGGTGGTTCAATATCCGGAGGAGGGGCGACGCGGTACGACCGCACGATCTACGAGGTCGCGCGCATCCCCGATGGCGGCGCCAACGGCAAACTTCACTACCGCTGACGGTCGATGGCTACCGTCGGATTTACAAAGGCTATCTCGCCGACCCCGACCTGCAGGACGCTCGCGCGTGGCCCTTCGTCTGCATCTGGGACAACCGATGAGTTTTCCTGGCTCGGCCGGCAGAGCATCTTGTTTCCGGGCGACGAAGGACGACCCGGGCAGACCGTCAAGGTCGCCGCGAACCAGGCGTGGTTTGAGTACATCCCGGCGCGGTGAAGCCGCCGAGCGGCTCTCTCGACTTCTTCGGTCCGCCTGCGGTCAAGAATGTTGCGATCGACAAGTGGGACGAGAATGGCCTCGGCCTCGAGCCGAACAACCTCATCGCCATCAACAGCCTCAAGGCGTACCGAACGCTCCACTACGGCAAACACCTGGATCTCTTCATCACCGATCAACGAAGCTTCGCCGGCGAGGACCCCACCGATGCTGGCGATGTCGGCAAGATCTACGACCCGAAGTTCAACGGGATGTTCTCCGAGGAGGCCATGATCGCCCTCGATGCGGGTCGCGCGTACGGCGGCGGGAACCCGCCGACCGAGCTTTCATTTCGCGACGCTCGCATTCCGAATCCGCGAAGGGATTCGGCGCCGCGCACCATTCTCGGAGCGGAACAAAAGGCGTGGTTCAAGGACCAGCTTCGGCGATCGGCCGCGACCTGGAAGATCTGGGGCAATTCGCTCGGGGCCTTGACACGTATCGACCCGCAGAACCTGCCTGCCGAAATGACCGAAAAGCCGTGGCCATCGGACACCTACGGCCAGATCGGCCAAACCGACTTCGGCTCTGCATACGTCGAGCGGAGCGAGATCTACGATCTCGTGCGCGATGCGAAGATCACCGGCTTCGCCATCGTCTCCGGAGACCGTCACAGTTTCTGGGCCGGATATGCTGCCGCCTATCTCCCCCCCGCGGAAATTCGAACCCGTGGGATTGAGCTTCGTCGGCGCGTCGCTGGTAAGCCCTGGAGCGATGGAATCGTACGAGCATGGTTTGAAGAAGACCAACCCGCTACGCGCCTTGTACCTCGCGGACCGGCCGGATGGCGGTCGGCCAGACTGGACCTACAACATGCTGCTCCGGCATGGCGTCCGCTCGTGCCTCGAGTATGCGAAGAGCTTCGACCTCAAGCGCGCACGCGCGCTCTCGAACCCGGAGCTTGCGCCGCACCTCGAGTTCGTCGACATGGGCGGCCACGGCTACGCGAAGGTGCGCCTCACCGGCGACGAGATGCGAACCGAGTTCGTGTGCATCCCGCGGCCGGTCACCCGCAGCGCGAGCCCGGATGGCGGGCCGTTGCGCTACCGCGTCGTGCATTCCGCCAAGCTGTGGGGACCGGGCGAGCGGCCGCGTCTCAAGCAAGAGGTTCTGGAAGGCGACCTCGGCCTGTCGATCTGACCGTGCCCCTGCGGCGACGTAGCGCGATTCGGGTTCGGGTGAGAGGTAGATTGCCTCCCGTTGGGAATTCGACGTCCACGCGACACGCCAAGCGGTTGTGCTCGCGCGCCGAGGTCAAGGACTATTCAAGAAGAATGTACAGATAGGCGAGTGCGAAACGATTCCGCGTCACACCGAGATCGCGGATCGCTTGACGCACAAGATTTGTCGTGGCCTGTCTGTTCCGGAACCCGGAAAAAAGTAGAGGGATTCGTAACCCGGGATTCTGATCTGTGTTGATACGTCAGTTCCGCGGAATCCGTGGTCCTTCTTGACAGGCTTGCGAGGACGCAGCTAGTTTTGACCCGTGAGTCAAAATTTGACCGTTGATTCGAATGCCGTCGAGGTCGAGCCGTCGCGCCGGGAGCGCAAGGCCGTGGAGCGGCGGCTCGCGATTCTGCGGGCGGCGGCGGGGGTGTTTCGCGATCGGGGTTACGCCTCGGCGTCGATGGACGAAATTGCCGAGCGCCTCGACATGGCGAAGGGCAACCTCTACTACTACTTCTCGAACAAACACGAGCTGCTCTTCTTCTGCCAGGACTACTCGCTCGACACCCTGATTGCTGGCGTCGATGCGATTGCGAGTCGGATCTCGACGTCGTGGAACGGGTGCGGCGGGCGATCGTCTCGCACGTCGTCTGCGTGCTCGACGAAAGCTCGATGGCGCTTCGGCCCACACCGAAGTCCACGCGCTGCCCGATGAGCTTCGCGGACGTGTGATTGCCAAGCGCGATCTTTACGAAGCGAGGTTTCGAGCACTTATTGAGCAGGGATTGTCGCGGCGCTTCGCGTCCGTCGATGCCAAGCTCGCGGCACTCGCTATCCTCGGTGCGCTCAACGCATCCACCCGCTGGTACAAGCCCGGCGGCGAACGATCACCCCAGGCGATCGGCGAGCACTTCGCCGCGCTGTTTCTCGACGGTCTCCGATTGCCGGAGCCCGCCACGTCCAACCTCCGGAGGATTCGATGAGCGCTCCCGTGCAGATCACGCGCGCCCGCAACGGCCGTCCAGCCAAACGGCGCGCCCAGTTCACCTCAACGGCGAGCCCGTCGACGTGCTCTTTGCACCGCACAAGTCGCTGCTGGAAGTCCTGCGCGAGGATCTGTGTCTCACGGGCACGAAGCACGGCCGCGAGCTCGGGGAGTGCGGGGCGTGCGCGGTCCTCATCGATGGCGAGCCGGTTCCGCGTGCCTCGTGCTCGGGCTCGAGGCCGAGGGCCACGACGTCACGACGGTCGAGGGCATGGCGGATGGACCGACGCTCCATCCCATTCAGGAAGCGTTTGCCGTCTACGGCGCCGCGCAGTGCGGGTACTGCACACCGAGTTTATGCTGACCGCGCAGGTGCTGCTCGAGAAGAACCCGAGCCCGACGCGGGACGAAATTCGTGAGGCTCTGTCGTCGTCGATCTGCAGGTGCACCGGGTACGTGAAGATCTACGAGGCGGTCGAGTTGGCGGCGGCGCGGATGCGGGGCGAGGAAGCCGACATCCTCGAGGAGGCGATCTATGGGCGGCCCTAACGAAGAGACATCCCGCGCAAAGGCGCAAAGGCGCAAAGGCGCAAACGGCTCGAATGGGCACGGAGAAACGGGCGAGCCCGTCGGAGTCCACCCGAAGGCGGTGGCGAAACGATCCGACGGCGCCGTCATCGGCAAGCCGTTCGTGAAGGTCGACTCGCGCTCGAAGGTCCTCGGCACGATGAAGTTCGCCGACGACCTCGTCCTGCCGCGGATGCTCCACGCGAACTACTGCGCTCGACCAAGCCCACGCGCGCATCGTTTCGATCGACACCTCGAAGGCCGAAGCCCTCGACGGCGTCTTCGCCGTGCTCACCGGCGCGTCGATGCCGATCACCTACGGAATCCCTGCCCGTCAGCCAGGACGAACACGCCCTCTGCCTCGAGCGAGTCCGCTACATCGGCGACCCCGTCGCCGCCGTCGCCGCTTGCGACGAAGAAACCGCCGAGGCCGCGTGCCGCCTCATCGACGTCGTCTACGAGAAACTCGCGACGATCGACTCAGTGCAGTCCGCCCTCAAGACGCCCGAGCCGCGCATCCACGACTACGGCGAAGAAGGCAACATCCACAAGCGCGTGAACCTCGAGTTCGGCAACGTCGACGAAGCCCTTGCCGGCGCGCACCACGTCCGCGAAGACCTATTCTTCTACGAAGGCAACACCCACCTGCCGCTCGAGCAGCACGCCTCGCTTGCCGAATGGCACCCCGACGGCAAAATCACGCTCTGGAGCTCGACCCAGACGCCGCACTACGTACACCGCGCGCTCGCCAAGGTGCTCGAGCTACCGCCGTCGCGCGTGCGCGTCGTCGCCATCCCGAACGGTGGCGGCTTCGGCGGCAAGTCCGACATCTTCAACCACGAGATCGTCGTCGCGAAACTCGCGATGATCACCGGCCGTCCGGTGAAGATCTGCCTCACCCGAGAGGAAGTTTCTACTGCCACCGCGGCCGCCATCCGGTGCCTATGCGCTTCGACCGGCGTCGACGCGAACGGCTGCATCCTCGGCATGCACTCGCAGACCTACATCGACGGCGGCGCGTACGGCAGCTACGGCGTCGCGTCGACGTTCTACACCGGCGCGCTGCGAGGTCACCTACCACGTCGACCGCTAAGTTCGATTCCGGTGCGCTGCTTCACGAACAAGCCGCCGTGCGGGCCGAAACGTGGCCACGGTACGCCACAGCCGCGGTTCGGCGTCGAGATCCAGCTCGACAAGATCGCCGAGGACCTCAACCTCGACCCGGTCGAGATCCGGAAGCAGAACCTCGTGCCGCCGCACTCGATGACGGCGAACTGGCTGCGGGTCGGATCGATGGGCCTCGGTCCGTGCATCGACAAGGTCGTCGAAGGATCGGACTGGTACAACAAGTTCCGAAAGCTGCCGTACGGCAAAGGTGTCGGCATCGCGTGCGGGTCGTACCTGTCGGGCGCCGGCCTGCCGATCTACTGGAACGATGCCGCACTCGGGGTGCAGATCAAGCTCGACCGCTCAGGCGGGCGTCGCGGTTTTCTGCGGCGCGACCGACATCGGCCAGGGATCGGACTCCGGTGCTCGCGTTTTGTCGTCGCGGATGTGCTCGGCATCGATCCGGTCGACATCCGCGTCGTGTGCGGCGACAGCGGACCTGACGCGGTGGACCTCGGCAGCTACCGGAGCCGCGTGACGCCATGGTGAGCCAACGCCGCGATCGAAAGCGCTGAACGCGCGCGCGCGCGCTCGCCGAAGCCGTCTCGAAGAGACTTTCCATTCCGCGGTCTCGGCTCGTCTTGGCGGCAGCCGCGTGTTCGACGCCGAGAACCCGAGACCGGCGTGACGTTCGCCGAAGCCGTCCAGTTTGCGGAAACGGCGGTTGGAACGATCGGTTCGACCGGCTCCCGGCGCCCGATCGCCGGGCCGGTGCAGGGCGGGGCGTGGGCCCGTCGCCGGCGTACAGCTACTCGGCGGCCATCGCGGAGGTCGACGTCGATCCCGAAACGGGCCTTGTCGCCGTCGAGCGGATCTACATCGCCCACGACATCGGACGGTCGATCAACCCGACGCTCGTGATGGGCCAGGTCGAAGGCAGCGTCTACATGGGCCTCGGCGAGGCGCCTCATGGAAGCGATGGAGTACCGCGGCAACCGCGGCGTCGTGCACAAGTTCCCGTCGATGCTCGAATACAAGAGTCCGACGACGATGGAGATGTGCGACGTCGTCACCTACCTCATCGAAGATCCGGATCCGAACGGGCCGTACGGTGCGAAAGAGGTCGGGCAGGGACCACTGCTGCCGATCATGCCTGCCGTCGCGAACGCGGTGTTCGATGCGGTCGGTGTGCGGGTCGACGAGGTGCCGATCTCGGCGGAGAAGGTGCTCAAGGCGATCCGGGCGAAGGCGGACGGGAAGGAAGGCCGCTTCGGACCGATGAAGACGCCACCGGTCGAGTGGCACGCGCCGCACTGCGTTCCGCCGCCCTGGGAGGGTGGAGACGGTCGCGCGACCGACGATCCGAAGCACATGCCGGTGCCGAGTGCGGACCCGAGCGGGCATCGCACAAACACGATGGATGGAGCGGTATCATTGAATTTGAATTGAGGATTTCCTCTGGGTCTTCAGCCTGGTGTTCCAGCAGCAGCGTCTTCAAGTCCTCGAAGACGCCTTCCACCAAGAGCAAGACGCAGGGCACAGAGACTCTAGAAACCAAATATGCTCAGACTTCCAGATTTTGACTACCCCCCCTCGACCGTCGAGGACGTCGGTGACCGCCGACCACGGCCGACTGCCTTACGTCGCTGGCGGCACCGACCTACCCGAACATAAACGACGCCAGCAGACGCCGGCCGTCGTCGTCGGACTGTCCCGCATCCCGAGGCGCTTCGCGAGATCTCGGGCGAGGCTTCCTCGGGACTTCGAATTGGAGCTGGCGTGACGCTCACGCTGCCTCGCCGAGGACGAAACGCGTCCGCGCGGCGTATCCGTCGGTCGCCTACGCCGCTTCGACGATCTCGACGCCGCTGCTGCACCGCAATGGGCACGATCGGAGGCAACCTCCTGCTCGACGCGTTGCAACCTCCCTACGACCAGTCTTTCGGATGGCGAAAGTCGATCGACTTCGTGCATGAAACGACGGCGACATCTGCTGGGTCGCGCCCTCGGGCCCCGTCTGCTGGGCCGTCAACTCCTCCGATGACCCCCTCATCCAGTCGCGCTTGACGCGAAGCTGCGGTTCATCTCGCCCGACGGCGAGCGAGAGGTGTCGGCGCGCGAGCTCTCCGGCGCGGACGGCATCACCTCCTCACGAAGCGGCCGACGAACTGCTCGTCGACATCCACCTGCCGGCCGTCAACGGCTGGCGGGCAACGTACGTGAAGCTGCGCCGCCGAGCGAGCTTCGACTTCCCGGTGCTCGGCGTCGCCGCGCGTGTAAAGACCGCCGCCGACGGCACGGTCGAAGAAGCAACAATCGTTCTCGGCGCGGTCCACCCGTCACCGATGATCGTGAAGAGAAGCGGGCGCTGCGCTCGTCGGTCGCAGGCTCACGGACGAGAGCGATCGCCGAGGCCGGCGAGATCGCGCAGCACCAGGCGCGTCCGCTCGACAACACCGACTTCCTGCCGCACTGGCGAAAGCAGGTCGTGTCGACTTCGTCGGCCGCGCTCCGGAGCTGCGGTGAGATATCGACCGTGATCTCTGCGCTTTGTGTCTCTGTGGCTCTGTGGCGAAGCGTCTTCGAGGACGAGAAGACGCTTCGCACTGCGGAGAGCACAGAGACACAGAGGCACGGAGCTAACTGAATGGACACGGGAACCGACGCGCTGCTGTCGCTCGTCGAACGCGTCGACCGCGGCGAAGCCGCCGTGCTCGCGACAGTCGTGGGCGGCGCGTTGGCGGGGCGCAAGTTCGTGTGACGGATGGAGCGGGACGGCTCGAGGGCTCGACCGGCGACGTGGCACTCGACGATGCGATCGCGAACGCGGCCGTGGAGGCGCTGGCGCAGGTGCCAGCGCGCTTCGTCCACGCGACCGGACGGCGACGTCGAAGTCTACGTCGGGCCGTACGAAGCGCCGCTCGGGCTCATCATCTGTGGCGCGGGCCACATCGCCATTCCGCTGCAAGGCGGCGACGTTTGCGGGCTACCGCAGGATCGTTATCGACGACCGCGCGGACTACGCCCCGCGAAAACGGTTTCCGGATGCCGCGGAGGTGATCGCCGACGATTTC
>JADIYM010000005.1 GCA_016705245.1 Blastocatellia bacterium | reverse complement strand
CGCCGACGAACGCGAGAATGACGGCTCCGACGCCACAGTAGAGCGAGATCAGGACGGGGTCGCCCATTCCGTGGATCGGGAAGAACCACTGACCCCAGAAGTCTCCGCTCGAGAGTGTGCTCCCAAAGCAGTTCGGCACGAGGACCTCGACAAGGGCGTACAGCTTCGGCTGGTAGTTGTCCCAGAGCGTGCCATCACCCCTGAGCGATCGGCCAGACTGCTCGTACGCGGGCAGCAACTGAACGGCCGCCACGAGTCCTCCGAGAATCCCGGCGCCGATGACCGACAATGCCGGCCGGAGGTTTGTCTTGAACGACGCTTCGTCCGATGCAGCGCCGGTCAAGACGTACACGACGGCGAGAAACCCCATCGTGACCAGAACGAGGGGCTCTCCGGCGAGCGCGAGCAATGCGAAACCTGTCGCCACAACGGCCGCTCGGCGACTCTCCTGTCGCTCAACCAGGCGGTCCGTCGCCCAGAACACCCAGGGAACCAGCGCCGTAGCCCACGAGAGATTGAGCATGTAGCCCATCGAGAGGAACGGTCCCGACGCCACGAAGATCGTCGCGCCAAGGGCGGCCGCAACGGGCGTCGCTCGACGTCGGATCCAGAGGAACATCCCGATGGCCCCGAACGGGAAAGCCAGGGCAACCGCCAGGTTGAGCCCGAATGGATCCGGGAGCAGGAGTCGCGGCAGGATCGTGAACGGGAACAGGATCTGAACGGACGGGTCGGCAATCACGGCCTGACCGAATGCGACGGTCGGGTTCCATGTCGGCAGATGTCCGGCCAGAACCGTCGAGCGCAGCCACCGTGTGAGCGGCCACGTGTAGTTCGTCAGATCACGAAGGTAGAAGATCCGATCCGTCGAGAACACTCCGCGAAGCAGCCAGACCGAAACGACTACCGGCAAGAGCGGAATCCACCGCTGCACGGCTGAGCGGACGGATTCAGGCGGGCTGGCGGCAGGTCGCTCGGCAGCGCCATTCGGATCTGAGGTTGTCATCTGGAGGTTCCCGGGCCTCGGCGCCGGCGACGATAGCACGGCAGGAGCGCCGGCAATACGACTTTTGCCGGTGGTCTGGCTGCGCGGGTTGAATGGCGATACGAGCGTGACGCCGGATTACGACGGTCAGCCCGGCCGTCACCCCATTCGCGATGGCAGGATCGTTTACGCCGATTGCGGAAGACTTGCGCGACGCGCCACCGGCGTCTCGAGCGGAGCGGAATCGAGGTCGATCAGATGTAGGTCAGGTTTCGATACTGAATCGCACCCTCGGGGTCTTCGTACTCGCGCGTTCCGAGCGAGATTCCGTCCCAATCGATGGTGACAAGCGCGAGACCGCCGAACAGGTGCTCCGGCCGCTGGATCGTCAACCGCCCGCCCGGCGACAGCACGAGCATCGCCATCCGATCGCCGATCTTGTCGCTTGCAAGGACCCGG
Source organism: Blastocatellia bacterium (assembly GCA_016705245.1). Taxonomy (GTDB): domain Bacteria; phylum Acidobacteriota; class Blastocatellia; order UBA7656; family JADIYM01; genus JADIYM01. Next base: position 342,729 of record JADIYM010000005.1, on the reverse strand, counting down.
ATCCTCGGATCGCGTTGATAAGGACGGATTCTGGACGTCCGACTGACTTTGACGAGGACGAGGGTCCTCTCGATGTCGTTGTCCAGTTCCGGCATTAGCCAGTAACGTCCGAACGACTCCTCCGCGACCGAAGCGCGTTCGACGACCGATACCCGCTCGCCCTTCGCGCACACCACTTTGTGGTGCGCGAAGAAATGCGTTCCCCCTCCGGCTCCCCGGTCGAAGTACAGGAAGGGCTGCTGGCCATCCGTCAGCTCGATTCTCGGAAGAACGTCGCTTTCCGTTACCGTGAACACTTTCACGATCTGCCTCCGTTCGGTCGCGCCCGACAGGCGCGGCTGGTTCTGACATTCACGGGGGCAGGCGATGGAAGCTGGTCGTGAGTCCGACACGTAAAAGTGCCTGAAAGCAAAACGGTCACCGCAGGGGTGACCGCCATCTGCCGATTTCGAGTGAGCCGTGTAGGGATCGAACCTACGACCCGCTGATTAAGAGTCAGCTGCTCTACCAACTGAGCTAACGGCCCAAACGCATCGATACTACGAATCACCCCAGACCTTGTCAACCCCGCCGTGGAACCTGTTCCACGACCGTCCAACTCGCAATTCGCCCGCCCTGTTACCGCCCAAATCGGCAAAACAAAGTGTTCAGAGATTCCCATTGACCTCACCTCGGTAGAAGCGCAGAATGAAAGCGTGTAAAACGTTCGTTTCAGAGATTGAGGTTGGTTTGGAGAAACTTTTTTCAACGAACGAGTTGTCGCGCATGTGGAATGTCTCGGAGTCCACCGTCAAGCGATGGGCGGATTCGGGCGATCTGCAGTGTGTCAAGACTCCGGGCGGCCACCGGCGATTCCAGCTCGACGAGATCGTTCGGTTCCAGCGATCCCAGGGCTTCGATGCCGTCGGAAGCCTCATGACGCCAGGAGAATCGTCCGAAGGTGTGCTTCCGGAGATGGAGCGTGCCCTCGAGCGTCGCGATTTTAGTGCGCTCGCGGATCTTTTCTCGCGCAGGGCTCTCGATGGTGACGTCGAGGGCGTCGGGTCACTCCTGGCGCGTGCCTACCTTCGCGGTATTCCGGCCGTCGATCTGCAGGAGCAGGTCGTGACGCCGGCCATGCATCGGATCGGAGAACGCTGGAGAACCGGTGAACTGACCGTCGCCGACGAACACATCGCCACTCGAACTGCCGTAGATGCGTTGACGAGGCTCCAGCCGGAGATGCTGCGCCGCCCGTCCAACGGAAAGACGGCCGTTGTCGGATGTCCGGAAGACGAGCTGCACGAAATGGCCTCTCGATTCATCTCGTTTCTGCTCGAGCTCGAAGGCTGGACGGTCACGACGCTCGGCATGAATACGCCGTTCTTCTCGTTTCGCGACGCGGTCGAACGGTACCGTCCGGACCTGGTCTGCATAAGCTCGACCCTGCTCAACGACCTCGATCGGCAGTCACGCGAATACGGCGAGCTCTGCACCCTTGCACGCGAAACAGGCGCGCGAGTCGTCATTGGCGGCGTCGGGTTTTCGGAGCCCGGGGTTCGTGCAAGGTTTCCGCACGACGCTTACTGCGAGAACCTTCGCGACCTGCTCCGCTTCGTCGCGAGGATGTAAGTGGCCTCGGACCCGAAGCTGTCCGATATCGTCGTTGTCGGAGCAGGGTTCGGCGGCCTTGCAGCTGCGGCCTTGCTCGCGAAGCAGGGACACTCGGTTGTCGTCCTCGAAGCCGGGGGGTTGCCGGGCGGCTGCGGACAGACTTTTCGACGTGGTCCCTACCGATTCGACGCCGGTGCGACGACCATTTGCGGCGCCCAAGGCGACATGCCGCTGGCGAGACTAGCTGCGGAGTTAGAGGTTGATTTCGGCCTTAGTATCGTCGACCCCGGGATGTCGATCTGGCTGGACGACCGGCGCATCGACCGCCATACGGATCGCGAGGCGTGGATCGACGAGGCCTGCCGTCATTTCGGGGCCTCGCAGCGAGGCTTCTGGGAGCATCTGTTTCGCGTGGCGGATCTCGGGTGGCGCCTCGCACGGAATGCCGATCGTTTCCCTCCTTCGAACATTCGGGATCTGGTACGGACCGTTGTCGGCGCAGGACCGGACGGGCTCCGACTGTTGCCGGCATTCGCCACGTCGACGGCCCGAGCGATGTCCAGGCGTCTCGGGACCGTGTCGTCCAGGTTTGCGCGTTTCGTCGACGAGCAGCTCCTCATCACTGCCCAGGCCGACGCCGCGACCGTGCCGCTGGCGGTCGGTGCGATGGGGCTGACTTACACGAACTTCGGAAACTTCACGTCGCCCGGTGGCGTCGGCGGCTTGGCGGAGACCCTCGTGTCGGCCATTCGAAGGTACGGCGGCACGGTGACATACGGCCACAAGGTCGATCTGATCGAGGCTGCCGATGGCCGGTACCGCGTACGGACACGTCGGGGTGAGTATCTGGCGCGGCGCGTCATCTCGAACCTCACGGTGTGGGACATGGGCCAGGTCGGTGGCGGCGCCATAGGCGAGCATTTTCGCTGTCGGCGCGCAGCGCGGCTTCCGGCTTGGGGCGCGTTCACCGGTTATCTCGCCGTGAGGGATACGTTCGGCAGCGATCCGGCCCTTCATCATCAGGTTGTCTTCGACGAACCGCTCCCGGTGACCGGTTCGAGTTCGGTTTTTGTGTCGATCTCGCCCCGCGGTGACGCGTCGCGGGCGCCAGACGGTCGTCGAGCCGTAACCATCTCGACTCATACTGACGTAGTGCCGTGGTGGGATCTCGATGCCGCGGCACATGAGGACGCCAAACATCGGGTGCTCGAGGCCGTCATCGACAGGGTGACGCGATTCAGCGGTCTCGGTCGGTTCGACGTCGAAGCGGCGCTCGCCGGCTCTCCTCGAACGTTTGTCCGGTACACGGGCCGGTCCATGGGTCGGGTCGGCGGCATCCCGTCGACATTTGCCGCCCTGGCCAACGCAAGTCGCCCCGCGACGCCGTTTGCCGGCCTATTTGTCGTCGGCGACACGGTATTCCCGGGACAGGGCATCCCGGCAGTTGTGCTCGGTGCTCTCAACGTCGTCACGCGCATCGGCGAATCGGACAAGAAACTTGTCATTATTGACGAACATTCTTCTTGGCCTCATCCTGGCGCGGCGTTATGATCCTCGTGTTCCGGTTTGGCAACCAGTGAGTGGAAGTTCGCATCGGACGCGGTGTTCCATTCAATTCATTGATGCGTGGTCGGGGAGTCGTTCTTATTATGGCTAGATTTCTTTTCGTTCGACGGGCCGTGGCTGCAGTTTGCGCCGCGCCCATGTTCGCGCTGGCGGTGTTCGCTGGCGGTGGCGGTGGTGGCGTCGTCGTTGCGCCGACGGTGCACGATTCCTACCTGCCGATCGATGTTCCCGGGCTGACCCTCAGCAATTTCGGTGTCGTGGACGGAAAGCTGTTCCGCGGCGATCAGCCGAAGGGCGACGAGTATCGTCAGCTCAAGGCGCTTGGCGTCAAGACGGTCATCGACTTGCGCCTCGACTCGAAGAAGAACTCCCGCGAGCTTGCCGAAGCAGCCGGACTCATCTACGTCAACATTCCGATCGACGACAGCAAGCGGCCAACCGACCAGGACGTCGTTACCTTCATGAAGGTGCTCGACGAGACGGACGGACAGGCTTACGTGCACTGTGCCGGCGGCCGACATCGGACCGGATCGATCATCGCGGTCTACCGGATGACGCAGAATGGATGGAACGTGGATCAGGCCTACCAGGAGATGCTGAACTACGATTTCTACACGCGTTGGGGCCACGGCGGCTTCAAGGACTTCGTGTTCGAATACTACGAGAGGATGCAAGCGGACCCGCAGAGTGTCCCGGTCGCGTGCGCGGTCCCGGCGAGCATGAAGCTCCAGATTCCAGCGCTCAAGTAACTCCTCTCATCAGTCATCTGACGCTGGAACGGCGCGATCCCGATGCGGGTCGCGCCGTTTTTTCGTCCGCAGCGACTCACGGAGCGGGTGAAGGCTCACTGCTCACTTTGCGTCTTTGCGTCTTCCCTTGCGCCTTTGCGAGAAACTCTTCAAGCCGTCGAAGAAGTTCTCGCAAAGGCGCAAGAGAAGACGCAAAGGCGCAACAGGGCAACTGACATGGGAAAGACCGAACCGACGCGAGACGAGGTCAGATTGACCCACTACGCGCGATGCGCGCCGGTTGCGGTGTTTCTCAACCGCAGCGCATAATGCTCCTTCGTTCATCGGCAACCCGGCGGCGCGTCGAACGTGACCAGTAAGCCAGTACTCATGTCCAGCAAGCCTCGAATCGTCCTATTCAACCCGAGCCCGTTTTTCGACAGGCAGATCAACGGAAACGTGATTTGACGGACACTCGTCACGCTATGACCGGGATGAAAGGTCGGAGCTCCTGATGTCGGAAGCGCCGCGCCGGGGCCTGGGGTTAGGGTTCGCAGTTGCAGGACTGCTGTCGGCGGCACTGTCCTATTTTGCGTTCGACTTTGGCCTGATGAGCGGTCCGACGTGGCGTCCGGCGCTGGTCGCGGTCGCGATCGGCGCAGTTTCGGCGGGAACGGTGACGGCCGTCGACCGAGTGATCCGTCGCGAACGCCGGAAGGGTCCCGTAAAGCTCAAGGGCCCGTGGGCGTGCCCTTCGTGCGGTTCAGCCTACGTCGCCGAAGCGACGATGTGCTCGGACTGCGGCGTCCCGCTCGCCGGCGACCGCAGCAAGGCAGAGTCGGCTCGGTCATAGAGTCTTGAGCACAGCGTCAAAGCGAGCGACGGAACGGATGGCGGAGGGTGGGGGACTCGAACCCCAAGCGCTTACGCGCGTCGGTTTTCAAGACCGGTGACTTACCAATTAGCCTAACCCTCCGGCCGGGCCGAAGTATACGCAGTCCCGAGTCGTCCGCGCGAGTCGATGCCAATCCTCGCAAACATCGAACCCCGATCGCGGCGTCCTCGATGCGATAGCGCGGCAACGAACGCTCGACAGGACGAAGTGCGTACAGATCTTGGTATACTCCCGCCTCTCCAACTGAAAGGACGTCCTGATGACCGAGACTTCACACAGCACCGAGGCCACGACGGCCGAGGTCGAACTGGAAAATACGCCGGCGACCGACCCGAATGCGGCCGTGGCCGAAGCTTCGGCCGGCGACGGCCCGTCACCCGCCGCGGACCGTCGCGTCCGTTATTGTCCGACGTGCCACGCGCGATACGTGAAGGCGGTCGACGAATGCGTCTCGTGCGCCGTGGCACTCGTCGACGAGCAGCCGCGCGACATCGCACTCTTTCGTCCCGGGCTCGACGTCCCGTTCGTCCTCGCGCTTGCACTCTTCGTCTGGGGCTACGGCCGTCTGAACGGTGAGGCGCAGAGCTTTGGCCTGATCTTCCTAATCGTCGGCTTCGCGACGCTCGTCACCTTTCGGGCGATCAGCTATGTCGAATGGCTCGGCCGGCGCTGACTCGTGTATCCTCGAGAAGATCCGCGGCAGGATTTGAGTTGAGGTCTGTACTGCTATGAGCTCCACAGCATCCGCGACTGCTGCCGAACTCGCCGCCCGGATCGAAGTCGGTGACCCCCTCTCGGACGAGGAATGGCTCGTCGCTGTCCACGAGGTCCCGACCGACGAGTTGCTTCGACTTGCCGATGCCGTCCGCTGGCGATTGCATCCCGAGCCCGTTGTCTCGTACGTCATCGATCGCAACGTCAACTACTCGAACGTCTGCTCGGCCATCTGTTCGTTCTGCGCGTTCTATCGCAAGCCTGGACATCCCGAGGGATACGTCCTTCCGAACGAACAGATCTTCCAGAGCGTCGAAGAGATGTTCGAGCTCGGCGGTAGCGGCGTGCTGATGCAGGGCGGCCTGCACCCGGACCTCCCGCTCGATTACTACGAGACCCTACTGTCGGAGCTGAAGCGACGCTACCCGAGCATCTACCTGCACTGTTTCTCGCCGCCCGAGATCATCAACATGCGCGACGTCTCGGGCCTGCCGCTCGGCGACGTGCTGCAGCGACTCAAGAACGCCGGTCTCGACTCTATCCCCGGCGGCGGAGCGGAGATCCTCGTCGACTCGTTCCGCAAGCGACGCGCGACGAAATGCACCGGAGTCGAATGGCTCGAGGTCATGGAGACCGCGCACAACCTCGGCATCCGCTCGACGGCGACGATGATGTTCGGGATGGGTGAGAAGCTCGAGCATCGCATCGAGCACATGCGGATGCTCAAGGACGTTCAGGCGCGGACCGGCGGCTTCTACGCGTTCATCATGTGGACGTTCCAGCCCGACAATACTCCGCTCGGGCGAGCGTATCCCGACCGTATTCCGGAGGATGAGTTCCTTCGATGGTTCGCCGTCGGCCGCCTCTACCTCGACACGATTCCGAACCACCAGGTCTCGTGGCTCACGCAGGGACTCGACGTCGGCCGTCGCGCGCTGCACGGCGGCGCGAACGACCTTGGCTCGATCATGATCGAAGAGAACGTGATTTCGGCCGCAGGCGCGAACCACAAGGCGACCGAAGACATGCTGCGCGGCGTCATCGAGGCCGAAGGATTCCGGCCCGTGAAACGCAACGCTGCATACGAGCGACTATCCGATTGACGTCCCGCCGACGGGGCCGTTTATGCACCGTCGGCGTGAACGTAATGGACGACCCGAGATGACGACGAAACTCACTCCCGAAGTCTTCCGAGCCCGGCGCGAACGGTTCCTCGACGCGCTCGGCGATGGCGTCGCGATCCTTCCCGCCGCGCCCACGCGTCTGCGAAGCAACGACTCGGACCACCGGTACCGCGCCGACAGCGACGTGCTCTACCTCACGGACTTTGCGGAACCGGAGGCCGTCGCGGTCTTCGCGCCGAAGCACCCGGAACACCAGTTCGTACTCTTCGTGCGTCCGCGCGATCCCGAGCGAGAGGTCTGGGACGGTCGGCGGGCCGGCGTCGAAGGCGCCGTCCTCGAATACGGCGCCGACGTCGCGTTTCCCATGTCGGAACTCGATGCGAGACTTCCGGAGTACGTCGACGGGCGGGAGCGACTCGCCTATCGGCTCGGACGCGACGAAGCCTTCGATCGGCGCGTCATCGAGTTGCTGATGAGTTATCACACGACCCGGCGCGCGAAGGGACCCGCACCGCACACGATTTTCGATCCGGGCGAGATCGTCCACGAGATGCGGCTGCGAAAGTCTCCCGAGGAGCTCGCGGTGATGCGCAGCGGCGCAGCGGCTAGCGCCGAAGCCCATCGCGCGGCGATGGCCGCGGCGATGCCCGGGATGCACGAATACGAGCTCGAGGCCCTCATCGAGTACACGTTCCGACGACTCGGCGGCAACGGACCCGCCTACCCGTCGATCGTCGGGTCGGGCGCAAATGCGACGATCCTGCACTACATCGAGAACACGCGACGAATAGAGGACGGCGACCTCGTGCTCGTCGACGCAGGCAGCGAGTTCGGCTACTACGCCTCGGACATCACGCGAACGTGGCCGGTCTCGGGCCGATTCTCGTCGGAGCAGCGCGCGATCTACGAAGTCGTCCTCGAAGCCCAACTCGAGGCGATCTCCCGCGTCCGCCCTGGCGTCACGCAGCACGAGATTCACGAGGGTGTCGTTCGAACGATGACGTCGGGACTCGTCCAGCTTGGACTCATCGACGGCCCGGTCGACGAGGCGATCGAGAAGGGGACTTACAAGACGTTCTACATGCACAAGACCGGGCATTACCTGGGGCTCGACGTGCATGACGTCGGGAAATACAAGTCCGGCGATGCGTGGCGGCCGCTCGAGGAGGGCATGGTCATCACGATCGAGCCCGGTCTGTATGTCGCGGAGGATTGCGAGACGGTGGCGCCGACCTGGCGCGGAATCGGCGTACGGATCGAGGACGACGTACTCGTCACGGCGGATGGCCACGAGGTGCTCTCTGAAGCAGCGCCGAAACTCGTCGCCGATCTCGAGAGGATTGTGGGAAGCGCCGCCTCGGCCGTCACTGCTAGGTAGACGAACTCAGCCGGGTCCTCATCGAACCGGTGATCTCGGTCATGGTAAGGTCGGGGCTTTCAGTCACCGATCTGGAGGACTCCACGTGCGCTATCTTGCGTCTGTCGCGGTTTCGCTGCTTCTAGCCACTGTCATGGTGACGCCGCCATTCGCCGTCGCCGGGCAGCAGCCTGCATCGCCGTCGCCGGTGCTCACGCCGGAACGCCGGGAAACGGCTGGCCGGATCATCGGCGCGGCGCTTGTCGACGATACGGGCTGGAACCGTCTCGCGTATATCGGCGACCGAATCGGCCACCGGCTGAGCGGTTCGGCTGCGCTCGAAAAGGCAATCGTATGGGCGGCAGACGAGATGCGGCGTGACGGTCTCGACAACGTGCGGACCGAGAAGGTCATGGTGCCGCACTGGGTGCGCGGCGCAGAGAGCGCCACGCTGCTCGAACCCGTCGAGCGCGATCTTTCAATGCTCGGGCTCGGCAACAGCGTCGGGACGGGTCCGGAGGGCGTGACCGCCGACGTCGTCGTCGTCAGCAACTACGACGAGCTCGAGCGGCTAGGTGAAGCGGTGCGCGGCAAGATCGTCTGCTACAACGTGCCGTACACGGATTACGGCGCAACCGTGCAGTATCGCGGATCCGGAGCCTCGCGGGCGGCGAAGCACGGAGCCGTAGCAGTGCTCGTACGGTCGGTAGGCCCGGTCAGTCTCGACACACCGCACACAGGCGCGCTCAGATACGACGAAGCTGTCGCGAAGATACCGGCGGCCGCAATAACGATCGAGGGCGCCGAGACTCTCGGACGCATGCAGTCCCGGGGCGAGCGCCTCCGGCTGCGGCTCGTCATGAATGCGAAGATGCTGCCCGATGTGGAATCGGCGAACGTCGTTGCCGAGCTGAAGGGCTTGCAATATCCCGACCAGATCATCCTGCTCGCCGCGCACTACGATTCGTGGGACACGGGAACGGGATCGCACGATGACGCCGGCGGGTGCATTCAGATCTGGGAAGCCATCCGGCTGCTGAAGAAGCTCGGCCTGCGCCCGAAACGGACAATCCGGGTCGTGCTCTACACGAACGAGGAGAACGGACTGCGCGGCGGTGTGGAGTACCTCGCAACGCACCGCGCCGAGCTCGCGAACCATCTGCTCGCGGTCGAAACGGACTCGGGCACCTTCAAGCCTGAAGGTCTCGCGCTCACCACGACGAACGAGGGACTTCGGGCCCTGATGGCCGACATCATGAGTCTTCTCGAGCCGATCGGCGCGGGGAAGCTCGCCGCGAACGGCGGTGGGGCCGACATCGGACCGCTGATGCGCGAGGGTGTTCCCGGCGGCAACCTGGACGTCGACAGCTCGACGTATTTCCACTACCACCACACGCACGCCGACACACTGGACAAGATCAAGCCGATCGATCTGAAGTTGTGCATTGCGGCGCTCGCGGTGATGGTCTACATGGCGGCGGATGTAGCAGTCTGGCCGTCGACGGGGAAACCGGCATGACGAGTCTTCGAAACCGAACCGTGATGATCACCGGCGCGAGCTCGGGCATCGGCGAAGCCTGCGCTCGGGCATTTGCCGTTGAGGGCGCTCGCCTCCTGCTCGCAGCCAGGCGGGTCGAGCGACTTCAGTCACTTGCCGATTCGCTTGCGGATGGCCTGGACACCGAGGCGCACGTAATCGAGCTCGACGTTCGCGATGCCTCCGCGGTTGACGCCGCTTTGGCGGCCCTTCCGGCTGAGTGGGCTGCGGTCGACGTGCTCGTGAACAACGCAGGTCTCGGCCTCGGCCTCGGCAAGCTCCACGAAGGCGTCATCGAGCACTGGGACCGGATGATCGACACGAACGTGAAGGGCCTGCTTCACGTGACGCGGGCCTTCGTGCCGGGCATGGTCGAGCGGGGCCGCGGGCACGTGATCAACATCGGGTCGATCGCCGGCCACGAGCTGTACCCGGGCGGCAACGTCTACTGCGCGACGAAGTTCGCCGTCGATGCGATCACGAAAGGACTGCGCATGGACCTCGTCGACACTCCGATCCGTGTGAGCACGGTGGATCCGGGACTCGTGGAGACCGAGTTCAGCGTCGTGCGTTTCGAGGGAGACGTCGAGCGTGCTAAGCGCGTCTATGAAGGCATCGAGGTCCTGACCGGGAACGACGTCGCTGACGCCGTGGTCTACTGCGCGTCGCGGCCGCCGCACGTGCAGATCAACGAGATCATCATCACGCCGACCAACCAGGCATCGGCGCTCGTGACGAGCCGGAGATCCGGGTGATGACTCCGTGATCGCTGCGCCTCTGTGCTCTCTGTATGCGAAGCCTTCTTCCGAGCTTCGCATACAGAGAGCGCAGAGGCGCAGAGATCACGGAGATCACGCTGGGCTCGCGCAGAACTCCGTCACGGCGTCCACGAAGCGATCCTCCGCCTCGAACGGCGGGAGATGCCCGCATCCGTCAAGCACCACGAGCTTCGCGCCTTCGATCCGGTCGCGCCACACCTCTGCGTGAGCGAGCGGCACAACGCGGTCCCGATCTCCCCACATCACCAGCGTCGGACAGACGATCCGCCGAAGCCTCCGCTCGAGCTTCGCGGTCCCGAGCAACGGCGAGAGTTGCGTCGCGGACTCGACCGTTCGCGAGGCGGCTTCGGCCCGGTCCGACCCGGCCTTGAAAGGCAGCGCGATCTCCGCCATCGGCCCGTCCGGCTCGGCAAAGATCCGGCTCCTCAGCGCCCGAACGTCATTCCGGATTGCGCCCACATCCGCCGCCGGAGCGTCGGCGACTTCGAGCCCGAAAGCATCGACGAGCACGAGCCGTCCAAAACGCTCTGGCGCGCGGACCGCAAGCTCCGCGGCAATCCAGCCGCCAAAACTCACGCCAACCAGGTTGACGTTTCTCAGTTCGAGCGCGTCGAGCAGATCGAGATAATGAAAAGCGACGTCTTCGATCGAGTCGATGCCCGCGGATTCCGTTCCGCCAAGGCCCGGGTGCGCCGGGGCGATGACGTCGAAGGTCCTGGCCAGCTTCTGATGGAAGGGCAGCCACCTTGTCTCGCCGATGAGGCTGTGCAGGTAGAGCAGCGGCGCGCCCTCGCCGCCTCGCTGCAAGTCGACTCGATGGTCGAATGCGATCACATCGTGCCGCTTGCCCGATTCGTGTAGCTTCGTCTTGAGTCCGTAGACGAGTTTCGTGAAGGTCTTTCTGATCATCCCGGGAATTCCGATGGCGTCACTCTACGGGAAAGGCCGGCACGAGCTCGCGCTGCGGCTCGTCGGCGATGTACCTAACCTGTTCGAGGAAGAGTCCCGATGGCGGCGCCGTCAGTGGCGCCGGGACGCGCGATGGAGTGCGCAGCAGCGTCGAAACCTCTGCCGGCGTGAGCTGTCCCCGGCCCACGGCCACGAGGGTCCCAACCATTCGGCGGACCATCTTCCAGAGAAAGTGCGACGCCGCGACCCGGTAGAGCAGAAGGTCACCGGCTCCGACGATCCGCGATTCGCGCACGTGGACGAGCGTGGAGTCCTTCGGATCGTCCCGGTCGCAGAAACTCTCGAAGTCATGACGTCCCTCGAAGAGCGATGCAGCCGTCGCCATCGCCGACTCGTCCAGCGAGTCTTTCACCCACCACACGAAACGCTTCCCGAAAGCGGTCCGACGCGTCGAGATCTGGTAGAGGTACGAGCGCTCGAGCGCCTGGTGGCGGGCGTGAAACGACACGGCAGCTGGGTCGATTCGCAGCAGGTTTACATCCGGCGGCAGTGCGTCGTTGAGGCCGTAGAACAGCGCCTTGGCCGCCATCGGCCGCGTAGTTCGCAGGTGCGCAACCTGGCCGAGCGCGTGCACACCGGCATCCGTGCGTCCCGCGGCGCCAATCTCGACACGCTCCTCGAACACCTTCTCGGCTGCGGAGCGCAGGACACCCTGCACGGTCGTGGCATTGCGCTGCTCTTGCCAGCCACCGTAGCGGGTGCCGTCGTACTCGACGACGAGCTTCCAGCAATGCGCCGCCGGCCTCGGCACCCGCGGCGGCGCGGACACGGGACGCTGGCGGCTCAGGACCGACTCCGTTCGATCGCGGATCGCATTTCGCGAAGCGCGGAGTCGAGTCCGACGAGGATCGCGCGGGCAATGATGTTGTGGCCGATGTTGAGTTCCTCCATTTCCCCAATCGCAGCGATGGGGGCGACATTGAGGTAGGTCAGGCCGTGACCGGCAGCGACACGGAGCCCCGCCGCCGCTGCGCGTCGAGACGCGTCGGAGTGGCGCGCGGTCTCAGCGGCAATTTCCGTCAATCGGGTCGCGTGGTGTACGGCAACGCCTCTCGGCGCCTCCGTGAGGACCGCGTATCGAGCCGTGCACAGCTCGATCTGGTGCGCACCGATCGCCGCTGACGCGTCGATCTGATCGGCGTCCGGTTCGATGAAGATGCTGACGTCGAGCCCGTCGTCGACGAGCCGCCGGACGGCGGCCTCCGTCCTCGCACGATGGGTGACCACATCGAGGCCGCCCTCGGTCGTGATCTCGTCGGGCGACTCCGGGACCAGCGTGACGGTGTCGGGACGCAACGCGATCGCGATGTCGACCATCTCGTCCGTAGCCGCCATCTCCACATTCAGATGTGTCGTCACGAGACCGCGAAGCAGCCTGACGTCGTCATCCTGAATGTGGCGTCGATCGGAACGAAGATGCACCGTGATTCCGTCCGCGCCGGCGACCTCGCACAGTGATGCAGCGGCGCCAAGACTCGGTTCGTACGCTCGTCGAGCCTGACGCACCGTCGCGACGTGGTCGATGTTGACGTGAAGTCGCAAATGGTTCTTCATTCCCATCGATGCCTCCGATCCATGTCCTGCTCGGGTGCCGGACTCAATCTGTGTTCACCGCCCGTGCCGCGCGTCGCTTCCCATACCGGCCCCGGAGGTCGTTGAACCGCACGCGCAGGACGTCCGCATAGCCGTTGAGGCCGCTCATCAGTCCGACGGTCGAGCCCTCGACGTTGTTCCACACAACCGGAACCTCGCGGACCGAATATCCGAGCTTCCGCGCGACGAAGAGGGCCTCGACGTCGAACCCGAATCGCTCGATGAGCACCCGGCCGAAGACGTCGCGCGAGGCTTCGGCCCGGAACGCCTTGAACCCGCACTGCGTGTCGCGAAACGGCATCCCGGTCAGACCTCGCATCAGCAGGTTGAAAAGCCGTCCTGCCACCTCGCGCGCCGCCGACTGGTGTACTCCGACAAGTGATCGATCGAGCGCGCGCGATCCGATGGCGATGTCGACCTCGCCCGCGCGAATCGGGTCGACGAGCTTCGGCAGCTCCTCGATCGGCGCAGAGAGATCGGCGTCCGAAAACAGGACGATGTCGCCCTTCGACGCGAGCATGCCGACGCGGACCGCAGCTCCTTTCCATGATTCCTGCCGTCGCCAAGGACACGAAGCGTGAGACCGACGTCTGCAAATCGGGAAACCTCGCGTTCGACCACCGTGGCCGTCCCGTCGTTCGATCCGTCGTCCACCACGAGGACCTCGATCGTTTCGCCTCGGCTCGCGAGGTACGACCGAATCCGTTCGAGCGACGGTTCGATTCGCTGCGCCTCGTTGTATGCCGGTATGACGATCGAGAGGACCGGCTTCGTGGTGCGCTCCTTCAACGGCTCTCCCCCGAACGTGGCTCATCCATCAACGAAAGCGTGAGACTATAGCACGCGGTCGCGCGTTGCACGTTCGGTGCGCCGCGGGACCGGAACTAGAATTTGGGCAACCGAAAGCCTCGTCGCGCGTATGTACATACCGTCACGGAGCCGTGGGCTGCGTGTCATTCTTTCCCGGAGGTCTCCAATTCAATGAAGCAGATAGCACTCACGCTGGCGCTCGCCGTCGGCCTGGCGATTGCGGCCCCGACCTCGATGGCTCAGGCGCCTGCGGCTGACGAGCGTCAGGCGTTCCTCAAGGCCGTGCGTACCGAGGCCCCGGCCGAGCGGGTCGCCGAGCTGCGCGCCTTCGTGGCCGCACATCCGGACAGTGGATTCATTCCGGAAGCTAAGCACCGCATCATGCGCGGACTGATAGCGGCGAAGGCACCGTCGACGGACGTCGTCAAGGCGTACGACGAGGCGGCCGCGGTCTCGACGGACGCCCTAGACAAGGCCATGATCCAGAACGAAGTGGCCTCCGAGCTCGCGAATCGCGGTGAGATGCTCGAAAAGGCCGCGGCGCTTGCGTCCGAGTCACTCGCGGCGCTCCCGGCGGACATCGACGCCGAGATGCGCGCCGCCGTGCAGGACTCGCTTGGGTGGGCCCTTACCCGGAAGGGCGACGTGCCGGCAGCGGTGAAGAACCTGAAGGCCGCGGATTCGCTCGCGCCGGGTAGCCAGGAAATTCTCTACCACCTCGGGGTGGCTCTCGAGAAGTCGGGTGAGAGCGACGCAGCCATCGACGCCTACGTCCGATCGGCTGCCGTCTACCTCGGCGAGGACCATTCCGCCGAAGCGCCGCTCAAGGCACTCTGGACCAAGAAGAACGGTTCCGAGAAGGGCCTCGATGTGCGCCTCGCCGAGGCGCGCGAGGTCTCGCGCAATTTCGTAATCTTCGAGTCGCGCCGTTTCGAGCAGGCGGCTCCCGCGTGGCAGCTTTTGGATCTGAACGGCAAGTCCGTCAAGCTTTCGGACTTTGCCGGCAAGGTCGTGGTCATGGATTTCTGGGGAACGTGGTGCCCGCCCTGTCGTCAGGAGCTGCCGAAATTCCAGGAGCTCTACGTGAAGTACAAGGACAACCCGGGCGTCGCCTTCCTCAGCATGAACTGGGAACGCCCCGGTGAACCGGCCGCGCGCGTCAAGCTGGTCACCGACTTCATGGCCGCCAACAAGTACACGTTCCCCGTCGTTCTCGACCACGACCGCGTCGCCGCCGAGGCCTACAAGATCCCGGGATTCCCGACGGTCTTCATGATCGACGGCTCGGGGACGATCCGATATCGCAACGTCGGTTACGAGAACGGTGTCGAGCAGATCCTCGAGGCACAGTTGACCTCGATGCTCGCGGCGAAGAAGTAGTCCTGGCGCGACAACACCCGAGAGGTCC
This sequence comes from Blastocatellia bacterium, assembly GCA_016705245.1. Classification (GTDB taxonomy): domain Bacteria; phylum Acidobacteriota; class Blastocatellia; order UBA7656; family JADIYM01; genus JADIYM01. The sequence continues at coordinate 327,656 of JADIYM010000005.1, read as the reverse complement.
GCGGAGACTGCAGGTTTCCGCGGACCTCTGTGTTTTGCCGAGTCACTGGACGCCCCGCCGGGTCAGCCGGTCCCCGTTCCTTGAGCCGCGAGCGGTAGCGAGCGTCCCACGGACGGTGCCTGAAATCGCAGACTCGTCGTTGCAGAGGGACGGAAGTGATCTGAACCGTTCTACCGTCCGTGGGACGCCCCGCCGGGTCAGCCGGTCCCCGTTCCTTGAGCCGCGAGCGGTAGCGAGCGTCCCACGGACGGTGCCTGAAATCGCAGACTCGTCGTTGCAGAGGACGGAAGTGATCTGAACCGTTCTACCGTCCGTGGACGCCCCGCCGGGTCAGCCGGTCCCCGTTCCTTGAGCCGCGAGCGGTAGCGAGCGTCCCACGGACGGTGCCTGAAATCGCAGACTCGTCGTTGCAGAGGGACGGAAGAGATCTGAACCGTTCGACCGTCCGTGGGACGCTCGCTACCGCTCGCGGCTCAAAAAACGGGGCACCTTGCACTACCAAGCAGGACGCCCCGCCGGACGCCCATTCCGTCACGACAACCTCGCCGGGAGGTCTGACCCGTGCGCTACCGCGCACGGTACTGATGCTCTGTAACGCGGTGCCGCGACACGCACCGATAGCGCCGGAAACTCGGTGTCAGCCGGTTGCGTTCAGCAGCGCGCCAAGCGCCGACCTGTAGCTCCGGCTGAGCGTGAGCTGGGCGCCGCCGTCGAGCACGATTCGGTAGTCACCGTGGGCCTGCGGACGCAGTTCGTGAATCTTCTCTACGTTCACGATGGCAGACCGGTGGACTCGGCGGAACCGCGCCGGATCGAGATGTCCCTCGATACCACGGATCGTGTCGCGAACGGTGAAGGCCGCCTTCTCATCGGCCACGTACAAGGTCCACGTGCCCGAAGGCGCTTACGTCGCACTCAGCAAGCGCGGCAACACCGATCACTACCTGACGTCGGTTCCGTTCGAGCTCGCCCGTCGCGGCAACCACGTGAACGTCAAGGTCTCTGCGCAGGCAAACTGAAGGCTCCACGGCGCGCCAGTCCGGCAGCTCGAGGCCGGAACAGCGAAGACCGCGGCGAGATCCTGCTCGCTGCGGTCTTCGCGCATTCAGCGTATTCGAGGTCCACTGCTCAGGGCTGCGGCGCCGGTGCGTTCGCAATGCGCCATTCGATGCGACGGACGGCGCGGTCGGCCGCGAGCGCCACGTCCGGCTTCGATCCTCGGATGAGGGGACGGAGCGCCTCGACGGCATCCTTGTCGCCGATCCTCCCGAGCGCCTCGATGACGACCAGTTGCGCGTCACCGTCGGGAGCCTGCAGGAACGGCATCAGGTGCGTCTGGTTGTCTGCCTCGAGGACGTATCCGGAAGCCTGCTCACGCTGCGATCCATTTCGAAGCGCCGTCGCAAGGACTCCGAACAGGCCCGGCTGGCCCATCTTGTAGAGCGCGAACGACTGGGCGAGGCGAACGTCCTCTTTCTTTTCGAGCTGGCCGTTTCGAGTGACGAGAGGGAGGAACTTCGGGTCCGCCATTCGTGCAAGACCGTCGTAGCACGCCTGTCGAATGTCCGGGTCCTTGTCGTAGAGATCCGAGAGAAACAGCGACTCGGAACGTGGATCTCCGATCAGCGCCAGTGCCTGCATCGCGGCCTTCCTGCGCTCAGGGCTGAAGACCGAGGTCACGGTCCCGACCACTCCCTTCTTCGGTCCGCCCGTCGAATAAATTTTCTGGAGCGGCTCGACGCTGTCGGCTGCACGAAGTCGACCGGCTGTGAGCATGGCCTGGGCCGCGAGGTCGTCGCTCGAACTCTCGAAGAGTGGAATGGCGTACCGGGCCGCGGACGTGTCGCCGATTCGAACGTACGCGTCGAGCACATCGGATTTCAGATGGTCGTGCGCACCCATCGCGTCCGCAAGCGCGTCGATCTCGGATGCGGCTCGCAGGGCGCCAAGCGCCCGCACGGCGGCGACGCGATTTCCGTCATCGGCTTCGACCTTGAGAAGTCCGCTGATGGCGGCGATGACCTGTGGATCGACCGGATCGTACGGCTCGACTGTTGTCGAGTTTCGCTCGTCCCAGAAGGGCACTGCCTTCGAGAATCCTGAGCGCACACGGGTGAAGAACCCTGGGTCCCGACCGATGTAGAGGTTGACGAGGCCTTCGATCGCGCCGCGCCTGACGTCACTGTTCGGATCACCCAGCGCCGGCGTCATCTCCGGAATTCGGGTCCGATCGCCAACCCGCCCGAGCGCCACGATGGCGGCGCGTCGAACGGTGGCATCGGGGTCGGTTGTCGCGACTCGCACGAGGTCCGCACCGGCCGCACGGCTCTTGAGCTCTCCGAGTTTCCCGGCCGCGTCGCGACGCACACTCGCCTTTCCACTCTGAAGTCGGACGACGGCTTCACGCTCGTCGAGGCTCAGAGGAGCCTCCTGAGCACGACCGTCCGAAACACTCGTCAACGCAAGCGCAATGACGAGCCCCAATTGCAGCATTGTTTTCATCGCCATGCCGCTAACCCTAACGGAAGCCCCGGACGAAGCACAACGCGCGATCATGCCGGCCGCGCGCCGGATGCTGACTTCGAAAAAGCCGAAGAATGGCGACGAAATTATCTGGTTGCTGAATGCATCGCCAACGACGATCATCGTGCCGGGTTAGCGGTTCACGTTGTGAGCCTCATTCGAGTGTCTGCAATCAGACCGACGAGGGTCATTGGGGAGAGAGACGAGAGTTACGGCCGCGCCAGGCCACGACGATCGAAGGCCCCGGTGGCCCTTCTTTTTTTGGCACGGACCTCGTCAGGTGGCCGCGGATTCGTCGGACGTCGAGTCAACGCTCTCGAGATCCGGTTCGATGTACACGCATCCGTTGTCACACCGCCACATCGGAATTTCGTCGTTGTCGATGAATTCCTCGAGTCGCACGACGTCGCCGTGCCGCGTTCGAACGGTGTCTCCGGGCTTGAGCGTGTTCATGCGTGGATCATAGCGAGGCCGCGGCCCGGGCGGCAAAGGCTTGGCCGCTGCGCGGGCCAGCAGAGTATAGTTTCGGTCCGAATATGAGTGAACGCGACCGGCAGAACCTGGTGATCGGCGGTGGACGCGTCGTCGATCCATCGCTCTCAATCGACGACGTGCTCGACGTGAGGATTCGCGACGGCCACATCGTCGAGATCGGCGAGCGTCTTCCCGTCGGATCCGACGAACGCCGCGTCGATGCGTCGGGTCTCGTCGTTGCACCGGGCCTGGTCGATGTTCATGTGCATTTCCGCGAACCTGGGCAGGAACACAAGGAGACAATTGCCACCGGTTCAAGGTCGGCAGCGGCCGGAGGGTTTACGTCCGTCTGCGTGATGCCGAACACGTCTCCGACCAACGACAGCGTCGCCGTCACGCAGCTCATCCTCGCGCGGGCTTGCCAGGTCGGGCTCGTGAACGTCTTTCCGGTAGGCGCCATCACGATGGGACTTGCCGGCGAGGAGCTTTCCCCGATCGGTTCCCTTGCGCGGGCCGGCGCCATCGCAATTTCCGACGACGGTCATCCCGTGATGAACGGGCAGCTAATGCGACGCGCGATGGAATGGGCGGCGGAAGTCGGCATTCCGGTCATCGACCATTGTGAGGATCGGAATCTCGCGGCCGGTGGTGTCATGAACGAAGGCTGCTGCGCCGCGCGCCTCGGGCTGAAGGGCATGCATCGTGTCGCCGAAGAGGTTCAAGTGGCTCGTGACTGCCTGCTGGCGGAAGCCACTGGCGCGCACGTGCACATCGCGCACCTTTCGTCGGCGCGGTCACTAGACTTTGTCCGGGATGCGAAGTCTCGCGGATTGCGAGTGACGTGCGAAGTCACCCCGCACCATTTCAGTCTGACGGAAGACGCGATTGGCGATTTCGACACTGCTGCAAAAATGAACCCGCCCCTTCGGACCGACCGCGACGTCTCGGCGCTGGTCGAGGGTCTTGCCGACGGTACCGTGGACTGCATCGCGACCGACCACGCTCCGCATCACGCGGATGAGAAGGCATTCGAGTTCGATCGGGCCCCGTTCGGGATTGTTGGCCTCGAAACGAGCCTCGCGCTTGGACTGACGCATCTCGTTGCTCCCGGAATCGTGCCCCTGAGCCGGCTCATCGAGCTCATGTCGACGGCTCCATCCCGACTCTTCGGACTCGGTCGAGGCACGCTCGTCGCGGGAGCACCCGCGGACCTCGTGTGTTTCGATCCGGAGGCCGAGTTCGTCGTCAACACATCGAGCTTCGCATCGAAAGGGCGAAATTCCCCATATCACGGTCGAAGTCTGAAAGGTCGCGTCGCCCTGACCGTTCTGGGTGGTACTATTTCGTTCCAGGCGAGTGAAACTTTGGCGGCATCGACCCCGTAGTTTTCGACGCGTCAACTGATTGTCGAGGCCACATCGCGGGAATGTGCGGCGACTAGAGGCAAAACGGAGAGCATGAGTTTGACGGCAACCGCATACGCAGTAGTTCCCGATACGGAGCTCGTTGCCCGCGCCGCGGCCGGCGAGGGTGTCTGTTTTGATCGGCTGGTGGAGCGCTACCACCGCCAGATCGCCAACTTCGTGTTCCGGATGGTCGGCAATTACGAGACGGCCCTTGATCTCTCGCAGGAGGTTTTCATCAAGGTCTACGGGTCTCTCGATCGCTACAACCCTGAGTTCAAGTTCTCGACCTGGATCTACAAGATCGCGTCCAACACCGCGATCGACCATCTGCGAAAGCAGTCGGTACCAGTGACTTCCCTGTACTCGGTCAGCGGTGACGACGAAGAATTCGAGCTTCCGATTCCTGCCAAGGGTCCGTCGCCCGAGCGAGTGCTCGAGTATTCGGAGCGATCGGCGCAGATCGAGGAGGTCATCTCGAAACTTCCCCCGCGTTACCGCGAGCTGATCGTGCTCCGGCACGTCAGCGAACTGAGTTACGACGAGATCGCCGAGGTGACGGGACTTCCGCTCGGCACGGTGAAGAACCGCATCTTTCGCGCCCGCGAAGCGATGCGCAAGCACCTGGTCCGGATGGGAATCGAAGGGATCGCCTGATCGCGGAGCCAGCAGCCGCTTCCAGTCTCTTACCGAACCGAAGATGCGACTCTTGATCGCCGACGCAGCGCCGGATGTCCGGGGTGCGCGGATTTGAGTTATGACGTGCAATTTCGAGCAGATTCTGGCCTACATCGACGGCGACCTTTCGCCGGACGATGCGGCTCGCGTGCGTGCCCACACGGCCGCGTGCGAATCGTGCCGGCAGGTTCTGCAGTCTGAGCAGGCGCTAGACAGCGCCCTGGGGGGCCTGTCGGCGTTCTCACCGCCTCCGGAGTTCGCTTCCGAAACCGTCCGTCGCGCGCAGTGCGACGTCGGCCATGCACTCCGATCACCACGTGAATGGAAGCGGGCCGCAGCGGTGACCGGCGGTCTCGGCATGCTCTCGGTGGTCCTGCTCTGGCCCACGGGTATCCTCTCGACGGTTCTATCGAATCTTGCACCACTGCGATGCCTCGGGCGATTCGCGCTTGGATGGGTCGAAAGCAGCGCGCTGAGCCTCTTTATCGTCTGCAAGGCTGTCTCGCGCGGCGCGCTGCACGCCGCACACCTTCCGGTCGGCGGGCTCGTGGTGCTCTTCCTCTTCATGGCGTCGGTCCTTGTGTGGATGCTAATTGGCTACCGCCGGCAGTCGACGGCGCCCACCCGCAATACGCTCCGATGACTCCAGGCGCCGTCCGCATTGCCAGCATCGCGGTTATCACGATTGCAGCGGTGGCCTTCGGATGGCTCGCGGTAGCCGCGCTCGTCGCGGACTCGGGGCCGGGCGAAACGCTCGTAGTCACCGAGAGCGACGACATTCGCGAAGACCTCGTCGTCATGGGACGGTCCGTCGAGATCGTGGGTCATGTTCGAGGCGGCGTGCTCGCTCTCGGGGGCGACGTCACGGTCAACGGCTCGGTTGACGGCGACGTGGCATCCATCGGCGGATCCGTCATTCAGTCGTCCGGCAGCCACATCAGCGGCGACGTCCTGATCGTGGGAGGGCACTACAAGCCGGCCGACAACATGCAGTGTCGCGGAGCCGGGACTGAGACGGTCGTGATGGCCGGCAGCGGCCAGCAGCTGCGTGACTTCTTCGCGAATCCGACGCGCGAACTGCTCGTGCCCGAGCTCGACAGGAACTATCTCGGGTGGCGCATCGCCGCGGCGTTGTCGTCGTTCCTGCTCGCGATCATCCTCGTCGCCATCGCGCCCGCCCAGGTCAGCAAAGCTTCAGAGAGACTGTCGGCCGATGCGCTCCGAATCGGAGCGATCGGACTCGTCGGAACGCTCGCCGGCGTCCTCCTCGTCGGCCTGACACTCGTTGCCCTGCCGGGACCGTTTTCGGCCGTGATCTCCGGATTGCTCCTGCTCGCGGTGATAGTCATTCAACTCTTCGGCCGTGTTGTCGCCTATTTTCTAGTCGGCCGATGGCTTCAGCGTCGACTACTCGGCGAGCGAAGCCGGTCACAGAGCGTTGCGCTCCTTCTCGGCGTACTCGCACTGGCCTTTCTCGGCTCGCTCCCGGTTGTGGGTGCCCTGCTCGTATTCGGAATCTTCATCCTGAGCATCGGGCTTGTATTGACTATCCCGGCCACGGTGCCTCCGACCCCGGTCACTGGCGACTGATGATTGCTTCCGGCTCGCGACGCGAAGCGTAAGTGCTTCGTTGTGACGGCGATTGCGGTTATCCTGCCGCCACACTCTCCCGCGCCACCGGCGTCAACCTGCCGGCGCGGAAGCAGACTCATCAGCACGGAGGCTCGGAATGGCTACTCGAAGACCAACAGCGGCCGCGAAGGCGCGCCCCAAGGCCGCTGCGAAGAAGACCGCGTCGCCCACTCGCGCCGCAAAGGCCGCGAAGAAGCCACTCGTCACACTCGCGGTCGACATCGGCGGGACCGGTGTGAAGACGATGCTCCTCGACGAGAGCGGTTCCCCCGTTTCGGAACGTCTGCGTGACGAGACGCCCAAACCTGCGGAGCCGATGCCCATCATCGATATCATCGTGGCGCAGGCGGCGAAACACGGTTCGTTCGATCGTGTATCGGTCGGCTTCCCGGGCGTCGTGCACGACGGGGTCGTGGCGACGGCGCCCAATCTCGACAATAGCTGGGCCGGGGTCGATCTCGCCGCAACGCTCTCCGAGCGGCTAGGAAAGCCCGCGCGAGTGCTCAACGATGCAGACGTGCAGGGCTTCGGAGCCATTGCCGGCAAGGGCGTCGAGCTCGTCGTGACGCTTGGTACCGGACTCGGGTCGGCGCTTTTCGTCGATGGACGGCTCGTGCCGAACCTCGAGCTCGCGCATCACGCGTTCCGCGACGGCAAGACCTACGAGGAATGTGTCGGCGCCAAGGCGCTCAGCAAGCTCGGCAAGAAGCGCTGGAACAAGCAGGTCCGCAAGGCCATCGAACAGCTCGACCACGCCATCAACTACCACGCGCTTTTCATCGGCGGCGGCAACGCGAAGAAGCTGGAAGGCGACCTGCCGGCGCGCACGTCTGTCGTCAGCAACGCGTGCGGCTTGCTTGGCGGCATCGCACTCTGGCGAAACTGACCGAACAAGGGGCGCCCGACATCGGGCGCCCTTTTTTCGATCCGCTTCGCGTCGCCGCTCAGGCCGACCGGAACCGGTCGGTCGCGTCGAGCAACGCAGAGACGATCCCCGGCTCCGAAACGGCGTGACCCGCGTCCGGGATGACGTGGAACTCAGCCTCCGGCCATGCCCGGTGCAGATCCCAGGCGCTCATGATCGGGCACACGACGTCGTAACGTCCCTGGACGATGACGGCCGGAATGTGACGGATTCGATCGACGTTCTCGATCAGCCAGTTGTCGGTATCGAAAAACGCCTTGTTGACGAAGTAGTGGCACTCGATCCGCGCGAGTGAAAGGGCAAGGTGGGGCTCATCGAACCGCGCGATGGCGTCCGGATCGGATATGAGCTTGCTAGTGCTGCCCTCCCAGACACTCCACGCTCGCGCAGCCGACAGCCGGACCGCTTCGTCATCGCTCGTCAGCCGCCGGTAGTAGGCCTCGATGACGTCGTCGCGTTCCGCCTCGGGAATCTCGGCGATGTACTTCTCGAAGAGATCCGGATAGATCGCGTCGGCACCCTGCTGGTAGAACCAGATCAGTTCCTTGCGCCGGCATAGGAAGATGCCTCGAAGCACCAGAGCTCGGCATGTATTCGGGTGCGTTTCCGCGTATGCGAGGGCCAGCGTACTCCCCCAGGAGCCGCCGAAGACGACCCATGTGTCGATTCCGAGGTGTTCGCGAAGTCGCTCGATGTCATCGACGAGGTGCCACGTCGTGTTGTCCTCGAGGTTGGCGTGGGGAGTGCTCTGGCCGGATCCTCGCTGATCGAAGAGCACGATCCGGTAGGCCTGCGGATCGAAATACTGGCGATAGTCGGCCTTCGTTCCGCCGCCAGGGCCGCCGTGGAGGAAAACCACGGGCGTCCCATCGGGATTTCCTGACTGTTCGTAGTAGAGCGTGTGAACGGGAGAGACCGGAAGCATCCCGGTATCGTAGGGTTCGATCGGCGGGTAAAGCGTTCGCATGGGTACGTGGTGACTCCAACGATGGTGTGGGATGGGAAGCAGTGAACGGGCATGGCGCCCGTGCGCAACCCGTGCGCGGGCGCCCTGCTCGCCGTGATGTCGACGCCAGGCTGGCGAGCGTCAGGCCGAGGCCGCGCTGCCGCTTTCGACGACTTCCTTGAAGGTCTCGAGTTCCTTGGGCAGTTCGACGCAAGGATCCTCATGGAGCACCCTGGCGAGCGCCTCGCCGATCTTTCCGAGCGGCGCGTGGTATTCCATCTCCACGGCAACGCGCGTCGACGTCGGCGAAAGCTCCGTGAAGGCGACTTTGCCGAAGAAATCGACGTCGCCGGTCAGCGTGCGCCACTGGAACGATTCGCGCTCGTGGAGGTTCGTGATCTCGAAGTGGCACTCGACCTTGCCAAGCGGCGTCGACACCTTCGCAACGGCCGTGCGATCGCCGGTATCGGTGACTTCGGCAAGAAACGGAATGAACTTGGGCCAGTTCTCAAAGTCCCGCCACACCGCGTACGCGCGATCGAGCGAGACGTTGACGTCGATGCTATGTGAGGCGTTGCTCATGACGATTCGCTCCTTCGTGAGATGGTCCCTCGCATCGTTTGTATCACCCGTGCCGCAGCAAGTACACCGTAGAATGGAGCCTGCGACCGCGGAGCGGTCGATGAGATAGCCGTGGGTCAGGCGCGGGCGAGTGCAACGAGCCCTCGCGTGACCCGCGAAACCGCCGGCAGTGACGCACCGACCGCGGAGCGGTCGCATCGACAGTCGCAAAGATTACGTGCGTCGGGAAGCAGCTCTCCCAGAAATCGAGACCGAGTTCGCCACGCAGTGCGACCGCTCCGCGGTCGGTGTGTGGTGGTCGGCGGTTCCGCGGGTCACGCGAGGGCTCGTTGCACTCGCCCGCGCGCGACCCACGGCTATTTCATCGACCGCTCCGCGGTCGCGGAATTCGACCGCTCCGCGGTCGCTCGGCTGATGTCAGGGCTTCGCTCGCGAGCCCGTTACAGAGAGATCACGGAGTTGGCCGTGCCTTCACACGCTGTCTGATCCTGGAACGGATTCCATAGCAGAGCACGAAGTCACCGAGGGCACAGAGCGACTCCAGTCCTTGACGGCCTCGCGGCACCCCCATAGACTTGCCGGTTTTCTTGCCATCGTGGCCGAACACAGAAGGAGTACTTGTATCGATATGGAGACTATTGCACCGCACGGCGGCGTTCTCGTGAATCGCGAGGTCGCCGGCGCTGAACGCGACGCGCTCGTGGCGCGCGCGGCGACCCTGCCCGTCATCACGCTCGACGAGCGACAGATGTCGGACCTCGAGATGATCGCCATTGGCGCCTTCAGCCCCCTCACGGGCTTCATGGGTCAGGCCGACTACACGCGCGTCGTCGAAGAGATGCGCCTGGCCAACGGCCTGCCGTGGACGATTCCGGTGACGCTCGCTGTTTCATCCGACGTCGCCGCGTCCATCGAACCCGGAACCGAAGTCGCCCTGGCGGATCCCGCCGGACGCATCCTCGCCGTCATGACCGTCGAGGACCGTTTCACCTACGACAAGGCGAACGAGTGCGAGAAGGTCTATCGCACGACGGACGAAGCCCATCCCGGCGTCGCGGCCGTCCTCGCGCAGGGTGACGTATTCCTCGGTGGTCCGGTCTCGCTCGTCAATCGACCGGCGAACCCGGAGTTCCCCGAGTACCGCCTCGATCCGGCAGCCGTTCGCGCGGCCTTCGCCGAGCGCGGATGGCGGACGATAGTCGCGTTCCAGACTCGCAATCCGATCCACCGTGCGCACGAATACCTGCAGAAGTGTGCGATGGAGACCGTCGACGGACTGCTGCTGCACCCGCTCGTCGGCGCGACGAAGTCCGACGACGTTTCAGCTGATGTCCGGATGGAGTGCTACAAGGTCATCCTCGACAAGTACTACCCCGGCGACCGGACGCTGCTTGCCGTCAATCCGGCCAACATGCGCTACGCGGGACCGCGCGAGGCGATATTCCACGCGCTGATCCGCAAGAACTATGGCTGCACGCATTTCATCGTCGGCCGCGATCACGCGGGTGTCGGCAACTACTACGGCACGTTCGACGCGCACCACATTTTCCGCGAGTTCACGCCCGAGGAGATCGGAATCGCGCCTATGTTCTTCGATCACGCGTTTTTCTGCCGAGTGTGCGGAGGGATGGCGTCGGTGAAGACCTGCCCGCACGGCAAGGAGAATCACGTCTTCCTCTCGGGAACGAAGGTTCGCGAGATGCTCCAGGCCGGCGAGGTTCCTCCGTCTGAGTTCACGCGCGAGGAGGTCGCCCGAATCCTTATCGGCGCGATGCGAGACGCGGCGGCGGCACAGGCCTGATTCAGAGTAGCTCTCTTGCGACTTTGCGTCTTCCTTGCGCCTTTGCGAGAACCTCTTCGACGGCTTGAAGAGTTTCTCGCAAAGGCGCAAGGGAAGACGCAAAGTCGCAAATGAGCAGTGAGCCTGCACCGAGCCACCGCACGGATCAGTCCATTCGGCTGCCTGCCTCGCCTTTCGGATTCAGCGCCACTCGCCGCGCGCGTTTCCCTCCTCCCGGTTTGCGTGTATCCTTGCCGCCGGGTTGCTACTCGTCCGACACACCCAGTCTCCTATTCCGAAACAGACCGCATCCGAGCGAGCGAGATTCCGATATGAAGGTCCGGCTCCTTCCGAGCAATGTGGCGCGGCCGTTTGACTGTCAGACGCTGACGTCGTTCCTGGTCAATGACCGATTGGTCATCGACGGCGGGAGCATTGGCTTCTCGCTCAATCCGCAGGATCAGCTCGGCATTCGCCACTTCGTCGTGACACACACGCACGCGGACCACATCGCTTCGCTGCCGATCATGATCGCCGACCTCTATGCGTTTCTGACCGAACCGATGCTCGTCTACGGCATCGGCCCGGTGATCACGGACCTCCAGCAGCACGTCTTCAACAATCGGATCTGGCCGGACTTCACGAAGATCCCTCTGCCGAACAGCACCGAGCCGACGCTCCAGTTTCAGCTCATCGAGGTCAACAAGCCTTTCGAGGCGGCCGGGCTTCGCATCACCCCGATTCTCGTGAACCACCCGGTCACGTGCACGGGAATGCTCGTCGAGGACGGCGAAACGAGCCTCGCGTTCGTCCGACACGTACAAGACCGATACGTTCTGGGAAGAGGCGAGCAAGCTTCATAACCTCAAGGCGGTCTTCGTCGACGTCTCGTTTCCAAGCACGGAAGAGCCCCTGGCCGAACGCTCTGGCCACCTAACGCCCCGGTCGCTCGTCGAAGAGCTTCCGAAGCTCGCCGGCGAGCCTGACATTTATGCGGTGCACATCAAGCCGTTCTTCCGACGGGCTGTCGTAGCGGAGTTTGCCGAAATCGCCCATCCGCGGATTCACGTGATGGACATCAACCGAGAATACGAATGGTAAGGACAGGTTCGGAGGCGCGGTAGCACATGGCGAAGTTCGTAATCCACGGCCCCGATGGCAAGGAATCGGTCCACGAGCTCTCATCGAAGGAGACTCGGATCGGCCGCGTGGCGCCAATGGTGGATCTCGTGTTGCGAGATGGCCGGGCCTCGCGGCTGCACGCCGTCGTGCGGAAGCTGCAGAGCGGATTTACTGTCGTCGACCTCAACAGCGCCAACGGCACCTTCGTCAACGAGAAGCGCATCAAGGAGCATCTGCTCCGTGAAGGCGACGTTCTGCGTATCGGCGAGACGACGATGCGCTTCGAGGCGTCGCGCAACGCGCCGCAGGTCGAGCAGGTCGACGGACCGATTCCCAAGGGCGGAACGGTCATGCTCGTGCAGTCCGACTCGTTCAAGGTCGGGCGGCTCGAGAAGACCGCCACACCGGACGAGATCTCGAAGCTGCGATCGAAGGCCGAGATCCTGTCCTACATGTTCGAGCTCAGCAAGACGCTGTCCTCGGTTTTCAACATGGACGAGATCTTCAAGAAGGTCTCGGACCTGCTCTTCGAGTTGACGCCGGCGCACCGGGTCGTCGTGTTCGAGAAGCACGGTGACGGCGAGCTCATTGCGACGATCGCGAATTTCAAGGACAAGAGCTCGGCGGTTCAGAAGGAAGGGGTCTCAGTCAGTCGCACGATCCTCCGACAGGCGGTCGACGATCGCGTTTCGGTGCTCGTGACCGACGCGCTCAACGAGTTCAAGGGTGCGAAGAGCGTCGTCTTCCAGAACATCACGTCGGCCATCTGCGCGCCGATGATCGGCCAGTCCGGCGTCCTCGGCGCGATTTACGTCGACGCGAGCAGTCCGAACCCGCTCGACATCTTCACGGAGGACCACCTCGAGCTCATGAACGCCGTTGCGGCGCAGGTTTCCGTGGCCGTCGAGAGTGCGATAACTCACAAGCAGCTATCGCGGGCCGCGCTTGCGCGCGCCGCATACCAGCGGTTCCTTCCGGCACACGTCGTGGAACAGATCGTCGAATCGCCGGACAGCCTGAAGCTCGGCGGCGTCACCCAGCAGGTGACGGTGCTGTTCGCCGACGTATGCGGCTTCACGACGATGTCGGCGAAATCGCACCCGGAACAGATCGTGGAGATGCTCAACAGGCTCTTCAGCGTGCTGACCGAGATCATCTTCAAGAACGACGGAACACTCGACAAATACATCGGCGATGCCGTCATGGCGCTCTTCGGCGCGCCGTACGTCGGCGAGCACGACGCCGAGAATGCGGCCATCGCCGCCCTCGAGATGCGTGAGGCGCTCGAACGCCTCAACGAGGACATCGCCGAGCTCGGGTTCCCTCCGGTGAACCTCTCGATAGGTCTCAACACGGGCCGCGCGACGGTCGGTTACATCGGATCGGAGCGCCGAACCGACTACACGGCTATTGGTGACACGGTGAACCTCGCGGCGAGGCTGCAGTCGGCTGCCAAGCCCGGCCACATCCTCATCAGCGACGAGACGATGAAGGCGATTGGGCCGCGGTTCGTCACGGTCGAGATGGGAGCGCTTGAGTTGAAGGGGTACGACCGCGAGATCCTGGCCTTCGACATCGTGTCAGTTGCGGGCGAGACGGACGAGACGTCGATCGGCTGACGGGATCGCCTTCCTTCAGGCCTTCGCGAGTTTCTCGAGCGCTTCGACGCGTTCGCGGCTGCCCATCACGATGATGACGACACCAGTCTCGAGGCGGTCGTCGCTTTCCGGCTCGAAATGGAAGTCGGCATCGTCCTTCGCTCGCAGGGCTAGCACCGGAAGGCCAGGGTTTTTCTCGATCTGCGCTTCTCCGAGCGTTTTTCCGGCCAGCTCCGAATCCTCCTCGACGACGACCTCCGCGAAACGGATGTTCTTCGTCGTGTCGCGCAACATCGAATCGAGAAACGTCGTCACCGATGGCCGGATGAGCTCCGAAACGAGTCGAAGACCTCCGATTCGGTTCGGAGACACGGCCGAGTTCGCGCCGGCGCGGATCATCTTCGGCCTGGCGCCCATCTCCTGATTCTGGGCAACGATCCGGATGTGCGGGTTGATCTGGCGCGCCGTCACGGTGAGATAGAGATTCGACTTGTCGTCGTGTAGACACGCTCCGAGCCCGGCCGCAGCCGAGATGCCGGCCGACAGCAGCGTCTCGTCATCCGTCGCATCGCCTTCGATGATGAGTGAGCAGCCCATCTGGCGAAGGCGCTCGATGCGTTCCGGGTCCTTCTCGACGACGACGAATTCCTTACCCGTGTCGATCAGTTCCCGCACGACGTATATTCCGGTCGCTCCGGCTCCACAGATTATGTAGTGGCCCAACAGCGATTCGATCTTCTTCTGCATGCGACGCTTCTCCAGAAGGTGCTTGAGCTCGCCTTCAACGATGAACGCGGTGGCGGCCGAGGCCGCGTAGACGAGGAAACCGGTACCGAAAACGAGCACGAACATCGTGTAGACGCGCGCCGCGGTGAAGTGTTCCATCGACGTCAGGGTCTCGCCGAAACCGACGGTCGTGAGCGTGATCGTGCTCATGTAGAAGCACTCGAACAGCGTCCAGTGCACGGTCGGGTCGGGATTGAAGAAGCCCAGGACGTAATAGCCCAAACCGCTCGTGACGAAAGTCGTTACGAGCAGGAGGATCGCCTTGAAGAGCTGGGTCTCACGAAACAGCATAGTGAGGAGTCTGCGCGGCCGCGGCAGGGGCGACAGTATAAGCCAGTGGCGGGGTGGCGGACCACACGAGGTGCGTGGGACTTGGCTCTGGTCCTCTGACTGGAGACTCCAGCTTCCGCCTCTGCGGGAAACTGGTTTCTCGCAGAGACGCCACGTGAGACGCAGAGGCGCTGAGCGGGGAATCTCGATTACGCACTCTCGTCCACACTCGCGTTTCACGGGTCGCATGCTTCCCACCCCGTCTGCGATAATCGCGCCGTCCGGTCAAGGCAGGCGAAGCTCATGTGCGGAATCTGTGGAATCTTCGAGTACGGCCGCTCCAATGGGAGCGTGAGCTGGGAGCTCGTGACGTCGATGCGCGATGCCATGGTGCATCGCGGGCCCGACGACGCTGGAACGTGGGTCAGCTCTGACCGGCGCGTCGGCCTCGGGCACCGCCGCCTGTCGATCGTGGATCTCTCGCCCGCCGGGCACAATCCGATGACGAACGAGACCGGAGACATCTGGATCGTCTTCAACGGCGAGATCTACAACCACGAAGCCCTCCGACCCGGACTCATCGAGCGCGGCCACCTACCGATCGCGATCCGACACCGAGACATTGCTGCATCTCTATGAGGAAGAAGGCGTCGACCTCGTCCATCGTCTCGAGGGCATGTTCGCCATCGCCATCTGGGACGAGCCGAAGGGGCGGCTCTTTCTTGCCCGGGACCGCCTTGGCGTGAAGCCGCTCTATTACACGATTGCCGGCGGGCGCCTGCTTTTCGCCTCCGAGATCAAGGCGCTGCTCGAACACCCCGACGTCGATCGCGACATCGACGAAACGTCGCTATATCACTACCTGACGTTTCTCACGACTCCGGCTCCGCGCACGCTCTTCAAGGGAATCTCCAAGCTTCCGCCGGGGCACATCCTCACTTGCGAGGCCGACGGCCGCATCGACATCCGACGTTACTGGGACGCCATCGTCGACGAGCCCGAAACGCCGCTGTCGGTCGAAGAAACGACGGAACGGGTCCGCACGCTTCTGTCGGAAGCCATCGAGAAGCGGATGATGTCCGACGTTCCGTTCGGCGTCTTCCTTTCGGGCGGCGTCGACTCGTCCGCAAACGTCGCGATGATGTCGAAGCTGACGGACATGCCGGTGCGAACCTTCACCGTCGGCTTCGAGGACGCGCCGCAATACAACGAGCTTGACCACGCCCGACGCATTGCGAAGCTGTTCGGCGCCGATCATCACGAGGTCATCATTGGACACGAGGACGCCATCTCGTTCCTGCCCGACATGATCTTCCACCAGGACGAGCCGATCGCGGATCCGGTCTGCGTGTCGCTGTATTACGTTTCAAAACTCGCGCGCGACTCGGGGACGATCGTCGTGCAGGCGGGCGAAGGATCGGACGAGATCTTCTCGGGCTACACGACGTACGCGACCTATCTCAAGATGTACGAGCGGGTCTGGCGACACGCCGAGCGCCTCCCGGCCGGGATCCGCAGGCAGATCGCAGCGCTCGCCGGATCGGGCCTCGGGCGCGCAGCGATAGCACGGCTGCCGAAGGGCAAAAAGCTCGTGCCGGAGCTCGCGCGACGCCTCGGGACCGGCGAGGCGCTGTTCTGGAATGCGGCCGAGGTCTGGGACGAAACGACGAAGCGCAGCCTGATCACGAAGTCGTACAGAGAGCGACTCGGCGGCATCTCGAGCTACGAGGTCGTGAAGGAATACTTCGACAGGATTGCGGCCGAGAAGCCTTCGGCCGACTTCCTCGAGCGAATGATCTACGTCGAGCTCAAGCTGCGTCTTGCCGAGTTGCTGCTCATGCGGGTCGACAAGATCACGATGGCAACTTCCGTCGAGACGCGGGTTCCCTTTCTCGATCACAAGCTCGTCGAATTCGCGATGACCATCCCTCGATCGATGAAGGTCCGTGACGGTCAGAACAAGTGGATCCTGAAGAAAGCTCTCGAGGGTATCCTGCCGAACGACATTCTCTACCGGCCGAAGCAGGGATTCGGATTGCCGATCAACGAGTGGTTCATCAAGGGCATGGCGCCGTTCGTCGAACACGCGCTCTTCTCGTCGCCATTCCGAAAGCGCGGATTCCTCGATTACGACGTGGTCCGATCGATGTGGGAGCAGCACCTGGCGGGCAAGGTGAATTACAGCTTCAACATCTGGAGCCTGCTGAACCTGAGCCTGTGGTACGAACACTGGATCGAGCGGCGGCCGTTTGGCGTCAGCGACGAACCGGCCGGCATTCGATCCGACGCGGTCAATCTTCCGCGGATCAACTCCGACGAGCACAAGCCGGAGTAGCCGTCTGGAGCGTGTGGTGGCTCGCGGGCTAGAGAAAGAGCTTCGCGCACAGAGGCACGGAGTCGCGGAGCCACGGAGTCACAAAGGAAGGCACACGATCCTGAGTCACTTCGACTCGGTGCCTCCGCGTCTCCGTGCCTCCGTGTGCGAAGCTCCCCTTCTTCCCGCTCAGGGCTCGAGCTCGGGCAGCTTCTTTCCGTGGCCGTTCGTCTTCGACCGCCCGGCCATTTCGGCCCGGTACTCGAATGTCTCGACCATCCGATGCAGGCGCTCGTCCAGCAGGTCGAGCCGATGGAGCGTGTCCGTCATTTCGAGCATCTCCTGCTTTGCGTCGTTCTCGATGGCGAGGTTTGCGGCCACCAGGAATGAGACCATCTCAGGCCCAGCGTCGAGGTCCGGCGGTTCGATTTCCCCCGCTTCGTTGCTGAGCGCGCGCGCCGCGGTCGCAAGGCGGGCGAAGAGGCCCCGCACACGCTCGGCAAGTTTTGGCAGGTCGGGACTCTCGGATGCCGCGTCGTGAAATCGTTCGACCCGGGCAAGCAGGAACGGCTCGGTCTGTTCATACCCGAGAATGACGTAGCGACCCGTTCCTACCGAGAGCAGGTTCATTCGCCCTTCTCCGACCGGCACGACGGCCGAGATCTGCGCCTCGCATCCGATGCTGCCGATCGCCGGTGCCGTATCGATGCCCACTTCGGCACGGTCGACGTACGAGAGACCGAAATGGCGCGACGCCTCGAGCGAGGCCCGCATGAGCGCCTTGTACCGCTCCTCGAAGATGTGCAACGGGAGCAACTCGCCGGGCACGAGCACCACGGCCAGCGGAAAGATCGGCAGCAGTCCTGTCGCTTCATCGGCGTCGATAGGCGTCATCGACCCGGATCATAGCAGGGAGGCGGAGGTGCCGGTAGCAACGCCGAAGGTGGGCGCGTCGGCAGTCGGTCGGCTATACTCGGCGGTTATGACTGGACACGAAATTCGCACCATGTTCCTCGAATTCTTCGAGCGGCACGAACACCGTGTCGTGAAGAGCTCGCCCCTTCTGCCGGCGAACGATCCGACGCTGCTGTTCGCAAATGCCGGGATGAACCAGTTCAAGGACGTCTTCACCGGACAGGAATCGCGCGACTACTCGCGTGCCGCGACCTCGCAGAAGTGCGTGCGCGCCGGCGGCAAACACAACGACCTCGACGAGGTTGGCAAGACCGCGCGCCACCACACCTTCTTCGAGATGCTTGGAAACTTCTCGTTCGGCGACTACTTCAAGGAAGACGCCATCCAGTTTGCGTGGGACCTGCTCGTCAACGATATGGAAGCTCGACCCCGAGCGTCTCTGGTTCTCGGTCTTCGAGGGCAACGAGAACGTCCCGGCAGATGAGGAGGCCGAGGAGCTCTGGCGGAAGGCCGGAGCTCCCGCGGAGCGGATCCTGCGGTTCGGCGCGAAGGACAACTTCTGGCAGATGGGCGAGACCGGGCCGTGCGGACCCTGCTCCGAGATCCACTACTTCATGGGCGACGATCCGGCCGACAACCGCGCTGAGTTCGTGAACGGCCACGGCGACACGATCATGGAGATCTGGAATCTGGTCTTCATGCAATACGAGCGGTTCGCCAACGGGACGCTTACGCCGCTGCCGGCGCCGTCGGTCGACACGGGCATGGGTCTTGAACGAATCACTTGCGTGGTCCAGGGCGTGAAATCGAACTACGACACCGACCTCGTTAAGCCGATCATCGACTTTGCTTCCCGGCTGTGCCGGAAGGAATACGTCTACGCGTCGGATCACGGCATGTCGATGCGCGTCATCGCCGATCACGCGCGCTCGGCGTCGTTCCTGATCGCGGACGGCATCTTCCCCGGCAACGAGGGACGCTCGTACGTACTGCGAAAGATCATGCGGCGCGCGCTCTGGCACGGCCGGCTGCTCGGTATGGAGACGCCGTTTTTCCCGAAGGTCTGCGAGTTCGTCGTCGATCACATGAAGATCGCCTACCCCGAGCTCGACGACGCGCGGCAGACGATCGCCCGCGTGGTGACGACCGAGGAAAAACTCTTCGCATCGACGCTGTCGAACGGGCTTAAGCGGCTCGATGACCTGCTCGAGGAGACTGGCGGCGCGACGCCGGCCGGCAAGGACCTGGCGCGGCTCTACGATACATTCGGATTGAGACCGGACCTCATCCAGTACGTGCTCGAGTCGAAGGGTCTCACCTACGACGAGGAAGAGTTCAAGAAGGGCCTCGAGGAGTTGCAGGCGCATCACGAGGCCGACGGCTTCAAGTCGGCGGCAAAGCAGGTCCGTGCCGTGTATCAGGCGCTCGCGAGCGAAGGCCTGGCGTCCGAATTTCGAGGCTACGACGAGACCGAAACGTCCGGCGCCCGAGTTGCGGCAATGCTGAAAGGTGACGAGCGCGTGACGTCGCTTGTGGCCGGCGACGAGGGCGAAGTCGTGCTCGACCGCACTCCGTTCTACGCCGAGGCCGGTGGACAAGTCGGCGATGTCGGCTGGATCGAGCACGATTCGGCGCGCGCGACCGTTCTCGATACCCGAGTCGGCGTACCGGATTGAACGTGCACAAGGTCACGGTCGACCGAGGCGAGTTGAAGATTGGCGATACGATCACCGCTCGCGTCGATGCGGAGAAGCGGCGCAGGACAAGGGCGAACCATACGGCGACGCACCTGTTGCACGCCGCGCTCAAGGACGTGCTCGGACTGCACGTGAAGCAGGCGGGCTCGCTCGTGGCGCCCGATCGCCTGCGGTTCGACTTCACGCACTTCGCGCCTCTCACGGCGGACGAGATCCTGGAGATCGAACGGCTCGTCAACGGACAGATCCTGCGCAACGAGCCGCTCGACACACAGGTGCACGACCTCGAGGCCGCGATCGCGACTGGCGCCGTGGCGCTCTTCGGTGAGAAATATGGCGATCGTGTACGCGTCGTATCGGTCCCCGGTTTCTCGACGGAGCTGTGCGGCGGCACGCACGTCCGCGCAACGGGCGACATCGGCCTGTTCAAGATCGTCGCCGACGCGTCGATCGCGTCGGGAGTTCGTCGGCTCGAGGCCCTGACGGCCGACGGAGCGTTCGATCGCTATCAGCACGACGAGGCATTGCTCGGGTCACTCGCCCAGCGTCTTCACACGTCGCCGGCCGAACTGCCTGGGCAGATCGAGCAGCTGGCCGAACGTGTGAAGCGCGCAGAACGCGAAGCCGAATCGCTGCGGATGAAACTGGCGTCGGCTGAAGCCTCGTCGTCGGTGGATTCGGCGCGTGAGATTGGCGGCGTGAAGGTGCTCGCCCAGCGCGTCGGCAACCTCGACGCGAACGGGATGCGGCAACTCGCAGATCAGCTCGCGCAGAAGTTGCGGTCCGGTGTCGTGGTGCTGGGGCTCGCGGACGATGGGAAGGCCTCGCTCGTGGTGCGAGTGACCGACGATCTGACGGGGCGGCTTCAGGCCGGGAGGATCGTCAACGAGATCGCGAGCGTCGTGGGTGGGAAGGGCGGCGGAAAGCCGGACATGGCGATGGCAGGCGGCAAGGAGCCTGAGAAGCTCGATGCGGCGCTCGAGCGGAGCTACGAGGCTGTGGCGGCGATGCTGGGGTAAAGAGCCCTCGCGCAAAGGCGCAAAGGCGCAAAGGAAGAATCACTGGTACACGAAGTTGTCTGATCCCGTGTGACTCTTCCTTGGCGCCTTTGCGCCTTTGCGCCTCTGCGCGAGAACTCCCCCTTCCCCTCAGAACCCCCGCGCGAACACGAGCCGGAACGTGTCTTCCTCGTTCGAGTGCCCGTAATCGAACCGCAGTCCGAATCCCTTGGACAACCGCACCGCAAACCCAACCCCAGCGTCCACCTCGAAGTTGTCCGTGTCGAAGTCCTCGCCGATTCCCGGATCGAAGGTCGCAAACGGCGGACACACCGGAATCTCGTAACCCTTCCCCCACACCTGCCCGGCATCGCCGAAAAGAATCACGTCGAGTCCGCGATCCTCGTCGCCGTTGAATTTCCATACCGTCTGCCGCAGCTCGAGTTGGAAGAGCACCGAGTTCGACCCGGTGAACCGGTAGGTGTCGAACCCGCGCAAGGTCGAATTCCCGCCGAGTTTCGGCAAGCTGTAGAACGGTATCGAGCTCCCGCCCTTCCGCGCATTCAGATCGGTGTAGTACCGGCCCGCAAGCGACGTCCGATCGCTGAAAAACGGCAGGTAGCCGCGCATGTCGAACGTCGTCTGGACCCACCCAAAGTCGTTGTATCCCGGATCGCTCTCGTCCGCCGTGCTGTCGTGCGACGCGACGCGGGCATAGACGTATCCGCCCTTCGTCAGACCGTCGTCGTTGTTCCGGGCGTCGTATTCGACGTAGCCACCGATACTGAAGTAGCGCGACCCCCCAAGCCCGGGCACGATCGGGAGGAAACCCTGCGGATCCGGAAAACAGAGATCGGGGTTCCCGGGAAAATACGGCTGGTACACCGAAAAAATGCTCGGATCGGCGTCGTCGGCGCCTTCATACAGGCTGCTCGACTTATGTTCGACGTACGCGCCGATATCGAACTTCTTCGTGAAGTTGTAGTGCAGCGTGCCGGCGTATGACCTCTGTTCGAGGTCGTAGTTCGTCTCTCCCGCGTACAGCGTGCCGGTTCGCGGATTCACGCCCGCGCCGAGAGATGTGTTCGGACCGACGCCGAAGAAACTGTCCTTCGGCCGCCGCAGATATCGAAACCGAAGATCGGAGCCCCAACCTCGCCGCCCGGGCTCACGACAGCACCGGCCTCGAAAGTTGATACGCACGGACTGAGAACGCCGCGACGCCGTAGACCTCGAGGCCCTCGATCGACTTGCCGGATGTGATCTGCAGACCGCCCGACAGGCCCGCGCCTTCCGGAATACCGCCAAAGACCGCATTGAAGTGGCCGGTGCCGTCCTTGCTGTCGAGCCCGATCAACGTGAACTGCTCGCGATTCGGCGCGTTGCGCTCGAAAGTGCGGACGCGATCCTGAAACCCGGATGCCGCGCCGCCACCAGCGCCGCCGGTCTGCGGCGCAGCCATCAGGTTGATCGGAAACATGAGATTCGCCGTTCCGCCACCGGTATCGCCGCTCTGGGCAAAGGCCGGAACCGAGGCCACGACGCAAAGCGCTGCGGTGGCCACACCCGTTTGCAGTCTTGAGGATAGGCTCATACTTTCGGGCTCCTTCTTCATCATTTCGAAAGCAGTTTGAGTGCCTGACGAAGCACGTGCTCGATCGTCCGGTTGGATTCGACCTCGAGCACCTTCGCGACGATCTTCTCGGCAAGCGCCTTCTGATAGCCAAGCGACACCAGCGCCGCCACGACGTCGTCCCTCGTCGCATCGACGTCCACCGTGGTCGATGGCGCCGACGCTACGTCCGAGTCGAGAAGCGCAAGCTGTCCAATCTTGTCCCGCAATTCGATGACGACCCGTTCGGCGGTCTTGCGACCGACGCCGGGAATCGAGACGAGACGCGCCAGATCGTTGGATCGGATCGCGGCGATGAGATCGTCGGGACTAGTTCCGGATAGAAATGTGATGCCGAGCTTGGGACCGATGCCAGACACCGAGGTCAACCGCAGGAACAACTCCTTCTCACGACCTGTGCGGAACCCGAAGAGCATGATGGCGTCCTCACGCACGTGCGTGTGAACGCGAAGCGATGCCTGCGCCCCGACCTCTCCGAGCTCGTAGAACGTCGAAACGGGAATAGTGACTTCATAGCCCACGCCGCTGACGTCGATGACGACAGCATTCGGCTGTTTGCTCAGGATGGTTCCGGTGAGATGTGCGATCACTCTGGCGGGAGCATACGGGACCGCTTCCGAGGGGGTCAATCGGCGAGATTCGCGGGCTCTTCGACGGTCCGAGCCGTTCTTTTGCACCGCCCGACCCGATCGTGTACATTGCGGCCATGCGACATCTCGCGGCGGTGGTGTGCTGCCTGCTTGTCATCGGATTCGCGGGCCCGTCCGCTCCGGTTGCCGGCCAGATTCCAACCTCCAGACCCCGGACGACCCAGGCCCCGCCTCCGGCGAACACCGGTGCGCCAAAGACGACGCCTGACGCGAAGTCCGATGCGCCGACGAAGGAAGCGCCGCCGAAACCTGCCGCCGCTCCGCCTGCCCAGCTGCCGCCGAAGGAAGCTCCAGCCGGTTCGACCTTTCCGGATCTTCAGCGGCAGATCGCCGATGCGCTGAAACAGAACCAGATTCCGCGCGCGCTCGCGCTGGCAGAGCGACAGCGCACCCTGTACCCCAACGAGATGAAGGCGACTGCCGATCTCGCATCGGTGCTGCTGCTTCGTGGAGAGACCGCGAAGGCGGAACCGCTGCTGCGCACGGCCTCCACGCAGAAGAGCGTTCTCTACACGGGGAATACAGCGGCGCTTCTCGGCGATGTGTACATGAGTCTCGGGCAGATTGCGCTCGACAGCGGCCGGGCAACGGACGCGATCTCGTTCCTGCTGCGCGCCGTCGACAACGCGCCGACCGCCACTCGCGCCCGTTACCTTCTCGCCGCGGCGCTCGACCGGAGCGGCGACGGGACTCGCGCTGCGCGTGAGATTCGGGCCGCGTTCGATGTTGACCCTGACGCGGCACGCCCGTCCGATTACCGGTTGCTCGCAAAGACAGCCAAGGCCGGCGGCAACGTCAAGGCCGCGGCGGAGGCGTTGAAGGGTGCGGTTCGACGATTTCCAATGGATGTCTCGCTTCGCCTCGACTATGCCGCAAGCCTTACGGAGGCGAAGCTCCCGGCAGAAGCCCTCTATGAGCTGCTCCATCTCAAGATGGTCGTTCGCGGCGATGCCTCGCAGATCGCCGACATTGATGCCCGTGTCGACCGCCTCCGACAGGAGGCTGAAGCCTCGACGCCCGAGCCCGACCCACAACTCGAGTCGATGTTTTCGTACCTTGCCGATGCCGATGCCGACCAGCACGACGCCGCACTGCCGACCATTCAGGAAGTCGTGACCATGAACGGCGGCGCATCGCTCGTGCCGCTCCTCATGCTCGGGCGCAGCCTCAAGGCGACAGGACGGTTTGGCGAAGCCGAACGGGTGCTCGCACAGCTTGCTGAGCGCGAGCCGCAGTCCGTGCCTGTCCTTGCCGAGCTGGCGGATCTCTTTTTCGCGGAGGGCCGGTTCGAGGGTGCACGACGCGCCGTGGCGCGCGCCGAGAAGATCGACCCGAAGAACCCACGGCTCATCGAGGTCGTCGCATTCTGGAAGTAGACGGCTGGCGGAGCGTCAGGGCACGAGACCGCGCGCGGCGAGCAACTCCTTCAGCTTGGAGAAGCAACGGGCTCGCGTCGGGCCTATGCTGCCGATCGGAATGTTGAGGCGCCGTGCGACGTCCCGGTAGTTCGACTCCTCGTCGTCCAGGAAGGCCTCGAGCAGCGTGCGGCAACGATCGGACATCTCGGCGAGCGCCGAGCGAAGCATCTGAGCGCGCTCGATGGCCTCGCGGTCCTCGTCGGCGAGGGGGCGAAGGTCCGGAAGGTCGTTCTCGGCGGAACCGGCAGCATCGTCACGACCGTTGTCGAGCGAAACGGTGCGCTTCGCCCGTCGCGACGTGCGGATCGCCTCCCGGCTCGCGGTAGTCAGCAGCCAGCCACCGAGCCTGTTGGGGTCCCGAATCGATCCGAGACGCTGGTAGAGCAGGACGCAGACGCACTGAAAGACGTCTGCCGATGCCTCCGGCGACATCCCCATCCGCCGCGGCACCGAATAGATTAGTCCCTGATACCTCGCGATCAACTCCCGCCAGGCAGCGTCGTCGCCGGAGAGGCATCGTTCGATGAGATCGGGCTCAGTGGAAGAATCCGGGGCGGGCATGGTCAGGGCCGCATTTCAGCACAAAGGCCGAGGCGACTCAACGCAGCGGTGTCCACCGGTAATCGGCCCGTCCGCACCCGCCCCGATTGACCCAGAACCCCGAGCGAAGCGAGGGGCCGACCGTATTGACCACAGACAGCAAATGAGCGGTCGGTGAAATCAACCGTCTGAGATCGTTCAACAAACAGCTCCCATCCCTCAGTCGGCCCCTCGCTTCGCTCGGGGTTCTGGGCCAACGAGAGCTCGTTTTCAATGCCCTTTCGCACCCGCCCCGATTCGCCCGGACCCTCGCTACCGCTCGGTGTTCTGGATCGCAGCTCGCACCGACGACTTCGTGGCGGGCTTCTCGACGTAAGCTCGGTCGGAGCGGGGCGAGTCGTTGAGGTGCAGGTGAACGCCCGTCGACAGGGTATCGAGCGGTCGTCCCATCGAGATCACCCGCATGTTGTGCGAAGCGACACGTTCGGCGCTCGAGAAGTCGAGCACACGCATCCGCAACGCACGACCATTCTGAACGATGAACTGCACGTGTGCCGCTGCCAGATCGTGCACCCGGACGTCGACAGCTCGTCCGTGACCGTAGAGTCTCGAGTGAACCGGCGTGTCGCGGCCGGTCAACGTGAACGTTCGGCCGAACTTCTCCTGAAACCGCCTCTGCAGTTCCGCGACCCGCACCAGGAACTTCGCATCCTCGAGGTCACCGGCCGACGCGAGGTCCTCAGAGGTGGGCATGTCTTCGAGACGGAAGTCGTCCGACGTAGCTTCGTATGCCTGTAGCGGCCAAACCGAGTCGCCCTCCGCATTCACCCCGATCGTCGTGTAGAGATTCACCTTCGCGACGGTTTCGCGATACGCCTTCATCAGCTCAGGGTCGGAGCGAAGATCGAACCCCGAATCGAGGAAAG
Organism: Blastocatellia bacterium; assembly: GCA_016705245.1. Taxonomy (GTDB): domain Bacteria; phylum Acidobacteriota; class Blastocatellia; order UBA7656; family JADIYM01; genus JADIYM01. Next base: position 301,846 of record JADIYM010000005.1, on the reverse strand, counting down.
CATCGACGGCGTCGTCGAAGACGGCGCGGGCGTGCTCGAAGTCTCCTCGCGCGAAACTGGCCTCTCCAGTCGCGAGCTTCGCGCTCGCAAGCGCAACTATGCGGTGCTGTACATCGGGAGGCGGCGGCGTGCCGATGCCGCGCGCCTGGGCCAGCGCGCCGCTGCACGCGACCGCAAGCACGGCCAGCACGCCGACGAGACGCGCGGTATACCCTGATCTGGAGCTCTTCATCTGCACAGTCTCTGGCATCGTAACAAACTCGGCACACGTTCGTCTCGTTCCATAAACTCGCCGCGACGTCAGGCCGACTCGGGGCCGGCGACGATCGCACCATTCGAGGAGACGCTGATCTAGTGGACGAACGTTGCTTCGGACGAGACGAGTCCGTCGACCTCGACCACGATCCGGTTCAGCTGGCCGGGCGGTTTCAGATGGAGCGCCGCCACGTCACCCTTCACCTTGACCTGCCCGCCGGATGCGGAGACGGTGGTCGGGACCGCCACGACCTCGTCATTAATCCGGACCACGGCGCCCGGTTCAAACCCAGTCCCCCGAATCTTGAGGACGAGGTTCGCACCCTTCACCTTCACCGAAACACTGTCGATGGCCGGTCGCACCCTCAATCGCAGAGCGCCGTCGCTCGCATCCGAGACGACGCCGCCGCTGGAGTCGGTAACCGTCACGCGAACGATCACGTTGTCGGAGGGCCCGCCGTCCGGAGTCCATTCGATCGAGCGATCCGTCGGGCCCGCGAGGCCGACCGCCTCCCAGCGCTGCCCTCCGTCCAGGCTCGCCTCGACGACCTGCGAGACGACGCCGTCCGGGTTCGCGACTGTCCACGAGACGCGCGCGGCGTCGCCCGAGACGAGCGATTCTCCGCCATTCGGCGAAAGCATGCGCACGGATCTAGTGCCACTGTCGGCCGGCGCGCCGCGCGCGGGGAGGCCCAGTCCTACGTTCGCGATGGTCTCGTCGACGGCAAGGACCGCTCCGATCGCATCGAGTGCCTCGATCCGGAACCGCAGCGCCGACGTCTCGAGCTCCGCGTCAGGCGTCCATTCGAGCGATGACTGCTGAGGCGTCGCCCGACCGATTTCACTCCAGATCTGGCCTCCGTCCTGCGAGACGCTAGCGACGAACTGCGCGACGGAGCCACGCGGAACGAGATCGATCCACGACACGACGATCGGCCCACCCGCAGATGCCGGCAACGCGTACGGCGGTGTCTCGAGCCGAAGCGGAGCGACAATTCCGACGACACCGGGGACGATCGTGAACGTCCCGTTCGTCTTTCGCACGAGAAAGGCCCGCGGGCCCGGCAGCGCGTCGCGATCCACGTCGAAGAAGGCTTCCATGATGCCGCCGACGTTCGTGACCTGGAAGATGGTGACGTCGTCGCTCAACGCCTCGACGCTTGCGATCTCGCTGATGTCAGCGCCCTCGTAGTAAATCGACACGGCCTGAGTTCCACCGCCTGGCGAGCACGTCGTCGGCTCGGCCGTCGTGATCTTGAACGATGTGTCACCGCCCACCGGCACATCGAGATCCGCCGTCTCCACGTCGCCCGCGTCGACGATGATGTCCGCCGCGGCTTCGACGGTCACGAAGTCAAGTGGTCCGCCGGGGTACGTCCCGATGAAGTTCCCGTCCACGGCGGGCCCGTCGTTCGGATCGACGATCATCCGGTACTTCCCCGCGCAAACCGCTGCGTGGTAGTAGCCCTGCGTATCGGCGAACGTGCCGAACGCGGTTCGCCCGTTCGATCCGAGCAGGTTGATTCGGGCTCCCGAGAGACCGACGCCGCCACGTGTCACTCGACCGCGGATCTCGGCCAGCGAATTCGGCTGATCTCCGTATCGGACCATCGCCTTGACCGCCTGATCCGGATCCACCCAGTTGATACGGTCGGTCAGCACTGGAAACATCACAGTCGAGCCGAGAAACGAGTGGTCGAAGCCAAGCCAGTGGCCCATCTCGTGCGTGATTACGGCCACGAGGGACTCGTCTCCGCGGCTGAAGGGCACGTCGAGAATCATGTCGAGAAATGCATCGGCGCCCCAGCCGGGCCGTCCGACGGTTGCCCGAGCGGCCTGCCGGATGTTCTCGGCGTGGATGAGATTCCCGCCCTCGCCCGGGCCGACGATCTGGAACCGGATGTACGTGCCGGGGATCGTCCAGTTGCGCATCGCCCGCTCGACGACTCCAACGGGATCGTCCGTGATGAGCAGCATGGACGGGTCGACCTCGATCTTGAGGCCGCCGTCGGCGAAGTCCTCGGGCGCAAGTCCGCGGTTTGGAATGATGCCCGGAAACTCGACGTCCGCGAGCTTCTCCCCTGCCTCGTGATCGACCGTTCCGCAGCGCGCTGACTCGAGCGCGGCTCTCGCCGTCGTCATCGATCTATCCGGATTCGACGCCGGAGCCTGCCCTGCCGTCACGACGAGGAAGGCGATCACTGCACAGATTTGCTTCATGGATACCTCGGGAAACTGTCGCATTATGACACGCCCGACCATCCGGTCGCGTGATTCCGGTAGTGCAGCGGATGTCGTATGCTCTCCGGGTCCCCGATCACGACATGACACCCGAGATCGCATACGTCCTCATCCTCTTCTTCGTCGCGCTCTTCTGTTTCGCGACCGAACTCCTTGCGGTTGACGTCGTCGGATTGCTGGTGCTGCTTGCGCTCGTCGTTCCCAGCGTCTTCGGCCTTCAGATCCTGACCCCCTCGCAGGCGCTCGGCGCGTTCGGCGACGAGACGGTCATGCTGCTCATCGCCGACTTCATGCTCACGACCGGCCTGATCCGGACCGGCATCACGGCGGAGATCGGCAACAGGATCTACACGATCGGATCCAAACGGCCGTGGACGGTCATTCCGCTCCTGCTTGGTGTTGCGGCGGCGATCTCGTTCTGGATCTCGAACACGGTCACGATGGCCGTATTCCTTCCGATCGCCGTCGGCATCTCGCAACGAATGAAGATCAGCCCGTCGCGGGTCCTGATGCCGCTGGCCTTTTCGATCATCCTCGGTGGTACCGTCACGCTCATCGGCACGTCGACCAATCTGGTCATTTCGGGACGACTGCCGGATTACGGACAGGCGAGCATCGGCCTCTTCGAGATGACGCCGGTCGGCATCGTGCTCACGCTCGCCGGACTGGCCTACATCTTCACGATCGGGCGGAAGATCATTCCGGAGCGCCACAAGGGCGGCGAGCTGACGACCGACTACAAGATGCGCGAGTACCTGTGCGAACTGCTCGTGCTCGAGGATTCGGCGCTCGTCGGCCGAGCGGTCCGCGACGCTGGTATCGGCGAGAAACTCGATCTGAACATCCTCGGCATCATCCGCGACAAGACGCACACTCTCTCGCCGAGGCCCGACCTCATCATAGAGGCCGGTGACCTCATGCTCGTCGAGGGCAAGGTTGCGAACATCATGCGGATCAAGGACACATCCGGCATCGAGATCAAGCCAGATGTGAAACTGAAGGATCCGGATCTCACCTCGAAGGACGTCGAGCTCGCCGAGATCACCATCGTGCCGGGTTCGTGGCTCGTGGGCCGGACGCTCAAGGACTCGCATTTCCGCGAGCGCCAGAACCTGACCGTCCTCGCGATCAACCATCACGGCGGGGTTCGGCGAAACAAGCTGAGCGTCACGAAGCTCCGCGCCGGCGACGTGCTGCTGGTGCAGGGCGCGCGCGAGGCCATTGGCCGCATGGCGCTCGACCGCAACAACTTCATCGTGCTTGGCGAGTTGCCGTCGAGCATGCTCGTCCGGAAAGACCGCGCTCGCTACGCCATCGCCATCTTCGTGTTCGTGATCATCCTCGGATCGCTCAAGATCATGCCGTTCTCCATCGCCTTCATGCTCGGGACGGTTCTGATGTTCCTGACCGGTTGCCTGACGCCCGAAGAAGGCTACCGCGGCGTGAACTGGGAGATGATGGTGCTCATCGCCTGCATGATCGCGTTCGGCGAAGCGATGGAGAAGACGCAGGCAGCGACGTTCATCGCCGGACTCGTCGTGTCGTACGTTAGTCCGTACGGCATCTTCTGGGTCATGACGGCGTTCTTCGTCCTCACGGTCTTCCTTACGCAACCAATGTCGAACCAGGCGTCGGCGCTCGTCGTCCTGCCGATTGCGATCAACACGGCGGTCGCCATCGGGGTCAATCCGCGCACCCTCGTCATGGTGGTTGCCTACGCGGCGTCGTGCTCGTTCCTCACACCGCTCGAACCGGCGTGCATCATGGCGTACGGCCCGGGTCGATACCGATTCCGGGACTTCGTCGTCGCCGGTTCGGGGCTCACTCTCATCGTCTATGCGATCGTGATGATCATGGTGCCGATGATCTGGAAGCCGTAGGCCGGAGGACCGCCGTGACTCGAGCCATCCAGTGGACGGGGATTGTCGTGACGCTCGTCGTTGGCGCCGGCATCGTCTGGCTATATGCAACGCAACCGCGATCGATCGCCGAGTTGCGGACGAACGCCGCCGTGCAGGCCAATCTCTACGAGGTGGACCGGACGCAATACGATCTTGCGGTCGCCGCGCTGCGCGACAAGCAGTACCGCATCGCGATCGACCGCTTCCGCCGCGCGGATACGGCCGGGCGGGATCCGCAGACCCAGTTTCTCGTGGCTGTGTCGCACTACGAGCTTGGGCGCGGCCACGTCTACGATGACGACACCGAATTCACCGCGGCCCTCGAGGCGGTGGACCGCTGCCTCGCCAACGCCCCGAACAACACCTTCACATTCGTTGATCGGACGCTTGCTCTGCCATTCACGTCCGCCGAGAAGCTGCGAGAGCGACTGCGCGAAGGTCTGACCGCGACGCCTGGCGACATCAACCCCTTCGGCGGCGGCGGAGAGGAGCATCCGCGATGAACGGCCTCCTCCTGCGCCACCTCGGTCTGCCGCTCATCTTCCTCGGCGTCGCGCTGCTTGGCGGCCTGCGGTTCGCCGCGGCCGATCACGCCCTGCGTTTCGTCGCACCGCCGCTGACGACGCTGTTGCTTGCTTCGGCGACGCTCGTCCTCCTCGTCCGCGCCCGCCTGGTCGATGTTGGTCGCGACTGGCTCGGTGCTGCCCGTGCGCCGGTCGAGAACGTGTCGAACGCGCTGACGCTCGCAACGCTCTTCGCGGCGACGGTGCAGGTCTTCAACGCCGTTCTGCCCGAGGACGCGCTCTTCTTCGCCACGTTTGCGATCGTCATCGCGCTCGTGCTCTGGAATGCACTGCTGTCCTCGATCCAGCCGCACCGGCTCGTGCTGAGCCTCGGCGGAGTCCTGCTGGCGGCGTTCGTGGTCAAGTACATGCTGCTGGCGGCGCTCTTCGAGCCGGGCGAGTCGATGGCCAGATCGATCGTGCAGTCGGTGCTTCGTGGCGTTACGCTCGGCGGGCTCGAGAGCGAGCCGTATGCGCGCGCGACCGGCTACTCGGCCTTTGCGTGCATCGCGATGTACCTCGTCGGGCTCTGGGCGTCGTCACCGCCGCGCGATGCGCGTCTCGATCTATTGCAGGAGCTGCTGGCGCGACCTGACGCGCTGACGGACGGACAGCGCCAGCGACTTCTCGACGCCATCGTCCCGCTGGCCATTGCCGACGGTGAAACGGTTGACGCGGGCCGTCCGATGGCGGAGGCGGAGGAACCGTGAGGGCCGTCGTCCAGCGTGTCTCGCGCGCCGAGGTTCGCGTCGCTGGCGCGGTGACCGGGCGCATCGGACGCGGGCTCGTCGTCCTTCTCGGCGTGGGGCGCGACGACTCGGAGGCGGAGGCCGCCTGGATGCTCGACAAGATCGCCGGTCTACGGATTTTCGCCGACGATGCCGGCAAGATGAACCTCAGCCTCGAGGACATCGGCGGCGGGCTGCTGGTCGTCTCTCAATTCACGCTGTATGGCGACACGCGGAAAGGCCGGCGACCATCGTTTATCGATGCGGCGCCTCCCGAGCTCGCCTCCGCCCTGTACGACCGGTTCGTGGAGATTGCGAAGGCCAGGGGGCTCGAGGTCGGTACGGGCGTTTTCCAGGCGATGATGGACGTCGATCTCGTCAACGACGGTCCGGTCACCCTGATCATCGAAAGCCCTGATCGCGCGCGCGGCTGACCAGAATCAGCACACTCACCTATTGGCCCTCTCGGCGAGGTCCGCGCGTTGCGAATCCACCCTCGACCTCTATAATGTGGGCACGCGTCGTCGACGTCCATCACCAGTCACCCCGGCAGATCAGGAGTCCACTTTTGGACGGCAAACCGCTCGCCCCCCATGTCAAAGTCGCCCTGTCCGGAATCTCGGACGTCGGATCGGTGCGCACCAACAACGAGGATCGATTCCTGATTGCGGACGTGACGTCCGGTCGAGAGGTCGAGGGACAGGCTCTCGATGGGCACGCTCTTTCGGATCGCGGCACGCTGCTCGTGGTTTCTGACGGAATGGGCGGTGCCGAGGCCGGTGAAGTCGCCAGTCGAATCGTCGTCGAGAGTCTGCGCGAGGGGCTCTTTCAGGCGCCTCCCGTCGTGGTTGCGGAGGACGCATTGCGAGGCGTCGTCGAACAGGTCAACTCCGAGATCTGGGACGAGGCGAACTCGAACCCGAAATGCAAGGGCATGGGCGCGACGCTTGTGGCGGCGTGGATCATCGGGTCGGACGCGCTTTTCGCGCACGTGGGCGACTCTCGAGGGTACCTCCTGCGCGCGGGGCACATGCGACAGGTGACGCGCGACCAGTCGATGGTCGAGTCGCTAGTCGAGGTCGGGATGATCGAGAGGTCCGCGGCCGAGAGTCACCCGCAGAAGAACGTGATCCTGCAGGCGATGGGTGCTAGACCCGAGGTCGCAGTTGCGATCGAGCGCGTCGAGCTCCGCCGCGGTGACTTCCTGCTCTTCTGCTCCGACGGCCTTTCCGGGAAGGTGTCGCAGGACGAGATGCGCGACGCCATCCTGACCACTGCGACTCTTCGCGACGCTTGCCAGCGCCTTGTCGATCTCGCCAATTCCCGCGGCGGCGAAGACAACATAACGGTCGTGATCGCTGAGCTCGACGGGGACGGCCTGCCAGCCACCGGGCTCAACGAAAGGATGACGCGAACCCTCAAGTCGCTCTCCGAGTTCAACTTCAAGGTGGGCGCTGGTTATGCGCCCCCGCCGGCGCATCCGACGCACACGCTTGGAAGCGACCCGGTGCTCGAGAGCCCTCCGAGCCCGAAGGTCTACCCGCCACCCGGTGAGCCCGGAACTCCACCGACACCCTCCGTCACGGATCCGACGCTCAACATCGGCACGCTTCCATCGCCGCCGAAGCCGTCGGACGACTGACGACACCGCCCTTCGGAACCATCTTCAGCGTGTCGACGACGACGCGCTGGTGGTGTCCGTTTCAGGCCAGGCGCCACTTGCGGCCGTTGACCTCAAGTGATCTCTCATCTGAAGCAAGCCAACCGATTGCAAAATAAAGTGGTTGACATTGTTTGACGCTTTGGCGTATCCCTAACGGGCCAGTTTCGCACTGCAGGGGTTATTCGGACACCATCACTCGACCGGCAAGAGCCGGTGGAGGTGCACGGTGAACTCAGCCAGCTCAAGATCGACCGCTCCCGTTCTCGCGCGTGTTCAACCCGTCGCCGACGGCTCCCGCGCCCCGATTTCCCGCCCTTCCGGCACGACGGATCCGCCCCGTCACGCTCCGTTCGCCCGACGCCTGACGGTACGCCGGATGACCCAGGAGGCCGGCCGCGGCCGTTCGGGCCGGTGAGTGAGTTTGCCGCTCGTCCCGTCCTGACCCTCAGTAGAACAGGTACTTTCGCCACGTCTCGTCGGATCGTCCGAGGTACCGGATGATCTGGCGATTGACGTGCGAACTGAACGACTGCGGCCTCTTCTTCAGGGTCATGCGAGCCTCGTCAGGCGTTCGGTCCCCTTTCCTGCTGTTGCACGGCCGGCAGCAGGCGACGAGGTTCTCCCAGCCCGACGAACCGCCGCGCGACCTTGGCACGACGTGATCGAGGGTCAGATCGTGCGGCGACGAAACGCGTCCACAGTACTGGCACATGTTGTGGTCGCGCAGCAGGATGCTCTTGCGAGACAGACTCTTGCGCTCGAACGGAATGTGGATGTAGTCGACGAGCCGGATGACGGACGGTGCCGGCATCTGCGAACCGGGTGACCTGAGGATACGGTCGGCGTTCTCCTCCACACGAGCCGTTCCCTTGAGGATGAGCACGACTGCGCGCCGCGCCGAACAGACGTTGATCGGTTCGTACGAGGCGTTGAGAACGAGGACCCTGCCGTCCATGACGGAAGATGATAAGCCAGCCGGCAAGCGTCCCGCGGTCGGCGGCGCGTTACCAACGGCAACTAGCGATCTCCGTGTCTCCGTGCCTGGGCGTCTGTTACGAAACCGCTTTCGGGCGTTACGGAGCCCGCGACCGCGGAGCGGTCGCATAGACGACGAGGCACGAAGTCACGGAGGCATCAATTGCCGCTTGTCCGCTACTGGTCTCCCCGCGCAACCGCCTCACGCCATTCGGCTTCCGACACGGTGCCCAGCGATTCGAGGTCGGCGGCCCTGAAATCCGCCCGTCCCCAGAGAAAACTCGCGCGGTAGAAGCGCACGTGCGCCTCGCCCCTCGGATCATCGAGTCCAAGCAGAAACGACCCGGTCACCCAGCCGAGTCCAGTCCCCTCGCCCGCGGCAACCGGACGAACGAGCGTTCCACGCGCGAGCGTCTCGGGCTCCGCCGGAGTCGACTCGCACGGCTCGGCGACTTCCTTCGCCGAATAGACCGACCCACACCCCGCGCAGATGAACGCGGAAAGAGGCGAGTCCGTCACGGCCGTCAATCCCCTACGCCGTCTGCGGCCCGGGCAGCGTCGCGCCGTCGATAACGCCGTCGACGGTCTCGGCCATGATCCCGTCCACAACCGCCGTCAACTCGCCCGTTTCCTCGAACCTCCGAAGCTGCCGGTCCGCGCTCGTGCCGTTCGCAAGGATCGTGTGGACGTATTCGATTTCCTTGCGCGAGCCGAGCTCGTCGACGACGTCGTCGATGAAATCGAGCAGCTCGAGGATCAAGTCGCGTGTCGGCACTTCCTTCTGCTTGCCGAAGTCGATCATCTTGCCGTCGAGACCGTACCGCACCGCGCGCCACTTGTTCTCCTGAATGAGCGCCCGACGGTAGAGGCGGAATCCCATGTTCTGGCGATGGAGCTTGTAGAGCTTCGCGACAATCGCCTGGAAGAGGGCGGCGACCGTCACCACCTCTTCGACTTTCGATGGCAGGTCGCAAATGCGGAACTCGAGCGTCGGAAAAAACGGATGCGGCCGCACGTCCCACCAGATCTTCTTCGCGTTGTCGATGCAGCCCGTCTTGATGAGCAGGTTGACGTAAGAGTCGAACTCACCGATCGAACTGAAGTAGTCCGGAATATCAGTCCTCGGAAACTTCTTGAAGACCTCGCAGCGATAACTCTTCAGTCCGGTGTTCCGCCCGACCCAGAACGGCGAGCTCGTCGTCAGCGCCAGAACGTGCGGCAGAAAGTACCGCGCCGCGTTCATCAGATGCACCGAGGCGTCGCGGTCATCAATTCCGACGTGAACGTGCATTCCGAAGATCAGCAGCGAGCGCGCCACGTGCTGCATCTCCTCGATGAGCAGGTAGTAACGCTCGTTCGGCGTGATCTGCGACGTCTCCCAATCCGAGAACGGGTGCGTCGATGCCGCCGCGATTCGCAATCCCTTCTTCGCTGCAAGCTCGGAAATCACGCGTCTGAGGCGAATGACGTCGGTACGAGCCTCCTGGACGTTGGCGCAGATTCCCGTGCCGACTTCGATCATCGATTGATGCATCTCGGGCTTTACCTGCTCCCCGAGCATCATCTGGCCCTCGTCGATCATTTCGGTGATGTGCGCCTTCAGGTCGCGCGTCACCGGGTCGATGATCTGGAACTCTTCTTCGATTCCCAACGTGAAGTCAGCCATTGATGCCTCCGGGTGAGTCGTTGGCGGGCCGAACTGCTAGCCCTTCAGGATGAACGTCGGAACCATTCCGCCGCCCGATGTCACGTTGCAGAGCGACGACGTCGACAGCCGCGTGAAGGCGCTGCCAACCTTGCCGAAGAAGAGAAGCGGGTCGAGGTCGACGAGCTGCTCGGCAAGCTCGTAGTGGCCAGCATCGTCGACGAGCGCCGGGAAAACTTCCCTTGCCGTCGGAACGCGCTCCTGGACGAGGTAGTCGCCGGCGAGCGCTTCCTCGATCGCCGCATCCCACTCGGCGACGTCCGACTCCCAGCCGATGTGGATTCCGTGGCCGCCGTAGTCGTCGTTCGGCTTGAGCACGAGGCGATCCCGGTTCTCGCGAATGAACGGCACGAGGTCGATGTCCTGGTCGCGGTAAACCGTACGCGTCTGCTCGGCGCGACGCGTCCACGGCACGGTCGCGGCGATGGCGGCGCGTTCCTCGTCGGTGAACAGGTGCGCGTAGCGTTCGTTCGTCAGCACGCCGAAGAACATCTTCTTGTGAACGAACTTCACGCGGAAGCTGTTGACCATCACTATGGACTGGGTCGCGTAAGCGTCGTGAAGCGCCGAGAGCTCGTCGATCTTCTCGAGGAACTCGTTCGTGAGGACGCGCTTGTAAACGAGGTCGATCTCGAAGTCGCCGTGACGCAGCCGTCCATTCTCGAACGTCAGATGACGCGGGTCCGCGATAGTCGTCGGATAACCGTGCTCCTCGAAATACGCCTTGAAAAGCTCGAACTCCGCCTTCGTCGGCAAGCCTTCCCAGTCGACTATGGCAATGTTCGGGCGGCCGCCGTCGGGTCGCACCAGTTTCCAGACATCCAGCAGCACGCCGAGAAGCTTGTCGCGTCCGTGCAGCGTCGCGACCTCGAATTCCTTCATGAACTGCTGCATTGCGGGCTGTTCGAGAAAGATGGCCGTGGCGACGTCGGAGTAGGCGATGCCCGCCGGGCACTCGGCATTGAGCTCCACGAACGAGTAGGCGCCGGCCGTCAGGAACGAGTCGAGGCGCGCGCTCGGCGAGATGTAGTCGTAGCCCGGATCGATGGCGACGAGCCTGCGCTCCGCCTCGGTCAGCCCGAGCTCATCCTGAAGGCCGACGTCCAGCCGTGCGGCGTTGCCAACCTTTTGCACGCACGTCCAGATGGCCTCGCAGACCTCCCGAATCCGGTTCCAGTCCGATTCGACGACGAAGTGCGGCCTCAGATACGGCGTGAGAGGGCGTCCGCCGAAGATCAGATTCGCCTGCTCGAACTGCTCGTGCATGTATGCCGCGCTTCGAGCTGCGGTGTCGCCCTCGGCGAGGATCGCGTGAAAGCGTTCGACGGCTCGATCGAGCAGCCCGATTGCCTGCGATCGCCCGGGTTCGCCGGTCATGGCCTATTCTCCCTTGCCGATGACGCGCTTGTTCAGGAACTCGCTGAATCGAAGCTCGCCGATCGACGATTTGCCCTCGTGTGCGGTGCGAATCGCGAGGTCGGCGACCTTCTCGACCATCCAGTTGAAGTAGACCGATCCGACAGACCACCAGTCGGCGTCGGGCGCCGGGTTCATGTAGTCGATGGCGTACGGAATGCCATCCTTGATTGCGAACTCGACGGTGTTGATGTCGTAGCCGAGCGCCTCGCAGATCGCTATCGACTCACGGCAGCAGCGCTCGTAGACCTCGGGCTCGAGATAGTCCGGCACAACGAGGTAACGCTGGTGGATCGGATCGTAAGGCATCGGCCAGACGTCTTTCTTGCCGATCGTGTAGCAGCGGACGTAATGGTCGAACGCGACGTACTCCTGAATCACCATGCAGTCCGTCCCGCTCTCGTTGTACTTCTCGAACAGCTCTTCCCAGTTGTTGATCCGCGAAACGCCGCGCCAGCCACCGCCGTCGTAGGGCTTCATGAAGGCCGGGAAGCCGATGTGATCCATGATCTCTTCCCAGTCGAGCGGATACTTGAGGTTGCGGAGCGACTCAGAGACGACGCCTTCCTTGTAGTCCTTCTGCGGCAGCAGCACCGTCTTCGGGACGGCGATGCCCATCAACGTCGCCAGTGCGTAGTTGAAGAACTTGTCGTCGGCGGTCCACCAGAACGGGTTGTTGATGATGATCGTGCCGGCGAGCGCCGCATTCTTCAGGTAGGCGCGGTAGAACGGGACTTCGTGCGAGATGCGGTCAATGATGACGGCGTACTCACAGGGTTCGGCCATTCTGATACCGCCCAGGCGGACGTATTCGGCGGTGACCCCCGCATTGCGCGAGTTGATCTCATTGATGAGCGCCGGCGGGAATGTGGCTTCCCGGCCTACGAGGACTCCGATCTTCATATGGGAAGGGCTCCTTGCAACGAGGTGGATCGTGTATTGGGGAAAGGCCCGGGGATTCTAGCCAAGGGTGTCGGGCATTGCAACGCGGGGGTCCGGACCGCGGAAGCCCGGTTCAGGGACACAAGCTGCAGCCTGTGCAAGTGACCACCGGATTGCGCTGCTTCCACGACGACCCGCTCGCTTGCGCTCGCGGTACTGATCCTGCATTGAACATACATTCCTCGTGCCGGGCGCGTGCTGAACTGCACAGTCGGCTGACGAGAGATCAGTACCGCGAGCGACAGCGAGCGGGTTCCCTTCCGGGCGGATTGAACCCTCTTCGCAGCCGCTCGGGGATCCGGTTAGAAAGCGGTACTTCACTCCCGCTTGAATGAGCCGCGACGGCCCCGGAATGAGCCCGCGGGATCGATCCGCGATGTACGTCTCGTCCAGAAGGTTTTTCACAGTTACGAAGAAGGTCGTCGGCAGCGTCTCGGGCTTGTAACTGAACGCGAGATTCCAGACCGTGTATGCCGGAATTGCGCCTCGCTGTCCGTCCGCCGATCCGAGGAACGTGTTCAGGTCGTCGGCGAACTGCTGGCTGACCCGAACCGCCTCGACCAGCGCGTCGACGCCGACCGGGTGCGAGTAGCCGATGTTGGCGTTCAAGAGGTGGTTCGGCGCGTACGGAAGCCGGTTTCCGTCCACCGGCGTCGTCGCAAAGCCCGATACGTTGCTGAACCGGACGCCCTCGAACTGCGAAACCGGAAGCCACGTGTATGCGATTCGGCCATAAAGGTTGTGCGGAGAACCGACGAGCGTCCCGGTGTCGACGCGTCCCGTGAACTCGAAGCCCTGATGTAGCGTCTCGCCGCCATTCGTGAACGTCGCGCCAGTTCCGCCCGCGATGCTCGCAGGCACGACCTGGTTCTCGTAGTCCATCCTGAAAAACGTTGCATCGAGCCGTATTCCGGGTCGCAGCAGGGACCGGGCTCCGACTTCGTAGTTCCAGCTCAGCTCGGCGTCGAGGTCGACGCTGCCACCCGTAGTGTTGTTGATGATGTCTTCGGTGCGCGGCGGTGCGAATCCGCGATGGACGCCGCCGAAAACCGTCGCCTTGTCGCCGAAGTTGTAGGCGAGGCCGAGACCCGGCAGAACCTGCGTGACGTCCGTCGATCCCGAGACTCCGAGGCCGCCCGCGGGGTTCGGCGCGATGCGGTTCGTCCGCTCGTACGAGATGCGCTCGACGCGCACGCCGGGCGTGATCGTCAGACCGCCGATAATGAAGCGGTTCTGGATGAAGCCCGAGAACGCGCCGCTCTTGCGCTCGTTGTCCTCGACGATGACTCCGTCGCGCGCAGTCGGGAAGTCGCCGTTTTTCTGGACGCGGTTCTGGTGCTCGTAGTGGTACCTGAAACCGGCATCCAGCTCGCTGCGGATGCCGAACAGCGAGTGGCTCGCGTTCAAGCGCGGCTCGACGCCGAAGAAGTAGTACTCGCGCAGGCGTCCCTGGTTGCCGCAGTCCGTGTAGAGATTCTCGAGGCCGCCGCAGTTCGGATCGGCCGAGTCGTTCGGCCGCTCGTTCGAATTGCTCGACTGTCGCCACCAGTGGCGCTTGAAGCGCTGTCCGTAAACCGTCGTCGAGAGCATCGCGTTCGAGCCCAGCAGGACGGCGTGCGAGACCGATCCGCCGACACGATCGCCGTAGAAGGCATCGTTGATGAAGGGGTTCTGGCGCGGGTTCTCGTCGTATTCGTCCTGACGCAGGCCCGAATACGGGACCTTCGAGTCTTCGCCGTAGTAGTTGCCCCGGAAGGTGAGCGTCTGCCGGTCGCCGATCGTCGTCACCACCTTTCCGAACACGTCGTTGATCCCGAATCGCATGCTCTCGCGGGCGCCTTCACCCTGCTTTCGCAGGTAATGAAGGAAGAACCCCGTGTTGCCAATCGTGTCCCCGATCGACGCCTGACCGTTGAAGTAGTCCTTGTTGCCTCCGGTCAGCGAGATGTCACCGCTGAGGGTCGACGGCGGATCGGGCGTCAGGTAGTTCACCACGCCGCCGAGTGTCGTCGGGCCGTAGGCGATCTGTCCGGAGCCTTTCAGCACCTCGATCGTCGAGAAGCGCTCGATGGGCGGATGGTAATAACTCGCGTTGTCGCCGTACGGCGCGTAGGTCAACGGGATGCCGTCCTCGAGCAGGAGGACCTTGCTCGACCGCGTCGGGTTGAGTCCGCGGATGCCGATGTTGGGGCGCAGTCCGAAGCCCTCCTCATCGCGAACGTTGAGTCCCGCGATCTTTCGCAGCGCCTCCGAGAAGTTGAAGACCCGGCTCGTCTCGAGCATCAGGCTGTCAACGACGTCCACCGAGCCGGGAATGCGTCGAACGGTCTCGGGAATTCCGGTGATGGTCGAGGCGAAGACGGCGACCTCTTCGGTGAAAGCACCCGGATGGAGCACGAGCGTCGGCTCGGCCGGTTCGCCTGCCGCGACGTTGAGGGCGAGGGTTTCGACGGCAAAGCCGTTCGCCATCGCCGCGATTGTGTACGAACCGGGCAGGATTCCATCGAAGGTGAACGCGCCGTCGGGGTCTGATTCGACCGATCGCTCGTACCCGACCGTCGCCTGCCTGAGGGTCACGCGAGCCGAACGCACGTTCGATCCGGCCTCGTCAGTGACTCGGCCGCGAACAACCGACTTCCCGTTCTGGGCGAATGCGACCGCGGGACAGGAAAGGAGCGCCAGAAGGCCGAGAACCGCCGCGCGTCGGAGAGTTTCGAAAGGAACGAATGATGACATCGGGTTGCTGAGCCTCCAGAGTGCGGGTCGGCGTTGTAAGCCCGACCTCCTGTTCTGATTTTGAAAGTGACTTTCAAATTGGGTCAGCGGCATTCTACGGATTCAGGCTGGCAGGTCAAGTGGAATGTTTGCCTGGGGCGCTTTTCGGCGCGGCGGCGTCTGAGGTATGGCAAACTCCCCGGGTGGAAACGGCAATCCCCCCAGTGCCGAAGCGCCCCGTTGACCGGGTCCTCTGGCCATTCCGCGAGTTTGCGCGGCTACAGGCATCTGGCGGCATTCTCCTGTTCCTGTGTGCCATCGTGGCCCTCGTCTGGGCGAACTCGCCGTGGGCGTCCTCCTACGAGGCGCTCTGGCAGGTGAAGCTGACGGTGGGAGCCGGCGAGGCGGTCATCAGCAAGCCGCTGCTGCTCTGGATCAACGATGGCTTGATGGCCATCTTCTTCTTCGTCGTCGGGCTCGAGATCAAGCGCGAAGTCATCGCCGGCGAGCTCGCTTCCCCGCGAAAGGCGGCGCTGCCGATCGCCGCGGCAATCGGCGGAATGATCGCGCCGGCATTGATCTACGCATCGATGACCTTCGGAACCGCGTCGATCTCGGGTTGGGGAATTCCGATGGCGACCGACATCGCCTTCGCGCTTGGCGTGCTCGCGCTGCTCGGCGACCGCGTAAGCGTCGGCCTGAAGATCTTCCTGACGGCGCTCGCGATCATCGACGACCTGGGCGCCGTTCTCGTCATCGCGATTTTTTACACTGACACGATCGCCTGGAGCTCTCTTGCGATCGGCGGCTGTGCGCTCGTCCTGCTCGCGATCGCCAATCTCGCGGGCGTGCGCAAGACGCTCGTTTACGCACTAGTCGGCGCCGTGGTGTGGGTGGCCTTTCTCAAGTCGGGCGTCCACGCGACGATCGCAGGCGTCCTGCTCGCCATGACGATCCCGTCGCGGACACGCCTTCACACCGCCGACTTTCTGGTTCGCGGACGGGCGTTGCTCGACGTTCTCGAGAAGTGCCTCGACACCGAGGAAGACGCCGATGCCATTCGCCACGGTGCCGTCGAGGAGCTCGAGGTCACGTGCGAGCAGGCGCAGACTCCGCTGCACCGCCTCGAGCACGCCCTGCACGTATGGGTGGCGTTCCTCATCATGCCGGTCTTCGCGCTCGCGAACGCTGGCGTGTCGCTTGCCGGAGGCATCGGCTCAGTCCTCTTCGACCGAGTCACGATCGGAGTGTTTCTCGGGCTGGTCTTCGGAAAGCAGATCGGCGTGATGCTGGCTTCGTGGATCACGGTGCGACTGAATCTGGCTTCCCTGCCGAGCGGCACGACGTGGCTACAGCTCTACGGTGTCAGCTGGCTCGCGGCGATCGGGTTCACGATGTCGCTCTTCATCGCGAGCCTGGCGTTCAATGACGCCACCTCTCTTGCGGCAGCAAAAGTGGGCGTCCTCGGCGCCTCGCTCGTCGCCGGCATCGTTGGCTTCGCGCTGCTCAGATGGAAGAGTTGACAGGATTTCAGGATTGTCAGGATTTCTCCTGTTAATCCAGAAAATCCTGTAATCCTGTCAACTCTCCTTTAGATCAAGAGCGAGGAGGCGGTGGAAGAGGTGCTCGCCGGCTTCGCGACGGACGGAGAGGCGGCCGCGGACGTACGCGCGTGACGTCAGGCCGCGCTGGACCGATTTGCAGATGGCCGTGTCTTCGTCCTGGATGCGCTGGCCGACGTCGATGCTCGCGCGGTTGCGCTCAGCGGCGGATTCCGAGACGTCCGGGAAGTAGAAGTCGAAGATGACCTCCGTCTTGTCGACGCCACGCGGGATCACGAGGTTCGTGTCCATCACGCCCTCGTACCAGTTGATCATGAAGTTCGGATATATCCAGTAGTAGAGCGCCCGCTCGCCGGTCCGCACCGCGCCCGTCTGCGCTTCGGCGCCTTCCTGAACCATCGGGCTCGACTGAAGGCAGAAGCGCTCACCGTTCTCGATCGTGTACTTCGGATAATCGAGCACGCTGTCGAGGCCCTTGTGCAGGTACGGAATGTGGTACCCGCCGTCGAGGTAGTTGTCGACGAAGACCTTCCAGTTGCAGTCGAACGTGTAGTACCGACGCTCGAACCAGTGCAGGCCCGCGAGGCCGAGCGGCCGGATCTGGCCGATCAGGTCGTCGCCAAGGAACTCCTCGAGGGAAGGTCCGCCGTCGTCGAGCTTCACGAAGACCCAGTTCTCCCACTCGGCGACCTGCACAGGCACGAGGCCGTGCTCGGCGCGATCGAAGTTGCAGACACCCGCAAAATCGGGCGTGCCCTTGAGTTGCCCATCGAGCGCGTAGGTCCAGCCGTGATAGGGGCAACGGAGGGACTTCGCTTCGCCCTCGGGCTCTTCCATGACCGCGGCGGCGTGATGGCGACAGACGTTGAAGAAGCCTCGCAGGACGTTGTCGGACCCGCGCACGACGACGATCGGTTCGTTCGAGATCTCCCAGGTGACGTAGCGGCCGGGCTCGCGGACCTGGTCGGCGCGGCCGACGAGTTGCCAGGTTCGCGAGAAGACGGTCTCGAGCTCGCGGTCCATCACGCGCAGGTCGACGTACCACGGTGCGGGAATCGTGGAGGCTTCCTCGAGGGGAGCGCTGGGGTCGTAGAGATCGAGGATTTCCTTCATTCCATTCTCATCCTTTGCGCCTTTGCGCCTTTGCGCGAACTTCTTCAACGCTGAAAGGAGCTCACGCAAAGGCGCAAAGACGCAAAGCAGTTACCGGATCACTAACGGCGTCTGCATCTTCCGCGGTGGATTGAAGAACGGCGTCTTCACCACCGTCGCCGGCACCCGGTGCCGCACCGCCTCCACCGTCATCTCCATCTCCAGCCGCGTCCCCACCCCGAAATACCCGCGATCGATCGTCGCCAGCGCGATCATCTTCTTGAGCACCGGCGACCACGTCGTCGACGTCGCCTTTCCCACCTGCTTGCCCCCGGAGTACACCGGCACCGCCGCCCGAGACGCCGTCGACGGCATCGCCGGCAGCCCGACCGGTCGTACACCGCCTCGATGCCGCCCCAGTCGAGCTCGAGCCCCACGATCTCGCGCGCGTGCCCGCGCTTGCGCTCGTCCGCGAGCGCCGCCGCCCGACGAAGCGCGCCTTGTCCTTGCTCACGAGCCTCCCGAGTCCCATCTCGGACGGCGTGTATTTCTGCGCCTCGATTTGCGCGCGCTTCGCATTATTGAAGTCCACGTCGATCATCAGCAGCCCCGCCTCGATCCGCGCGACGTCGAGCGCGAGCATGCCCGCCGCGTGCACGTCGAACGCCTCGCCGGCTCTCACCATCGCATCCCAGACCGTGATCGCCCTGTCCCACGGCATCCAGACTTCATACCCGAGATCGCCCGTGTAGCCCGTCCGCGAGATGTCGACCGGCACGCCGGCGATCGTTCCGCTCGTCACGCGGAAATACTTCAGGTTCTCGACGTCCGCCTCGGCCGCCTTCATCAGGAGTCCACCCGACGTCGGGCCCTGGAGCGCCAGCGCCGCGGTCTCTTCCGAGATGTCCTCGATCGTAACGTCGAGCCCGCGCGCGTTCTGGTGGAACCACCGGATGCTCGGGTCAGCCGCGGTCCACCGGAACGTGTCCTCGGCAAGCCGCGACACTGTTCCGTCGTCGATCACCTTACCGTGCTCGTCGCACCACGGCGTGTAGTACACCTGCCCGACCTGCATCTTCTGCGCGTTGCGCGTGATGATGCGGTCGACGAGGCGTTCTGCGTCCTTGCCCGTGATCCGGTACTTGTAGAGCGGCGAGATATCGATGAGCGCCGACGCGTTCCGGATCGCGTTGTATTCGTGCTCGTGGTGCGGTTCGTACGAGCTGACCGCGTAGAAACCGGACCATTCCCGGTAATTCAGGCTCTCGCAGAGCGAGAACGTCCGCTCGTGGAAGGCCGTTCCGATGGGCATGTGGGTTACCTCAACCGCGAGTTGTCAGGGCGGCCGAGTATAAGTATCCTTCCGGCGCCTCAGCAAGCAACGACACCCGAACCTATGACTCAACAGTACGATGCCGTCATCATCGGCGGCGGTCACAACGGCCTGACGACAGCGGCGTATCTCGCCAGAGCCGGCAAGAAGGTGCTCGTCCTCGAGCGTCGCCACGTGCTCGGCGGAGCGGCGGTGACCGAGGAAGTTTTCCCCGGATTCAAGTTCTCGGTCTGCTCGTACGTCGTTTCGCTGCTGAGGCCCGAGATCATCCGCGAGCTCGACCTGCCCCGTCACGGCCTCGAGATCCTGCCGCTCGACGGCACGTTTTCGCCGATGCCGAATGGGGACTACCTCTGGCGCGTCAACGACCACGGCAAGACTCGGCGCGAGATCGCGCGCCATTCGAAGCTCGACGCCGAGGCCTACGACGAATACGGCAAGGCGATGGTCGAGATGGGCCGGTTCGTCAAGCCCATCCTCGAGATGACGCCGCCCGATCCGACGTCGCTCAGACCGAAGGGCCTCAAGGACCTCGCGTTCCTCGGACGGCGATTCCAGAAGCTTTCGGCCGACGACAAATACAACCAGGTCCAGCTCATGACGATGAGCGCCGTCGACTTCCTCGACCAGTGGTTCGAGACCGACGTGCTCAAGGCGACGATGTCCGCGTCGGGCATCATCGGAACGTTCCTCGGCGTGCGCTCGCCGGGAACGGCGTACGTGCTGCTGCACCACTACATGGGCGAGATCGACGGCGCGTTCCGCTCTTGGGGCTTCGCCCGCGGCGGTACCGGCGCGATCTCGAATGCAATCGCCGATGCGGCGCGCGAGGCCGGCGTCGAGATCCGCACCGAAGCTCCGATCGAGAAGATCCTGCACGCGAACGGCCGCGCGACGGGCGTCGTCCTGAAGAACGGCGACGAGATCCACGCGAGGGTCGTCGTCTCGAGCGTCGACCCGCGGCTCACGTTCATCAAGATGCTCGGGGCCGAGCACCTGCCGGGCGATTTCGTCGAAGACATCAACCGCTACAAGTTCCGCGGGTCGTCGGGAAAGGTGAACATGGCACTCGACGGACTGCCGGAGTTCACGTGCCTTCCGGGTCACGGCGCGCACCTGCGCGGTGCTATCTCGATCTCGCCGAGCGTCGAATACATGGAGCGGGCCTACGACGATGCGAAATACGGCCGCTTCTCGCGCCGGCCGTACATGGATGTCGTCATCCCGACGCTCACGGATCCTTCGCTCGCGCCGCCGGGCAAACACGTGATGTCGTGTTTCGTGCAGTACGCGCCGTACAAGCTCAGGGACGGCGACCCGACGTGGGACGATCAGCGCGAGGCGTTCGGTGACACGGTCATCGACACCCTGTCTGAATACGCGCCGAACCTGCGCGAGCACATCCTGCACCGGCAGGTGCTGACGCCGCTCGATATCGAGCGCGACTTCGGGCTGACGGAAGGCAACATCTTCCAGGGCGAACTGTCGCTCGAGCAGCTCTTCTTCCTGCGTCCCGCGCCGGGCTGGGCGCAGTACCGGACTCCGATCAAGAACCTCTACATGTGCGGGTCGGCGACGCATCCCGGCGGCGGCATCATGGGCGCTCCCGGACGCAACAGCGCGCTCAAGCTGCTCGCGGACTGGAAGGCGGGCAAAGTCTGATGGCGGCCACGCGAGACATTCTCATCATCGGCGGCGGCCACAACGGTCTCGTCACGGCGGCGTACCTCGCGAAGGCGGGCATGAAGCCGCTCGTGCTCGAGTCTCGACTGGCGCTTGGCGGCGCCGCGCGGACGGAAGAACTGGCGCCCGGATTCCGTTGCCCGACGCTCGCCCACGCGGCCGGTCCTTTCGAGCCGAAGATCATCGCAGACCTGGGACTCGCGAAACACGGCGTTGAATGGATCACGCCGGCGGTGCGGGCGTTCGCGCCCGATCCGAACGGCGGCGGCTTCTGCCTCTACGACGATGCGGAGCGCACGGCGACCGAGCTCTCGAAACTCTCGACGAAAGACGCCGCGGGCTACCGCGAGTTCCGGAAGGCGTTCGAGCGAATCGGAAAAGTCCTCGGCCCGATACTGCGCACTACGCCGCCGTCGATCGATCGTCCGACGGCCGGTGACGCGATCGCGTTCCTGAAGGTAGGCAAGAACTTTCGCGGACTTGGAAAGCGTGACGCATATCGATTGCTGCGGTGGGGACCGATGGCGGTCGCCGATCTCGTTTCGGAGTTCTTCGAGACCGACCTGTTGCGCGCCGCGGTGGCAGCACGCGGCATCTACGGCAGTTTCGCGGGTCCGTGGTCGGCGGGAACGGCGCTGCCACTTCTGCTGCAAGCCGCGCTCGACGGACAGGCCGTCGCTCCCGCGCAGACCGTGCGCGGCGGGCTCGGCTCGCTGTCGGACGCGATCGCGTCGGCGGCAAAGTCGTTCGGCGCCGAAGTGCGGACCGGTGCGCCCGTCGCTTCGATTCTCGTTCGCGACAACCGCGCCGTCGGCGTCGTGCTCGAGAGCGGAGAAGAGATAATGGCGAAGGCCGTCGTCTCGAACGCCGATCCGAAGCGGACGTTTCTCGAGCTCGTCGATCCGGGCGATCTGGATCCCGACTTCGCCGGCAAGATCAGCAACTACCGGATGGCGGGCGTCACGGCGAAGGTGAACTACGCGCTCTCGGGGTTGCCGGCGTTCCACGCCCCTTCCCACGCTTCGACGGACGGCAACAAGCACCTGGCGGGACGTATCCACATCGGTTCGGGCATCGACTATCTCGAGAAGGCCTTCGACGCGTCGAAGTACGGCGACTTCTCGCCCGAGCCGTATCTCGATTGCACGATCCCCACGGTCTCGGATCCGTCGCTCGCCCCCGCGGGCTTGCACGTGATGTCGGTGACGATGCAGTTCGCGCCGTACAAGCTCAAGGCGGGCGACTGGTCGGCGCACGCCGACGCCCTCGGCGACACGGTTACAAAACTGCTCTCTTCGTACGCGCCGAACTTCAAGGACCTCGTCGTCGCGCGACAGGTGCTGACGCCTGCCGATCTCGAGTCGTCGTACGGCCTGACGGGCGGCCACATCCTGCACGGCGAGACGACGCTCGATCAGTTCCTGACCTTCCGACCGCTGCTCGGATGGGCGCAGTACCGAACCCCGATCGACGCCCTCTACCTCTGCGGCGCCGGCACGCACCCCGGCGGCGGCGTCACCGGCCTCCCCGGCGCAAACGCCAGCCGCGAGATCCTGAAGGACCGGAAGAAGATCCACAGGTGAACACCGATCCGTACAGATTCTGATCTGTGTGGATCTGTGCAAATCGATGGACGTTCAGCGAAGCTTCCTTGGTAGTTCGGTACGACAGTACAAACACCTGATCGTATAGAGGCCTCGCAGGGAGCCCGTTCGCCCGAACATGTCTCGGGGATAGAAGCTTCGCGTGCACCACGGACACCGCATCTGATTGCGGGCATACACGGAGGCAAGCCAGCCAAGAAGAGTCGGCGGAATACCGATGAGAATCGAGAAGTAGACTCGCACGAGGACCCAGTGGGGCCAGATCCAATAGACCCCGCGCGTGATCAACATCGCGAGCACGAGCGCCAGTCCCACATTCGCAATGACATTCGTCCGCCGTCGAGCCTGCCCGAATCGGCCCCAATCGTCTGGATTCCGCGGATCTGCCTTTCGACGGATCGAAGCGTCAGCGTCTGAGCTCACGTCCTTTCCTCTCTCGCCAACCAGCACCAGAGCGATCGTGCTCTCGTCGGTACGGCAATGCTCGCGCCGTAGTGTACTCTCCGGCCATGCCCCGCAGTGAACGCGGACTCTACGAGACACTCGTCACAGAGGCGCTTTCGGCGCAGCTCGGGACGCTTGGCGATGGGCTCGAGGCCAACAGGTCGGCACTGCACGAGGCCGAAGCGGCCGACCGGATCACTCTCCATCTCGCTCGCATCCTCGAGCGCGCCCTCGAATCTCTCGAGAACAAGGACCGTGTCGCCGTCGGAACAGCACTCGCCGCCCGGCTCGTCGATTTGATCGTCACCGAGCTCGAACCCAGGGCTGCCGCCGCGCTGACGCCTGAGCGTCCGATCGAACCCGCGAGCGTGCTTCGCAGCATTCTCGGCAAGCTGCCCGATGGTCGCCCCGAGACGATCCCGGCTCCGCTGATCCCGCTGCTGGACACGACCCTTCTCACGAACGCGCCCGGCGAGCCGCGCGTCGGCAGTCAGGTCCTCACGGAAATTCATTCGGCGGATCGGATCGATGTCGTCATGGCCTTCGTTCGCCGCAGCGGCATCGCGCCGATGCTCGACGCCATCCGTGCCCATTGCGGCGCGGGCCGCCAGTTGCGAGTGCTGACGACGACCTACACCGGTTCGACGGAAGCTCGCGCACTTGACGAGTTGCAGAACGCCGGCGCCGATGTCCGCGTATCGTACGACCGCACGAGCACGCGACTGCACGCGAAGGCCTGGCTGTTTCATCGTCAGTCGGGCTTCTCGACGGCGTACATCGGCTCGTCGAACCTGACGCACTCTGCGCAAGTCAGCGGCCTCGAGTGGAACGTCCGTGTATCGAGCGCTCGCAATGCAAGCGTCGTCGACAAGGTCGCCGCGGTCTTCGAGAGCTACTGGAGCGGCGGCGCCTTCGTTCCTTACGATCGCGCACAGTTCCTCGAAGCAACGAAGCCCGACGACGACGGGCATCGCGTGATGTTGAGCCCGCTCGAACTGCGCCCCCGAGCCGTTCCAGGAAAGGCTCCTGGAACAGATTGCCCTCTCCCGTCAGAAGGGCCACCACCGGAATCTTCTCGTGTCGGCGACGGGAACCGGCAAGACCGTGATGGCGGCGCTCGACTACGCGCGGCTGCGCGAAAAGCTTCGGCCTGCACGGCTCCTGTTCGTCGCGCATCGCAAGGAAATCCTCGATCAGGCGGCCGCGACGTTCCGGCACGCCATCCGTGAGGTGAGCGAATCGACCACGTTCCAATTCCGTTGATCGGCCAACCCGACGTGCCCCTTGCCGTTCACGCTCTGTACACGCGCATCGAGATTCTTGCGGCATTCGGCGTAGGAGATTGCGAGTGCGCGAAGGTTGCCCCCTGGCAAACGGGCGTGTACTGGGCCAAGGAAGCGAAGGCCGACCTATTCGCCTTCACGCTCGACAAGTCTTGTCGGACATTTCTCGCCGACGACGCGATATCGCGATTACGCCGTCAGCCGCGATGTGATCCACTGGGAGAGCCAGTCGGTCACACGCGCCGATAGCGAAACGGGCATTCGGTACCAGCGACACGTCGAGCTGGGCACAAGCGTAATGCTCTTCGCACGATTGCGGACGACGGACCGGGCGTTCTACTTCCTCGGCCCGGCAACCTACGTGAAGCACGAGGGCGAGCTACCGATGTCGGTCACGTGGAAACTCGACCACCCGCTCCCCGGTGATCTGTTCGCGCTGTTCGCAGCGGCCGTGGCGTAGCGAACACCTGCTCAACAACAACCGCAAGATCGAACGCGCGTCACCGATGGAATATGATGCTGGTACGGTTGACCTCGATGTAGTCGACGTCAACAAACCCCTCGACGATTGCCGAGATGTTGGCCGCAACAAGCTGCTCGAGTTCCCGATTGCTGATGTTTCCCGTCGATACCAGAAGCAGTTTCCACGGTTGGCCGTGCAATACGAAACTGACGACGAAGTCTGAGTCCTTCGTCACCACAATCCGCTGCTCGGAAACCGAGATCGCGTTGATCTCCTTGTCAGTGGTTCGGTTGCCGGCCGGAAGGTCGAGCGTATGCAGGGCGTCGTGCCCGGCATCGCGCAGCTGAGCGGCAAGTCTCCGCGGCAGATGCGCGTCAACCAGGAACTTCATGCCACAGCAGGTTCGATTCGCTTGGTCTGAATGACCCGTGCCGCGTACGCGAGTGACGCCAGAATATCGTCCAGTTCGAGATCTTCATAGTCCGCAAGGATCTCGTCATGTGTCATTCCAGAGCTCAGGAGCTCGAGAATCGTCTCGACGGGATAGCGCAATCCGCGAAGCGTCGGCTTGCCGTGGCAAACTTCCGGGTCAATGACAATGCGTTCAAGGAGATTCATATCCTGACTCCGCGAGCGGCGCTTGATCCAAGACCGACTGATCGTAAAGTTCACGTGCGGCCAAATGCAAGTTTGGGACAAGTGGGACCACAGATAATCACAATTCGTCACCGATTCCGATCCAAGGTCAGCTGTATAGCTCGGATCAAGGTCGCAACAGCGCTGTCGGAATCAGGTAAATCTCATTGCCCGTCGAGAAAGCGAGCTGGCGCCCATCGTCCCATAAGTAGAGTCCGGCGGCGTTCACCGAGATACCCGGCAAGGAGAGCGCAGCGACTCGCTGATGCGTCTGCATGTCATATGCATAGACGTCGAGGTTCCGACCCGAAACCGCCTGATAAACCAGCCGGCGTTCCGGATCCAGCACGACCGCAAATGACGCTCCGTATTCGCCCTCGTACGGCAGGACGCCAAGTCTCGTGCCGGTCAACGCGTCGATAATCACCCCGACGTCGGTGAAGCACTTGCCGTCAACGCAGTGCAGGTCGTCAAAGAACGCGGCACCGACACCGTAGTACGACTGGTCCCGATACACGCCGGCGGGCCCGATCGTGTAGGTGAGAAAGTGACTTCCCGTGTCCTGATTGTTGAGCCCGTAGATTGTCGTCCCGTCGGCGCTCAACTCGACCGAGCCCGCAAGCGGCTGGTAATAATCTGTCGTCGTCGGACGGCGAACATCATCGTCGTAAACAGCGATCTCAGCCGAAAGCTGCTCTCTGGCCCAGGGGTACCCGTTGAACAGCACGGCAATCGACCTCGAGTTGCCGGGGAGCGGCATGATCTCCTCCGCATTCGTCTGATACGGGCCATAGGTGTCGACCGAGCCCCGTAAGAGGTCGAACGTCATGTCTTCGGACAGGCTCGGCAGCCTCAGCCGCTTGATCTGATAGCTTCCCCACATCGCCACGTACAGGTACTGGCGGTCGTCGGAGATCGCCGTGATCCCTGGAACGCTCCCGATCCACACGTCCCGTCCGACGCTCCCCGAATACGGATCCACCTCAACGACAGAGCTTCCGGCGCCCGGAACGTTGCCACCCAACGTCGCATAGAACTTCCGGGCAACGTCGTCATAGATCAAGGCATTGTGCGAAAGCGCAATGACGCGGACCTCGCCGTTCTCCGGCACGGGCGCTGGCCGCGTAAACGGCGAATAGGCCTTGAAGACCTTCGGGCTGTAGAAAACGACTGGTCCGCTGACTTCAAACAGCCCGGTGATTGCGGCGAATCCGGCGGGTCCACATGCCACCAAACGTGTCACCTCGCCTCGTTGTCGATATGGCGTCCCATCGAAGTAGGACACGACGCGCTCGGTCGCGATGTCATACGCGAAGATGACCTGGTAGAACTCCCTGGCGTTGGCAAAGTAGATCCTGTTAGCGACCGGATCGATCGCCGATCCCAGAGCGAAACGCCAGTCTCTGCCCGGGATCCAGCCCACCTGCTTGAAGTTCGCCGCGTCAACGATCTGTCCCGTGTCCGAATAGAATCGGCCGCCGTGATAGTTCACGCGGTGGTCTCCGGCAGAGACGGCGCGACCGCCATTCTCGAGCCGGAGACCGTCGGGACGAACGCTCACCTTGAAGATGGCTGCCGACGCGCCGCCCCAATCGGCACTATTCGCCCACAGATTGTCCCCGTCGAAGATCAGTTGGCGCACCGTGAAATGAGGGACGTACTCGGGCCGCATGACACCGTCGTCAAAGATCGCCGTGCCGGCGTTTCCCGTGCTCCCCTGAAAACCGAACGAGACCGCGACGGTCCCGGGACTGCCCGGCCGAACGGCGATCGCAGCAACCAAAAGCGGATTGTTGAAGCCGGGAATCGTGGGCGTGAACTCGAAACGACAGTGCCCTGCGTTAGATCGACCCGTTGGATCCTCTCGCCGTCGACGAGGACGTGGGCCGTGCGGTCGGCTTCCGAAAGCGCCAGAGACCTGGGATTCGTCCCGACCGGGATGACGCGCAGAACCTTCCGGGACTTTGGCCGGACGGCGATCAGGGAATTCGGATGCAGGTTCGAGTTCGACGCGATGGTCAGAAAGAGCTCGTCCGTCGATGCCGAATACGCAATATCGGTCGCCTGGACGTCAAGGCGCTTGAGCTTCTTGATCTTCCGTCCCGCTTCGGCTTTGCCGAACGAAGACTCGGACGGCGGGACAGCGAACGGCAGCTCAAAGTGCCGCGCCGATCGCTGAATTTGTGGAGGCAGTTGACCGAGATCGTCGTCCCCCGTGGCGCGTACTGGCATCCAGCCGGAGAGCATGACGGAAAGCGCGAGCGAAAGGCCGACGGCGATACGCGTCAAGACACGCGGCAGATCGATCGAGGCACGTGTGGCTTTTCCGTTCATCGGCACGCCGATTCTGCGCCTGCAGCGTGCGCGTCCGCAACGGGGAGCCGCCAAACGCGCGACCCGCCCGCTGCTTCGCACGAACACAGCGGTTCCTTGCCGGTCGTCCGCTCAGACGAGCGCCGGTTGAAACCTTTCGCCGTGTCGCGGTGTCGAATCGAACCGGATGCGCTGCACCTCAAAGGCTCGTCGTGCGCCGGCACCTGGTGAGAGCTCGTGTCGGAAGCCGTGGCTCGCGCTGCCCGTGGCAGCGGCAGTCGCCCTGTCCATCTCTTGCGCGAGTCCGAAATCGCAGGCGCCTCCCGCGCCCTCCGTCCAACCGGAACATTGCGCCTCGCTCGAGAAAATCCAAGTGTGTTAGAGGATTCTGTAATTCCTTGCGTGGATTCATCTGGCACGCAGCTTCCAATGGCGTTCGACTACAACTCCCAGAGCGATCGAATCGCGACGGCAAACATGTCGCCCCCAAATCCGGCGATCGTCTCTCCGTCGTAAAGCAACACGCCCGATCGAAACCGATCTGGCGCAACTTCGCGCAGTCTTCGCAATCCGCGAAGTCCGAACTGGTGACCGTTGCGCCCGCCTTGACCTCGACACCCGCAAGCTCACGTGACCCGCGTTCGAGGACGATGTCGACTTCCACGCCGTCCTTGTCCCGGTAGTGCGAGAAGGCAATCGGCTCGTCCTCCCAGCTCGCGAGTCTCCGCAGTTCCTGGAACACAAACGTCTCGACGAATTGCCCAAGGGCAGCACGGTCGCTTTTCAATGCATCAGCGTCGAGACCGAGGAGCGAGCACCCAAGGCCCGTGTCTCCTACATGAAGCTTCGGCGACTTGACGAGGCGGGAGAGCCGGCTAGTGTGCCAAGCCGGAAGTAGAAACACACGCTCGCAGGTCCGGGTCTCGGTCCCTCGGCAGCAATCGTTGTATCCTCCGAGTGTGAAAACGATTCTCCTCGCTTCGATAATTGCCGTCGCCGGCCTGTGGCCAGTTCAGGACGCGCCAGTTCCCGTCGAGGAGGCGCCCGACCACAAGACCGTTTTCAAGAACGAATACGTGCAGGCGTTCCGCGTCACGCTGCAGCCGGGCCAGGCTACCGTGACGCACACCCACTCGCGTAACGACGTGGCCGTCCGGCTTAGCAACGCCACCGTGGCGCAGCAACCCCTGGGTGAGCCCTTGCGGCCCGCCGAGACCGCCGAACCCGGCGGCGTCTCGGCCCGCGACAACGAATCCAGGAGCTTCACACACCGCGTCCTCAACGTCGGCCACACCGTCTTCGACGTCATCGACGTGCAGATCCTGAGCCGGCCGCCGGGCGACCCCACCGAAGCTCTCGTGCCGCCCGCGGCCGAAAACCCGAAAATGCGCGGATACCGTTACGAACTCGCGCCAGGCGCCTCGACCGCGCTTCACACGCACGCGAGGCCGTACGTGATCGTGGCCGCAACCGACATGGACCTGCGCACGGTGGGGCCGGACGGCTCCCCGATCGACCGTTCCGTCAAAGCCGGCGACCTGCACTGGGTGGATTCGCGCGTCACGCACGGGCTCACCAACCGTGGGACGCAGAAGGGTGTGCTCGTCGAGATCGAACTGAAGTGATGCCCCGAATGAGAGGTCGTCGCACCGGCGTCCTCGACCAGACCCGCGGATGAGATTCGACTGGTTGAGGTTGTCGCGGACGGACCGACGCTTCCTCTTTGTGACCTCCTCTTCGTGCGGATCAGCATCTATCCGCGACCAGATTTGAGCTCCGTCAGGAACCCAGCCGCCTTCTTCGTCCGATCGTGGTTCGCGCCGAATTCGGCGCGAAGGCCAGCCACGCCGGCTTCGAGCAGCGGAAGGGCCTCGGCAGGTCGGCCGAGCTTCGCAAGACAGTGGCCGAGCGCGCTCCGGACCAGCGCCGTTCGCCAGTGCGTCGCCGAGAGACTCGCGATCGTCGCGGCGAGCGACTCGCGATAGATCGGCTCCGCCGCCGCATAGTCACCCTTCGCGGCGAGCAGGTCCGCCAGGCTGTAGTAACCGTTGGCCGTGCTCTGGTGCGTCGGCCCGAGCAGCTTCAGTTTCATCGCGAGCGCCTCGCGAAACAGCGGCTCGGCCTCGTCGAGCTCTCCCTGCTCCTTGAGCGCGATGGCCAGGTTGTTCAGGCTCACGGCCAGGTCCGGGTGCTCGGCGCCGAGGACCTTTCGCCGGATGGCCACCGCCTCGCGGTCGAACGGCAGCGCGGCCTTGTCCTGGCCCATGTTGCGATACAGCACGGCGATGTTGTTGAGGGTATTCGCGACGCTCGGGTGGTCGGGCCCGAGCACTTCGCGCTTGATCTCAAGCGCCTCGAGGAAGAGCCGCATGGCCTCCTCGTCCTGGTCCTTGTCGTCGAGCACCGCCGCGAGATTGTTGAGGCTGAAGGCGACCTCCGCGGTCCGCTCGCCCATGACGTCGCGCCGGATGTCGAGCGCCTTTCGAGCGAGTTCCTCCGACTCGTCCAGCCGATCGACATTGCGCATGAGCTCTCCGAGATCGCTGTACGTCTCGGCCACGTCGGGGTGTCGATCGCCGAGCGCCGTGCTCCGGATCTCGAGCGCTTCGCGGTACAGCCGCTCGGCCGTCTCGCGGTCGCCCTGGTAGGCAGTAAGCACCGCCAACTGATGGAGACTCGCGCCGACATCCGGGTGCGCGCCACCAAGCGTTGCCCGACGCAGCTCGACGGCACGCTCCAGGAGCGGGCGCGCGCTCGAATACAGACCGAGGCTCCGGTAGACGCGCCCCATCGTGTCCATCATCGCCGCTTGCAGCTCCGGCTGATCGCCGAGCTCGGTGTCAATCCGCGCGGCGCCCTTGTCTAGGATTTCGCGCGCCGTGACGGAGTTTCCACGTGCCTCGCTCGGGCTCGAGTCCTCGAACAGCTCGACGAGGAACTTTGTCACCTCGTTAGCCCGGTCGCGCTCCCGGCCGATCCGCGCCGCCTGCATCGCCATCATCACGGAAAACGCAACGAGCAGCAGAGCCACGAGCGACGCTGCTGCGACCGCGAGCCGATGGCGGCGCACCGATTCGTACCGCCGCTCGGGCTCCTTTCTGAGCGCGGTCAGCACGATGTTGTCGATGTCGCCTTCGAGCATCCGGCTGCGGCGGACCGACTGGCCGCCGTTTCGCGCGAGCGCCGCGCTCGGACGCTCGATCTCGGCCTCGCACACCACTCTCTCGATCTCGACCATGGACGTGTCGCGAAAACGGTGAGCCACCTCGCCGGTCAGAAGCTCGTAGAGCACCGCCCCGAGCGCATAGACGTCTGTCGAGGTCGTCACCGGCTCGCCGCGAACCTGCTCGGGGCTCGCGTACATCGGCGTCATCAGCCGCATCTCCGTCATCGTTTGTGCGAGCGTGACGGCGACAGGCGAGATCGGCGGCGCCAGCAGCTTGGCAATCCCGAAATCGAGCAGCTTCGGCACTCCATCCGCCGTCACCAGGATGTTGCTCGGCTTCAGGTCGCGGTGAACGATGAGGTTGCGATGCGCGTGCTGCACCGCCGATGTCACGTGCCGGAAGAGCCTGAGCCTCTCGTTGACGCCGAGGCCGTTAGCCTCGGCATATTCGGTGATCGGCAACCCGTCGATGTACTCCATGACGAAGAACGGCATGCCGTCATCCGTCGTCCCGCCGTCGAGCAGTCTTGCGATGTTCGGATTGTTGAGGCTCGCGAGAATCTGACGTTCGTGCCGGAAGCGGACGAGCATCGCGTCGTTGACCATGCCGCGGCGCACGACCTTAATCGCGACGACCTGCTGGAACTCTTCGTCGTCGCGGACAGCCATGTAGACTTCGGCCATGCCGCCGTGACCGATCGATCCGGTGACGCGGTACGGCCCGATGCGCGATCCGATCAGCCCTTTCCGCTCGCCGTACACCAGCGACTCGGCAGCATTGACGACGATCGTCGCGAACGCGCTTTCGTCGTCGCCAGAGTCGTTCAGCAGCGATTCGACCTCCTGGCGCAGGACCATGTCGTCGCCGCAGGCTTCGTCCAGATAGGCGACGCGCTTATCGCCATGCAGTTCGGCTGCGGCCGTGAACACTCTTTCGATCTGCTTCCAGCGTTCAGGTGTCATTGCGCCATTCCCAACTCGCGCTTCAGCCACGCCTGCGCAAGACGGGTTTCGCGCTTTATAGTCGGCTCCGAGACGCCAAGCGCAAGCGCGACGTCCTCGACGCTCATTCCTCCGAACGACCGCATCTCGACGATGCGGCACTTTCGCTCGTCGAACTCGGCCAGCCGCGTGAGCGCTTCGTCGAGGGCGAGCAGGCCGGCGGCGTCATCATCGGATGCCAGCTCGGGCGCATCGTCGAGCGCGATCTTCACGCCGCCGGCGCCACGCTTCGCCGCCACGCGGGCGCGAGCGTGATCCACGAGAACCTGGCGCATGAGACGCGACGCGACGCCGAAGAAGTGCGCGCGGCTCTCGAAAACCGGCAGCCGCTGGTCGACGAGCCGCAGGTACGCCTCGTGGATCAGCGCGGTCGGCTGGAGGGTGTGCCCGGGCTTCTCCGAGCGCAGGGATTTTGCGGCCAGCCTGCGAAGCTCATCGTAGACGACCGGCATGAGTCGCTCGAGCGCCCCGGTCTCTCCGCGGTTCCAATCCGCCAGAAGTTGCGTAACCTGATTCGACGATGGCCGCATGTCGCCAGGATCCTCCCATCGAATGGCGATTCCCCTCGTGTGTGTCGAGCTGCTCTCGGGGCGGCCGGCCCGCAGACCGGTCCGCCCTGCGGTTAACACCTGAGATGTAACCGATGCGAGGCACCATACGAAGCGGAGTTTTCCCTGGTTCAGCAGAAGACCGGCGAGACCGCCTCGATTCTGTCCCTTGCCCCCGCGCCGAGTCGCTCCAATGTGCCGAGGAACGCCTCGTGCGTCATCCCCGAACCGAGGTACGTCCAGCGGCTTGCCGCGCGCTGAGCGTTGCGAAACTCCGACTTCTCCTTGCTCGAGAGGGTCCGGCGCGTCGCGCGCATCAACGCCTGCATGTCGAATTCGACCTGCTGGAGGAGCCCGCCGTCGATGAGCATCCCGATCTCGAGGTACTCCTCGACTGCCGAGGCAATCTTCGATTCGGGCCGCCCCTCGGCGAGCGCCTCGACCATCAGCGTGTCGAGCTTCGCGTGCTGCGCCTCTTCCATCCAGTGATATCGCAGGAGGCTCGCGAACTGCGGGTCTATGCCCGTGTCGTCCTTCACGCTGACCAGGAAGTGTCGCTGCGTCATCCACTCGATGTGCAGGATCGCGAGCGCCACGGCAAGCGGATCGTGCAGGAGCACCGCTCGTGCGATCTCGGCCGGAGGTCCAATGACGCCGCATTCGATGCCGAACCCGCGCTTGAACTCCTCGCTGAACTTCTTGAAGAGCTGAATGTGCTTCGCCTCTTCGCCGGCGAACTGCAGGAGCGCGCGAATCCGGTAATCGTCGTCGCGTACGTGCTCGCGGGCGTGATCGAGCACGAACGGGAGGATGAACTCCTCGACGAGACCGAAGATCGACAGGTACGCATGGCCTCGGATCTGGTTGAGCGTGCGCTTCTCATAGGGCGTGAGGAATGCGAGGTCGGCCGTGCGGGCGAGCGACTCGGGCAGGAACGGTCGCGTGAAGTCGAGGCGCTTGTCGCCGCCGATGATGTCCTCGATACGCCAGTGAACTCGCTGCGAGGCCGCGAGGGCTCCTTCGTAGGTGTAGGTATGCTGCATGTTCGTCGCCTCCTTCGGTGCGTTGCGTCGTGTTGCCGCCAGGAGCGGCTCACATAGACGTGCGGATTTCGAGGCGGTCACGGATCACGGCGTTCCTTCATTGCCTTGCGCCTTTGCGCCTTTGCGCCTTTGCGCGAACTTCTACGAAGCGATGGAGAAGTTCACGCAAAGGCGCAAAGGCGCAAAGTTGAGCTACGGTGATCCCTTTGCCTTGGAAATCCGCACGTATGTGTGAGGCGGTCGAGAGGGGCCGCGAAACACGAAGGAGGATCGCCATGTCAGCCAATTCAGAGTCGAAGAGCACGACCGCCGTCTCGGCGGAACCGATCAACGGAGTCGAAGTCAGCCGCCTGTTCGAGACGATCGACGCGATCAAGTCCACGCCCACACTTGCGGAGTTCACCTTCCGCCTGGACAACGAGTGGATCGACGGCGGCCGGAACCAGTCGACGATCAACACCTTTTACGGAGCCGGACAGGAACACACGGACCGCACCGAGCCGTTCGTGCTCGGCGCCGACGAGCCGCCTGTCCTTCTCGGCCGCGACAGCGCCCCGAACCCGGTCGAGTACCTGCTTCACGCACTCGCGGCGTGTGTGACGACGTCGATGGTCTACCACGCGGCGGCGAAGGGCATCCGGATCGAAGAGGTCCGCTCGCGCGTCGAAGGCGACATCGACCTGCACGGCTTCCTCGGCCTCGACGCAAACGTCCCGCGCGGCTACAAGAACATCCGGATCGTCTTCCAGATCAAGGCCGACGTTCCGATGGATCAACTCGAGGAGGTCGTCATGCTCGGCCCCGGCTTCTCGCCGGTATTCGACACGATCACTCGCGCCGTGAACGTCGAAGTCGCACTCGAGCGGTAGGACGGCAACTGTCCACAGATTCACAACGATGATCGCAGTTCCTACAGAGACGATCGTGGCTTTGCAGTGAGCCTGTCTCGAGAACGCGCGCTCAACGCATCAGTGCCGTGCGCGGTAGCGCACGGGTCGAACTCCCGGTCTCGACCCGTGCGCTACCGCGCACGGTACTGATGCATCGGTCAATTCGTCTTGCGACTAGCGCTCGGAGTCCGCGGTCCCCTGTTCGAACACCGACTTGCCGTCCTTGCGCAGCACTGCCACCTGGATCTTGAAGTAGTACGGGCAGACCGTGCAGATACGGACGAGTTGACCCGGCAGAAGTCCGCGGATCCCGCGGCGCGGCAGGAAGATCACCCGCGAGATGTCGGAACCGAACGGGATCTCCTCGATGGGCTTCATCGCCTGCGAGACGATGTTCTGACGGTGCGTTTCCTTGAGGCTCGGGAAGACTTTCGCGAGACCGGGAATGAAGAGGTTCGAGTATTTCTCGAGCGACGTCGGCAGGTCGCTGCCGCCGCCAGGGATTCCGATGGCGGTGACGAATGACGCCGCGGTGCCGAACAGGGCCAGGCCCTTGAAGACGCGAGCGCGCGTGCTCCGCTCATCGCGACGGTCGACCGTGTTGACGATCATCTCGAAGCTGAACGGTCGATAGGTGATGGCGTTGACACACGGATTGTCGGGCTCGTCGCGTGGCGCGACGGGTGTGCGCTGGAGAACCGTCCGTCCTTCGTCGTCGCCCGTCTTGAGCGGAGGGTCGGCGACGACCTTACGTTTGCCGAAGTAGGGGTCGATCATCAGATCGAGGTCCACTTTCTCGACCGGATGCCACTTCCCGTCATTGGCGGCGAACCGGCGAGTGTCCGGGCCAGTGCCCTCGACGGACTTCGACTTGCGGTCGTACATGCGCTCGAGACCGACGGCCACCTCGATCGAGTCGCTGAAGGCTAGAATGGACGAGCCCACGTTTTCGCCGGTTTCGTCATCGATCAGGTTGTTGAAGATCCGGACGCGGGCAACGAAATACTCGTCGCGCGTCTTGCGTCCGTAGAGATCCTCGGCCGTCTGGTCGTCCATGATGTCGAGACGGACGCTAACGGGGCTGAACTTCGCAACCTCGGAGAGTTTCACGAGGACCGTGGTCTCGATGATCGCCGGATCGGCGGTTACCTTTCCGGGCTCGGGAGCAAATGCCTTCACGACGACGTGGCTCGGTGCAAGACGTTTCTCGCCCGGGGGAATTTCGGGCCCCGCCTTGCGGTAGATCGTTACCGAATCGCCCTCGGGCGCGAGCCCGACGTAGTTTTCGTCCCTCGGGTCCGCTACGACCCATCGGACTTGCTTCTCGGGGTCGATGGATCCCGTGCGTTGATGCACGGAGCCCCGAACGACGACTGAGTCATCCGGCAACAATCGGACGACAGCCGGCTTCACGCTCACATATCCCTGGGCTGCATTGACGGTCACCTCGATCGGCTGTGTTGCGACAACGGGAGAGGCGTCGACGTCGACCGCAACTCGAGGCTGACCCTGGTGCCTGCCGGGTTTGCACCGAGAGACCGCGCGCGGATCTGCGTGGGCGAGACAATGTCGACGAGGTCGTTCGTTCCGAGCGCCACGAGCTTCAGGTCCTTCCGATCGGCGGCCTTCCACGTCGTTCCTGCGAAAGTGACGACGTCGGCCTCGATCTCGGCGGTCGCTCCCTCACGCAGCGCAATGGTCGACTGTTTGACGGTAATGGTCTGGATTGGGTCGACGGCTCGGACCGAGAACGTTCTCGTGAATCCGAGGCAGGAGAGGCTGACGCTCACGGGTGACTCGGTTATCTTCGACGCGGTGATGCGAAACTGCTGACCAGTCGTGACCTTCGTCTTGTTGACCGTCACGGCACCGTTGGCCTCCGGCGTGACGGCGATCTGGACGATTGCATCCTCGAACGTCATTCCGTCTTCCCATTCGACTTCTTCGACCTGGACCTCGAGAGGCTTGTTCACCAGTATCGATTGTTCGGGGTCGAGATTGTTCACGCGGATTCGACTCACGTCCACGACCCGGATGTCCGGAATCAGCCGCGTCTGGGCGACATCGGCGGATTCGCCGTAACGGAAAGTGAGCGCCGTCGATCCCGGCTTGCGACCAGTCAACCTGATCCGGCCATCTCCCTCGACGGTGACAGCGACAAATTCGTTCGGGTCGGCAATGAAGAGGTTCGGATCGAGACCCGACGCTTCCGGAATGACCAGTGGCTTGCCCATTCGGACGGTGTACGACGACTGCAGATTGTCGAAGACGGATTGAAGCGACGGCGTGACCGTCGACGCCGAGACGAAACCTGCGCCGAGCGAGGCGATCAGGAACAGAGCCATCGTCGATCGAATCGACGCGGCCGGGTGCAACGGGCGGGGGAGCGTGGCTTTCATGATGCTGCACGTCCTTTAAGTGGATTTCGACGCTGGCCGTCGTCATCAAAAGACGCAAACCCGCTTCGAATCCGTCCATGGGGCCGGCGGCCAACGGTCGCGGCGCACGTGACCATCGGCGTGGCGCGCTGGGGCGCGACCCGCTCGCTATCGCTCGCGGTACTGATCCTGCCCCGTCACGCATGGCGACATGCCGGGCGCGACCTGAGAGGCACAGTCCGGTGCCGCCGGATCAGTATCGCTCGCGGTACTGATCCTGCCACGTCACGCATGGCGACATGCCGGGCGCGACCTGAGAGGCACAGTCCGGTGTCGCCGGATCAGTACCGCGAGCGATAGCGAGCGGGTTCCCCTCCCACCAGATAGAAACCACTTCGCTACCGCTCGCGGCTCATTTGCGGCGTCTGATACCATCGGCGCGTTTTTTCCTCCCCGCCAGCCGACTCAGAACCGGAGGCCCGAGTGCTCACCTCGTCTCGCCGCTCGCTCGTCGCGTGGTGCACGATCGCGTTCGGCATCCTCGCCGTCGTCACTGCAAGCCACGTCGCTGGACAGAACCCGCCGGCCGTGAGTCTTCCCGCCGACAACTACCTCGTCGGCGCCGAAGTCTGCGGCGCATGCCACGGCGACAAACTCGATCACTTCAGCGACACGCCTCACCTGGCGCTGCTGACCGATCCAAGGTTCGCGCCTGAGCAACAGGGCTGCGAGGCGTGCCACGGACCCGGAGGCTTCCACACGAAGCTCGCCGGCGATCCGTCGCAGATCGTGAATCCGCGCAAGCTTCCGGCCCGCGAAGTGGCGGCGATCTGCACGACGTGTCACGTCGAACAGTCCGAGCGCCGCGCCCCGTTCCACACCGAGCACGACCCGGACGTCGTCGGCTGCAACGACTGCCACTCGCCGCATCAGGAAAAGACGAATCCGTTCCTGCTCGTTCGCGACGGCTACGGTCTCTGCCTGAAGTGCCACAAGGAAGTCGAGTCCGAGTTTCGCAAGCCGTTTCACCACAAGGTGCTCGAAGGCGGCATCACCTGCCGCGAGTGCCATTCGGGGCACGGAGAGCGCAACTCGGTGGAGGCCAGGCGGTCAGCCGAAGGCATCAACAGCCTCTGCGCGAGCTGCCATGCCGACAAGCACGGTCCGTTCGTCTTCGAGCACCTCGCGCTCAAGCGCTCCGAGGACGGTTGCGTGACGTGCCATTCGCCGCACGGGTCGGTGAACAACCGGATGCTCGTGAGGTCGAACGTCTTCCAGCTCTGCATCCAGTGCCACAGCGAGATCGGGTTGTCGAAAGATCCGGGGAAGGGCGTGTTCACGCACGACCTCGGGAATCCGCGGTTCCGGAACTGCACGACGTGCCACACGCAGATTCACGGTTCGAATTCGAGCCGGGTGTTTCTGAATTGAGGGGGGCGAAGGGGATGAAAGAGCTTCGCACACAGAGACACGGAGGCACGGAGGCACGGAGGCTGCAATTCATGGGATTGCTGGGGCGACTTGTGATCGGGTGGGTTGTCGTCACGATGGGTGCCGGTGCCACCTCTGCGCAGGAGCCGGCAGGGCAGGACGAAGGGGACGACGAGGACTTTCCGCTGCCGTACGTGGCGCCGACGCATCCGGCGATCGGCGGCTACGAGCTGACCGGAACGATCGAGCTGGGGTGGCGATTCACGGCACTCGACGGCAGTCGAACGGGTTATCGTGCGATCGTCGACCTGCCGCGCGGTCCGAGCTTCGGCTTCTCGCGCGTCGAGCTGCGTTCGCCCGAGAATTCGGGTCGGCTTTTCGACACCTTGCTTTTCGAAGGCTCGGGCGGCGGCGGCGAGCCGACGTCGACCGGGCGGATCCGCGCCGGGAAACGAGGAATTTACCTCGTCGACTATCAGTTCTCCGACATCGACACGTTCAACTACCAGCCGGATTTTGCGAATCCGGGATTCGATAACGGCGTGATCCTCGCCCCGCACGGCTGGGATCGGACCCGCCACAACGACTCGGTCGAAGTCACGTTTTTCCCGCAGCGCAGGATCGAAGGCTCTTTCGCGTACCGCAGATCTCACCAGTCCGGGCTCGGTCTGGGCACCGACCTGTCGTCCGATTCGCTGGTCTTCAACCGGGATCTCGACAACACGGTCCACGACACGCGAGGCGGTATCGCCCTGCGTTTCCCGCGCTGGTTCCTGTTCGTCGAGCAGGGAGTCCGCCGCTACAGCGACGACGAGCGCGACACCGCCGATCCGTTCACGGTCACCGATCCCGAGACGCTCGCTCGTTTCACCCGCAACCGAACCACGCAGACAACTGCGCCGTCGACGCGCGTCGTAGCGACTGCGAGCCCCTGGACCTCGGTCAAGCTCACGGCACGGATGGCCTACGTCGGCCTCGACACGACGGGGCGACTGATCGAGACCAACGATGCGATCGGTTCCGATGTGTCGAGCATCGATGCGGACGGCTTCGACGACGGCCACGCGTTCGTGTTCGACTCGACCCAGGATATTCGCGTGCTGGATCGGCTGCGCGTGACGAATGCGTTCAGGTATCGCCGCACGCGAACGGTCGGCTCGAGCACAAGCGTCGTGACGTTCGGCGGCGACACGGCGAACGCGACCACGGACGTCGCGAACCGGTCGTACCGCGACGCGCGGCTCGAGGACCAGGTCGGCGTAGAGTTCGACGTCGCCGAAAACGCCGTCGTGCGAACCGGGTACCGGTTCGCGCGAAGGCGGTACGACTACGACCGCACGGACCGGTTGCTGATTCCACCGCCGTTCGCCGAGTTCTCGACGTCGCGAACAGTGCTGCACTCGGACGAAGAGCGTTACGACGCGTTCCTTGCGGGAGGCAGCTATCGCCTGCGACGCGATGCGCGCCTCTTCGTCGAATACGAGAACGGACGCGAGCCGAACGCCAACTTCGGATTCGACGACCAGCGCGTGTTCTTCGACCGCGCCGGCGACTATCAACTACTGCGCATCCGCGGCGCGTGGTCGCCATGCGAGTGGGTCGAGCTCGGCGGCTCGGTTCGCACGTCGGACAGATCGCTGCGCAGCGGCGTGATCGCCGGGCGCGACATCCTCGCGGACGATCCGCTCAACCCGGTGTTCACCCGCCTGTTCGACAGCGAG
Organism: Blastocatellia bacterium; assembly: GCA_016705245.1. GTDB lineage: Bacteria > Acidobacteriota > Blastocatellia > UBA7656 > JADIYM01 > JADIYM01. Next base: position 262,150 of record JADIYM010000005.1, on the reverse strand, counting down.
CCGCCGGTCCAGAACATCGAGTCGCGTGCGGCGAGCATGACGGTGCGACTGTCACCGTGGTCGAGACTCTCGGGCGGCGTGACGTTCGATCGTGTCGAGAACTCGGCCGACGTGACATATCTCGTGGCGAAAGAGCGGATCGACGACGACGGCGCGACGTTCTTCGAGACGGTCCCGCGGTTCTTCCGGTTTCGGGACGACGAGACGCTCCTTACGGCTGACATCGCTGCCGAGCCGCTGGACCGGGTCTCGCTGTCGGCGTTCTACAGCCTCGTCTCGGCGGCGGGCGACGTACAGCTGCATTACCACCAGGCGTCGGCGCGCGCGACGGTAAGGCTCGGACGCGGCGTGGCCGGAGTGCTCGAGTGGCGGCTCTACGACTACGACGACCACCGGGCAAACGTGACGGACTTCAGGGCAAATCACGCGATCGTGGGAGTGAGATGGGAGTTTTGAGGACAGGACCAGAACCGCGAGCGCAGCGAGCGGCCGGCCGTAGGCCTCACGTCGCGTGAAATCCACGGCCGGCAGCTCGCTACGCTCGCGGTTCTGGTTCTCGAGGAGTTTGGCGCATGAATCAGGAACTGGACTACCGGGCATTGCTCGACGTCGCGCTCGAGGAGGCGCGACTTGGCTTTGCGGAAGGCGGAATTCCGATCGGGGCGGCCCTCTTCGACCGGAGCGGGGCGCTGCTCGGGGAGGGGCCACAATCGTCGCGTTCAGGACGACGATCCGTCGGTGCACGGCGAGACCGATGCATTCCGCAAGGCGGGCCGCCAGCGTCGGTACCAGGACACGATCATGGTCACGACCCTGGCACCGTGCTGGTACTGCAGCGGGCTAATCGTCCAGTTCCGGATCGGCACCGTGGTGGTGGGCGAATCGAGGACGTTCCGCGGCGGAATCGACTGGCTGCGCGAGCGGGGCGTGGAGGTCATCGACATGGGCTCGTCGGAGTGCGCAGACTTGCTTGCGGAGTTCATCGATGCGAACCCGGACGTCTGGCGCGAAGACATCGGGGAGGCGTAAACCGGGCCCGCATGTGGACTTAGCGGGCTTTGCCGATTCTTTGCGCCTTTGCGCCTTTGCGTGAACTTCTGCAGCCCCGGAAGAGATTCGCGCAGAGGCGCAAAGGCGCAAAGTCAGGGATGCCGTTCGCCCTCCTCTCTGCACAGCGGGCGGCGCACCACCGGAACCCGAAGCCTCATCGCGGGATCCGAAAGTGCGTCCGCCGAAGGCGCGGCCTGCTGCCCCGCCACTCCCTGCACGGGCTCGCGCCCAGCTATTTCTTCCGCACCAACTCGAACTTCATGTCCCCGTCCTTTCCGCCCATCCGGTGCGTCCACACGTTCGTCACCTGATCCGGGCCACCGATCGTCATTGCCAGTCCACGAATGTGCATTCCGTCCGGCGACGAAAGGTTCGAGATGTCGACGAACTCGAATACGAGTGTCTTCGCATCCGGAGCCACCTTCGCCGCCATTCGCGGCTGGTTTCCTGCCGAGCAGTAGTGCGTCATGAGAATCCGGTCGCCGTCGAGCGTGTACACCGAGACCATCCCGCTCGCGTCGTCGCCGATCGTCTCGATGACCGCCGAGCCAGCCGAGGCGACCCGGTAGGCGACCCGTGTCTCGCCTCCGTCCGACGTCTTGGCCACCCATTCCCCTGCCAGGGCCTTGATCTGGTCGAAGGCCTTCGCCGCGGGCTTCGGCGCCTGGGCGTAGCCCGTCGACGCCGTGAGCACCGCGATTCCGATCGCCGCGAAAATTGCGCGTTTCATGCCTGTCTCCCTCCCTCTCGTTCGGCCTGGCCTACGCCGAAGCCGTATCCGTCCTGCCGCCGTAGCGCTGCGTCGCATAGCCGACGATCAGGCCGACAATGCCGCCAGGTAACATGATTTCCCACCAGTAGTGCGTGCCGTCGGGTTGCGGCATTGCTGCGATGAAGAAGGCAAGCAGCAATCCGATGAAGAGTCCAAAAACGATGCCGAGCGGCAGCGAATTCACCTTCTTCGCGAACCAGCCGATCAGGATGCCGGCGACGAGTCCCTTGAAGGTCGAGCCGATGACGATGCCGACGATTTCGGGTCGCGTTTCCGGCGCCGACACCATCGCCGAGAGTCCGTCGAATATGCCGAGAGCGCCTCCCAGCAGAAGTCCGAGTACGGGTTTGTTCATGATCGTAAGCCTCCGGATTCCGGTGCGAGTGTGCACCTTCACAGTGTTAGTTCACCCTCCGCCGAGCTTTCTTTAACGGCGATCGAAGAAAATCAGCACGACGCGAAGCAAGAGGTAGGCGAGAACCAGCAGGATCGCGACCCGATGCCGGCGCGCCAGTCTGCCGAGGCGATCCCAGAGCGTCTCGCGATACGCGCCGACAGCGTTCCCTTCGAGAAACCTGCGGATGTCAGCGGACAGGAGATCGACGCTCGCGTAGCGATCGGAGGGGACCGGCGCCATCGCCTTCTGGCTGATCGCGATGAGCCGCGGAGGCACGGCGACCGACACGGGAGGCATGTAGTCTGTCGAATCCGCCAACGGGTGCTCGCCGGATAGAAGAAACCAGAGAATTCCGCCAAGCGCAAACACGTCGGCTGCCGGTCCGATCTCGCCGGTCTCACCACTGGCCTGCTCTGGCGCCATGTAACCGGGCGTGCCCAGCACCGTTCCGTGTCGGGTCACGGGTCTGTCAGCCTCAGCGGCGACATCGTGGGCCGCATCACTCTCCGCGTCCCCACCGTCTCGATCCACGAGCACTCTCGCGACGCCCCAGTCGAGCACGAGAACCTCGCCGTACTCTCCCGTCATCACGTTCTCGGGCTTCAGGTCGCGATGGATGATTCCCCGGGAGTGTGCAAAGGCAACGGCTTCACACACGCGCTCGAAAATCCGGAGCCTCTCCGCCAGATCAACCCCGTCGTGAACGACGTCGTCGAGGCGCTGTCCCCGGACGAACTTCATCACGTAGAACGGCCGTCCGTCCGGCAGTTCGCCCGCGTCGTGGACCGGCACGATGCCCGGGTGCTCGAGGTCAGCGAGAATCCGCGATTCGAGTCGAAGACGAGGGCCGATTCCCGTTGTGTCGTCCGGAAGACGCAGCAGCTTCATGGCGCACATCCGGTCGAGCACGGTGTCGCGGACCCGGAACACCGTCGCCATGCCGCCCTGTCCGATCTGCTCGATGGCCTCGTAGCGAGTTCCGGCCAGATCCGGCCACTCGGCCGCCTCGCGCAGTCGCTCTAGCGCGTTGTCCGACAGCCATCTCACTGGACGTCGACTCCGAGCAGGTCGCGCGCTTCTGCACGAAACTCGGCGTCCGTTGTCGTGACCTCGCGCAGGCGTGCCAGCACTATGCGCCGGAACTCGCGGCGCGCTGCCGCCAGATAATTCGTCACCTGCGTGACGGGAATGCCGAACTCGTCGGAAAGCGCCTGGTAAGTTGGCCGATCGCCGGGCGCTTCGTCCAGGTCGTAGCGCTCGAACAGCGAGAAGTGGACCTGCCGGCCGGTTTCGCGGCCCCAGGCCTCGAGGGACTCAACCGAGAGGCCGAAGAGCGAGCGGACCCACTCGCGATGGAACTCGGCATCCGGGTCGGATACCGCTACGACGCCTGCGCGCTCGAGTTCCCGCTCCGCGCCTTCGACGTCGATCGGGACGTGCTGGATGTGGCCTCCGCGCTTCTGCCGTCCCGCGGCCCGGTATTCGTTGGCGGCGAACCGGTCGAGGCAAACCCTGAAGAATGTCCGGAAGCGCGCCTGCCGCGGGTCGTAGCTCTCGAAGACATCGGCGGTCAGTGCGTGCGCGAAGAACGCCTGCGTAGTGTCTTCGGCGTCGTGCGTCGACAGTCCGAGCCTGCGGCGCAGGTGCTTGTAGACCGGTCGCCAGTAGAGACGCGCAAGCGCGTCGAGCGCCCGGGCCCGGACGTCGGGTTCGTCGGCGCGCAGGTCCGCGAGCAACGAATGGCGGGTCGGCGGGAAACTCCCTCCGACCGCCGCTGACCGGGAGGAATCCGACATTCGACAACCTCTGATTCCGTGAGGAGTTACGTGATCTGAGCTATACCGCACGCGGGTTGCCACGGCAAGCGGAGTCGTATCGCGTCTCCGTGCCTCCGTGCCTCCGTGCCTCTGTGTGCGAAGCTCTGAAGACGCTTCGCACACGGAGGCACGGAGACACGGAGACACGGAGTACACAGGGCGGTGTAGACTTCCGCTCATGCGATTTCCCCTCCCGACCGGAATCCGTCAATTGACGACCTTGCTCGTCGCGTTCTCGCTTTTCACGCTTCCGCTGGAGGAGGCTCGGGCTGCGACGACGGTCGGCCCCGGCCCGTTCGCGAACGTCCGCGTAACCCCGAACGGCCTGTTGATGACGCTGCGGGGCTCGACATCGGTCTTCACCGGCGAGCCCCGTGTCGAGGTATCGGGCGGCGGGCCGTGGATCGCATTCGATCGACGTGCGACGGTGAAGGGCGGCGGCTCCCAGTTGCTTCAGAAGGGACTGGTCGCCGGCGTGTCGGCCGGCGAGTATTTTCCGCAGAACGAGTCGCGCCGCGTGCGGATCCGGAATGGCGATGGCGGTCTGACGGAACTGGATCTCGTCAGGACCGGCGACGGATTCCTGATTGCGTGGACGAACCGAACGCCGTCGAAGGCAAAACGGCTCGCGTCCTCCAACTCATCTACAGTTGATGCGCTTTCGGACCGAACGGTGACCGTGCGCCCGAGCGCTGGCGACGAGGCGAAGTTCGATATCGTCGTCACTGTGACGAATCCGACGCTGCCACCCGATGCGAACTATCAATCGGTGAGTCTGCTTGCAGAGAGCGTGTCGACCGGAGAGACGTATGACGAACGCTCGACGTTTCGCGGCGATGGGCGTGTGACGTTTCACCACATCCTGCTTCCGGCAGGCACATATGAGATCCGGGCATTCCGCACGGTCAATTTCGGCAATGCCTTGACGTTCCTGTCCAGTGTCTCTCAACGAATCGTGATCGGTGATCTGTTCACGGTTGGCCGTGACTCTCGACATCTGTCGATCTCGATCCCTGATGTGCCGGTTCCGCAAGCCGTGTCGACGACCTTCCACATCGGGGGCCTGGACGCATTCGCTCCATCGGTCTCGAACCGCGTGACAGTCGGCCTGCAGCTTTTTTCAGTATTTTCACTCGACGGCTCGGCATCACTCTTTGCCGATCGCGAGGTGTCAAGCGGGGATCCGGTCTCAATCGAGGCTCAGCTGCCACCAGGCGACTACGCCGTGGCTCTGTCAGCTGGATCAAAGGTGGATGGATCGTCGAACACATCCGTGTCCGTTCCACTCGGAAGAATCACGATCACTAGCGAGACGAGACTTGATTTCCCAGCGCTCGCGCGCTTCAGTGGGACCATACTGGATCCGGATTTCGAGCTGTTTTCCGACGCGACGTTTCCAGGAGATGTCAGCCAGGCGGTTAGCCTGTCGTCAACCGTCGAGTCGATCCAGTTCTCATCGCGGTCATCGCTCTTCGGGTTCTCTCGGGGGTTTCAGGCCCGCGTTCCGGTTGGCGGTGAGGCCTTCGTGAATGCGTCGATCGCACTCGAGGCAAGCCGAAACGGGGCGGGTGGAAATCGATTCGGACGGTTGGACTTCAAGGCCATTGCCTCGCCGATTGCGATGAATGGTGACGTCGAAGTGGACTTTCCAGTGCCGGACTTGCCCGGTTTCGTGACGCTCTCGTGTATCGCACTCGATCGGAACGGCGAGCCGAGCACGAACTCATCCGTCTTCGTTACGGGATCTGATGTTGACGGACTGCCGAACGCGACGTACACGGCGTCGACCACGACGGATCGGAATGGGTCCTTCACGCTTCACGTTCTTCGCGGACGTGCTTACAGGATCTTCGTGCACACGCCGACATTGTTCGAGTTCTGAAGGAGACAGCGAGCGGATCCACCGGGGTTCGCAAGATGCCCGCCAGCCCAAAACTATCGCATTGGTCGTTTTGGTCGTTTTTTCAGGCAACGAATCGGCCTTCGATGGTAGTCTCATTGCTCGACAGGAGAGTAATGAGGAGGACACGCGGAGATGTCGATGCACAGGTGGATGGCACTGGCGGCGATTATTGGCTTGTCGGGACCGGCATGCTCGGCGGCGGAACCTGAGAAGCAGCCCCTGCAAACTGTAAACACTGTTGATCTCGCACGTTACGCCGGGACATGGTACGAGATCGCCCGGTATCCCAATCGATTCCAGCGCGATTGCGCCGGCGACGTCACGGCGCTTTACGAGGTCAGGCCCGATGGATCGGTCCGGGTCACGAACAGCTGCGCGGAACCCGACGGCTCGACGAAGTCGGCCAAGGCCTCGGCGAAGGTGGTGGATCGCGAGACTAACGCGAAGCTCAAGGTGACTTTTTTCTGGCCGTTCTCGGGCGACTACTGGATCATCAACCTCGGACCGAACTATGAATACGCCGTTGTCGGCGAGCCCGGACGGGACTACCTCTGGATCCTGAGCCGAACGCCCCAGATGGACGAGGCGACCTATGACGTTCTGCTCGAGCGGATCGCCCGACAGGGTTACGACCCGGGCCGACTGGTGAGGACGCCGCAGTCCGCGAGATAGAGGTCTGTTTCACACACGGGTCGGATCCCTCGGTCGGCCCGTCGCTACGCTCCGGGTTCTGGGCCAACGATAGCCCGTTTTCACGTCCCGTCGGCACCCGCCCCGATTGACCCAGAACCCCGAGCGAAGCGAGGGGCCGTCTACGGGCCCAAAGACCGCCAATGAACAATACGGAGGCCCGCGGCCGACGAGTCACGGTGTTGCCTGCCCGGCACCCCTCGTGTATTACTCCCCGCCGTGAGCGACGGACATACACACGACCCCGACGAGCTACGCGAAAAGTTCGGCAAGCGCATCCAGCGTTGCTACGGCTGTTACATCGCCTTCTTCATGAAGGACCTGTGGCTAGGCGAGGACGCGACGTTCTTCTGCGAGAACTGCAAGTCGGACGAGATGTTCCACTTCGACGACTTCTCGACAATGCTCGACCTCGAAGCCTTCGCCAAACTCCGCGAAGACGACGACGGTCACCACGGGCATTAGCAAAGCGGCCTACGGCTCGACGACTTGCAGCCGGCGCTCGGTCTCGGACGCCGGGACTCGCTTTCGCGATTCGCATGCTAGACTCGGCGCAGTTGCCCCGCCGACCGTCAGGAGCATCGCGATGTCCGTTTATCGAGTGCAGTGTTCGGGTTGCGGCTATCTGACCTACGCTTCGAACGATCCGTGTCCACGATGCGGAACGCTTCTTTCGTTCGGTCACGTCGTCGGCGACGCCGGCTCCGGAGGCACGATGTACTCTGGAGATTCTCCGACCGACGCCTATCCGACAGACCACACCGAGGCGTTCGGTTCGCTTCCGCCGATGTCTCCCGACGACTTGTCGCTGCCGGCCATCGGTCCGCTGCCGGCGCCCGAGCCGCGTGTCTCCAGTGAGCCCGAGGTCCCCGAGATCGTGCCGCTCGCGAGCTTCGCGGGCGGATGGTCGCAGCCGGAACCGCGCGAGTATCACGAGGAGATCGTTCCCGGCAATGAGCCCTGGACGCTCGAGGCGCCGCCCGCCCCGCTTGCACCGCCCATGACGCCTGAGCCGCTCTCGCGGCTTGAACATTCCGCTCCGGCTCCATTTCCTCCGTCCCGGCCTCCCGGAGCGCACCCCTCATCGTTTGCGCCGCCCGTCGTCCGGGCGCCGGAACCGCGTCGAAAGCTCTCTCCGGTGTTCTGGATCGGCGTCGTGGCCTCGGCCATCGCCGCCATCGGGCTCGGAGTCCTGTTCGCGGCGGTCTGGTCGGCGAAGGGCGGGCCTGACATCGAGGGAACGCGAAAGAAATACGCAACGATTCTCGAGGGCCAGCCCGATTTCATCGGCACGCTCGAGGGTTACGAGAACGGCGCGCCGGTGAAACTCAAATACGCGACGCTAAAGGGCGAGCGCATGGTCGAGGTGGCGCTGCCGCGCAGCATGTTCCTCGGCACGTCGGCGAGCGGTTCAACGCAGGTCTCGGTCATCTTCGGCAAGGACGGCAACGTGACGGCCGTCGCGCACGAGTTCTGGACCTACCGCACGATGCCGGTATCGAGCCTCGGGGTGCTGGCGGGGGCGGCGGACCCGTTCGGCGAGCTCTCGCGCATCGCGAAAGAGAAAAATACGACTATCACTGAGGCGGGGACCGAGAAGGTCGGCAACTACGACTCGACGGTTCTCTACATCTCTGAGCCTGGCAGTCCGCTCATCCAGGCGAACGTTGCGCCGGAGCTCAACAACCTCGTCGTACGGCTCGACGTGCCGGCCGGCGCGATGAAGTCGCCGACGTCGTTCCGCTACTCGCTCTCGAACGTCTCGATGACGGTAGACCCCGAGCTCTTCCGCGTACCGACGTCCTACAACGAGCTCAAGGCTCCGTGATCCGATCGATAAGGTTGCTCGTCATCGGCGCGCTCTTTGCCGCGGCTCTCGCGTGCAGTTCGGCATCTCCCGAGCCTCTCGGCCCTCGACCTCCATTGCCCGATCCCGACGGGCCGCCGCCGGCAGGGATGGTACTCGTGCGCGGAGGCATTTACGCGATCGGGAGCGAATCCGGCGAGCGAGATGAAGCTCCGTCGCACTCAGTAGTGCTCGATCCGTTCTACATCGATGTGTGCGAAGTCACGAATGCCGAGTTCGCCCGCTTTGCCGCCGAGACGGGTTACGTCGCCCAGGGACAGTGGACGACATACGCTGGAGCGGGTCGCGAGCGCCATCCGGTGGCGTCCGTCACGTGGAATGACGCTTCGGCATTTGCGGCGTGGGCCGGCAAGCGACTGCCGACCGAGCACGAATGGGAGGCCGCCGCGCGGGGAGGTCTCGCGGACTCGCTGTTTCCGAACGGCGACACGCTTGCGGCGGATGCGGCGACGTACGACTTCGTCGTCGAGGAGGTCATCCGTACGACGCCGGTCGGATCGAAGAAGGCGAACGGGTACGGCCTGCACGACACGGCGGGAAACGTCTGGGAGTGGTGTTCGGACTGGTACTCGTCGGACGCATACCGGCGCGTTGTGCCGAACAACCCGCCCGGGCCGGAGCGAGGTGCGGCGCGCGTCATGCGCGGAGGGTCGTGGAACGATCGGTCGGTCTCTTGCCGGGTGTCGAACCGGTTGGAGATGACGCCGACGATCATCGGGTTCGTGTTCGGGTTCAGGTGCGCGAAGACGCCTTGAGTCGTCCTTCCTTCGCGCCTTTGCGCCTTTGCGAGAACCTCTTCGAGAGTCGATAGAGGTTCACGCAAAGGCGCAAAGGCGCAAAGGTCACCTGGGGCTAACTATCTCCAGCACCCCTCCCTCGACGAGCGACTCGGCCATCGTCAACAGATCCTCGCGCGACACGCCCTTCACCCCCCGAAACGCGTCCCCCAGCCGTCGCGCTCCCCCCGAAAACGCATCCAGTAGCTGGAAGTAGTCCTCGTCCACCGGCATCAACGACACCGCCGATCCGGACGGCAGCGCCAGGAGGTACGCCGGCACGCCCGCGGCCCCCGGCATCCCGCCGAGCCTTGGCGCGTCGTCGCACAGCGCCACCGCAGGCATCAGTCCCACCTCGAACAGGTATTTCTCGACCGCATTTACGGCCTCGACGACGTTCGCATCGAACCGGCCCACGGCGTGCCCCGCCGCAAACGCCACCGTTCGATTGAGGCCAGCTCCGGCGCCGATCGCCGCCGTTCGAGCCGCGACGCCTTCCGCTGGCATTGCCGCCGCCTCGAGGGCCCTCCGGCATCTCGCCATCATCGCCTCCAGTCGCAGGACGTCGCAAAGCAGCGGCTCGTCGATGGCACGTTCGACTCGAATTCGCTCAAGAAACGCGGCGAACGCGCCGGCGAGCGATCCGCGATGCTGCACCGCCGCGTGGAACTCGCGACCCGAGAAAAACGCGTCGAGGGCGGTCATCGACCGCGTCGCCGCCATCACCATCGTCGACGACGCCTTGAACTCGTCGAAGAGCGTTCGCAGCGTTCGCAGCCGCCGAAGCGGATCGTGCCCCCACGCGCGACGATCGGTCTCGACGATGTTCGCCACCTCGGCCGGTGTCAGATCGAGCCCCGCGAGCGCATCCGCCGCGTCCGCGTACACCGCATCGACGAACGCCGGATCGAAGAGCATCCGGACGAACACGCGCTCGAGCGTCCGATGGCTCACGTCGCGATGACCGCCGGTTGCGGCGTTGCCGGAAACGCCGCGTTGAGCCGCTCGAACGTCGGAATGCAGCGCGCCCGATCGTTGTACTCGCACTCGTAGACGATTGCCTTCAGGTTCGGCGCTCGCTCGACGACGTATTCGAAGATCTCCCACGTCGCCGGGATCGGCTCAGGCGAATGGCTGTCGTCGACATACGAGAAACCGTCGAGTTCCTTGACGGTTCCGCCGGCGACGTGCATCTCCACCACGCGATCGAGCGGAAAGCCGTCGAGCCCCGCGAGAGGCTGCAGCCCCCGAAGGTGCTGGAAGATCGCCAGATGAGCGCAATCGAGCAGCAGTCCGCAGCCCGACCGGTTCGAGACCTCCGCGAAATAATCGAGGATGTGAAGCGGGCCGAGGTACACAACTGACGGCGGGTTCTCGGGAAGCACGGCGAACCCCGTCAGCTCCTCGATCCGCACGATGTTCTCGGCAGTCTCGACAGCCGAATCGAGGCAAAGGACCGGCGGCAGCAGAACCTGGTGGCCGCGTTCCCGCGCTCCGAAATGCCAGAGTCCGGCGTCGCCGCAGAGCCACGCAGCCGAGATCTCGCGGGCGCGGGCGCTCGTGCGGGAAAGCCACCGCTCGTCGACGTCTTCGGACTCGGCGAGATTGATGTCGAGGAAGTGGTAGGTCGTGGGCAGACCCTCGGCCGCCCACATTCGAACGTGCTCGTCGAGCCCGCGGTCCAGGTCCGCTCCAAACTCAAAGAAATGAACGAGATCCGGTCGTTTGGCCCGAAGCTCGAGCACGTTGATGCCTTTCGCCGACGACCCGAACTCTCCCGAGAGTCCGACGCCGAGCCTTGGCAGCCTGTCGAAGCGGGTGCTCACGGCCGGGGATTCTACTCCGGATTTCCCGGCCTGTGAGCCGTTGTTGAGAGTTTCGTGATGGTCGTCTGCTACACCTGAGGCTCGGGCAGGTCCGAACCTAGGAGAACCCCCATGACCGCAGCACCGCTCGACACCGGCGACCGCCGGCTTCAGATCTCACCACTGCACGTCCCCGACGCCGTGACGCCGGCCGTCGAATCGTCGCTCGTCACGCTGGTCGCTGGGTTGTCGCACGTCGTCAACAATCAGCTCACGGCGCTCCTGGGCAACATCGAGCTCGCTTCGCACGACGTCGACCCCGACTCCGCGGCGGCACATCGGCTCTCGGAATCCGAGGCCGCCGCGCGGCGCATCGGCGCCGTCATGCGCAGCCTTTCGACGGCCATTGGTTTTCACTGGCCCCGGACGGCCATTGCCGACCTTCCCGAGATCGTCCGTTCCACCTGTGCGCGAATCGGCGCCGAGGCGCCAGATCGCGACGGCATCGGACTGGAGGTCCAGGATGACGTGCCGGCCGTCGCCTGCGATCCAGGCCAGGTCGCCCAGGTCGTCGAGATCCTCCTGCACAACGCGATCGAAGCCACGGTCGCGGGCGACGGCCCCATCGTCGTTCGCGTCGGTACCGTGCGCATTGCCCATCGTCTGCGCCTGGCCTCCGCCGGACTGCCGCTCGCCGCTGGACGGTACGCGTTCGTTGAGGTCGAGGACACTGGAAGTGGAATGGACCGCGAAACGCTCGGACGGGCGTTCGAACCGTTCTTCTCGACGCGCGTTACCGGACGCGGACTGTCGCTGGCTGTCGCGCTCGGGATCGTTCGTGCGCACGGCGGCGGGATCGTCGCCCAGTCGTCCGCGGGTTACGGCACGACGATGCGGGTGCTGCTGCCGGTCTGACCTTCTGTTATCCTGCGAGGCCAAAACGGAAAGAGAGGGCCTACGCATGCCGTCGTTCGACGTTGTTTCCAAAGTCGACAAACAGGAAGTCGACAATGCATTCCAGCAGACGAAGAAGGAGCTCGCGCAGCGCTACGACTTCAAGGGAACCGACACCGAGATCGAGCGCACCGAGGACGGTCTCGTTCTGCGGTCATCCACCGAGGATCGGATCAAGGCCGCGTACGAGGTGCTCATCGAGCGCGGCATCAAGCGCAAGATCTCGCCGAAGGTGTTCGATCCGGGGAAAATCGAGCCGGCGGGCGGCAGCACGTTCCGTCAGATCGTGAAGCTTCGCGAGGGGATCTCGACCGAGAAGGGCAAGGAGATCGTCAAGCTCATCAAGGACAAGAAGCTCAAGGTCCAGGCGCAGATCATGGACGAGCAGGTGCGCGTGACCGGCAAGAACCGCGACGACCTTCAGTCAGTCATCCAGGAGCTTCGCGGCCGCGACCTCGACATCGAGCTGCAGTTCGTGAACATGCGCGACTAAGGCATCAGTACCGGGCGCGGTAGCGCTCGGGTCGGCCTCTCCGTCAGCCCGCGCCTGGTGTCGTCACGCCCTCCGGACCCCCGCCCCCCCCCCCCCCCGGGCCCCCGTCTAAGTGGCCTTCGCCGACTAGCTCGCGCTGATGCCCTGCAGGAAGTACCAGGCGCCGGATGGGTCGATGTTGATGTTCGTGATGCGCTTGCGAGCGACGATGACATTGGCCGCGTACCAGAGGTAGATCTGCGGCTGCTCGGCGGCGATGGTTTTCTGAATGCGCTTGTAGATCGCCAGCTGCTCGTCGCGGTTCGCCGAGCGCTCGGCCTTGAGGATGTCTTCGGCGAGCGCCGGATTGCAGTACCGCATCCGGTTCCCCGCCCCGCGTGACGTCAGCAGGTCGTACGCCGCGAGCATCACGCCCCGCTTCTCCGCCCCGGACAGGGCTTTCGCTTTCGCAATCAGTCCGTCGAGCTCGGCCGATGGGCAATATCCCTTTCGGTCAAGGATCACCGTCATCTCGCCGATGGCGGCGTCAGCCGTCGCGTCGTCCGCGGCCGTCCGCAGCTTCGCGGCCGAGGCGTCGAGATCCTTGCGGTCGGTTCCCCAGTACGACGGGAAATACGCCCACGCGAAGACGTCCGGCGTCTGGTTCGCGCCGACGCTGACGATGTAGTACGCGTCGAAGTTCGCGGTCCCGAGCCGGTCGAAGAACGTCACACGCTCGAACTGCTCCGAGTTGACGCCGACGCCGACAAGCTTCCACTGCTCCTGCACGATCTGGGCGATCGCGGGTGCGGTGCCGGAGTTGGTCGTGGTGAACCCGATGGTGAACCGCAGTCCCGGTCCGTCTCCATCGGGATCCGGATGGCCTGATTCGTCGAGCAGGCGCTTGGCCTCGTCGAGATTGAAGGTCGTGCGCGCCATCTCGCCGTCGTACGCCCACGACTCGGGCGGCATGATGTTGCGTCGGCAGCGCGCGCCTGTCCCTGCGATGACCGTCGCGATGACCTGCTCGCGATTGAGCGCGTGCGCGAGCGCTCGGCGGACCCGGGCGTCGCGCAGCACCTCGTCGTTCACGTTCAGACCGATGTGCGCGATGTTGGATCCCGGCGCGTTGACGACCTGGAGGTCAGCGTCCGTCTGCATCTTCGCGACTGTGTCGGGCGCAAAACCGGAGTTGATCGCGAGGTCCACGCCGCCGGACTTGAGCTCGAGCTCGCGTGTGTTGTTGTCGGGAATGACGCGAACGCGCAGGCGCGCGACCTTTGGAGCACCGAGGAAGTATCCCGCGTGCGCCTCCAGCTCGACCGTCTGCTCGCCGGCTTCGAGGATCCTGAACGGCCCCGTTCCGGCCGGAAGCGCGCTGCCGGGCGACTCGATCATCACCGGAATCGCGACCAGATCGCCTAGCAACTGGTAGTAGGGTTCGCGGCACTGGAATATGACGGTGAGCGGATCCGGGGTCTCGATCGTGGCGATGCGGGCGAAGGCGGCGGCGACGGGCGACTTGAGTTCCGGGGACGCGATGCTTTCGTAGGTGAACTTGACGTCCGAGGAAGTCAGGTCTCGGCCGGTGTGCGTCTTGACGCCTGCGCGGAGCTTGAAGGTGAAGGTGCGGGCGTCTTCGGATTGGGTGAAGCTCTCGGCGAGGTGCGGGACGAACTCGAAGCGCTCGTTCTTGCGGACGAGCGAGTCGAAGACGATCTGGTGCAGGCGTGCCGAAACCGAGTCGATCGAGCCGAGGCGCGGGTCGAGGCTCTTCGGGGTGGATTCGACGGCAATCACGACGGCGTCGCCGCCGGTGATCGAGGAGCAGGAGGAGCAGCCGAGGCTGCAGGCGGAAAGGACGAAAGCGAGCGTCGTCGCGAGGATTGCGTGCAGTCTCATGAAAACGTTACTCGTGGGGAAAAGAACCTCGCGCAGAGGCGCAAAGGCGCAAAGAAAGACTGAAATGAAAGGACAAAAAGCGGTCGCAATTGTCGAATCGGTTTCGACGTCGTCACGGAGCACCCGGTCATGTCAGCCGATTCTGACCATTGCGCCTTTGCGCCTTTGCGCGAACTGCTCTTACGCATGCGCTCCGGCGGCCTGCAACTGCGCCGTGAACCCCGCGAGCTTCTCCTGCGCGCGCATCCACGTCCCTTCGTTGAACGACAGCGGCACCGCGAGCATCGACTTCACCCGCGCAATCCGGTCCAGTCCGCGCTTGCGCCGCGCCGGGCTGATCCGCCCCGACTCCGCCGCCCGCACGAGCGCCTCGTGGGCTTCCCGAACCTTGTCAGGCGTCTGGCAGACGAGAATCTGGTCGTTGCCGGCTTCGATGGCCCGAACGCACGCCTCCCCGAAGTCTCCCATCTCGGTGATCGCGCCCATTTCCATGTCGTCGCTGATAGCCAGCCCCTTGAACTCCATCTCATCGCGCAGAAGGGTCGTCGTGACGCTCGGCGAAAGCGATGCCGGAATCCGCTCCGAGTCGAACGCCGAGAACCACGCGTGGGCAATCATTATGACGTCGAGCCGTGAATTGAGCCGCGTGGTCAGCTCCGCATACGGAAGCAGATCCTGCATGCGAAGTACGTCCCCCGGGCGATCCACGGTAGGCAGCGACTTGTGCGAATCGACGGTCGAATCCCCGAGCCCCGGAAAGTGCTTTCCGCACGCGAGCACGCCGCCTGTCTGAAGCCCCTCGACGTAGGATCCGGCAAACCGGACGACTTCGGCCGTCGTCTTTCCGAAGTACCGGCCCTTGAGCGCGTTGTCGGCATCCGGATGGACTTCCAGGTCGAGCACCGGCGCGAAGTTCAGGTTGAAACCGAGCGCGCGGAGCATTTCGGCCGCGAGCGCCCCGTAACGGTTCGTAAGGCTGACGTCCTCCGGCGCACAGACCAGCGGAGCGGCCGGCATCGACTCTCCGATCGCCTTGAGTCGGTCGACGACACCGCCCTCCTGGTCGATGCTGATGAGCGGTTGAATTCGTGTCAGCGTGCGGACCCGCGCGTTGAGATCGGCCACCTGTTCGGCAGACTCTAGGTTGCGCGCGAAGAGGATGACGCCTCCCGGCTGCGTTTCAACGAGCAGCTCCCGTGTTTCGCTGTCGATCGCCGGCCCCGGAATGCCGATGAACAGAAACTGTCCCATGCGTTCTTCGATCGTCATACGCCGTGGGCCTGTTCCTTGTCGGTCCTGCCGTGCACGAGCGCGTGCAGGCTGACCTCGTACGGTGCGCGGGCGATGCCCTTCTCCGTGATGATCGCCGCGACGTAGCGGTTCGGCGTCACGTCGAACGCCGGGTTCGCGACCGTGATGCCCTCGGGAGCGAGGACGCGCTGCCCGACGGTCGTGACCTCCTCGATCGGGCGATCCTCGATCGGAATCTGGTCGCCGGTCGGGCAGTTCAGGTCGACGGTCGACGTCGGTGCTGCGACGTAGAACGGGATGTTGTTTTCGTGGGCGAGCACCGCGACCGAATAGGTTCCGATCTTGTTGGCGACGTCGCCGTTGGCGGCGATGCGGTCCGAGCCGACGACGACGCAGTCGATCTTCCCGGCCTTCATGAAATGCCCGGCCATGTTGTCGGTGATGAGGGTGACGGGAATGTCGTCCTTGTGCAGTTCCCAGGCGGTCAGGCGCGCGCCCTGCAGGAACGGACGCGTCTCGTCGGCGTAGACTGCGACGCGCTTGCCGGCCTCGACTGCTGCTCTGATTACGCCGAGAGCAGTACCGTAGCCTGCCGTCGCAAGTGCGCCGGCGTTGCAATGCGTCAGCACCGTGCCCGCATCGGGCATCAGTTCGGCGCCGATGCGGCCCATCGCCTTGTTCGCGTCGATGTCTTCGCCGTGCATGCCCTTCGCCTCTTGGACGAGGCGTGCGACGAGAGTCGCGTTGTCGGCGCCGGCGGCTCGGGCGTCGCGCGCGACGCGGCGCATGCGGTCGACGGCCCAGAAGAGGTTGACGGCTGTCGGGCGCGTGGCGGCGAGCGTTTCGTAGACGGGCTCGAGGGCGGCGTCGAAGGCCGCAGGCGGGAGTGCGGGGTCGATGGCTTTCGCGCCGACGGCGACGCCCATTGCGGCGGCGACGCCGATGGCGGGAGCTCCGCGGATGACCATGACCTTGATCGCCTCGGCGACCTCTCCATAAGTCCGGAAGATTGGGTAGACCTCTTCGGTCGGCAGCAGGCGTTGGTCGATCATGACGACTCCGTCGTCGGTCCACTCGATGGTCTTGATCATGAAATCCTCAATAGTTGATATGAAAACGATCCGTGATCTTACCGAAGGGGTGTGCCGATGGCAACGAAGGGGGCTTTATGGCTCTCATTGCGACTCTGCGGATCCTTTGCGCCTTTGCGCCTTTGCGTGATTCTCTTCGATCGTCAGAAGAGGTTCGCGCAAAGGCGCAAACGAAGACAAGCCAGCCGATCAGGCGTAGAGCAGACGGAAGGCGGGGGTGGCTTCGGCGGCGGCGCGCAGGCGCATCGCAGAGCCGGTGGGAGCATCTTGAACGCTCAACTCGATGTGGAACGCTGCCTTCGACTCTCGGATCGGTGCGTCGAGCAGCACGAAGAGGTCGCCGGCAGGCGTTGCGCTCCCGATGCGGGCATCAGCTTCGCACACGACGGCCCCCGGCTCCGCTCCAACTGCCTCGCACGCGCTCACAACCACACGCACGCGGGAGTCCGGCGGCAACCCTGCATCCGCCACCTCGAACCCGAACCCCGCCAGCCGATCGTACGCCGACCGGAACGTCACCGTCGCGACGTGGTCTCGGCCAACCTCGACCTCGAGACCTTCCGCCGCCCGGTGCCGGCCACGGCCCGCACGCCGTCGGGTTTCGTCACGTCCACCGAGAAGTCCTCGTGCACGAGCGTCAGGTTCGGGCTGTAATACGGGTCCCGCAGCAGCTCGTCGCCCCACCGCGCGATCATCAGTCGATCTCCGACGGATTCAGGTCGTACCCGCGGCTCTCCGACTCGTAGTGCGTCACGAGCGCATACGGCGTCCAGACTATCAGGTAGCCCTTGTCGCGAATCCGCAGGCAGAAGTCCACGTCGTTGAACGCCACCGCCAGGTGCTCTTCGTCGAAGCCGCCGACCTCGTCAAAAACCGACTTGCGCAACATCAGGCACGCCGCCGTCACCGCGCTGTAGTTGCGCAACATGTTCAGCGCCTGGAACGAACCGGCCGCGTCGCCCGCGAAATACTTGTGGGAGTGGCCCGCCACGCCGCCGATGCCGAGCACGACCCCGGCGTGCTGCACCTTTCCGCTCTGGAAAAACAGCTTCGCCCCGACCGCGCCGACCTCCGGCCGCATCGCGTGTTCGACCATCGCGCGCATCCAGCCCGGAGAGATCGGCTCGGTGTCGTTGTTGAGCAGGAGCAGCAAGTCTCCCGTCGCCTCGCGCGCCGCAAGATTGTTGAGCCGCGAAAAGTTGAACGGGAGGTCGTCGCGGATCACCCGGTGTCGCGTCGATTCGAGGTATTGCCGCGTTTCGTCCTCGATGCTGCCGTTGTCGACAATCACGATCTCTACGTTCCGGTAGTCCGTCTTCGTCTCGATCCCTTCGATCGCCTGGGCGAGAAGGTCGACTCGGTCGCGCGTCGGTATCAGCACCGATACCTTCGGCTCGTCGACCACGTGGCGAACTACGTGAAAGGACGTCGGAACGGGACCGTCGCCGACCGTGCCCGCAATGCCGCGCCGCGTGAGCGCCTCGGCAATCGCGCGCTTCGAGCGCTCGTGGGCATAACCCTTGTTTCCGACGTCGACCGCCGTCGATCCGGCGACCTGGCGCCAGTGGTAGAGAATCATCGGGACGTGATGGATGCGGTCGGTCTGCTCCGTGGCCCGCAGCCAGAGGTCGTAGTCCTGGCTGCCCTCGAAGCCCTTTCGGAATCCCCCTACGCGCTCGACTAGCTCACGCCGCATCACCGTCAGGTGGCACGCATACATGATCGAGAGGAAGAGGTCCGGCGACCAGTCCGGCTTGAAGAACGGGTCGTGGCGGCGGCCGCGGGCGTCGTATTTGTCCTCGTCCGAGTAGAGGATTTCGGCGCCGGTGTCCGCGATCGCCGCGGCCATCTCGAGCAGCGCGTCGGGCGTCAGCGCGTCGTCGTGATCGAGAAGCGCGACGTATTCGCCGGTCGCCATCGCGAGCGCCCCATTCGCCGCGCCGGAAATGCCCTCGTTCTCAACTCCGAAGCCGACCTTGATACGCGGGTCCTCGGCGGCGTGCCACTCCAGGATCGGCCGGACGTGCGGCGATGGCGACGCGTCGTCGTACAGGCAGAGCTCCCAGTCCGGATAATACTGCTCGCGGACCGAGCGGATCGCCGCCTCGAGCACTTCTGCCGATGTGTCGTAGACCGGCGTGATGACGGAGATGGTTGGCCGGGCCTTCATCGCTTCCTCGCGCCGCCTGGCGCGGACCGGGTCGTAACGGACCGCTTCGGTCGCCGACGCCCACTCGCCGTACGAGATCTCGCGCCGAGCGCGCGCAAGCGACGCGACAGGGGCCCCGGCGATCGCCGGCAATTCGCCCGGCGACCGGCGCCGGAGCTTCTCGAGCGCCGGAAGCAGCACGCCGTACTTGAATCGGCCGTAGGTCGACAGCAGCCGCCAGCCGAGCGTGTTGAGGATCCGCTGCAGCTGCGCGTCCTTCTCGGCGAGAACCGCCTGGGTGGCGGTCAGTTCCGCGCGGAGTGCCGCGTTCTCGCGCCGGAGCGCCTCGATGTCGTCGTGTTCGGCCATGAGATCGGGCGCGGATTATCGCAGCCGCGCCCGAACTCGGCTACCACTTCGGCGTCGCGCCGTTCCAGTCGCCGACTATCGGCGTCACGTCTGGAGGCCCATACGTGAAAACCAGATCGGCTCCGCCAGGTGAATTCGAGTTCCGCAGGAACCACGCACCCCCTGCCGACGTGTAGACGCCAACCGTGTCGGTCCCATCGTTGTTCCAGTCACCCGTGATGGGAGCGGCTCCGGCTGGACCGTAGTTGAACACGATATCGGCCGCTCCCGGCGAGTTCGAGTTGCGCAGGAACCACGATCCCGTACCCGGAATGTAGACCCCCACGGTGTCGCGCCCATCGCCGTTCCAGTCGCCAACGACAGGTGTGGAGTTCGCCGGTCCGTAGCCGAACACCAGGTCCGCCGCACCGTTCGAGTTCGTGTTCTTCAGGAAAAACGTCCCCGATGACGGAGCGTAGAGACCGACCGTGTCCGTCCCGTCCGCGTTCCAGTCGCCGATGACGGGCCTCCACCCGAGGCCGCCCGGACCGAAGGTGAAAACCAGGTCTGCACCTCCCGGCGAGTTCGAGTTGCGCAGGAAAAACGCGCCCGTCGTCGGATCGTAGAGGCCGATCGTCTCGAGACCGTCACCGTCCCAATCGCCCGAAAGCGGAACCAGCGTCGACGCCGGCGGTCCGTACGTGAAGACCAGATCCGCGCCACCCGACGAGTTCGAGTTCCGAAGGAAATACGCACCGCTCGCTGGAATGAAGATCCCGACCGTGTCGGCTCCTGCCGCCGCTCCCCCTAGCAGCGTCCGGTTCCCCGACGTGTCGAAAACCGCGACCGTAAGGCTGTGCGTGCCGGGTCCGAGTCCCGCGGGGTTGTACGACATCGTGAACCCGCCCTCCGAGCAGTCGGGCAGGCTCGAGTTCAGGTTCCTCACGTCCGGACGGAACACTCCCGTCGTCGGACGCGCGACCGGCGTGCCGTCGATGAGCAACTGCACCGACGCCACCTGCACGTTGTCGAGCGCCCAGCCCGTGACAGTCGTCACGCCGCTTGCGTTCGTTATCGTGTTCGCCGTCTCAAGTGCGCCAACGGGCGGTGTCACGTCAGCCGAACCGGCGTTGTCGATCTTCAGTCGACCGGTCGAATACCGGCGCGTCGTGTTCAGCCCGTCGTTGATGACGGCGTAGACGAAATACGTGCCGTTCGGAACTCCCCGAGTGTCCCATAGCCATACATTGCCTGGGTCGTTCTCCTCGATTCCGCTCACGATCGCCGTCCCGTTGAATCCGACGTTGTCCGTGTCGTAGAAAAACTGGATCGATGCGTTGTCGTCCGTGTCAGTCGCCGCCCACGTGATGGCGAAGCGGCCATTCGACTCGTCGTCGGCCGCGATCTTCACGTTGTCGATGAAGAACTCGCGCACGGTCGAGAACTCGTGCGGATCGATCCGGAAGTATTTCATCGTGCCGCCCCACGGAATGCCGTCGTTGGCCGGAACACCCGGGTCCTTCAGCATCGCCGGCAGATCGAAGACGTAACGGTTCCAACCGGAATTGACGATGATGTCCTCCGACGTCTGCACCTGTGAACCGCCGGCCGTCGTCTGCCAGAGAATCCGAGCGACGGATCCCAGTCCGATGTCACGCGCGCCGGTCACCGACATCCGGAAGCTGAGGTTGCGGAACCGGTTCGCGTCGATGGGGTTCATCGTGTTCTCGAACAGGTAGAACACAGCCGGATCGGCGTTGCCGTTGGGGTTCTGACCGCGCAGATGGTCGCCCCGCACGCCGTTCGCCGTCGAGTCGAGAAGGAACTGCGGGAAGCCGCCGGCGAGGCCCGTCGTCAACTGGATGTCGGACGCCTCGGCCATGTTCCACGGGTTGTTCCGGATGAACGACGCATAGTCGAGCCCGCCTTCGCCGTCCGGCTGCAGGACGTGACAGATCGGCGGCGTGTTTATCGTGAGCGGACCTCCGCTGACCGTCGTGATCACGGTCGGAGCACCCGGAAGCGCCGTCGTTCCGGTGTTCACCGACACCCAGTCGACGCTGATGCTGATGCCGGACGCTTGCGCCGGATCGATCCTGAAGAGTTTGATCTGGCCGGCCCACGTCGGATCGGCACCGAGGTTCACGGAATAGATGTTCGAGCCAGCCGAGGCCGCGAACGGCGCGGACGGATGCACGACGTTGTCCGCCGTCTGCCAGAAGACCTGGGCCGTCGACGCGCTCGAGAGAGTCAGCTGGAACGAAATGCTCCGGTAGACCGCCGCGTCGATCTGGGTCGAGACCGGAATATTCAGATTGAAGAACGGATCGCTCGTGCTCGAAGTGGCAGTGAAGACGCCGCCTGAGACCGTCGCGCCCGACATGCCGGAGGTCAATACGACGTCGCCTGCGTTCGACATGTCCCACTGGTCGTCGAAGACCATCGTCGCGTAGTCGCGCGACATCCGTCCGTGCACGAAATAGTTGCCGGGGGCGTATTTCGAGAGCTCGACCGGCGCCGTCGTGGCCGAGTCCTCACGCAAGCCGGTGGCGATGCGCTCGATCGTGCCGTTGTTGAAGTCGTTGTCGCCGTCCAGGTACATGTTGATGACGGCGTTCGACCCCGGATCACTCGGAACGAACGCAGTCGTGAACGTCGTCGAGGCGTCTCCGTTCGCCGTCAACCGCACCCAGTCGATCTGCACCGTCGACCCGGACGCGGCCGTATGGTCGAGCCTCAGGCCCGTCGCAGGCTGGCCCGCCCACGAGCCGACGTCGCCTGCAACGATCGTCGTCGTGGCGAGGTCGATCGTGTAGATCCGCCAGCCCGGCGTCGTCTGCACGAAACTCGACGCGGCGAAGCTCGAAACGAACGACGAGCCGGTGAACCAGAAGACCTGCATCGAGCTGGCGACGTTCACGTTCATGCGAATCGTGAAGTAGCGATACGTCGTCGTGTCGATCGGGAAGTATCGGCCCGTGCGGCCGTTGCGCTGCGTGCCGCCGAGGCCAGGATCGAGCAGAAGCAGGTTCGGATCGTTGGTCGCGGCCGTGCACGAGAAGGTGCCGTTCGCGTACGTAGGTCCCGACACGTTCAGCGTCTCGTTGAGGTTGAAGTCCTCGGCGTTGTCCATGTCCCATGGATCGCCAAGCGTCTCGGTCGCGTAGTCGCGGCCAGCGGCGATCTTGTCGGCGGTGCCGTCGGGTTGCGTGACGGCGAGCGAGAGCCCTGCCTGAGCTCTAGCCGGTTGCGGGACGGTCACCAGCATCGTCGTGACGAGGAAGACAAGGGCGAAAAGCGCGCGGCAGGCCGGCGTGGACATGTTGGAACTCCTCTGGGGCGAAAAGCGGGGGATGGGGCGGACCGGGTGAACAGTTCCCTTGTCAGCTTAGGAACGGGCCTCTCGATCTGTCAACGAATTCGGGCCTTTGCGGCTTTGCGCCTTTGCGCGAGGAAAAGAGGTTCTCGCAAAGGCGCAAAGGCGCAAAGCGGACTCCTGCTAGACTTGCCTCGATGTTCGACCCGGATCCAAACCTCAGACGGGCCGTCCCGATCGATCCCGACGACGTGCCGGCGGGCGACGGTTCAGACGTCCCCGGCTTCGAGCGCTTCGAGGCCCCGCACGACTCTACCGTGTTGTCACAGGTTTCGCCGCGGCCGGCAACCGCAGCCGCTGACGGCGTGCTCGGAGGAACCGTCGCCGCTCCCGTCCGCGTGCCAGGAAAGTTCCGCAGCCGCATCTGGCCATCGATTGCCGACATGGCGAGCAACGACGTCTACGTCCTCTCGTCCGCGATCGCCTTCAACGCCCTGTTGTCGTTCTTCCCCTTCGTCATCCTGCTGCTCGTAATCTGCCGCAACTTCCTGCAGTGGCCCGAGGGCTACGAGGCCGTCTTCCGGCTCCTCCAGCAGGATTACCTGCCGATCTCGCAGGACTTCATCGTCAAGAACCTGCGCGTCGTCGTCGAAGGCAAGTTCAGGGAGGCCGCGACGCTGTCGCTAGTCGCGCTCGCGTTCACGAGCTCCGGGCTTTTTGCTCCGATCGAGATGGCGCTCAACCGCGCGTGGGGCGTGACCGAGAGCCGGTCGCTGATCCGCGGTCGGGCCGTCGCCATGATGCTGGTCGTAACGTGCGGCGCACTCGCGCTCGGATCGGTCTACATCACGGCTTATTCGCAGGACGTGCTGCACGCGTGGCTCGGCAGCTTCGCTGACTGGGCGCCCGTTCGGGTGTTGAGCACGATCGCGTTGCGGATCCTGATATTTCCGGTGACGGTCTCGATCTTTTTCGTCGTGTTCTGGGTACTGCCGAACCGGAGGATCTACATCCGCGACGTGTTGCCGGTGGCGATCCTCACGGGACTGCTCTGGGAGGCCACGAAGTACCTCTTCATCTGGGTCGCACCTAGCCTCGGTTTCCGCGATGTCTACGGACCGTTCTACCTCTCGGTCACGCTCGTCACATGGGCGTACATCTCGGCGATGATCCTGCTGCTCGGCGCCAACCTCAGCGGGGCGATGTCGAACCGGAGATAGTCCACAGCTCAGCACAGATCTGTGTTGATCTGCGGACTCAGACGAAGATCCGCGCTATCCAGAAGCAGACGGCTGCGATCAGGGCTGAGGCGGGGATGGTCAGGACCCATGCCCACACGATCGTACCGGCGACGCCCCATTTCACCGCGGAAAGGCGCTTCGTCATGCCGACTCCCGCGATGGCGCCGGTGATCGTGTGCGTCGTCGACACGGGGACGCCGGCGAACGTGACGCCAATGATCGAAATCGCCGCGGCCGACTCGGCCGAGAACCCTCCGATCGGCTTGAGCTTCGTGATCTTCGAGCCCATCGTCTTCACGATGCGCCAGCCGCCGGCCAATGTCCCAAGTCCGATCGCGGCGTGACACGAGAGCACCACCCACAGCGGAATGTCCTTGGTCGCGCCCAGGTCCATTCCCGAAAAGACGAGCACCGTGGCCACGATACCCATCGTCTTCTGCGCATCGTTGCCACCGTGCCCCAGGCTGAATAGCGCGGCGGAGACGAGCTGCCCCTTTCTGAAGAAGCCGTCGACCCTTCCCGGCGACCAGTTCCGGAAGATCCACATCACCGCAATCATGATGATGCTGCCGAGCAGCATTCCGATCAGCGGAGAAAGGAAGATGAACAGGATCGTTTTCGTCCAGCCGCTCGCGATGATCGTCGAGAATCCCGCCGCCGCAACCGCGGCGCCCGCGTAACCACCGACGAGCGCATGCGAAGAGCTCGACGGAATGCCGTAGTACCAGGTGATCAGGTTCCAGACGATCGCACCAATCACGCCGCACATGACCACGAGCAGCTTGATGTTCATGTCATCGCCGATGAGCTTCAGATCGATCATGCCGCTGCCGATCGTCTTCGCAACGGCTTCGCCGAGCACGAGGAACGCGATGAAGTTGAAGAACGCGGCCCATATCACAGCAGCGCCGGGCGACAACACGCGGGTCGAGACGATCGTCGCGATCGAGTTCGCGGCGTCGTGGAACCCGTTCACGTAGTCGAAGAACAGAGCGATGGCGATGATCACGGCCGCGAAGATGAAGACGCTTGTCTCCACGCCCGCGATCGTCGCGAGAAAAGGTGTGCTCAGCATCGCGAGGGCTCCAGGTTAGGCGTTCTTCATCACGACCGCTTCGACGACCTTCGCGACGTCCTTGCAGCGGTCGATGCCGGCCTCCATCTCTTCGTAGATCTTGACCCACTTGATCACTTCGATCGGGTCCTTCTCGTTCGCGAAGAGTCCCTGGATTGCGGCCTGCGACAGTCGGTCTCCCTCTTCCTCGAGCGCCTTGATGCGTTCGATGTGCTCGCGCACGCCCTTTCGGGTCTCGAGCACCGCGAACATCTTCTCGAGCTCGACGACCGAGTCCATCAGCGTTCGCGAAAGCGACACGGCCTGCGGCGTGCTCTTCGTTACGCCGTAGAGCACCGTAAGCCTGGCCATGTCGTTGATCATGTCCATGATGTCGTCGAGATCGGTCGCAAGAAGGTAGATGTCCTCACGATCGATGGGCGTAATGAACGCGGAGTTCAGCGTCTCGACGATCGTTGCGGAGTGCCGATCGCAGGCGAGTTCGACTGCCTTGATCTGCTCCGAGATGGATTCGTTCTTCGCGATGTCGTCGAAGAGCCTGACGAGGAGGTCCGAACCCTTGCGGATCTCCCCGACGAGCTGGTTGAGCATCGAGAAGTACTTTTCGTTGCGTGGAATTAATCCCATGTTTCGTCTCTGTTACCGGTAGGGTGAGCGGGCCGGAGTATAGGCAAGCCGCGTAGGCGGTGCAACAAGCACCAGAACCCCGAGCGATAGCAAGGGGGCCGGCGGTGCTGAGCGCTCACGTCGGTAGCGGCTGATGCAGGCGGATCGGGCGTTTGCTACAACCACTGGGCGGGAGATGCACGGCCGGCCGCTCACTGCGTTCGCGGTTCTGGGACGTGCGGTAGGGAGAGCGGTCCCCGTCGGCCGCAGGCCGACCCAGAACCGCGAGCGTAGCGAGCGGCCGGCCGCGCGGACCTGGCACTGGCCGGGAAGCGCACGGCCGGCACCTCACCCAGAATCGAGTCGGCTGGACTACGCAAACGCGTCGGGGTCGGGTCTCGGGTTGATGAAGATGAACGGCGCCGACCTCGGGTACGCCTCGTCGCCGGTCTGACGGAGCGCCGGGGCCGGCCTGCCGAGGGCGCGCGTCTTCTTGAACCGACCCGCGATCACGAGAGTGCGCGCGACGCCGATCGCCGAGAGGCTCTCGCCGAGTATCCGGATCTCGTCGAGGTGAGCGCTCGCCAGCAGTCGCGAGAACTGCCAGTAGCCGGCCTCGCGAGAGACGTCGATCTCGAGGCGCTTCGTCGCCTCGGGCTCGTCGTGTTCGATGTAGATGGCCAGAATTCGCAAACGTTGATCGCCCCGGGCGCTACTATAAAGGAACCGGGGCGCGCCGTCGCCGATGAATGTTGCTCTGGTACTGACCTGCGTTTATCATCGCGTCGCTGTTCACAATTTCAACCGGGACGACGAGTCATGACCGACCTTCAGTGCAGGCTCTTGATCGTCGATGACAACGAGACCGTCCGGTCTCTGGTCTCGGACCATTTCTCGAAGCTCGGTTGTTCGGTCACCGAGGCCCGCGACGGCATCGAAGGGCTCCAGGAAGCGGTCAAGGCCCGCGCCGACTGCATCATTCTCGATGTCATGATGCCGGGAATGGACGGCTTCGCGGTTTGCCGCTTCCTGCGTGAGCGGGGAAACACGACGCCGATCATCATGCTGACTGACCGGGTCGACATCGACGACAAGGTCACCGGTTTCCAGGAAGGCGCAGACGACTATCTCGCCAAGCCCTTCAGTCCCGTCGAGCTCGAGATGCGCGTGCGTGCCGTCCTGCGCCGTCGCGCGGCCGCGCCGGCGCCTGCCGGCCGCAAGGGAACCGTGGCGCGCGGGCGACTGCGGATCGACTTCGAGCGCCGGACGGCCTCGGTCGACGGCGCGCCGGTGGATCTGACCCCGATCGAGTTCAACATCCTTAAGCTGCTCGCGGGTGCGCCTGGCCGTGTGTACACGCGCGACGAGCTGCTCAACGTCATCTGGGACACGACCTACGACGGGTACAAGCGCAACATCGACCCGCATATCAATCGCCTGCGGACGAAGATCGAGCAGGATCCGAAACATCCACTTCTCATCCGAACTGTGTGGGGCGTCGGGTACAAGTTCGCGGAGAAGTAGTGCTGTCGTGACTCGGCCGCAGCACGAGGATCGGAGGAGCAGGAATATCGTCCGGGACGCGGCCGCACGCGAGCGGCGCGAAGCACCGGTCGATCGTGGATCGAAGCTGGGCGACGTCGAGGCCAAGCAGGCCGTCGGGAAGGCCCTCGAGTTTCCGACGAGCGGAGTTGGCGCAGCGCAGAGCCGGCTTGCACGACCGGTCCGGGCTTGTGCGGGCGCGCTCCCGGTGAAGGAACGCCGCCGCGAGGAGGATGACGGCCTGCAGGCAGCGGCGCTCGGGGAGGTCGGGGGGAAGCGGTTTCCAGACGCGCTCGATGGCCTCGTGGGAATCCCAGAACTCGCCGTCGTTGAAGAGCCGGATGCCGAGCAGGAAGTCGGGGTGGGACTCGATCGGGTGCATCACGCCTAATTATTCTTCCTCTGCGCCTTTGCGCCTTTGCGCGAAAACCTCACGCAAAGGCGCAAAGACGCAAAGCAGGAACGGAAGCCCGGCGCCCCCCTACTCCGGCACGTTGAACCCCGGCGGCGGCGCCAGCATCGACGTCGCCCCCGGCCCCGGCGCCCGCAACTCACTCGCAATTGACCTCGCCACGCGCCGCGCCTCGTCGAGTTCCTCCGGCGGCAACGAGATCGCTCCCACCACCGGATGCCCTCCGCCCCCGTGCCGCTCGCAGATCTTCGCGATGTTGTGCTCGCGAATCAGCGGGCTCCACGGATTGAACCCCACCGAGATCTTCGCCCGCGTGGGCGTGACGAGCACGCTCACGTTGTAGCGGCAATCCGGAAACAGGTAATACGGGATGAACTTGTTGTAGCCCTCGATGTCGAATCCCGCCACGTCGAAAAACAGCACGTTCCGCGAGTATTCGCTGTGATCTCGAATGACCTCGATCGACCTGAGATGTCTCTCCACGAGCGGCGCAAGCTGATTGGCGATGTACGGCTGCTCGACGATCCCGGCGAGCGGCATCACCTGCATGTCTCGGATGAGTTGCTGGATCAGCGCCGGATCGCGCGACATCTCGACGACCTGCATGAGCTTGAGTGCCGGCGACTTCAGCTCGACGGCCGTCTTCGCGTCAGCGTAGAGCGCCCCGTCAATGATGTTCGCCCACTCGACGAGGTCGTCGAGCTCCGGAGAGTGAAATCCGAAACGCTCGCGCAGGACCTTTGCGATGAACAGCGTGCACGACTTCGATTCGGGGTCGTAGAACTTCCGGCCGGTCGTGTCCGAGTTGAAGTGCGCCTCGTCTTCCGGCGTCAGGAACGCGCTCAGATGATGGTCGAACCACCACGTGACCTCGGGTTCCGGACTGTATTTGAAGTCGACGATCGCGTTTTCTCCGGCGGGCTCGCGAAGAATGACGGCCGGGTCGACGCCGATGCGCGGCTTGTGGGTTACTCCGACGAACTCGATCTCGGCTTCCGGGCTCACCGCCTCGGCGTAGTACCGCGCGAAGACCGCCGCCGATGCGAGCCCGTCAAAGCAGTTGTCGTGATAGAGAATTCTCAGGCGCACAGTGGCAATCGTCCTCGAAACCGGTTTGAAGCGAATCGGCGAGTATACGGATGGTCAGGAACCGCGACAAGCCGCCTCCGTGACTCTGTGTCTCCGCGCCTCTGTGTGCGAAGCTCTCCTTTTTTCCTGTCGGCCCCGCAACCTCCATGTCCCCACCATTTGACAGACCTGCTGCCCTCCGGCTACTATGGCGCGTTCGTCGCTCGACAGCGACGTGAACAGGAGGAGCAGCGACCGTGAAATCAGGAATTCATCCGGAGTATCAGGAAGCGACCGTCATCTGCGCGTGCGGTGACCGCTTCACCACGCGGGCGACCAAAAGCGAGATCCACGTCGACAT
This sequence comes from Blastocatellia bacterium, assembly GCA_016705245.1. Lineage (GTDB taxonomy): Bacteria > Acidobacteriota > Blastocatellia > UBA7656 > JADIYM01 > JADIYM01. Next base: position 233,285 of record JADIYM010000005.1, on the reverse strand, counting down.
CTGCTCGGTCTGCCATCCGTTCTACACGGGCAAGCAGAAGCTCGTCGACACGGCCGGCCGCGTCGACCGCTTCAATCGCAAGTACAACCGCAAGTCCGCCGAAGCCTAGCGCACCCGTACTCATCGAAAGCCCAAGGATCACTTCCCTGCGAAGTGGGCCTTGGGCTTTCTCGCGTCAGGAGACGCCGCGCCGCGAGCCACGCGCCGCGATCAGTACCGGGAGCGGTAGCGACCGGGTTCGGCCGGCGACTGAGCCGCCGTGCCCAACGACCGGAGGACAGAGAGATGTTCGACAGACTTGATGCCATCGAAAGGACCTACAACGACCTGACGGCCGAGCTAGGCTCGCCCGAGCTGATGGCCGACCAGAAGGCCTACCAGAAGATCGCGAAGCAGCAGCGTGACCTCGAGAAAATCGTCGTGAAGTATCGCGAGTTCAAGTCGGTGCGCGACGCGATCACCGAGACCCGCGAGTTGCTCGACGAAGCGGCCGACGAGGACATGCGCGAGATGGCCCGGGCCGAGCTCGCGGACCTCGAGGTGCGTGAGCCCGCGCTTCTGGCCGATCTGAAGCTCCTGCTCGTCCCCAAGGATCCGAACGACGACAAAAACGTGCTCGTCGAGATCCGCGCCGGCACGGGCGGCGACGAGGCGACGCTCTTCGCGGCCGAGCTCCTGCGGATGTACGTGCGATACGCCGAACGCCAGAAGTGGCGGGTCCAGGTCCTCGACGAGTCGGAATCGTCAGTCGGCGGCCTGAAGGAAGCGGTCATGCTCATCGAGGGCGACGGGGTGTTCTCGCGCATGAAGCACGAATCGGGCGTACACCGCGTGCAGCGGGTGCCGGCGACCGAGACCCAGGGCCGAATCCACACGTCGGCGGCGACCGTCGCCGTGCTGCCCGAGGCCGAAGACGTCGAGATCGACGTGCCCGAGAAGGACCTTCGCGTCGACCGCTTCTGCTCGTCGGGCCCTGGCGGCCAGTCGGTGAACACGACGTACTCCGCGATCCGGATCACGCACCTGCCAACGGGCGTCGTCGTGAGCTGCCAGGACGAGAAGTCGCAGATCAAGAACCGCGAAAAGGCGATGCGGGTCCTTCGTGCACGCCTTCTCGACCTCGCCGAGCAGGAGCAACACGACAAGATCTCGGCCGAGCGGAGGTCGCAGGTCGGCTCGGGCGATCGCAGCGAGAAAATCCGGACCTACAACTTCAAGGAAAACCGCGTTTCGGATCACCGGATCGGCTACACGTCACATCAGCTCGACCAGTTCATGGAGGGCTACGTCGACGATCTGATGGACGCGCTCGTGACCCACGAGCAGGCGGAGAAGCTCAAGAACGAGGCGGCGGCGTAAGACGTGCGCGTCGACGCCGCCGTCGCGTGGGGCGCGTCGCGCCTGACGGAAGCGGGGGTCGAGGCTCCGCGCCGCACGGCGTTGTGGCTGCTCGAGCACGCGGCTGACATCACGCCGACGGCGGCTGTCGCTTACCCCGAGCGGTTGCTGGATGAAGGAGAGAGGGCTGCGTTCGAGGCAGCCGTCGAGCGGCGCGCGTCCGGCGTCCCGCTCCAGCACATTGTCGGCGAGCAGGAGTTTCACGGTCTGGCCTTCGAGGTCACGCCGGCTGTCCTGATCCCCCGAGCGGAGACAGAGATCCTCGTCGAGTCGGCGATCGCGAGATGGCGTGAGCGAGCCGGGAACGGCAAGTGGATCGTCGACGTCGGCACCGGGTCCGGGTGCATCCCGGTCGTGCTCGCGAGAGAGTGCGCGGGAGCGCGAGTGGCCGCAGTCGACGTTTCGGCGCCTGCGCTCGAGGTCGCCCGGCGGAATGCGATTCGGCACTCGGCCGACGTTCACTTCGTAACAGGCGATCTGCTTTCGGCTGTGAGCGGTCCGTTCGCGGTGGTCACGGCGAACCTGCCGTACATCCCGGACGGCGACATCCCGGAGCTTCAGCGGGAAGTCCGCGATCACGATCCACGTCTCGCACTGGCGGGTGGACCGGACGGCCTCGATCTCTACCGCCGGATGCTTGCGGACGTCTCGCGCGTGCTCACACCGGACGGCGCGCTTTTCTGCGAGATCGGTGCCGGCCAGGCGGAGGCGTATTCCCGAATCGCCGCTGAACATGGACTTCGACTGGTAGAGAGCCTCGACGACCACGCCGGCATCCCCCGCGTGATGGTCGTCGAACGGCGCTGACTCCAGCACAATGCGCGAAGCGCTTTGGAGTGCGGCGTGAATCGCCGCTTTGGATCGATCCAAAGCGGCGATTCACGCCGCACTCCAAAGCGCTTCGCGCAGTGCCTCCAGCTACATCGCCGAGAGTCCGCCCGCGACCACGTTCAGGATGATGCTCAGGACGAGAAGCCCCGTCCAGATAAGCATGATGTTCTTGATGTTGAGCTTGTCAGCATTCATCCAGCCCCAGATCAGCGTGTAAAGGCTGCAGATCAGGCCGAGGATGCCGTACAGCGGTCCTTCGGTCTGAAAGAGCTTGATCAACACAATGATGAAACAGACGAGTGAGCCAAGTCCCGCGACCATCGCAAGCAGGCCGATCAGCATTCCCATGGAATCCGAACCTCCGTTGTTTTGGTGAGTTGTCGAAGCCGTCGAAACGGGAGGACGCTGGCGGGGTGCATCCCCTATTCCCAGCTGCAATGTCCGCAAGTATCGACAGCGACCCTGTGAAGGTCAAGCAGGACTCACCCGAACACGAAAAAACGCGGGTCCAGGAGGAGCGAAACAGCCTCGGCGCTCTCCGTGCCACCGTGTCTCTGTGTCTCTGTGTGCGAAGCTCGGAAGACGCTGCGCACACAGAGACGCGGTGGCACGGAGGAGAGCGGGTTCCCCTCGAAGCCTTACATCGGCATCTCGGTGACGCCGTCGATGACGCCGTCGTTCTCGTCTGCACGCGGGCGCGGCGGGTGGCCGATGCCTTCGAGCGTCTGAGGATCGCGCCAGAAGTCGAAAACTGCGACCTGCTGAACGCACGCGATCGTGCACAGCGGCGCGCAGGACTTCTTAGTGTCGTATTCGCGACGGATGTCCTCGAGCGTGTATTCGCGAATCGGGATCGCCGGATAGCCGCGCTGCTGGGAGCAGTAGTGAACCAGTCCCTCTTCGCAGATATAGATGTAGCGGCCGCCTGCACGGCAACTCCAGTTGTTCGGCTTGCCGTTCGCCAGGTTGTCCTGGAAATGATTCACACGCGTGTAGCCGCGCTTGCCGAGCTTCTTGTGCTCCTCGAAAACCGCCATCTCGCGGTCCGTCAGCGCCTGCAGCGTTCCCGTCCCGTCGTGGATGATGCCCATCGACGACGTGAAGCCGAGCTCGACCGCTCGCTTCGCGATCACGATCGCGTCCTCGGGATTCTTGATGCCACCGCCGATCACCGAGTTGATGTTGATGTTGAAGTCGGCGTGATCGCGCAGGTGCCGCAGCTTCTTGTCGAGCACCTTCAGGCTCTTCTTCGAAACCTCGTCCGGAATGACGTTGTCGATGCTGATCTGAAGGTACTGCAGTCCGGCTTCGTTGAGCTTCTTGATCCGCGCCGGGCTCATCAGGTACCCGTTCGAAATCAGGCCCGAGATCATTCCGTGGTGACGAATTCTCGAGATGATCTTGTCGAGGTCCGGGTGCATGAGCGGCTCACCGCCGCTGATCGTCACGATGCCCGTGCCGAAGTAGGCCAGGCGGTCGATCCTCGCGAGCATCTCCTCGGTCGACACCGGCTTCGAGACGGCGTCGAACTCGTTGCAGTAGGTGCAGGCGAGATTGCACCGGCGCATCGGGACGATGTGAGCGAGCAGCGGATGCCGCGTCGACAGCAGTCCCTTCGCCATGAATTTCGCGACGTTGTATCGCGTGGAGAGCTTTTTGGAGTTCGTGATCATCGATTCTTCCGAACTGGATGGCCAATCGAGCGGGAGGACGCGTTCGAAACGGCGCCGAGGCGCCGCGGCCATGTGAAGTTCAACTCAATGTAACCGGCCGATTCTAGGCCAGCGAGTCCTGAGGATGCAAGCTCATGTTCTTCCGTTATACTCCAGCGCATGAGCGAAGGACTCTACTTCCGCCAACTGCTTTCCGGCCGCGACTTTGCGCAGACGGACCGCGTCGCCGCCGGCATGGTCAACTTCGTCTACCTTATAGGCGACCGCGCAACGCGCGAGTGCGTCGTCGTGGATCCTGCGTGGGACGTCCGGGGAATCCTCGACGTCGTCGACGCGGATGACATGAAGCTGGTCGGGGCGCTCGGTACCCACTACCACCCTGATCACGTCGGCGGGTCGATGTTCGGCTTCACGGTCGAGGGGATGGAGACGCTTCTCGAGCTGCGCCCGGTTCCGCTGCACGTCAACGACCACGAGGGCGACGGCATCAAGGTCGTCACTGGTCTCGAGGAGTCGGACCTCGTTCGCCACCAGAGCGGCGACACGCTCGACGTCGGCGGAGTGAAAATCCAGTTCATCCATACACCCGGCCACACGCCGGGCAGCCAGTGTTTCCTCGTGGACGGGCGGCTCGTGTCGGGCGATACGCTCTTCATCGACGGCTGCGGACGGGTGGACCTGCCCGGCGCGAACCCGGCGGACATGTACGAGAGCCTTACGCAGAAGCTCGCGAAGCTGCCTGACGACACGGTGCTCTACCCGGGTCACGACTACGGCCACATTCCCTCGGGCAGCCTCGGCGACGTCAAACGCGACAACGCCTACATGAACATCCCGTCGCTCGAGCGCTGGATGGCAATGATGGGTCCGCCTGTGGGATTCTGAGAAGAGTGCAACGCTGATAGAGCGGATCAAGCGGATCTGAACTGCAATTCATTCAGATCCGCCTGAGCCGCTCTATCCGCTAAATCCGCGTTGCCCTTCCAGCCCTAAGACACGTCGACCCTGAGTCCCCCAGTGTCGATCCGGAAGTCGAGGACGGTCACGCCGGCGGCGCGCATGGCAGCATCGACATCGGGTTTGCGGCCTTCGTCGCACCAGAAGACGACGCAGCCGCCGCCGCCGGCACCGCAGACCTTTGCCGTCTGGGCGCCCACCGCGTGCGCCACACCGATCAACTCGTCGATCTGCGCCGTTGAAACGCCGGGCGCCAGCTCGCGTCGGTTCCGCCACTCCTCGCCGAGCACGCGACCCGCCTCGTCGAGGTCGCGTGCCAGCAGCGCCTCGCGCATGTTTGCCGCCGTCACACGTATCCGGTCCAGCCCGTCGAAGACCTCCTTCGAGCCGTCGATGTGCGACTTGAAGATCTCCCAGTTGTTCGTGCCCGAAAAGTGCGGGACGCCGGTGTACGCAAGCACGAGCCGGCGCTCGAGCTGGTCAGGTTCGACAGGAAGCGGCTCCACCGCGACTCCCTGAGTTCCGAAGTGAAGCGCGTTCACCCCGCCGTACAGCGCCGGATAGTAGTCCTGCAGCCCCGCAGGCACTCTGATCACCGCGGTCTCGACGTTCGTAGTGATCGTCCTCAGCAACTCGCGGTCGAAGTTCGTGCCCACGAGCCGATCGAGTGCGCCGGCGACGGCGATCCCAAGCGCCGATGACCCTCCGAGACCCGACCCCGGCGGCGCCGCGCATTCAGTGACCATCGTCATACCAGGCGGAGGATTGAAGAACCGCACGAGGCGGGCGAGCAACTCGAGCGTCCCGCTCGCGACCAGCTCTTCCGGCGTCGCGGCGTGCACCCTCGCGCCCGTGTCCTTCGACTCGAGTGTGTACCCGTCGCCTCCCGTCTCGATCCTGCACTTCGCGTAGAGGTCGATGGCCACGTTGACCGTCTCGGCTCCACCGTGAAAGAGGTACAGTGGCCAGATGTCGATCGTCCCTCCGGCGAGGTCGATCCGCGTTGGAGCCGAGGATTCGATGAGCATGGCTGAGGAAGGTTCGAGCGCCGGCGCCTATTCTTCGATCACCCGGTTTCCGAGCCGGTATCGCTTGACGATAAAGAAGATAATGGCCACGACGGCGAGCAGGACGACAAGCTTCTCCACGTTTTTGATCTCGCCGATGATCCGCTCGATGCTCCCCGTGAAGAAGTAGCCGATTCCGGCCAGCAGCGTGACCCAGACAAAGCAGCTCAGCAGCGTCAGTGGCGCAAAACGATGCAATCCGAAGTGCGCGAGTCCGCAGAAGACCGACATCGCGGTTCGCAGACCGTAGGTGTACTTCACTACGAAGAGCGTGAATCCGCCAAACCTGCGCATCAGCCGCTCGATGCGGGGCTTGGCGCGCATGTAGAACCTCATCGTCCGGACGCGGCCGCGAAAGCTGTGCCCGATGAGGTAACCGATCAGGTCGCCGGCGACTCCGCCGCTCGTGCCGACGAGCAGCGCTTCCTGGAACGTGAAAAGTCCGGAGCGCGCCAGGACACCTGCCATCAGCAGCGTCAGGTCGCCCTCGATCATCGCCCCGAAGAACACGACCCACAGCCCGTACTGGCGCAGTAACCCTTGAAGCTCGTCAATCATTAAAGAGGTGCTGCCGTCGCGAGAGCGCCTCATTCTACAAGACTTTACCAAAATTGACAGTGCTCGGAGGCGTCTGTTAACTTGACAGTTCGTATGAAGGACCGTGCCGCGTGCCTAACGCGGCCGAGAGGAGCAAGCCAGGCATGACCTCTTCGAACTCGGGCGGCGACGGCTCGCTCTTTTCGCTGTATCTCGGCGTCGATCTTGGCGGATCGATGGTCCGAGCCGGCCTCATCGATGCAGCGGGCGCCGTCGTCCGCGAGCGCGAGCCGGTGGACGCCAGCGAACAGCCCGAGGAACTCTTTCAGCAACTCATTGATGCCGTTGGTGAAATGCTCTCCGACGAGACGCTCAGGTCTTCCATCGCCGGAGTCGGCGTTGGGCTTCCGAACCCCGTCGATCCAGAGACGCGGCGACCGATCGCGGTTGCGGAGCTTCCGGACCTTTCGGGCATCGACGTCTATGGCGAGTTGCGACGCACGACGGGATTGCCCGTTCGCGTCGAGGAAGACGCAACGGCCGGAGCCTACGGCGAGTTCCGATTCGGCGCCGGGCGCGGCTCGCGCAGCGTCATGTACGTCCAGATCGGCACGGCCGTCGTAGCCGGACTGATCCTCGACGGCCGGATCTGGAGAGGCGCGAATGGTCTGGCCGGTGGTATCGGCTCCATGACAATCGATCCGAACGGAATCGAGGGTCCGAGCGGGATCCCTGGATCGCTCGACACCGTGTGCTCCGCGCCAAACATCGCGCGCCGTGCGAACGAACGCCTTCACCGCGATCGCACCAGCTCGCTCTCGAAGCTCGTCATCCCCCGCGATCGTGAGCTCGTCGGAACCGACATCGCCAAGGCCGCCGCTAGCGGTGACGATCTGGCCCAGCTCATCATGGAAAGGACCGCCGTTCACCTCGGCGTCGCAATTGGTGGCGCCATCAGTCTACTCAACGTCGAGACCGTCGTCCTCGGAGGCTCGGTCGTGACCTCGGCCGAGCGCTGGCTGATCGACCCGGTCGTCGAGCACACCCGAATCCGGACGGCGCCGGAAGCGTTCGCGGCCTGCCGGATTCTGCCCGCCGGACTTGGCGAACGATCGGTCATGATTGGTGCGGGACTACTCGCCAGGGACGAAGCCTCCGCATGAACGTCGACCGCATCCGCAACTTCTCGATCATCGCGCATATCGATCACGGAAAGTCGACACTCGCCGACCGACTTCTTGAAATGACCGGCGCACTCTCGAGCCGCGAGATGGAGCAGCAGGTGCTCGACTCGATGGACCTCGAGCGCGAGCGCGGCATCACGATCAAGGCACACTCGGTCCGGCTCGACTACAAGGCGAAGGACGGGAACGACTACGTACTGAATCTCATCGACACGCCGGGCCACGTAGACTTTTCGTACGAGGTCTCGCGATCCCTCGCAGCGTGCGAGGGCGCCCTGCTCGTCGTCGACGCGTCGCAGGGTGTCGAAGCGCAGACGCTCGCAAACACCTACCTCGCGCTCGACAACGACCTGAAGCTCATTCCGGTCATCAACAAGATCGACCTTCCGTCTGCCGAGCCCGAGAAGGTGCTCGAGCAGATCGAGCAGATCATCGCGCTCGAAACCGACAACGCCGTGCTCGTGTCGGCGAAGTCCGGCATCGGTATGGACCTGGTGCTCGAGGCCATCGTGCGCGACGTGCCGCCGCCGACAGGAAAGGCCGATGCGCCGCTCAAGGCGCTGATCTTCGATTCGTGGTTCGACCCTTACCGCGGGGCGATCGTGATGGTTCGCGTCTTCGAAGGCACCATCAAAACGGGACAGAAGATCCGTTTCATGGCCGCGGGCCGCGACTTCCAGGTCGAGCAGCTCGGCGTGATGACGCCGAAAATGCGCGAGATCGCCGAGCTCGGCCCCGGTGAAGTCGGCTTCGTCGTCGCCAACGTCAAGACCGTTGCCGACGTGCAGATCGGCGACACCATCACCGAGCCTGCGCGACCGACGGACGAGGCGTGCCCTGGCTTTCAGGAGATCAAGGCGATGGTGTTCGCCGGTCTCTACCCGATCGAGTCGAATCGTTACGAGGAGCTTCGCGACGCGCTCGAGAAGCTGCGCCTGAACGACTCGTCGTTCTTTTACGAGCCGGAAACGAGCTCGGCGCTTGGATTCGGCTTCCGCTGTGGCTTCCTGGGACTGCTCCACATGGAGATTGTCCAGGAACGCCTCGAGCGCGAGTTCAACCTCGAGCTCATCACGACCGCGCCCAACGTCCGGTTCCAGGTCAAGCTCACGAACGGCGAAACCATCGAGATCGACTCGCCGTCGAAGATGCCGGACGCCGGTCGCATCGAGCACATCGCCGAGCCGATCATCCGGGCGACGATCATGTCTCGCGACGACTTTCTCGGTCCGATCCTTGCCCTTCTCGAAGAGAAACGCGGCGTCCAGATCGGATTCGAGTACATCTCGTCGAACCGGGTGATGCTGACGTACGACCTGCCGCTGTCGGAGATCGTTCTCGACTTCTACGATCGGCTGAAGTCGGCGTCGCGGGGCTATGCGTCCTTCGACTACCACTTCGAGGGCTACCGCGAGTCGAAGCTCGTGAAGCTCGACATTATGGTGCACGGAGAGCAGGTCGACGCGCTGTCGACGATCGTTCATCAGGATGGTGCGTACAACCGTGGCCGATTGCTCGTCGACAAGATGCGGCAGCTCATTCCGCGGCAGCTCTTCGAGGTGCCGATCCAGGCGGCGATCGGCAACAAGGTCATTGCGCGCGAGACGGTGAAGTCGCTCGGGAAGAACGTGATCGCGAAGTGCTACGGCGGCGACATCACGCGAAAGCGGAAGCTGCTGGAGAAGCAGAAAGAGGGCAAGAAGCGGATGAAACGCGTCGGGCGCGTCGAGATCCCGCAGGAGGCCTTCCTCGCGGTGCTGAAGGTGAATGGGTAGAGCCGGTCCCGAACGTTACCGAATGACATGAAGATTTCGCGCAAAGGCGCAAAGGCGCAAAGTTCAGAAGAGCTTTGCGCCTTTGCGCCTTTGCGCGATTCATACCGCTGACGTGGCAAGATCGCGCGGGCCCATCCGCGAGTTCGTCGAATACGCCGCCGCGTGGTCGGCCCTGAAGTCCCTCGGCATTCTCCCCCGACGCACCGCCCTCGACCTCGGCAAACTCGTCGGCCTCGCCGCCTACCGCCTCGCCGGCGGCCTGAAGCGGTCCGGCCGCCGCAACCTCGAAATCGCCTTTCCCGAAATGCCTTCCGCCGAGCGCGAGCGCATCCTTCGCGCCGCCTTTCTCAACGCCGGCCGGCAACTCGGCGAGTTCAGCCAGATGCCCAAGCTCCGCACGGCGGAGGATGCTCACCGCACCGTCCGCTTCGAAGGCCGCGAAATGGTAATGGACACGCTCGCCGAGGGGCGAGGAGCGCTATTCCTGACCGGGCATTTCGGGGCGTGGGAGCTTAGTCCGTATTGTCTGCGACTCACGGGCTCTCCGCCCGTGAACTTCCTCGTCCGGCGGATCGACAACCCGCGCGTCGAAGCGCTCGCGGACCGGTACCGGACACTCTGCGGCAACCGGACGATCGACAAATCAAAGGCCGCGCGGCCCGTGCTCGCGGCTCTTGCCCGCGGAGAGATGGTCGGAATCCTTGCCGACTTGAACACGCTCGAGCACGAAGGCGTTTTCGTGAACTTCTTTGGTGTTCCGGCCTCGACGACAGCTGGCTTGGCGGTGATCGCGCTCAAGACCGGCGCGCCGGTGATTCCGGTTCACACGCGCTGGGACGAGAAGGAAAGACGCTACGTCCAGACGTTCGAGCCAGAACTCGAGCTCATCCGCACTGGCTCACGAGACGAGGATGTGCTCTCGAACACGCAGGCCTTCACGGCCATCATCGAGCGCTGGATTCGCGAAGACCCGGACCAGTGGATCTGGGTCCATCGACGCTGGAAGACCCGTCCTCGTGGGGAAGCGAGCATGTATTGAACCAGACCCCGAACGCAGTGAGGGGCCGGCGGTCAAACTCGCATATTCGAATTTGACGGCCGGCCCCTCACTGCGTTCGGGGTTCTGGTTTCCGATCAGTTGTTCGAGTCGAAGACGGGGCGGCGCTTGCGGTTGCGCCAGCTCTTTCGCGTCTTCTCGACGAGGTGCTTCGCAATGATCCGCGCGTATTCGGCGCGCGGAATCGGCGCCGGCTCACCTTCATAGTAGAAGGTACAGACATTCCCGATCTCTCGCTGCAGCATGTGCAGGTCGAGCGGGTCGACCGGAAACACGAGACACGCCTGCGGAGCATGATCGCTCTGATAGATGGTGCAGTGCGTCAGATGATCGTCTTCCTGGACCATGAAAGAGCACTGGAACTGGATCTGGCAGCAGGCGCCGCACCGGTTGCATTCGCCCTTCTGGTAGGGCTTCCAGCGACGCAACAGCTCATCCGGCAGCAGCTGCGGGAGAATCGTGCGGCGGAGCGCACCCCACGTGTGGATCGAGATTGGTGCCCGAATCACCTTCTTCGTGACATTGCGCGCCATCTGCCAGTACATCTCCGACTTCGCCGGCAGGTTCGCCGGGTCGAATGGCGGTGGCGGTGGGATCTCCCGGAGTACCGGGAGCGATCGCGGGGACCGTGGGGTATTGCTCATGCGGCGAATGCGATTCCTCTTCGAAAGGTCAAAAGAACCCGTGGAGTCTACCATCCGGAGCAAATTCCGACCAAGGAAGTAGGGGAGACAGATCCTCGCGCAAAGGCGCAAAGGCGCAAAGCAGCCTCCCTGATCAGAAGCCCTCGATTCCACTGGCACCCGACGGCACCCAGTCCGGCAACGCCCCGGACTGCTTCCGCCTTGCCCGAGTCATACTCGGTACCTCGACATCAGGTCGTCCCACCGGCCCTGAACCTTGAGCAGCAGCTCGATGACTTCTCGCACCGCACCGTTTCCGCCTGACTTCGACGTCACGATGTGAGCGTGGTCGAGCACCTCCGACACGGCGTTCGGCGGCGCGATGGCGAGCCCGACCCGACGCAGCAACGGCAGGTCCACGACGTCGTCACCCATGTACGCAATGGCATCGTGCTCGATGCCCTCGCGCTCGACGAGCGCCTGAAACGCCCCGAGCTTGTCGTACGTCTTCTGGATCAGGTACTCGATCTGAAGTTCCTCGACCCGTCGCTCGAGCGCCGGACCGCCACGACCCGTGATGATGCCGACCTTTCGTCCCGCCCGTCGCCACAGCACGATGCCGTGGCCGTCGTGAATGTCGAACCGCTTCGCCTCCTGACCGTCGGGCAGCGAGATGATCGCTCCGTCGGTCATCACGCCGTCGCAGTCGAGAAAGAGGTGGGTGATCCGCGCAGCGCGCGACGTCACCTCGGCAGCTTCGATGCAGTACTTCGTCACGGTCTGAGAATAACAAACGGCGCGCGAGGTAGGCAGTACGCCGGACGCGCCGTGCGTTGACCGTCCCCGATGCCGGTGCCAAGATCTCGGCTGTGCGTGTCGCCCTCGAATCCACCGTCATCGCCCACGGACTGCCGCGACCCGAGAACCTCTCCAGCGCGCGAGCGTGCGAGGCGGCCGTTCGCGAGTCGGGCGCCGAACCCGCGACGGTGGCGATCGTCGCGGGCGACGTCAGGATCGGGCTGACCCAGTCCGAGCTCGAGGCCCTCGCGTCGCGAACGGACGTTGCAAAGGTGAGCCTTCAGAACCTGGGCGCCGTGTGCGCGTCCGGAGCATGGGGAGCGACGACGGTTGCGACAACGGCGCACCTGTCGGCGAGGCACGGCATTCACGTGTTTGCAACGGGCGGCATCGGCGGTGTGCACCGCGAAGCCGACCGGACGTTCGACGTCTCGGCGGACCTCACGACGCTCGCGACGACGCCGGTCGTGACCGTGTGCGCCGGTGCGAAATCGATCCTCGACCTGCCCCGGACGCTCGAATTGCTCGAGACGCTCGGCGTTCCCGTGATCGGGTGGCAAACGGAAGAGTTTCCCGGCTTCTACTCGCGCGATACGGGGCTCGGCGTGACGGCGCGTGCGGAGTCGGAAGTGGACGTCGTCCGCATTGCGCTAGCACACTGGGCAAGCGGGTGCCGCACGTCGGTGCTTGTAGTTGCCCCGTGCCCGCCTTCGAAGGCGATCGCCCGCGACGAGATCGACGGCGCCGTGAACGACGCGCTCGCTGCGGCCTCCGAGACGGGCGTTCGCGGCTCGGCAGTGACGCCGTTTCTGCTCGCCCGCGTCGCGGCATCGACGGGAGGTCGCGCACTCGCGGCCAACCTCTCACTTCTCGAGAACAACGCCCGCATCGCGGGCCGGATTGCCGTATCGCTCGACCGGGGAAAGGCTCGGGAATCGTAGTTGAGACGCGAGTGTCTTCTGACTATACTTGGCGCCAGTTCCGAGTTCGGTCGTTCCAGCAACCTCAGGCACACACCACAAGCCATGGGAGCGCGACGGAGAACGCCTCGCGGTCCGTCGTCGAAACATCCGATATGCACACGTATTGTGACCGGTGCAACGAAGTCGCGGATCACACCGTTGACGTCTCGAGCGATCCCGAACTGACCGACCTGCTTAAGGATCTCGGATATCGCACGGTCTGCCCTGGCTGTTACGAGGATCTCCTCATCGAGGCCAAGGAGGCGCGCGACCAGCTTGCCGACGACCGGCGGGCTCATCATCGCGTACCAGCCCAGATTCCCGTGCGCATCGAGACGACCGACGGGGGCTCGACGACGGAAACCGTAACCGAGGACATTTCAGAGAACGGCGCGCAGATTCGGGCCAACGCCGAGCTCGAGCCGGGCACTGTCGTGCGGATTGCGGCGCTCGACGGGTCGGCCGATGCGGTCGCCATCGTCGAGGTCGTATGGCACGACGGCGAGGCGCTGCGGGCCGGCCTCAAGCTGGTCGAATCGAGCGATACGTGGAATCGCCTTGTCGAATCGCACGAGGCGCTCGAGCCTTAGATTCGGTTGCTTGAACGCCGACGAGCCTGCGGTTTCAGGCACCGTCCGTGGGACGCTCGCTACCGCTCGCGGCTCGAGGAACGGGGACCCGGCGGACCGGCTTGCGGACAGTCGCAAAATCCCGACCCTCTCCCCGCTCCCCTACCCGAGCGCGTACCTGAAAAACACGTCGTCGAACGGCACATCCTCCAGACCCGTCGCCGCCCGCAACTGCGCCGGCGCGTCGTTCGCAACGATGCGACCTTCGCGCAGCACCACTACCCTCGAGCAGACTCGGTCGACAAAACCCATGACGTGCGACGACAGGATGACAGCGCCGCCCGCATCCCGAAACGCCTCGAGCTTCCTCTCCACGAGCCGCATCGTCTGCGCATCGAGCGCGTTGAGCGGCTCGTCGAGGACGAGCAGCCGCGGCCGACCGGCCATCGCTGCGATAAGCCCGGTTTTCTTTCTCATCCCGAGCGAGTATTCCTTGATGAGGTGGTCGGATTTCTCGAGGATTCCGAACTCGTCGAAGGCCTCGTCCAGTAACGCGTCGTCAGGCGGTTCGCCCTTGATACCCGTGACGAACCTCAGGAACTCGCGACCGGTCAGCCGCTCGTAGAGCTCGAGGTCCTCGGGCAGATACCCGACTAGCCTGCGCGCCTCGACCCCGTCAAGTCGCACGTCGTGACCGTCGATGGCGAGTTTTCCCGCGTCCGGCTTGAGCAGGCCGACGAGCATCTTCAGGAGCGTCGACTTGCCGGCCCCGTTGGCGCCGAGCAGTCCGGAGGATCTCGCCGTCCACGTCGAGCGAGACATCATCGACGGCCACCAGTTCACCATAGCGTTTCGTGACGGCTGAGATGCTCACGATAGGTGCGGCTGGCAATGGCGATGTGTCGGCGGCGCTCACGTGGTCCTCCCATTCCTGCTCTGCGCCTTTGCGCCTTTGCGTGAAATCTCGCGCAAAGGCGCAAAGGCGCAAAGCGAGAATATGGACCGTAGAATCGGGAGTGCCGTCTTCACAGCCCCAACTCCCGGATCTTTGCAGTCAGCGTCTTCGCACTCACCCCGAGCCGTTCGGCCGCCTTCGTCCGATTTCCACTTGTCGCCGTCAGGGCCTCGCCGATCATCCGGCGCTCCACGATCGACACCGCGCGCGCGCTCACGTCGTGCAGTGAACCGGTGAACTCCATCGTAGCCAACGTCTCGACCGGCTCGTCGCGCCCTGTCAGCCCCCGCAGATCGAGATCCTGCGGCCGGATCTCGTCGGCATCCGCGAGTATGCACGCCCGTTCCAGGCAGTTGCGCAGTTCGCGTACGTTTCCGGGCCACGAGTAGGTCCGCAGCCGCGAGAGCGCCTCCGGCCCGAGCGTCATTGCCTTCCCTCGGATCTCGACGCCGCAAGAAGCGGCAAAGTAGCTCGCAAGCAGTGAGACATCGTCCTCCCGGTCTCGAAGCGGCGGGATTTCGACCGGAAAAACGGCCAGTCGAAAATAGAGATCCTCCCGAAACCCCTTCCCCGCGATCGCTGCCTGCAGGTCGCGATTGGTGGCGGCGACGACGCGCACGTCGACATCGAGCTCGAGTGATCCTCCGAGTCGCGTCACCCGTCCGCTCTCGAGCGCCCGCAGCAGCTTCGATTGCACCGCGAGCGGCAGTTCGCCAATCTCGTCGAGGAAAAGTGTGCCGCCGTGCGCGAGCTCGAACTTGCCGGCTCGTCGCGAGTCCGCGCCCGTGTACGCGCCGCGTTCGTGACCGAACAACTCGTTTTCGATGAGCGTTTCCGGAATCGCGGCGCAGTTGAGCGCAACGAACGGTCCGCGGGCTCGATCGCTCAATTGGTGCACGGCACGCGCAAAAAGTTCCTTGCCGGTGCCCGATTCGCCAAGCAGCAGGACGGTCGACGATCGCCGCGCGACTTGCTGGACGAGCTTCGCCGCGCGCGTCAGCGCAGCGGACTCACCGATGATGCGGGGAAAGTCGTAGCGGCTCGCGTACTCCTCGCGCAGGAGCACATTCTCGGTTCGAAGGCGGCCAGCTTCGAGCGCCCGTTCGACGATCAGCATCAGATGCCGGCTGTCGACCGGCTTCTGGAGGAAGTCGTACGCGCCGTCCTTCATGGCCTGCACTGCCTCGTCGATTGAGCCGTATGCAGTCATGACCACGACGGGCAGCAGTGCGTCCGCGCCGCGAGCAGCCCGCAACACGTCGAGACCGGAGGCGCCGGGCATCCGCAGGTCAGTGAGAACGAGGCGAAACCGCGCGCGCTCCAGCCGGCGGATGGCCTCGGACGGGTCGCCCGTTGCTTCGACGGTGTGGCCCGCTGTCTCGAGGGTCAGCCGAAGCATCTGCCTCAGGCTTTCCTTGTCCTCAACGAGCAGTATGTCGGCCATGCGAGCAGTTCCCGTTCAGTGCCTCGGAGCGTTACGGCGGGCAACCCCGAAGGAACGCCTCGGCGCGACGCGATCGATCACTGACACGGGAAAACCGCTTCCGTTACGGAAGCCGAATGCCCGCACTTCGGGCCTCGTTCTGTGCCTTGTCGAGAGCAGCCGACGCGGCAGAGCGCTCGGTCTGGGCCCGAGCAAGATCGGCCTCAGCCTGCGTGATCTGTTCCTGAATTCTCGCCACGGCGAAGTTGTCGCCCGAACCCGTCGTCCGGAGGATCTCGCCGCGCATTTCCACAATACGATTCTGGTAAGCCTCGATGCGCCGGTCGGCGTCGGCGAGGTCCGTCGACGCCTTCTGAACCGCCTGAAGGAAATACGCGGGGTTGACTTCGCCGTCCTTGGTGACCGGCGCCGGTCCCGCCTCGGTACGGAACTTCTGGCGCGCGCCAACCGACTTGAGCCGATCGGCCTGCGCCCGCGCCGCAGCCGCCTCGACGCGAGCCTGACGCACTTCGTTTCCCTGCGCCTCGAGCGCGGCGGCAGCGGCGTTGGCTCCAGCTGCCGTCGACGTGGTTCCCAATGCGTTCTTCAGATCATTGACGCGGAGCTCAGCATCGATCGCTCGCCGCTCGGCGGCTCGAGCCGCTTCCTCGGCAGCCGCATAGTCCGATCGCCAGTCGAGCTCTTCCTGCGAGACCTTCTTATCGGGCTTCGCGCCTACATCGGGCTGTCCTTGACCGGCCGCCGCCTTCATCGACGCTTCCGCATCGGCCCGTTCCTCAGGGGTCATTCCCTCGTCGGCAGCAGGCGTTCCCGCCTTCTGCCCTTCATCGGGCGGAGCAACCTGAACCGGAACGACGTCATCCGTGGTCAACGTCGGAACCGGCTCTTCCCGCGGCTCTTCCTTCGGATCCTGCGCAAGCGCGGGACTCGCCACAAGCAATGCAGCGAATACGGCAGCGGGCAACAGTGCGCGCATCGTCATAACAATTACCTCGCGAGGAAAACAGCGTGATTCGAGCGCAGTATAGCACGGCGGTCCGGCTCGAAAGGGCCTCTGCTCCGGCGGCCGATCCCAGGTTCGATGTGGTAGCATCCGCCGCTATCGCCATGGACAAGTTTCGAATTGTCGGAGGACGCCCACTCTCGGGACGTGTGCAGATCAGCGGAGCCAAGAACTCCGCGCTGCCATGTATTGCCGCAGCACTGCTGTCTGGCGACACCGTCACGCTCCACAATGTGCCGTACGTTCGCGACATCATCACGATGCGCCGGCTGCTCGAGGACCTTGGCAGCAGCGTCCTGATGCCTGAGCAGCGAACTCTCAAGATCACCGCGTCGAACATCGAGTTCTTCGAGGCGCCATACGAGCTCGTGAAGAGCATGCGGGCGTCGGTGCTCGCTCTGGGACCGCTGCTCGCCCGGTTCGGAGAGGCCCGCGTGAGCCTTCCGGGCGGATGCGCGATCGGCCAGCGGCCGGTCGACCTGCACCTGCGCGCGCTCGAGGTGCTTGGCGCCGAGATCTCGCTCGAGAACGGGACGATCGTGGCGCGCGCCGACCGGCTCAAGGGCGCCGAGGTGTTCTTCCCGAAGATCACCGTGACCGGCACCGAGAACCTGATGATGGCCGCGGCGCTCGCCGACGGCGTCACCGTGCTCGACAACGCCGCCCGTGAACCCGAGGTTCAGGACCTCGCGGAGCTGCTCAACAAGATGGGCGCCCGAATCACCGGCGCCGGGACCGCGACGATTCGCATCGAGGGCGTCGACAAGCTCGGCGCCGCGGAGCACACGATCATCCCGGACCGCATCGAGACGGGCACGTTTCTGGCGGCCGCGGCGCTGACCGGCGGTGATCTCGAACTCTGCGGCTGCCGACCGGATCACCTCGGTTCAGTCATCGCGCAGATGAAGCAGGCGGGAGTGCACATCGAGGAGCCGAACCAGTTCACGCTCCGGGTTCACGCGAACGGCGGTCTGAAGGCGCTCGACGTCGTGACGCACGAGTATCCCGGTTTCCCGACCGACATGCAGGCGCAATACATGGCGCTGATGACACTGGCCGCCGGAAAGTCGATCATCACGGAGAACATCTTCGAGAACCGGTTCATGCACGCCTCCGAGCTGGCTCGGATGGGCGCGCGCATCCACATTCACGGCAACCAGGCCATCGTGGAAGGCGGCGGCAAGCTGACCGGCGCGAAGGTGCAGGCTTCGGACCTGCGTGCAAGCGCTTCACTCGTGATAGCTGGACTGGCAGCCGAGGGCGAGACGATCGTAGACCGCGTCTACCACATCGATCGCGGCTACGAGAAGATCGAAGAGAAACTGCGGGCGGTCGGCGGACAGATCGAGCGATTCCGCGAGTAGGGGCTGGGGGAACTGTACGGATGGACACGAGCTGCATCTTCTGCAAGATCGCATCGGGAGCCTTCGGCACGGCGTTCGTACACGAGGACGACGCGGTGGTCGCGTTCGAGGATCTCAATCCTCAGGCGCCGCACCACGTGCTCATCATTCCGCGCGAGCACGTCGTTTCGTTGTCGTCGGCGTCGGACGCTCACGACGCGATGCTCAGCCGGCTGCTGCGGGTCGCGGCGAAGATCGCGAGCGAGCGTGGGATCGCGGAGTCGGGATACCGGGCGGTGATCAACACCGGACCGGACGGCGGACAGTCGGTCTTCCACCTGCACGTCCACCTGCTCGGCGGCCGCCCGCTCGCGTGGCCTCCGGGCTAGGTCCAGAACCGCGAGCGTAGCGAGCGGCCGGCCGTCGAATTCGCACGAAGTCGACTGATCGACCGGCCGATCGGCTAGCGTCGTGCGAGCGGCTAGCGTCGTGCGAGTTCGACGGCCGGCCGCTCGCTACGCTCGCGGTTCTGGGCCCTACCGAGTAGTCTTTACGACGACACCATCCTTCATCACGAACGACACTCGTTCCATCACGGTGACGTCCTTGAGAGGATCTCCCGGCACGGCAACGATGTCGGCCAGCTTTCCGGCTCCGATCGACCCGATGTCCGGCATCGCGAGTAGCGCCGCCGCCTCGCGAGTGGCGGCGAAGAGCGTCTGCGTCGGCGTCATTCCGTACTGCACCATCAGGCCGAACTCTCGCGCATTGCCGCCGTGCTTCGAGACGCCGGTGTCGATCGGCCACGCGAACCCTGCGAACGCAACGATCGCGACGATTGAAAGGGAGAGCCGCTGAAATGTGGACATGGACGCGATACTACGATGCAGGGAATGGACGCGTCAATCGAGATGAAGAGAGGCACGCGGATTTGGCGGATGACGCGGATTCGAGTTTGAATTCAAATCCGCGTGATCCGCCGCATCCGCTAGATCCGCGTGCTTTCCTCCGATCCTATTCGTCGAATCGCACCTTCGTTCGCAGCAGAAGCGACAGATCCGCGCCGTCGGTGAACTCGACGGCGGGCTGTCCGCGCCCGAACAGCCGAGCACCCGTCGTCCCGGCGAGCAAGAGTTTTCCGCCACGCCGTCGCAGCCACGCGCCTTCTCGCAGTCCGAGCACTGGCACGGCATTCTCCTCGTGGAACTGCTCGATGCGCTGCTCGCGGGTTTCGCCCATGTGCGTCGACGACGGGTCCGGATCGAGGTAGTGCGGATTTATCTGGAACGGCACGAGCCCGAACGCCTCGAACGACCGCGGCTGGACAATCGGCATGTCGTTCGTCGTGCGGATGGTCGGGCAGGACAGGTTGGTGCCGGCGCTCGAGCCGAGGTACTTCAAACCGCCTTCCGCGACCCGCCGCCGCACCGGTTCCAGCAGCCGTCGCGACTGAACGCCCGCGAGCAACCGAAACGTGTTTCCACCGCCGACGTAGATGAGATCCGCCGACTCGACGGCCGCGCGAGGCCGCTTCGACGTGTGGAGCCCGACGACCTCGACGCCGAGCGGCTCGAGCACCGCGCCGATCTTCGCGGTGTAGCCATCGTGATCGGCGAGCGCGACCGGCACGAACAGCACGGTCCTCGACTTGCCGAGGAAGTCGCCAATCGCATCCATCGCGTGCTCGAGAATCGCCCGCCCGTGAAGCTGCGAGTTGCTCAACAGTAAAAGGTCGTTCTTCATGACGTTCACTTGCCGATTCAGGCGACGACTCCGATCTGTGTCATCTGCTGCAATGTGTGTGATCTGTGGTCCTCTCGCGCGTGAGTGTACTATGGGCGGCATGACGCGACTCAGACTTGCAATACCAATCATCGTCATTGCCCTCATCGCCGGATGCAGCAGCGGACCGGCGAAGAAGAAGCTCACGATCGCCACCGTC
Organism: Blastocatellia bacterium; assembly: GCA_016705245.1. GTDB lineage: Bacteria > Acidobacteriota > Blastocatellia > UBA7656 > JADIYM01 > JADIYM01. Next base: position 213,167 of record JADIYM010000005.1, on the reverse strand, counting down.
AACAACGCCGACATGATCGTCATGGCAGCGGCTCTCGAAGCAGTTCGAGGAGAAAACCGGCATCGCGCTCGAATGGGTCGTCCTCGAAGAGAACGTGCTTCGCCAGCGCGTGACGACCGACATCACGACCGGCGGCGGTCAGTTCGACGTCATCACGCTCGGAGCCTACGAAACGCCGATCTGGGGCAAGCAGGGCAAACTCGTGGCGGTCGACGACCTTGGCGACGACTACGACTACGCCGACCTGCTCGAACCGGTGCGCAAGGGCTTCACGGTCGACGGGAAGATGTACGCCGTCCCGTTCTACGCAGAGAGCTCGTTCACGTTCTACCGCAAGGACCTGTTCGAGAAGGCGGGCATCGCGATGCCCGAGCACCCGACCTACGACCAGATCCGCGAATACGCGGCGAAGCTGCACGACCCGGACAACAAGCTCTACGGCATCGCCCTTCGCGGCAAGCCGGGCTGGGGCGAGAACATGGCGTTCGTCACGACGATGGTGAACACCTTCGGCGGCCGCTGGTTCGACATGGAGTGGAAGCCACAGCTCACGTCGCCGGCCTGGAAGGAAGCTGTCGGGATGTACACCGAGCTTTTGACGAAATACGGCCCCCCGGGATCCAGCTCGAACGGCCACAACGAGTGCCGCGCGCTCTTCGCAAGCGGGAACTGCGCGATGTGGATCGACGCGACGTCGGCGGCCGGGTACGTCTTCGACAAGAACCAGAGCAAGGTCGCCGACACGACGGGTTTCACGGCCGCACCGACGGGCAAGGTGCCTAACGGCGCCGGGTGGCTCTGGTCGTGGGGACTCGCGATTCCGACTTCGTCGAAGCAGTCGGCCGAGGCGAAGCAGTTCGTGAAGTGGGCGACGTCGAAGGAGTACATCGCGCTCGTCGGGCAGACCGACGGGTGGGCGCTCGTTCCGCCGGGCACCCGGCATTCGACGTACAAGAATCCGGAATACACGAAGGCCGCGCCGTTCGCGAGCTTCGTGTTGAGCGCGATCCTCGCCGCGGACCCGCAACACCCGACAGTCGAGCCCGTGCCCTACACGGGTGTCCAGTTTGTGACTATCCCCGAGTTCCAGGGCATAGGCACATCGGTCGGCCAGTCGATTGCCGGCGCCCTTGCAGGGCAGACGACGGTCGACGCGGCGCTCGACTCCGCCCAGTCCGCCACCGAACGCACGATGATTCAAGCCGGCTACGGGAAGAAAGAGTAGACAGGATTTCAGGATTAACAGGATGGCATCAGAAAAACCAAAAGAGAATCCTGTCAATCCTGATAATCCTGCAATCTTGTCTACTCTCCTTCTGAAATCGCCGGCCATTGGGGCACTATTGCTGTGGATGATCGTGCCGCTGGCGATGACGCTGTGGTTTTCGTTCCAGCGCTACAACCTGCTGAATCCCGACGTCAGCGGATTCGCGGGACTGGACAACTACACATCGCTCGTCACGGACCCGTCGCTCTGGACGGCGATGTGGAACACGCTCGTGCTCGTGGGCTCTGTGCTGGCCATCACGGTCGTCTTCGGAACGCTGCTCGCGGTGCTCTTCGACCAGGACTTCTTCGGCCGAGGTGTCGCGCGGTTGCTCATCATCGCGCCGTTTTTCGTCATGCCGACCGTCAGCGCGCTGATCTGGAAGAACATGCTGCTGCATCCGGTCAACGGCCTCGTCGCGTTCCTGATGCGGTCCGTCGGACTCCCGGCCATCGACTGGTTCGGCGTCTGGCCGATGACCGCTGTCGTCGTCATTGTCTCGTGGCAGTGGCTGCCATTCGCGCTGCTCATCCTGCTGACCGCCGTGCAGTCGCTCGACCAGGAGCAGAAAGAAGCCGCGCACCTCGACGGCGCCGGCCCGCTGCGAATGTTCTTCTTCATCACGCTGCCGCACCTGCGGCGCTCGATCACGGTCGTGCTCATGATCGAGACGATTTTCTTCCTCTCTGTCTTTGCGGAGATCTTCGTCACGACGTCGGGCGGGCCGGGGCTCGCGACGACGAACCTCGCGTACCTGATCTACGTGCGGTCGCTGCTCGAGTACGACGTCGGCAGCGCCTCGGCCGGCGGAGTCATCGCGATCGTGCTCGCCAACATCGTGGCGATTTTCCTCGTCCGCACCATCGCGACGTCGCTGGAGGCGTGAACCAAATGACTCTGTGCCTCCGTGTCTCCGTGCCTCTGTGTGCGCAGCGTCTGAAGAGCTTCGCACACAGAGTCACGGAGGCACGGAGCCACAGAGCGCACTGATACATGACAAATTCCCTCACGAAGAAACTCGTCGTCACGATCCTCGCCTGGACCGCCGCGCTCGTCATGTTCTTCCCGATCTTCTGGATGCTCGTTGCGAGCTTCAAGACCGAGATCGATGCGGTCGCGACCCCGCCCGTCGTCGTCTTCGCGCCGACGCTCGACAATTACGCCGCGGTCCACGAGCGCGCAAACTACATCCGCGCCGCGACGAACAGCGTCGTCATCTCGGTCGGTGCGACGCTCGTGGCATTGATCCTCGCTATCCCCGCGGCCTACGCGATGGCGTTCTTTCCGACGAAGCGCACGCGTTCGACGCTGCTCTGGATGCTCTCGACGAAGATGCTGCCGCCGGTCGGCGTACTCGTGCCGATGGTCATCCTTTTTCGCGAGCTCGATCTCGTCGACACGCAGATCGGACTGATCCTCGTCTACGCGCTCATGAACCTGCCTATCGTCGTGTGGCTGCTCTACACGTTCTTCAGGGAAGTGCCGGTCGAGATCCTCGAGGCGTGCCGAATCGACGGAGCGGGATTCCGCCAGGAACTGCGCCACGTGCTGATGCCTCTGGCGCTGCCTGGAGTCGCCTCGACGTCACTGCTGTCGGTCATTCTCTGCTGGAACGAGGCGTTCTGGAGTCTCAACCTCACGACGTCGGACGCGGCGCCGCTCACGGCGTTCATCGCGTCGTTCTCGGCGCCCGAGGGCCTCTTCTGGGCGAAGCTCTCTGCCGCGTCGACGATGGCGATCGCGCCGATTCTCGTTTTCGGCTGGTTGAGCCAGCGACAACTCGTCCGCGGCCTGACTTTCGGCGCGGTTAAGTAGTCAACTCGCAACGGAGATTCACGTGTACCTCGAACAGTACGATTTGAAGAAAAAGGTCGCGGTCGTGACCGGCGGCGGCCGCAACATCGGCCTCGCGTGTGCCCAGGCGCTCGCGGAGGCAGGCGCGACGGTGGTCATCGCCGAGGTGGATCCGGCGGTTGCGGCTTCCGGAAAGGAAGCGCTCGCGGCGCTCGGATTCGACGCCGACGTCGTGCAGCTCGACGTCACGAAGCCCGGTGACGTCAACGCGGCTGCGGACCGTATCGTCGCCGAGTTCGGACGCGTCGACATCCTCGTCTGCAACGCCGGGATCGCCTTCAACACGCCGGCCGAGGAAATGGCCGACGAAGAATGGATGAAGGTCATCGACATCAACCTGAACGGCGTCTTCTGGTGCTGTCGCGCGTTCGGGCGGCACATGCTCGCGTCGGGCAGCGGCTCGATCATCAACATCGGCTCGATGTCGGGGATCATCGCGAACAAGCCGCAGCCGCAGAGCCACTACAACGCGTCGAAGGCCGGCGTGCACCTGCTGACGAAATCACTTGCCGCCGAATGGGCGGACCGCGGCGTGCGCGTGAACGCCGTCGCGCCGACCTACATCGAGACGGCGATGACGCGTCGCGGAATGGACAACCCCGAATACTTCCCGACGTGGCTCGAGATGACGCCGATGCACCGCGTCGGCCAGCCGCCCGAGATCGCGTCCGTCGTGCTCTTCCTCGCGTGCGACGCGTCCAGCCTCATGACCGGCTCGGTCGTCGTCGTCGACGGCGGGTACACCTGCTGGTAGCTGAGTGGACAGGATTTCAGGATTTTCAGGATTGACATGATTTCTTCAGGGATTTGCTTGAGGTGTCCTGTGCTTGCGTTTCATCTGAAGGCTCGAACTGCCGAAGTTCAGAAGTAGACCAATCTCTAGACCAGTCGCTGTGAGGTAGTGCACGAGTTGCGCCTCGTGGGCCGGAAGAAGCACCGCGACTGCCTTGTTCTCCACGATGACACAGTTCTCGACAATGAGATCGGCTGTGAAAGTTCCAATGACGATGCCGTCATAGAAGACATCCATCGAGCGCTGCCGTTCTACGTCGAGCCCGGACTTGCGCAATTCGTGGATCAGCGCACGTTCGTAAACGGACTCCAGGAATCCCGGGCCGAGCGCGCGATGAACGCTCATCGCGCCACTGATAATCAGCCCCGTCAGCTCATGGCTTGGCAATAGAGAGCGCATGACGAGAGCGCAGGCAAATCGCGCGCCTCATTCCAATAAGAATCCTGTTAATCCTGAAAATCCTGTGAATCCTGTCCACTCACCCCTCAGAAAGGCTTGGCGGTGGCCTTTCCGACCTGCACGAGCTTGCGGACGATCAGACGCCCGAACCACTCGAACGGCGAGCCAGGTCCGCGCTCCTTCTTCTTTGCCACGTCCTTCGTCGCGCCGACGGCGTATTCCGGCGCGCCGATGTCCGCGTCGCCGAACCGCTGACGCAGCCACCGCTCGAAGAGCTTCTCGACGTCCTTTCGCATCACCGGGTCCGACTTCGGCGCAAGCGCGTCGAGCAGATCCTCCGGCCTCGCAATCTTTCCCGCGTGCCCTTCCGCGAACCGCCGCAGCCCTTCCACGAATCGCTCGTGGCCCAACCGCTCGCGCACCGCGCCCATGAGCAACCCGCCTTTCGTCTCGACAATCGCCTGATATGCGAACCAGTTCGGGAAGTCGTTCGCGCGGCGATGCGCCGTCTCGTCCTGCCCGCCGAACATCCGATAGACCCTGTACGGAGCGCGCAGCCGCTGCTCGATTGCCTTTGCGGCGGCTTCCTTGCCGCGCAGCGCCTCGAGCGCCATCACGGCGCTGTAGGTCGCCGTCCCCTCCTCCAGGTATGCCGATCGCTGCGGATCACTCCCGACGAGCTCGCCCCACCACTGTTTCGCGGCCTCGTGCATGGCCGCAAACTCGATCTCGCCCTCCATGAGCTCGGGCGTGTCGCGGATGTAACCCGGCAAGTCCTTGCCCTCTTCCCCTCGGATGTCGGTCGAATACGCCGACGCGACGGCGATGAGGCCCGAGAAGGCCGCGCTCGACGTCCCGGGAGCGAGCGGCGCCTCGACCAACGTCAGCTCGCGAAACGGAGCAGGTCCGAACGTCTCGGTGTAGAACTCGACCGCACCACGCATCGCCTCGAGTGCCCGCCGCGCCGCCAGAGCGTGTTTCGGCGCGTAGATGCACGCGAGTCGCGCTCCTGCCGCCGTCGCCTGCGAGCTGAGGTGACCTCGGGACGCAAAGACAGCGACGGTGCGCAGTCCTGCACCCTCGAACACGGTCACTTTAGGCCCGGGCGACGCCGATCGGTTTCCCGATGCCACGACCTCGACGCCCGTCGGAGCTTCGACCCGAATGCGCCACGCCGCCGCGTCGGCCATCACGACGTCGCCGGCACGCCGCTGCTCGCCGCCAACCCTGCCTCCTCGCGCGGCGAGCATCGGGAACGGATTGCCCAGCAGCATCGCGTCACCGCCAACGGTCGTGGTCTTTCCGGGCATCACGCGACGGCGCTCCGTCGAGTTCAGGATCATCGAAACCTGATCGTTCACGTGTGCCGAAAGATCCATCTCTTCGGCCGTCAGACGCACGGCACGACCTCGGAACTCGAGGACGATCTCGACATTCGCCCCTGGCATGATCGGCGGGTCGGGTTCGAGCCTGAGTTCGCCGCCGCGCGTGTTGGCCTGCACCGAAACTCCATTGAGCGAGGCGGCCGTGATCTCGAGAAGTCGCTCGCCGACCCGAACCGAGCCGGCGTTCGGGTAGAGATTGAAGACGACCTCGCGCGCAGGCATCCGCGACCGCTGGACGTAGCGAACGGTCTCGCGGCCGCTCCAGACTCCCGCGTCGAGGTCCACCGCAACATCTACGTCGTAGGCGAGCGGTGGCGTTTGCGCCGTCTTCTCGCGGGTATCGCGAATTGCACCACCCACCGGCAGTCCCGCTGCAACGGTCGCCAGCGCGATTGCCGCCGCGCAAGCCATCCGCCATTGGGTCGCTCGATGCTGCATACGGTGCCCTACAATCCGCCGCTGTCGAGAATAGTGACCTTCACGATCCGGTCGCCTCGCATAAGGCTGTCGACGACGTCCATCCCGCCCGTCACCCGCCCGAAGACGGTGTATCCGCCATCCAGATGAGGCTGCGGCGCGTGGGTGAAGAAGAACTGGCTGCCTCCGGTGTCCTTGCCCGAAAGCGCCATACCGACCGCCCCTCGGTCGTATGGGACTTCGTTGATCTCGCAGCGGATCTGATAGCCCGGTCCGCCGTTGCCGTCGCCGCGGGGATCGCCGCCTTGCACGACGAAGTTCGGCACCACGCGGTGATAGACGATTCCGTCGAAGTATCCCTTCTGCGCCAGCTCGATGAAGTTCATGGCGTTCATCGGCGCTTCGCGCATCAGCAACTCGACCCGCACGTCGCCCTTCTCGGTCTGCAGAATCGCCGTCGGGTTGGGCTTGCGCATACGGGCTTCGAGCTTTTCGTAGTAGAGCCTCGGCCGAACGGGCGTCGATGCGGTCTTGATCTGCGAAATGAAGTGCCCCGCGCCACGCGCCTCTAGCAACTCTGCCGCCTTTCGCCGCACGAGGTAGTCCGCGTCGGCGATCGCGCTCACGAGCAGGTCCGTCGACCGCAGCGACGTGTATTTGCCGATCGCGTCGAGGATCGCGAGTCGCGCGTCCGTCTCCACGTCCTTCGCCGATGCGGTCAGCGCCTTGTCGAGGGCATTGAGCGTCGCCTCGGAGGCCGGCGCGAACTGCTCGCCGAGAATCCCGGCGGCGGTTGCTCGCACGTAGAAATCGGTCGAAGTCAGAAGTTGCTGAATGCACAGCGACTCGAGGCTCTCGGGTTTCGCGGCCCCGAGCGCCGTAAGCGTCTCGGTCATCGCGCGCGCGTCGAGCACGCCGAACCGGCGACCCTCGAGCATGTCGAGCAATTCCTGCTTCGCGCGAGCCGTCTTGAGCGCCCCGAGCCCCTGCGCGTATGCCGACTGGCGTCGCCAGTCCGCCGCTCCCCCCGGAATCGACATCGGCGCCGGAATGTCGAAGAACGCCTCGTCGCCGAACGCCGCGACTGCGATCTCGGACTCGGGATTGGCCCCGACCTTGCCGTCGATAGTCCGGATCCGCTGAAGCAGCGGCAGCGATGCCGGCTGTTCCAGCAGGCCGAGCGCCTCGGCAACGAGCATGAGCCGGCCGTGCGCAACAGGCACGGCGGGAGACCGTTCGCCGATGTGGGCTCGGTAGTCGCCCAGGAGTCTTTCACCCAGGTCCGTCAACGGTCCGACGGCACGCACGTCGCCAAGCGTCCCGAGGACGCGGATCGCGCTCGCGACCACGCGCGCATCGGGATCGGCCAGTAGCCTGAGGATGGCGTCAACGGATGCCGTCGCCTTGATTGCGCCGAGCCCGCGAGCGCCGTTGGCGCGCTCGACCGGGTCCTTCGCCGCAAGCATCGCCGTCAGCGGGCCCGCTGCCGATGAGGCCGCAGCGGCGTCAGGACGCAGCCGGGCGAGCGAATTCGCGGCCGTCGCGCGCATGGCGGACGACTTCGCCGAAAGCTGGGCGATGACGGAAGGCACAGAGGACGGCGCCTTGAGGCGAAGCAGCGCAGTCAGGGCCATGGTTCCGAGCAGCAGTTCGTTGCCCGAGAGCTCGCGAGAAGGCGATGGCAGCGCCGCGGCGACGACGACGGCGACCTCGGCGACACGGCCGGTACCGATCGACGACACGACGCCCGTGTTGCTGCAGATCTTCCCGAGCGCCTCGACCGTTCGCGCCCGCACGATCACCGGCTGGTCCGCATCGCGCAGAAGGGCAAGCAGCGGATCGACGGACCGGGCGACCTCGAGCTCGCCGATGCCGAACACGACGTCGGCGCGAGCGAGTGGCTGGGTCTCGATCTTCAGCCGTGTGAGGAGTGGATCGAGCCCCGCCGGATTGCCGATGCGTCCGATGGCGATCGCGGCGCGGCGACGCACGCCGAGGTGCGACCAAGCGACCATGTCCTCGAGGGTCGGCTTCGTTTTCTTCTGCTTCTCGGAGAAGGGCGGCGCGTACTGCCGGGTGTCCTCCGCCTCGAGGATGATCTGGTAGAGGATGCGGGAAGCCGTGTCCTTTTTCAGGAATGGGCGGATGGGCGGCGCCGGCGCGGTGCCCTTTAGAACGCCCTGGCCCGAGACGGCGAGCGACAGCGAGATGGCAATGACCTTGAGGAGGATCATCGAATCACGCCCCCGGTTTCGGGAATGCCATCGACGGCGGCCACCACCTCGACTTCGACCAGGTTGTCGTAGAACGTCGCGCCCTCGCCGATGTCCGTCAGTGCCTGCGACGTCGTCTGGTTGACGTTCACGCCCCCCGGGCTCTTCTTGTTCCACCAGACCGACGGCGCGACGACGACCCCTTCGCGGACGTCTTCGCTGACGATGGCCATCAGGCGGCAGCCGCCGCGGTCGTTGAAGACCGAAACGACCGAACCGTTGTCGATGCCGCGCGGCTCGGCGTCGACGGGGTGGATGAGCAGCGTCGGCTGCTTCTCGGATCGCAGCGAGCGCTCCATGTTCAGCCGCGCCCATCCGTCGCGCTTGAGGCGCTCGAGGGTGATGCCCTCGAATACCGGATGGTCGGTTTCGATGGCCTGCGCGGCGATCTCCTCGTCGGTGTCCGAGAAGCAGGATTCGGTGAAGCCCATGCGCGCGGCGAGCAGCCGGAAGACTTCGGAGTTCGGCTTAGATTCGCCCATCGGCTCGATCGCAGGGTTGTTGCACATCAAGGCGTAGTGGCCGTAAGGCTTGACGATGTCGAAGTGCTCGAGCTGCGTCGTCGCCGGAAGCAGGATGTCGGCGTAGTCGGCAGTGTCGGTCTGGAAGTGCTCGATGACGACGGTGAAGAGGTCGTCGCGACCGAGGCCGCGCAGAACCGCGCCCTGGTCGGGAGCGATTGCCGCCGGGTTCGAGTTGTAAACGACGAGCGCGCGTACGGGCGGCTCGGCCGACTCGAGCGCTTCGCCGAGGCGGGTCATGTTGATCGTGCGCGGCGTGCCAGTCATGAGATCCGGACGCTCGAGGGCCGTGCGATTCAGCGGGAATCGCCCGGAAGCGGACAGAAGCGCGCCGCCGCCGACGTCGCGCCAGGCGCCGGTGACGGCGGGCAGGGCGGCAATGGCACGGACGGCGTTTCCACCGCCGCGATGGCGCTGAAGGCCGTAGTTGGTGCGGATGGCTGTTGGACGGACGGTTCCGTACCGTTCGCCGAGCCACTCGATGTCGGCGACAGGCAGGCCCGTGATGTCGGCGACTCGTTCGGGAGGGTACTCGGCGCACCGGGCTTCGTAGGCATCGGCGCCGAGGGTGTATTTTTCCAGGTAGTCCCGATCGGCGTAGCCGTCGCGGAAGGCGATGTGCGCGAGTCCCAGAGCGAGCGCGGCGTCGGTGCCGGGCCGGATCGCGAGCCAGCGATCTGCCTGGGCGGCGGTGCGATTCCTGTAGGGGTCGATGACGACGACTTCGGCGCCGGACTTTCGGGCCTGGAGGATCTGCGGCCAGAGATGGACGTTCGACGTGAGGGTGTTCGTGCCCCAGAGGAGGATGAACCGCGCCTTGTGGAACTGTTCGGCGTCAGTACCGATGGTGGCGCCGATCGTGTGCGTCCAGGCGGTCGCGCCGGCGGTTGCGCAGATCGTGCGGGCGAGCAGCGACGCGCCGAGCCGGTGGAAGAAGCGCCGGTCCATGCTCTCGGCCTGGACCAGGCCCATCGTGCCTGCGTAGCTGTAGGGCAGGATGCTCTCGGGACCGTCGGCTGAGTCGGCGATCTCACGGAAGCGCGCGGCGATCTCGTCGAGCGCGGCGTCCCACGAGATGCGCTCGAACCGGCCCTCGCCTTTCGCGCCGACGCGGCGCATCGGGTAGAGCAGTCTGTCCGGAGAGTTCGTGCGTTCGTGGTAGCGCGAGACCTTCGTGCAGAGGAAGCCCTGGGTGAAGGGGTGTCCGGGATCGCCCTTGACCGCCGTGGCTCGCCCGTCGGTGACGGTAACGAGCATGGCGCAGGTGTCCGGACAGTCGTGCGGGCAGGCGGCTCTGACGGTGTGCGTGGCCATGATCGGGTGAAGCCGGAATCATAGCGGAGAGTACGAGAGAGTGGACAGGATTACAGGGATTCGGGGAGGATTGGTGGAATCTGTCCGGTTTGTCCTGCTCTGCGCCTTTGCGTCTGCCCTCTGCGTCTCTGCGAGAAACTGTTCTTCCGGAAGAACAGTTTCTCGCAGAGACGCAGAGGGCAGACGCAAAGGCGCAGAGCCACAACGGTTCAGCCAGGGGCCTCTCCACCCGGCCACAATCTCCTCATTGCCAGCCCGGGGGCTCTCCGCACCTGTGGAATACCTCCATATAAGGAAGGATGAACCTGGGTTGCCTGTGGAACCCGAAATCGTACGTTCCACGTTCGAAATCGGTCGTGCGTCTGAGAATTCGTCCGTCCTCGATTACGTTGTGTCGTCGGTCGTGCCGTCGGTGAACAGCTTCACGTACGGTTCGTAACGGAACCGGCGATTGCGAGCGTAGCCGGTGACTTCGACGAGGATTCCGAGCTCCACGAGCTTTGACACGAGAGTGTTCGCCGCCGCATAGGTTGTTCCGGTCGTGCGCTCGACGTCGGCTACGGACACGATCGGTCGGTCAAGCAGCGACTCCAGAACCTTATGGCCATTACCAGCGGCTCTGGCCAATTGTTCCGTGATGGCGGCTCGATGTCGCTCTCGCAGGTGGAGAATGCACCTCGCGGTTTCGGCGGCTTCGACGCTGACCTCGATCACCCCTCGAAGAAAGAACTCGAGCCAGACTTCCCAGTCGCCCTGTTCCCGGACCGCCTGCAGCCGGTCGTAGTATGCCTGCCGGTGACCCTTGAAGTAGTGAGACAGGTACAAGACTGGTTTCTGCAGCAGTCCTCGCTCGGTCAGCAGGAACGTGATGAGGAGGCGGCCGACGCGTCCGTTACCATCGAGAGATGTTATAGGCGCGCTTTCAAATGCGTTTGAATTTACCTCTTGTTATAGCCTGCCTATCGCACACTTTCAAATTCTTTCCATACGATAGGCTGCCATAGCGCGAAGACCACACGTCCCGCCAACCGGCTCGAGCGCCTGACGGGCCGGTACGTCTACGATTTCGGCGACACATGGATCCACGAGCTCGTCGTCGAGAGATTGCTCGAGCCGGACGATTCTGTCGCGTATCCGGTGTGCCTTGGCGGGTCGCGTGCCTTTCCGCCGGAGGACACCGGCGGCATCCGGCGATTCAACTTCCTCATCCGGGCTCTTCGTGATCCGGATAACGCGGACCACGGCTACTTCGAGGACTGGCTCGGCGAAGCGTTCGATCCGACGGCGTTCGACATTGACGATGTGAATCGAAGACTCAAAACCTACCGGGTGAAGTCAGATCAGCCTTGAGTCTTCTTCTTTGCGCCTTTGCGTCTGCCCTTGGCGTCTTTGCGGGAAACTCTTCTCACGTTCGAAGAGTTTCTCGCAAAGACGCCAAGGGCAGACGCGAAGGCGCAACGGAAGAAGATCAGGGTTGAGTGACCGCGGGCTTCGGCCTCGGCCAGACGAGCTTGCCGGACTTGTTGATGTAGCCGGTGGACCTGGGCCCGCCGGGGGCGGCCGGCGCGAGCGACACCCGCGCGAGGCCACGATCGAAGCTCTGGGCCACTTCGAATTCGGGACCTAGCGCGATCGCCAGCTTGCCGGTCTTGTCCAGGAAGCCCTTCCGGCCGTCCGCGTATTCCACGTACGCCAGATCCTCCCGGAACGACTCGACGCGGACCACAGTGGCGCGTGACCCTCCGGGCGTCCCGCCCTCGGACCCCGTCACCTCGAAAACCGTCTTCCCCGTCCGATCGATGAAGCTCACCTTTCCGAGTCTCGGCTCGCGACCAGACCGGTTCCTCGACGGCACGTACATCGAGCCTTCTGCAACGAGTCCGAGACCGCACGAAAACGGCTCCGTCGACGAGAACTTCGGCAGGATCACCATCTTCCCCGTCGCGTCGATGTAGCCCGACCCGACGATCGGCACGTTGAGGGCTTCCAGGGTGTCGTTCCAGATCGACACGGCCGCGAGTCCCTCCGAAAATACATTAGCCCGTGCGAAGACCTGCGGAATCGCCATCCTCCCGCGTTTGTCGATGAAGCCCCAGCGATAGTCCTTTTCGACCGGCGCGAGACCCTCGCTGAAGTGCTCCGCCCAGCCGAACGGCGCCGCTGGAATCGTGCGGCCTTGTGTATCGACGAACGTCGAGGCCTTGTTGCTCAGAACGAATGCCGCGCCCTCGTGGAAGTCGAACGTCGCCCAATAGCGAGCCGGGATCACCATCCGTCCCGTCCGGTCGATGAATCCCCAGCGCTCGCGGTCCGTGTCACCCTTTTCGGGTAGCTGCACACGCGCGTACCCCTCGCGGAAGCCTTCGGCATAGGCGTACGTCGGCGGCACCACGACTCGTCCCGTCCAGTCCATGAAGCCGACTCGCTGGCCGTCCGAGAAGCAGAACATGCCTTCGGAGTAACCCCACGCCCACGCGGCCTTCGGGCTCGAGAACGACGCGGCCCTCCAGATCGATCAACACCGGGCGATTGTCGATGTCCGCGAGGAAGTACTCCGCCGGCGGCGGTGCAGCGAGGACGAGCATGAGGATCGCGAAAAACATGAGAGTGGACAGGATTACAGGATTCTCAGGATTCCACGAAAAATATCCTGTGAATCCTGTAATCCTGTCCACTCTCCTCGTATCCTCGCGCGGATGGAGAAGCCCGAGATACTCCGTTGCGAGGGCTGCGGCGCGCCGGTGCCGCTCGGTACGGGAAAGGACGTCCACTGCCCGTACTGCGGTGTCGAGTTTCCCGTCCCCGAGGCCTACGCACAAATGCGGCAGGCCGAGGTCCAGCGCGACGTCGGCCGCGTCGAGGCCCACGAGCTCTTTGAGTCGCTCGGCGATCCTCCGGGATTTCTCGCGCAAGCGTGGGGCTCCGTTTCGTCTGGGTGCATATGGCTCGTTCTGTGGCCGTTCGCGTTCGTTGTCGACGCGCTGCTGATCGCGAAGGGCCTCGAGATCGTCAGCCGCAACATCGGCGCGACGCTTTTCGACATCTGGTCGAACACCCAGATCTACACGGGCGTTGGCGTCGCGATGTACGTCACGCTCGGCGTCCCGACCGTTCTCGGAATTTACGGCCGCCGCCGAACGAAGGGGAAGCAGCACCTGCAGGCCGCGCTCGCCGCATTGCCGCCCGACCGGGAGGGAGGACCAGCGCGCTGCCGGTCGTGCGCCGCGCCCCTCGACGTCCCGGACGGCGCGACCGGGCTCGCGTGTCTCTACTGCGGTGCGGACAACCTGCTCCGCATGCCCGAGGCGTGGGTCTCGAAGCTGCGGTCATCAGCTTCGAAACTCGTGTCGACGATCGAAGACGTTGCGAAGAAAGACCGCGAGATGCGCGCGAAGGAGCGGCGCAGTCTGGCGTGGCAGCTCGGGTGGCTCGCGATCTTCATACCGGTGCTCGCGGGCTTCGGATTCGTGCTCGATCGCGATACGTCGACCTTCCCGCCGCAATGGAGCAAGGCCGTCGCCAGTGAACGGCTCATGATTCCTGCCATCCGGAAAGACACGGCGAAGTGGGACACATACTTCGCGCCGGACTGGCCGGCGGACCTCGGGCTCGGGTTCTTTGCGTTCGACAAGGCCGAGCGCAAGACGACGGCGAAAGGCACCGTGTATTTCATGCGCAGCTATCTCGTGGCGTTGAAAGCCGGCGAGAGAGTGACGTTCGACTCGGGCGACTTTCCTGACGGCGCACGCGCGCTCGGCTTCACGTTCCGGACGCAGGCGAGCGCGGTCTTCGGCGGCTCGTGGCAGCAGGAAGGCGAGGACGTGTACCTCTACCCGAACTCTACGGCTTCGTACGTCGCGCCCCGCAGCGCCTGGTACCGGGTCGACGTCCTCCTCGTCGACGACATTGCGCCCGATCGGCAGTTTCGCGTCGGGTGGAAAGTGGGAGAGTAGACAGGATTTCAGGATTTTCAGGATTAACAGGATTCAGTGTGGATAGGACGGAAGGCGTCCGAGCAACCCAAAGGAAATCCTGTTGATCCTGAAAATCCTGAAATCCTGTCAACTCACCAGGTACTTCCGCAGGCCGTCCTCGAGGCGCGTGAAACCGCGGCCGAAGATGCGTCGGGCGGGCTCGGTGTCGACGTGGGCTTCCTGGAGAATGAAGTCGATCGCTTCGGGCGAAAGCGGCGGCGTCGGCAGGATCGCAAGCGGCCAGACGGCGAGCTTCATGAGCGCCTTCGGCTGATGGAGCAGCGGGCGGTGCGTTCCCATTACTTTCTGCAAGACGCCGATGATCTCGTCCATCGTCAGTTCCTCGGGTCCCCCGAGCTCGATCGTCTGGTTAGTCGCGGCATCGCTGAAGACCGATTCCGACGCGGCCTCCGCCACGTCCCAGATCGCGATCGGCTGCACCTTGTTCGTGCCGTCGCCGATGACCGGCACGATCGGCAGGTACCGGACGAACGTCACGAAGCGGTTGAGACTGCGGTCATCCGGCCCGTAGACCCACGACGGACGCAGGATCACCCATTCGGCGCCGGACTCGCGCACCGCGCGCTCGGCGATCACCTTCGCCTGAAACCACGGCTCCTTGCGATCCGGCGACGTTCCCGCGCCGGACAGGTAGACGATTCGCTTGACACCGTTCTTCCGACACGCTGCGACGAGCCGCTCCGTTCCGTGCGCGTCCACCTCGAGGTAGGTGTGGCCTTTCCGCTCGTCCTCGACGGGGTGATTCGGAAACTGGACGCAGTGGACGACGACGTCGACGCCGTCCGTCGCGTGCTCGAGCATCGCGGCGTCGCGCACGTTGCCGGCGACGAACGACACTCGCGGATCGCCGTGCGTCTTCCCCTTCGGGTCGCGTGTCATGCACAGGACGCGCGCGTCGGGCCCGAGCTCCGGCCGCAGAAGCAGCGCGTCGCGGATGTGTCCGCCGATGAATCCCGTGCCGCCCGTGATGAGGATGTTCATGGTTTAGAGAAGCTGATGATTCTCCGGCTGGATGACGATTTCGCCGCAGATGCCCGGAGTCGCCTGCGATGCCGCGAAGAGCACCGCCTTCGCCGCCGACGCCGCGTCCAGCATCTTCTCGCGCTGGACTTTGACAGTGATCGACTCGCTGTCCCAGAACGTCGTGTTCACGCCACCGAGGAACATCAGGGAGAATCGCACGTTCGCGCGCTTCAGGTCGATGGCCATCGACTTCACGAGTCCGACGAGTCCGTATTTCGTCGCTGCGTAGGCTGACGCCGCCGCCATCGGCGCGCGTCCGAGCACGCCGGGGAACGTGACGATCGTCCCGCCGCCGTGCTCCGACATGGCGCGGGCCGTCCGCTGGAGCACGAGGAAGGCGCCCTTCAGGTTCAGCTCCACGAGTGAGTCGAATTCGGGCTCGGTGATGTCGAGCACGGGCTTGAGCATGCCGGCGCCGGCGGCGTGGACGAGCAGGTCGATGCGGCCGTGGCGTTCGACGGTACCGCGAACGAGCTCGTCTACTTCGGCGGACCGGGTGACGTCGGTCGGAACGGATTCGGCGCGATGACCGAAACTGGAGGCAAGGTCGTCGAGCGAGTCGGCGTCGCGAGAGGCAAGGACGACCGTCGCGCCGGCGGCAATCAGTGCCTCGGCCGTCGCGCGGCCGATTCCGCGGCTTGCGCCAGTGACGACGGCGATTTTTCCGGCGAATGATTCGTTCACGGGGATTCCTTCGAGGCTTCAGGCGGTTTCGAGAAGTTCGCGTGTCCTCGCGTGGCGGAAGGCAAGCATTGCTTTCAGGTCGCGCGCGATCGCGATCCGGTCGGCGATCCAGCCGATCGGTCCGTACGGCGGCGTGTAGTCGATTGTGTCGGTAATGCGTGTGCCGCCCGGGGCGTCCTCGAACAGGTGCCGGTGGCGGAAGAAGGAGAATGGACCGCGTCCCTGCTCGTCGACGAAGGAGCGGCCCGGGTCGTAATCGGTGAACTTCGCGTCCCAGGTGAAGGCGATCGGTCCGCGGCGAATGCGGAGAGACACGATGTCGCCTGCGCGGGGGCGTGCGGGCTTCGTGAGCAGAGTGACGTGGATGCCCGGCGGCGTCAGCTTCGGGAGGTTGTCCGGATCGTCGTAGAAGGCCCACACCCGGTAGCGGGGCGCGTTTATGACGGACGACAGCTCGATTCGGCGGGGCACGACGAGATGATACAGAAATCGGTCAAATCGTGCATTCTTTTGTTTACAGCTTTGCGTCCTTGCGCCTTTGCGTGAGATTTCGCGCAAAGGCGCAAAGGCGCAAAGGACGCAGGAAAACCCGGTCTTACGCCTCCGCCAGGTGCCGGTGCAGGTACTTCGTGATCAGGTAACCGAGCTGGAACTTGAACGGGAACTTCCCGCTCGTGTAGTGCCCGCAGCGCAGGATCGCCCGATCCACCGGAATATCGTGGTGCCGGAATTCAGCGAACGCCCGCTCCGACAGATGCGGCAGAAACGTCAGGTCGTATCGCGCAGTGATCATCAGCCGCGGCCGATGCGGCTGCTCGTGCTTCAGCCGGTGAATGAACGCGTTCGGACTGATCGGCATCCACGCGTGCCGGAGCGTGTCGAGATCTATGCTCTGCTCGATGCCCGCGCGCACGTGACGGGTCGAGATCCCGGTCCACGTGACGTCCGCGAAAAAGCTCGACACGTGGTTGAACACGCCGACGCGCAGCCGCGGTTCGTGCACGTAGGCCAGAAACGCGATGCACGAGCCGATCGACGTTCCAGTGATGCCGATCTGCGTGTAACCGCGGCGCTCGAGCCAGTCGACGCATCGCCGGACGTCCATCACCGCCTGCCTGCAAGCGTGAAGCGTCCTTCCCACATTCCCGCTCACCATGTAGTCGGCGCGCTCGAGCTCTTCCGGCATCCGCACGTCGTGGTACGGCAGCGAAAGCCTCAACGCCGAGATCCCGAACCGCGCGAAGATCCGTCCGAGCGCAACGTGGCTCTCCGAGTCCGCGTTCCACTGCGGCAGGACGATGACGGCCTTCTTCGAGGGCTTTCGCGACGGAATGTAGCGCGCGGTGACCGTGTTGTTGACGTCCCACCGGGTCTCGAGCGCGCTCGGGAAGCGCACCCACTCTCCATCGAATTCCGCGTGATCGAGGGCAGGAGTGGCGTAGTAGGCGTCGCTGTCGTCCAGCGCTCGCGTGACGAACCGATCGACGAGCGCGGCGTCGTTTTCGTCCGGCATTGGCTCGATGTCGAGGAACTCAGTGCCCCAGTCGAACGGGCGGATGACGCGATTCGTGTCGATCGACGATAGAAAGCGTTCGCGGCGATGGATGTACTTTCCGAGCATGACTTTCGAGATTGTACGGGATTGGCGCAAATGAGAAGAAGGGCCACGGATTCACGCGGAAACGAAGTATGAACACAGATCAGCAGACAGTTGCGGATCTGTGTTGATCCGTGTGAATCCGTGGTCCTTTTTCTTTGATTCTGTCCAGGGCATGAGCGTACTCTCTCACTGCTTCAGCCCCTCGATCCTGGCCCCCAAGACCGGGACGTCACAATGAACAGAACATTCCCTGTGGTTCTCGCGGCGCTGCTCGTCGCGTCGCTCGTCACGCCGCTTCCGACCGTCCGCGCCGACAATCCGGCGATCGCGATCGCCGTCGATGTGTCCGCGAACCGGCGTCCCATAAATCCGCTCATCTACGGCCTCGCGTACGCCGACGCGGCAACGCTCGCCGACCTGCGTTGTCCGTCGAACCGCCGCGGCGGCAACAACACGACGCGCTACAACTGGCAGCAGAACGCCGACAACCGAGCGAACGACTGGTACTACCAGAGCATCGCCTACTCGAGCTCGACCGCCGGCGCCGACGCCGACGCGTTCATCGACGCCAACCAGGCGGCGAGCGCCGAGTCGATGATAACGATTCCGACCGTCGGCTGGGTCGCGAAGCTCGGACCGAACCGCACGAAGCTCTCGAGCTTCTCGATCGTGAAATACGGCGCACAGACCGGCAACGACTGGCAGTGGTTTCCCGACGCCGGCAACGGCATCCGCGCAAGCAATAACCAGCCGGTCACCGGCAACGACCCGAACGATGCGAGCGTTCCAGCTGACGTCAACTTCCAGCGCGGATGGGTCCAGCACCTCGTCGCCCAGCAGGGCACCGCGGCGAACGGCGGCGTACGTTACTACCTTCTCGACAACGAACCCAGCATCTGGTTTTCGACCCATCGCGACGTGAACCCGACGGGACCGACGATGGACGAGATCCGCGACAAGACGATCGAATACGGGACGATGATCAAGGACACGGATCCCGGAGCCCTCGTCGTCGGTCCGGAGGAGTGGGGCTGGAGCGGCTACCTCTTCAGCGGGTACGACCAGCAGTGGGGCGCGCAGCACGGATGGTCGAACCTGCCCGACCGCGCGGCACACGGCGGCTGGGACTACCTGCCGTGGCTCCTCAACCAGCTCAAGCTCAACAACCAGAGCACCGGCCGACGGATCCTCGACGTCTTCACGGTGCATTATTACCCGCAGGGCGGCGAGTTCTCGGACGACACGTCAGCGTCGATGCAGGCGCGGCGCAACCGCTCGACGCGAAGCCTCTGGGACCCGAACTACGTCGACGAGACGTGGATCGCCGACACGGTCAGGCTGATTCCCCGGATCAGGGGCTGGGTGGACACCTACTACCCCGGCACGAAGACCGGCATCACGGAGTACAACTGGGGCGCCGAAGGTCACATCAACGGCGCGACGGCACAGGCCGACGTCCTCGGGATCTTCGGCCGCGAGGGGCTCGACATGGCGAGCCGGTGGACGACGCCGGCCGCGTCGACGCCGACCTACAAGTCCATCAAGATGTACACGAACTACGACGGAGTCGGAGGACGCTTCGGCGACACGAGTGTGTCGGCAACGGTGCCGAATCCCGATAACCTGTCGGCTTTTGCCGGCGAACGCTCGAGTGACGGCGCGCTGACGGTGATGGTCGTCAACAAGCAGTCTGCTGGCGTGCAGCCAGTGAATATCTCGCTCGCCGGATTTGCGGGGACGGGCGTCGCGCAGGTCTGGCAGCTCACGTCTGCGAATTCGATTGCGCATCCGGCCGACGTCGGGTACGTCGGGACGACGCTGTCGACGACGGTTCCGCCGCAGTCGATCACGCTTTTCGTGCTCGCGCCGGCGGCGGCGAAGGACACGGTTGGTATCTACGTGCCTGCGTCGGGCGCGTGGTTCCTGCGCAACGGAAACTCGCCTGGACCTGCGGACACGCTCTTCACGTACGGCGCCGCTGGCGCCGGGCTGGTGCCGCTGGCGGCAGACTGGAACGGCGACGGCGTGGCGTCTCCGGGTCTCTATCAGCCTTCCACGGGCGCATTCTTCCTCAAGAACGTGAACGGACCGGGATCCGCGGACGCGTTGTTCAGCTACGGACCGGCCGGGCTCGGCTGGGTGCCGCTCGCAGGCGACTGGGACGGAAACGGCACGGACACGGTGGGCCTCTACGATCCGGCTAGCGGCGCGTTTTTCCTCAAGAACACGAACGCGCCGGGCGGTGCGGACCTGGTGTTCAGCTTCGGGCCGGGCGCAGCCGGGTGGCGACCGATCACGGGCGACTGGGACGCTAACGGAACGGACTCGATCGGGCTCTACAGCCCGTCGACGGCGGCGTTTTTCCTGAAGAACACGAACAGCCCCGGCGGGGCCGACATCGTTTTCACGTACGGGCCGTCGAGTGCGACCCCGCTGGCGGGCGACTGGAACGGCGATGGACGCGACACCATCGGGATCTACGTGGCCTCGTCGGGGGCGTGGTTCCTGCGTAACACGAACAGTCCGGGGGGCGCCGACATGGTGTTCTCGTATGGACCGCCGGACGTCACGCCGATCGTGGGGAACTGGGACGGAAACTGAGCTCTGTGGCTCGGTGCCTCCGTGTCTCTGTGTGCGAAGCTCTTCGGACGCTTCGCACACAGAGACACAAAGACACAGAGGCTCGGAGTGCTCAGGACGTGGTATCGCGCACCAACTCGAACGTCCCGAGCGTCACGACGACGCCGTTCAAGACGACGTCGACCGCGTGTGTTCCCGGATAGTGCTTCCGCGTGGTCATTTCCGCGAGAGAAACGGACTTGGCGATCGACACGCTCTCGCGAGGACAAAGTTCGAGCGCTTTCAGCTTGAATACCTTCGGAGTGGCTTTTCCATTTGCCTTCACGAAGTGAATGCGAAAGTCCACCAGGATGCGCTGTCGCCGTGAGCCCGTGTTCGTGACGTCAAAGGCAATCTCCACGCGGCCGCCCATAAGGGCCCGTTCCGGAGTGATGCGTGTATTGTCGAGCGAAACCCGCGGCGCCACGCCGAAACCCATCACTTCAAGGGCCCCGGGCTCGGCGCGTTTCACTGCCGATCTGAGCGCGTGATGGACGAGCCAGCGTCGTTCGTCCGAAGCCTCGCCCAGCCACTTTCGCGCTGTCTCGACGAGCAGCGTCGGGTGGTCCTTGCCGATGTCGTTGAGGTTGTTCGCCACCGAACGCCTCACGTAGAGGTCTGGATCGTCCTTAAGCAGCTCGAGCAGCGCCAGCACGGGCCGTGGGTCTTTCTGGAACTCCCTCAATCGCGGAGCCCACGGCAGCCGCGGCCGTGTTCCCTCCGAAACGAGGCGGCGGACGTGCGGACTCGAATCGTTCGTCCAGTCCTCGAGGCGAGCCAGCGTCGACTCGGTGTGGCGCTCGAGGAACGGCCGGATGCTGAACTCGGCCGAGAACCGCTGCGTCAGCTCGTACTGGGCTCGCATCGACTCCTCGAAATGCTCGAGCCCGAACTCCGCGACGTAGCAGACGTGCGGAAGGTAGAGGAACGGCGCCATCCCGTGGCCTTCGGTCGTCTCGAGCCTTGGACCGATCGACGCGATCAGGATTTCGATCGCCGCTGGATATTCGGCCGGCAGGTAATCGCGAAGTGTTGTCGAGATTTTTCGCCCGCGCGGCACGAGCTCGAGCTCGTGATATCCGTCGAGGCAGGCGCCGACAAAAGCCTCCCGATCGAATTCGGGAAAGACGCCGGAGATCATCTCGGCGATGCGCGCCGGGATCCCGGCGCCGAAGTGATTCTTGAGCGGTTCACCCACGATGGTGCCGGTTTTTATCACTGACGTGCCGGCGGGGTAAAACCAGAGCACGTTCGTGCAGCCAGGCCTGCACCGGCACCGCGGCGCCCCGCCACGCAGCCGAGCCCGCGCGAGCGCGCGCACCTCGCGAGCCGCCACCGGCGCCGCCGAGGACGAGTGTACGGGCCGCAGGCGACCCGTTGCCGCCACGGATTTGCGGTCCGCCCAAACGCGGCACCGGCGAGTCGGAAGGCGCCTACCGAGGCTCCGGACCTTCGAGCGCAGCTGGACGCCAGGGCAGCCATTGCATTCATGCGGCCACGTGGACGCATCGAGGGTTGGCGTCTGGGGCATCGCCAGGTGGAACTGGTGCCCTGACGTGAAGATCGTATCGGTCCCGGGTTTCGCCACTGAGCAGAATGTCCCCCGGGGGTAGCTCTGAGCAGGGGGGCGCCGCGCGAGGTGGGTTCCGCGTCCCTGGAACACGCGCGCGCACTGGGCTCGGCGTTGGGGGCCGGTCGCGGCCGTGGTTCGCCCGAATGAAGTGGCCCGATGCGCCACCGATGGCGTCCGAGCTCACCGAAGATCAGCGGTTCTTCTATCGGGTTCATTGCGCGTATGAGCCCGCATCGGTAGTCGAGCGAATCAAGGTACCCGTGCTCTATCTGCTGGGGGGCAAGGACCGTCACATTCCCGTGCCTGAGACGCAGGCTGCGCTCGCCGCGGCCTTCGCAAAAGGCGGCAATCCGGACGTGACAATCCGGTTCTTCCCGAACGCCGGACACGGCGGCCACCGAGAGGGCGCGGCGGAGTCACTCCCGGCAGGAGAAGCACCCGGAATCGCCCCCCCCCCCGGCGCCCCCCCCCCCCCCCCCCCCCCCCTTCTCCCCCCCCCGGGGCCGGGGGGGGGGGCGGGCGGGGGGGGGGGGGGGGGGAGGAGGGGGCGGGGGCCCCCCCCCCCTTTTTCTCCCCGCCTCCCCCTGTGCCCCGCCTCCGGAGAGCTTCGCACGGGCCGCACGGAGGCTCGGAGTGCTCGCACACGAAAAAACTGGCCGGATCCCCGATGACACCGTGTGAGCGTGACCAAGTCACGGTGTCGTCGGGAACCCGGCCGCAGTCAGCACCTCAAGAAGCTCGAGCCCGCTCCCGATCCACCACGCCAGCGTGACGGTCGACGACGCACCGGGCGCCGCCACCGGGAACTGCCCCGAGCCCTTTGGCCCGTTGCCAAGTGAATGCAGTCTGCCGTCGCCGGGTTACGTCGAAAGGACCCGGTCCTTAAATCTACGTATCGGCGGACTCGAGCGCCCGCAGCAGCTCCGACGCTGTCGCCCGCAGGACCGGATGGCGAGCCTCCGGCGCGAGGTCGACGAGCGGCCGCAAAACGAAGGCCCGTGTGTGCATCCGCGGATGCGGCAGCGTCAGGTGCTCGTCGGCGGCAACGAAGTCTCCGCACAGCAGCAGATCGAGGTCGAGCGTGCGCGGACCGTCCACGACCGTCCGCACGCGGCCGAGCTCCGCCTCGATCCGCATGCACGTGGCGAGCAGCTCACGAGGCTCCGGCAATTTCCCCCACAACTCGGCGACGCCGTTGAGAAAAGGCGGCTGGTCGGCAAATCCGACCGGGTCCGTTTCGTAGAGAGGCGAGAGGCGCACTCGAACCCCCGTCCGCTCGATGAGCAGCCGCACGCCGTCGTAGATGTTGTGCGCCCGGTCTCCGAGGTTCGATCCGAGTGCAACGTAGGCCGTTTCCTGTATCATCGCGGCCAGCTTAGCGCAGAACGTCCCTCATGACCGCCACTATCACCGTTACGAAGAAGGGCGCCGATCGCGCTCGCGCCCGCCATCATTGGATCTACCGAAGCGACGTGGCCGACGTCGGCACGTCGCGCGGGGGCGACGTCGTCCGTGTCGTCGATCCGAAGGGCCGTCCCCTTGGCCGCGCGTTCTACAGCGACGCGTCGCTCATTGCGGTTCGGTTCGTGACGTTCGACGACGTCGAGACCGACCGTGCATTCTGGGAGCGGAGGCTCGACAATGCCATCGCACTGCGCGAACGCGTAGTTGAAGGCACGACGGCCTACAGGGTCGTGCACGGCGAAGGCGATCTCATCAGTTCGTTCGTCGTCGATCGGTATGGCGACTGCCTTTCGATCCAGACGCTCTCGCAAGGCACCGAACGCCTCAAGCCGCTCTTCGTCGAGCTGCTGAACGAGAGGTTCGCACCGCGCGCAATCGTCGAGCGCAACGATGCCCACGTGCGCGACCTCGAGGGTCTGCCGCGACAGACGAGCGTGCTGCTTGGCGAAGCCCCGGACGACCTTGAGATAGACGAGCACGGTGTCAGGTACCTCGTCGACATCGTCGGGGGCCAGAAGACGGGCGCCTTTCTGGATCAGCGCGAGAACCGCGTGGCGGCGGCGCGCTATGGTCGAGGGCGCGCTCTCGACGCGTTCAGTTTTCACGGCTCGTTCGCGCTGCATCTGGCGCGCGTGTGCGACCACGTGATGGCCGTCGATACATCCGGCGATGCGCTGCGGCGCGCGCGCCGCAATGCCGATCTCAACGGCGTCTCGGATCGCGTCGAGCTCGTCGAGGCAAACGTCTTCGACCTCCTCAAGCAACTCGAAGAGCGCCCCGAGCGCTTCGACACGATCGTTCTCGATCCGCCCGCTTTCGTGAAGCGCAAGACCGCGCTCGAGGCGGGCATCCGCGGCTACAAGGAGATCAACCTGCGCGCGCTCAAGCTGCTTGCGCCGGGCGGAACGCTCGTGACGGCAACGTGCTCGTACCACGTGCCCGAAGAGATGTTCATCGGGATCGTCCAGTCGGCCGCTGCCGACGCCGGCCGTGATGCCCGGCTACTCGAGAAGCGGACCCAGGCGCGCGACCATCCGATCCTGCTGTCGATTCCAGAGACGTATTATCTGAAGTGCCTCGTGCTCGCGGTCGTCTGATCGCTGAGCGAAGGCCGGACCGGAGGTGCCGGGCTTGACCCAACGGGTCCACATATCTGCGGCCGTGCGCGCAGCGCTCATCGGCGAGGCCTCCCTGGCTGCTCCCCACGAATGCTGCGGCGTGCTCGGTGGCCGCGACGACCGTATCGTCGCGGTTTTTCCGGTCGAGAACGTCGCGGCCGACGCGGCGTCGCGATTCGACCTCGAACCGGTTGGACTAGTGGCCGCAAGAGCCGCGGCGCGACACGAGGGTCTCGATGTCGCCGGCTTCTACCACTCCCACCCCCGAACATCGCCGGAACCATCGTCGTACGACGTCGCGAACGCATGGTACCCGGAGTGTGTATGTCGTCATCGGCCTCGAGCCCAGTCCCGCCATTCGCGCCTTTCGAATCGCCGAAGGTCGCGCTGCCGAGCTTGAGCTCGACGGCGATCCCACCTGATGCCCAACCGTCCGGCCAAACGGACGCCCATTGTTATACTTGGACCGAAGTGAAAAAGAAGCGCTCGAAATCGACTACGCCCACGGCCGAACCGACGGTCGGAACGGATCCCTTCGCAACGGTTCCGGACGGACAGGGTCTCATCGAGGAGGCCAGGCTGGCCGCGGGTCTCGCTGCAGCTGTCGACAACGAAGCGCCGACGCGGCCGATGGAACCGCTCTCACCATCGTTGTCGCCGGATGCCGAAACAACCAGCGATGAGTCTTCTGGTGAAGTGGATGGTCGTTCGACCGGAAAATCGAACCGACCGACATCTACGATGGACGCGGATGCGATCGACCCGACCCGCGGTATCGAGACCTTCGGACGCCGTGCACACAACGCCTACATGCCCCCCGACCCGAGTCTGCCCGTGCCGGGGCAATGGGCTGGCCAGGATCAGGCCGGCGGTTATGCGCCCGAGCCTCACGCGTGGTCGCAGTCGCAGCCCCGCGAGTGGGCCGACCCGGTCCAGCCTCCAACGGGATGGCAGGGTTATCCGCAACAGCCACAATCCCTATACGTGCCGGCCGACGCGACCAATGCTTATACGCAGGCACCGCGAAGCACCGCACAACTCGGGCTCAAGCCGAACTTCGCGGCCATGATGTGTTACCTGCCGTACCTCGGCATCGTCGGATCCATTCTCGTCCAGCAGAACGAGCCCAGAGAGAACCGCTTCGTTCATTTCCACGCGCGACAGTCGCTCATTGCACACGTGGTCTTCTGGGCGGTGACGATCGCCTTTGCGATCGCGCAGGCGGCCGCTCCGCGAATCGCGGGCGTGCTCATCGGGATTGGTTCGTCGCTCTTCCATCTTGGAGCCGTGGTCGGGTTCGTGTGGATGATGGTGCGGGTGTACAACGGGCGGGCCGACAAGATCCCGGTCATTGGAGACCAGGTGGACGTCTAGTCACACCAGCTGCCGTTGCTCTGTGCCTCCGTGACTCCGTGCCTCTGTGTGCGAAGCTCCCGAGACGCTTCGCAGACAGAGGCACAGGGTCACAGAGGCACGGAGAGCGCAGAGACGTTATACTCTCGCCGCGATGGAACGGACCTTCACCCTGGTTCAGCAGCAGTTCGGCTCGGGGACGATCCTGTATCTCGACGGAGCCCTGCGGCTGGGGCATCGCGAGGCCGCGACTGGACAGCCGCTGTCCGCCGCCGTTCGATCCGTAGTGGCCTCCGGTTCCCTGCAGGTCGCGATCGACCTGCGTGGTCTCGTCAAGACCCCGGACAGCAGCGGCCTCGGTGAGCTCGTCGCGGCACAATCGACACTTCGGCGACACGGAGAGACGCTCATTCTGGTGAACGTCCCTCCCAAGCTTCGCACGCTGATCGGTTCAATGGGTCTTGACGCGCTCTTCCGAATCGTCGATACCGAGATCGAGGTTCATGGCCTCTTCGGAGTCGAGCCGACCCCGGAATAGTCATTTGCCGGAGCGGCGCCCGCCCCCTCAGCACGGGCCACCGTTCCAGCTTCCGCCGCGCCTCGTTCGCTTCGCGCGCGCGCCCCGACGGGCGAGCCCACGCGATCGCAATCTCCGTTACCTCGTTACCTCAACCGGACTCGAATTGCGAGACGCAAGCAGCCGGTCGAGCGCCGCCGACAGCATCGAAAGCCCGCGCTCGCCGGCGGCAAAACTCCTGAGCTTTCCCTGTTCGTCGAACAGGTAATAAGCCGGAACGTAACCGTGTTCGTTCAGGAACGCGTCGCGCAACGCATGCATGTTGTCGATGGCGCACGGCTCCGTGAAACCGTATTTCTCGATGGAGGCCTTTACGGCATCAACGTCGGAATCGACCGGATACCGCGGCATGTGGATGGCAATGACGCGCAGGCCCTCATTGCGCCGCCCGTCGCGCCACTCCGCGACTTTCGGCATGTTCTCTTTGCAGATTCCGCAGCTCACCGACCAGAAGTGCACTAGCGTCGGGTGTCCGGCGGTCCCCGCCAGTGCCTCGGCCTCACTGCCACGCGCCCATTCGGTTGCTCCCTCGAGCGAAGGCATCTCGGTTCCGATTCTCATTGGCATCGTTGCGCCCCTCCCGATCCGGACGGCCTGGTGCCATTCCGGAAGTCTCGCGGCAATTCCACGCGCCGCGAGGGGCCCCCGAGGGCGTTCCGGAACCGGGCGCAGCCCCCCTGCGCCCGGTCCCGCACCCTCGGCGGCCGAGTCTCGACGGTCTTCAGACCTTGAGGTTTTCCTGACCCGGTCGCCACTCCGCCGCGCAGAGCCCGCCGGTCTGCAACGCCGAGATGACGCGCAGCGTCTCGTCGGTCGAGCGGCCGATGTTGAGGTCGTGAACCACCTTGTAGCGAAGGACGCCCTCGGGGTCGATCACGAACAATCCGCGAAGCGCGATGCCCTTCTCCTCGATGAGCACACCGTAATCACGCGACACAGCGCCGCCCATGTCGGCCGCCAGCGGGTACTTCAGGCCCTCGATGCCGTTCTTGTCGCGCGGCGTCTGGAGCCAGGCCCGGTGCGAGTAGACCGAGTCGGTCGACACGCCGATCAGCTCGCAGTTGAGCGATGTGAAATCCGAATAGCGGTCGCTGAAGGCGGTCAACTCCGTCGGGCAGACGAACGTGAAATCGAGCGGATAGAAGACGAGAGCGACCCATTTGCCCTTGTAGTCCTCGAGCTTGACGTTCTCGTTGAGCTTCTCGAGGTTCTTGGTGGATGGCATGTCGAAGCTCGGCGCCGGTTTGCCGACCTTCGCGATTCCTGTCGATATGGCTGCTGCTGACATTCACTCCTCCACGAGGTTGGTTGGTTTCGTTGCGAATGGCGGCCACGTCGTGCGGGTCGCCGGTTGAAAGATCATGGACCGTTAGGAACCGGGGGCTTCTCGACATCCCGCACAGACGCCCGTGAGCGTCAGGTGGATGGACACGGCCTCGAAGTCGGCCTGCAGCGCCGCCGACCGCATCAGGTCGACCGTTGCCGGAATGTTGAGGTCAACGAGCGTGCCGCACTGCGAACAGATGGCATGGTCGTGTCGCGCGGTCTCGCGGTCGTACCGGCTGGCGCCGTTGCCAAAATTGAGCTCGGCGACGAGTCCGGCCTGCTTCAGATGTCGAAGCGAGTTGTAGACCGTGGCGTAGCTGATCGTCGAGAGCCGGCGCCGGGCCTGCTCGTAGATCTCGTTCGCCGTCAGATGGCCCATGCTCGAACGGATCACCTCGAGCACGACACGACGCTGCGGTGTCAGTGCCTCGATGGCCCCGTTAATGGAAGGCTCAAGACTCATACAGAAATTTAGACTAATTCTAAGACTGTAGGTGCGTCAACGATTATGTTCATCGGTCGGTTCGTCGGGCACGGATGGCTGGTTGGTGCCCAATCGGCGCTCGATCTCCGAGACGCGGGCGTTGAGCGATGGGAGGTTCTGGACGAGAGCGAAGTTCCTGCGGAACTGGTCCATCGGTCGCGCCGGCGTACCCCAGACCATGGTCCCCTTCCTGATGACCTTGCCGGGCAGGATTCCGGCCTGCCCACCAGCAATGGCGCCACTTTCGATGCGGACGTGATCCCCAATCCCGACCTGTCCGCCAAGCATCACGCCGTCTCCGATCGTGGCACTGCCCGAGATGCCGGTCTGCGCCGCGATGACGCAGTTTCGGCCGATGCGGACGTTATGCGCGATCTGGACGAGGTTGTCGATCTTCGTACCGCTGCCGATCACCGTCGAATCGAGCGCTCCGCGGTCGATCGTAGTGTTGGCGCCGATCTCGACGTCGTCTTCGATGATCACGTCGCCGATCTGCGGAAACTTGTGGAACTGTCCGGCATCGAAGACGAATCCGAAGCCGTCCGATCCGATGACCGCACCGGAGTGCACGATGACGCGGTCCGCGATAGACACCCGTTCGTGGATGGTGACATTCGCCCGGATGGTGCATTCGCGCCCGATGCGCACGCGCGCGCCGATAGAGCAACCGTTGCCGATGGTCGTCTGGTCGCCGATTACGCAATCCGGCCCGATCGTGCTCCACGCGCCGACGGCCACGCCGGCACCGACCGCCGCCGATTCGTCGATGATTGCCGCGGGGTGGATGACGCGGGCGATCGGCGTCGCGGGGGCGAGGTCGGCGACGATGCGCGCGAAGGCGAGCTTCGGATTATTGACGTGGATTACCGGGCGATCCGGTGTTGTGCAAGCCACCGGCGCGACAATGGCTGCGGCCGCCGAAGCCAGCGCCCGATCGAACGCGCGCTTCGTGTCGGCGAAGACGATCGCGCCGTCGGTCGCTTGATCCACGCTCGAGACGCCGGTAACGACGGCGTCGCCGTCGCCGGTGAAGCTGCCGGCAACGAGATTGGCGAGTTGTCGCACGGTACGTTCCATAGTGAACCTGTCAATACCGGAAGCAACCTTGTCAGCGCGCCGTCCGGTAATTCTGGAGATTTTTCAACGCCTACCCGCTCGCTACCGCTCGCGGTACTGATCCTCCCGCGGCGCGACCGTTGAACCGGGAATCCGATCACTCGTGCTCGCAGGCGACTCACGAAAGATCAATACCGCGATCGGTAGCGAGCGGGTTGCTATTGCGCTACAGAGCCGCCAGCAGTTGATCCACCTCGTCGACCGTATTGTAAAAGTGCGGCGAGATCCGCAGCCGGCCAGCCCGCGCCGCCACGGACACGCCCCGTTGCTTGAGCCTCTGCACCAGCTCGTTCGGATTCTGATCAACGTGCGTCGCCGTGACGATCCCCGACCACTCGCCGTCCTTACGAGAACTGATCACGCGATAGCCGCGATCCATCAATCCCACGACGAGCAGATCGGTCAGGATTCTCACCTGTCGCTCGATGTCCGATTCCCCCGCTTCGAGCAGGATCTCGAGCGACGAGCCGAGTGCCGCGATGCCGAACGGATTCATCGTTCCGCACTCGAAGCGCTCGGCGCCATCGCGATATCTCAGGTCGTATCCTCCGAACTTGATCCAGTCCTTCGTCGACGTCCACCCCACCTTTACCGGGTCGATGCGGTCGATGACCCGATCAGAGATGTAGAGCAAGCCGATGCCTTCCGATCCGCAGAGCCACTTGTGCGCCGACGCGGCGAGCACGTCCACGTGGTCGCGCTCGACGTCGATCGGAATGACGCCGAGTCCCTGAATGCCGTCCACAACGAACAGGATGTCCCGCTCGCGGCAGAACCTTCCGATTCGCTCGAGGTCGCTGCGAAATCCGCTGGCGTACTGGACCCAGGAGAGCGCGACGACGCGCGTGTGCTCGTCCACGAGCGCTACGAGGTCGTCGAAGTCGACACGGCCGTCGCGTTCTTCAGCCATCAGAAACGTCACGCCGTGATTCGACAGGCGCATCCACGGATAGGCGTTCGACGGGAATTCGCAATTGGCGCCTACGACCGTATCGCCCTCGCGCCAGTCGAGACCGGCGGAGATGATCGACAGGCCGTCGGACGTGTTCGCGACGAAGCCGACCTCGTGCTCCTCGCGCGCGTGAAGCAATCGCGCGGCGAGACTTCGCACACGGCCTATTTCGCCGATTCGCCCGTACCAGCCATCGTCGCCGGTCATCGCGATCGAATGCGCGACCGAGGTCATCCGGTTCACGGCGGTGGTCGGCAGCGGCCCAATGGCCGCGTGATTCATGTAGACCCGATTCCGGGTGATCGGAAACAGCGCGCGAAACCGCTCTAGGTCACTCATGCTGTCAGCTTACAAAAAAGCGGCCACAGATACACACAGATCACAGATCTGATCCGCGACCATCTGCGTTCATCCCTGGTCACCCAACGCTCCAGACACTCAAAACCGACCTCTGCCTGCGCCGCATTCCGGCCCCACGCACGGCTCCCGCTGCGCTCGGGGTTCTGGGTCTGGCGGGGTCTGTCCGCACGGCCCGTTCAAACACCCACCGTTGGCCAGTTCATCCGTGGTCAGCCCTCGAACAGGCTGTCGATGTACTGCTCGGCGTCGAAAACAATCAGGTCGTCAATCTGCTCCCCGATGCCGACGTAGCGAATCGGTACGCCGAGCTCGTTGACGATCGCTACCACGATGCCGCCCTTCGCCGTGCCGTCGAGCTTCGTCAGCACGAGTCCAGTCACCGGCGCTGACTTGGTGAACTGTCGCGCCTGCTCGAGGCCGTTCTGACCCGTGACGGCGTCGATGACGAGCAGCACTTCGTGCGGAGCGCCGGGCACCTGACGGTCCGCCACGCGCCGCATTTTCTCGAGCTCCTGCATCAGGTTCTGCTTCGTGTGCAGCCTGCCTGCAGTATCCACGATCAACACATCGCTTCCACGCGCTTTCGCCGCCACCAGCGAGTCGTATAGCACGGCCGATGGATCGGTCCCGGGTTTCTGCTGAATGAGAGGAACGCCCGAGCGCTCGGCCCAGATAGCCAGCTGGTCGTTCGCCGCCGCGCGGAACGTGTCCGCCGCGCAGATGAGCACGTCGTAGCCGTCGCTGCGGATCCGGTTAGCCAGTTTTCCAATCGTCGTCGTCTTTCCGACACCGTTAACGCCGACGACCATGATCACGTACGGCGAGATCTCGGGGTCGATGTCGACTTCGGACGAGACCGTGCCCTTCTGAAGCGACTTTGGCGTCACGAGCATCTCGAGCAGATGCTCGCGGATCAGGCGTCGCAGCTCTTCCGGATTCGACAGCTCGTTGCGCGCCACCCGTTTTCGAGCGTTCTCGATGATCTCGAGCGCCGTCTGCACACCGATGTCGGCGCTGATTAGCGCCTCCTCGATTCCCTCGAGCAACTCGGCGTCGATGACCTTCTTGCCGCGGACGATTGTGTCGATCCGGTCGACGAGGGTATGCCGCGTCGACGAGACGGCCGTCTTCAACCGTCCGACGATCGTGCGCTGCTGCTCCTCGATCTCTTCCGGTGTCGGCTCCTTCGTGATGTACCCGCCGAAGGAGAAGTTCATGTCGACCTTGCGAAGGACCGGCGGCTCGGCAGGAACGGGCCCTGTCGTTTCCGATTCCGGCAACGACGGTCTCAATTCGATCACCACCCGCTCGCTATCGCTCGCGGTACTGATCTCGCGAGCGGCGACCCGTTCCAACGGCGGTGCTTCAACAGACGCGGGTGCGGCAGCGGGAATGCCGGGCGACAGAATCGTCGGCGGCCAATGACTCGGCCGGTCGTTTTCGTCCTTCTTCTTGCGCTTCCAGAAAAGTCCCATGGGTTCTCGCTTGCGCTACGTCGTGGCGCTCGACCGGTGAATGAACTGCCTGGCGAAGTACTCGACCGACAAGGGCTCGCCCGTCACGCGCTCGACCGTGTGGTCCCAGCGCTCAGAGGCGCCGGGACGGAACATCTTGTCGCGAAGGTAGGCGCCGGCTATCGGCCGGTTCACGATTCCGCCGGCGACGTCGTCGAGCCGGTGCTGGATCTGCGACGCCATCATCTCGCCGATCATGTAGTTGTGGTAGTAGACCGGTGCGAGCGCCAGGTGAATCTTTGCAGCCCAGTCGGGCGCCGAGCGGCCTTCGGGGCGGCTGAGCAGCTGGAATCGCTCGACGTAGTCCCACCAGAGGACGTCGAGATCGGGTCGCTCCGGATCGCGGTAGAGATCCCGCTCGAAGTGGGTCATCACGAGGCACCAGCGAACGAACACGAGCATGTGCATCCGGAGCTGATCCGCGAGCGTGCCTCCGATCCTCTCGGCTACCGAACGCTCGATCCCGCGAACCTCGGTGAGCCACTCCGGCGAGTTCGCAAGCCGTCCCATCAGCATTGCGATGGCTTCCGTCGAGCTCGTGTGCGCCGGTCCGCGCAGCAGATACGGAAGCTCGGGATCGACCTCGACGTCGTACACCGCGTGGCCGAACTCGTGGAGGTTCGTCTCCATCCAGCGAGCCGTGTCGCGAAGGTTGCAGAGCACGCGCACGTCCCCGGCCCGGCCGATGTTCACGCAGAACGCGTGCTGATCCTTGCCGTCCCGTTCGTAGAGATCGCTGCGTGCAGCGATTCCGCGCAAGTCAAAGCCGATTCCGTCATATGTCGCCAAAGTGAGCGCCTCGATATCCGCACCAGCGAAAAGTGCATCGAGATCGAAGTCGCCGGTATCGGGTCGTTCCTGAAAGAACAGGTCCGAATAATTCCAAGGCTGCAGGTCACGTACGTCGACGCCCTGCGTTGCCGACAGGTGAGCGTCGATGACTGATTTTCCTGCCCGAAACGGTTCGTCGGTCAGGTCGGCAAGCCGACCAAGCGTCGCGAAGAGCCGATCCTCGTCGATCTCCTGCGCCGCGAGCTGCATTGCATAGAAGTTGTCGAAGCCACCGCGGCGCGCCGCAGCGTTTCGCAGTCGAACGAGCTCGATAACGTTCTCGCGAACAATGCTGCCGACCTCCTTGGAGGCTTCCCAGGCGGTGCGTCGTTCGGCGACGTCCGTGGATGATTTGAGGATCGCGTCGATGTCGTTTTCGCTGACTCGCCGGCCATTCACGTTGCCGCGATGCGTGTTGAAGAGCGACACGGTTTCGGCTTCGAGGGATGAAATCCGTTCGATCTCCTCGGACGAGAACCCGTTCTCGAGAAAGAGGCTGCGAAGGATCTCGAGCTGGCGGCGCAGCTGCGGTTCAAGGGACGCTCGGGCCGCGTCGTCTGCTTCGGCCAGCAGGCGTTTCACGAGGGTGCTATCGGCCGGATTCGACAGGAGTCGCATCCACCGTGCGCGCGCGGCCGCCACCTCGGCCTCGGCGTCGGCATCACCGGTCGTGTTGAGCCGCCATTCGGCGTGGCCGCACGCGGCGTCGGCCGGTTGCAGCTCGGCGTTCATCCGGTCGACGAATGCTCTCGCTTCGGAATCGTTCACAGGCAATCCTCGTGGTTCCAGTCGAACTGCGGATCATGTCGCAGCGCGTTGGAGGTCGTCAAACTCAGGTGCAGCGTCACCGCTCTACGCCGCCGTGTCGAAGGACCCAGTTTCTCGCAAAGACGCAAAGGGAAGACGCAAAGACGCAGAGCCCAATACTTCTGGACTCTGCGTCTTTGCGTCTTCCCTTTGCGTCTTTGCGAGAAACTCTTCGTCGTGCCGGTCTACCCGTTTACGACCTTGACGTCCTTCGGCACCGGAATCACGAACTTCTCGTCCCCGAGCGTCACGTTCGGCTGCAGGGCCGTCAGCGTGATCGTCGTTTTCGAGCTCTTCTCGGTCACGAAGTACTTCACCGGAAGCCACGTCTTGTGGTCGACCCACAGGATGATCCCCTGAACGCCGTCTGACGTGTCCTTCGGGTCCAGCTGGATCGGCCTCGCCATCTGCCCGTTGACCATGTCCTCGCCAAGCAGCGTGATCGTGTACCGGTCGCGAAGCTGCTGCGCCGCGTCGGAATACGCCAACCCGAGGAATCCGAGCGACCGATTCTTGTTCACGCCGGCCTTTCGGCTCGTCACGAACAGCTGATTCAACTTCGGCTGGTAGATCGTCACCTTTTCGCCGACGACCGAGACCGTTTCCGGAATCGGCGACGTGTAGGTCAGCAGCACGCGCTCTGTGCCGGCCGCGCCGGCCTTGTAGAGCAGCGACCCCGTCGAATTCTCCTTCACGCCGAGAACCCGATCCTGCTTCTGCTGCGAGATCCCTGCCTGCAACGACTTCAGATTCTTCCCCGCCTGCTCGAGTTTGAGGAGCACCGGAGGCATGACCTGCGCCTCAGCCGGACTCCCGGCGAGGCCAAGCGCCGCAACGATGGCAGCAACTGCAATGGATAGAATGACTTTCTGCATGAACAACTTACACTCCCGTTCCTGTCTTCAAGGCAAGTATAGCAACGATCCTCGCCTGAGATATGTTGTGAAAATCTTCTTTAATTCCCGTCCGGCAACGTCCAGACCCGATAGGCCTGCACTTTGCCGTCCGCGGACCGCAAAACCTCTACGCGGTGGACCGTCCCGCCGCCGGCCGCGGCTGACAGACTCTCGACCGTGTCATCTTTGATGGTATCGGCAGTGATCCGCGTTTCCTTGAGCGATCCCTCCCACCTTGGGCGTGCCTCCGGGTCGTCGAAGACCCTTGCCGGCACCAGGAAGATGAAGGCCAGAATTGCCACACACATTACGTCGTATTGCCACGTTTCCCGCGGATACGACCAGTACCAGATCTTTTTGAGGATGACGAAGAGGTTCACGAGTGTACCCCCTCCAGCTCCGTTCCTTCGGGAACCGGCGGCGCGACCGGCCGCTCCTCGGACACCACGTGACCGTCCCGCATGTGGATGATCCGGTCCGCGTATTGCGCGGCCTCCGGATTGTGCGTGATCATCACGATCGTCTGGTTCGTCTTCTTGTTGAGGTCCCGAAGCATCGACAGCACTATTTCGGAGTTCTCCGAGTCGAGGTTTCCCGTCGGCTCGTCGGCGAGAATCAGCGCCGGCTCATTGACGAGCGCTCGCGCGATCGCGACACGCTGCTGCTCGCCTCCAGAAAGCTCCAGCGGCTTGTGGCGCATCTTGCTTTCGAGCTTGAGCAGGCTCAACACCTCGCGCCGGCGCTCACCATTGCCGGATCCCTTTCCGAAGATCCGTTCGGCTAGTTTCAG
The DNA here is from genome assembly GCA_016705245.1 of Blastocatellia bacterium. Lineage (GTDB taxonomy): Bacteria > Acidobacteriota > Blastocatellia > UBA7656 > JADIYM01 > JADIYM01. The sequence continues at coordinate 177,862 of JADIYM010000005.1, read as the reverse complement.
GTTCCCCTCAGCCGTCAGCGTCGGGAAGAGGTTGAACTTCTGGAAGACGAAGCCGATCTTGCGGCGCCGGACGTCGGTGCGCCGCGCATCCGAGCTTGCCGTGATCTCTTCACCGTCAACGAGCACCTTGCCTTCCGTCGGGGTCAGCAGACCACCGCAAAGGTGAAGCAACGTCGACTTGCCGCAGCCGGACGGGCCCATGATGGCCAGAAACTCGCCCCGTTCGACCTCGAGCGACAGTCCGCGCAGCGCGTGCACGTCCATCTTGCCAACGTGGTAAGTCATTCGCAGGTCGATCGTCTGGAGAATCGTGCTCATTCCGTGTTGCCGTTCCACCAACTCGTTTCCAATCCAACAGTTTCGCCCATCGAGCCGCTCTCGCAAAGCGCTACTCGTAGCTGAGTGCCTTCACCGGATCCTGATACGCCGCGCGAATCGCCGGATAGAGCGCTCCGGCAACCGAGCTCACGAGTCCGATGACCGCCGCAATCGCAAGCCACTTGAGCTCGACGTCGACGTGAAGGGACGTCGCTGCTTCGACGCCGAACTTGCCAAGTACCGATACCGCGGCCCCCACCAGGATTCCGAGGACGGCGATGAGCAGTGCTTCCTTCACGATCGTGACGACGATGAAGGTCTTCGACGCGCCGAGACTCTTGAGGACGCCGATCTCGCGCGTCCGCTCGATGATCGTCGTGTACATCGCCAGCAGAATGACGAGCGTCGACACGACCGCCGCCAGGCGCACGACAACTTTAAGGAAAACCTCGAGCGAGCCGATCGATCCAGACACGATGCTCGGCAGATCGCGCGACATGACGATCCGATTCGACGGATAGGTCGCCCGAAGAGCCGCGGCAACCTGGTCCTGCTCCGCCGGATTCTTGACCTTTATGAGCAGCAACGAGCACTTTTCGGCGCCGTTGACGACGAGTCGCTGCAACGTGTCGAGAGGCAGCTTCAGTCGCGCTCCGATTTCCGGCTCGTAGATGCCGACGACCGGGACGGGGCGCCCGAAGAGCAGAATCTTCGATCCGATGGCGATCGGCTGTCCGTTGATGTCCTTCTTGTCGCGCGCGTAACGCCGGTCGACCACCGCTTCGTCGCCAACGGCGAAACGCCCGTCCACGATCTTCAGATCCGTGACATTCGAGTAGGACGCGAAATCCACACCTTCGACGATCTCGAAGCCAACGCCGCTCACGCTCGTCTGAAGATACTGGGCGACCGGAGACACTTCCGCGACGCCGGCAATCGGCTGAACGCGCGACGTGCCTTCGAGAATAGCGGTCTTGTAGAGCGTGTCGAGGCCGAGCGCCTGCCCGGTCGCTGGCGAGAAATCGCCCGCGGCATAGAACATGATCTCGGCCGAGACGTTTGCCTGCCGTTCCGCGGTGTTGCGGAGCATGCCGTGGGCGAGACCGACCGTCAGAACCGTGAGGACGACGCCGATTGCGACACCCGACAGGCTGATGATCGTCCGGAGCGGGCGATGACGTACGTTTTCGAAGACGAGACTGTCCATGTGTCGGAATCCGATGGCGTCCCGTCAGGGACGCGTTGCGGCGGCTGGTTCGAGCAGATCCGCCCGCTTGTCGAGATCGATCACCTCGAGGTTCTCGTCGTTGCCGAGAGTAAACGCTTCGTCCGGGACCTCGCCGTCGAGCGTAAGTGCACCTTCCGCAAAGAGAACGTCAACCGCGTAGAGATCGTCGACGCGCTCGATGGCGACACGATCGACCCACGGACGCCCGTCCTCGGATCGGATCGTACCTTCATATCGAATCGTTGTCGCGACTCGGCCATCCTCATATAGATCCTGACGTGCAAGCGGCGTGCCGGTCTTGCACCGGTCGAACCAGAGCCGCCTGACGACGTGCGCCTCGGCCCCGTTCCCGGTCCGCTCGAGCAGCGTGAGAACGTAGAAGGTCCGAATGACCTGCTCGTCCTTCTTGAGACCTGGCTCGAGCCGGCGCTCTTCGTCGAGCACGTAGACGCCATCCGCCGTCTCGAGATCGAGCGGTGCCATCAAGAAGGCCGCCGTCAGATGTTGTGGCCGGATGTTCGCGAGCGCCCCGGCGCGCTGGAGGGCAGGATCCGCGGTCTGCATGCCCGACTCGACTCGTCGATAACGTCCCGCGTTCGTGCCGATGAGGTACTTGCGCTTGTCTTCGGGGTAGAGCACCTTCACCGTGAATTTTGTCCCGTCCGAGACCATGTCGGCTACACGTTTTCCGACGAACGGCGCCTTGATCAGAAGGCGGATGTTCGCCGGCCGGGACAGGACGAGAGTGCCATCAGCGCCCGGTACTCCTTGTTCCGCCCGATGCCGGCGTCACGCAGATCGCGGAAGCGAAGGGTTGCAACGGCCTGGATACGGCTGACGTCGGTGAACAGCTTCAGGCGGCCGAGCAATTGCGCAGTCGTAGCCGGCGGGTCGACGGCGAGTTGGCGCGGGACCTTCACGCTCCGCACGCATGCCGACGTGAGCGCTACGATGGCAAGCATCCCGGCACACAGGGTTCGTCGGTTCAGCATGGGTCAGAAGTTCACCGCAGACACAAACAGGCACCGTAGCAGAGCGCTGGCTCGAGTGTCAAAACGCTCTGTGGCTCCGTGCCCCTGTGCCTCTGTGTGCGAAGCTCTCCCTCTGACGGGGCAGAGCTTCGCACACAGAGCCACAGAGAGGCACAGAGGCAAGAGCCAGGTTTCGCTCGCCTCAATCCCCGACCGGCGTCAGCCAGCCGTGCGTGTCCTCGCTCCGGCCCATCGTGACGTCGAAAAACGCCTTCTGCAGCCGTTCGGTGATCGGTCCGCGCCGCCCCTCCCCGATCTGGATGCGGTCGACCGAGCGGATCGGCGTGACCTCGGCAGCGGTCCCCGTGAAGAAAGCCTCGTCCGCCACGTAGAGCAACTCGCGCGGCACGCCACGTTCGATGATCGGGATGTCGAGGTCCTTGCAGAGCGTGATGATCGACGCCCGGGTGATCCCCGGCAGGATCGAGGCGTGGAGCGGCGGCGTGAACACCTTTCCGTTCCTGACCACGAAGATGTTCTCGCCGCTGCCCTCCGAGACGTATCCCTGCACGTCTAGCGCGATGCCCTCGACGAATCCGTTGACGATCGCCTCCATCTTGATGAGCTGCGAATTCATGTAGTTCGCGCCGGACTTGGCCATCGCCGGGAACGTGTTCGGGGCCAGACGCGCCCAGCTGGAGACACACGTGTCCACACCCTGTTCGAGTGCCTCGTCGCCGAGGTACTTCCCCCACGCCCACGTCGCGATATAGGTCTCGACCGGTGCCGGGAACGGATTCACGCCAAACGTGCCGAACCCTCGAAAGACGATCGGACGAATGTAGCAGGCCTGAAACCCGTTCATCTTCACCAGGTCACGGCATGCCGCGACGATCTCGTCGCGCGAATACTTCACCGGCATCCGGTAGATGTGGCACGAGTCCATGAGCCGCCTGACGTGGTCCCCGAGTCGAAAGATCGCCGGACCGCGTTCGGTCGCGTAACACCGGATGCCCTCGAAAAGGGACGATCCGTAGTGCACGACGTGCGACATGACGTGGATATTCGCGTCCCCCCACGCCTTGATCTCTCCGTTGTGCCAGATCTTCTCTCCGACTTCGACGCCGCCGACCTCAATCGCCATGGTGTGCCCTTCTTCGTGATCCTGGAGATTCGTGTTCGCGTCTCGAGCAGGTGGGAAAGGGAGCGCGAACGGGACGCCACTCTACGGGACCGGTCAGCGAAGCGTCAACGGGTCACGTCCTGAGCATGGTAAGCTCCGTGGTTGGCATGACGACGGGCTTTTCAATTGCGGACCGGGTTCCGGTCGAACCGAATCTCATCCTCGCCCCAATGGCCGGCGTGACGGATTCGCCTTTCCGTCGCCTCATCAAGGAGCTCGGCGGCGTCGGGCTCATCGTCACGGAGTTCGTCAGCGTCGAGGGTCTGACGCGCGGCAATCTGCGCACGCACCGACTGCTGCGATTTCTCCCTGAGGAGCGCCCGATCTCGATCCAGATCTTCGGCTACGACGACGAACGAATGAGGCAGGCGGCCGAGGTCGTGGAGGAGGTCGGCGCTGACATTCTCGACGTCAACTGCGGCTGTCCAGCGAAGAAGGTCATCAAGGGCGGCGGCGGCTCGAACCTCTTGAAGGATCTCCCCCAGCTGGAGAAGATCCTGAAGGGAATCCGCCGGTCGATCTCCATACCGATGACGGTCAAGATCCGCAGTGGCTGGAACGACAATCTCGTCAACTGCGTCGAGGTCGCAAAGCTCATCGAGGATTGCGGAGGCCAGATGATCGCCGTCCACGGACGGACGAAGGAGCAGGGCTACAAGGGCTCGTCGGACTGGAATCGCATCGCCGAGGTGAAGCAGGCCGTCTCCATTCCGGTCGTCGGCTCAGGCGACGTCGTGACTCCGGAGGGCGCGCTCGCGCGGCTCGACGAGACGGGCGTCGACGGCGTGATGATCGGTCGCGGCGCCATCGCGAATCCGTTCATCTTCCGCGAGGCACAGGCGCTGCAGCGACGTGAGACAGTGCCAGTGCCATCGCTCGACGAGAAGTACCGCGTCATCCTTCGTTACTACGAATTGATTCGCGACGATCTGCCCGACAAGGCGATCCCAGGCAAGCTGAAGCAGCTTTGCAACTATTTCACCAAGGGACTGCCCGGCGGTGCGGACTTCCGCCAGAGCCTGCTGCGATCGCAGTCGATCCCGGAGCTGCTCGAACGCGTCGAGTCCTACTTCACCGATGAGCGCGTCGTCGAAGCGGCGGCGGTGGCCGGATCGGCGAGCGCGGTCGAAGCGCTCTCGGAGCAGGAGTGGGCGTGCGATACCTACTGCGCCGCTGACGAGCCGGCCTAACCGGCGTCGTCCGCGGCGCGTCGCCCCGCAGCCCGGAGTCCGGTTCAGCGCTGGGGAGCGACCATTTCTCCGAGGAGCACGCGCACTTCGCCCGACTCGAGCGTGAACGCGACGCTGGCCTGCTTCCCCGCGCGGACGCGCAGCGAGCGCGGCAGGGGATTCGTGAAACCATTGGCGGTGACCGAGATCGTGTAGACGCCGGGCTCGACGCCGTCGAAGCGATAGAGCCCCGGTGCCTCCTGGTCGGCAATAACGGCTTCGCCTGTCTCCGGATTCGTGAGGACGACCTCGGCGCCGATGAGTTTGATCCCGCTCTCGTCGCGGACGTTGACGAGCACGGACTCGCCTCGACGTCTCGGAAGTGCGATCTTGCCCATCTTGACCTGATGCTGCCGAGGCGGTGCGAAGCCTCCCTGAAGCACTTGCGGCACAGTCGGATTCGGCTTTTCGCATTGCTGCCCATCACCTGCCGCGGCAGATCGCACGGAGAAGACCGCGAAAATTCCGAGTGCGGCCGTGAGTGCGGCGCCGGCCGCGCGCGTCGCACGGCGCATCGCGGCGCGAACGCCGACCGGGCAGTTCTGCGTGAGCACGGTGCCATCGGTCTTCTTGTAGAGCCGCACGCAGAGTCGTCCTTCGGCGCTCTCGACGAGCCTGGCCGCTTCCTTCGCCTGCATTCCCGAGATGTTGTAGACGTTGAGCTTGCACTCGCCGCAGAAGCGAACTGTGTCGGTTCCGGTCATCTGGTCCCAATTTGCCGTGCAAGGCGTCGCAATGCGGATGTCGTTGAGCAGGCGGTTCGGATCGGTCATGGCGGGTCTCCTCGGTCGGTCGTCGGTGGCGCTTGGTGGCGCGTTGGGGGTAGAGACGCGAGGAGGTGGAATCGGTTCCCGGGAATGTTCGGAGAGTTGCGGTGACCTGTGGGAGGGTGAGGAAAAAGGCGTCGCCGTGCAGAGGAAGAGCTTCGCGCACGGAGGCACGGAGACACAAAGGCATAGAGGCGAATTTGCCCTCAGACTCTGTGGCTCTACGTCTCCGTGCCTCTGTGCGCGAAGCTCTTCCTCTGTACGGCGACGTCTTCTTATCCGCCCGTCACCAGCTTGCAGCGGTCGATCGATTCCTGGAGCTGCGGGCTCGGCCGAATGCCATGAGCCTTCTCGTAAGCCGTCTGCGCTTCGGCGTATTTCTTCAGCGACTCCTGCACGTATCCGAGCTCGGTGAGCACGTCGGCATTGTTGCCGTCGATCTCGACCGCCTTCAGCAACGCCGGCTCGGCCTTCGCAAACTGATCCGACCGCGACAGCGAGAGCCCGTAATTGAACCACGCCACCGGGTCCTTCGGCGTCGCCGTCGTCGCCTTGCCGAAATGCACTGACGCCTTCGCGAACTCGCCGGCGTTGAGGTAGGCGCTTCCGAGCAGCATCGCGGTTGCCGCATCGTCTCTCACGAGGCGGAGCTGTTCGCCTCGGGCAATCGCCGCCTGAAAGTCCGGCGGCGCCTGGGTCTGCACGGCCTTGGCAATCAGCAGCCGCGTCAGTGCATCGAGCGTGAACGTGTCCTTCGCGTTGATCTTCAAAGCACCGCTGTATGCTGCGATCGCCTTGTCGGTCTCCTTGAGCTTCTGGTACGCGACGCCGAGGTAGTAGAAGTTCACCGCGTCGTCCGCGATCTGCTGGGTCGCGATCGTGAGGGCGGTCACCGCCTTCTGCGGATTGTCCGTGAACAGGTACGCCCTTCCGATCGCGGCGCGAGCGCCGGGATCGATCTTGGTCTTCGCCTTCTCTGACAGATTCACGTACTTCGTGAGGGAAACGATCGACTTGCCGTACTCCTTGAGCCGGAAGTGCGACAGTCCGACAAAGAAGTATGTCTCAGGGAACTCGGGGTGCGACTCGACGACGTACTGAAAGTCGGATATCGCCTGCCGGAATCGCTGCTGCTTGTACGCTGCGACAGCGGCTTCCCATTCCGGAGTGCTGTTCTGACCAAACGCCGTCACGGCGCTGAAGACCAGGGTCGCGGCCATCGCGGCCGCCGCAATACGTCCCATCACGGCTCCACCTCTCGATTTCGGAACATCATCCGTTGGCGCTGGTCTGATGTTGCCGAGCGGCGAGTCGTTGCGTCAACGGCCGAGGCCGCGCCGAATGCCCAAATGGGTCAACCGGCGCGGCCTCGGGAATCGGACGCGTGACGAGATCAGAACGCGATCTTCGCCCTGAACTGGAACTGCCGGGGATCGGCAGCGGCCGTCGGCGTGCCGGCGACCGTGTAGTTGTTGTTCACGTCGATGATGTTGACGCGGTTGAAGAGGTTGAAGCACTCGCCGATGAGCTCGAGTGTGATTCGATCGTTCAGTTCGATTCGGCGCGTGAGACGGAAATCGACGCTCGCGTAGCCTGGGCGCGTTCCGGTCGTGCGACCGAGCGAGCCCGTCTCGCCGGATCCCGGAAGGTAGAACGTACCTGCGGGAGTGTTGAAGACGTCGACGCCGGCCGGTGCCGACGATCCCGGAGAGACCACGTTCGGACGATCGGTCTGGCTCGAGAAGTCGAAGTTCGTGTCAGCGGCCGAGTGGACATTGAACGGACGACCCGACGAGAGCTCGACGATCGGCGAGAAGGTGAAGTCGGCAAGGAACTTCTTCCAGAAGCCCTCATCCTTCCACGTGTACGGGCTCGCGAAGACGCCCGAGAACACGAAGCGATGGCGCTGGTCGAAGTAGGAGTTGCCGCGCTCGAGATCGAGGCGGTTGTTGTCCTGCGGCGCGAGCAGCGTCTGCAGGTCGGTCGAGTCGTCGATCGCGTGCGACCACGTGTAGCTCGCCGAGAACTGGTAGCCGTGCGAGAACCGCTTGTTCAGGCCGAGCGTAAGCGCGTGGTAGTCGGACTTGCCAGTCGAATCCTGCGCGATCACTGGTCCAAACGGAACGTAGACACCAGGGCCGAGCGGAAGGCCGAGCGACGATGCAATACCAGCGAGCTGTGCCGCCGGAATTCCGATCGTTTCGCCGTAGCCATAATTCGGACCCGACGGCCGGAAGAAGTTGAACAACGCCGCGGGAACGACACCCTGCGCTGGCGCGAAGACCGCAACGGTGCTCGGATTCGTGCCAGGAGGAACCAGACCGAGCGCCACTGCGCGATCGCGATTCCGAAGGAGGAGATCTACGTCAGGCGTGTTTCGGTCACGCGGACGATTCAGGTGCAGACCGCGGACCCAGAGGTAAGCGGCCGACGCCGAGAAGTTCTCGACGATCTCACGCTCGATGGTCAGATTCGCCTGCTGCGAATAGCCGTACTCGAAATCACGATCGATGTGCAGAGTGAACGGCAGCAGCGGCGAGAAGGCACCCGGATAAACGGCCGGATCGAACCGCTGCTGATCGAGCAGCTGCGAACCCGCCGGAAGGCCCGGAATCGGAATCCCCTGGAACACTCGCGCCGCCGTTCCCGGATCGAGAACGAGCTGCGGCGCCTGCGCGCCATCGGCGATGTTCGAGTTGAACGCCGCCGCCAGCAGCGGGTGGTCATAGAAGAGGCCGTACGCGGCCCGGATAACCGTCTTGCCGTCGCTCCAGGGATCCCACGCGATAGCGATGCGCGGTTGCCAGTTGTTCTTGTCCGACGGGAAGCCCTGCTGGATATTCAGGGCCTCTTCGGCGGCGCCGCACGTCGGGCATACATCGGTGAGCGGCGGGAATTCCGGAGGAGTCTCAACGTCGTACCGGACGCCGTAGTTGAATGTGAAATTCGGACGGATGCGCCACGAGTCCTGCGCGAAGAAGCCGATCTGGTTGTTCGAGAACTTGCTCGTGTCGTCACCGAAGCCCTGGATCAGGTTCTGTGGGACGCCGAGTCCGTAGGCCTGAACAGCCGTGAGCCCGGGAACGGACGCGACCATCTGGAACCCGACCGAACGCGCGATCGCCTGGGCCTGATCGGGAGGCACGCCGTTGCCGATGAGCGAGGCGGCAAGCCCCGTCGTGATCAGCGTGAGCGCGTTCGAAGCGCTCGTGCCGGGCTGGAAGAACACGCTGCCCGGCAGCTCTCCGAAGTTGTAGACGCCGCCGAAGTTCAGCTGGAAGATCGCTTCCACGGGAATGTGGTTGTAATCGCCGCCAAACTTGAAGCTGTGACTGCCCTTGAGCCACGAGAGGTTGTCGGAGAATTGAATGCGCTTCTCGGTGCGGAGCACCGGGGCAAACGGCTCTCGGCCGAAGTAGCCAACGCCGTTGATGTTCACCGCGACCTGGCTCGCGTTGAAGTCAGTGCAGTCCGGGTTGTTCCCGCATTCCGGAAGGAAGTCCACACGACGATGAGCGAACTGGAATCGCGCTTCGTTGATGAAGCTGCCGTCGCCGAAAGTCGTCGTGTTCGACGCCGCGATGGCCTGGTCGGATGAGTCGTTGCGCGCCGTGCGCGACAGCGCGTTCTGACCATAGACCTGGTTCTGCGCGTTCGACTGGTTGCCGCGAGACTCGTTCGGCACATAGTTGTACCGGGCCGTGAAGTTGTTGTTCGAATTGAATTGGTGGTCGACGCGCACCGAGAAGAGCGTCGTCTCATCGCTGATCGGGAACTCGCCGTTGAGCGGGAATCCCGTCGCCGGATCGTAGCCAGCCAGAGGAACGTAGGTCCGCGGAATCGCCGCGCCCGACGGGAAGAACGCCCCGTTAGGCCCGAAGCCGTTGGCGGCGATGAAGGACGTCAGGCCGAACGCGCCCGTCAGTCCAGTTTCCGCATTTCCTCGCAGCAGCGTAAGCGGCGCCGTCAGCGGAGCAAGCGCGGCCTGGTTCAGTCCAAGCGATGCAAGAAACGCGTCCGTGAGTCCAAAGGCGTCAAACACGTTCGGGTTCGAGGCGAATGCCGTCTGGTCGCCCGTCAGGTTGAAGATCGCGGGATCCCTGGCGATCACCGAGAAGGCCGTTTCCTGGCGTCGCGACTGCTCGAATGCCATGAAGAAGAAGGTGCGGTCCTTCTTGATCGGCCCGCCGAACGTCGCACCGTACTGGGCGCGCGTATATGCGGGGTCGTCCGAGATCGCGAAGGCATTACGGGCCTGGAAGGACCGGTGTCGGAAGAACCCGAACACGTTGCCGTGGAAGTCGTTCGAACCGGACTTCGTGATGATGTTCACCACGGCGCCCGATGCGCGACCGAATTCCGGCGCGTACGAGTTCGTGATGAGCTGGAACTCCTGAACGGCCTCCTGACTGACCGCTCCACGAACGCCGTTGACCGAGTTGTCGTTGTTGTCGGCTCCGTCGATCGACACGTTGTTCGAGCGGGCGCGCTGGCCACCGGCGTTCAATCCTGCCGTCGGCGCGGGGCCGATCGACGGGGAATTGTCACGCACGATCGTCGAGCTCGTCAGTGTGAAGTTGAGGAAGCTGCGGCCGTTGATCGGCAGGTTCTCGATCTCGTTGCGATCGACGGTCGATGCGACCGAAGTACGCGTCGTCTCGATGAGCTCCGTGCCGGCCACGATCGTGACCTCGGTGTCACTGCCGCTGAGGGCAACCTCGAGGGCGAGGTCGAGTTCGGCAGACTGACCGACGGTGAGCTGCAGCCCCGACGTCTGGAGCTTCTTGAAGCCCTGCGCCGATATCGTCAGCTCGTAATTGGCCGGCGGTACGCCCGAGAGCGTGTAGCGGCCGTCAGCGTTCGTCGTCACCGTGCGCTCGATGTTGGTGTCCACGTTCCGAAGGGTCACTGTCGCCCCTGGAACGACGCCCCCCTGCGAATCCGTGACCACTCCAGTCAGGTCCGCGGTCGCGACGCCGGACTGAGCGAACGCAAGACAGGACGCAAGCATAAGGAGGCCTGCGGCCGCGAAACTGCGACGCAGCAGGCTAGATGCCGTGAGTCTCATGATCCTATCTCCCTTGCACAGTCGTGATTGGCTCTTCTGGCGTGCCGCCCGTCATTGCTCGCGATGGTCGGACGGTCTCCGGCCTTCTCTTGTGGGAAGGCGCTATCGACTAGGTTGTCAGGAAATGCCAGCGAAGATAAGAGACAGATACACGAAGCGGTGGGAATCCGCAAGACGACAAGGGTTTACAGGTGACGGGGCGGACGATCTCCGTGGCTCCGTGCCTCCGTGTTTCTGTGTGCGAAGCTCCGTTGACGCTTCGCACAGAGACACGGAGCCACGGAGGCTCCACGTGTTGCATTCACGGAGTGACGCGTGTCAGTCGATGATGCCGGGGTTCGACCTCCGGCCGTCCGGATTGACCACCGTCACGACGTCGCCATCTTCTGTCTCGACACCCGGCTTCACCTTGATGGCGGTGGTCGGCTTTCTAGGCGCGTTGAAGCTCCGGATCTCGACGGAGTTGAGTTCCGCGTAGGCGCCATCGCCTGCATTCACGAACCCGATTCCGCGCACCTGCTTGAGAACCGTGAAGTTAACGAACTTGAAGAAGTCGATGCGAGGCGCAAGGGCGCCGCTCTGCACCGAGACGTTCATCGAGTAGTAGCTCGATGAGCTTCCGAGACCTGTCGCATCGTAGACGGCCAGGAAGTACAGGCCCGTGTAAGGCAGCACGATGTTGAAACGCGGGTCGAGCCCGTCCGCGTCGTCCACTCCGAACAGGTAGCCGCCCGTGTCGTCATAAAGCTCGACGACCGGGTCCATGGCGGAGAAGAAGAGCTCGGCATCGATGTCGACGATGAAGGCCTCGCCGGCAAAGCCTTCGAAGAAGTAGATGTCGAGATCGTCATTGATGTCAGAATCGCCAAAAAAGAACGACGGAATCGGTGCCTCATCGGCGTTGGGAGTCGTGTCGTTCGGCTCGACCTCGACCCGATCGGGAGCGTCGGCAATGGCCAGGTTCAGGACGTACGGAAACGTCGATCCGCCGAGCCCGCCGAAGTCGGTCACTGCGATGAAGTAGACGCGGTTTCCCGACACGGGAGCAACGAAGCGGATAAACGAGTCGCGGCTCTCGTCAAAGAAATCGTCGTTCGTCGCCAGGGTCGTCTCGCCGTCTTCGTCGATGACGTAGATCAGGGAATCAAGGCTGGAGCCGAAGATTCGGTCGGCAATGATCTCAATACGCACCTGTTCCCCGCCCTCGGCCGTAAAGGCAAAGAAGTCGATGTCTTCTTCGAAGCTCACCTCGCCGACGACATTGACGGGCACGTCATCGAGAATGTGCGCGACCGAGTCGTTCGGCTCGTCTTCGAAGATATCTCCAAGCCCGGTCCCGTTCCTGCCAACAAAGGATGTGCCTTTTTCAGCCGGAAGCGATGCGCGACGAGGAGAGTCGGCGATCCATGGTGCGCCCTTCGACGCGCGGCCGGAGCGGCGCTTTTTGCCGCAGTTCCCGCAGCGCGGGCGCCGAAAGAGGTGGCGCGCTGTTCAGAGGAGACCTTCGCCGCGGCGTCCCGAACACGAACGGGCACCTTGGTGGCGACGCGGGCGGTCTTGCCTGATGCCGCGATCCGTTCGCGCAGTTTCATTGTTAGCGCCGGCGTCTTCTTCGGGCCGGCCTTTTGCGCCGCGCTCACGGGCGAAAGGGCCGGAAGGGCGAGGAGCGCAAGAACGACGGCAAGAACAGCCGCCGTGAAGGTGAATCGAGAAACGTTCGACATCGCTGGAACCTCCCGGCCGGTCTTCGCCGGCGCGGCTAATTGAAAATTCGCGAAACGCTGGACCCGACGATTCGCCGTCGCTCAACGCGCGGTCTTGCGCGACACCAAGCGGTCATACGATGTCCTGCGCTACCGATCAGTTCGCCCGAGGCGCGCATTAAGAGCATCGCGACGACGGGCAAGAACTGCAAGTGCTACTGAACGTGGTGGTTCAGGCGCTCGTTGTTGGTGTGGAGTCCGAGGCGCGCTGCTCGAGGATACGCACCAGGAAGAGTCGCCGGAGTAGCGCTTCTTCTTCCTGGGTGAGGTTCGGGCTCAGGATGGAGTGGAGAAGTGTGAGGTTGACGGGTGCCGAGCCGAGACTCCAGTGAAGTGCGGGCCGATCGAGGTGATCGAAGCAGCGAGACGGAGAAATCGGGCCGTCAGGCGTGGACATCGACGTCATCTCCGCAGCCCAGGAGTCGTGCGGATGTAGGCGCCGGCTGTCGGCTGAGGGGGTCGGTCCGTATTCAGCCGGCGACCTACGTCACGCATACACCTTAAGGACGCAGAAATCCGGCATGAGGTGTCAAATATCTTTATCGGGCTTGGAACCAGCCGGAGTTGGCGCGGTACCCCGGAGTGCGGACCAGTTGTGCGCTCGGTAAGGCCGGCCGCTCACTGCGTTCGCGGTTCTGGGTCGGCCTGCGGCCGACGGGGACCGCTCTCCGGACCGCACGTCCCAGAACCGCGAACGCAGTGAGCGGCCGGCCTTACATCTACCGCCAAGTGGTTGTACCGCACGCCCGATCCGGTTGCGTCCCCCTCCACCAACTCGAGCGCTCGGTCGTGACCGGCGCTGCACTTCTGTCCGTGTCCAGCACAAACTGTGGGACACGCTCAGAGCGAAGCGAGGGGCCGACCGGGGGATCCGAGTTGTTTGTGGAATTGTCCTGGGCTGTTGATTTCCCCAACTGTTCATCGGCGGTCTGTGGTTATCGCAGTCGGCCCCTCGCTGCGCTCGGGGTTCTGGGCCAATCGTGGCCCCTTGCTGACGGCAAGGCGCCACGGGGCCTGGCCGGACGGACCGTGAAAACGAGCTATCGGGTGATAACGGCGCGTCACCATGGCAGGCGGCGCGACAGCCCATGCTGCCGCGCCGGCGGGTGGCAGCCCTGCGTGATCGTTAGGGTCGGCGACGGCCTGTGGAGCAGGGCCAATGCCATCACGCAAGGTTCTGCCGGAAGAAACTACACCGCTGCCGGCTGCAGGCGCCCTGCACCTCAGCGCCGGTTCGACTCCAGCTTCAGTGGCCTCCCCGTTGGCCACCTGCAAGCCCAGGATTCCCGTCGGCCGCATCGCCGAATCGCCGCTGCCGAATGGAAGAATCCCTCTCTTTCCGTAACCCGTCTCATTACCGGGTGCACATCGGATCGACGACGAAAGGCACCATCGACATCGCCCGAGCCGCACCCGGATTCTCGCTCACGCCCCCGGGACGGCCATCATTCCCGGAATTCCATTCCGCGCTCTCGCCCGTCTCGACCAGGAAATCCGCCTGCATGCAGTCCGGATCTCCACAGTCTGACTCACGCTGTCCGACGCAATCCCTCGAGCCTCGAATGCCACTCGACCTCGTGCAGAGTGCGACCGTTGCGCGCCAGCAGTTCGCGCTCGAGATCGTTGACGCGGGCCTCGAGAACCGACACTCTCGCAAAGACTCGCTGCACGGTTCGCTCGAGTCTCTCCATTTCTTCACGGCCAGGATTCTCGTTCATTTTCGCTACACTCCTTACATAAGCTCGCCAGAGCAGGTAGGACAAATGTCCAGTGCCCGCGCATCATGCGCCCCGCCCGTAAGTCGTGTCAAGAAGAATTTTTCCGACCGACAATCCTGTTGATTTCAGGACGATTGTCCAGTACTCTGCCAGCCATGGCTGACCTCAATGCAACTCAACGTGCGATTCTGAACGCGATCGCGAAGGCGGCTGGAACCGGCATGCCCCCGACCGTGCGCGAGCTCGCCGAGCAGCTCGACATGAAGCGCTCGACGGTGCACTACCACCTTCAGGCCCTCCGGCGCGCCGGCTACGTCGCCGGTGAAGGCCGTCACCGCGATATTGCGCTCACGGATGCCGCGCTCGATGCGTCCGGAAAGTCCGGGCTTCGCGTCGTCGGGCGACCGACGCCGGCCCGAAAAGTCGCCTCGACGGAGCCGGCCGGTATTCCGATCGTAGGACGCGTGGCGGCCGGTACCCCGATTCTCGCGGCCGAGAACCACATCGGCGAGCTCTCTCTCGGTGCGATGTTCGATCGAAAGGGAACCCTCTTTGCCCTCGAGGTCACCGGCGACTCGATGATCGAGGACGGTATCCACGAGGGCGACTACGCCATCGTCCGGCAACAGCCGACGGCGACGCCCGGCGATACGGTCATCGCAATGATCGCCGATGGCGAGGAAGGCGAGGCGACGATCAAGCGCTATCGCGAAGATCGAGGCGCCGTCGTCCTCGAACCGGCCAATTCCTCATATCGACCGCTTCGGTTCGAAGGAGACGAGCGCGATCGTCTGCAGATCCTCGGAAAGCTCATCGGGCTCGTGCGGAAGATCTGATCCGACTTCCACCAGGGCGGACGGGCCTCGATCGCGCGGCCATACCGCTGTGCTAGACTGCGATCGATGATCGAGACGCTCTACCTCATCAAGCCGCGAGGCTTCTGCGCAGGCGTCGTTCGAGCCATCGACATCGTTGAACGCGCGCTTTCGATCTACGGACCGCCGGTCTACGTCCGCAAGGAGATCGTCCACAATCCGATCGTCGTCAACGACCTCCGCGAAATGGGCGCCGTGTTCGTCGAGTCGCTCAAAGAGGTCCCTTCCCACTCCGTCGTCATCTTCTCGGCTCACGGGGTCGCACCGGACGTCTATGACGACGCCTCACGTCGCGGCCTCAACGTTATCGACGCGACGTGTCCTCTCGTGACGAAGGTCCACATCGAGGCTCGCCGCTTCGCTAAGGAGGGCCGCACGATCCTCCTCATCGGGCACGAAGGTCACGACGAGGTCATCGGCACCATGGGCGAGGCCCCCGACCAGATGGTCCTCATCCAGGACAGCGAAGACCTCGACCAACTCGATGGCCTCGATCCGGCTAACGTCGCATTCCTGACACAGACCACGCTGAGCGTCGACGACACTCGCGACGTCATCGACGCGGTACGCGAGCGGTACCCTGAGATCAAGGCGCCTGCCAAGGACGACATCTGCTATGCGACCCAGAACCGGCAGGAAGCCGTGAAGGCCATCGCGCCGCGCGTCGATCTACTGCTCGTCGTCGGCGCCGCGAACAGTTCGAATTCGCTTCGCCTCGTCGAAGTGGCGAAGCAGAACGGAGTCCGCGCCCACCGGATCGACAGGGC
Source organism: Blastocatellia bacterium (assembly GCA_016705245.1). Taxonomy (GTDB): domain Bacteria; phylum Acidobacteriota; class Blastocatellia; order UBA7656; family JADIYM01; genus JADIYM01. The sequence continues at coordinate 161,975 of JADIYM010000005.1, read as the reverse complement.
ATCTGAGATCATCCCGGAATGGCTGGACGGCATTCGCTCAGCCGCCATCACGGCCGGCGCATCGACGCCGGAACGTCTCGTTCAGGAAGTCGCCGACGTCTTCCGCGAGCGCGGCGTTCGATCGATCGAGGACTTCGAGATGGTGCAGGAGAACGTAGTCTTCCCCTGCCCAAGGAGCTCGACGTCGAAACCGTCGCCGAGCCCTCCTGAACGCTTCGCGGGCTACATCGGCAGGTAGAAGAACGCCATGCCGAGGATGATGTAGACGGAAAGGAGTTGCACGCCCTCCATCCAGTTCGACTCGCCATCCTGCGCGATGAGCGCCATGATCGCCGTCGACATCACGATCGCAAGCACCTCGAGATTCGTGAAGAGCAGATCCATCGGCTTCGGTCCGATCACGTAGCTCAGAAACAGCAGCACCGGAGCGACGAAGAGCGCGATCTGGATCGACGATCCGACCGCGATGTTCACCGCGAGGTCCATCTTGTTCTTTCCGGCCATGAGGACGGCTGTGGAATGCTCGGCCGCGTTGCCGATGATTGCCACGAGGATCACGCCGACGAAAACCTCAGTCATTCCGAGCGACTTCGCCGCCTCGTCGACGGCGCCGACGAGGAACTCGCTCATCAGCGCGACGAGCGCCGTTGCGCCGAGCAGAACGCCGAGCGACTTTCCGCGCGACCAGCCGTGCGTACCCAGCGCGTGTTCCGACTCGGGACTCGGCTCGCCAACGTAGAGGTGCTTGTGCGTCTTGAGGGTGAAAATCAGGCTGAGGACGTACGTCACCATCAGAACGATCGCGATCTCGAGACTCAACTCGAGCTCATCGTGGATGACGGCATCGGAAGTGGTTCCCTGAACCAGGAAGTGGAAGATCGCCGGAACGACGAGGCCGATGGCGCTCAGGACGAGCAGGGTCGACCCAAGGCTGGCTGCCGTGCGATTGAACTTCTGGGACTGGAACTTGAGCCCTCCATAGAGGACGCTCAGTCCGAGAACGAGGAGGATGTTGCCGATGATCGAGCCCGTGATGGACGCTTTCACGACGTCGTAAAGCCCCGCCCGGAGAGCCATCACTGCGATTATGAGCTCAGCGGCGTTGCCGAAGGTCGCGTTCAGCAGACCGCCGACGCCTTCGCCGAGCGTCTCGGCGAGGTGTTCGGTCGCCTTCCCCATCAATCCCGCGAGCGGGATGATCGCAATGCACGACGTCACGAAGATCGCGAGGGCGCTCGCGTGCACCACGTACTCGAGGATGACGGCGATCGGAACGAAGACGAGCAGCAGATTGAGGATGTTCTCAGCGGCGAAGAGCTTCTTGATCACGGTGCGGTCTCCTGACTGGCGAGTTCCGGCATTATCCGAATGTCGGACATGCCGAGCAAGGCGCGGTTGACTGCGGGCTTCTCGGTGACTCCATGTCTCCGTGTCTCTGTGTGCGAAGCTCTTCAGGCACGTTAGGAGCTACGCACACAGAGACACGGAGTCACCGAGCCACGGAGTCCGGATCAACCGGCAGCACCCATGCGCACTCGCGCCACAGTGAGGGGCGACCAATTCGAGCGCCCCGGCATCGAGCAGCGCCGTGGCGCACGCCCCAAGTGTCGCCCCGGTCGTGAAGACGTCGTCGACCAGCAGCAGTCGCCTTCCCGCAACCAGCCGCGTAGCCGCTGCAAACGCATCCGCCGAATCCGTTGCCCGCGCGTCGCGCCCGGAGCCGAACCGTCGCCGCGCTCCGGCGCGAACACGGGCGAGCGCGTTCAGTTCCACACAGAGCCCCGTCCGTGACGAAAGGGCGCGTGCAAGCACCTCCGCCTGATTGTGACCGCGTTCGGCGAGACGACCCGGATGGAGCGGCACTGGAACTACCGCGTCAACACCGTGTAGAGCATCCGATTCCATCCACATCGCCGCGAGCAGATCGCCCAGTCGAGCCGGAGCGCGCGGCCGCCGCTTCACGTCCAGGAGGACCGCCCGGAGCGCTCCGGCGTATTGGCCGACCGAGCGGACTACAGCGAGGCCCGCCGGCGCACACGTCAGGCACCGTCCCATTCCCGGAAGCCCGCATCGTTCACACAGAGCCTTCCCCGAATAAAGAGGAGTGGCAACCGGATCGTTCCAGCAGGCCTCGCACGCCACGCCCGACTCGCGCCTCAACACGGCGCCCCGACAGACGTGGCAGCCCTGTGGAAAGGCCGCGGCTACGAGAGCGTCCGCGACGCGGCTTGCTACTCGTCTTCCTCGAGAAGCCCGCGTTCCTGCAGGTCCTGGCAAGTGATGCAGTGTCGAGCCCACGGCACGGCCTCGAGCCGCTTGTCCTGAATCGGCTCTTCGCAGTTCGCGCAAATTCCGTACGCCCCGCCATCAAGGCGATGAAGTGCTTCCTCGACGAGCTTAAGGATCGTCCGCTCGTTGACGCTCTGACTGAAAAGGAGGTCCTTCGTGTAGGCGTTCGACGCGATGTCGGCCGGGTCCTGCGACGTATCCGCCCCCGCCTCGCGCTCGTAATCCTCTGTCGAGATCACAACGCCTGCGAGCGCATGCCGCTTGGCCGTCAGTCGCTCTTGAAAATGCTTCAACCGCTTCTTGTCCATATCGCCTTCCTGAAGTCGTCTCCCAACCCCTGGCTCGTTCCTACTTCTGGTACGGAACCCCATTCAGAATCGTGAGTGCCCTGTAGACCTGCTCGGCCAGCAGCACCCTCGCCATTTCGTGTGTCAACGTCATCCGCGACAGGGCAAGAACCTGATCCGCGCGATTACGGATTCTTGCGGAAACTCCCAAATAACCACCGATCACGAACACCATGCGGCGTGTCGACCGCGTTTGGCGTTCGGAGATAATGCCCGCGAACTCCGTGGAACGCAACTCGGTCCCGGTCTCGTCACACAAGACGACGAAGTCGCCTTCTTCAATACTCGCGAGGACGGCATCGGCCTCGCGTTCGAGCACGATCGGCTCACCCTTCGGTGACGAAGCTCCGCCCCGGTCGCGAAGCTCCACGACCTCCACGCGTGCCATTCGCCTGCTTCGATCGAGGTACTCCTCGACGAGCGAGCTCAGCCGCCGATCCTTCGTCTTTCCCGTCCACACCACGATGATGCGCATCGCAGTCAGACCTCCGGCGCGGCGCCAACTGCATTGCCGCTCATTGGTCGGTCCCGGCGGATGATGCCGCTCGACGCAGCCGTTCGTAGAGATTCTTCCGGCTGATTCCAAGCACCCGCGCGGCGCGCGACTTGTTGCCCCCGGCTTCGTCGAGGACGGAACGGACGTACGCCGCTTCGACTTCGGCCAGGGTCGGGCGCGATGTCCCCGTGTCCATCGATGCCGCCCGAAGCCTCTCCGGCAAATCTGCCGCCTCGATACGCCGGCCGCTGCCCCGAACCAGCGCCTGCTCGATCGCGTTGCGAAGCTCGCGAACGTTTCCAGGAAAGTTGTAGCGCGAAAGAACGCGAAGGGCATCGGGACGGACGATCTTCGTGTCGGTGCGCTGGGCGTGCGCGAACCGGCGCGCGAAGAGCTCCGCCAGGGGCGCGATCGCCTCCGGCTGTTCGCGCAGCGGCGGAAGTCCGATCGAGAGGACATTCAGTCTAAAGTAGAGGTCGTGCCGAAACGCGCCTGTCTCAGTTGCCCGAGCAAGGTCGACGTTCGTTAGCGCGATGACGCGTGCATCGAGATCCATGGCCCGGCCGCCGCCGAGGCGTGTGAACCGCCGCTCATCGAGCACGCGAAGCAGCTTTGCCTGCGCCGGCGGCGCAAGTGCCGCAATCTCGTCGAGCACGAGCGTGCCGCCGCGCGCCCCTTCGAGCCGGCCGGCCCGCGGCTCGGTTGCACCAGTGAACGCTCCACGTTCGTGACCGAACAGCTCGCTCTCAAGCAACGACTCCGGAAGCGATGCGCAGTCGATGGTGACGAGCGGCCCAGTGGCGCCGCTCCGTTCGTGGACGAACCGGGCGAGGAGGTCCTTGCCCGTCCCGGTCTCGCCCGTCACGAGGAGCGTCGTCGTCGAGGGCGCGGTCGCGGATCGCTCCGCGTGTTCGACCGCGCGCCGCATCGCGGCACTCTCGATGACGATCTCGACGGACATCTGCGATTGCGACAAGCGCCGGACGCGCCGGCTACTCGGCCGTCATCGCTGCGGGGAGTGCCACACGGTCCGCGTCGCGCCACAAGCGCTCGAGCTGATAGAACTCGCGAGCTTCCTCGGTGAACACGTGGACGATGAGGTCGCCGTAATCGAGCAGGACCCACGTCCCCGCTTCGAACCCTTCGGTGTGCAGCGGGCGCGAGTTCCGCTCCTTCTTGAGCCGGTCCATCACCTCGTCGGCAATGGCCTGAACCTGGCGGGTCGACGTACCGGAACACACCAGAAAGAACTCGGCGAACGACGCGATCTTTCGAATATCGATGGCGGTCATCTGGAGCGCCTTGCGCGACGCCGCGGCCTCGGCCGCCAGCATCAGCTTCTCGAGGTCGTTTATTTCCGCCGGCGCGTCGTCGCGAATCGGATCATTCGTACTCATCGTGTCTCTGTGTACAGCTCCTGCTTTCGGATGTAGGCGGCAACGGACTGCGCCACCAGACCGTCGAGAGATTCGCCGGCGCGGGCGCGCTCGCGAATCATTGTCGACGAGACGTCGATGTAGGCGTCGTCCGTCAAGAAGATCTTCGGCATGGCATCGGTGGTATCCGGAGGACCGGCGCTTGCGGCCACGTCTCTAAGGTCCACGATCTTCGCCCGAACGGCCTCGGGTAGATGGCCGGCACCGAGATCATAACCGGGGCGCGCCGTTACGATGATATGGCAGCTCTCGATGAGCCGCAAATAATCGTGCCAGAGCGGCAGGTCCTCAAAAGAATCCGCGCCAAGAATGAAGAAGAGAGGCGCCGAGCCGGGAATCGCCGTGTGAAGTCTCGCCACCATGTCGACCGTGTAGCTCGGCGCTGGCGCATCGAGGTCGGTCGTCGAGATGACCGCACGATCGAGGTCGGCCGTCGCGAGCGCCGTCATGGCAACACGATGGCAGCGGTGCGAGATGGCCACGTGACGCTTGTGAGGCGGAATGTTCGCCGGCACGAGCAGGACCCGGTCGAACCTGAACCGCTCGAGCAATGCTTCGACGACAGCACGATGGCCATTGTGAAACGGGTCGAACGTCCCGCCGTAGACGCCGAGCCTCAACTCTCGAAATCCTCTCCGGACTCGTACTCGTCCCCAGGCTCCAGGTCCTCATCGAAAAGCTGCGGCGGCGGCGCGACAACGATCTGCGGCCCTGCGGCTCGCGCAGCGGCGGCGAGTTCCTCGACCAGCGTGCCGACCCGGAACTTCAGTTCGTCGAGCCCGACGCCGGTGACGGCCGAAATCGCGAAGAACTCGCGCCCGGTAGCACTTGCATGCTCGCGCAATCGCTCGAGGCGCTCCGGGTCGTCGAGCGAATCGATCTTCGTCGCGACCACGATCATCGGTCGATGCAGCAGGTCACTGCGGTACGCTCCGAGCTCCGCGTTGATGAGCTCGAATCGTTCGACCGGTTCGCTCGGCAGCATGTTCGAGACGTCGACGAGGTGCAGCAACACACGCGTCCGCTCGACGTGGCGGAGGAAGTCCAGGCCGAGTCCGGCGCCCTCGTGCGCGCCTTCGATGAGGCCGGGAATGTCGGCGACGACGAACGTGCGGTACTCGCTCCACGCGACGACGCCAAGGTTCGGGGCAACGGTCGTGAACGGATAGTCGGCGATTTTCGGCCGCGCGGCGGATATGCGCGAAATGAGCGTCGACTTGCCGGCGTTCGGCAATCCCACTAGCCCGACGTCCGCGATGAGCTTCAGTTCGAGCTGAAGGTTGAGCTCGACACCCGGCTTGCCGTCGTCGTGGCGCCGCGGCGCTCGATTCGTGGAGGTCGCGAACGCCGAGTTTCCGCGGCCACCGCGGCCACCCTCTGCGATCCGCACGCGCTCGCCGTTGAAGGTAAAGTCGTGGACGACTTCGCCCGTCTCGATGTTCGTGACGAGCGTTCCGACCGGAACGAGAATCAGGAGGTCTTCGCCGTCCCGACCGTGACAGTTTTTTCCCTCTCCGTGGCGACCGCGATCTGCGACGTACCGGGGATTGAAGCGGAAGTGCAGGAGGGTATTGAGCCCCTCGGTGGCTTCCATGTCGACGTGACCGCCTCGGCCTCCGTCTCCACCGGACGGGCCTCCCCGAGGGACGAATTTCTCACGTCGGAACGCCATGACGCCGTTTCCGCCGTCACCCGCCCGTACGAGAATTCGCGCCCTGTCGAGGAACTGCATGTCGGTGATCAGCGATCAGACTCGGGCGGCCAGTGAATCGGGCCCGCGACCACTGATCACCGCGCGAATCGTTAGGCCTGCGCCGCCTGGGGCTGGATGCTGATGAACTTGCCGAGACGTCCCTTGTCGTGGAACGTGACGACGCCTGTGACCTTCGCGAACAATGTGTCGTCGCTTCCGCGTCCGACGTTCGCACCTGGCTTGTACTTCGTGCCGCGCTGGCGGACGAGGATGGAGCCTCCCGAAACGAGCTGGCCGCCGAAGCGCTTTATGCCGAGCCGCTGACTGTTCGAATCGCGACCGTTCCGCGAGCTGCCTACACCTTTCTTATGTGCCATGGCTTCTGCCTTCTCCTTGAATGTCCGATCTAGCCGATCGAATCAATGCGAACGGCAGTGAAGCCCTGTCGGTGCCCCTGCTTCCGCTTGTAGCCTTTCCGGCGCTTCATCTTGAAAACGATGATCTTCTTGTCGCGGCCGTGCTCGAGAATCGTGCCCTGGGCGCCGATGCCGCTGACGACCGGTGCGCCGACCTGGACCGCGCTGCCGTCGCCGTATACGAGCACGTCGAACGAATGCGACGAGCCGACCTCGCCCTCTATGCTCGGAAGCCGGACGACGTCTCCCGGAGTCACGCGGAACTGCTTGTCGCCGGTCCTGATGATTGCGTACGCCACTGCTGGGTACCTCCACTCGGTTCCCTCTACGGGTCGAAACCGCAGAGTATAGGGAGGGTGCCCGGGGCTGTCAACCGTCAGAACGTCATGGGGTTACGGGGATCGGGGAGAGGTCTCTGTGCCTCGGCGCCTCTGAGCCTCTGTGTGCGAAGCGTCTTCAAGCGCGTGAAGACGCTTCGCACACAGAGGCTCAGAGGCGCCGAGGCACAGAAACTCCCTACCGCTTCAAGCTTCGCACGTGCCGGACGAGCGCGATGATCTGGGCAGGTGTCAGTTCCTTGCCCCACGCCGGCATCAGGTTGCCTTTTCCATCCCGTATCGAAGCGATCAGATTGTCGTCAGACCGGCTCGCATGCCAACCGCCATCTCGAAAGTTCGGCGTTCCGCCGATGTTTCCCTTGCCGTCCGGCGCGTGGCAGCTCGCGCACTTCGACGCGTAAATCCGTGCCGCCGAAGGCGCTGCCTCGACCTGCGTCATCCCCGAAGGCGCCACGACGGTCAATCCCGCCAACGCCACTCCGAACGTGAAGACCGTTGCAATCCGTCGCATCAGAAATCCCCTCCCAGATGGTCGAATGAGTTCGAGAGCCGAGAAGTTGATGCTCTCGAGCCGCGAATTAGAGGCTCAGACGCTCGAAAAAGTACGACTTCAATCGATCGATCGCGACGCGCTCCTGCTGCATCGAGTCGCGATCTCGGATCGTAACCTCATTGTCCTCAAGGGATTGGTGATCGACGGTCACGCAGAACGGCGTCCCGATCTCATCCTGGCGCGCGTAGCACTTCCCGATGTTGCCGCTGTCGTCGAACATCGTCCGGAGCTGGCCGGTGCTCTGCAGGTCCTTCTTGATCTGCTTCGCGACCGCGACGATTTCCGGTTTGTTGCGCGCGAGCGGAATGACGGCGACCTTCACCGGAGAGAGCTCCGGGTGCAGGTGCAGCACCGTGCGCTGCTTGCCGCCCTCGAGCGTCTGCTCCTCGTAGGCGTCCATCAGGAACGCGAGCGTGATGCGGTCAACGCCGCCCGACGGCTCGATGACGTACGGCGTCAGGTGCACCTTCGCCGCGTCGTCAAAGTACGTCTGCTTCATGACCGCGTGCTCGTTCGGGATCTCGCGTCCGTCGGCGAAACGCAGGACGCCGCCCTTCGTGTGGCACGTCAGGTCGAAATCCGTTCGGTTCGCGATGCCCTCGACCTCTTCGTACTGCTTGTCCTCGTCCTCGCGTTCGGGAAAGAACCGGTATAGCAGGTCCGTGCAGGCCTTTGCGTAGTGCGCGAGCTCGTCCGCCGCCTGGACGTGCTGGCGCAGGTTCTCAGGCTTGATGCCGTAGCGGTGATACCAGCTGATCCGGTCGGCGATCCACTGTTCGTGGGTTTCGTCGTCCTCGCCAGGTTTGACGAAGTATTCGATCTCCATCTGCTCGAACTCGCGCACGCGGAAGATGAAGTTCTTCGGCGTGATTTCGTTCCGGTAGGCCTTGCCGATCTGCGCGATGCCGAACGGCAGCTTCCGGTTCGTCGAATCGAGCACGTTCTTGAAGTTGACGAAGATGCCCTGCGCGGTTTCGGGGCGCAGGTAAGCGATGTCGTCGTCGGCGTGCGGAACATGAGGTTGAACGGGCGCGGCTCGGTGAAGTCGTGCGTGCCGCCCTCGGCGCACTTCTCGGTGGCGTCGATCTGGTCGGCGCGGAAAGCGCTTCTTGCACTTCCGGCAGTCGACGAGCGGATCCGAGAAGGTGTCCTCGTGGCCGGAGTACTTCAGGACGAGGCGGTTCATGAGGATGGCGGCGTCGAGGCCTTCCATGTCGTCGCGCTCGTAGACGTTCGAGCGCCACCAGAGGCGCTTGACGTTGTTCTTGAGCTCGACGCCCATGGGGCCGTAGTCCCACGTGCCCTGGAGTCCGCCGTACAGCTCGCTGCCCTGGAACAGGAACCCGCGCCGCTTGCACAGGCTAACGATCTTGTCGATTGTCGCACCCGCCATCGCAAACCCTCCGTTGGTGGAAAGGCGCAATATACACGAGCGGTTGCGGCGTTGCAGAGCAAAGGCCTCTGTGGCTCTGTGCCTTCGTGTCTCTGTGTGCGCAGCGTCTGAAGAGCTACGCACGCAGAGACGCGGAGGCACGGAGGCACAGAGACCCTGCCCCTCGCGGCGCTAGTTCGCCATCGCCATGAGCAGCAGGAACGGGACGTGCGTCACGACCACGAGGACGCAAGCAAATCCCTCCGGCGTCGTGGACACGAAGAGCCTCGCCCGCTCGATGAAGACTACGACCCGATCGTCGAGCCTCGTCTCGCTGGAAGCCTCGCCCTTCTCGGCCCCGCATCGAGTGATCGATAGCGCCGCGACGCCTTCCCGCAGTGACGTCATTTGACCGGCGGCCCAGGCGAGCCACCTGTAGTCGCGCGGCCGATACGCCAACGACGCCGGCAGCAGCGCCCGTGCCCGCACGTGCCCGTTCGCCGTCTCGAGCGCGAGGCGTAGCGACGACCGGACGGCGAGAATCCACGCACCGAGAATCACCACGAGCAGGATCGCCTGAAGCATGAGGATCGCAGCGCGCCTGACCACTTCGACAAGCCAGTTCGTCCCGCTGCTCACCCAGCCCGAGAGTCGCGCGACGACGGGACCGCCAAACTCGGCGATCACTTCCGGCCCACGCGTCGCGTACCTCCTCCACGCCGGAACCGGTTTCGCCTTCTGCGGCAGCGGATCCCACCCCGGCGCGCCGTTGACCGTCCGCGTCGCCGCCTCCCAGCCGAACGTGCCTTTGGGAAAGCGATACGCCGGATAAGCCCGTCGGACGTCGTCGTAGGTGACCAATCGCCTCCCGGCGTGCCGGCCAGCCGCGTATTGCACTGACCAATAACCGTTGAATTGCGAGAGCCGCTCGTGCGCAACGGCCGCCGAGTAAAGCGCGTCGGCCGCTGCGGCCGTGGACGGATACCGGTCGACGACGTCCAGAAACGCGTCGACTGACTGCGCGAGCGCATCGTGCTGGTTCGTGGCGTACCAGACCCGCGCGCCTTCGCCGGGAAGACGGAAGTCGTCGGCGTAAGCAAGGGTATTGAGCAGATCGGTTCGCGATCCCCACCAGAGTGTCGGGTTGTAGAACAGGAGCGCTTCGCGGTCGAAGAGGTACGCGGCGTACTGATACTGCGCTTCGGCCGCGACCTCGTCGGTCGCGGTGCGAATCGCCTGAAGTCGCAGCGCCTGAAGATCGGACGCGGTCTGCAGATCCGCTGCCAACCAGTGCTGCCGGGGCAGTCGGACAGCGGGATTGAACGCCTTCGAATCCTTGGCCGCGGATTCAAACGTAAATGGCTCGGTCTCGGGTGTGCCGTGGCTGGTCCACCGGTCGAGCTCAGAGCTCCCCGTCCGCACCCTCATCAACTCGATCCGGGCCAGATCGTAGCTGCCCGTGCGAAGCAGCCTGACGCCAAGTGCGTACCGCAGCCAGTCGGCATTCGGGTCGTCGGGCCGTGCGTCGATGTACGCCCGAAGCTCGCCGAGCGTCATGAGCACGTCGATGCAATACGCGGCGTCGGCCTCGTAGCCGAGCGACCGGTAGGCGTCGAGTGCGCCGGCCAGGTCATCGCCGTCTTCGCAGATCATGGCCAGTCGACGCCGCGCCGACTCTTCCATCCGTCGATCCGGAGACGCGGCGAGAAGCCGACCGATCGCCGCGCGCGCCTTGTCGAATCGCGCGGGCGCCGTGTTCGGCCCTTGCCAGGAACAGGAGCGCTTCGTGACGTTCGCGCTCGGAAGGGCCCGCATCGAGCGCCCGCTTCGCAAACTTCGCCGCATCGTCGAATCGATCGATCTCGACGCAGGCCCCGGCAACCCGCAGGGCAAACCCGGCCCCGATGCCGCCCTTCGGAAACCGATCGGCCATCCTCGACGCGAATTTGGCGACGCGTTCGAAATGTTCTGCGCCTGCCAGGCCTCCGGCTTTCGATTCCGTGTCGCATTCGTCGTACGACGGTACGTCGTTGTAGACCTCGAAATACGCATACGCCAGCGTGGCCGCCAGGGGTCGCGTTCCAGTCGCCGCTCGACTTCGAGACGTGGTCGTTCGTCAACGAAGCCTTTCGACGCACCGCGGTTCAGGGAACGCACTCCTTCCAATCGCTCCAGGTCATCGGCTTCGGGACGAAGCATTGTAGTGCCACGACAAGTCCCGTTGGGAGGCCCTTGACGGCGAACCTTGGGCGATCCAGCCCTTCGCATCCGGGGCTGAAGCGCTCCGCGCGGGAACTCAGGTAGGGAAGGTCGGGTCGACTCCTGGGTCGCGAGTGCGGACCGATCAGCGCACGACAACCCGGCCATGAGAAGCGCGGCGTCTCGCTTGTCGGACTTCGGCCACGACTCGATGAGTCCGTCGAACGCGGTGCCGCTTCATCGAATCGCCCCACTCGATACAGGAACGCACCATTGAGGTACGCGACATTGTCGGCAAAGCGATCGTCGCGTCTGGCGAACTCCGCCAGTTCCGGCCAACTGTCCGGGCGCTGGTCCACGGCGAAGTCACGCATTCGGACCAGCGCGTAAGTCTGGATTGCCGGAAGCGCCACGCCCCGATCGCGCTCGCGAACGAGGTCCAGCAGGTCGATCGCCCTGGTTTCGTTGCTGCTGCTGCGGCGTCGGGTAAGACCTGTCGAATCCGTCGCGCATCAGGGCCGCGCTTTCGTCGAGGAAACGCTCGAGGAGCTTGCCGGCGCCGCGTGTGTCGCCGGTCGCAATGAGGACGCGGGCATCCAGCAGGTGCTGCTGCGTGGCCTCAAATCGCTCTTCCGCTTCGTAGTTTCCACCACAACCGCAGCCATAGTCATCTTCGAAGTACCAGAACGGCTCGTCTTCGAGTTCATTATTCGAGTTCACCGGGTAGGGCAACTCACCGGGAAGCGGAGGCAGCCGGTCCTTGTTGACCGAGCTGATCGGGAACCTGAGCGAGCGTTCGTAGCCCGTCCAGCCGCAACCTTCGGCGCTCGGCGCGGTGAGCCCGGCCGCGAGCAACGTGGCACCCACGGCGATCGCGGCCGTGCGAAACAACCACGTCTGCCGAAAGGACGGCCGCCGATTCTGAAGCTACATGTTCTTCTCATGGTTTGACCTCAATGCGCAACTTTCGGCGAAACCGAGCCCGGTTCGCCACTCATCGACCGACACCTCGGACTTCCTCGACCGGATCGCGATCGGCGAGCGCCGCGGCGATCGATGCCATACGCAGGACGGACCGATCGCCGGGCTCCGGCAACCGGAACACGCAGAGCCCGAGAAGCGCTCCGCCGCCTTCCTCGCGCGCAGCTCGGGCGCTCGCACGCAGGACTGCGGACGACGGCGTCTCGACGACCAGGAAATCACCCGGCGCAACCCGCATTTCGTCGAGCACGCTCGCCGTAAGGACACGGTATGTGACTCGCCCGTTGGAAACCGAATCGGGCGAGTCGCTATCGACGACGACCTCGACGTCGTAGCTTCTCGCAACGCGCCGGATCCACCCTCCCGTGCAGCGCCCGCAGCGAGCCGTCCGAGTTGAACTGAAGCGTGTATCCGTACGCCGCCAGGCCGGCGAAGAACGGCTTCCCGAGCCGGCTCGCGCGGCGCACGCCGGCGCGCACCTGGTCGACGGCCGCAATCGGCGTCGTGTCGCGCACGTCGCGCGGAACCGTGCCGCCGTAGAACTGCGGAATCCAGAAGTCGACGGGCTCGAGCATCGTCGGCAGATCCTTTGACGTCATCCACGTCGGCAGCCCTGTCACCGAAAGCTGCGAGCCTTCCGGCAGCCTCGCGTCGACCGCCCGCAGCAGCTCTCCATATCGGGGCAGGAGCCGCGTCGGCACGTCGAGGTCGAGCTGCATACCGCAGACCGCGCTCCCGGCTTCGATGGAGCGTGCGGCGTCGAGCTCGTAGGCGTCGACGATTGCACCGGCCAGATCCGCGACCCCGGTCGTCTCGAACTCCTCGAGCAGTTCCGGCGTCGCGTTGTAGACGAAGTGCACGTCGATCCCGATCGGACACGGTCCCGTTGTCTCGCGGATCCGAGTGAGCCCGGTGTGGCCGGAATGGAGCGTCCCGGCACGTACGAACAGCGTCTGCGCACCGGTCGCCGTGACCGCGCGATCGACGACGGACTGTTCGGGCAGCTCGCGGCGCCACGACCAGAAGGCAACCGGCGTGTCGGACGCAGCTCGCACCTGCCGGTCGGATAAAACGAGGCTCCATCCCGCACACACGACGACGGTAAGCAACAGCAACATCGTGACGCCCCGACCGCGACTGGCGCGATCGATCCTCTGGGGCACGAAGTCTGGACGCTCGAGGGGAGTCGGCGACGGATGTGCGGGACGGCTCATGTCCGCAGTGTCATCCCAGTGCCCGAATCCCACCACGAGGCCAATTCGGACGTCGTACGCGGCTGCGCACGCTGTTAAAAACGGCTCCCCGGTCACGAACGCTGTGGGTACCCACATTGACCTGTCCCGCCCTGCGGCGTGTAATGCCAGCGGGCGTTCTGCACGGCGCCGCACGTCACAGTACCGTACGCGGTAGCGCACGGGTCTGCTCGATCGGACGGATCTCGCGGTTTACCCGTGCGCTACCGCGCGCGGTACTGATGCCCGGAGCCACCGATGCCGATTCTCGTCGCCGAGGACAACGTCGCCCAGCGGACCTACATGCGGGATCTGCTCGCGCGCGAGTTCCCCGCGTTCGGGCCAATTCTCGAGGCCGGCGACGGTCTCTCAACCGTCGAGATGGCACTCGAGCATCGGCCGGACCTCTGCGTCCTCGACATCCAGATGCCGGGCACGTCGGGCGTCAAGGCCGCGCGCGCCATCTGGAAGGGTTTCCCGTCGGCGCGGATCATCTTCTGGACCCAGTTCCCGCACGAGATCTACATCACCGAGATCCGCAAGATCGTGAAAACCGTCGACCCGCAGCCGCCCTACGGCTTCATCGACAAGAACAATCCCGAGCCACGGTTGCTGCGCTTCATCGCCGCCGTCCTCGAGGACGGCGCCGACATGATCGATCCGGCGTTCAAGGACTCGTTCAAGCAACCGCTGCTCACCGAGTTCGAGGCCGAAGCGCTCTACTACCTCGCGCTGGGTCTGTCGAACTGGACCATCTCGCGGAAATGCAAGCTGTCCATCCGCGGCGTCGAAAGCCGCCTCGCGACGCTTTACGAGAAGCTCTTCCCGTCGCACTCCGCCGGCACGGCGGATGCCGCCTACGACAAGCTTGCGTACAACGTCCGGACCCGCGCGTTTTTCGAGGCGCTGCGGCGCGGGCTCATCAACGACGACGAGCTCGAGAAGGCTTCGGCTGAGCTTGACGAGTGGATAACGCGCGATCGAAAACGCTTTGCCGCCGAACCCGTGGTGAAGGGCCATTAGCCGCGTGCGCCGGATAAATCGCAGGTTCCCAAGATGGCGCAGGTGGGCATTGGCCAAGCGTGTCTCGAAATACACAGTCGGTCGACAGGAGATCAGTACCGCGAGCGATAGCGAGCGGGTCGGACTTGGCAGCGGATTTCCTGGCAGCACGGTCGCGGTGGCACTCCTCGTTTGCTCCATGGCCGTCGCGGCGGCCCCCGGACCGATGGCGACGCGGCCAGTCGTTCGATCGCCGGAAGTCGCGGCCGCCAATCATCGCGAGTGGGGATCGGTGTCGATGGTCGATGGGATGCCGTCCGACGTCGTCAACGCCATCTGTCAGTCAACGGATGGCGCCGTCTGGTTCGCAACCGACCGCGGACTCGCCGTGCAGGACGGCCGGGGAACGCGGATCTTCGGACTCGGAAACTCGGACCCGAAACGTGTGGCGGCCCTTGTTCCGCTTGCCGAAGGCCGTGTGCTCGCAGCCACCGATGCCGGACTCTTCGAGATTGACCGCGAATCGGCAAGCTTCGTCGCGGGCGGTGGCGAGACCTCCTTTTGCGCCGTCGGTTTGGACCCGTCTCGATCAACCACGATCCTCGCTGCAAGCACGGACAACCGGCTGTGGCTTGCCGCTCCGCCCAATCGCATTCTCGCTCCGCTCGCGCCCTGGTCACACGAGGCTGAGATCAAGGCGCAGGCGGAGGACTGGGTGCCCGACATCGCCTCGATCGTCTCCCGCGACGGCAACTTCTATGTTGCCAGCCGCAGTCGCGGACTGCTTCGGTTCGTCGACGGCAGCGCCGTCCCGGTCGTGAGTGGGCTTTCGACCGGTGTCACCGCGCTCGCCGTCGACCCATCGGACGGAAGTCTCTGGATCGGCACCGCGACCGGGTCGCGTCAGGGCGCCATCCACCGGCTCGATCGCGACAACCGCCTCTCAACCGTCTCGACCGAAGTCGGCGCAGTTACCGGACTCGGCGTGGGCGACCCCGGCACGTGCTGGGTCGCGACTGCCGCCGGGGGCGCGTACTTCGTGTCCACGGCCGGCATCGAGCGTCACGAGACCTTTGCTGGCACGATCGGCGGGCTTCGTTCAGATGCCCTGCGCTGCAGCTTTACGGACCGCGAAGGCGTCGTCTGGTTTGGCGGCGACCGCGGGGCGTCCCGATTCGATCGCCGGGGTCCCGAGACGCGTGTGGTCGGAGGCGACGCGAACGGCGACGTCGTCCGATCGATCTCGCGTGCCGCAGGCCTGCTTTGGATAGGAACCAACCGTGGCCTTGCGGCTGGCGAAACGGCAGCGTCGCTCGCTTCCGTCGCGAGTCTTGACGGAAAAACGGTCTATGACGTCGAGGCAACCCCGGACGGACGATTGGTCGCCGCCACACAGCAGGGTCTCTTTGCGGCCGTCCCGGGTCGCGCCGGAATTCCCGCTTTCACCCCCGTCGACGCCAAGGTCGCGTCCGGCGACTTACGGGCCCGTGCCGTTGCGGTCTCCGACGGCGCGACGTACATCGGGACGTTCGGGGCGGGCCTCCTTCGGCTCGACGGCGACGATTTGCGATCCGTCGACTTCATCGGCGCCGGCGACGCCATTCGAGACATCGTCTGCATTCACGTCGATGATGGACAGGCGATGTGGATCGGTACAGCCGGACGTGGCGCGTTCCGGTGCACCAGTACTGGACTCGCAAATGTCGAGAGCGAGTCCCTCGCTGGCCAGACGGTCTACGGCATTGCCGGCTCAGAGTCCGCCACTCTCTGGTTCGCGACGAATGTCGGTCTCGTCGTTCGTGACGGATCGGTGGAAGCGCGGATTCTTGCCGATTGCGACGTACGATCCGTCGCTCCCATCGGCGCCCGGTCGGCGCTCTGCGCGACGGCGAACCGCGGCGTCGTTCTTGTCGCGTGGGACGATAGATTTGGATGGCTCGAGACGCGGATCGACGAGGAGCGTGGGCTGCCGTCCGATGTCACCTTTGCCGTCGACGTGGTGCCTGGTGCCGACGGCCGATCCTTCGCGGCGCTCCTCGGCACGAGCCGAGGACTGACGACCTACCAGACCTCGAGCGTCGCTCCCGTCATCGACGTTGCCGGCGCGCTGGCCAACCGCGTGATCGCATCCAGCGAGGCAAAATCGGGCATCGTGCTCTCCTACCCGCAACGCAGCATCGTCCTCGAGCTCTTCGCGACGAGCACACGTACGTTTCGCGGCCAGTTCCAGTACGGCTACGTCGTCACGGACGCACGAGGAACCGAAGTCACGCACGGACTCGTCCGCGACGGAAAGATCTCGCTCGACCGGCTCGAGCCCGGACAGTACCGGATCGACTCGGTCGCGTTCGACAACGACCTCGTCGCGTCGGATGGTCGTGGTGTGCTAATCACCGTCGAGCGAGCTCCGTTTCCGTGGGCCACGACCGGGCTGGCGTCACTGCTTCTGCTCGCGGTGCTCGCACTCGCGTGGGGCGCGATTCAGAACCGGATGATTGCCCGCAAGAACGCGGCGCTTCGGGCAGCGAACGTGGAGCTGGCCGAAACTCGGCTCAGCGTAGCCCGCGAGACCGAGCGCGAGCGCAGCCGCATCGCGAGAGACCTGCACGACCAGACACTGGCGGACCTGCGACGTCTCATGCTGCTCGCGGACAAGTTGCCCGCGCCCATCGCCGACGTCTCGCCTCGTCCGGGTGAGCTGCGGCAGCGAATCGAAGAAGTATCGGGCGAGATCCGTCGCATCTGCGAAGACCTTAGCCCGTCGGCGCTTTCGAACCTCGGCCTCGGGCCGGCGCTCGAGTGGCTGGTGACCCAGGCGCAGTCCGAAGTGCCGTCGGACAGTCGATTCACGGCGACGGTGACGTGCTCGGATCGGCTGGAGGAACGTTTCGAGCCAGGTTCCGACCTCCCGATCCAGATCTACCGGATCGTTCAGGAAGCCGTCAGCAACGTGTGTCGGCACGGCAAGGCGACCCACGTCGAGGTCGAGGCCCGCGTCGACGACGATGGAGGCCTGACTGTTCGTATTGCAGACGACGGCGTCGGCTTTGATGAAACCGCGGAGCGGGCCGGTCCCCATCGCGGGCTCGGGAACATGCGGTGGAGGGCCGACATGATCCACGCAACGATCGAGTGGACGCGACGGCCGCCGGGCGGCACCGAGGTCACGCTTCGGCGACCGGCGGCGACTCGTCCGGTCAACGAAGGCGAGTAGGAAGGTGCTTCGAAAACACTTCTGGATCGGCTCGCTCGTCCGCGTCCGCGCCTCAGTGTCTCAGTGTCTCTGCGTGCGAAACGCTTCGACCACTGAGAGGAGCTTCGCACGCAGAGACACTGAGACACTGAGGCGCGGAGAAGGAGAGTCACTGGCAGGACTTCAGCCGCGCCAGTAGACTCCGCGGCGTGCGCAAGACAAAGATCGTCGCCACCATTGGCCCATCGAGCAAGTCGCCCGAGCGCCTGCGCGCCCTCATGGACGCGGGACTGGACGTGGCGCGCATCAACTTCTCTCACGGTACGCGCGAGCAACACGCAGAGGTCATCGCACTCATTCGCGAGATCGCCGCCGCCGCGCGGCGCAATGTCGCCGTCCTGGCCGACCTGTGCGGGCCCAAGATCCGGACCGGGCGCCTCGTCGGCGGCGGACCGGTCGAGCTCAGGGACGGTTCGCTGATTCACCTCGTCGCCGGGGACATCGAAGGCACCGCAGATACCATTTCGGTCTCGTACGACCGTCTATCGGAGGAGATCCACCCCGGTGCCCGGATTCTCATCGACGACGGCCTCATCGAGCTCCGCGTCGAGACGATCGAAACGGGGACGCTCGTCGCCCGGGTCATACACGGTGGACTGCTCTCGGAACGAAAGGGTGTCAATTTCCCTGGCGTGCGACTGTCGGTGGCTTCGGTGACCGACAAGGATCGCGCGGACCTCGCTGCGGCGCTCGCGGCGGGCGTCGACCTCGTAGCCCTCTCGTTCGTACGCTCGGCCGCCGACTGCCGAACGGCGCGCGAGCTGATCGCTGCGACTGATCCGTCCGTTGCACTCGTCGCTAAGATTGAGAAACCCGAAGCCGTCGAGAACCTCGGTGAGATCCTGCGTGTCGTCGATGGCATCATGGTGGCTCGCGGCGACCTGGGCGTCGAAACATCCGCCGAGGCCGTTCCCATCCTCCAGAAACGGATGATCGCCGACGCCGTTCGCTCTGAGCGCTTCGTAATCACCGCGACCCAGATGCTGCAGTCGATGATCGAGCATCCGCGACCGACGCGGGCCGAAGCGTCCGATGTCGCAAACGCGATCTTCGACGGCACCGACGCGGTCATGCTTTCGGGGGAAACAGCCGTGGGCCGCTTCCCCGTAGAGGCCATCCAGACAATGGACCGGATCGCCCGTGTCGCCGAGGAATCGGACGTCGCTCCGCAACCGACGCCTGGCCGATTTGCCGGCGTGCAGTCCGGATCGTTCGCGCGCGCCGCAGCCGAGGCCTCCGTGCTCGCTGCCGAGGAGATAGGCGCTCGCGCAATAGTCGTGCTGACCGAGCACGGATCGATGGCGAAGCACATCGCCGGACTTCGACCTTCCCAGCGACTGATTGCTTTCGCGCCGCACGAACGTGCGTGCCGGCAACTCGCTCCCGTGTGGGGCGTCGAGGCGCACGCGATATCGTTTGCGGACAGCACGGACGATCTGCTGGCGAGAGGCGACCGGTCCCTCGTTGATCTGGGCGTTGCCGAGGTAGGTGAGGCCGTCGTCGTCGTGACCGGCGTCATCGAGGGCGTTTCGGCCTCGACAATGATGAAACTGCACCGCGTCGGCGACCTGGCGTAACGAGGCTTCGGAGCTCTTCTCTGTGTCTCAGTGTCTCTGTGTGCGAAGCTCTTCAAGGTCGAAAAGAGCTTCGCACACAGAGACACTGAGGCGCTGAGCCGGGAGCGCCCCAGTTATGGTATTCTCGCGGGTCTCCCGATTTCAGCCGTGGTGGGCGTGTTTCGACTGAGCGATCGATGGAGCTGTATGTTCGACAAACTGCGTGAGGAATGCGGGGTCTTCGGCGTTCTGGGACATCCGGAAGCCGCTCGCCTGACATATCTCGGGCTCTACGCCCTCCAGCATCGTGGTCAGGAGTCGGCCGGGATCGTCACAAGCGACGGCCGAGTGCTCCACGCCGAGCGCGGCATGGGGCACGTCAACGAGATCTTCCACGAAGACCGCCTCGCACGGCTCCCCGGAGACGCCGCCATTGGCCACGTCCGGTATTCGACGTCCGGCATGGTCTCGCTCCGCGAGGCGCAGCCGTTCCTCATCGATTGCCATCGCGGACAGGTAGCCCTCTGCCACAACGGCAATCTCCCGGACGCCGCCGACCATCGGCAGCAGCTCGAGCTCGAAGGCGCGATCTTCTCTTCGACGAGCGACACCGAGGTCGTCCTCCACAAGCTTGCCCGCTCGCGGGCCAACTCGCTCGTCGGCGCCATCCACGAAACGTTCAACGGGATCGACGGCGCCTACTCGATGGTTTTCCTGACGCCGACGCAACTCATCGTCGTGCGCGACCCGCGAGGCTTCCGTCCGCTCGCGCTCGGCGTGCTGGACGGCGCGTGGGTTGTCGCGTCCGAGACGTGTGCGTTCGACCTCATCGACGCCGAATACGTGCGCGACATCGAGCCCGGCGAAGTCCTCGTCATCGACCGCAGTAACCCCTCCGACCTGCAGTCCTCGTTCCCGCTCGCGAAGGTCGAGCGATCGTCTCACTGCATCTTCGAACACGTTTACTTCGCGCGTCCCGATTCGCTCGTGTTCGGCCGGTCGGTCAACAAGAGCCGCCACAAGATGGGCAAGGCACTTGCACGCGAGCATCCGGTCAACGCCGACATCGTCGTGCCCGTGCCGGACTCGGGCGTCGCCGCGGCGATCGGCTACGCGGCAGAGTCGGGAATGAAATTCCGCTTCGGCCTCGTGCGCAACCACTACGTCGGGCGCACGTTCATCGAGCCGAAGCAGTCCATCCGCCACTTTGGCGTGAAGGTAAAGCTCAACCCGATCATCGACCTGATCGCCGGACGTCGAGTCGTCCTCATCGACGACTCCATCGTCCGCGGAACCACGTCGAAGAAGATCGTGAACATGGTGCGGCAGGCGGGCGCAACCGAAGTCCACCTTCGAATCAGCTGCCCGCCCACGGTCGCGCCCTGTTATTACGGCGTCGACACGCCGACGCGCGAGCACCTCATCGCCTCGTCGCGCACGGTCGAAGAGATTCGCGAGTTCGTCGGCGCCGACAGCCTCGGATACCTGAGTCTCGACGGACTGCTCGCCGCGTGCGGCGACGCGCGCGACACGATGTATTGCACCGCCTGCTACACGAACCGTTACCCGATCGAAGTCTCGCCGCGTGCCGAAACCAAGGCCCAGCGCGAGAAGGAGCCGCTAGGCGTGTAGTGACGCCTGCTCGCTCGACCAATCACTCCCTCACCGACACTCGATGAACGACCCGAAACAGATCACCTACAAGGACGCTGGCGTCGACATCGACGCCGCGACAAGCGCCGTAAAGCGCATCACGGGACTCGCGAAGGCCACGTTCACGCCGAACGTGCTGACGGAGATCGGCAGCTTCGGCGCTCTCTTCCGCGCGGACTTCGGAGGGATGAAAGAGCCAGTGCTCGTCTCGTCGGCCGACGGCGTCGGCACGAAACTGCGTCTGGCCTTCATGACCGGGGTTCACAACACGGTCGGCGAAGACCTCGTCAACCACTGCGTCGACGACATCCTCGTGCAGGGCGCGAGGCCGCTTTTCTTCATGGACTATTTCGCAACGGGCGGCCTCGATCCGGACGTCGTGGTGTCGGTCGTCGAAGGCGTCGCGCGAGGTTGCCGCACGAACGGCTGCGCGCTCATCGGCGGCGAGACAGCCGAAATGCCTGGATTTTACGCGGCGGGCGAATACGACATTGCCGGATTCATCGTCGGCGTCGTCGACCGCCAGCACGTCATCACGGGCGCGGGAATCGCTCCGGGTGACGTCGCGATCGCGCTTCCTTCGGTGGGACTGCACACGAACGGATACAGCCTTGCGCGAAAGCTCTTCTTCGAAGTCGGCGGCTTCACGCCGGACTCGCGGCCGGAGCAACTCGGCGGCATTTCGGTCGGGGAAGCGCTGCTCGCGCCGCACAAGAGCTACTTGCAGGCGCTCGATGGATTGCTCGAGACGGGTCACATCAAGGGGCTCGCGCACATCACCGGCGGAGGGCTCGTCGACAACGTGCCCCGCATCCTGCCTGACGGGTGCTCGTTCGAGGTCGACCTGGATTCGTGGAGTGCTCCTCCGCTGTTCCGAATGCTGGTCGAGCTCGGACACCTGGAAGACGCCGAGGCCTATCGCGCGCTCAACATGGGCGTCGGAATGGTCGTCGTTGCAGGGGACGGCGCCCCCGCCGCGGCCATCGAAGCCCACCTCGATTCGCTCAACGAGCCCCACTGGCGCATCGGCCGCATCGTCGAGGGATCGGGCGAGACCAGACTTGTCCACAGATGACCACAGATGAACGCTGGTCTGTGTCTATCTGCCTGAATCTGTGGCAGATCCGAGGCCTATGATCGCGCAACTCGAGCATTTCCTGAACTACAACGCCTGGGCGAATTTGCGGGCAATCGCGTCGATCCGCACCGTGCCCGTCGCAGGGTCCAAGGCGCTCGATCCGCTTTCGCACCTGCTCATCGCCGAGCGTTTCTGGCTGCACCGGATTCTGGGGCTGCCGAATCCCGAGGGCGAATGGGCGACCATGCCGCTCGACGAGTGCGAAGCCTACGCGGACGAGACGCACGCCCGGTTCAAGGCGTTCCTGGAGGGTGTTTCCGAGGGACATCTATCCGGCACGATCCACTACAGCAACCTCAAGGGCGAGCCGTTCGACACGCCGCTGCGCGACATCCTCACCCATCTGTACACGCACGGCGTGCATCACCGCGGACAGGTACTCTCGGCGGTGCGCGCGGAAGGCGGCGAACCGCTCACCCTCGACTACATCGCGTTCGAGCGCGAGGCCGGGCCGCAACCGGCCTGACGCGCACGCGAATGCGTTCCGTGGCCACACCGGTCCTTCCCGTGACGCGCAACGCGACTGCGACGTCGGCAGCGACGCGACTCTCGGGGTGGGGCCGCAGCCCGGTCGTCGAGGGCCTCGAGCGGATCGGCGAAGACCTCGAGCGCCTGACGCGCGACGTGTCGCTCACGCGCGGCCTCGGACGCTCGTACGGCGATTCGTCGTTGCCCGCAAAGGGGGGCGGGACGATCGCGTCGACGCGGCTCGCGGACAGAATTCTCGCCTTCGACCCCGAGACCGGCGTCCTTCGGGCTGAGGCTGGACTTTCGCTCTTCGCCCTCAACCGGGCGTTGCTCGACCGCGGCTGGTTCACGCCGGTATCGCCGGGAACGCAGTTCGTGACGCTTGGCGGGATGGTCGCATCGGACGTCCACGGCAAAAATCACCACGAAGCCGGCACATTCGGCCGGCACGTCTCGCGCCTGCTGCTGCGCGCCGGCAGCGGCGACATCGTCGAAACCGGACCGGACGTCGAACGCGAGCTGTTCGACGCAACCGTCGGCGGGATGGGGCTGACCGGGCACATACTAGAAGTGGAGGTGCGGCTCAAGCGCGTCAACTCGCCGTGGATCTGGAGCGAGTCGGAAACGGCGCCGGACTTCGAGACTCTCGCGGAACGGCTCGTCGACGCCGGCCGTTCCTGGCCCTACACAGTTGCGTGGGCTGACCTGCTGCATCCGAGCGGGCGCGGAATTCTCGTGAAGGGCCGTTGGGCCGAGCCCGGCGAAGCGCCGACGACGAAATTCACCTGGCCAGGCGCGGTGGCGATTCCATTCGACATGCCTGGCTGGGCGATCAATCCGCTTTCAATGCGGATGTTCAACGCGCTCTATCTGGCGAAACACGGACGGCGAACGCGCACCGGCATCGCCCACCCGCAGTCGTTCTTCTATCCGCTAGACGCAATTCTGGACTGGAACCGTGCGTACGGGTCGAGGGGCTTCACGCAGTACCAGTGCGTCATTCCGAAGGAGTCAGGCGTGGCTGCGGCAGCAAAGTTCGCCCGTCTCGTGCGCGAGACCGGCGGCCTGCCGTGTCTCGTCGTGGTGAAGGATTTCGGCCCCGAGGGGCCGGGCGTGCTTTCGTTCCCGAAGCCGGGGATCACGTTTGCGATCGACCTGCCCGTGACCGATGTGACGCCAGGTCTCGTCGCTCGGCTCAACGACGTCGTGGCGGCCGAGGGAGGCCGCGTGTACCTGACGAAGGATGCCTTTACGAGCCGCGAGCACTTCCGGGCGATGGAGCCGCGGCTTGCCGCGTTCGACGACGTGCGCCGGCGGTGGGATCCCGATCGAAAAATCCGCAGCGCGCAGTCCGTGCGCCTGCTTGGAGACAACGAATGAACGTGGTGTTTCTCGGAGCGACGAAGGGCATCGGTCGGGCCGTCGCGCGCAAGCTGGCCGAACGCGGCGATCGGATAGCACTGATCGGCCGCGACGTCGAGGATCTGAAGCGAAGCGCGGCCGACCTCGAAGCGCTCGGCGGCAGCGTGCCGGCGACGATCCCGTGCGACCTGCTCGACCGGGCGACGATCGAACCGGCGCTCGCGTCGGCGTGGGAAGCGCTCGGCAAGGTGGATGCGGTCGTCGTGACTGCCGGGCTCTTCGGTACGCAGGACGCGCTCGAGGCGGATGCCGATATGCGGGATCGGGTGCTGACGGCCGACTTCACGAACACGGTGCACGTCTGCGAGGCATCGGCGGTGCGGCTTATCGAGGCCGGCGGCGGAACGCTCTGCGTATTGAGCTCGGTGTCGGGCGACCGTCCGCGCAAGACCGCCTACCTCTACGGCGCGGCGAAAGCCGGGTTGTCGTTTTACCTCGAGGGGCTCGACCTGAAGTATCGCGATGCCGGATTGAAGACGGTGCTCATAAAGCCCGGGTTCATCAAGACGGGGATGACGGAAGGACTGCCGGTGCCGCCTTTCGCGACGGTGCCGGAGGCGATTGCGCCGGCGATCGTGCGCGCGATCGACCGCGGGACGGGCGTGGCGTACGTACCCGGGATCTGGCGGTTCGTGATGCTGGCGATCTGTTCGTTGCCGAAGTTCGTGATGCGGAAACTGAACTTCTGATCTGCGACCTCTGCGCCTCTGCGCCTTTGCGCGAACCTCTTCAAGCAGTCGAAGAAGTGCGCGCCAAGGCGCAAAGGCGCAAAGCATGAATGGACCAGCCGGTTTTCACCGCAACCGCTCGAGCTCGGCCTCCAGCTTCGCGATGTGTTCGACCAGCGGAGCGTTCATCTCCCGGATCTCCTCGACCGTGTAGCGCGGCGTGATGTGCTGCGGGCAGTTCCAGTCGAAGGCTTCGACATGCAGCACCATCGCTCTTTCAATCTTCCCCGGATACTCCGGATCCTCGAGCCGCGCGATCAACTCCGGATTCTCGCCGGCGTCGACCACCTCGATGCGCGCATAGATCTTCAGTCGTCGGCGGTTCGCATAGTCCATGAGAATGAGCGCCGCCCGGTCGTTGCCCGTCAGGTTTCCGACGCTGACGTATTGAAGGTTTCCGCGGAAATCCGCATAACCGAGCGTCGCGTGGTCGAGCACCTTGAGGAATCCCGCGGGGCCGCCCCGGAACTGAACGTACGGGTAGCCGTTCGCTCCGACAGTCGCCAGATAGAATCCGTCGCGTTCGGCAATGAACTCGGCCTCGGCGAAGCCAATGTCCGTGCCTTGTTGCACGGCCTCCATCCGCGCGTACGAGCGACGCGAGCCGTGCTTTTCCTGCTGTGCCTTCACGGCGTCGGTGAATGCAATCTCCGCGAAGTTCCTGGCCATTGTTCCGTCCTTCCCGCGGTTCGCACGGTGAGGGTTTCCGCGAGTCTCACTACCCCCTCACCGTAAACGAAGTTGACTCATCGATGACTGCCGATCCTGCGCTTCGGCAATCGTCGGAGCGACTCTGGCCGTCAGAAGGTCAGAATGGCAAACCCCTCCGACGAGAGCCGGGCGAGGCTCGGAAGTCCGCTCGTGTTCGGCACCGGATTTTCCGCGATCAGCTGCAGGCCACAGGCGCTCGCGCCTTCCGCTGCGCCGAAGACGTCCGCGCATCCGCACGACACCCCCGCGACCTTGTCCCTCACGGCAGTAAACAGCTCGTACGCCGGATGGTCCCTGTTCGCCAGCTCTCCGGCCCAACGCGTGCCCGCGCCCTGAAAGAGGATCGTGACCTCGTCTCCGCGGTTCTTGAAGTCGTACGCCGCCGCCAGCGCATTGAACAGCCGACCGAGTGACTCCTCCGATTCCGACTTCGGATCGGACATTATGATGACTGCTGCCTTCATTGGATCTCGTTCTCCTTGTTCGCTCCGGATCCTTCCGACATTCGCTGGTGGCCTTTGGTGCAGCACGCGTGCCACGAGCTCTAGGAGTCCGAACCTGCTGATATGAAATGGCTTAGGTGACTTTGTCTCGTCGTGGGCATGTAACGACATATCGTTGTTCGTTGCCTTCCCGTGATCACGCCACGAGATTTCGTGTAGGCTGGCGGTCGTGCAGCTCGAGAGTCTCCAGTCACTTGCACTGCAGGTCGCGCAGGAGCGAACGGTTCAGGCGGTCCTCGACCGGATTGTCACCGGACTCGTGGCCTCGCCCGGAGTTGCGCTCGCCAGGATCTGGCTTCGGTGTCCCGGTGACATCTGCGACCGGTGCCCGATGCGCCTGCAGT
Organism: Blastocatellia bacterium; assembly: GCA_016705245.1. Taxonomy (GTDB): domain Bacteria; phylum Acidobacteriota; class Blastocatellia; order UBA7656; family JADIYM01; genus JADIYM01. The sequence goes on along the minus strand of JADIYM010000005.1, from coordinate 135,845 downwards.
GTCCGGATCAGACCGAATGCCTGCACCTGAAGGCGAGCGGAGGCAATCCATCGAAGCCCGAAGTGGAAGACTGGACGCGGGTCGACGGCGATTTTCGCCGCTTTCCGCTCGGCGTGCTCAAGATCGGAAGCATCGGGGCGACGGGCGATCCGCTGCTCCTTCGAGACATCGCCGTCGACCAGGCGTGGATCGCGCGACCGAAGTGGGCCGAGCGCGAGGGCATTCGAGCATTCGCCGGTCAGCCTCTCGTTTTTCACAACGAGATCCTCGGCGTTCTCGGAGTCTTCAGCCGCCAGTCGCTCGACGAGGCCGAGTTCTCTTGGCTCAGGATTCTCGCCGACCACGCGGCCGTCGCCATCGCGAACAGTCGCGCTTTCACCGAAATCGAGCGACTTCGCGATCAGCTCAGGCTCGAGAACGAATACCTGCGAGAAGAAGTCCGCGACGAGCGCGCGTTCAGCGACATCGTCGGCCAGAGCCCTTCGCTCCTGAAGCTGCTCGAACAGATCGCACTTGTGGCTCCGACCGACGCGAGCGTGTTGATCCTCGGCGAGTCGGGCACCGGAAAGGAGCTCATCAGCTGCGCAATCCACGAACGCAGTGAGCGAGCCCGAGCAGCGATGGTGAAGGTGAACTGCGCGGCGATCCCTCGGGACCTGTTCGAGAGCGAGTTTTTCGGCCACGTGCGCGGCGCCTTCACCGGCGCACATCGTGATCGCGTGGGCCGGTTCGAACTAGCCGACGGCGGAACGCTTTTCCTCGACGAGGTCAGCGAGATTCCACTCGAGTTGCAGGGCAAGCTTCTGCGCGTCCTGCAGGAGGGCTCGTTCGAGCGCGTTGGCGAGGACCGCACCCGTCGAGTCGACGTCCGAGTCGTGGCCGCCACGAATCGCGACCTGAGGCGCGAGGTCGAAATCGGGAGGTTCCGGCAGGACCTCTACTTCCGGCTGAGCGTGTTCCCGCTCGAGGTTCCGCCCCTGCGTGAGCGGCGAGAGGACATTCCCCTGCTCGTGCGCCACATGATCGACCGTGCTCGCCGGAAGGGTCGATCGGGCGACCTCCAGATTGGTCCGCAGCAGATGGAGCGGCTGCAGCGATACGACTGGCCCGGGAATGTCCGCGAGCTGCAGAACGTCATCGAGCGGGCAATCATTCTTTCGAGGGGAGGATCACGGCCGCTCGGGCTCGACCAGATTTTGCCGAGCGCAGATGTGGCGGCGCCAAACAGCGGCTCCACTCCGTCCACCGTTGATCTCGCGCCATTCGTGAATCAGGCCGAATGGGACCGCCGCGAGCGCGAGAACGTCATGGCGGCGCTCGCAGCGGCCGATTGGCGGATCTACGGACCGGGTGGCGCCGCGGAGCTCCTCGGTATCAAACCGACGACCCTGGCGTCGAGGTTGCGCGCCATGAATATCCGGAAGCTGAGGGGATGAGGCGCCGGCCGCCACCGGAGTGCCGCGAGATCGTCAAAGGCACGCATGACGACGAGCTTTGCGCCTTTGCGCCTTTGCGTGAATGGTTTTCACGTCCCGACGAAGTTCACGCAAAGGCGCAAAGGCGCAAAGTCTGAACGGTTACCCGAGCTTCGGGAACACCCTCCACGTCTCACGCATGTACGCCTCGTACTCCTCCCCGAACGCCTCGATCATCAACCGCTCCTCGCGCGGTGTCCGCACGATGTACATCGGCGCAAACGAGACGAGCGCCGAGAGCCCCGCAACCCAGTTCGGCAGCAGCAGCGCCTGCGCGACCCCGAACATGAAAATCGCCGCATACATCGGGTGGCGCATCCGCCGGTAGACTCCGGTTCGAATCAGCTCGTGCTCGCGCCGCATCTCGAGCGACATCGACCAGTTCAGCCCCAGGTCGGCGTGCGAGCGCCAGAATAGCCACAATGCCGGGACCATCACCGCCGCGCCGCACCACGGCGCATACGCCGGTTGCACATAGTCTGCGAATGCGAACAGCTGAGTCAGCAGGTAGAGCACCGGCACCAGCAGCGAGCCGGCGAACACTACGACGAGCAGGATCTTCTCAATGCCGTCGATCCGGCTGACCGACTTCTCGGTGTCCTTCGTGCGGGCCATGTAGACCTGGCGAATCGCCATGTACACGACGAATCCCGCGACGAACACGATATTCCACGGGTGATTGACGAGGTTCATTCGAACATTACCCCACCAGCCACGCCGCGAACCGCATCCACACGTCCGTCCCGGCAAGCATCAACCGCAGCGGATGCGACGCGATGACGAGCAGCGCTCCCCAGCCGAATGCCGGGTGCAGCCGCCGGTTCCGCACCGTGTCGATAGCAATCACCGCGAGGATCACGAGATCAGTCAGCCCGAAGAACACCAGCGGTCCGCCCGTCGCGATGAACTCGAACGGAAGCCGCGCAATTGCCGGCGTCAGTATCCCCATCGATGCCATGAGCATCAGCCGCTTGTGCGTCGACAACTTTTTGCGAAGCGAGATGCCCGCCGCGACGAGGACCGAGAACACGAGCAGGTCGCCGAGCGGCACGATGAGAAACACCAGAGGCGGCGGCCCGGGCGAGACTCCGCGCCGCGCGGCCGAGATTGCAGTCGCCACCCCGATGATCACCATCAATGCCGCCAACACCGTCCCGCCAACGCCGACTTTCCGGTGGATGTCCGTACGCCTCGACGCAACCAGCGCCACCTGTACGAGAAACACCACGAACCAGAGCGACATCACGATGCCGTGGACGTGTACGAGCTCGAGGATCGGAGGGGCGTCGAAAAGCCCTTGAGGTAGTACGTCCGCGCGAACCCCGCGAACACGATCAGGATCGACCCGACGGCCGCCGCGATGTAGTACCGCTTCTCCACTGCCCGTCGCGAGGACGGCGTTTCCGTGCTCATCTGGAACCTCCCCCTGTCAACTCATGCCGCCAGCCGGCGGAGCGACGCCTGCGTCGAGAGCGCGACGATGCGAACCCAGATTCGACCGAGCACGCCGACCTGTCCGACGGCGAGGCCGATGAGGACGCCGGTCCCGGTCTCGCGCTGAATCGTCCCGTGCAGTGTCACCGCGATCCACGCAACGGCCGCGGCGACGACGAGATTGAACACCACCACGACGATGAACACTGGCGCGCGCCGAGCGGCGTGCGCGAGCGCGTCGCGCCACGCCGCCACCGCCGAACGATCGCCCGTCGCGACAACGTGCACGCGCGCAACGTCGGACACTCCCGTGATCACGGCGATTGCGATGACCAGCACTCCCAGGGAGATCCATGCAAAGGCATTGCCGGCATCGCCCGCGAGCCCCGCCACCCACACGATGGCGAGCACACCTCCGACGACGACGAGGAACACGACTTCGATCAGGGCGACACGCAGCATGGGTCCGGCAAAACGGCCGCACGCCGCGAGAAACGGCTCGCGCTCGCCACTCCCGGCTTCCAGCGACCCAAGCAAGCGCGCGACTACACCGCCCGACAGAGCCACGGAAGCTGCGGCGTACACCACCGCCAGCGCGACCGCGAGCATCAGGATCGCAATGAACTTCGAGCCGGCGCCGGGCTGCGTGAACGTGTCGATCAGCCAGTCGGTCGGCAGCCCGGAACGCAGCTGTCCTGCAACCCCCGATCTGGCGACGCCCAGGGAAACTACCGTGTAGACGACGATCGTCAGGATCGCTGCAAGTGCGGCCAGCACTCCATAGATCCAGCCGAGCGCAACGAGTGATCCGGATGACGAAGCGGCGCGAATGCCGCGGGCAATGGCGAGAAGCGGGTTCATCGGTGCAATGGCCTTTCTAAAACGCGCCCAGCAGCAGGAGCGTGAGGTGCTCGAAGAGCAGTCCGCAGTCGGTCGCGAGACGAGCGGGACCAGCGCGATCCGTGCGTTCGGTCCACGTGTCGTTCGTCGCAAAGGCGTCGAGCCTCGGCGAACCGTTCGGGTATACATCGACGCGCTGCACCGCGGGCAGCCTGGCGATCGTGAACACGCGCTGCGCCGATCGACCGTCCCACGAAAGGGTTTCCATCGACCCGTCGGCCCGGGTCACGCGCGCATCGATCGGGAACACCGCGTCGCCGACGCGCTCGAGGATCACGTCGACCGTGTCCTGCTGCTCGCGCGTCTCGACCGATTGCACGCCGTAGTCCAGAAGTCGATCGCTTCGGAAAGCCTGGTCGAAGTACCACTGCAAGTCCCGTCCAGAGACTTCCGACGCTACGTCGAAGAAATCCTGTGACGTCGGGTGCCCGAACTTCCAGCGATCGAAATAGGTCCGCAGGATCCGCCGCATCGTTTCGTCACCGACGAGGATCCGGAGCGACTGCAGCGCGATCGCCGGACGCGGATACGCGTTCACGCCGTAGCCGTACGCGCCCTTGTATCCCCACGACTGGTTGATGAGGGGACCGCGCCGGACCACTGACCGTTGCGCGGCGAAACGCGAGAATTCTGCGAGGGCGGGATTCTCGAACGGCAGACAGAGGACGTTCACGCCGCCATAGGCGACGTAGGCCGAGCGCTTGGCGGGCCAGAGGTCGGGGAGTCCGAGGTCCTCGGAGTAGCTCGTAATCCCCTCGTCCATCCACGGTTCCTCGAACTCGTTCGAGGCGACCATGCCGTACCAGTACTGGTGCGCGAATTCGTGGAAGATCACGATCTCGAGCAGCGGGTCGTCCACTTCGGGTAGCGTGCCCTCCGACGTCGTCGCGATACCGGCCGTGATGAGCGTTGGATACTCCATGCCTCCCGCGCCGTCACCGTCCTCCTGTGGGTCCACACACGTCAGCGTTTCGTAGGGGTAGGGGCCGATGTTGGCGTGAAACCAGCGGAGGGACTTCTCGGACGCATCGAGATGCCGCTCGAGCGTCGCCGCGTGCTCGGCCTGCACGAGCGCCGTGACCTTGACGTCGCTGGCGCCCTCGATCGACACCGTGCGCTCGCCAGTCACGAAGTTGTCGTCCGCAGTCCACGCAAAGTCGTGCACGTCCGCCTGGCGGTAGTGATACGTCACCCCGCCGTCCGGCGAAGGCCGTCCTCCGAGGAGCGCTCCCGTCGCGCCTACCGTGAAATTCTCGGGAACGGTCAGCTCGACGTCATAAACTCCGAAGTCCGCGTAGAACTCCGAGTTCGCGTGGAACTGGTGGCAGTTCCAGCCCGAGTCCGTCCGGCCACGCATGCCCTTGGGCTCGTAGACGCCGAGTTTCGGGTACCACTGGCCGACGAAGAAGAAGTTCCCGGCATGGCCCGTCCGCGCGAAGATCTTCGGCAACTTCGAGACGAATGACATGTCGAGCTCGATCGTCTGTCCGGGCGCGACCGGCGTCGTCAGCGGCACCCGCGCGACCGTGCGATCCTCGACGTTGCCGTCGTCTGGCTGGATGAACTCGAGGCGCGGAAGTAGGTCTTCACCGGCCGCCGTCGCCATCGACGTCACCTCGATGTTGCCCCAGCCGTCTTCCGGCATGATGTCTCCGCGCAGTTTTCCGCCGCTTTCCCGCATGAACGTAGATTCGCGGTCGCGAAAGGCATTCAGGTAGAGGTGGAACTGCAGTTCGCCGACGGGCGCGTCGCTCGGGTTGCGCCACGTCAGGCGCTGCTTGCCCGTCACCGACTTCACGCCGGGGGACGGATCGAGCGTTGCCTGCATCGTGTAGCTGACGACGCGATCCGATAGTTCTCCGGGTGTGCGCTTCGGGCGAAAGGCCGGATCCGATGACGCGGCGATCGGAGCGAGCGGTCTCGGGTCGAGGGCCTCGACCGGCGCTGGCAACCGGACGACGGTTGCCGTCGTCCCGGGGGGCTGTGCGCCTCGGGTCAGAATTGGCGCGCAGCACGCGGCCACGAGCATCGCGATCAGAATCGTCCGTGTGTTCATAAGGAGGTCACAACGATCAGTCGACGGGAGGAGTTCGCGAGGATTCGCGACTGCAAAGTCTCGCGCATAAGCACTCCGAAGGCAAAGTGGAAGCGCGGAAACAGGGAGAAGGGCAACGCGAATCGAGCGGGTGGGGCTCTGCGCCTTTGCGAGTCCTTTGCGTCTCTGCGGGAAATCCGGCCTCGAGTCAGATTTCTCGCAGAGACGCAAAGGACTCGCAAAGACGCAGAGCAGGAACACGACGCGGCTCCCATTCCCCACCCCGTCCTTGCGCGCAGCGGACGGACTCGCTACAAGTCGTCCTCTCGCCGCCGGCCTTACACACTATGCTCAAGCACACGATCCGACTGCTTGCGGTCCTCGTCATCGCGTGGACCTGTTCGTCGAGCGCCTTCGCCGGCGGTCAGACTCCGGTGACTTGGGACGCGGTATCCGCTCCAGCGGGCATTGAGCTGCGTGAAGGCTGGCGATATCGGAGCGGAGACGACCCCGCCTGGGCAGCGGCAACTCTCGACGACAGCCAGTGGGAGCCGCTCGCATCCCCTGCTCTGCTCGCCAGCGACCCGCCGGCGACCGGCTGGACTGGAATCGGATGGTTCCGGATCCATCTCGACGTCGACGCGTCGGCCGCGGATCGCCCGCTCGCTTTCGAGATCTTCCATCTAGGCGCATCCGAGATCTACGTCGACGGCGAAAAGATCGCCAGCTGGGGCACGGTCGCCGCGACGACCGACACCGAGCGGACGTTCCAGCCTCGCGGACGCCCCGTTGCACTGCAGTTCCGCGGTGCCGGGCCACACGTCATCGCCATCCGCTACTCGATCGCCCTGTCCGCGCCCGGCACGTCGTGGACCGCCGACTGGCTGTCGAAGTCGTCGATGACGCTCGGGTTCTTCGCGCGGATTCGCACGGTCGCAAGCTCGGTCGAAACAGTTGTCGCCACTTCTCGCGGCGGCGCGGGCTTCAGCGTAGGCGCCTTCGTGCTGATGGCGTCGCTAGCGCTGATGCACCTGCTGCTGTTCGCGTTCAACCGGGAAAGCCGCGGCAACCTGTTCTACGGACTGTTCGCGGCCGGCTCTGCGCTCCTCGTCTTCGTCAACTTTCTTCGAAATCACGGAAACTCCGGCCTCTGGGAAACACTCGGATTCCTGCTGGCGAACCGCATGATTTTCCCGGTTCTGCTCGTGACGTTCTGGACGTTCCTCCATGCGACGTTTGCCGAACGCATTCCGAGGTTAGTCGCGCCGGTGGGCATCGTGTGGATCGCGTCGAACCTCACGGGCTTTCTCTTTCCAGCGACGAGCCAGGTCACGAGCGTGCTCTCGATCATGATTTCGGCCGCCGTGGCGGCCGACGGGATTCGCGTCATGGTCCAAGCCATTCGGCGCCGCGTGTCCGGCGCGGTCATCATTGGCATCGGTGTCATCATGTTTCTCGCTGCTGACCGTGCGCGAAATCCTGAAGCTCTTCTCGAGCCAGCTCGTAGTCGCGGACGGGTTCGTCGAGCTGGTCGCCCTGCTCGGACTCATCCTGAGCGTGTCGGTCGCGCTCGCACGCAACGTCGGGCGGACGCACCACGCCCTGCAGGAACAACTCGTTCAGGTGCGCGAGTTGTCCGAGGCGCAGATCGCGCAGGAGCGGCGCGAGGCCGAGCTGCGACTCGAGCAGGAGCACGAGCGCGCCCAGCTCGCGGCGCTCGAGGCCGAGAACCGCCGAACGGCGGCGGAGCTCGAGGAGGCACGACAGCTTCAGCTCTCGCTGCTTCCCTCCACGCTGCCGAAGTTCGAGGGACTTTCGATCGCAGCTTTCATGCGCCCGGCGACCGAAGTCGGCGGCGACTATTACGATTTCGCGAACGGGAACGACGGATCGCTGACCATTGCGATCGGCGATGCCACCGGACACGGACTGCGCGCCGGCTCGCTCGTGACGGCGACGAAGAGCCTGTTCGTCGCATACGCCGACGAGAACGACCTTGGGCGGATGCTGTCGCTGACGACCCGCGCGCTCAAGCAGCTGAGACTGCACCGGCTCTACATGGCATTGACAGTCGCGAAGGTGGACGGCGGGCGGCTTCGCATTGCTTCGGCCGGAATGCCGCCGGCGTTCATCTATCGCTCGGAGACGAAGGAGATCGACGAGATCGTGATCCGTGCGATGCCGCTCGGGAGTGTCGTGACGTTTCCCTACGCCGAGGTTGACGTAGCGCTCGGCCCCGGTGACGTGGTCCTACTGATGAGCGACGGGTTCCCCGAGCGGATGAACGCCGAACGGGAGATGCCGGGATTCGAACGCGCTCGCGAGGTGCTCGCGGCGCTCGGACATCTGTCGGCCGAGGAGATCCTCGACGGCTTCGTCCGCGATGGCGACGATTGGGCGGGCGACGCGCCGCAGAACGACGACGTGACGTTTGTGGTGGTGAAGGTGGAGGCGGAAAGGTAGAAGGGCCACTGTTCACCGGGTGCTGCTACGAGTCCGGCACGAACAGCCGGTCCTCCTTGGCGCCGTCCGTCAATCGGATCATTCGATCGAATCGGAGCCCGAGCTTCTCGAGCAGGCGCGCCGACGACTCGTTGTCCGGGCTCGTGATCGCGACGATCCGCGTCAGGCCGACGACGTTTCGGCCGTAGTCCATCACCGCAGCCGCCGCTTCGTGGGCGTAGCCGCGTCCCCAGTACTTCGGGAGGAACGCAAAGCCGATGTCGACGTCATCGAGTCCGTCGCGCTTGATCAGCCCGCACATGCCCATCGCAACACCGTCCGTCCGTCGCTCAGTAACGTAGAGGCCAAACCCCAGCCGTTCGTACATCGCCATCGGGCCCGACGCGATGTAGGTGCGCGCGTCCTCGATCGTGCGCACGCCCTTGTCCCCAATGAACCGCAACCACGACGGATCGTTGAGGAGCTCAAGGATGAACGGGGCGTCTTCCACGGTCAGCGGCCGAAGTCGCAGCCGTTCGGTCTCGGAGATGATCACGGTTCACCTTCTCGATGTTCTGTCCTCGCCTTTGCGGTCATGTCTTGTATCTGCGAGAACTCTCTTAACGCCTTGAGCTTTCCCGCAGACCCGACGCAAAGTCACGCAAGCAGAGGCGCAAAGAAATCTACGCTCCCCTATTTCTCACGATCGCCCACGGCCTGCAACTCGAGTCCTTCCCATGTGTCATATGATTCCGGTTTCGGCGCGACCAACTGTCCGACTGTGCACAACGGAATGCTGAACCCCGAACTCGTCGAACTTCTGGAAGAAAATCACCGCGCCGGCTTCTGCTGGGCGCTGGCGTGCTGCAACCGGAATCCCCACGAGGCCGAAGACGTCCTGCAGACCGTGTACGTCAAGATCCTCGACGGACGAGCCCGATTCCGGGGCGAGTCGTCGTTTCGAACGTGGTTCTTCGCCGTCATCCGGTTGACGGCGGCAGACCGCCGGCGCCGCGCCGCCGTGCGCCAGGTACTGACCCTGCGGCTCGCTGCGCACGATCGCGACGTGGAGCCCTTCGAGAATCCAGACGAGTCGGTCTTTGCCAACGAGACTCGAGATGCGTTCCGCCGGGCACTCGGCACGCTGGCCAGACGCCAGCGCGAGGCGCTCGAGCTCGTCTTCTACCACGACATGACGATCGAACAGGCCGCCGCGGTCATGTCGGTCACGATTGGTTCGGCTCGGCAGCATTACGAACGGGGAAAGAAGCGTCTTCGGATGGCGCTGGAAGCCAGTGAGGTGTCCTATGTTGCAGAATGGCAACGACGAGAGCGTGCAGAAGAACTTTCGTGAACTGCGCGACGGTGACGAGGCGATCGTGCCGTCGTTTGACCGCGTCTGGCGAACCGCCCGCGCCGCGGCCGACCCGCAGCCTGCCGGCCACGGCCGCCTGATGGTCGCGCTCGCGATGGTGGCCATTGTCGCCGTCGCTGCAGCGCTCACGATTGTGGCCACGCAGCCTCGCCTTGCGCCGTCGCCGACAATTGCTTCCGAGCCGGTTCCACTCGCGGCGCCAGCACCCGCCAGCGCATCCGGCACGATTTCGGCAGAACCCGCGACGGCGGCGACTCCTGCCGTTGCTGCCGACGATCCGCGCCCGACGACGGTGTCCGACACGCCGACGCGAAAGACTTCGAAGCCGTCGCGCTCGCCGCGCCGGCAGAAACACAGCCCATCGGTCCCGTGCGTCGAATGCTGATGACGCGCACCGAGAGCCTCAACGAAAAGGACATTCAGGAAATGAAGGATCTTCGAACACTCCGTGCCGCGCTCGTAGCCGGCGTCATGCTCACGTCGGCCGGAATCGCTTCGGCTCAGCAGCCTGCAGCCGCGCCGATGCCTGCAGCCCACGCCCACACCGCTACCGCGGCCGACATCGCCGCAGCCGAACCGCGTGTCATCCTTCTCGACGACGTGAAGGCGAAGATGGCGGCAAACACGAAGATGATCGTCATCGACGTGCGCGGCGCGATCACAGGCGAGGTCGTCAAGGGATCGGTCCACGTGACGTCCGACAAGCTCGAGGCGTGGTCGAAGGACGTCGCGAAGGACACGCTCATCGTGGCGTATTGCGCCTGCGGCTCTGAGGGCTCGAGCAAGGCGGCCGTCCGCAGGCTTCAGGAGCTCGGTTTCACGAATGCCTTCGCTCTCAAGGGCGGCATTCAGGGCTGGCAAGCCGCGGGCATGCCGACCGAAACGTTCAAGGCACAGTAGAGAGTTGACAGGATTACAGGATTTTCAGGATTGACAGAATCGAAGTGGGTGAAGCAACAGTATCGTGGCTTTACCATTCATGAATCCTGTGAATCCTGCTAATCCTGTAATCCTGTTCACTCTCCATGTCTTTCCGGACCGCGCACGAAGCACGCATCGTCGAGGAATATCGCCGGTTCCTCGGCGATGCCGTAGCTAAGTTGTGCCCGAGAGACCTCGGGCTGCAGGTCGACGACATCGTCCAGGAAGCCAGCCTCCGCCTGCTTCGCGCAATCGAGACTGAGAGGGAAATCCGCGACCTCGCGTCTTACGTGTATCGCATCGCGGCCACAACCACGATCGACGCCATCCGCCGCGCCCGCTCGCGCCGAGAGGAACAACTCCGGCACGAGGGCGCGGAAGAAAACGACGATCGCGGTCCCCACATTCTCCCCACGTCGCCCGAGCTGTCGCCCGAGCGCCTTGCGGAGCGCAGCGAGCTGGCGCGTGCGATTACCGCGGCCGTCGACGCCCTTCCGGAAAACCGTCGTCGAGCCGTCGGATTGCACCTGGAGGGTTTTACGACGCACGAGATCGGCGAACTGATGGGATGGACGGAGTCCAAGGCGAGAAACCTCGTCTACCGCGGACTCGCAGACGTCCGCGACACGCTCAGAGCGGGAGGGATCACCAGTGGACGCGAGTGAGAACGATTTGCGGGATGCCTATCGCTCGGCAGCAAAGCGCCCGCCCGGGCCGTGTCCGGATGCCGCGACGCTTGCGGCCTTCGCGGGCGCCGGCGAATCGCCCCTGGACGAAGCGCTTCGGGGAAACATCGTCGACCACCTTGCGCGCTGCACGAACTGTGCCGTCGAGGTGAAGACATTGCTCGAATTGCGCGAGGTCATCGACGCCGCGGTGCACGCGCCGGCGCCGAACGACATCGCCGACGACGATCCCGCGCCTCTTCGCTGGCTCACGGCGTGGGCGCGCTGGCGCTCAAATCCGGCTCGCGCCGTTCCGTTGATGATCCTCGTTCTGGCGTGTGTGTTCGGAGTGTCCTTTATCGTCTGGCGGTCCTCGCAACTCGCTGCGATTCCGGACGACCGCGACCGGAGTGCGTCCGCGTGGACGATCGACTCCGTTCCCTCGGATCGAGCGGTGCTCGCCTCGGCGCCCGCGCGTCTCGAATGGTCCAGTTCGACGTCCGCCGAAAACTATCGCGTGATGCTCTTCGACGCCGAATCGACGGTGATCTGGGAAAGCCCCGTCCTGACGACGCCGTTCGTCGACCTTCCCGTCGACGTCCGGCAGAGGCTGCCGGTCGGCGGCCCGGTGTTCTGGCGCGTCGTCGCCGTGTCGGGCATAGATCGGCGCGAGTCGAGCCTCCATCGGTTCACGATCAGTCCGTCCGCCGCCCCAACATCGTGACGACGGATCGCCAGGTCGCCGGGCAACCGGGCCGACCCGCCGGCTTGCTGGTCCGAAGGCTTGCGCGGCGCCTGGCGCTTGCGGCGTGTCTCGCGTCCGTCCTGTTTTCTCCTCACGCCGCGACCTTGGGCCGACCCGCGCAGGCTCAGACGACGGGCGTGGACGAACAACTCGATCGGCTCTACGAGTCTGGCAGCGAGGGCTTTCACCGGGGCGATGCGGCCGGATGCCTTCGGTCGGCCGAGCGGATGCTCCGCCTTGCGCGTACGGCCGGGAATCGGCGCGGCGAGGGCCTCGCGCTCGACCTGATCGGAAACGCATACTGGGCGCTCGAGCGACCTGGCGTCGCAATCGGGTACTTCGACGAATCGGCGAGGGTCTTCCGTGAGATGGGCGACTTGTCTCGCGAAGCGAACTCGCTCAAGGATCTCGGCATCGCGTGCCGAACGGCGGGACGCCACGACGAAGGCATCCTGCATCTGTCGCGCGCGGTCGAATTGTTCCGGACGCACGGCGAGCCGCGCGACCTCGCATCGGCGCTCAGCAACCTCGGCCAGTCGTACGCGAACCTCGGCGCGTACCGCTTCGCGCTCGACGCCTACGAGTCGTCGATGGTACCGATGATCGGCCGCCCGGACGAGGACGAGTTCCGTACGCACCTTTACACGCTCGAGGGCTTCCTCTTTCTCGATCTCGAGCAGCCCGAGCGCGCGAAATCGCTGTTCGAGCGAGCCCTCGCGCTCATCGAAGCCGGTCATCGCACGGCGATTGGCCAGACCGAATGGGCTCTGCTGGGTTTGAGCTCGGCGTGTTACGACCTCGGCGACGTGGAAAGCGCCGTGCGATTGCGGCAGCAGAGCATCGTCGCCTCGCGGGCACGAAAGGCTCCCCTCGCCGAGGCCAACGGTCTGCGTGTTCTTGCCGCGATGATGGCCGATCGGAATCCGGACCTGGCGCTCGTGTATGCGCGTCGGGCCTTCGAGCTCATGACCGCTCACGAGGAGTCGCGAGAGCTGTGGCTCGCCCAGGCGACGCTCGGACGCTTGCTCCGCGCGCGGGGCGAGCTCGACGAGGCCATCACGCACTACACGTCAGCCGTCGATAAACTCGAAGCCGTCCGCGGCCACATGACCACGAGCGCCCGTCGCGCCTCGTATTACGAGCGCAGCCGAGCCTCGTACGCGGCGTTGATCGACGCGCTGCTCGAGCGGCACGAGCGCTCGGGCGAGGCGCGCGACGTCGAGACAGCCTTTGGCGTGCTCGAACAGGCGAAGGCACGGTCCCTGCTCGAGGCGATCGCCGAACTGCATTTCGAAGAGGACCGCGACCTCTCGCCGGAGCTCGCCGTACGGCGCGACCTTCTCTCGGCGCGCATCGCCGACCTGCAGCGCGCGGCGGAGGAGCCCGGCAGCAGCACCGATTCGCGCCGGCAGGCGCTCGAGGAGCTCGACCGGACCGAGGAAGAGTTCGACAGTCTACTGGCGGAGGTCCGGCGCGAGGGGCGCGGCGAGCCGTCGCCGTCGGCGTCGGTGACGGCCTCGGGCGCCCGATCGATGCTCGATGCCCGGACCGCGATCCTCGCGTATTCGATCGGACGTGATGGAATCTGCAGCTTCGTCGTCACGGCGGACCGAATCGCAGCGCGACGACTGCCGCTCACTGCGAAAGACCTTGCAGCCCGCGTTCGCAACTACGTCGATCTCATCGCGATGGGCGATGACGACGCGTGGAGGGTCGTCGGCCGGCGTCTTTCGGCCGACCTGCTCGCACCGCTGCTCCCTGAAGGACTCGGCCCGATCGACCGCGTTGTGGTTCTCGCCGACGGCGCGCTCCACGCGCTGCCGTTCGAGACTCTGCCGCTGAATGACGCGAACGGCGAATCTATGCTCATCGAGCGGGCGAGCGTTTCGTATGCACCGTCGGCCACGGCACTCGACGCGCTGGGGCGATCTCTGGACGGACCGCCCGCGGAGCGCGGGATCCTCGTGGTCGCAGACCCATCCAGTGAGCGTCCGGCTGGCGGTACTGAAACGTCCGAGTTGGTTCGGGCGCTGTACGACGACGAGGACCTGTCCATCGAGCCGCTGCCGGCGGCACGCGACGAGGCACGGGCAATTGCCGGACTCGTCGTCGACGCGTCGGTGTTGACGGGAGCCGAAGCCACAGAGTCGGTCATGAAGTCGGGAAGTCTCGACGGGTACCGGGTCGTGCACTTCGCGACGCACGGGCTCGTGAGCCTGCGGGCGCCGTACCGGTCGGCGCTCGTGCTCGCGCGGGACGGGGACCAGGACGGCTTCCTGCAGGCGCGCGAGATCTACCGCCTGCGGATGCGATCGGAGCTTGTGGTGCTGTCGGGATGCCGGACGGCGCGGGGTGCGACGGTCGAAGGCGATGGAGTGCAGGGACTGGCGCAGGCGTTCCTGCACGCGGGTGCGCGCTCGGTCGTGGCGAGTTTGTGGAACGTGAACGACGAGCGGACGGCGACGTTCATGGAAGCGTTCTACGCGCACCTGGCGGGCGGCGCTTCGAAGACGGATGCGTTGCGGAGGGCCAAACTGGATCTGTTGCGGCGGCCGGCTACGGCGGCGCCGCGATACTGGGCGCCGTTCGTGCTCATCGGCGAGGCGCGGCAGCCAGTGGTCTTCGAGCGTGCGGGAGGGAAGTTCGGCGCGCTTGGGGTCGCGCTCGGGGGGGCAGCGGGGTTGCTGGGGATCCTTGGACTTGCGGTTTGCAGTCCGAAGGAGACGCGCGCGTACGTCCCGAGGGTGATTTGTTCCTTTGCGCCTTTGCGCCTTTGCGTGAACCCCTTCAGGCGATTGAAGAAGTTCACGCAAAGGCGCAAAGGCGCAAAGCGTATGGACCGATCCCCCTCTGGCGCGCCCACTCTCCCCCCGGTTAGCATTCCGCCCTCGGTCACCCCGACCCAAGGACGGTGCTCCCTTGTCGATCTCGACTCCCGGCAGATTCGGCCCCTACGGCGGACGCTTCGTCCCCGAAACTCTCATGTACCCGCTCGAGCAGCTCGAAGCCGCCTACGACGAGGCCCGCCGCGACCAGGCCTTCCACGCCGAGCTCCACCGCCTTCTCGCGGACTTCGTCGGCCGCCCGACGCCGCTCTACGAGGCCAGGCGCCTCTCCGCCCACCTCGGCGGCGCGCGGATCTTCCTCAAGCGCGAGGACCTCGCCCACACCGGTGCGCACAAGATCAACAACGCCGTCGGCCAGATCCTCGTCGCCCGCCGAATGGGCAAGCAGCGCATCATCGCAGAGACCGGAGCCGGCCAGCACGGCGTCGCGACTGCGACGGCGGCCGCGATGTTCGGCATCGAATGCCGCGTCTACATGGGAACGGAGGACATGCGGCGCCAGGCGCTCAACGTCTACCGCATGGAACTGCTCGGCGCCGAAGTCGTCGGCGTCGACGCCGGCAGCCGCACGCTCAAGGATGCAATCAACGAAGCAATGCGCGACTGGGTGACGAACGTCGACTCGACGTATTACCTGCTCGGCTCGGCGCTCGGCCCGCATCCGTACCCGACGATGGTCCGCGACTTCCAGGCGGTCATCGGCCGAGAGGCGCGCGGGCAGATGCTCGAGCGGGAGGGCGTGCTCCCGGACGCGCTCGTGGCGTGCGTCGGCGGCGGATCGAACGCGATCGGCCTGTTTCACGCGTTTCTCGACGACGAAGCCGTCGCGATGATCGGCGTCGAGGCGGGGGGAACGGGCGGAGCGCTGGGCGAACACGCGGCGCGGTTCCGCGGCGGACGGCCGGGCGTGGTGCAGGGGACGTACAGCTACGTGTTGCAGGACGCCGACGGTCAGATCGCGCTGACGCATTCGGTCTCAGCGGGGCTCGATTACTGCGCGATCGGGCCGGAGCACGCGTTCCTGCACGACGAGGGGCGCGTCGAATACCTCGCGTGCTCGGACGACGAAGCGCTCGGGGCATTCCGCCTGCTCGCCCGGATGGAGGGCATCATCCCTGCCCTCGAAAGCGCCCACGCCATCGCCGAAGTCATCCGCCGGGCGCCCTCGATGCGCCCCGATCAGATCCTGCTCGCGAACCTCTCCGGGCGTGGAGACAAGGACGTCGAGACGATGCGGGCGAGGAGAGTTGACAGGATTACAGGATTTTCGGATTAACAGGATTCTCTTTGGTTGACCGGACGGCGCTCACCTATCCAAAGCAGTTTCTGTCAATCCTGAAAATCCTGTAATCCTGTCCACTCTCCGCTCTTTTTCCACCGGGGAAGACGCAGGGAAGACCGCGGGAACGCCCGATCGGCATGCTGATCCTGAAGTCTGGCGCAAGACCACTCAGGAGAATCAACATGTTGAGATCGATATTTGCCGCGCTGATTGTCTGTACGTTTGCCGTCGCCGCATCGGCCCAGGAGCCGCCCCGGATCGAACTGTTTGCCGGCTATTCCGCCCTTCGTGTACCGCCCGGCGCTAACCTGCATGGAGGGCAGGTGTCGGTCACGGCGCGCGTCTGGAAGTCACTCTGGATCGAGACGGCCTTCTCGTCGCACGGAGGGACTGCCACGGATGATTTTTCGAACGGACTGAGTTTCCCGCCGCTCCTCGACGGCGACTCGATCCTGAACAAGCGAAGTTACACCGACGAGATTCGCGACCATCTTTTCGCGGCCGGGCCTCGAATCAAGTCCGGGACAGGTCGTGTATCGGTGTTTGGACACGCGCTCGTCGGTTTCGCACGGTCGTCGGAAAACGCCTCAATCACCGCGGTTTGCGATCAGGGGCTGTGCGAGCCATTCATCGTGCACCGCGAGTACACCGATACGAGTCCGGCGCTCGTCCTTGGCGGAGGCGTCGACGTCCGACTGACGGATCGCGTGAGTCTCCGGCCCATCCAGGCGGATTACGTCCTGACGCAGTTCGCGATCACCAGCAATCCACCGACCCAGAACAACCTCCGCCTCTCCGCGGGCCTGGTCTTCCGGTTCAAGTAGAGAGAGAGAGTAGACAGGATTACAGGATTTTCAGGATTAACAGGAACTGCTATGGATAAGCGAGCGCCGTCCGGTCCACCAAAGAGAATCCTGTTAATCCTGATAATCCTGTAATCCTGTCCACTCTCCTCTTTCTCACATCCATGTCCGAAAACGGCGAGACGTTTGGCGTACGCGGGGCTAGGATGCTCCGCGTTATGACACTCGACCCTGAAAGCTGCTTCCGCGCGCTGAGGTCTCGCGATCCGCGATTCGACGGCGTGCTTTTCGTCGGCGTGACGAGCACCGGCATCTACTGCCGGCCCGTCTGCACCGCCCGGCCCGTTCGTCGCGAGAACTGCCGCTTCTTCGATAACGCGGCGTCCGCCGAGCATTCCGGCTTCCGGCCGTGCCTGCGCTGCCGTCCCGAGCTCGCTCCCGGACGCTCGCCCGTCGACGCGCCGAGCCGCACCGCCGCCCGAGCCGTCGCCCGAATCGAGGCCGGCGCGCTCAACGACGGCGCCGTCGACGACCTGGCAGCGGACCTGGGGCTGAGCGCGCGACAGTTGCGGCGTCTAGTCGAGCGCGAATACGGTGTCTCGCCGGTCGCGCTTGCGCAGACGCGTCGGTTGCTGCTGGCCAAGCACCTGCTGACGGACTCGTCGCTGTCGATGGTCGACGTCGCGTTTGCGAGCGGATTCGCGAGCCTGCGACGCTTCAACACGCTTTTTCGCGACCGTTACGGCCTGACACCCACGAACCTGCGGCGGCGCGCCGGCGCGCCGGATCCCGCGGACGCCATCGTCCTCGAGCTCGGGTACCGCCCGCCGATCGAGTGGCGGGCGCTGCTGGATTTCCTCGCCGCGCGGGCGACGCCCGGGGTCGAGGCCGTCGATGGCCTGCGCTATCGACGCACGATTGCGATCGGCAAACACCGGGGATGGATCGAGGTCGCGCCGTCGACTCGGGCGAATTCGTTGCGCGTGCGTGTCGCGCCGACGCTCGCGAGGGCGCTGCCTCCCCTGCTTGCGAAGGTGCGCGCGCTGTTCGACCTCGACGCGCAGCCGGCGATCATCGAGGAGCATCTCGGAGCGGATCCGGTGCTCGGCCCGGTGGTCGCGAAACAGCGTGGCCTGCGCGTGCCCGGAGCAATTACGGGATTCGAAGTGGCGCTGCGCGCGATCCTCGGCCAGCAGGTCAGCGTCCGCGCGGCGACGACGATTGCGGGTCGCATCGCGTCGGCATTCGGTGAGCCGATCGAGACGCCGTTTCCGGAACTGACGACGCTGGCGCCGACGGCGGAGCGGCTGGCGGAGCTCGGGGATGGAGAGATGAGCGGGTTCGGGCTTACGGGGCCGCGGGCGGAGTGCGTTCGGACGCTCGCCGGAGCGGTCGTCGATGGATCGCTCGTGCTCGAGGCGGGCGCCGATCCGGATGCAACCGTCGAGCGGCTTGAGCAGCTTCGGGGCGTGGGGCCGTGGACAGCGCACTACATCACGATGCGCGCGCTTGCGTGGCCCGATGCGTTCCCGCACGCGGACCTCGTGTTGCGGAAGGCGCTCGGGGATGCGTCGCCGAAGGTCGCGCTCGATCGATCGCAGGCGTGGCGGCCGTGGCGGGCGTACGCGGCGATGCACCTCTGGCGGGGCTACTCGCATAGCCAGAACCGCGATTGAAGACGCTTCGCACACAGAGCCACAGAGCCACAGAGGCACGGAGGCATAGACTCCGTACTCAGTGGACCATTCCAGGGTTCTCCGTGTCTCAGAGCCTCTGAGCCTCTGAGCCTCTGTGTGCGAAGCTCGGATACTTCAGGGCCAGACAATTCACAGGAGATTCTTAGATGACCTACTACACAACCATGCCGTCTCCCGTTGGCGAATTGACGCTCACGTCCGATGGTAGCGCCCTCACTGCCGTGTACTTCGAGGCGCCGAAATATGGGCCGGCGAGCACCGACGGCTGGATTCGCGACGATGCCGTGCTGGCCGACGCCCGGCAGCAGCTCGACGAGTACTTCCGCGGTGAGCGGACGACGTTCGACGTCGCGCTGGCTCCGTCCGGCACCGACTTCCAGTGCTCGGTCTGGCGTGCGTTGTCGGACATTCCCTACGCGGCGACGACCAGCTACGGCCAGATCGCTTCGAGCATCGGCAAGCCGGCTGCGTCGCGCGCCGTCGGCGCGGCGAACGGCCGCAACCCGATCTCGATCATCGTACCGTGCCACCGCGTGATCGGCTCCGGCGGAGACCTGACCGGGTACGGCGGCGGGCTCGACCGCAAGCGCTGGCTGCTCGATCACGAGGCGGTGGTGATCTCGAGGCGGCGGGCGGCGGCAGCAGGGACAAACCGGGCCTAAGGTTCTATTTTCTGAGACTTTGCGCCTTTGCGCCTTTGCGCGAACGTCTTCATCGTCCGAAGAGGTTCGCGCCAAGGCGCAAAGGCGCAAAGTGCCGCCTACTCGCTGCCCGTGTCCGTCCCCGGGTCGATCGGCCGCACCGACTCCGTCGAATCCAGCCACGCCGCCAGTGTCGTCCGCAACTGGGCAAGCCGCTCCGGCTCGAAATCCGCGCGGTTGTGCAACTCCGCCGGGTCTTCCTCGAGGTTGTAGAGCTCGGTCGTGTTCCCCACGACGTCGTGGATCAACCGCCACGTCCCGACGTGCACTGCATAGCCGAAGAACGTCACCTCCACACCGTTGCGCGGCATCTCGATGAAAATCGGACGCTCCGGCGGCGGCCCGGCGAGCAGGTCGACGCCCTCGGCCTTCGCCAACCCCGGTAGCCCCAGGTACGAAAGCACCGTCGGCGCGATGTCGGGCGTCCCGACCGGCGCCGCCACCCGCCCAGGCGCGACTCCCGGCGCCCAGATGATCAGCGGCACGTGCACCTGGTCGTCGTACGGACGGTTCCCGTGCTGGATCATGCCGTGCTCTCCGGGAAACAGCCCCTCGCCGTGGTCCGACATCAGCACAACGATCGTGTTCTCGAGCCGGCCGGTCTCGGCCAGCCAGTCGAGCAGCCGCCCGACGTGTTCGTCCGAAAACGCCACCTCGGTGTCGTACCGATCGCCGTCCGAGTTTCCCCAGTCGTACGTCCCCATCTTGCGCCGCGGCGCGTGCGGGTCGAAGTAGTGCACCCACGTCGCGTGGCGCTCGGTCGGTGCAAGCGACTCGAAGTACTTGATCGCGTGGTCGGTCACCTTATCGGAATCCCACAACACGGGTCCGCCCGTGTGCGTGAACTCGTCGATGCCGTCGACGAGCGCGCGCCGGTACTCGGCCCACATCGCGCCATCGAGCCAGATGTCGTCGCGACGGGCGTTGACCTGCGCCGTGCGGTAGCCGGCTTCCTTCATGCGGCGAAACATCGAGGACCGCGACTCGTCGTAGAGCCCGCCGCGCGTCGCCGACCGGTTCATCGCCGCGAAGGTCTGACCGGTGTTCGTTCCCTGGCTGTAGCAGCGTTCGAAGAAGACCGATGCCTTGGCCCACGCCTCCAGCCGGGGAGTCGTGGGACGTTCGTAGCCGTAGGCGCTCATCCGATTCGCGCGCAGCGTGTCGATCGCGATGAGGATGAAGTTCTTCCCAGTTCCGATCGCCGGTCCCGCAGCTGGCGCCGATGGAGCCGCCACGGGTGCAGCAACGCCGTCGCCGCCGAAGCCGTTCTCGTCGATACCGTTGTCCGCAATCTCGGTTGCGAGCGGATGGACGTTCGGATTCCGGTCGTCCGGGTCGCCGCCCGCAAAAAGCGTCGAGAATCCGTCGCCGTCTCGATCCGAAACCGCGGTCGCAATCTGGTACGCGCGCCGGGCGACGACGCCCCGCCGCCAGAGCAACGCCTTCAGGTTCTCGTTGCGGCCGATATGCCAGGCGTCGAAGGCAAACGCGAGTCCCGAAAGCGCGACGATGGCGATTGCGCCGACGGAGGCAATGCGCCGCGCGCGCTCGGTCTGCCGAAGTGTCGCCAGCGCGAGTCCGGCGGCGACGAATCCGAGCGCGAGCGTCTTCATTGTGGCGGGAATATGGATGACCTGCTCGTACCGGCCGTAGAGGAACCGCGAATCTAGGGCGTAGACACCGACAAGAGCCGCGGCGACGGCAATCGCCCCGACGCGCCACATCCACACGCGCCGCTCGGGACGGGCCGCCATCGCGAGCGCGATCGAAAGCAGGACCGCGGCGGCGACGATCAACCCGAAGATCAGCAGCCACGAGAAGTTGTCGACGACGAACGGCATGCGCACGAGCTTGCCGTGGATCTTGCGGACGAGCTGGAAGAGTGGCCGCTCGAGAGTGTCGGGTGCGAGCTTCATGGCGAGCCGTGCAAGGCCTCCAAGAGCAACGGCCGTGACCGCGCCAGCCGTCCATGGCGCCCATCGTTCGGGAATTCGCCCTGTCGCAAGTGCGAGCACACCGACGTAGACAACGTGAACCACGGCAAGCACGACCCCGAGTCCGAGACCCACCCCCACACCGAGCAGCACCGCCGGCGCGAGGTAAAGCGCGAACACGAGCGGTTCGAACGGCGAGTTGAAACTCACCCACAACGTGGCAATCCGGTCGACGGCCTCCACGAGGAACACGAGCGCACCGCCGTACGCGGCCGACATCGCGCTGCGGGAAAGGGATTCACGTACCTGACTCAGCACGCGGAGCCCTCGGGGGCTTCTTCAGCCCTGCGCGTCTTTGCGCCTTTGCGCCTTTGCGTGAACTTCTTCATCTTCCGAAGAGGTTCGCGCAAAGGCGCAAAGGCGCAAAGACCGGACTCATGAAGAACTCGGATCACGCGCGCACCAGTTCCACGAACACACTCATCGTCCCCCCGCAGATCGCCTCACTCTCCGTCACCACCCCATCCTCCAGTATCGCCTCCGTCAAATCCACGAACACCGTCCGCGCCTCCCCATCCCGCAGCGTCTCCCACGCCGCCTCGACCACCTGTGCCTCTCCGCACCCGCCGCCGACCGTCCCCACGATCCGCCCCGACTCCGCAACCGCCATCTTCGACCCGGCCTTTCGCGGCACCGACCCCCGTGTCTCGACGACCGTCGCCAGCGCCACGCGCTCACCGCCCTCGACGAATCCCAGCACCGACCGGATGACCTCGAGCTCCACGCTATTTCCCCCTCTCAATCTCCGAAATCGGCCGCGCCGTCCCGCCGCCGCTCCGCACCAGGATGATCTCCGCCACAATCGCGATCGCAATCTCCTCCGGCGTCTGAGCCCCGATATCGAGCCCGATCGGCGCGTACATCCGTTCGAGAGCTTCTCGCGACACACCCTCCTGCTCGAGCCCGAGCATCGCCGCCTTCACTCTTCGCCGGCTGCCGATCATTCCGACGTAGAACGCCGGCCTCCCGGCCACCGCCCGCACGCAGTCCCAATCATACCGGTGGCCGCGCGTGATGAGGACGATCGCCGTAGACGTCGTCACGCGCGTGCGCGCGAGCGCTGGTTCGAAATCGTCGGCGATCACCTCTGCCGCATCCGGAAACCGTTTTCGCGATGCGTAGTCCGCGCGGTCGTCGATAACGATCACGCGGTAGCCCGCGAACGTCGCCGCCTTGCACAGCGGAATGGCGATGTGGCCCGCGCCACAGATGATGAGCTCGAGCGGCGCTTCGTACGGCTCGACGTAGACTTCGACGTCGCCGTCCGGTCCCGCGTGGACGAAGCGCGCCGGCTTTCGCGCCCGAAGCGCCTCCACGGCCGCGTTCGAGATCGCATCGTCGAGTGCCACGTCGCCGGTCGAGCCCTCGAGCCGTCCCGCTCCATCCGTCACGAACTTGCGCCCGCCAACGCGCCGCCCACGACTGTCGCGAGCACGGCGGCTTCGCCACGGTCGACGCGTTCGACGAGCGACAGCAGCGCGTCGGTTCCCGTGTCCATTCAGCTAGCCTGTCGTCCTCTGTGCTCTCCGTGCCTCTGTGTCTTTGTGGCTCTGTGTGCGAAGCGTCTTGTCGTCCTCGAAGACGCTACGCACACGGAGGCACAGAGACACAAAGGCACAGAGATCACGGTCGGAAATCTCACCGCAGCTCCCGGAGCGCGCGCCCGACGTAAGTCGACACGACCTGCTTTCGCCAGTGCGGCAGGAAGTCGGTGTTGTCGAGCGGACGCGCCTGGTGCTGCGCGATCTCGCCGGCCTCGGCGATCGCCTCGTCCGTGAGCCTGCGACCTACGAGCGCAGCGCCCGCTTCCTTCACGATCATCGGTGACGGGTGGACCGCGCCGAGAACGATTGTTGCTTCTTCGACCGTGCCGTCGGCGGCGGTCTTCACACGCGCGGCGACGCCGAGCACCGGGAAGTCGAAGCTCGCTCGGCGGCGCAGCTTCACGTACGTTGCCCGCCAGCCGTTGACGGCCGGCAGGTGGATGTCGACGAGCAGTTCGTCGGGCCGCTTCGTGAGGTAGTTGATGCCGTCCGCGCCATAGAGCTCGCGCGCCGACACCTCTCGCTCGCCGTCGGGCGAGATGAACCGCAGCTTCGCGTCGAGCGCGACCATGAGCGGGGCTTCATCGGAGGAGTTGACGGCCCAGCAGACGGGGCTCGAGGGCGCGACCCAGCAGATGTCGCCGTCGCGTTTCATGCAGAAGTCGATCGACTTTCGCCATTCGAAAGACTGGTCGTAGTAGTTGCAACGCGTGTCGAGCAGGAGGTTGCCTCCGATCGTGCCCATGTTGCGCAGCAGCGGCGTCGAGATCGTCGAAGCGGCGTAGGCGACCGACGGGTACGCCGCGCGGACGCGTTCGTCCTCGGCGAGGCGCGTGAGCGTCACGCCAGCTCCAATTCAGAAGTCCCGAGGAAGCCTCGCCCGAGATCTCGCGAAGCGCCGGGATGCGCGACAGTCCGACGACGACGGCCGGCGTCTGCTGGCGGCGTTTCATGTTCGGGTAGAGGTCGGTGCCGCCAGCGACGTACGAGCAGTCGGGGCCGTGGTCGGCGGTCACACGCACGGCGTCCTCGACGGTCGAGGGGGCGAAGTAGTCAAAATCCGGAAGTCTGAGCATATTCGTTTCTAGAGTCTCTGTGACTCTGCGTCTCTGTGCCTCTGTGTGCGAAGCGTCTTCGAGGACTTGAAGACGCTACGCACAGCTACGCAACAACGGACAGAGCCACAGAGAAAATCCTCAATTCAAATTCAAAGGCACTACGCTCCATCCATGTCGTGTTTGTACCGATGCCCGCTCGGGTCCGCACTCGGCACCGGCATGTGCTTCGGATCGTCGGTCGCGCGACCGTCTCCACCCTCCCAGGGCGGCGGAACGCAGTGCGGCGCGTGCCACTCGACCGGTGGCGTCCATCGGTCCGAAGCGGCCTTCCTTCCCGTCCGCCTTCGTTCGGATGCCTTGAGCACCTTCTCCGCCGAGATCGGCACCGCGTCGACCCGCGCCACCGACTGCATCGAACACCGCGTTCGCGACGGCAGGGCATGATCGGCAGCAGTGGTCCCCGGAAACCTCTTCGCACCTGCACCGGGCCCGTTCGGATCCGGATCTTCGATGAGGCGGTGACGACGTCGCACATCTCCATCGTCGTCGGACTCTTGTATTCGAGCATCGACGGGAACTTGTGCACGACGCCGCGCGGTTGCCGCGGTACTCCATCGCTCGCCAGGCGCCTCGCCGAGGCCCGTAGACCTAGCTCGACCTGGCCCATCACGAGCGTCGGTTGATCGACCGTCCGATGTCGTGGGCGATGTAGATCCGCTGACGGCGACAAGGCCCGTTTCGGGATCGACGTCGACCTCCGCGATGGCCGCCGAGTAGCTGTACGCCGGCGACGGGCCCACGCCCGCACCCTTGTACCGGCCCGGCGATCGGGGCGGCTTGTAGGAGCCGGTCGAACCGATCGTTCCAATCGCCGTTTCCGCAAACTGGACGGCTTCGGCGAACGTCACGCCGGTCTCGGGGTTCTCGGCGTCGAACACGCGGCTGCCGCCGAAGACGAGCCGAGACCGCGGAATGGAAAGCTTCTTCGAGACGGCTTCGGCGAGCGGCGCGCGCGCGCGTTCGGCCGCCTCTATCGCGGCGTTGCCCATCATGAGCGTCACGCGGCTCGAGTAGCTGCCGAGGTCCACCGGCGTCAGGTCCGTGTCGCCGCACACGACGCGGATGTCGACCGGATCGATGCCGAGCACGTCCGCGACGATGAACGCGAGCACCGAGTCCGATCCCTGCCCGATGTCGGTCGCGCCGCAGAAAACCGCGACGCCGCCTGAGCGGTCGAGCTTGATCTGCACCCCCGAGTGCGGCATGTCGTTCCAGTAGATCGGCAGGCCGGCGCCCGACAGGTACGACCCGCACGCGATGCCGACGCCCTTGCCGTACGGCAGCTTCCTGAACTTGTTGTACCAGTCCGACCTCTGCGACGACCTTGTCGATGCGGACCGAGGCCCATCGATCCGACCCGCAGCCAGTTCGCCGTCATCGAGTGCGGCGGCACGAGGTTCTGCTTCCGGATCTCGACCGGGTCGAGGCCGAGGTCTTCGGCGATCTTGTCGAGCTGGATCTCGACGCCGAACCGCGGCTGTGGCGTGCCGTGGCCGCGTTTCGGTCCGCACGGCGGCTTGTTCGTGAAGCAGCGGACCGAGTCGAACTTGTAGCGGTCGACGTGGTAGGTGACCGTCTGCAGCGCGCCGGTGTAGAACGTCGACGCGACGCCGTAGCTGCCGTACGCGCCGCCGTCGATGTAGGTCTGCGAGTGCATGCCGAGGATGCGGCCGTTCGCGTCGACGCCGGTCTTGAAGCGCATGAGCACCGGATGGCGGCCGCGGTGGCAGTAGAAAACTTCCTCTCGGGTGAGGCAGATCTTCACCGGACGGCCGGTGATCATCGCGAGTTTCGCGACGACGATCTCGTGGTTGAAGATGTCGGACTTGCCGCCGAAGCCGCCCGTTCGGGATGGCGACCACGCGCAGGCGACGGCGGCAGCTCGAGCACCTTGGCGAGCGCACGGTGGACGTAGTGCGGCGTCTGGGTCGAGCTCCAGAGCGTGACCTTGCCGTCGGGATGCCATTCGGCAGTGCGCGCCGGCGAGGGCTTCGTCGACGTTGCCGAACTCGAGGTTCACGCGTTTGTGGATGTTGCCCTCTTCGCCGTAGTCGTGGATGCGCGGCTCGGGCGTCTTGAGGGCGGACTAGCCTGAGTCGATCGTCGCGAGTTTCTCGTAGACGACGTCGATGAGGCGCACGCGGTCCGGCGGTTTCTTCGTCGCAAGCGGCGACGGCGGCGACGGGGTCGCCGATGTAGCGGACTCGCTCGAGGCAGAGGGCGTGTTCGTCCTGGCTGACGGGGAGGATGCCGTAGGTGATCGGCATCGACGCGCCGGTCAGCACGGCGAAGACGCCGTCGAGGGCCTCGGCCTTCGAGGTGTCGATCGAAACGATGCGCGCGTGGGCTTCGGTCGAGCGCAGTAGCTTCGCGTGGAGCATCCGCGGCAGGACGAGGTCGTCGGCGAACTTCATCGTGCCGAGGACCTTCGAGCGCGAGTCGACCTTCACGAACGGCTTGCCGATGACGGCGCCGTCGGATCGTTCGCCACCGCCCTTCGGGTGGACTCCGACGGGCTCGCCCGTTTCTCCGTGCCCATTCGAGCCGTTTGCGCCTTTGCGCCTTTGCGCCTTTGCGCGGGATGTCTCGTCGTTAGGGCCGCCCATAGATCGCCTCCTCGAGGATGTCGGCTTCCTCGCCCCGCATCCGCGCCGCCGCCAACTCGACCGCCTCGTAGATCTTCACGTACCCGGTGCACCTGCAGATCGACGACGACAGAGCCTCACGAATTTCGTCCCGCGTCGGGCTCGGGTTCTTCTCGAGCAGCACCTGCGCGGTGAGCATGAAGCTCGGTGTGCAGTACCCGCACTGCGCGGCGCCGTAGACGGCAAACGCTTCCTGGATGGGATGGAGCGTCGGTCCATCCGCCATGCCCTCGACCGTCGTGACGTCGTGGCCCTCGGCCTCGAGCCCGAGCACGAGGCACGCGAGAACCGGCTCGCCATCGATGAGGACCGCGCATGCCCCGCACTCCCCGAGCTCGCAGCCGTGCTTCGTGCCCGTGAGACACAGATCCTCGCGCAGGACTTCCAGCAGCGACTTGTGCGGTGCAAAGAGCACGTCGACGGGCTCGCCGTTGAGGGTGAACTGGGCGCGCCGTTTGGCTGGACGGCCGTTGCGGGCGCGCGTGATCTGCACGGGAGCGCTCATCGAATCCTCCGGAGGTTGGACGTGGCGGGCTCCGGCAATCGGAGACCGTCGAGAAACAGCGCGGCGAAGTGCTCGCCGATCGCCTGGGGTGATCGTTCGCCGCCGGGCTTGTACCAGCGGGTGGATGCGTTGAGCGCGCCGAGGATGGCGAGCGCCGCGAGCTTGGCGTCGACGGACGCGAAGGCGCCGGCGGAAATTCCCTGCTCAATAAGTGCTCGAAACCTCGCTTCGTAAAGATCGCGCTTGGCAATCACACGTCCGCGAAGCTCATCGGGCAGCGCGTGGACTTCGGTGTGGGCCGAAGCGCCATCGAGCTCGTCGAGCACGCAGACGACGTGCGAGACGATCGCCCGCCGCACCCGTTCCACGACGTCGAGATCGAGGCCGCAATCGCATCGACGTGGCAATCAGGGTGTCGAGCGAGTAGTCCTGGCAGAAGAAGAGCAGCTCGTGTTTGTTCGAGAAGTAGTAGTAGAGGTTGCCCTTCGCCATGTCGAGGCGCTCGGCGATCTCGTCCATCGACGCCGACCCATAGCCCCGATCCCGAAACACCCCCGCCGCCGCCCGCAGAATCGCGAGCCTCCGCTCAACGGCCTTGCGCTCCCGACGGGAGGGCTCAACCTCAGTCCCATTCGAACTCACAGTCAAATTTTGACTCACCGGTCAAAACTAGACGTTTCGGCCCGCAGATGTCAAGAAGGGACACGGATGACACCTACATTTAGGATTAACACGGATCAACAATACTGAATCCTCTCGAAGGACGAAATTCGTTGGCCCAAGAAAGACCAAATCACGGCGACATTTCGGTTACTTTGAGCGTGATCGGTTCGTGGTTAAGCGGAACGCCTTGCTACGACAGACAACTGACGTGAAAATCGCAAACTATGTCTGACTCTCATCTCTCCGTGCTTGTAGAGGCAATCTGTCAGGGCCTCCAGGCGAATGACTTCGACGCCCGAGTAGCGCTCGTTGACGTCGTCGCGGAACGCTACGGAAGCCAACCGTCAAGAAGACTGGGATCCGGAATGCGTATCGCCAGGCAGCTGGTGCCGAAGGCGGAGTGCCATACGCGGGTCTCACGAACTTCGAAACTACGTCTCAAGGAGCCTACGGTGGAGCAAGCCTCGCGTGGTTTCCGACCGAGGAACATGGGTCTCTGATCACGTTTGTTGTGGGTACGACCGGTCTCTCTCCCGACGAGGGTATTCTCACCCGTCCCGGCCACCGGCGAAGAATCGCGGCATTACGCCGAATGCTCTCTCGTAGCGGGGTCATCACGTGGACGAAACCAGATCCATCGTCACTGGGCGTGCAGATACCCCAGTCGATCCGCGCCAGGTTTCCAGGCTTTGATCAGGCATTCAATCGTTACGGCTCGAGATGTACTGCATCGCAAAAGTGCCGAAGGACCGCAATCTAGCCTACGAAGTCGTACGCGCATTCCTCGACGTCTATGCGTTTGAGCGAGGATGGCAAGCCCTCAAAGGGTGGGAGGAAGAGTTCAAAGATCTCCACGGCCGCCTTATGGAAGACGTTTTCCCAACAGTCAGCCCGGAGTCTGTCAACGCTCTGCTGCGTCGTCGACGCTTCGTCATTCTGCAAGGCCCCCCTGGTACAGGAAAGACCAGACTAGCGGAGGTGGTTCGCAAGAACTTCTTCGATAGCAATGGGATGACTGTGCAGTTCCACCCTGCCGTCGCTTATGAGGATTTCATTGTTGGGTTGGCACCGGAACCACGAGAGGGATCCCTGAAGTTCGCAGTCCGAAAGGGTTGGCTGCTGCAAGCCGCAGAGTGTTCCAAAAACGCTCCGTGTCTTCTTGTAGTGGATGAGATCAACCGAGCCGATCTCGGAAAAGTACTTGGCTAAGCGATATTCCTCTTTGAGGCCGACGAAATAGGAGGGGAACGGCCACGAAGCGTGCGGCTCCCCTACGCGATAGACGCAGCGACACAAGGTTCTCAAGACTTCAGCCTTCCGCAGAATCTCTACGTGCTCGCGACGATGAACACGGCGAACGGGACGAGATTGAGGACAGGCTTTCCCATGAGCCTGCAAACTAATAGGAGTGGACGGGTAGTTGGTCGTCACGGCCGTTCCGTCTGGCGTGAACATGAGTCTCGCGTTTCGTACCAAACGCCGCTGCTTCGGGCCACTGACCACGGGGATCCGGTAGTGGTGAACCCCAAGCTCTTTGCTCCGACGAACCGTGACGGATGGGGCAATTATGCCGAAGCCTTTGTCCGGGCAAACCGAAGTGCACTTGCCGAGATCGAGGTCTCCGCAGAAATCGACGCGACTCAGTCAGGGTTGCGGGTTCGGCTGCGGCCCGGAGGGCGAGCAGGTGCTGTCCCACTTCGGGACCCACAGACCGAGCACGTTCGCGGTGGGCTTGTCGTGGAACCTCGGTTCCGGTGGCCCGGGGTAGGTGCGTTCTCGGCAGACCGGCTGGGCCGCCAGCCCGGAGTTTCTCGACCTGCCGCTTGTTCCGGGCAGCGGTCGGGAGATCCCGCCGTGGGTTCTCGCGGGTCCTGTCCTTTCTCGGCTAGCTGAACTGCTCCGGTCGCTTCGAGCGGGATTTCGAGAACTCGAAGAGGTCAGGCAGTCCCCTCGTGGCCGTATACTCTGGCGCCGATATGCAAGCGAGTCGCTCGCTCGAGGTCGGTGGGACAGACTCCCCTGTCGATTTCCAGACCTCGAATCTGATCCGCGTATTCGGCGAATCGTGAAGTGGGCAGTTGCGAGAATTCACGCTGACCTCGTCGCGGTTGCCCCGGAGGACGCCATCGCGCGCGACCTTGCTCGAACCGCTGTCGCACTCATCGAACAGTTGCGCGATGTGAGTCCAGCCGCTCCACGCCGAGAGGAACTTCTGGCCTTTGGAGGCGGGAGCCGCTTTATCGAGGAAGCTGCTCGGCGAGGCATTGAGGCACTCGGCTGGGTCGTCGACGAACGCGGGCTCGGAGGAGGCCGGGAACTCGATGGGCTCGCGTGGCAGCTCCCGCTAGACCGGCTCTGGGAGGCTTACGTTGAGAGCGTGATGCGCCGTGAGCCAGCGCTCACAGGGGCCGATGTTCGCGTTGCGCGGCTCGGTCAAACAACTTTTCCGCTGAATTGGACCAACGCGCTTCATCGCACACTCGGCCACCTCGCACCTGACATTGTTGTGCGTCGAGGCAGACGCGTACGAGTCGTCGACGCCAAGTACAAGGCTCATCTCGCCGAACTTGACGAGTCCAGCTGGCGTCGCTTCGCGGACGAATTGAAGGAACGGCATCGGGCGGACCTGCACCAGGTTCTCGCCTACGCGGCTCTCTACGACGCCGATGAGATCACTGCAACCCTTGTCTACCCACTTCGCTATTGCGACTTGGAAGCGGATGAACGAGAACGGAGACGTGAGTTCGGTTGCAGAACTGTCGACTGGAGGGCGCAGCTTACGCCTCGAGCTACTGGGACTTCCCTTCGGAAGACCAGACAACTTGCCGACCTGTGAGTAATTGACCGTGTCTATCGCTCGCGAAAACGGCCCGACAGCGCGGACTCTGGTCTTAGCCTCGCCAGGGTCACTCTCGACTCGAGTCACTGGCATAGCTACGATCGATTCCTGACGTCTCGCGCTGTCCGGTCGCTCGCTCTACGCCCGGGTGCGGACAATGAAACCATGCACGGAACCATCGCCGTCACAGACTACGACTGGTATCGACGGCTTTCCGGCCGGCCGGACCTTCACGAGATCAACTTCTGGAAGCCGTCGCCGCGTGAATCGGTCCGGATGCCGGATCTCTCCCCGTTTCTCTTCAAACTTAAGGCACCACACAACGCCATCTGCGGGTTTGCCTTCTTCGCCCGATGGTCGCGCCTGCCCGTCTGGCTCGCGTGGGACACCTTCGGCGTCGCCAACGGTTGCGAGACTCTCGGCGAGATGAGGGCCCGGATCGACGAGATCCGCAAACGGAATCACATCATTCCCGAGCCCGGCCGGGACGAGATCGGATGTGTCCTCCTCATCCATCCGGTGTTCTTTCCTCGCGATGCGTGGATTCGCCAGCCTTCTGACTGGAAACCCAATATCGTCACGAGCAAGGGATACGACCTGGCGGCCGGCGAAGGAGCCCGCGTCTGGGCCGAATGCGCCGAACGCGCCCCGATCGTCGATGTCCATCTTGGACTGGCCGCCGTGGAGAGCGGCGAGTCCGACGGTCCGCGATTCGGAACCCCGTATCTCGTTCGGCCACGGATCGGCCAGGGCGTCTTTCGCATCGCGGTCACCGACGCTACGGCCGTGCCTGTTCGGTCACAGGCGAGCATTCCCTCCCTGCGCTCGACGCCGCGCATATCAGGCCGTACGCCGACGACGGACCGCACGACGTTCGTAATGGACTGCTGCTGCGCGCGGACCTGCACCGGCTCTTCGATGCCGGGTACGTGACTGTGACGCCCGACTTTCGCCTGCGCGTCAGTCCGCGCCTGAAGTCCGAGTTCGACAACGGCCGCGCCTACTATCCGCTCGACGGCCAACTGCTCCGACAGCCGGTTTCGCAGCAGGACGCTCCCGACGCCGAACTCCTTCGCTGGCACAACGATCAGAAGTACGTGGCGTGAGGAAGCTCGCCGATACCGGGGGCGATTCGAGCGCATCCGCTCTCCCGGGGTGCTGCGGCTGAAGCGGCGAAATCCGGCGTTGCTCCGGCGGGAGAATTCCGCGTGGACGTCGATTTCCCAACGGGAGGCAATCAACCGCTCACCCGGAACCAGATTTGCGCCACGTCGCCGCAGGGGCACGGTCAGATCGACAGTCCGACGTCGCCTTCCAGAACCTGTTGCTCGAGGCGCGGCCGCTCGCCCGGTCCCCACAGCTTGGCGGAATGCACGACGCGGTAGCGCAACGGCCCGCCATCCGGGCTCGCGCTGCGGGTGACCGGCCGCGGGATGCACACGAACTCGGTTCGCATCTCGTCGCCGGTGAGGCGCACCTTCGCGTAGCCGTGGCCGCCCACGGGTTCGAGAGCGCGCGTGCGCGCTTGAGGTCGAAGCTCTTCGCATATTCGAGGCACGAACGCACCCCATGCCGAAGCAGCATGTTGTACGTCCAGGCTGGCTTCCCGCCTTCCGGCCGGTCCACGAGGTCAAGGCGCGTAGCGGGTTATTCTTCCGTAAGCCGTGCTCGTACGATTCCATCGCTCCCGGGCTTACCAGCGACGCGCCGACGAAGCTCAATCCAACGGGTTCGAATTTCCGCGGTGGGAGATAGGCGGCAGCATATCCGGCCCAAAAACTGTGACGGTCCCCCGAGACGATGGCGAAGCCGGTGATCTTCGCATCGCGTACCAGATCGTAGATCTCGCTCCGCTCGACGTATGCCGAGCCGAAGTCGGTCTGGCCGATCTGGGCGTAGGTGTCCGATGGCCACGGTTTTTCGGTCATCTCGGCAGGCAGGTTCTGCGGGTCGATACGTGTGTCCAAGGCCCCGAGCGAATTGCCCCAGATCTTCCAGGCCGCGGCCGATCGCCGCAGCTCGTCCTTGAACCAGGTCTTCTGCTCAGCTCCGAGAATGGTGCGCGGCGCCGCGTCCTTTCGCGGATTCGGTATGCGCACGTCGCGAAATGAAAGCTCGTTCGGCGGGTTCCCGCCGCCGAACGCGCGACCCGCATCGAGGGCGATCATGGCCTCCTCGGAGAACATCCCGTTGAACTTCGGGTCGTAGATCTTGCCGACATCGCCAGCATCGGTGGGGTCCTCGCCGGCGAAGCTTCGTTGATCGGTGATGAAGAGATCCAGGTGTTTGCCGTAGTGGAGCGTTCGGTACGCCTTGAGGCTGTTGATGGCGATGAGGTTGTTCGGCTCGAGGCCGAGGCCATTCTCGTCCCACTTGTCGATCGCAACATTCTTGACCGCAGGCGGACCGAAGAAGTCGAGAGAGCCGCTCGGCGGCTTCACTCGCGCCGGGATGTACTCAAACCACGCCTGGTTCGCGGCGACCTTGACGGTCTGCCCGGGTCGTCCTTCGTCGCCCGGAAACAAGATGCTCTGCCGGCCGAGCCAGGAAAACTCATGGTTGTCCCAGATGCAGACGAAGGGCCAGCGGGCGCGAGCGTCCTGCAGGTCGGGGTCGGCGAGATAGCCTTTGTAAATCCGACGGTAGCCATCGACCGTCAGCGGGTAGTGAAGTTTGCCGTTGGCGCCGCCATCGGGGATGCGCGCGACCTCGTAGATCGTGCGGTCGTACCGCGTCGCCCCCTCCTCCGGATATTGAACCACCTCGTAAATGAAGTCGCCGAGGTGAAGCACGAAATCGAGCTGGTCGCCCGGGGCGGCGCGTTCATCTTCGAAGATCATGCGGCGAAAGGCGTTGAGCTTGCCTTCGTTGATGTCCTGGCAGCTGACAAAGGTGAAGTTCACCGGTCGCGGATCGTTCGGCAGCGGCGCGGTGATGGTGCGGCCGATGCGGCTGCCGTTGCCGTCAGCGTCGGTGAATCGATACCAATAGACCCGCGCCGGCAGGCCCGCCGACGAGCACCCTGGCCGTCCAGTCAGACGCTAGCGAAACCGGAGCGCGCGCCTGCGCCACGACCCGGCGGAACCCCTCGTCTTCAGCGACTTCGACCGTCAGTATCTGGCGCTCGCCTTTCGCGAAGGGCCTGCGAGTCCACAGAATCACGCTGCCGGAGTCCGGGTCGCTCAAGCTACACCCTCCGGGTAGAGATCGCGTCGTTCGCGCCAGCGCGTGCGAGACGCTCCCGCGGCGCCCGACCATGCGAGCGTCGCACCAATGGCAGAAGCGAGCTCGAGGAACTCGCGGCGGCTGATAGTCATAATATCTTCACTCGGATGCGTGTCCGTGCGTCGCGAAGCGCATCAACCGCTCGATGTCGTTGGACCCGACCAATCGCGTTGAGCTCCAGGTCGCGAACGGCACCTCCGTCATCCGTCAGTTCGTTGATGGTCGACAGAACCGCAGGTCTGTTACTTGAGATTCAGCGAAATAGTTTCATCAGCGGGGCCGTGCTACTAGGTTTCAATCAATAGGACCACGACGTTACCTTGGAACGCGGACTCACGGGCAGCTATCTCGTAACCAACACAGGCAGCATCTCGTTCGATTCGCCCTGCGGTAGGCCGGGCTTCCACGTGGGCGTCGCGACGAATGCAGTCGGCCGAGAGCGACGCTACCCGGCATCCGAGAGCAGGGCGACGATGTCGCGGTATCCGCTCAGGATCGAATGATTTCGACGCCGTCGGCTTGAAGACGGTAGACAACCAGATACGAGCCCACCGGCCAGAAGCGGATGTCCGAAGAGGGCAGGTCCGCGCGCAAATGGCCGATTTCGGGCATCGCAGCGAACCTCTGGCACGCTCGCTGTATCTCCTCAATGAGGCGGTCGGCGGCGGCGGAGGTCATCTGTCGAAATGTACTCCCAGATGTCGACGAGGTCGTCCTGAGCGGACGGAGAGAAAACGACTGGCAGCATCAGTCCGTCGTCCGACGATTCCGGCTTCGCTCCCGAAGTTCTTCGATTACCCGCTCGGCTGGAATTCGCTCACCTCGTTCGAGTTGGTCGAGACCTTCCGCAATCTGCCGACGCATCTCACCAAGTCGGGATTGGTGCATCTCGTCACGCTCCTCGAGGAGCCCTGGACCTTCGCGAACCACCTCACTCGCCGATCGGTACATGCCCGGTCGCGACTTTCGTGTTGATGTATTGCTCGAGATCCTGGGTCAGTGAGACGTTCATCTCGGCACCGTAGCGCCGATAACAGGCTTTGTCAATTACTGACATCTGGGGATCCTGGCGTGGTGGCTCGGCAGCATGGCGATGTCGCAGATGTACGAGCAGTCCGTCCCGTCCGCCAGCGCGCATCCGACGCCGCGCACGAAACAGCGAAACATGCTGTTCGAGAACGCGACCTTCAACTTCTCGGGCGGCTTCAGCGGTCGGCCGGTGCAGGACGTCCGGCCCCAGTCGGTAAAGCGCCTGTTTGCAGCCGCCAATTTCTCGCCGATTGGCACGTAACGTGCAGTGCCTTATATATGGTCTGATCCGGACATAAGAAGGGTCTCGTCTCGCCAGTCTGTGGAGCCGAACAGACTGGTCGTCTGACTCAAGGAGCAAACCAATTCGCGACGATCCCCTCTTCCGACACCGTACTACACGATCCGGCACCCCTTCCCTTCGAGACTGAGAACCGCCAATGCAAACGATTCAGGCCAAGCTCCTGGTGCCGCGCGTGACGCCGGACCTCGTGCCACGTCCGCGTCTCGTCGCCAGGCTCGACGAAAGGCCTGGAGCGCAGGCTCACGCTCGTTGCGGGACCCGCCGGTTTCGGCAAGACCACCGTGCTCGGCGAGTGGCTCTGCAGGACGGAACGACCGGTCGGATGGGTCACGCTCGACGATTCCGGACGACGACGTCGTCACGTTCTTCTCGTATCTCGTTGCGGCGGTGCGAACCGTCTGTCGGATGCCTGCGCTGAGACTTCCCGATCTCCTCGAAGCCCGGTCCGGCCACTCCGTCGAAGCTGCTCGCCGCGACGCTCGCCAACGACCTCGACTCGCTCCCCGGAGATCTCGTCCTCGTTCTCGACGACCTCCAGTGCGTGACCGACCTCGCCGTCCACGAAGTGCTCGACCAGGTGATTGCGTTACCTTCCGCCTGGCGTGCACCTCGCGATCGGAACGCGGACGGATCCCCGCCGCTCTCGATCGCCACGCTGGCCGCAGGGGGCCAGCTCTCCGAACTTCGCGAGGCACGACCTGAGCTTCAACGACAGCAAGCTTGCGATTTCCTCGTCGGGCGGCCGGGAGCGTCGTCGACGGATCGGCAATCGCCGAACTCACCGAACAGGCTGAAGGGTGGGCGGCGGGACTGCGGATGCTCGCGCTTTCGGCTCGGGCCATGACGGCGGTCAGCGGGCGCGTGGACGAAAGTCGTTCGCGGCGACGCCTACGCGATGGCGTACCTGGCCAGCGAGGTGCTCCGCAAGCAGCCACCAGGCTTCAGCACTTTCTGCGCTGCACCTCTGTCGTGGGCGGTTCCAGCGGACCGCTCGGTCGCGCGCGCTCGCGGGCGACGGAGACGGCCAGGTCAGGTGCAATCGGGTGATCGACCGAGCCGTGGGCGAACGGCTCTTCGTCACGTCGCTCGGCGAAGGGTGGTACCGATACCATCCCCTGTTCCGGCAACTGCTCTTCCAATCAACTCCGCGATCGGCTGCCGGCCGACGGGATCTCAGGTGCACCGGCGCTAGCCGACTGGTACGACCGCGAGGAATGGTCCGCGAAGCTATCGCCGCGATCGGCGCCCAGGACACGGCCATGGCCGTCCGGATCGTCGCGCGGCACCGGACGGACGCGATGAACCACGAACGCTGGCAGGAAATCGACCACTGGATCGCGCTCTTCCCGGGCGCGATCGTCGAACAGGAGCCAGTCCTCGCCCTGACGCACGCGTGGGTCGAACACATCCGGATGAAGCTCCTCGAGGTCGAGCCGACGGTCACGCGCTTTGCCAGACGCCTCGAGAACGACGAGCTCGAGATTGACGCCGAGATGCGCCGGACACTGCTGGGCGAGACGTCGACCGTCCAGGGCGCCATCGCATTCTGGAGCCGGCGCTTCGACGACTCCCGAGCCCACGCCGCGCGCGCCCTCGATCTGCTTCGCTCAGCTCGGACGTCCGCGGCGTCGCTTACGTGTTCCGCACGTTCTCGGGCACTACGCCGGCAATCCCGATGCCGCCGTTCGTATTCTCGAGACGGCGTGGAACGAGGATCCGGGGCACACGGGGTCGTTCCCGACGCGGCTGCTCGTCACCGAGTTCGATCTCGCCTTCCTCCCTTTCGACCTGCCGCTGTTGACGCAATCCCTCTCACCGAATGATGGAACTGTCGACACCGCGGACTCGGCGAGAGCGTGGACTGGGCCAAGTACTGCCTCGGCCGCGTCGCCTATCTTCGAAACGACCTGGCCGAGGCGCGCCCGCAGGCTCTTTGAGGCCGTCGCGGCGCACCAGGTACACGACGCGTCTATCCGGCCTACGAGAGCCTTCTCGGACTCGCGCTCGTGAGCGCGGCCGAGAACGCCGCGAGACCTCGCCCGGCACACGAACGTGATCGCCGAGTTCGCTCGCGAAAGCAGGAACTCCTCCGTGCGCGAGGCCGCCAGGTCATTTGGAGCGCATCTGGCGCTGCTCGAAGGCCGGACGCAGGACGCCCGTGCGGTGGGCAGACGGTTTCGAAAGGCGGCTTGCATGCCGATCGTGCCGACGGCGCGCTGCGATACGCTCCGGTCACGTACGCCAGGACGCTCCTGGCCGCGGGCACGTCGAGCGGCTCGCGGAAGCGTCGGAGAGGCTTGCGGCGCTCGAAGGGACGGCGAGAAGTTGTAGGGCTCGGTGGCGCTCGTCGAAGTGCTCTCGCTCCGGGCGCGACTCCGGGATCTGGAGGGCGATCGAGGAAGCGGCGCTGGATGTGCTGGAAGAAGCCGTCCTGCTCGCGGCGGAAGGAAGCCCGGTCCGCGTTTTTGCGGACCTCGGCCTCGGGTTGCTCGCAGGATCGCCAGTCTCCTGGTCGAGCTCGCACGTCGAGGCCGCGCTGCCGAGGCGGTCGCCCCGGTCCTGGCGGTTCTGCCGCACGAGGGCGTCAGGCTGTCCGACACGCGCCTGGGTCGATCAGCCGCCGGGAGCTTGGAAGTCCTCGCGCTCCTGGATCAGGGCCTTTCCAACAAGGAGATCGCCGGGCAGCTGTTCGTTTCGGCGAAGACCGTCAGAAGGGTACACGTTGCGGATCTACCAGAAGCTCGGCGTGCGCACCGCCGCGAGGCCGTGACCAGGCCGGGCGCTGCACTCCTTCCGCTCGGCTGATCACCCGAATACCGGCTCGCTCTTGCGCGAAGCGCGCCAGGTGCGTCGCGCAGCGCCGCTGTGGATCGATTGTCGCCGGGGAACCTTTGCGCGTCGGAAGGAGAATCAAGGCGGCGCTGCGCGCCACACTCAATCACTTCGCGCGAGGAGTAGGGCCGCGGTTCATCCCGATGAGGATTTTCAAGGGATATCCCTCTATCAGCTGATACCGCCGTCCGCCGATACTGCGGCCTCGTCAGATCGACCACATCACCACAGAGGGTTTCCGCAGATGGTTTACGGCATCCGCACGTCACGATGCGTCCTTCGTCATCTGTGAAATTCACGCGCGGGTTCCTCAGCGGTTGGTCCGAACGCCTGCGGGGGCTCAGAATCACGGTCGAACGCGACGACGGAACGCCCCCGTGACGGTCCTCCATCAGCGAACTGCCCGATGCGGCAGCCCTCAACGGCGTACTGACGACGCTCTACTCGCTCGGACTCTCGCTAGTCAGCGTCCAGAGCACCCCGGTGTCGGACCTGCCCGACAACGAATCCCAGCCGAACCCGTTCGCAGGTTCAGAGTAGCGAGGCCTCTCAATGCACGACTCACACAACACCGTGAACATATTCGAAGGTCGACCGATTCGCAGGGCCCGCGAGCAAGCCTCGCGCCTCACGTGAAGCGGCGCCGGACGGGGACAGGTCTCGCACTACGAGCGGATGGCGCGCCAGGCGCAGCTGGCTTGCCGGCGCGCCGAGCTCAAGCTGAACGATGCCGGCGAGAACTCGCGCACACGTTGCGCGTCGCGACGATCGGCGAGCTCGCGCCATCCATCGTCCACGAGCTCAATCAGCCGCTGACGTCGGTGCTCATGAATGCGTGCGCCGCGGGCTCTCCTACACAGCGGATTCGCCGAACCTCGACGAGGTAAGAACGATCCCCTTCGCGACATAGTCGACGACGATCGACGCGCTGGCGAGGTCATCCGGCGTCTGTGGACGCTGCTCAGAGTCAGGCTCGGTCGACTCCTCGACGTCGACCTCAACCTGACCGTGGCCGGAAATCGGGAAGCTCGTCGGAAGCGACGCGGCCCTGAGGGCGTGACTGTCGAGTTCAGGCTCGTCGAGGGCCTCCCGTCCGTTCGCGGCGACCGGATTCAGCTCAGCAGGTCGTTCTCAACCTCGTCGTCAATGGCATGGACGCAATGAGGAGCGTCGAACCCCGCAAGCGGCGGCTGACGATTCGGACCTGACGACGGATCGACAAACGGCAAGTCTGGAAGTCTGCGACAGCGGCATCCCGGAATCGACGTCGCGCGGCTCGACCAGGTTTTCCAGCCCTACTTCACTACCAAGCGCGACGGGCTGGGGATGGGGCTCTCCATCGCCCGGTCGATCGTCGAAGCGCACGGGGGACGACTCTGGGCGACGAACAATACCGGTCCCGGAGCCACGTTCAGCCTCACGCTCCCGCTGAAGAAGGGCCGGGGATGAACAAGGATGGATCGGATCAACACGGATAGGAGCACCTCGGGGGTATCCGAATCCGAAGTAGTTCGCCCATCCCCGCAGATGCCGGTTCATCTCGCCGATCATCGTTGGACGCGGCCTTCAGGTGACCTCGTATTTCGGCGAGCGCGTCGTGGGATTGGCCATTCTGATCTGTGTCGATCCATCCGCTTCTGCGTTGATCTATAGGCGATTCCTCTCCGCGGCTCGCGTCAATTCACCCTGTGTGCGTGGTCATGCACTGCGCGGAATTTCCCGCCCGACCAGGCAGGCACGAGCTAACTCGTTGTGCCGTATGGGCATCATCGCTGGCGCGCTGATTGCGTCTCGTAGTGCGTCCGGGAAACGTGTGTCCGCCGTGCGTTGCGCTGAAGTGAAGCGCATCGGCGGAACCCCGATGAGCACCTCCCTTCCAGGCAAGAGCCACCGTTCATCGGGAGACACCCGGGGTGGCGGGAGGTGAATATGCGTGTTCGCACTGTGCTGGCGATCGTTATCATCGTGTTCCTGATCGCCTTCTTCATCGTGCCGATAGCCGGAGGAAAACAAGGACCGACGACGCCCGGGACCGGCCGGGTACAGCGGCTTCCCGACGCCGGCCAGCCCTACACTCCACTGTTCGACGAGGGGATCTCGATAGTGGGCGATCCGGCCCTGAAGGCCGACAACGTCCCGGTCCCGGCCAACTACGACATCGAGCGCGACATCACGTTCCCGCGCGCCGGAACTGGCGGCGGCGACATGCGGGAGTTCGAGCCGAACAACGTCATGTCCTTCGCCAACACGGCGACCGACATTCCTTTCCACATGCGGGCACCATCGATGCCGCGGGCGACATGGACTGGATCCGTGTGTTCGTCACGGCCGGGGGAACCTTTGCAGATAAGCGTCCATTCGCGGATCGGGCTGTTCATCACCGCTCAACCCGTTCCTGGATGTCCGGCGGCAGGATGGGTCGCTGCTGGCTTTCAACGACAACATCTCCTGGCCTGACAACCTGAACGCCGAGGTGTATATCACCCCGACCTACACGGGTGACATGTTCCTCGTCGTGTGGTCTTTGGTGCCAGCCGGCAGCCCTGCTCACAAGTACATCCTCGAGGTCTGGCCGACAACGGTACCGATCTTCGACTCCAGCAACGTCGAGACCGAGTTGAACGACACGACGTCCGCAGCCGACCCGATCACACTGCCCGGGGCCAAGCTCGGGATGATCTCGGTGAGCGGCGACGTCGATTGGTCGTATTTTGACGCACCGGCGGGCGCCACCGTCGTCGTCGACGTGCACTCGCAGATCTACGGCCTGCATCTCGATCCCGTGGTGGGAATCTTCCAGACGTACGGGGGCGAAATCTTCTCGAACGCCGACGAGGATGGGAGAGACTCGAGGTTCAACATCGTCCTCCCCTACACGGGACGCTACTACGTGCGGGTGACGGACAACGCCAACACCGGTAGCATTTTCCATGCGTACGTCCTGAGCGTCTCGCTGCAGGACGGCTCGGCGTCACCGCACATCACCAAGCTGAAGTACACGCCTTCGGGCCGGCTGAAGAAGGTCGTCGGCTACAACTTCACTCCGCCGGCTGAAGCGGTCGAGTTCGCCGGAACGAGGCTCTCGATCGTGCCGTCGGAGGTCAACCCGACCACGGTCATCAAGATAAAGCCGTCCGTCGACTTTCCGCCGGTGGGCGCCGGACCGGTCACCGTGGTCGCGGCCAAGAGCCGACGTTCGAATCCGGTGTGGCCCTCGGCTCCGTAGGACCGGTCCCACTCGAGTCGCTGACCGCGCGCGGTGTCGATCCGCGCGCGGTCACTGCGCGGAATTCCCCGCTCGGACCGGCGCGCGCACGCCAAGTCGTTGCGATGTATGAGCATCGCCGCTGGCACGTTGGTTGCGTGTTCGTGAGCATCCGGGAAACGTGTGTCCGCTTGGCGGGCCGCTGAAGCGACTCGCCGGCGGCGCCCCGAAGAACACCTTCCATCCGAACGAAAACCACCGGTTCTCGGGGGACACCCGGAGGTGGGGAGGTGGTAATGCGTACTCGCGTCGTTCTGGCGGTCGGAGCCATCGTGTTCCTGATCGCGTTTTTCCTCGTTCCGATTGCGGGTGGTCAGGAGCGGGTTGCGAAGCCCGGTGCCGACCAGGTTCAGCGGTTTCCCGATGCTGACCATCCGTTCACTCCGCTTTTCGACCCGGCTGGCCCGGTGAAGAGCGATCCGGCATTGAAGGCCGGACTCGTCCCAATTCCCGCCGAATATGACATCGTGCGCGACGTGGCCTTCCCGGCTCGCGCCGGAACGGGCGGCGGCGACATGCCCGAGATCGAGCCGAACAACCTGATGTCATACGCCAACGTTGCCAATGACATCCCATTCATCTGCTTGGGAGCCATCGATGTGCCGGGCGACCGGGATTTTATCCGGGTGTTCGTCACTAACGGGGAACCGCTGCAGATCAACGTCAATTCAACTATCGGGCTGTTCTCATCGCCGCTCGACCCTTTCCTGGCGGTCTATCGGCCGGATGGGACACTGATCGCGTGGAACGACGACATCTCGTGGCCCACGAACCGGAATGCACAGGTGAACTTCTTCACGACATACACGGGTGACGTCTACATCGATGTGCGATCCGCGGTTCCGGCTGGCAGCCCGAACCACAAGTACATCGTCGAGGTCTGGCCAACGACCATTCCCGTCTGGAATGCCCTGAACTTCGAGGCCGAGCCCAACGACGCCCCACCGCAGGCCGACCCGATCAGCCTGCCCGGCGTGAAGTTCGGGCAGATCGGGACCGATGGTGATGCCGACTGGACGTACTTCGATGCCGCCGCTGGAGCTACTGTCGTGGTCGACGTGCACTCCCAGATCTACAACCTGCCGCTCGACTCCGTGGTCGACATCTACGACCAGAACGGATTAATGCTGTTCCCGTGCGACGACATGGATGGAAAGGACTCGAGGTTCAACCTCGTCCTGCCCTACACGGGTCGCTACTTCCTGAGGCTGTCCGACTATTCGGGCGCAGGAGGCCCTTTCCATGTCTATGTCGTCAGCGTCTCGCTCCAGGACGGCACGCTGGCTCCGCACATCACGAAGCTGAAGGCAAACACGGCCACCCTGCTCAAGAAGGTGACGGGATACAACTTCAACCCTGCTGCGGAAGCAGTGCAGGTCTACGGCGTCAGTGTCCCGATCGTGCCATCGCTCGTGAAACCGACCACGGTGATCAAGGTCAAGCCGCCTGTCGCGGTGCCGACAAATCACACGGTAACCGTGGTGCTGGGCAACGGCCGTCGCTCGAACCCGGTCATGCTGACGGCGATCCTGTAGCGCTGTGGTAATTGAAGAAGGGCCACGGACGACACACATCAGAACGGATCAACACGGATCAGAACCGGAGGCTCTGATCCGTGTTGATCCGTCTCTTTCTGCGTGGATCTGTGGTTACCGTCCGTCCCAGTCACCAGCCAGTGGGCCGAGCACCGGCGTGCCGTAGGTAAACGCGAAGTCGGCCATTGCTCCGGCACCATTCGTATTGGCCAGGAACCAGGCAGCGTTCGCCTGATTGTAGATGCCGACTGAGTCCGTGCCGTCGGCGTTCCAGTCACCCGCGATTGGCGTGGCGCCCGGCGCGCCGAACGAGAACGGTGTGACGTCCGCCGGCCCGTTCGAGTTCGAGTTGCGAAGGAAGAACGTCCCGGTCGCCGCGACGTAGATCCCGATCGTGTCGATGTTGTCGGCATTCCAGTCGCCGGCGATCGGAATGGCGCCGCCGACGCCGAAGGTGAACACGAGATCCGCGGCACCTGCCGAGTTCGTGTTCTTCAGGAAGAAGTTCCCCGTCACCGGATCGTAGAGCCCGACTGTGTCGTCGCCGTCGTTGTCCCAGTCACCCGTGATCGGCATGAAACCCAGCCCCGCAGGTCCGAACGTGAACACCGGGAGGTCCGCCGGTCCATTCGAGTTGCCGTTGCGAAGGAAAAACGCGCCCGACGTCGTGTCGTAGATGCCGACCGTGTCGTCGCCGTCGCCGTCCCAGTCACCCTTGATCGGTACGACCGTGGCGCCGCCCGCTCCGAACACGAACGTGTTGTCGGCGCCGCCCGGAGTGTTCGAATTACGCTCGAAGAACGCACCGGTCGTCATGTCGTACCCGGCCGGACTGTCGACGCCTGCGGTCGCCGTGATCACGATCGAGAAGTCGACGAGCACGTCCGTCGTGTTGACGTTGCCGATCAGTGTCGCGGCACCCGTGCCGAGATCGAGCCTGTAGAAGCCCGGGCTTGCACCGCCGGTGTAGGCGGAGAGGTACGGGTTCCCGCTTCCCGTGGCGATGTCGAACCCGACGCTGGCGCTGGAGACCGCAATCCCGAGCGACCCGACCAGGACGAGCGTTCCGTTGTTCGGCGGATTCTGCGTGAAGAGCTGGCTCGACGTCGAATCGACGTCGTAGAGCGTCGTCGTGAGCGCCCCGGCAAAGTTATTCGCGTAGGCCGCGGCGGCGACGTTTCCCACCGGGTTGAGATTCGTGTCCGTAAAGACGATCGCGCCCGTGTCCGGATGGGCGCGCAGGTTCTGCTCGGCGTCCGACACGATGCGTATCCGGTCCACCGTCGGATTGAAGTCGAACCCGAAGGCCGTACCGTTCAGCGCCGGCGTAAACGGTCCCGCGCCAACTGCCGTTGCCGCGCCCGTCATCAGGTTGATCCTGTATAGGCGGTTTGTACTGCCGAGGGCGTAAAGCTGACCCGTCGCCGGGCGGAAGTCGATGCCGTGAATCAGCTCACCGGCCTGGAGCCCGGTGATTCCCACCGTCGAGATGATGATCCCCGGCGTCGCCGCGTTGAAGCTGATGAGATTGAACGCCGGCCCGGCCACCTGCGTCACCCCGTAGGCGACCTCGGTGCAGACGCGGACGGCCATGTCGCGGATCTGCTCGCCTCCGCCGATCGTTCCGACGAGCGACGCCGCGCCCGTCGCGAGGTTCATCGTGTAGAAGTTCGTAGTTGAGCTCGCCGGCAGTGTGATTGCGGCGAAGGCCATGCCGCTCG
The DNA here is from genome assembly GCA_016705245.1 of Blastocatellia bacterium. Classification (GTDB taxonomy): domain Bacteria; phylum Acidobacteriota; class Blastocatellia; order UBA7656; family JADIYM01; genus JADIYM01. The sequence goes on along the minus strand of JADIYM010000005.1, from coordinate 91,305 downwards.
GCGCGACGTCGAAGCTCGTCAGGCCCGTCGCGTTCACGCCGAGCGGGCCGACGGCGACCAACGTGCCGTTGTTCGGAGGGTTCTGTATGAGCAGAAGGTCCGACGTCGAGTCTATGTCGTAGAGCGTCGTCACCGTCGCTCCGGCGAAGTTGTTGACGTAGGCAGCCGCAACGACGTTTCCGGCCGGGTTCAGGTTCGTGTCCGTGAAAACGACGGCGCCCGTGTCAGGATGCGCGCGCAGGTTCTGCTCGGCGTCCGAGACGATCCGTATGCGATCCACCGTCGGGTTGAAGTCGAAGCCGAAGTCCGTCCCCGAAAGCGCCGGCGCGAACGGCCCTCCTCCAACTGCCGTCGCTGCGCCGTTGGCCGGGTCGATCCTGTAGATCCGGCTCGTGCTGCCGAGGCCGTAGAGCTGCCCCGTCGCCGGACGGAAGTCGATGCCGAGGATGTTCTCGCCGCCCTGCAATCCCGTGATCGGCGACGTCGAGACGATCGTTCCTGGCATGTTGCTGGCAAATCGCACGAGGTTGTTCGACGTCGTGACGCCGAAGACCGTCTCGGGACCGGTGACATAAGCGAGCCCGCGCACTGCGCTGCCTCCGCCACCGAGCGCCCCGACGAGCGTAGCCGCGCCCGTCGCGAGGTTGATCGTGTAGAGATTCGATGGAAGGGAGCCGGTGAAGAGCGCCGCGTAGGCGATGCCCGTCCCCGGTGCGATGTCGAAGCCCGCGTTGACGTCGAAATCGACGCCCAGGGCACCGACCGGCGTAACGGTTCCGTCATTCGGCGGGTTCTGGATGACGAGCGAGTTCGAGTCCGAGTCGAGTCCGTAAAGGACCGTGGACGTCGCGCCGGCGAAGTTGTTCGTGTAGGCCGATCCGACGATGCTGCCGGCAGGGTTGATGTTCGTGTCCACGCCGGCGGTCTGTCCGGTGTCCGGGTGCAGGCGCAGGTTCTGCTCGGTGGTCGAGACGACGCGGATCCGGTCGACGGTTGGGTTGAAGTCGAATCCGAAAGCGGCGTTGTCGAGCAGGGGCGTGAACCCGCCGTTGACGGGTGACGCCACGCCGGTAAGTACGTTGATGACGTAGAGCCGGCTCGAGCTGGCGAGTCCATAAAGCTGGCCGGTCGCCGGCCTGAAGTCGATCCCGACGATGTCTTCAGACGGACTGATGCCGGTGATGCTCACCGATCCCAGCCGCACCCCAGGCGTCGCCACGTTGAAATGCTCCAGGAAGTTGGAATTGGTCAGGGTGAAGATCGTCCCCGGTGGGAAGCTGGCGGCGCTGTTGGCGCTCGCGGTAAGGGACTGCTTGAACGCGGGCACGCGTTCGAGAACCGGCGGCGCGAGCACCGCCAGACAGATTGCGACGACAAGAACGAATCCGATGCGCCTCATGCTTCTCTCCGTTGGGTGACAAGGGTGTGCCAGCTTCCGCGACGCGAGGTGGACCAGTGACTGCTTTCCGTGTGCAGACCGCGCACCCTGTGCGTGAACGCCGTCGATTGAGCTGGCTATCTGCACGCCACTACGAATGAGATGGCGTAATCGGATTGGCCGGAGATCCACCAGGCCGAACTTTGCGCCTTTGCGCCTTTGCGCGAACCTCTTCGAATGCTGAAGAGATTCGCGCAAAGGCGCAAAGGCGCAGAGCCGACCTTCAGGCCCGCGCCCTGCCCCCCCCGCAATAGCGGTCGCCGTCCGCACACCTCGCCACCGGTTTCGGTCGCTCGCAAGCGAGCAACCTAATCAGTGGTCGCGGCCGAGGTGCGCGGCGGCGCCGATCTGGAGCGGTGCCCGGCAGCACGCGACAAACGCGGCCACCGGCACTCGAGCTCCGTGAAGTCCGATCCCGACCGCAATGTGCAATCGAGACCTCATCTCATACCCACCTGGAACGCGGACATCCCGCGCGTGGCTCCCACGCCGGAAACCGTCCTGCCCGCCATCGCCTCCAGCCTCTGCACACGGTCGTCCGTCGCCGGGTGCGTGCTGAAGAGCTTCGCGATCCCCCCGCCTGAGAACGGGTTCATGATGAACAGGTGCGCCGTCTGGGGCGATCCCGCGTGCATCGGCACCCGCGCGCTCACTCCCTCGATCTTGCGCAGCGCGCTCGCGAGAGCGAGCGGATCGCCGGTCATCTGCGCCGCCGAAGCGTCGGCCAGGAACTCCCTCGACCTCGAGATTGCGAGCTGGATCATCGATGCCAGGATCGGCGCAAGGATCAGGCCGAGCAAACCACCCATCGGCGATCCGTCCTCGTCTTCGTCGCTTCCGCCGAGAAGTCCGGAAAAGAGCGCCATGTTCGCGATCATTCCCATTGCGCCAGAAAAAGCGGCGCTCACCGTCATGATCAGCGTGTCGCGGTTGCGCACGTGCGCCAGTTCGTGGGCGAGCACGCCCCTGAGCTCACGCGTCGTGAGCATCTGGAGAAGGCCTTCGGTCACTGCCACCGCAGCGTGCTTCGGGTTGCGCCCCGTCGCGAACGCATTCGGCGAGACCTCGTCCATCACGTACACGCGCGGCATCGGCATTCCCTGGCCGGCGGCCAGCTCGCGAACCATCGCGTGGAGCTCCGGCGCCTGCCGCTCGTCAACCTCGCGCGCGCCGTGCATCCGCAGCACGATGCGATCCGAAAACCAATACGCGCCGAAGTTCATCACTCCGGCAAAAACCAGCGCCAGCATCAGGCCAGCCTGACCCGCAAGCGCGTGCCCCAGCCCCAGAACGAGCGCCGTAAGCGCCGCCAGCAGCATCGCGGTCTTGAGTCGATTCATCGCCGTCCCCCCTTGTCACTGCACCAACGGACCGCCCGCACGGTCCGCGTTACAGTCGCCGACAGACGCATACTTCGACAAGGAGATAATTTGACAGCGTTCCTGCGGTTTTCCCGATGATACGAAAATGCAGCGGCCGCCACCGTAACCGGCTCTCGTTTGACGAGTTCCGGAATGTGGTGGCGGCCGGTTTGCCGTCCGCGAACCCCCGTACGCGGCTGGCGTCGTGTCCGCTAGAACGTCGGTGTCGAGTCGTCGATCGAGCGGATGAACTGGATCAGCGCAGCGCGCTTCTTCGGCTTCTGAAGCAGCGGCGACGTGCCGACGTGTGCGGGATTGTTGAGTACCTCGTCGAGCGTGACCGCGGTACCGTTGTGAAGGTAGGGCGGGAAGGCGAACACGCCGAGCAGCGACGGCACGTTGAACCCGAGGGTTCCGAGCGCCTGCTTGCTGATGTTTCCGCCCGTCCCGATGAGCTCGAACGCATTTCCAGCGTCGAACGTCCCGACGGGCCGCAGTTGCGCCGTCAGCTGCGAGACGCCCTGTTCGACGGTCAGCGCGGTTGCCGGCGGCGCCGGGGCGAATTCGACGATGCTAGTCGTCCACTGCGCGCCGCTGTGGCACTGCACGCAACCGGCCTTCTGGAATACCTTGCGTCCCTTGGCAGCGAGCGAGTCCGAATCCTCGACGCCCGAGACAGGGCTGCGGATCCCGCGCTGGACATATGTCGTGATCGCGTCACGATCGGCGCTCCGGCCGCTCGAAGCCGGATCGAATGCCTTCACGTTCGGGTCGGGCGTGCCGTTGGGAAGCAGGATTAGGCCGCGGCCTCCTGCAACGCCACGCGTGTTGAGCTCGAAGTCCGCAACTTCGTCGAAGATCGCCGACCAGTTCAGTGCCCGCTGGACGTTCGGATTCGTCTTGCTGAACGTGCCGTTGAGCGGCGTCGAGAACCGAGGTCCCGCCGGGAACATCCAGACGACGGCGTCGGTCAGTCCGTTCGGGTGGCAGCTCGCGCACGAGCACCATCCGCGGTCGGACATGAGGCCCTCGTTCGCGTCGATCTCTTCGTTGAACGTGACCGGACCGATCGAAGAGTTGAAGAGCTCCTTGCCCTTCTGAATCTCGCGGCCGAGCGCGTCGGACGGCTGCGCCGCAGTCACGATCGTGTCGAGCGTCGCGTCGTTCGACAGATTCACGACGGTCACGTCGCGAGACACGTAGTTCCAGATGTAGCCGCGCGTATCGTTCTGATTGATCACCATCGCGCGCGGGTTCTTGCCCGTGATGATCCGCACGATTCCATCCGCACCGCCCGGGGCCGTCGGCGCGTTGATCGTCGGCTTGCCGGAACCGTCGAGCTCGAGCTTGACGGCCTGGTCAGACGCCGCCGAGATCACGTACCCGGAGTTCGAGTTGTGGCGAAACGCGATGAAGTACGGATTCGTGACGAATCGCTTCAGCGGCCGGCCGAGGTTGTCGTCGAAGTCGGGCTCGAACTGGATACCCTTGTTGAGGTTCGCCGTCAGGCCGAGGTCGCGGTCCGTCGTCGTGTCGACGACTGAAACGAGTCCCTGCACGTTCACGTTGAACTTCACCGGGCCGTTCGGCGACGAGCCGGTCGAGGGAATGTAGAGACGGTCACCGAGGATCGCGAGGCCGGCGAGAATGTTCGGAAATGCCCCGGTCGTGACCGATGCGGCGCCGGTTGGCGCGACCTTGTTTAGCGCGTCGCCGTCCGACTTGAAGCCAGTGTCGGCGAGCGGGTCGAGGTTGATCGTCGTGAAGACCGCGTCGCGGTCGGTCCGGATCACGTATACAAGTCCGACCTTGCCCGTGTCCTCGCCGGGTTTGACCTGACCGAACCGGTACTGCGCGAGGAAGTTCGTGACGAACACCTTCTCGTCGTCATCCTGGAAGTCGCCGTCGTTCGTGATCGCGATCGCGCGCGGGCAGACGCCGACGCTCTCGATCGTCTTCACGACCGTGTCGTTCGACGTGTCGATGACCGAAACGTTGTTGGAGGACGAGTTGGCAACGTAGAGCTTCGTGCCGTTCGGGCTGAGGGCGCAGGCCCACGGCTCGGCGCCGACCTTGATGGTCTTCACCACCGAGAACGACGACGTGGCAATGACCGACACCGTGCCGGAGATCGCGTTGGCGACGTAGGCCTTCGAGTTGTCGGCGCTGAGCGACACCGACTGCGGCTCGTTTCCGACCACGATCTCGGCGACCTTCCGGTTCAGATCGCTGCCGACGTCGACGACGGTCACTGAGTCGTTGTCGGGGTTGCAGACCCAGAGGAAGCGGTCGGCGCTGTTGAGGACGATGGGGCTCGAGCTGATCGGCGACGGCGAAAGCGCGTGGACGCGCGAAAACTCGAGTTCGGGCAGCGAGACGACCGAGACGCTGGCAATGACGATCAGTATGACCGCCAGGCGCAGATTCCGACGCGGATGGGTGAGCGGTGAATTATTTCGAGTGTGCATGCTTCCTCCCGGGAGCTGGCGATCTGTCGTCGGCCTCGTCGGCCGATGCTCTTGCGGTTCGCTCCGGCACATTCGCCGTCCGGACAACCGCCCACGCTGCACACTAGGGCCCGACCTGCGTTTAAGTCCTTTGGGAGTTCTAAAGTTGTTCTAATGGAGTTCCAACGTGGCTAATTGACGTTTGACCCGAGCGCTACCGCGCCCGGTACTGATGCTCGAGTAGCGCGTGCGTGAGTTGTGGCGCTCGGGAGTGACCGACTCACGCATCAGTACCGGGCGCGGTAGCGCTCGGGTTCCCCGCTCGCCAGGGAGCAGCCCTGGCGCCGCCGTCGCTCGAGCTTGTTGCTGGTGAGAGGCTTCGGTAGAGTCCCGCGATCCGGTACAGATTCGCACGGCAGTTGCCGATATGTACGGAGTAGAGGGGAAACCCCACGCGGAGGTTGTGACGGCCGTTGTCGACCGCTTCGAGCGGAGGCACTTTACGAGTGGCACCTTACTTTGTCGTCGTCGAGGCGCGAGCTTTCCCCCGCTCGCCGCCATGGCAGAGCGGGCTTCCATCTGCAAGCCGACCACGGCGGTCAGGGACACGCAGCGGTTCTCGTCCGCGCACTCCACGGCCCTTTCCCAATGTTCTTCGAATCCCGCTTCGAGCTCCCGCGGATCAGCTCCCGCTGGACGCTGGCCTTCGAGTCATTCCGTTACGGTAGGACCTTCGAGGCATACGACGCCGGTCGCAATCTTGCTGCGGACAACGGTTTTTCTTCCGCAGACGAAGTCCTTCTCTGGGCCGACATCCTTCGCGGCGTTGGTCGCGAGACCCAAAGTCTCGAACTGTTTCGGCAGACGACTCCGGTCACGGCGACGGATCTGCGAGCGGAGGTTCAGGTCGCGCGAACCCTCTCGGCCCGCGGTCGTGTGCTGGCGGCTTTGCGCCACCTCGATGGACTGAAGGAGCAGTCCGGCAGCAGCGACCTGTATCGGACCCTCATCGAGGCCGAACGGGCTTCGGAGTTTGCCGGGCTGCACATGGCCGAATCGGCTGCCGCCGCGGGCGAGGCCGCAAGATCGAGTCCGGCCGCCTCGCACCCGTGGGTGATGTACAGCCTCGCGTTTGCCTCCTTTCGACTCCGGCATTGGCAGTCCGCGCTCGATCTCTTCACGGCGATCTCGGTCGACTGCCCGCACTGGCCCAGACCCTGGGTACTCGCGCACCGCTGCCTCGCGTCGCTCGGCCGGTCCGACGATGCCTCGAAAATCATCTCGGCCGCCTCGAAACGGTTTCCACAGGACTGGCGAGTCTTCCTGACGCTCGTCGAAGATCACGTGGCGCGCAACCGCTGGTCGCAGCTCGGAGACGTGCTCGAGGAACGACTCGATGACTGGTCCCCGTTCGTGGAGGACCTGACGCCCCTCAAGGCGCTTCTCGTGCGTGCCCGCTGGCGCAGTTACGACGCTTCGGCCGCCGTCGACGTCGCGAAGTCATTCGACGCCGACCTGGCTGCGCGTCTCGACAAGCTTCGCGCGGCTGGCTACTTCCGCCGGTTTCGGCTGCCGGTGCCGTCGCTCGTTCAGGACCGGTACCTGTGCGTCGCCACCTCGGTGGCGATGGTCCTGCGCCTGTACGGCGAGGGCCGCGACGCGGACCCCGCCCGTCTCAACGCCGAGATGGGCGCCGAGGAAGGCGTAAGTTCGTGGCAACTCGATCGCTGGTGCGCGACCCGCGGCCTGCGGGCGATCGACATCCGCTGTGACCTGGACGCGATTCGAGGCGCACTCGACGAGGGCTTCCCGCTGCTGGCTTGCCGGCAGGGCGTTCTGATGAACCACATGGAAGTCATCGTCGGATATGACGACGCCCTCGAGGAGATCGAGGTGACGGACCCCGACGAGGGATTGCCACACTTCATTCCGTACGACCTCATCGCCGCTCTCTACACGAAGGCCGCCGACGCACTCGTGGCGCTCCTTCCCGACGACGACGCATCGGTCATTCAGAAGGTCGACCGCGCGTGGGTGGATCCAAACGCGACCATCGTGCGACGGGCTCGCCGGCTGCTGCACGACGGCGCGGTGGCCGAGGCGCGCGCGAGTCTGGGCGACCTGCCGCCGGGCAGCCGGCATCGGAGGTTTCTGACGCTCGAAGCCGGCGAGTCCTTCGCGCCGTCGGCTTCACTGCGCGAGACGGTGCACGCGCTGGCGACCGATGTCGACGTCGATCCGACGACTCGTTTCAACATGGCGCTCTCGTTGTTTTCCATGGGCGCGGAAGACGACGCGGAGCGGGTGCTGCGCGAGTTCGACACGCCCATCCCGGGCGCGTTGCAGCGCTACCGCCGAGCGCTCTCCAGTTTCTGGCGGGGCGATCTGCGGCGGGCCGGCAAGCGATTCGAAGCCCTAATCGAACGCATGCCGCACGCCGAGGACGTCTGGCACACGTTCTCGACCGTCCTGCGGGCGAGTGGCCGCAACGACGACGCTGACCGGGCACTGTCGGCGTGCCTCGAGATGTCGCCGGTGCACCTTGGCGCTAATCTCGAGAAGATGCGAATCGACCGGCGGCACCGCCCGCTCGAGCAACTCGCCGTCGACGCACGGGCCCTCGTCGCCCGCCATCCCAGAGCCGTTGGAGCGCGCTCGATGCTCGCGAGCCTCGAGCTCGCGCTCGGCAACGCGAAGGCCGCCGAGCAGACGTGGCAGGAATACCTCGCGCTTGCCCCGTACTCCGAGGCGGCAAGAGGCGAGCTCACGCAGTGGTACCTGCGCCAGAACCGACCGGATCTCGCTGCCGGAGTCGTGGCACCCGACGACACCACCGGCCGCGAGTCGGACGTTGCCGGAACCGGCTGGTGAATTCCGGTCGCTCATCCGTCGGGCCTGGGATGAATACGGTGCCGGCGAACGCGGCTCGGCGACCGATGCCCTTGGTGCTCGACGCAAGGCGCAGTCGCTCGCACTCGACGAAGACGTGGAGGTCCGGCAACTCGAGCTCAACTTCCTGCTGCTGGAGGCGAATAAATCCGGTGCGATGACAGACCTCGCTGCCATTCTGCCAACCCGGTTTCCGTTTCCCCTGCGGCGATCGCTCGAGCATTTCATCGGCCGAATCGATCACCGCTGGACGCCGCCGCCGGTCGCAGAGCATCTTGCCAGGTGGGCCGATGCACACGCTTCGCCCGCTGAGCTCTCGCCGGAGGGACGGCTCGCGCGCACCTACCTCGACGAAATCGCTGGATTGGCCGTCGCCGCGCGAGCGACATATCTGGAGATTGCCGAACGCGACCGGATCGACGAGGCGTACCATCGGGCCGCGGTCATTGCGTTCCGACGCGGCGACTTCAACGACGCGATTCGGGACGTTCGGGCGTGCGTCGAACTTACGCCCGGATTCGAGGATGCGTGGGGTCTGATGTGCGACCTTGGTCGCGCCGCGGATTCGCCGCGGCACCTGCTCGAAGGTCTCACCCGTCGCATCGACATCACCCCATACGACGAAGACATCGCCGGCCAGTACCTCGAGGTGCTCGTGCAGATGCACGGCATCGGCGAGGGCCGTGAGTGGCTCGACGCCTCGAGCCATCGATACACGCCAGACTTCGTCCGTTGGTGGCAGCTCGAGTTTCTCGGCATGTCGAGTAACTGGTCGCAAGTCCTTGCAAACATCGACGACGGGTACCGCACGGCAAACCCTCGCGCTGCGCTGACTTTCGAGTTTCGGGCGCTCGACCAGCTTGGACGTACGGAGGCCGCTGCTGCCTCGCTCGACCGAGCGCGCGAGCTGTTCCCGGACGATCCCCTTTTCGACGACCTCTACGCCTGCTCACTCGTGAATCGGGATCCCGATGCCGCCAGGCGCATCTACGAGCGGATGCTTGCAGTTCGACCCGGTCTTGCCGCGGCGCGAATCGTCGAGCACACCCCTCAGATCGAGCTCGCCGGTATCGTTCTGCAGGCGCTGGCCAGTCCAGATCTCACTGACGCTGCGCGTCGGAACGCCGTCCGCGGATTCGGAGACGCATTGGCGGACCCGAAGCACGCGCGGGCGCAGCTCGAGGTGTTCGAGCGCCTCGCAATCATCGACCCGACTTCCGCCTACGTGCACGGCGTGCTCTCGGCGCTCTACGAGGACGCGGGACGCTGGACAGATGCCGTACGGGCAGCGAGGGCCTGCGTCGAGCTCGAGCCGCACAACACCGTTTCGGCGCTCCGCCTCGGTTACGTCCTCACCGAGACAAATCCCGAGGAAGCCATCGGAGTCCTTCGCACGGCCCACTCAAAGACGGGCGACGGTCGGGCGCTCACCCCGATTGCGAAGTCCCTGCATTGTCTTGGTCGAGCGCGCGAGGCGGCCGATGCCTATCGCGCCGTCCTCGAAGCGGACCCGTCGGATGGCGCGGCCGTTGTAGCCGTGGTGGACCTCGGAGGATTCACGCCGAAAGCTTTCGAGTCGGTCACGGCGGCGCTGCGTTTCGACGACCCGTCGACGGCGCCGCGGTTCTCGGTAGTCGCCGTCGAAACCGCGATTGCCATCGGAAAACCGCTACTTTGGGCGTGGGAGCGCGCCGCCTTGAATCGCTTTACGGAGATCGCGGAAAACCCCGTTGACGCCGTCGAGCGAGAGACCCTCGCATCCATGCTCTTCGTCTGGGGAAACAGCCTGAATCGTCAGCACGTCGTGAAGGCGGCCGCACCTTCGATTGCCCGGCGCATCAAGCTCGAGGCACTGTCGCGCTTCAAGTCGTGGGGGAAGAACACCTCGTGGCTGCCGACGCGAGCGGCATTGGAACGTCGAGCGGCGATCGCTTCCGCTCGATTCAAAGCCGCACGCGACGCCAGAGCCATCGAGTCTCAATAGTCGGTCCAGTAGTCGAGCATCTCCGGGCTCCAGTATCGCGAAGGCAGGATGGTGACGCACGCCGTACGCGCCGGATTGACGAGCAATGGGACGAGGTTCTGCGACAGTACTCCGTCTGGCAGATGCTTGCGCACGACGACGAACGTCGCGTGGAACATCCGTTCGTTTGCGCCAATCGAGAAGGGCACCGAGACCTTGAGAGCGCGGGCGTTGTCGTCGGCCACGTATTCGGCAAAGGCGCGCACCTGCGGATCGTCCGACTCCGGTGTCAACTGACGGATCGTGTCGACTGTCTCGCGAAGAACCGCCGGAGATTCATCGAAATCCGTTGCGGTGCAATAGACGACTGAGGCCGGCGAGTCCTCAGGACCCGGATCGAACAGCAAGTCGTTTGCGCCGGCGATCGAGCCCCAGACCACCGTGGATCCCGAAAACAGGTGCTCCTGCTCGGCGATGATCGTCCGTAGCGGGTCTTCCTGTTTCATCCATTTCGGTGGAACAAGCTTGCGGTAGGCGCTCTCCGAGAGCGACGGAGAACCGGCCGCTTCGAAGAGCGCCCGGCAGTCCCGGATGATGTTGCGTCGCACGCGACGTGTTCCTCCCTGATTCGTTGTGGCGTAACGCGCTCTAAGCATCAGTACCGATCGCGGTAGCGCACGGGTCAGTCTACGCACCTCGTTGTGACGTATCCCGTTGGCTGGCCGTGAACCGCGCGTCGAAGCGTATCTCAGTTGGCTCTGGGCAAGTTGCGCGCAATGTCGTGCCGTGTGACCTGTCCACATCCGGCGCAGAGTGTCCTCGTGACTGGCGACCCTTTGGCCTTCCAGCGAATGCCTCCTGCTTCCCAGACCGACCGCGAGGCGGAGCAGCCGGCGCACGTCAGCTTCCACTCTCGCGACTCAGATTCAATCTCATCGGCAATGCGCTTCGGCACGATCGTGCAGACGAGACGTTGGATGAAGCTCATGATCGGACCTCCGTGAAGTCGGCGGGAAAACCCTCCGAGGGTAACCGAGGAAGGCCCGAAGCGCATACGGTGGCGACGGCGCGCATTGTCGCCATAACCAACCGTATGCTCGAGACCGAGTGTCTCCGCTTCTCTGTCTCTCCGACCGGCTGTACTATCGCCAGACCCGAAACGGGATGGCCTGGAGGTCTCGATGCGTTGCCTTGCCGCGTTGCTCGTCCTCACCGTCGCCTGGTCGCCCACGACCCGCGCCGAACCCTCCGTCAGTTCGCTGCCGGCGACCATCGCCGCAAGCCTCCCGCTCGCCGTCACGGTCGACGAGTTCAACGAAGACGGAGCGCCCGACCTCGTGGGCGCCTACCGGCGGCCCGACGGCACCGGCCTCGTGGTCGTCTGGCCAGGCCGACCCGATGCGCTCGTCGCGTGTTCCAGGGAGGAGCGCGAGCCGTTCTCGGCACCTTGTTCCGTCACGGCCACCGGCGAGACTCCGGATCTCGTCGCGACCGGAGACTTCGACAACGACGGCCACCGCGATGTCGCGATCGCGGCGCACGGCGCACTGGCGATCGACATTCTGACCGGTAACGGACGCGGCGTTCTGAACGCAACACGCACTCTCGCGGTGCCCGGTCGCGTGACGGCCCTGACATCCGGCGACGTCAATCTGGCGGACGGTCTCGCGGATCTCGTCGTCGCGGTTTCGGACGACTCGGGGGCACGACTGCTCGTTTTCGAAGGCCCCGACGGTGCGCTTCGCGCCGAGCCCGAGTCCATCGACCTCCCGGCATCGGCACATCGCGTCCGCATAGGCGCGATCGAAGGCGCGATGTATGGCGACGTCGAAGTCGAGCTACCGTCGACCACGCTCGTCGTTGTCGGACGGAACCGTCTGGTCCTTGCGGGCCCGAGACCGCGTCCGACAGAGCCTGCCACCGTGCGCGTCGCTTCGTCGACGACCGCGGCACTCCAGGAAGACCGGACATCCACGCGCATGCGGCTCAACGGCGACGCGATCGATGACGAAGTGCTGCTGGTCGCCGGCGCATCTGAGCCACAGGTGCGCCTGTCGTCGCCCGCGGCCACTTTCACGGTGACGTCCGCGCTCGATTCGGGACCCGGCACGCTGCGCGACGCGATCGATAATGCCAACGCGAACGAAGGTCCGGACGAAATCGACTTTGCGATCGGCACCGGTCCGCAGTCGATCGTCCTCGACGCGGCGCTGCCCGAGATCACCGATCCGGTGACGATCGACGGCACGTCGCAGCCCGGATTCGCCGGTCGGCCGCTCATCAACGTGAGCGGCGACGGCACGCAGCTGCGGATGGTTCGCATCACGGCCGGGCAGTCGGTCCTGCGCGCCATCTCGGTCACGAGCTTTGCGTCTAACGACGAGGGCCGAAACGGGGCTGTGGTGTTTGCCGGCGGAGGCTCGAACCGGGTCGAAGGGTGCGTCTTCGGCACGAACGAAGCCGGCGACGAACTGCCGTGCGGAACCGGCGTCGCATTCGAGGGCTCGAGCTCGAACACGGTGGGTGGCGCCTTTGACGGAGCCCGCAACGTGTTCGGCTGGTGCATCCTCGGTGTCGTGCTCATTGGTGAAGGGTCCGGAAGCAGCGTCGTCCAGAACAACGTGTTCGGAACGAATGCCTCGATGGACGCGTTCGCCCAATGCTCACTCGGCGTCCTAGTCGAGGACAATCCGCGCAACCTCGTCGGCGGCGTTCTGCCCGGCGAAGGCAACGTCGTCGTCAACTGCTATACCTACGGCATCGACATTATCTCGGTGAACTCGGCTGAGAATCTGGTCCAGGGCAACTTTATCGGTATCACGCCCGATGGCCGGACCGGGATGGACAACTACGTCGGCGTGGACATCTGTGGCGGCGCCTCGAACGGTGCGAAGGCCAATCTCGTCGGAGGCACCGCGGCAGGGGCTTCGAACCGGATCGTGGGGAACAGGCTCGGCGTGGTGGTTGGAACCGAGCCGATCGTCGACGCGACCGAGAACCGGATTCTCTGCAACGAGATCGACCAGTCTCGCGAGATCGGCATCGACCTCGGAATGGACCAGATATCGATGCTCGACGACGACGACACCGACGTCGGCTCGAACGACCAGCAGAACGCGCCGGTTCTCGAATCGCTCGAGATCGAGGGCGACCAGGCAATGGTCACCGGACGGCTGTCGAGCGCCCCGAACGAAGCCTTCCGCATCGAGCTCTTCAGCGGCTCGTCGCGAACCCAGGCCGGTTACGGTGGCGGGGGCGTGCTCGTCGGGACCGTGAACGTGACCACCGACTCGGACGGCAACGGCGGGCTCGCGATCACGATTCCGGGCGAACGGCTTCGTGGAGAGTCCGTTGTCGCCACGGCGACCGATGCGTCCGGCGATACGTCGGAGTTCTCTATAAGTCTCGCACTCGACGTGTTGTGGGAGGCGCCCGATCCGAATGCCGGCGCCAACCCTCCGCCCCGGAATCCGTCGGTGCGGGTCCAGGAGGACGGCGCGGGACGGCCCGGAGTTGCGGCGGGCGCGTCACCTCGGGCACTGACGGGTTACAAGGTGTATCGGGGGACGACGCCGGACTTCGCGATTTCGCCGGCGAACCTCTTTCAGTCCCTGCCGCCGTCAACGATGCTCCCGACGTTCGTGCTTGGCACGGGGGCGTTCTTCCGGATCACCGCGTGTTACGACACCGGCGAAAGCGCGCCGACCAGCGCGATTCCCGGCGGGGTGCCGCCGGTCATTTCGTCCGCGGTGCGCAAGGGACAGAAAGTCGTCATCACCGGAACGGGATTCGCCGGTGGCGTCGTGGTGTTCGCCAGCGGGCTGCCATTCGTGAAGCGCGCCAAGGTCAAGGACGAGGGGACGAGGGTCATCCAGAAGAATCCCGTGATCACCGGGGAGGCCTTGTCGGACGTTGCCGCCCGACTCGGATTTGCCACGATCCAGGTACGCAACGCGAGCGGCGGCTCGGACCTCGCGCGGATCGCCGGCCCGGTCGGGAGGACGAAGGCGTCAGTCCGTGAAGGGCATCCAGCCGGATGCTCGAAGCGCCGTTCGACCAATGCGCGAAGCGCTTTGGAGTGCGGCGTGAATCGCCGCTTTGGATGCCCCCCTCAACGGCAATTCCTGAAAAGAATCCAAAGCGGCGATTCACGCCGCACTCCAAAGCGCTTCGCGCATTGCTTTGAGCGCCGACTCGCCGGGAGCCATCCCGACCCGATAGACTCGCCAGCGTGCCGTCGCCAATCGTCACCGTTTCGCTCTTCGGGTTCGAGAAGTCCGAGCGCCTTTGGGCCTTCGCGCAGATGGGATTCGCCCGTCCGGCAGTCGCAATTGCCCGCGGCCTCCGCTTCTGGAAGCTGCTCGGCAGCGGCCACGGGGGTGGATTCAGCCTGCGGCCCAACTGGAACCGGTACGGTCTGCTCGCCGTGTGGGAGACGGCCGACGCGGCCGACGAATTCCTCGCCGGCTCCGCGGTATTTCTCGACTACCGCAATCACGCGGCTGAAACGTGGACGGTACGGCTCGCGCCGACGAGCGCGCACGGACTGTGGTCCGGTACGAACCCGTTCACTCCTCCGGCGGCGACGGACGAGTCAACAAGCGAGGCGCCGGTTGCCGTACTGACCCGGGCCACGCTCCGGCTCTCTCGCGCGCGAGCATTCTGGAGCGCCGTACCCGCGACGAGCGAAGCACTGAACTCGGCCGGCGGTCTGATCCGTTCGATCGGAGTCGGCGAGGCGCCGTTCATCCGGCAGGCAACGCTCAGTTTCTGGCGCTCGGAAACCGATGTGCGCGCGTTCGCCTACACGTCGTCGCCGCATCGCGAGGTCGTGCGCCGGACACGCGACGAGGGCTGGTACGCCGAGGAGCTTTTCGCGCGCTTTCGTCCCATCGCGTCTGAGGGTGCGTGGGATGGCATCGACCCGCTCGAGGGGCTGCTGTGATGGACGAGCGGCGACTTCCGATCACTTACGCGGCGTGTCCTTCCTGCGGCGCCGATGACGGCGAGACCCTCTTCGAAGCTCCTGCGCAGCTCATCGACCTCGACCAGAGGTTCCGCTTCGCGACGTGTCGGCAGTGCGGTCTCGTCTACCTCGTCGATCACGTCGACGCCGCCGCGATGGGGACGCTCTACGACGCAGACTACCCGCTCCATCGCGGTCCAGCGCTCTGGGGACCGTTCGCCCGCTTCGTCGAGGACGACAACGCCCGCGTCGATGCGGCGCGGGTCGCACGCGTGCTCTCCCAGACGACGCTCGGGCCGGATGATGTCGTGCTCGACGTCGGGTGCGGGCGCCCAACGTTTCTTGAGGCTCTTCGCGACCGGACAGGGTGTCGCGCAATTGGAATCGATGCGGTCTCTTTGCCTCCGGATGCGGCGGTAGCGGGGATCATGACGGCGCAGGGCGTGCCGCCCGACTGGCCGCAAGAGGTCGTCGAGGCCGCTCCGTTTTCAGTCGTCACGATGTGGCACGCGCTCGAGCACGACCCACAGCCGGTCGCGACGCTCGCCTGGCTGCGTGATCGAATGCGGCTGGGGGGAGTGGCGGTGATCGAGGTCCCGGACCTCGAGGGCGCGACCGCTAGATGGATGGGGAAGCGCTGGCCGGGCTGGCACACACCGCGACATGCATCGGTGTTCACGGTTGAGACGCTGCGAGCCGTAGTGGAACGGGCGGGTTGGCGGGTCGTCGCTCACGAGCGGACGGGAACGCTCGCACCGTTCGTGCTCGTGGCGCTGGGGGTCCTGGATGCCGTCGGGTTCCGGTTCGGCAGGCACCCGGCGCCGCTGGTGTTTCCGGTGTGGGCGCTGGGGATGGCGCTGACATGGCCGTGGCTCGGGCGGCGAACCCGGGCCGGGATGGGACTGCAGACCATCGTGCTGCGGCCGGAGTGATTAACTATTGCGCCTTTGCGCCTTTGCGCGAACTCCTTCGAACGTCAAAAGAAGTTCGCGCAAAGGCGCAAAGGACTCGCAAAGGCGCAAAGAAAAAGCGGCCGTCACCCCGTGGTGACGGCCGTCGTAGAAGGAGGTAGCAGCAGCGATCGGTCTCGTTAATCCGCCTTCTTGCGGAGAAAAGCCGGGACGTTGATGTCGGGCCGCATCGGATCGTTCGCGACGGGCGTGTTCACGTCGTTTCGGATCGGATGATTGAGCGGCGCCGTCGTCTTCGTCGGGAATGAACGCAACGGAGCGGTCTGCTCGACGTCTCCAAACGAGGAACCCGCGTGATCGAAGCCGGTCGCGATGACCGTGATCTTCATCTCCGTCATCATCCGCTCGTCGAGCACGGCGCCGAAGATGATGTTCGCATCCTCGTCCGCCGCCTCGTGAATGATCGACATCGCCTCGTTGACCTCGAAGAGCGTGAGGTCCGGACCGCCCGTCACGTTGATGAGCAGTCCGCGCGCTCCCTGGATCGATGCCTCCTCCAGCAGAGGGCTGGAAATCGCGCGCTGCGTAGCCTCGAGCGCCCGGTTTTCACCGTTCGCCCGGCCCGTGCCCATCAGCGCCACGCCCATGCCCTGCATGATCGACTTCACATCCGCGAAGTCGAGGTTTATGAGTCCCGGTACCGTGATCAGGTCCGAAATGCCCTGCACCGCCTGCCGGAGTACGTCGTCCGCTGCGCGGAACGCCTCGGGTAGCGGTGTATTTCTCTCGACGGCGCTCAGCAGGCGCTCGTTCGGAATCGTGATGACCGTGTCAACGCAGCCGCGCAGTTCTTCGAGCCCCTGCTCGGACTGTCGCATCCGCTTGCGTCCCTCGAACGGAAAGGGCTTCGTCACGACCGCGACCGTAAGCGCGCCGAGCTCGGTCGCCAGCGACGCCACGATCGGCCCCGCACCCGTGCCCGTTCCACCGCCAAGTCCCGTCGTGATGAACACCATGTCGGCGCCCTCGAGCACCTCGATGATCTTCTCCGTGTCCTCGAGCGCGGACTCGCGCCCGACGTTCGGGTTACCGCCAGCGCCAAGCCCCTTCGTGAGCTTGTCGCCGATCTGAAGTTTGATGGGTGCGTTCGATCGCTTCAGCGCCTGGACGTCCGTGTTCGCAACGAGGAACTGGACGCCTTCGATTCCGGCCTCGATCATGCGGTTGACGGCATTTCCGCCTCCACCGCCGATGCCAATGACCTTGATACTCGCGCCGTTGATCGAGGGCGAATCCTCAAGCCTGAATCTGATACCGCTGTCCATGTTGCTCCCGTCCGCTGCCATTCTCGTGTGTCCCCCAAGTGCTCCGGGTCCGCGACGGCCCCTCGCAGGCGTTCAGGACGAAGTCCTGAAAAGCCCCGTCGTCTCGTGCTCGGGCAATTCGGAAGATCTGACCGTTTCTACTAGATGTTGTGCGTGCTTCCCGCCAAGGTACGCCGCATAGTAGCACAGGGCAAAACCTTCGACAATTCATTTGTTGGGCCAGAAGGCCCCGAAATGGACGATTGTGGGTGCATTATTTGAACAACCGGCGGACCATGCCGCGTACGCGTCCCATCCGGCTCTCCTCCATCTCCGAGTTCGTGTAGATGCCGCCTGAGCCGTTCTGCTTCCGGTAGCCGAAGAGCAGCAAACCGGCTGCCGTCGCGCACGTCGGCGAGTCGATCTCGCCCGACAATCCGCCGATGCCGCGAGGCACTCCGCACCGCGCCGGCAAGTCGAGCACGTGCTCGGCGATCTCGATCGTTCCGTCCATGAGCGCGCCTCCGCCGACGATGACGACGCCGCTCGAAAGCTTCCGGTCGAAGCCGTTCTTCTCGATCTCCTCGTACACGTGCGAGAAGATCTCTTCGGCCCGTGGCTGCAGGATCTCGCAGAGCACCTGCCGCGAAAGCATCCGCGGCGGCCGCCCGCCGACGCTCGGCACCTCGACCGCCGTCGATCGGGACCTGTCGTCCATCAGCGACGCAATCGCGCATCCGTGCGCGCGCTTGATCCGTTCCGCCTCCGGAATCGGCGTTCGCAATCCAACTGCGATGTCGCTCGTGAAGTGGCTGCCGCCGATCGGCAGCACTGTTGTGTGACGCACGGCGCCCTTGTGGTAGATCGCGAGGTTCGTCGTCTCGCCACCGATGTCGACGAGCGCCGTCCCGAACTCCTTTTCGTCGTCGGTCAGCACGGCCTCGGCCGACGCCCAGTGCTCGAGCACCGTGTCGAGCACAAGGATGCCGGCCCTGTTCACGCTCGTGATCACATTCTGGCGCGCCGTGATCGGCGAGCTGACGAGATGCACCGTGGCTTCGAGGCGCATCCCGAGGAACCCCATCGGGTTCGAGATGCCGTCCTGGCCATCGACGGTGAATTCCTGCGGAATAACGTCGATGATCTCGCGGTCCGCCGGCAGCGCGATCGATCGCGCCTGCTCGATGACCCGGTCGACGTCGGCGCGGGCGATCTCGCGGTTGCGCCGCGAGACGGCAATGACACCCCGTGAGTTGTGCCCCTTTACCTGGGCGCCAGCGATGCCGACGTAGGCTGAGTCGATCTGGACGCCGGACATGAGCTCGGCCTCTTCGATCGCCCGTCGCACCGCGTCGGTCGTCGCCTCGAGGTTGACGACGACACCCTTGCGCACGCCGCGCGACTCGGCGCGGCCGATGCCGACCACCTCGAGTCTCCCCTCGCCGACGACTTCGCCGATGATCGCGCGCACCTCGGTGGTTCCGAGGTCGAGTCCGACGATATGCGGATCGTTTCTGGCCATGTTCTTACGTCCTCCTGATCTGCGTACGAGCGTCATTAGGTTCGACCAGCAATGCGGTCGGCTTCGTGACCGTGCGTCGACGCTCGGTGCCGGGCTCGGCCGGCTTCGGCTTGGTTTCCGGTGTTGTCGCCGGTTTGGGTTTGGCTTCGGGCTTCGCCGGCGGCTTGGATTCGGGCTTCGTGCCGGACGGAGCTGTAGCGGGCGCGGTCGCCGGGGCGGTCGTCGCCGGCGACGTGGTCGCCGGTACCGCGCCATCGACCGCGTTCTTCCTCTTGGAGAACGAGAACGTCACGCTGCCGTTAGCGCGCGTCATGTCGATCTGGTTGATGGAGTCGGCCGACGCGAGCAGCGTTCCTACGTCGGGCACGCGGTACTTGGCGAGCGTCTCAGTGTCGCCGCGTCGGGCGGCTTCGAGCAGGACGAGCGCCCGCGTGAGCCGCGGGTGGTATTCCCCTTCGCCGAGCCGCACGACGATGGCGTTGTCGGCGAGCTGTACGCTCGCGTCCTTGATAAACCGCAGGTCGACCTCGTCGATCCGGTTCCACAGGTCATCGGGCGCAAGCGCCTCGCGGATCTTCTCGTAGGCCGCGATGCGATCCCGGTTCTCGGCCGTGACTCGGTCCGTCGTGTCTCCGTCCTCGAATCCGGCCAGCGGAGGCGGAACCGTCGCCCCACGCTCTGCGCGGTACTCGTCGAGAACGTGCGCCTCGGTATCCCCCCACACGAGCTTTCCACTCGCGAGCCGCGCGACGATCGCCGGCTCGCGCTCCTCGATGCGCACGAGGATCGTATCCGGCAGCACCCGGACCACCGCCGCCGTCCGCACGTAGCGTTCCGACTCGACCGATTTCCGGATCTCGTCGAGGTCGAGACTGAAGATGCCCGTATCGCCGCTGGCCTTCCGGACGAGTTGCTCGATCTTCTCGGCCGACGTGCGCTTCGCGCCGACAACGTCGACTCGACGAAGGGCGAACGCCTCGGAGCGCGCGATGACCGCCACGGCTGCGACCGGCGCGATGATCGCCATGCCGATGAGCGCAAGCCTGAACCATCGCCGCGGATCGGACTTTCGCCGGTTCGACGCGACAGGCGCGCCCCGCTTCGGCCGGGCGGCGGGCTTGCGGGCCCTCGGCGAGATGTTCTGCTGACGGTCGCTCACGATGCCTTTTCCTCCAGTCGCCGCAGGACGTCGTCGCCCGCGAGCGACACGCTGCCGGCGCCCATCGTCAGGACGAGATCGCCGGGCTGCGCGATTTCGGCGAGGCGCTCGGCGCCATTGCCGACGGTGCCGACGTATTCGACGTGCTTGTGGCCGTGCTGCTGGACCGATTCGGCGAAGGACTCGCCGGTGATGCCCGGAATCGGATCCTCGCTCGCAGCGTAGATGTCGGTCACCAGCACGACGTCCGCCGAATAGAACGCCCGTCCGAACTCTTCGAGCAGGTGCTGCGTCCGCGAATAGCGGTGCGGCTGATAGAGCACGACGACGCGACGGCCCGACGAGACGGCCGCCGACAGCGTTGCCTGGATCTCGGTCGGGTGGTGGCCGTAATCGTCGACGACGAGCACGCCGCCCGACTCGCCCTTGATCTGGAATCGACGGTCGGCGCCGCGAAACTCGCCCAGGGCTTCCGAAATGTGGTCGAAGCCAATCTTGAGATCGAGCGCAACGGCGGTGGCGCCGAGCGCGTTGAGGACGTTGTGGCGTCCGGGAACGTTGATGCGCACGCGCCCGAGCTCTTCGCCCCTCCACACGATCGTGAACTCACTGCCGAACGCCGGATCCTCGACGACGTCGCGCGCGACGAGGTCCGCCTGCGGCAGGAAGCCGTATGTGATGGTGCGCCGCTTCACGTTCGGGATCATCGACTGTACGTTCGCGTCGTCGAGGCAGAGAATCACGGTGCCGAAGAACGGCACCTTGTTCGCGAACTCAGTGAAGCAGCGGCAGATGTCCTCGATCCCCTTGAAGTGGTCGAGGTGCTCGGCATCGGCGTTCGTCAGGACCGCGATCGTCGGCTGGAGGATCACGAGCGAGCCGTCGGACTCGTCCGCTTCGACGACCATGTACTGTCCCTTGCCGAATCGCGCGTTCGATCCAAGCAGCGCGAGCTTGCCGCCAACGACTACCGTCGGGTCGAACTTCGCATGCTGCATGATCGTCGCGACCATCGAGGTCGTCGTCGTCTTGCCGTGCGAGCCGCCGATCGCGATGCCGTAGCGGAAGAGTCGCATGAGCTCGGCGAGCATCTCGGCACGCGGAATGATCGGAATCTTGGCGCTGCGCGCCGCGATGACTTCGGGGTTGTCCTTGCGCACGGCGCTGCTCGTCACGACGAGGTCGGCGCCCTCGACGTGCTCGGCGGCGTGGCCCTCGAGAATCTCGGCGCCGAGTCCGGTCAGCCGCTCGGTGATCGGCGACAGTTTTGCGTCCGACCCGGTGACCTTGATCAGGCCGCCGAGTTGGAGCAGGACCTCGGCGATGCCGGACATGCCGATGCCGCCGATGCCGATCATGTGAATTCTATGAACGTCGCGAAACATGGTTCCTCTCTGGAGCGATGCGGCCCACTAGTTACAGGGCACAAATTCGGGGTCAAAAACCGCAGGCTACGGGTTCGCATCTGTTACAAGCAAGCTGCCTCTGAAGCCCAATCCACACCCTGTAACGAGTGCGCCGCACCGCCTCCACTGTCGAACCGCTGCAAAGACCGATTGTCGCGAAGGTCAGGCCTTCACGAGAGACATGGCGAGGTCGACCGCTCGGGCCGCCGCGTCGGTTCTGGCCAGCGCGCGGCTGGCGTCTTCCATCCGGTCGATCGCGACCGGATCGCCTCCAAGATCGAGAATTTCGCGGGCGACACGCTCGCCCGTAAGGTCGCGCTCGAGCAGCATCCGTCCGGCGCCCGCGCGAACGAACGCCTCGGCGTTCTTGCGCTGGTGGTCGTCGGCGGCCTGCGGGAACGGAACGAAAATCGCGGCCTTGCCCGCCACCGCAACCTCGGCGACGGTCGTCGCGCCGGCGCGGCAGAGCAGCAGGTCGGCCTCGGCAAAGGCGTCGACCATGCGGTCGATGTAGGGCCGCACGTCGGCGTCGACACCGGCCGCCGCGTAAGCGTCGCGTACGACGTCGTGTTCGCGGGGCCCGGTCTGGTGCGTGATCGTGAGCCGGCCGGCGCCGATCGCTTCCGCGAGATGCGGCAGCGCTGCGATCATCGCGTTGTTGAGCGCCCGCGAGCCCTGCGATCCGCCGAAGACGAGCAGGTGCGTTCGGTCGCCGCGCTGCTTCTTCGCAAGCCCGACAAAGTCCGACCGAACTGGATTGCCAGTCACAACGCCGCGCTTTCCGAACCACGCGAGCGACTCCTCGAACGTCACCGCCGCGGCGCGGACGAATCGCGCCAGCACGCGGTTCGTGAATCCCGGCATCGCGTTCGGCTCGATGACCATGGTCGGATAGCGCGAGAGCGACGCCATGAGCAGGATGGGGCCCGACGCGTATCCGCCGACGCCGACCACGACATCGGGCTTGAAGCGGCGCAGGATCCCGAGCGCCTCGAGGAAGCCCTTTGGCAGCCGCGCGAGACTCGTCAGGCGCTTGACCATCGAGACGCCCTTGAGCGCGGCGGCCTCGAGCGTCTCGAGCCGGAAGCCCTCGCGCGGAACGATCGTCGTCTCGAGTCCGCGGGCGGTCCCGACGAACAGCACTTCGCCCGATGCGTCGCGCGCGAGGAACTCCCTCGCCACGGCAACGCCGGGGTAGATGTGCCCGCCGGTTCCTCCTGCTGAGATGATCATTCGCATTCTTTCCGTCACTGTCTGGGTCCGAAAACGATCCGCTTGCTACCGCGCGCGGTTCTGGGTCTATTTCCCCTGAGAGATGTTGAGCAGCACGCCCATCGCCGACATCGAGATGCACAGCGACGAGCCGCCGTAGCTGACGAATGGCAGCGGAATACCCTTCGTCGGCACGAGTCCGAGCGTGACCGAGATGTTGAAAAGCGCCTGGGTGACGATCATCACCGTGAGGCCGGTCGCCAGCAGTGCGCCAAACTCGTCCGGCGCTCGGCCGGCAGCGCGCAGTCCGCGCCACGCGAGCACGACGAAAACCGACACGACGGCCAGGGCGCCGATCATCCCGAGCTCCTCGCCGATGACCGCGAAGATGAAGTCGGTATGCGGTTCCGGAAGGTAGTAGAGCTTCTGCCGTCCCTGCGAGAGGCCGATACCCGACAGACCGCCCGATCCGATCGCGAGAAGCGACTGGATGACGTGATAGCCCGAGCCCATCGGATCCGACCATGGATCCATGAACGCGCCGATCCGCTTCATGCGGAACGGCACGAGCACGAGCAGGGCGATGATGAAGGGCGACGCCGCAAGCGGCAGATACAGAATCTTCGAGACCGGAACGCTCGCGGCAAAGAGCATGACGACGAGCGCCGTGCCGATCCCGAGTGCCGTGCCGAGGTCCGGTTCAGCAACGACGAGGACCGCGAGGCCGCCGGCGACCGCCGCGCACGGCAGCAATACGCGCTTCACGTCGCTGCGATCGTCGTGTCTGTCGAGCCAGAAGGCGAGAAAGAGGATGCTCGCGAGTTTGGCGAGCTCGGACGGCTGCAGCTGGAATCCGCCGTATTTGATCCAGCGATGCGCGCCGTTGATTTCGGGAAACGCGAACACGGCGACGAGGAGCACGGTGACGACGCCGAGCGCGCCGTAGACGATCCACTTCCGGTTGTAGATCCGGTAGTCGACCTGCATGGCGACGAGCATTCCTACGAGCCCGAGACCGGCGAAGATCGCCTGACGGCGAACGAAGAAATAGGGCGAGCCGAACTGGTCCGTCGCGACGATGGCCGACGCGCTGTGGATCATGATCAATCCGAACAGCACGAGTCCGACGACCGACGCGAAGAGCAGTTTGTCCGAGTTTCCCGTGCGAACCATGGTTGTGAAGGCCCCGGTGGAATCCGGTCCGAACCGGAGACCCGAAGCCAGAGAACGGCACTGGATCGTGAACGTGAGCGTGGAGCGGGAACGTGAGCGTGAGCAGGAGGTCTGCAGGATCGACTGCGAGTCGGCCGTGCTGTCGACGACGTCAAACGGTCCCCACCCGATGGAGTCCAAAAAAGGGAATGACGTCGCTTCAAGCCCGGTCGGCGCGCGGTCAGTGCAGGAACATGAGCAGGTTGAGCAGGAGCAGGAACGTGAGCCGGCACGCGAGCTATTCAGTGTTTGAGTGTTCTCTGGCCTCGGGACTCCGGTCCCGATCGTTTCAGGCTCTCACCCGCGCGAGAGCTTCCACCTCCTGTTTGAAAATGCGTCCTCGATGTTCGAAGTTCTCGAACATGTCGAAACTGGAACACGCCGGTGCGAGGACCACGCGATCGCCCGGCTCGGCAACTTCCCTGGCGAGCCGGACGGCATCGCCCATCGAACTGGCGCGCGTCGTCGGGCAGATGCCCGCGAGCGCACGATCGATCTCGTCTGCCGCCTCGCCGATGAGCACGGCGTGGCGGACGCGCCCGCGCGCGACGGGCGCAAGCACGGAAAAATCCTGTCCCTTGCCGATGCCGCCGAGAATGGCGACGGTCTGGCCCGGGCGTCCGTCGAAGGCCTCGATCGCCTTGATCGCGGCATCGGTATTCGTGGCCTTCGAGTCGTTGAAGAACACAACGTCATCAATGTCGACGACGCGCTCGAGACGGTGTTCGACGCCCGCGAACGCTGAGATCGTGGCGACCATGCGTTCGGTCGGAATGCCCAGGTCGCGGCCGACCGCGAGCGCCGCGCAGACGTTCTCGAGGTTGTGTTCGCCGAAAAGCGGGATGTCGGCGATGTCGATGAGGTCCTCGACAATCCCGCCGGCGGCGCGCCAGACGAGGCGGTCGTCGCGGCGGCAGACGCCGGCGCCCAGGTCGCCCGCCCGGCTGAAGAAGGTCACGCGCGCGGGCGTCGCATCGGCGAGCTCCGCGACGAGCGGATCGTCGGCATTGAGCACCGCGAGATCCTCGGCCGTCTGGTTCTCGACGATTCGCGCCTTTGCGGCGGCGTAGGCGACTAGCGTCCGGTGACGGTCGAGGTGATCGGGAGTGATGTTCAGGACAACCGCGCAGTGAACGCGCATCGTGTCGATGAGCTCGAGCTGGAAGCTCGAGAACTCGACGACGTGCCACGTGTCGTCGGTCGAGGTATCGACGGTCGCTACGAGCGGCGTGCCGATGTTGCCGGCGACGGATACCGTAAATCCCGCGTCGGCGAGCATCTGCCCGATGAGCGTCGTCGTCGTCGTCTTGCCGTTCGAGCCTGTGATGCCGCAGATGCGGCCACGAAGGAACCGCGACGCCAGCTCGACCTCGCTGATGACGGGCACTCCGGCCCCGCGCGCCGCAACGAGCGGCTCCGCATCCGCCGGCACCCCGGGACTCACGACGACCAGATTCGCCGCCGTGAACAACTCGACCGGATGTCCGCCGGCCACGACCGTGATCCCCTCACCTTGCAACTCCGCCGCGTCAGCACCAAAGGACTCGAGCGGCCGGGCATCGTTGACAGTCACGACGGCGCCGCGCGACGCGGCAAACCTCGCCGCCGCCACGCCACTGCGCGCCATCCCGACCACCAACACCTTCTGCCCGTTCATTTCCATTGTCTTCTCTGTGCCTTTGCGCCTCTGCGCCTCTGCGTGCGCAGCTCTTCTCTCTTCTCTCTTCTCTCTTCCCCCTACCTCAACTTCAGCGTCGTCAAACTCAACAACGCGAACAAAATCGCCACGATCATGAACCGGAACACGATCTTCGATTCCTTCCACCCCAGCAGCTCGAAGTGGTGGTGGATCGGCGACATCTTGAACAGCCGCTTCCCGAACATCCGGAACGTCGTGACCTGGACCATCACTGAGAGCGCCTCGATGACGAACACGCCTCCGATGAGCACGAGCGTGAACTCCTGCTTGATAATCACCGCCACCGTCCCTATCGCTCCGCCGATCGCGAGCGACCCGACGTCGCCCATGAAAACCTCTGCCGGCGGCGCGTTGAACCACAGGAATCCGAGGCTCGCGCCCACGAGCGCCCCGCAGAAGATCGTCAGCTCTCCGACCTGCGCGTTGTGCACGAGACCCAGGTAGTCCGCGAACGTCTGGTGGCTGGTCACGTACGTGAAGCCAGTCAACGCCGTCGTCGTGATGAACGTGACCGAGATCGCCAGGCCGTCGAGCCCGTCCGTCAGGTTTACCGCATTCGAGCAGCCCACGACGACGAACATCAGGAAGAGCACGTAGAACGGCCAGAACTGCACCGGACTGAACCAGTCGACCGTGATGAACGGAAACTGCAGCGCCGACGTGTACGGCGTCAGAAGAAAGAGCATCAGGCCGATCACGGCCGCCGACGCGAACTGCAGCAGCAGCTTCTGCCGGCCGGTGAGGCCGAGGTTGTGCTTGCGCAGGATCTTCCGGTAGTCGTCCGTGAAGCCGATGGCGCCAAACGACATGATGCCGAACAGGGCGATCCAGACGTACGGGTTGCCGAGGTTCGACCACAGCAGCGTCGACGCGACGACCGCTGCGAGGATGAGCACACCGCCCATCGTCGGCGTCCCGCGCTTCGCCTGGTGCGACTTCGGGCCTTCCTCCCGGATCTGCTGGCCGATCTGGAATTTCTGGAGCGTCCGGATGAGCTTCCCGCCGAAGAAGAGCGAGATGAGCAGCGCCGTCAGCGACGCCTGCGCCGTACGGAACGTGATGTATTCGAAGACGCGCAGCCACGAGAGGCTTTCGTGAATGTCGTTGAGCAGGTGGAGGTAGTAGAACATCAGTTCGTTCCTCCCGTGCCGAATCGCTCGACGAGCGCCGCGACGACTCGGTCGGTCGCCACTCCGCGCGAGCCCTTCACGAGCACGACGTCGCCATCGCGCAGTTCCGCCGCAAGCCACTCGGCCGCGCCTTCGGGCGTGTCGACGAAAACCGCCCGGTCGCCCATGCCGGCGTCGCGCGCCGCATCGACGAGCGTCCGCGCGTCGCCGCGCACGCCCGCGAGCAGGTTGATGCCCGCCGCTGCCACCACGCGCCCGCACGCCGCGTGCATCTCTGACGACTCTGCGCCGAGCTCGAGCATCTCGCCCGCGACGACGATGCGTCGCTTCGCGTCGGCAATTCCCGAGAGCGCCGTGACCATCGCTTCGAAGGCCTTCGGGCTCGAGTTGTAGGAATCGTCGAGAATCGTCACTCCGTTTGCGAGCCGAACGACCTGTCCCCGCATCGTCGACGGCTCGGCGTCGGCGAGCGCGTCGACCGCGGCGTCGAGCGGAACGTCGAGCGCGAGGCCTGCGGCAATGGCCGCCAGTGCGTTGCCGACGTTGTGCCGTCCGACGAGCGGCAGGTGAACATCCGCGGACCCGGCGGGGGTGTCGACGCGAAAACGCGATCCCGAGAGTCCCTCGGCCTCGAGGTTTGACGCGCGCACGTCCGCAGTATCGGCAAACCCGTACGTCAGCGCCGTGATGTCGTCGCGCCGATCGCGCATTCGCGCGACGCGCGGATCGTCTGCGTTGAGCACGGCCGTGCCGCCGGGCTTGAGTCCGTCGATCAGCTCCGCCTTCGCTTCGGCGACGCCTTCGATGCCATCCTCAAAGAATTCGGTGTGAACCGGCGCAACGATCGTCACGACGCCGACTGTCGGCGGCGCAATTTCGGTGAGTCGCTTGATCTCGCCAGGGGTGCTCATGCCCATCTCGAGCACGCAGAAACGATAGTCGGACGGCGTGTGACCGTCCGTGGCCATTTCGAGCACCGACTTCGGCAGGCCGTACGCGTTGTTGAGGTTGCCGAGGGACTTGTGCGTCGGGCCGGCAGCCGACAGCACGCGTGCCGTCAGGTCCTTGGTCGTCGTCTTTCCGGCGCTGCCGGTCACGCCGACGATGGGACCGCCCCATTCGATGAGAAGGTTCTTCGCAAGCTGTTGAAGCGCTTCGAGCGAGTCCGAGACACGCACCTGCCGGTCCGGCGATGCGCCCGCAATTTCACGCTCGACAACGGCGGCGACCGCGCCGCGCTCGAGCGCCGGGCCGACGTGATCGTGGCCGTCGTGGTTCTCGCCGCGCAGGGCAAAAAACAGGTCTCCGGCCCGCGCCGTGCGCGAGTCGATCGAATAGCCGCCGATGTCGATCGAAGCGATCGCGACGGGCGGCGTGTCGACGCGCATCAGGCGCGCCGCCTCGGCCACGTTCATCGAATCGCTCCCATGCCGAGCCCGCGCGCCTCGAGCGC
Source organism: Blastocatellia bacterium (assembly GCA_016705245.1). Classification (GTDB taxonomy): domain Bacteria; phylum Acidobacteriota; class Blastocatellia; order UBA7656; family JADIYM01; genus JADIYM01. The sequence goes on along the minus strand of JADIYM010000005.1, from coordinate 63,233 downwards.
TTCGCGGGCGACCTCGCGGTCGTCGAAGTGGATCGTCCGGTCGGCGAAGATCTGGTAGTCCTCGTGACCCTTGCCGGCAATGACGACGATGTCGCCCGCGACGGCCTCGTCGATGGCCCGGAAGATTGCGTCGCGGCGGTCGGCGATTGCGAGGTACGGCCTCCCCGCGGCCTTCAGTCCGACTTCGGCGTCGGAAATGATCTGGACCGGATCCTCGCTGCGCGGATTGTCGGAGGTCACGATGGCGAGATCGCAGCCTGCGCCGGCAGCCTCTCCCATCGGCGCGCGCTTCGTCCGGTCGCGATCTCCGCCACAGCCGAAGACGCAGATGACACGGCCCTTCGTCACTTCGCGCGCCGTCTCGAGCACCTTCGTCACGGCGTCTGGAGAGTGCGCATAGTCGACCGCCACGGCGAATCCGCCCGTGTTCGCGATCGTCTCGAAACGTCCCGGCGCGCCGGAGCAGTGCGTCAGTGCCTTGCAGATCGTCTCGAGCGAGAAGCCGAGCGCGAGCGCCGTGCTCGTCGCGGCCATGAGGTTGTAGACGTAGGGCTTGCCGATCAGCGGCGAGTTGAGCGTCATCGGTCCGAGCGGCGTCGCGAGCTCGAGGTGCAGTCCGTCGAGCGACAGCTCGAACGACTCGGCCCGTACGTCCGACGATCGATCGAAGCCAAAGCGCAGCATCGGGCCATCGTGTTCCGCCGCCAGGCGGCGACCGAACTCGTCGTCGGCGTTGATGATCGCCCAGCGTGGTCGCGAGCCGGTGCCTCCCTCGAAGAGCCTCCGCTTCACGGCGAAGTACTCTTCCATCGTTCCGTGATAGTCGAGGTGGTCCTGAGTGAGATTGGTGAAGACGGCGACTTCGAACCGAAGCCCATCGACTCGTCCGAGGTCGATGGCGTGCGACGACGCTTCCATTACCGCCGTCGAACAGCCTTCGTTGATGGCTTCGCGCAAGAGGCGCTGGATGTCGGCGGCCTCGGGCGTCGTACGGTCGGCCTTTATCTTCCGCCGGCCAACGGTGTAGGTGACCGTGCCGAGCAGGGCCGAGATGTCCTCTCCCTCGCGCACTATCCGGTCGATGAGGTATGCGGTCGTCGTCTTTCCGTTCGTGCCGGTGATGCCGACGAGCCGCAGCCACTCCGATGGACGACCGAACACGATCGCGGCGGCACGCGGCAGGGCGCGGCGCGCATCGTCGACACGCAACCATGCGCCGGTGAAGCCCTCGGGGGGAGGCTGCTCTGAGATCACGCCGACGGCGCCGGATTCCATGGCGGCGTCGACGAATGTGTTGCCGTCGTGGTGCAGTCCGGTAATGGCGACGAAGAGCGCGCCGCGTCCGGCGCGACGCGAGTCGTGGGTCACGTCGCTGACGGTGGCCTCGAGCGGTCCGGATGCGTCAGCCTTGAGTTCTTCCGCGATCTGCTCAACCGTCCTCGCCATTGGCGAACCCCCTTTCGTCGAGCCGTGGCGCGCCTTCGCGACCCTTGCGACACGAGTCGTGTCCGCGGCCGGCGTTTGTGGCGCCGGCGCACTTGCGACCGTACTCGTGCTGTTTCATGCTGTCGATATCGACCGCGCGGCTCGGAGGCGACCCCTCAGCTTCGGGGTTACGGACGTGAGCGAGAACGGGACCGCCCCTCGAGCCGCGCAGTATGCGGGTGCGGCCGAAGCCGCGAATTCAAGAATCCGTTAGCGTTTCAGTTCGACGGTCAGGACCGTCCCCGGCGCGACTACCGCACCGGCCTGAGGTGACTGTTTTCGAACGATGCCTGAGCCGTTCGCTTCGATGAGAAGGCCCGAATCGGCGCCAATCTGGAGCGCGGACCGCAATCCCTTCCCGGCCAGGTCCGGGACGATGACGCCGCGGGTTCCGGGCTTGGCTTCGACCACGGCGATCTCAGGGGCGACCGGCGCGGCCGGAGCGGCCGGCGGGACCGACTCGACCGCCGCGAGCTGTGTGCCTCCGGACCGCGACGGGTTCGCCGAGGCGATTTCGACCGGCGCGGGATTCGTGGGAATGGCGTAGTCGCTGAACAATTCTTCGAGGATGCGCCCGAAGATCGGTGCCGCCGCGGCGCCGCCCGTGTGGCCGCCGTTCTTCGGCTCGTCGAGCACGACGATGCAGGCGAGCTCCGGATTCTCGGCCGGCGCGTATCCGCAGAACGACGCAACGTACTTCGAGTGCGAGTAGGTCTTGGTCCGCGGATCGATCTTCTGTGAGGTGCCGGTTTTGCCTGCGGCGCTCAGTTCGCTGAGTCCCGCGTGCTTCGCGGTGCCCTTGATCACGACGCCCTCGAGCATTCCCGTCATCATCCGCGCCGTTTCGGGGCTCACGACACGCCGCCGATCGGGGGCCGCCGCCCGCGTGATGATTCCATCGGGCGCCACGACGCGCGACACGAGATGCGGCTGCACCCACTCTCCGCCGTTCGCGAGAGCGGCGACCGCAGCGACTTCCTGGAGCGCCGTCACACCAATCTCGTGCCCCATCGGAATCGAACCGATCGTCGTCGGCTGCCACTGCTCGACCGGCTGGACGAGTCCGGACGACTCGCCGGGAAGTTCGATCCCGGTCTTGCGGCCGAAGCCGTAATTCTTGATGTAGTCGTAGAGTCGGAGGTTCCCGAGCTTCTGACCCATCTTGATCGCCGCGACGTTCGAGCTGTACGCGAGGGCGTCCGAGGCCTTGAGCACACCGTACGGCGTGTCGTGGACGATGCGGCCGCTCACGTTGATCTGCCCGTACTGGCAGTCAACCATCGTAGTCGGGGCGATGAGGCCGTCCTCGATGCATCCCGAGAACGGAACGATCTTGAATACCGAGCCGGGTTCGAAAACTGCTTCAACGGCGCGGTTGCGCCTGACTTCGCCCGTCGTCTTGCCGAACGCGTTCGCGTCAAAAGTCGGGTAGTTCGCCATCGCGACGATTTCGCCCGTGCGCGGCCGGATGACGATTGCAGTGCCCCAGTTTGCGCCGGTCTCGCGCACACCCTTGGCGAGCGCCTGCTCGACGCGGTATTGCGCAACCTCGTCGATCGTCAGGTGCAGGTCGCCACCGGGCGTCGGCGCGATCTCGGCCGAATCGTAGATCTTGCGGCGGGCGTCGGTGGCGAGGACGACGCGGCCGTTCTGCCCGCGCATCGCATCGTCGAAGGTCAGTTCGAGCCCGCTGAGTCCATTTTCGTCGACGCCGCAGAATCCGAGGACGTGCGAGGCGAGCTCGCCCTTCGGATAGACGCGCTTGTTCTCGGTGACGAAGTCGATGCCGTCGATCTCGAGCGCCGCGACCTTCTCGGCGGCCTCGATGTCGAGCTTCCGCTTCAGACAGACGAAGTCGCGGTCTGACGTCAGGCGATCGAGCAGGGTCTTCTCGTCGACTTCGAGCAGGGCCGCAAGACGGCGCGCGGTGCTTGCGGGGTCCTTGATCTCGCTGACGGTCGCGTAGACAGAGCGCGCTTCGATCGAGCGAGCCAGTTCGCGGCCGTTTGTGTCGAGAATGCGTCCGCGCGTGGCCGAGACTTCGACGGTGCGCTCCTGCTGACGGATCGCGCGGGCGACGTACCACGTGTGATCCACGACCTGGAGGTGCGCGAGGCGCGCCCCGATGCCGACTCCCCAGATGAGCAGCACCGCCGCAATGACGGTCAGGCGCTCCTGGGTTGTAAGGGGGCGGGCTTTCATCTAGTCCTCTGGCCGGCGGGCCGGCTTCGAACGGCGGCCGTCGTCGTGTCGGCCGGTTCGAACTGTCTGAGTTCCGGCGCTCTCAGGCCGATCTTGCGTGCACGCTGTTCGAGCTCCTCGGGCGACAGGGCCTTCGATCGCTCGTGCTCGAGCTGGCGGCGCTCTTTCTCGTGCTCCTCGATGAGGACGCGCTTCTGCTGCGTTTCGTATCCGAGGGCGACCGCCTCGAAGTGGCACCGGGCGCTGAAGACAAATCCCGATGCGACGAACGTCCCGATCGTCGCGCTGATCATCACCCACGACACGAAGCGGCGGTCGAGCCGGCGGCGGATCGGAGCGTTGCGGATTCGCTTGTTGTAGATGTAAGGCTGCGTCATCGGAAGTCGTCGACCGCTGAGGTTGACGCGCCGCACCGGACCAGTGGTTGCGGCGAGTCCCGAATTGATCGGTTTTCTTTTCGAGGGCTAAGAGTCGAAGCGTTCGGCAACCCTCAGCGTCGCGCTGCGCGACCTGGGATTGACCGAAATCTCGTGTTCCGTCGGAACGACCGGGCGGCGGGTCAGGAGGGTTACCCGCCGAACGGCACCACATCCGCAAACCGGCAGTCCCGGCGGACACGAGCAGTGACCTGAAAGAGCTTTGAATGTCTGCTTGACGATCCGGTCTTCGAGCGAGTGGAAGGCGATCACCGCCAACCGGCCCCCGGCGCGAGTACGTCAACCGCGTCGCGCAGGAAGTCGTCCAATTTGTCCAGTTCCGAGTTCACGGCGATTCGTAGCGCCTGGAAGGTCTTCGTTGCCGGATGGATGCGTTGCTTGTGGCGCGGGATTCCGGAGGCGCGGGCGACGATCTCGGCGAGCCGTGTAGTGGTCGCGATCGGTTCGCGCTGCCGCTCCCGGCAGATGGCGCGGGCGATTCGGCGGGACCGCGTCTCCTCCCCATATATATAAATGATATGGGCGAGCTCTTCTTCGTCGAGCTGGGCGACGAGGTCGGCGGCTGTGTCACCTGTTGACCGGTCCATCCGCATGTCGAGCGGGGCCTCTTTCGAAAAAGCGAACCCCCGTTCGGCCTCGTTGAGCTGGTGGCTCGAGACGCCGAGATCCGCGAGCACACCGGCCGCCCCCCGGCCGGGCGCTCGTTCGCTAAGGACCTCGGCGATACCGCGGTAGTCGGCGTGAACGGCGGTGAACCGGTCGCCGAAGCGGCTGAGACGTTCCCGGGCGAGATTCAGGCTTTCGGCATCGCGATCCATCCCGATCACGACAACCGACGGGCTGGCGTCGAGCAATGCCTCGGCGTGTCCACCCATTCCGAGAGTGCAATCGACGAAGAGCCCGCCGCGCGCCGGCTCGAGGAAATCGAGCACTTCGGCGAGCAGAACCGGAACGTGTCGCTCGGCGGCGTCCACGATCAGACTCCCAACTGGATCGTTAAGCGTGTCAAACATCGGACGGCCGCGTTCGCGGCCCGAAGGCTCCGGAAAGAGCGGTTTCGCAAGGGCTTGCCGCTCACGAGCGGTTCGCGCGTATCCAGTTCGCTACCCTGTCCATGCGAAAAATGTCCGTTACCGAAGGATCCGTGTTGCCTGATTCGCCGACGGACTTGTCACGACTCGGCCAGCATCCCAGGTCAGAATGTCCGAAGACGATCCATTACAGACCCGAGGTTCGCAATCGGCATCCCGATCCGGCCCTCGAGACGCAAATCGGCGACCCTCCCGGATGGAAGAACTCAACCGACGACCTCAAGTAAGACTTTAGTTGCTGCCCCTAATCGCTACAAGCGAATCGACTTCGCTCGACGTTGCTCCACGTGCGGCAGACATTACTCCGAGACCCTATACCTGTCAAGCGAAAAAACGGCGTTGTGCAACAGAAACTTATACCTGCATAGGGATGCCTCAGATCGAATATGGGCGACATACGCGTAAACTACTGTCATAAGTGACAAAACTGGATAATTAGCACTGAACGTGGGTCAGTAAAGATCCGAAGCACTGAGCCTGACCAGATCAGAGTCAGCATTCTGATCTGAGTGATCCATACATATCCTATTGCGTCTTTGCGACTTCCTATGCGCCTTTGCGCCTTTGCGAGAACTTCTTCGACGGCTTGAAGAGGTTTCCCGCAAAGGCGCAGAGGAAGACGCAAAGACGCAAGAGAGCTGAAATGTCAGGTTGACCCGCTACCGATCTGTGGTGCTCTTTGGCTGGAGATACCGGTTCGGCACGTTCTCCATCGAAGGAACGGACCGGCCCGCGGCTTCGAGCAGGAGCCGGACGTTCGCGACGATGTCGACTTCGGCCCGGTGCATCTGCGGCAGCAACCCGAACTGGCAATACGAGACCGGCGTCAGGTCGAAGAGCGTTGTTTCCCAGTCGAATCCTTTCCCCCACGTCACCCCGGCGAGCCGCATGTCCGTCGCCGCTCCCGCGTCGAGCAGGAGTTCCAGCAGCGGTCGCGAACGATTTGACCACGAATTGACGGTATGGAAGACCGGCGTGTGTCCACCGAGTCCGTCGACATCGACGCCGGCTCTCGCGTTCACGTCAGCGCCAGTCGCGATCAGGGCCTGCGCCGCTGCCAGGTTGCCGTACTCCGCCGCTACGTGCAGCAAAGTCACGTCAACGAGCGGGGTGAAGCAGGACACCATCGAGGTCCGATGCGAGGCCAGCGCCGGATTAGCGCGGATCGCGTCGGCGTCGTCGAGCAGGATCGGAGCGACCGCCGGATCCGCGAGTTTCGCACCTCGATCCATCAGGAGCTGCAGGCACGCCGGAAACCGGTCCGATCGAAAGTACATCTCAATCAGCCAGTCGATCGGCGGCTTTCCGTCAATTGGCACGACCGGATCGACCCCGGCGTCGAGCAGCGCTTGGATGCCATCAACATCGTGCGTCTCGAACGCGACCATCAACTTCCGCTCTCGATCGTTCACGGCCTTTCACCTCGGATCCGATTCATTCGTTCGAATCCGCCCGATCCGCGTGCCTTCGTATCAGGCGATCACGGCCTCACGCGCACATCGAGCTTGGCATCTCCACCGGGATAGACCGTCAGCGCAATCGTGCCGTTGTAGCCGGGCTCCATGTATGCGCCAGCTTCGATGTCGACGACCCTTCCATCGGCCTCGCGATACCTGATGACAGCGTCCGATTCACCGGTAGGTTCGACGACGATGCTCTTGGAGGCTTCCGCCACGATGTCTCCGAGGTCGTAGTGCGCTCCCGTCACAGTGACGGTCACGTCGCGCATGAGCTCCTCCTGCGAGTTCGTGACCGTGACCCTGATCTTTGGGTTGATGAGGGTGCACTGCGCAGAAGCGAGCACCAGGAGCGCTAGACTCCCGCCCAGCGCCAGGTTCCGCCATGCGTCTCGAAGGGCCGTCACGATGCGCTCCATTGAAAGCAGATGCCGTAACCGTCCGGATCACTCAGCGAAAGCTGCTTCATCCCGTAATCGCGAACAACCGGGCCGTCGAGCTCGATGCCGTGCGCGACGAGATCTCCATAGACCTCGTCGACGTCGCGGCAGCCGAAGAATATTGTCGTGTCGGCGTGTGCCGCGTGGCGTGCGGGATCGGGACTTTGCGGACGTTCGTCGTTCGTCTCGTAGGCCGTGTTGAGCATGATCTCGGCGTCGTCGCGCCGAAGGAGCGCCCAGCCGACGTCGTCACCCTCGCCGGAAGACATGGCGACTTCAAATCCGAGCACGTCCCGGTAGAACCGGATGGAAGTCGGCATGTCGAAGACCTCGATCAAGGTCGTTGCACCTTCGAGTCGGTACGCCATCGGCACCCTCCCCGCGCAACCTAGCTTCAAATCGACGGGAAACTCAAGAGTCGCCTGGTTTTCAGCCGCAGGCGGTAGCGAGCGTCCCACGGACGGTCGAACGGTTCCGATCACTTCCGTCCTTCCGCAATGACGAATCTGAGGTTTCAGGCACCGTCCGTCGGACGCTCGCTACCGCTCGCGGCTCGATGAACGGGAACGGGGGCGGGCGGAGCGTCCAGCCTGGTAGTGCCCGATGCGGGCGGCCTCCGCTTTTTGAGCCGCGAGCGGTAGCGAGCGTCCCACGGACAGTTGCGGAAACCGCAGATTCGTCATTGCGGAAGGACAGAAGCGATCGGACCGTACGACCGTCCGCAAGCTGGCTCGCTGCCGCTCGCGGCTTTGTCGCTCAAGGCTCCTGGAGGACGATCCCGCCAGTCTCCGATCCCGATCCCGTTCGGCACCGCGTGATATTCTAATCCCGTGACCCGCCTCGCTGCTGTTCGTGCCCTTGCCGCGAGACTCGTGCTCGTCGCCGCCTTTGGTGCGTCGTTTCTCGCCTCGGTACTCCCGGTAGCGGCCCAGTCCGCCGCGGACCAGTGGAAGCGCGACCTGCCGGCGCCGACCGGCTTCGTCAACGACTTTGCCAGCGTCATCGACGCCTCGAGCAAGGCCCGGATGGAGAACATGGCGCGGAACTTCCGCGACCGGACCGACATCGACGTCGCCGTCGTCACCCTTCAGTCCCTCGACGGCCGCCCGATCGAGGACGTCGCTCTCGCGCTCGGCCGCCAATGGGGCATCGGCGCCGGCACCGAGAAAAACGGCCTGATCATCCTGCTCGCCCTCGGCGAACGCCAGTCGCGCATCGAGGTCAGCCGAAAGCTCGAGGACGAAATCACGGACGGTACCGCCGGCGAGATCCTTCGCCAGTCCCGGCCTCAGTTTGCCCGCGGCGAATACGGCGACGGCCTCCGGCTCGCCCTCGAGACAGTTCTCGCCACCCTAGCCGAGAAGCGCGGCCTCTCGATCGAGGGCATCGACGCCGCGCGTGCTTATGGCAGGCAGCCGGCAACCGGGCAATCGGGTGGCTCGACGGTCGTCTCGAAGGTGTTTACCCTCATCGTTCTGATCGCTTTCATCCTCTTCATCATCCAGTCCATTCGGAGACGGGGAGGAGGCGGCGGAAGCGGACGCGGCGGCGGTCGGCGCGACGACTCGTCGTGGGTCCTTCCCTTAATCGTGGGATCATCGTGGGGCAGCGGTGGCTCCGGCGGCAGTTCGGGCGGTTGGGGCGGTGGAGGAGGCGGCAGTGACTGGGGCGGATTTGGCGGAGGCGGTGACTTTGGCGGAGGAGGCGGGAGCGACAGTTGGTAACCCTCGAACAGCACATCACGAGCTTCGTCGATCGCCTGCGCGCCGCGCACGGCGACAACCTCCACAGCGTCCTCATCTACGGAGGGGCGGCCACGCGTGAAGCGACCTCGGCAGCCACCGGCGCGCGGACCCTCGTCGTCCTGGAGCGCCTGCGCGCCTCGGACCTGCGCGCCGCCCACGACGCCGTCGCCGAGTGGGTCGCCACCGGCAACCCGCCGCCCGTCATGATGAGCACGGACGAGGTCCATTCTTCTCGCGACGTCTTCCCGATCGAGTTCCTGGATCTGGCCGACAACCGCCGCATCCTCCACGGCGCCGATCCGTTCGAGGGTCTCGACGTCTCGCCGCGCCACCTGCGCTACCAGGTCGAGTTCGAGCTTCGCGGCAAGCTCATCCGGCTGCGCGAGCTGTACCTGGTGTCGAGCAGCGACACCGACCGAATCGTCCGGCTGCTCGTCGAATCGCTCGGTACGTTCGGCAAGCTCTTCCGATTCGCGCTGCGACTCGTTGGCGAGCACGGGCCGCGCTCGCGCATTGAAGCGCTGCGCGCCGGCATCCGCTGTTTCGAGCTCGATGCCGAGCCGTTCGACCGGATTCTCGACGTCCTTACCGACGACGCCACAATCGCGTCCGATGACGTGCACCGCATCTTCGCCGACTACCTCGCGCAGATCGAGCGCGTGATCGACGTGGTCGACAAAATACCCGAGTCCGATCCCGCGTGAACCGTTCGCGCGACCCGCGACCCTGAACTGCGGCGTCGCCGTTTCTGGAGAAAGCCACACCATGAACAAGATTCTTCTCATCGTCATCGCCGTGGTCGTCGTCATCGGCGGCATCCTGGTCCTGCTCGGCGTCTCGAGCTACAACTCGCTCTTCACCAAGAAGGAAGCCATCGAGGCGCAATGGTCCGAGGTCGAGAACCAGCTGCAGCGCCGGATCGACATGGTCACCCAGCTAGTCGGCGCCGTGCAGGGCGTTCTGACGCAGGAGCAGAAGGTATTTGGCGACATCGCGAACGCTCGGGCCGGCCTGACCCAGGCACTCAAGGGCGGATCGAAGCAGGAAGTCATCGACGCCGACAACCAGCTCACGTCGACCCTTCAGCGGATCCAGTTCCTCAGCATCACCGAGGCCTATCCCGAGCTGAAGTCGAACGAAAACGTCAGGCGACTTCAGGACGAGATCGCCGGGACGGAGAACCGTCTCGCCGTCGCTCGCCGCGACTACAATCAGACCGTCCAGGACTACAACACCTCGCGAGGCCAGTTCCCGGCGGTCATCATGGCCGGACTGCTCGGCTTCGAGCGCGAAGACAACTACTTCAAGGCCGCGCCGGGAGCCTCCGAAGCGCCGAAGGTCGAGCTGAACAAATAGCCGCCGCTTCCGTACACACCGCTCCGTATCTCTGAGTCTCTGTGCCTCTGTGCGCGAAGCTCTTCGCAGCATTCGAAGAGCTTCGCGCACAGAGGCACAGAGACTCAAAGACACGGAGCGAACAGCGACATCTCCATATCCGGAAATCCAGCGCATGACTCGACTCGCAATCCTGGCCCGCCGCACGGCGGTGCTCGTTGCCTTCGCTGTCGCCGCCAATGGCGCCATCGACACGGCCATTGCCCAATCGCCACCGCCTGCGGCTCCGCTCTCCGTCACGTACCGGGTGAGCGCCGGCGAACGACAGGCGCACCTCGTCGACGTCGCGATGCGCATCGAGAACATTCCGGCGTCGTCGCAGCACGTGGATCTCGAGCTGCCCGTATGGGCGCCCGGCTCGTACCTCGTGCGCGAGTTCGCGCGCCACGTCCAGGACGAGCGCGCCGCAATCGCCGGCACGGCCGTACCGATCGTCAAGACGTCCAAGAACGCGTGGCGTGTGAGCCTGCCTTCCGCGTCGCCCGGTGACGGAGCGAGATCGATCGAAGTCGCGTATCGAGTCTACGCAAACGAGCTGACCGTCCGGACGAGCCACGTCGATTCAGACCATCTCTACCTCAACGGCTCGAACGTGTTCATGTACGTCGCCGGCGCAAAGTCGCAGCCCGTGCGCTTAGTGCTGCGCCTCCCGTCCGACTGGAAAGTCGCGACGGGTCTTCGATCCGCCGGTCCCGACTCGCCGATGACGGCAGACCTGATGGTCTCGCACGCCTTCACGGCGCCCGACTACGACACGCTTGCCGACTGCCCGATCGAGGCTGCTCCCGACCTGCGCATCCTCACTTTCGAGGCCCTTGGCAAGCAGCACGAGATCGCGATCTGGGGCACGGGCAACCTCGACACTGCAATACTTGCCAACGACACGAAGAAGATCGTCGAGCAGACGGCGGCCGTCTTCGGCAGCGAACTGCCTTACGACCGCTACGTCTTCATCGTGCAGCTGTTTCCCGGCGGCGGCGGCGGCCTCGAACACGCGAACTCGACGGTCGTGCAGGCGAACCCGTGGGGATTGCAGAAGAAGGATGCGTATCGCGGTTTCCTCGAGCTCCTGGCGCACGAGTTCGTCCACACGTGGCTCGTGAAACGGATCCGGCCGCCGGCCCTCGGCCCGTTCGACTACTCGTCTGAGAACTACACGCGGATGCTCTGGCTGATGGAGGGCACGACGGACTACTACGGCACGCTGCTCGTGAAGCGCGCCGGGCTGATGACCGAAGACGACTTCTGGAAGGAGATCGCGAAGCAGATCGGCAATCTCGAGCGAATCCCGGGCCGCAAGCACCAGAGCCTCGAGGAAGCGAGCTTCGACGCGTGGATCAAGTTCTACCGGCAGAACGAGCATTCACCGAACAGCCAGGTGAGCTACTACCTCAAGGGAATGGTTGTGACGGCCATGCTCGACCTGGAAATCCAGGGGCGTACGAAGGGCGCGAAGTCGTTCGACGACGTGTTGCGCAACCTGTGGGCGACGTATGGCAAGCGCGGCGTCCCGGTGCCCGAGGACGGCATCGAGCCGGCTGTCGAGGCTGCGGCGGGATCGGATTTCACGGCGTTCTTCGACGCGTACGTGCGGGGCCGGGCCGAGATCGACTACAACGCGTACCTCGTACACGTCGGACGCAAGCTCGTCGCCAAAGCGCCGAAGAACGACGATCGCATCACGCCGGCGCCGGGGGCGTGGCTCGGGGCGACGCTCGGGGATGTGGGAGGCCGGACGACCGTCTCGTCGATCGTAGAGGGCTCGCCGGCGTGGGTGGCAGGATTGAGCGTCGGCGACGACGTGCTCGCAATCGACGGATATCGGGTGACGGCGACATCGTTGGACACTCGATTGTCTGACCGCGGGCCGGGCGATGAGGTCCGGATGACGATCTTCCGCCGCGAGAAACTGCTGGAATTGCGCGTGAAGCTCGCGGCCAGACCGGCGGACACGTACCGGATCGAGAAGATCGAGCCAGACAAGGAGAAGAAGAGCAACGCGGATTAGACGGATCGACCGTGAGTCTCTGCGACTTTGCGAGTCCTTTGCGCCTTTGCGAGAACCAGTCGTACGGCCAGGTTGCTCGCAAAGGCGCAAAGGACTCGCAGAGTCGCAGAGTGAGACTTTAACTGCTCCAATGGCCTTTCCTTGACCCATCCTGTCAAAACTCTCATCATGCGTCGAACTTCCCGGGCGCACCGATAGCCGATGAACGCCGTCACTCTCGCGGTCTCCGAAATTCAGGAAACGACGCTGCTTGCCGGCAGGACCCTCCGCGAGGCGGTCCGCCGGCCCTACTACGTTCGCGATATCATCCACCAGATGGATGTCATCGGTGTCGGCAGTCTCTCGATCGTCCTGCTGACCGGCCTGTTCACCGGCGGCATCCTGGCAATCCAGACCGGTTCCGTCCTCCGGACCTACGGCGCCCTCGACTTCACCGGCCAGCTCGTCATGACGACAATGGTGCGCGCGCTTGGTCCGGTTCTCGCCTGCATCATGCTCGCCGGCCGCGTCGGCTCGGGCATCGCCGCCGAGCTCGGGTCCATGGTAGTTACCGAACAGATCGATGCCCTGCGCGCCCTCGGCACGTCGCCTCTCAAGAAGCTCGTCTGGCCGCGACTAGTCGCGCTCCTCATCATGGCGCCGGCGCTGACGCTGCTCGCGGACTTGTGCGGCGCCTTCGGCGGCTGGATCGTCGCGACCAACATCCTCGGCGTCACGAGTCAGACCTACATCAACACGGCGAAGTCGGCGCTGAACTACAACGACATCTTCGGCGGCGTGCTCAAGCCGTTCGTCTACGGGTTCATCATCGCCGTCGTTTCGTGCCGCGCCGGACTGCGCACGCGGGGCGGCACGGTCGGCGTCGGCCGATCGACGACGCAGTCGGTCGTCCTTGCGTCGATCCTCATCATCGCGACTGACTTCTTCCTCTCGAAGCTGCTGCTCGCCCTCGGCGACATGGGCTTCCTTCGGTAGGCCCCGCGGAGGCTTCTCGACGTAATGAGCGACGCACCCGTCATCACCCACGCCGAACGGCCCCGCAAGGCGCCGGCGATCGAGTTTCGCGACGTGCACCTCGCGTTCGACGATCGGGTGATCCTCGATGGCATCAGCTTCTCGGTGCAGCCAGGGGAAACGAAGATCGTGCTCGGGGGGTCGGGAACCGGCAAGTCGACGATTCTCAAGCTCGCCCTTGGACTGCTGCGCCCCGATGCCGGCCATGTCTTCGTCGACGGCGTGGACATCTCGGCCATGAAGGAACGCGCGCTGCTGGAGATCCGTCAAAAGATCGGGATGATCTTCCAGGACGGTGCACTCTTCGATTCGCTGTCGGTTTTCGAGAACGTCGGATTCCGGCTCTCCGAGCAGGACGCAACGCTAGAGGATATCGAGGACGCCGTTCGGCGGACGCTCCGGTTCGTGAACCTCGAAGACGCGATCGACAAGATGCCGAACGAGCTGTCGGGCGGCATGCGGCGTCGCGTCGGCATTGCCCGCGCGCTCATCGGATCGCCGAAGATCATCCTCTACGACGAACCGACTGCGGGGCTCGATCCGCCGACGGCGCGGACGATCTGCGAGCTCGCGATGAAGCTGCGCGACCTCGAGGGCGTGTCGTCGATCTTCGTCACCCATCGCATCGACGACGCCCGGCAGATGGCTTCGGAATTCGTGACCATCGGCGAGACGGGCGACATTCAGATCGTCCACGAGCGGGACGACTTCTGCCTCGTGAACACGCGGTTTATCATGCTGCGCCGCGGAAAGATCATCTTCGGCGGAACGGACGAGGAGCTCTGGGCCTCGACCGACCCTTACATCAAGGCCTTTTTGTCGTAGCGCCGGGAGCGACGCACATGCCCAAGACCACCAGTCTCAAGTGGACGGACCTTCGGGTCGGAGTCGTTGTCATCGCGGGAATCGGCGTGCTCATCATGCTCATTCTCGCCGTGAGCGGCGACCTCTCGATCTTCTCGACGCGCGCGAAGGTCTACACGGACCTGCCGGGCGCCGAGGGCCTGAAGAACGGCGACGAGGTCCGCATCGCGGGCGTCAAGGCCGGGATCGTCAAGAAGGTGACCTTTTCGACCGAAATGCCGGCCGACATGAACGCGACCAGTTCGGTCCGCGTCGAGATGTCGATCGACGGCGAGGAGGCACTCGGACGCATCCGGACGGATTCCCGCGCCGTCCTGCGGCAGCTGGGACTGCTGGGCGGGCAATACGTGAACATCTCGCCGGGTACGCTGCAGGGCGACCCGGTCAGAAACGGTGACACGATCAAGGGCCTGCAGGAAACGACGATCGGCCAGGTCGTCGAAAGCTCGGACGACCTGCTCAAGGGCTTCAAGACGCTCTCGGACAAACTGAACCAGATCACGGAAACGATCGACAAGGGCGAAGGCTCCATCGGCAAATTCATTCACGACGACGCCTTCTACGTGAACCTCAACAAGGTGATGCTCGAAGCCCAGACACTGGTTTCGAAGATCCGCGACGGAGACGGCACGGCCGGACGGTTGATCAACGACCCCAAGCTCTACAACGACCTCGAGGCCTCGATCGCGTCGATCCAGACGACGCTCGCGAAGGTTGAGAAGGGCGAGGGAACGGTCGGAAAGCTCGTGCACGATCAGGAGATCTATGACCGGATCAACAAGGCCGCGGCGAGGCTCGACACGGTGTCGGAGCGGCTCGACAAGGTGACGGCGCAGATAGAGAGCGGCAAGGGAACGGTCGGAAAGCTGATCTACGATGACTCGCTGCACAATGACTTCACTTCGGCGGTCGCGAGCCTGAAGTCCATCTCGGAGCGACTCGACCGCGGCGAAGGCACGGCCGGAAAGCTGCTGCACGATGACCAGCTCTATAACAACCTGAATGCGCTGTCGTCCGAGTCGGTGAAGCTGCTCTACGACTTCCGGCAGAACCCGAAGAAGTACCTCTCCGTAAAGGTCGCGTTGTTCTGAGGAAGAGTAGACAGGATTACAGGATTAACAGGATTTCTCTATGCTTTCTGAAAAGAGAAATCCTGTTAATCCTGATAATCCTGTATTCCTGTCTACTCTTATCTCTCCACGTCGCGGTGCGAGGCGCGGACGGCATAGCCTTCGGCGGAGAGGCGTCCGGCGAGCTGTTCGGCGAAGTACACCGAGCGATGCCGCCCGCCCGTGCAACCGATGCCGATCGTCACATAGCTCTTTCCCTCGCGCTGGTACCTGGGCAACAGGAAAAGGAGCAGGTCGAAGAGGCGATCCAGCGTCTCGCCGACTTCCTCGTGGGATCGCAGGTATTCGACGATCGGGCCGTCGCGGCCAGTCAGCGATCGGAGCTCCGGAACGAAATGCGGGTTCGGCAGAAACCGGACGTCGAACAGCAGATCGAGGTCGCGAGGCGTCCCGCGCTTGAATCCGAAGCTTTCGAGAGTCACTGACATCGGCGTTCCGGCTTCGGGGGGCTTGAACTGATCACGGATCGCCTGACGCAGTTCGTGAATCGTGAGATCCGTCGTATCGATTATCTGATCCGCCAGTTCGCGGATCGGCGCCAGCTGCTCCCGTTCGCGCTGCAGTGAGCCGTAGACTCCTTCCAGCCCCATCGGATGGGGTCGCCGGGTCTCGGAATACCGCCGCTGCAGCGTCGCGTCGTCGGCCTCGAGGAAAACCACGCGCAGCGTGATCCCGCGCCTCTTCAGGTCCGCGTACATCTCGGGAAACTTGTCGAGAAATTCTCCGCTTCGGATGTCGACGACGAGCGCCGCGCGCACGACGCCTCGCTCCGAGTTCATCAGCAGCTCGACGAACGTCGGGATGAGCTGCGGCGGCAGATTGTCGACCGAAAAATACCCGAGATCCTCGAACGCCTTTCCGGCCGACGACATGCCGGAGCCGGAAAGGCCAGTCACGATAACGACGGAAAAGGGCATGGAAAAGCCTACGGCTCTATCAGTCCGTAATTCCCATCCGACCGGCGATAGAGCACGCCCGTCCGGTTCGTTTCAGCGTCACGAAAGACGACGAACTGTTCCTTGCCGCCCTCGATCTGCACGACGGCTTCTTCGGGAGTCATCGGTTTGACCCGATAGCTGCGCGAACGGACGATCCGCGGCCCGTCCTGCGTCGGCGCCGACTTTGGCTCGGCGGCCGCGGCCGAGACGCGCGCCGAAACGGCTGTCCGCTTGCGCGTCGAGAATCGGTCCTTGAGCTTGAAGAGCTGCTTCTCGACCTTCTCCGAGGCCTTCGTGATCGAGTCGTACATGTCCTTCGTCGAGCTGTTGCTCTTGAAAGTGTGATCGCGCCACGTCAGCACGATCTCGGCGTTCTGCCGGTGCTTTTCGACGTCGAGTATGACGTGCGCCGACATCGGCGCCGAATCGAGAATCCTGTCGAGCTTGTCGAGGTGCTCGCGTGTGTGTTTCCGAAGTGCTGGAGTAACCGTGATATGTCGGCCGGTGAACTCGTATTTCATTTATCTCTCCGTGAGGTAGTCGGTCCGGCTTGCGGTCCGCAGTCGAAACTCGAACTCGGTCAACGGGCGGAACCGTGCAGCGGTCATGAACAAAAGTCGAGTGGCAACCGGGTTACACGATGGCCCGGCGCTCGCGCGATCCGGCGATGCGCATCTGGTCGCGGTACTTCGCCACCGTGCGCCGCGAGAGTTTCACGCCGTCGGCTGCAAGGCGTCGCGCGACCTCGTCGTCGGTGATCGGATTTCGAGGATCCTCGGCCTCGATCATCTTCTTGATCTTCAACTTGAGCACGCGCGTCGAGACGTCCTCGCCGTCGTCGCTCTTCATTCCTTCCGTGAAAAAGCGGCGCAGTTCGATGACGCCCTGCGGCGTGTGCACGTATTTGCGGTTCACGACGCGTGAGACCGTCGACAGGTGCATGCCGATGTCCTCGGCGATGTCCTTGAGCATCATCGGGCGCAGGTGCTCGACGCCGAGGTCGAGGAAATCGCGCTGCCGCTCGACGATCGACTGGCAGACGCGCAGGATCGTCTGTCGGCGGTGCTCGATGTTCTTGAGCAGGTCGATTGCCGATCGGAACTTGTCCTTGATGAAGTCCTTCGCCTCTTTCGACGTGTCCTTCGCGAGCATCATCTGCCGGTAGGTGCGGTTGATGCGCAGCATCGGCAGCCCGTCGTCGTTGAAGCGGATGACGTAGTCGTCGTCGACCTTCTCGATCGAGACTTCCGGCTCGATGTACTGCGACTCGTCGACGCTGAAGCGGCGGCCCGGATACGGATCGAGCAGGCGGATCTTTTCGACCTCGGCAATGAGCTGGTCGACCGGAATGCCGATCTGCCGCGAGAGCTCCGGCAACTTGTGCTTCGGAAGGTGGTCCCAGTGGTCGCGGACGAGCCGGGCGGCGAGATGATCCGCCTCGCCCATCGCCTCGAGCTGGACGAGCAGGCACTCGCGTGCGTCTCGCGACCCGATACCGATCGGGTCGAGGTGCATGACCGCGCGATGCGCGAGCTCCACGACCTCGAGCGGCCACGAGCCCATCTCGGCGACCTCTTCATAGGTCGCGGCGAGATAGCCGTTTTCGTCGAGGTTCCCGATTATCGCCTCGGCAGCATCGCGATATTCGCCCTCGATGTCCGACAAGCCGAGCTGCCACATGAGCTGGTCGGTAAGCGACGGCGGTCTCGAGAGGAAGTTCTCGAACGAGAACTCCTCACGAGTTTCGCGTTCCTGCGTCTTGTAGCCCGGGTCGAGGTAATCCTCGAACGTCTGTCCGTAGTCGATCTCGTCGAACGCGTCGCGTTGCTCGACGTCGGCACCGAGATCCGGCTCGCCCTCGCCGACGGGCGCCTCGACCGCGACCTCGACGGCCGAATATTCCGGCACGGCAACATCTTCGCCGGCATTCGAAGCCTCGGGCGCAGCAGCCTCGCCCTCGGCGGCGATCTCGGCGACTTCCTCGGCTCCGTCGCTCGGCTCGAGCGACTCGAGCATGATGTTCTGGTCGAGCTCGGCGAGGATCATGTCCGACAACTCGAGCTTCGTCATCTGTAGCATCTCGATGCGCTGACGCATCTGCGGCGTCAGGACGAGACGCTGCGACAGACTGGTCTGGAGATGTGGTTTGACGGACATTGCTGGCTACATTCTGAAATTCTCGCCGAGGTAGATCCGGCGAACGTCGGCGTCTTCGGTCAGGTCAGCGGGCGTTCCAGCCCGGAAGATGTTTCCGTCGTTGATTATATACGCGCGGTCAGTGATGGCTAGCGTCTCCCTCACGTTGTGATCCGTGATGAGGACGCCGATATTGCGATCGCGCAACTGCCCGATGATGCGCTGGATATCGATGACGGCGATCGGATCGATACCGGCGAACGGCTCGTCGAGAAGGATGAAGCGGGGCTCGAGGACAAGGCATCGTGCGATCTCGGTCCGGCGTCGTTCGCCGCCCGAAAGTGCGTAACCCTTCGTATGCCTGACGTGCTCGATGTCGAACTCTTCGAGGAGCGCCTCGAGCCGATCGGCGCGCTCGCGGCGGCCGATCGACAGCGTCTCGAGGATGGCCATGATGTTCTGCTCGACGCTCAGCTTGCGGAAGATCGACGCCTCCTGCGGCAGGTAGCTGATTCCCTTGCGCGCCCGCAGGTACATCGGCAGCCGCGAGATCTCTTCGCCGTCCATCGTGACCGTTCCCTTGTCCGGCCGCTCGATGCCAACCATCATGTAGAAGATCGTCGTCTTGCCCGCACCGTTCGGACCGAGCAGCCCGACGACTTCGCCCTGGCTGAGTCCGAGCGAAACACCCTTGACGACCGTCCGTCCCCGGTACGACTTTCTGAGTTCCTCCGCTTCGAAGCGGCTGCCGCCGGGCGAGTGTTTCACGACCGGCTCGAGTGCCGGCTCCACCGCAGGCTCGACCGCCGGCTCCTCGACCGCGATGTCGTGATTTCGCTTCCGCACGCCTAGGTTCCGCCCTTTCCGACCTTGTGCGTCGATTTGACGCGTCCCGCGCCACTGCGGCCGGCCACGCGCACGCGCTCGCCGCCGACGAAGTAGGTCAGTTCCTGTCCTGTCGTCGTGCCCTGCTCGGTGTCTTCGAGGCGCGCGTTCGCACCCGTGAGCACGGCCTTTTGATCGGCTGCCGTATAGACGAGTTTGTCGCCGCGACCGTTGCGTCCGGGCTCGGTCATCACGACCGATCCTGTCGCGATCATCCGGTCGACGTTCGACGTCGCCTCGTTCTTCGTGAGCCAGACGTCCTGCGTGTCCGAGCGGATCTCTCCGGGCGCCTGACGCGTCACGACCGAGCCCTGGTAGTGCACCTGCGACTCGACGTCTGAGTAGGTCATTGCCGACGCCGTCGTGAAGACCGGCACCGACTCGGCGCCTTCGCCCGTAGCGCTGCGACGCGCGGCGCGCGTGAAGCCCGACTCGACGTTGCCCTGCGCTTCCATCCTACGCGCCGTGTTGAAGAGCGTGATCGTGTCGGCCTTGACGTAGTTGTCGTCCTGCCACGCCCGTGCAGCGCCGGTGTAAACGGCGACGCCGCCGTCGGCATCGCGCGCATCAGCGCGCTGGGCCGTGAGGAAGACGGGCGACTTCGTCTTTCCGAATGGCGTCGCGTTGCCGGCTGACTCGGGCGAATAGTAGGTCGTACGGACGTCGCCGCGCGCCGCGCTCGTCCGCGCCCTGGTACGGATGTCGATCTCGTCGGCCTGCGTGCGCGACTTGCTGTCCCACACCGTCGGACGTCCGTTCGTCGACGGTCCGCGCAGCGCGATCAACTCGTCGGCAAGCGTGTAGGCGGCGCGGTCCGACGTCGCGTTGCGGTCGCCCTCGACGTACGTGAAGTTGCCGTTGTGGTCGAGACGGCTGATGTCCTGCGAGTCTCGTATGAACTCGGCGCGTGCGGCTTCACTCGTCGTCGTCCGAAGCGAGCGGCCGTCGGACGTCATCGGCTCGATCTCGACTTTGGCGCCGCCGGTCGCCGAAAACTCGCGCGCCGCATTGTTCGCGTCGAAGAACTCCATCCGCATCGTGGGCGCCGAGATGCGCTTTCGGTCGGCGCCGGCCTCGGCACGGACGGGCGTGATCGTCAGGACGGCATTGCCCTTTGCGTCGACTGACTTCGCGAACTGTCCGCCGTCGTACATGTCGAGCGTGACGTCATCGGCCTTGAGCTCGCGCGTCGCCGGATTTGCAGCCGTGGCCGAGACGGGCGGCGCGTCGATGAGGACGACGGCCTGACCGCTGACGCGTGCCTGACGGATCTCGGAGCCGGCCACTCCGGGCGCGAAATCGATCTCGGTTCGTTCCCCGGTCACGGTCCGCGTGGGCGGATCTCCGAGCGATACGAGGCGCGAGCCGCCGGTCGCCAGGGCCTTCTCGATCTGGTTGCCCTCTTCGAACTCGAAGTCGAGCGACGGCGCCGTCACCTCGGCGCGTCCCGAGGCGCGCAGCATTGCATCGCCGCGGGCCTCGATCTTCCGGAAGCGATTCTCTTCATCGAGAAAGGCGACGAGCGTCCCGCCGCGCAGTTCGTCTTTCTCGCGCGTGGCGATCGCGCCGCCGTCGTAACGCGCGGTCTGCGAGGCCTTGTCGAAGACGGCCGAGCCCGAGCGAATGTGAACGGGAATGCGAGGTCCCAAGGCGAAATCGATCGAGCCGGCCGCTGCCGCGCCTCCACCGCCGCCTCCACCCTTCTTCCTGCCGCCCTTGGCCGGCTTGCCCTCGGCGGCCCGTTTCGCTTTGCGGGCGGCCTTGCGGGCGGCTTTCGCTGCGGGGTCGGCGGGCTTCTTCGCGGCTGCGGCGTCGCCGGGCTTCGCATCGTCGGACGATTTGAAGGTCATGTCGACGTCGTGGTGCATCGACAGCCGGTTGATGGTCATCTCGACGGTCGCGTCGCGGCAGGTGCCTTCGACGTTAGGTTGCCTGTAGGCGACCGGACCGGCGATCTCGAGGATGTTCGTTTCCTGGTTGAAGCGCAGCTCGTCGGCGTCGACTTCGAGACCGTCGGCGGTGGCCACCTTGACGTTGGAGCGCAAGACGACCGTCGCGACTTTCTGGTCGTAGATGGCGTTGTCGGCGCTCACGCGGTCGCGGACGGCGCCGTCGGCGGCGAAAAAGGCGATCTCGACTTTCTCGAGCTCGTGGGCGCCGTTGGCATAGGCGCGGGCGAGCGCGGCGGTCAGGAGGTATTTCGAGACGTCGCCCTTGGTCTCGAGGTGCGAATAATTCTCGAAGATGGCGGTGACTTCACCACCGAGAACGGGGTCTTCGGGGCGGGCGACGGCCGGGGGTTGATGGCGGTAGAGATAGACGCCTATCGAGGCCGCGGAAGCGAGCAGGAGGAGCAGCGCGCCAGCGCGCGCGACGGTCGGAATGCGCGGAAACGAGGGTGTTCTCCGGACGATGGACGGCTCCGCCATGGGTCGAAGAATAGCACAGGCGAATAGCGTGCCACGGGGGCGGAGAGTTGACAGGATTACGGGATTGCAGGATTACCAGGATTCAGGAAAGTTGAGCGTTGGTTTTCAACGTAGACTGTCTGCTCAAGCCAAAAGAAATCCCGTCAATCCAGATAATCCTCTAATCCTGTCTAATCTTCCACCTTCGGGGCCGTCGACTCGAGCACGCGGGACGCCGACATGTAGTTCCGCCCCGAATTCTTCGGCACACCGAGCGCCTTGAGCGAGTCCGCCGTCGGCACGCCGAGCGGCTTGTAGCCCTTCCGGCTCTGGAACGACGACATCGCGTTGAACGTCGCCTGGTCGTACACCCCATTCGCCGGCCCCGTCATCAGCCCCTGCGAGATGAGAGCATTCTGGATCTGGATCACCCGCGCCGGCGCGATATCCGACACGATCCTGTTCGCCGGCCTCGGCGCCGGCGGTGCGTCCGGGTCCTCACCCTCGATGAAGGTCGCGCCACCCCCGGCGATCACCGCGGTCGGCTGCACGACCGGCGACGACGCGGCCACCCGCGAATTCCGCTGCGACGAACGGTTCGGAGCGTATTTCTCCTCGTCCTCGTTTTTCCCTCGCTTCGGTGTCGTTACCCGCTTTGCAGAACGGTCGTCCTTTTTCGTCACCTTCCGGCTGCGCGACTTCGCCGACCTGGAGTCCGCCTTCGAGCTCTTCTTCGCCTTCTTGGCCGACGCTTCACGCGAGTTCTTCTTCGACGACTTCTTCTTGGTGTCCTTCTTCGCCGTCGTCTTTTTCGGCGTGGACGACTTCTTCGACTTCGCCGCGGCCGGCAGACCGGCCATACCGATCGCGAGGATCAGCGCCGCGCACAGGGAAAGAACTCGTGACAACATCGTTTTCTCGACTTTGTTCGAATCGGGGGACCGCGGATTGTGAGGATTGCGTCCGGATTTCGGCCAGACGCGCGACAAGTATAGCCCCGGCCGCAAGACATAGGCCACTGGCTAGGCCCAGAACCGCGAGCGCAGCGAGCGGCCGGCCGTGAGATTCACATCGCGTGGATGATACAGACGTCTCTTCGATTCACCGCGGGCGAGTTGGACGGCCGGCCGCTCGCTGCGCTCGCGGTTCTGGGCCTTGCCCGATAACCTTTAGCCCGTCAAGAGCGCTGCATTCGCCGACCAGCGTGTGGCCCATCAATGGCGCCGGCGGTGCCCGCTGTGGTGCAATTTGGCCAGTGCGAGGCTCTGGAGTGCAACTGACGGATTTCGAAACGGCCGTCGGAGCCGCGATCCGGCGCCGCGGTTTGCTCGACGGCGTGGCGCGCCTCGTCGTCGCGGTGTCCGGTGGCCCGGATTCGATGGCCCTGCTCTACGCGCTGCTTCGCATCGGACGAGCGTCGGGCTCGGGACCCCAACTGATCGTCGCTCACCTCGACCACGCGCTGCGCCCCGAATCGGCAGACGACGCGGCTTTCGTCGCCGCGGCGGCTGCCAATGCCGGTCTCGAGTCGGTGATCGAGCGCGTGGACGTCGCGTCCGCAGCCTCGGCCGCCGGCCAGAACGTCGAGGCCATGGGACGGGAACTGCGTTATGCATTCCTCGCGCGAATCGCCGCCGATCGAGCCGCCGAGGCGGTGGCGAGCGGCCACACGGCGTCCGACCAGGCCGAGACCGTGATCATGCGGCTCGCGCGTGGAGCCGGCGTCGACGGGCTGGCCGGAATCGCGGCTTCTCGCGAGCTCGCGCCCGGAGTAAGGCTCGTTCGGCCGCTCCTCGGCCTGACGCGCGACGACGTGCTGGCGTATTGCCGCGACCGCGAAATCCGGTTTCTCGACGACGCAACGAACGCGGACCTTCACAGGTCGCGCGCCTTCGTGCGTCACGAATTGTTGCCGCGGCTCGAGCGCCTGTCGCCGGGAGCGGCGGCTAATCTCGCGCGCGCCGCGCGACTCGCCGAGGATGACCGCAAATTTTTTTCACTCCGGATTGCCGAAGCGTTCGACGAGTGGGGCATCGGGCCGATCGGCGCTGTGTCGCTGCCCGTTGCCGCGGTTGCGGAGCTCGAACCGGCGCTGCGACGGCGCGTTCTTCGCGAAGCCGTGCGCCGCGTGCGCGGCGATCTGACGCGAATCGATGCCAGGCACATCGACTCGATAGACGGCCTTCTTGGCGATGACCGGATCGGGCGGGAAGTCGTTTTGCCCGAGGGATTGCGCGCGCGCCGCCTCCGTGAAACGCTCGTTGTGGACTGTGACGTTGAAATGCGGCAGTGTTCCTCCGTACAATCGGACGGCTCGCCGTAGATTCCCAGTTCGAGACACTACTTCAGGGAGGCTTCGATGGAAGAGAAGCTGCAGGTCGTCGTCACCGCCGATGAGATCGCGGCTCGCGTCCACGAGCTCGCCAACGAGATTCGCTCGGCGTACGAAGGCACCGATTTCACGATCGTCGGATTGCTCGAGGATTCGTTCGTATTCCTCGCGGACCTCATTCGCGCAATCAACGTGCCTCTGAACTGCTGCTTCCTGAAGGCCGCCGTCCACACGAGTGGCGGCCACATGGACATCCAGTACACGACGGAATTCGATCCGCATGGCGCCAATATCCTGCTCGTCGGCGGTATTCTCGACACGGGCGTGACGCTCGACTACATCGAGAAGCAGTTGGCGGCCCGGGGTGCGAAGACGGTCAAGGCGGTCGTGCTCGTCGACAAGCCGTCGTTCCGCACGACGGAGTTGACCCCGGAATTCGTCGGGTTCTCGCGCGGCGAGGAGCGAATCATCGGATACGGGCTCGGGCTGGGGAACAGTTATCGGTACCTGCCGGATCTTGCCGTGCTGGGGTAGGTTCCCTCGAGGGACTCTTCACCGCTGGGTGGGGTTCTCGCAGAGACGCAAAGGGCAGACGCAGAGACGCCGGGAAGATATGCAGAGTCGCGATTCGGTCCTCCGCGACTCTGCGTCTGCCCTTTGCGTCTCTGCGAGAAACTCCTGCAAAACGCGTTGATTGCCCTAGCTGGACCCGTGGGGTAGACTTTTGCGGCTGACACGTCCATAAGCGGCGCGCGGCACGGAGGTAGCGCGAGTGAGTTCGACCGTCAAGCAGATCATCTTCTGGCTCCTGATCATCGCGGGAGCCGTTTTGCTCTACACGGCCTTCAAGAACGGCACCGGAGTCAGGGAGAAGCAGCTCTCCTACTCCGAGCTCCTGACAACTGTTCAGCAGAAGCAGGTCAAGGATGCGACGTTCGAAGGCGCCCAGGTCCGCGGCAAGCTCGCCGATGACTCCCCTTACGTCGCCGACGTCGAGAACCAGGAGGTCCAGAAGGCCCTCTCCGACGAAATGCAGAAGGCCGGAACGAAGATCGAGGGCTTCAAGACGTCCTCGAACAGCACGTTCCTGATGATCCTCACCTGGTGGGCTCCGATCATCCTCTTCATCGTCTTCTGGATCTTCCTGATGCGGCAGATGCAGTCGGGCGGCAACAAGGCCCTCTCCTTCGGGAAGAGCCGCGCGAAGTTGCTCTCGAACCAGCAGAAGCGCGTCACGTTCAAGGACGTCGCCGGCGTCGAGGAAGCCAAGGAAGAGCTGCAGGAGATCATCGAGTTCCTCAAGGAACCCCAGAAATTCCAGAAGCTCGGCGGCCGCATTCCGAAGGGCGTCCTGATGATGGGCCCGCCGGGAACCGGCAAGACGCTGCTTGCTCGCGCGATCGCGGGTGAGGCGAACGTGCCGTTCTTCTCGATCTCGGGATCCGACTTCGTCGAGATGTTCGTCGGCGTCGGCGCGAGCCGCGTCCGCGACCTCTTCGAACAGGGCAAGAAAAACGCCCCGTGCATCATCTTCATCGACGAGATCGACGCGGTCGGTCGTCACCGCGGCGCCGGTCTCGGCGGCGGGCACGACGAGCGCGAGCAGACGCTCAACCAGCTGCTCGTCGAAATGGACGGCTTCGAGTCGAACGACGGCGTGATCCTCATCGCGTCGACGAACCGCCCGGACGTTCTCGATCCGGCGCTGCTGCGGCCCGGGCGCTTCGACCGCCGCGTCATCGTGAATCGTCCCGACATCAAGGGCCGCGAGGGAATTCTCGCCGTTCACACGCGCAAGATCCCGCTCGGCGACGACGTCGACATCACCGTGACGGCGCGCGGCACACCAGGATTCACCGGAGCGGACCTTGCGAACCTCGTCAACGAGGCGGCGCTCAACGCGGCGCGCTTCAACCACAAGGCCGTCATGATGGCGGACTTCGAGTGGGCGAAGGACAAGGTGCTGATGGGCGCCGAACGCCGTTCGATGGTCATGTCGAACGAGGAGAAGCGCAACACCGCTTACCACGAGGCCGGACACGCCCTGGTCGGCATCAAGGTGCCGAACGCGGATCCGGTGCACAAGGTCACGATCATTCCGCGTGGGATGGCGCTCGGCCTGACGCAGCAGTTGCCTGAGTCTGACCGCTACAGCCACACACGCGAGTACCTCGAGGGAACGATCGCGATTCTCATGGGAGGCCGCATCGCGGAGGAAATCTTCCTCAACCACATGACGACTGGTGCGTCGAACGACATCGAGCGTTCGACGGAGCTCGGTCGGCGGATGGTGTGCGAGTTCGG
Organism: Blastocatellia bacterium; assembly: GCA_016705245.1. Taxonomy (GTDB): domain Bacteria; phylum Acidobacteriota; class Blastocatellia; order UBA7656; family JADIYM01; genus JADIYM01. Next base: position 36,962 of record JADIYM010000005.1, on the reverse strand, counting down.
CATGTCGGACCTCGGACCGCTCACGTACGGGAAGAAGGAAGAGCAGATCTTCCTCGGCCGCGAGATCTCGCAGCACCGCGATTATTCTGAGGACACTGCGATCCGGATCGATCAGGAAGTGAAGCGTATCGTGATGGAGCAGTACAACCGGGCGCGCCAGATCATCGCGGACAACCGCGAAGCGATGGTGCGGCTGGCGGAAGCGCTGCTCGAGCGCGAGTCGCTGGATTCGATCGAGATCCGCCGGCTCGTCGCCGGGCTGCCGCTCGACGACGAAGACGACGCGCCGCCGTCGGCGAAGTCGACCGAGATCCCAAAGAGGGAGAAGACCCCGGTCCTCAAACCGATCCTTCCCCCCGTCGGCGACGCGACTGCGTAATGGAAATGACGGGATTACAGGATTTCTCGTATTAATCCTGTAATCCTGTCAACTCTTCAGTTGCTTTACCGGTATCCGGCCAGGTCGGCCCGAAGCTGGTAGCCGAGCATCTCGAGCCGTTCGATTTTCTCGATTGTCTCTATGATTCCACGGGCATCGATCTCGCGAGATCTGTACTGCTGGATCAGGTCCTCGGCGACACTGCGCACGAGCAACCGGACCGCCTCGGTATCCGTTCGCGCCTCGGCGAGCGATCGCGGCGACAGCGCCTGCGGCTCCTTTGGCCGTTCACGCGTCGGCCGCCGGTGCTGGATATTGCTCCAGAGATTGCGCGAGAGCTTTACGAGCCGTTCGGGGTTCTTCGCGATGCGCTTCATCGCGCGATTGTCGGTCTCGTTCATCGCGGCGAGGATTTCGTTCGTCGCGGAATAAAGCTCGACGAGGTCCTCTGAGATCTCTCGACGGATCCACGCGGCATAGGCTCGAGGGTTCGACGTCAGCGTTTCGCCCCGCCGGTACACACCCAGCCTCTGCGCCGGCGCCGCCGGCGCGAGAAGGGCAACCACGAATGCGATGAGCAGGGACCGCCTGAGCATCGACCGAACCTCCCACGTTTCCCGGAAGTCTACACCCGATTGTCCAGAGTCGGTGTTGCAGATGGGTCACGCCATTCCCACCTCTTGCGCGAAGCGCCTTGGAGTGCGGCGCACAGCGCCGCTTTGGATCTGGCAAGAACCCGATCGCGCCAGGTGGCGGAATCCAAAGCGGCGCTTCGCGCCGCACTCCAAGGCGCTTCGCGCAAGAGGTGAGCGTCGCGCCCGTCATTGATCAACGCACTCGGCCTCACGGCATTACGGCCGGCCGGCGAGCAGCAGTTCGATCCTTCTCTCGAGCAGCGCGATGCCCGGCTCGCCGGTGAAGCGTTCTTCCCGATACATCGCCCGTCCCTCGCGGTCCACCAGGACCGATGTCGGAGCTGTCTTTACCTTGTACGCCGCCTTTACGGCCTCGACGACGTGTTCTTCACCGGTCAGCGACGGAAATGCGACCTTCAGCTCTGAGATCGCCCGCTTGGCGGCGGCGTCCTCGCGGGTGATGTCGATGGCGAGGACGGTGAAGCCGGAGGCCTCGTGCTTCGCCCGCAGGGCCTCGAGGTACGGGAACTCGGCACGGCACGGGGCGCAAGATGGAAACCAGAACGTCACGAGCACAACGCGGCCGCGCAGTGCCGATAGCGAAGCCGGCTGACCGTCGAGCGTCCGCAGGGCAAAGTCCGAAGTCGGACGTGCCGCGGCATCGAGCGCTTCCCACACCAGGCACCGCGCCTCCGACTCCGGCAACCCCGCAGACTTTGCAGCAATCGCGAGAACGTCGGCGGTCTCTCGCGTCGGCTCGATCGCGACCGCCCGCGCAAATGCGCGCGCCGACCGCGCGTGCTCTCCAGCCCGGAGCCAGGCTGTCCCGGCCGAGAGCGCGGCGCGCTTCGCCGCAGGTCCGTCCGGTCGTATTGCGTCGTACAACGTCGCCGCGCCCGGCGCATCTCCCGTGCGTTCGCGCACGGAGGCCAGGGTGAACCTGATGTCGTCCGTCAGTTCGTTCGGAGCGCCGCGGCGTTTGTCGGCACCGTCGAGCGCTCGATCGAGCAATCGCCGGGCTCGCGTGTCGTCCGGCGTCACGGCAAAGGCGTTCGCAAGCGCCAGCAGGATCTCGGGCGAGTCTTCCCCGCCGGAAAGCGCTCGATCGCCGAGTCCATCCAGCGTCGGGCCCCCGGCGGCGACCGCCGTCGGCAGGATGAACTCGCGAAAAAAGGCGCCGCGGTCGCGCGCGTGCCGTTCGCCACGCATCGTCGCGAGCCGCGCCCAGGCAGTCACAACGGCTTGTGCGCCTTCGACTTCATCGTGATTGACCTGGTTTCGCGCCTGGTAGGTCACACACGCGACCCACCGGCGGCCGTTCGGATTGCGCCTCACGTACACGTCCGCGAGGCGCGCGACGTCGTAGCGCGAGACGACCGGGAGAACGGCGTCGAACGCGGATTCGGTATAAATCGATTCCGGAGCGATCTCGAGCAGGCGTTCGACGAGCGTGACGGCCTCGCCCCGTCTCGACGGAACGAGTGTCAACGACGTCGCGAGCCCGGCGAGTACGGCCGGCTCGCGCGGAGCGATCGCCATTGCGCGCTCGAACAGGGGGATGGCGTCGGCAACGGCGTCGGCTTCGAGCGCGGCGACAGCTCGGCCCAGGGGTCCCCACACTTCCTTCGGCGCGATCTCTACGACCCGACGGAAATGCGCATCCCGCTCGGTGCGGCTCGTCCCGAGACAGCCGGCCAGGAAAAGCGCGGCAGGATCGTCTTCGACAACCGCCTGGGCCTCACTGCGCCCGCCCGCACGCGCATACAGCAGCGCCGCCTCGGGCGACCGCAACGCTACGGGCTCGAGCAGCCTTGCAGCCTCGTCCCGGTCATCATCGACGAGCGCGGCATTCGCCTTCGCGATCACCGCCCGCACCTCGGCCGGCGGCTCCTTCGCAAAGCCACCGCCAACAAGCACCACCGCGAGCAGGAACGAAGAGGGCAGGTGAAGACCACCGAGCTTGGCGCGGATGAACACAGATCTGATCTGTATTCATCCGTGTTGATCTGTGGGCTACGTCGTCTTGAACGTCCCCAGCGGCGTGAACTGCCCGTCGAGGATCTCGGCGGCATCCACCTCGAGCCACGTCCCGAGGATGTCCGAATACACCGTCCGGAAGTCCACCGTGTAGATCAGGTCACCGTTCGTGTCGAGCGACGTCAGGCTCGGCTGCTCGCCGAAGATCCCTCCGGCAATCCCGTTCCCTAGCAGGAACATCGGCCCCGCCGTCCCGTGGTCGAAGCCGGCCGAGCCGTTCTCTTCCACGCGCCGTCCGAACTCCGAGAACGCCATCACTGTCACCCGGTCGCCCGCACCCTGCGCGACGATGTCCGTCTGGAACGCAGCGACCGAATTCGCGAAGTCGGCCAGCAGGTTCGCATGCGCCCCCTCCTGGTTCGCGTGTGTGTCGTACCCGCCCGTCGAGACGTAGATCACGCGTGTTCCAACGCCCGCCAGGATGATCTGCGCCGCGAACTGCATGTCCATCCCGAGCCGCGACGTCGGATAGGTCGCCATAGGCGAGTACCCGCCCGCGGCCGTCTGCAGCTCGGTCGAGCCCATGTAGGCCGACTTCGCCGTTCCGGAGAGCGCCAGCTCGTCGCCGGTCGCCGACGCTCGGGTGTTCGTCGACAGAAAGGTGTTGATCTGGTTTGTGCTGTCGCCCGCGTACACCGGGTCGGTCAGGAACTGATAGGCCTGGAGCGACGTGATCGACGGTACGACGACGTCGTTCGCATTGAAGCTCTTGGGCAGCGTGCCGCCAACGTTGATCGCCGAAAGCTCGCCCGCGCCCGCCAGGTGCAGGTCGGCGTACTTGCCGAGCCATCCGATCTGCTCGACGTCGATCGGTTCCGCCGTGTGCCAGATGTCCATCGACCGGAAATGCGAGCGGTTCGGCTGGGGATACCCGGCGCCGAGCACGACCGCAAGCTGCTGGGCCTCGAAGAACGGCAGCAGCGACGCCATCGACGGATGGAAGCCGTGCGTGCCGCTGATCGGCAGCACTTCGCCAGGCTGGAGCGCCAGCGTCGGCCGGTTGTCGAAGTATGCGCCGTCGGTAAAGGGCACGACGCAGTTGAGGCCATCGTTGCCGCCGCCGAGCTGCACGACGACGAGGGTCTTGTCGGTGGATGTGCCGCGCGCGTTCGCCATCGCCGTCCGCAACCAGAGGTGCGGCATCGCGACCGAGAGCGAAGCGAGGCCAATGCCCTTCTTCAGAAAATCTCTGCGTGAATTTGCCATGGTGGTCGCTCCCTTCGTCCTAGTTCAGGTGATATTCCGGGAGCGCCATGATCAGGTGGATCAGGCCCCGAACCTTCTTGTCGCGAAGCGCCGCGTCGTAAACGAACGGTTGCTTGACGCCGTTGTCGTCCTTGACGAGGTAGTCCTTGAGCGGCTTCTTCTGCTGCTTCGTGAGCGGGATCGGCCCGAGCAGTTCGAGGAAGAAGTCGACAAGCTTCTTCGACTTCGTGAAGGTCTGGCCCGAGAGCAGCTGATCGACGTTCACGTAGTAGCTGCGGTTGTCATCGGTCCGGTCCGTCATCAGCGCGTTGCCGAAGTTCGCCCGCTGCAGCAGCGTCGTCGTGTTGATCCACGTGAGGCCGCCGTCCCAGCCGTTGACGTCGGGCGGCACGAGCAGCGTCTGTCCCTGCACCGTGATGTCGGCGCCGACGCGACGGAAGTCGATGTCGGCGGAGAGCGACTTGAGCGCGCCGATGACGAACTCGGTCGGGCTCTTGATGAGGCCGAAGATCGCCTTCTCCGAGTAGAACTCCTCGGAGGTGAGGATCGCGCGCATGACTTCGCGGATGTTGTAGCCCGAGTCGGTGTAGACGTCGGCGAACGTGTCGATCGTCGCCTGCGACGGGTTCGGGTACGCGAAGAACTCGAAGAGCTTGGTCGCGATGAGCTGCGCGCACGCGGGATGCGCAGCCAACGTTTCGCAGACGCGGATGCCGTCCGTTTCGCCGAGGTTCGGAGGCAGGTTCACGCCGAGGAAACTCTTCGAGCCGTTGTCGTGCGAGCCGGGCTGGAAGATGTAGGCGTCGTTGCGGATGGTCCAGCCGGTGAAACATCGCGAGACTTCCTGGACGTCGGTCTCGGTGTAGTTGCCCTCGCGGAGCGTGAAGAGCTCCATGACCTCGCGTCCGTAGTTCTCGTTCGGTCGGCCAACGCGATTCAGGCGGTTGTCGAGCCAGTCGAGCATCGCCGGATCCTTCGAGACGGCGATGAGCATGTCCTTGAAGTTGCCGAGCGCGAAGGTGCGGAACAGCTCGTTCTGGACCTTCATGTACTCGTTCGGGACCTTGGCGGCGGACGTCGCGAAGTGGTCGTGCCAGAAAAAGACCATCTTCTCTTCGAGGGGCCGCGCCGTGTAGAGGAGCCGCAGGATCCAGTAGGTCTGGACGTCGCGGAAGCGCGTGAAGTCGAATTCGTACTGGGCGAGGATGGTGTCGAGGGCGGCGTTCGAGGTTGTTTCGTAGTTGATGAGCTTGTCGACCGCGGCGTCGAGTCCGAGCGCCGTGTATTGGTCCAGCTCAGCCGGCGTCGCGCCAAATCCTGCGCGGCGAAGCAGATGCGCCGCTGTATCGCGGCTCCAGGTGACGTTCAGCATGGGCTCCCCCTAAGAGATCGCTGCGTGGGTGAGAAAGTGATGGGGTGAGTGACCCCGGTCGCTTGGAGTGACGCCCGTCACGAAAAGTCGGAGGAATTTTGGCAGTGGTCCAGTCATGGCACAATCACCGTTGTGGAAACAGTCACGATCGGGAGCTCCGGGGCGGCCGCGGCTATGGCGGCGACTATCACGATGTTCGGCGTTCTGGCGGCGGCGGCGGTGCTGACGCTGTACCGGAGGCGCCTGGCCCTCGTGATCCTCGTCGTCCCTGTCCTTCTCGGCATTTTCGCGTGGTGGCTGTACCTGACGCCGTTCTACGCGGTCGAATTGACGGACGCGAACCTGACGCTGAAGTCGTATTACCCGACTCGATCCGTGGTCCTGACTCGCGACGAGATCGCCGCCGTCGACCGGCAGACGAAAGTCACGAAGAACGACTATTCGGTCCTGCTCGTCGTGAAAACGAAGGACGGCCGGGTATTCACCTCAGGCAACACGACAGTCACCGAACTCTTCCCCGCCTGGCAACGCGTGCAGTCCTGGCTGGCGGATCGATAGAGAGTGGACAGGATTACAGGATTTTCAGGATTAACAGGATTCTTCTGAGCTGAAGAATCCTGTTAATCCTGAAAATCCTGTAATCCTGTCTACTCTCTCTATTCTACGGAAGCTTCGCCGAGGGCTCGACGCCGGCCATGTAGAGTTTGCGGACGGCGGGCACGGGGATCGGTCCGTACATCAGGACGCGGTCGTGATACGCCTTCATCGAGAAGTCCTTCCCGGCCTTCTTCTGCGCGTCGGCCCGCAGCGTCCGCCACTCACGCAGCCCGGCGTAATACGTGTTGAGCTGCACGTAATCCAGCTGGCAGCGCTGCACCTTTCCGACCGCCTCGGGCTTCTCCTGGAAGCCCTTCTCGACCATGAGCGCGATGCATTCCTCATCGGTCATGCCCTTCGTGTGCATCCGGATGTCGATGATCGCGTTCGTCAGCACCCTCAGGTTGGCCTTCAGCGAGATGAGCTTCATCTTCGTCGCGTCGCCGCCGTTAAGGCCGACTTCTTCCATGACGTGTTCGGCGTAGACGGCCCAGCCTTCGATGTAGGGCGTGTTGCCATAGACCGCGCGGAGGATTCGCCTCCAGTCGGGCGTGATGAGGTTCGCGTAGATGCCCTGGACGACGTGACCGGGAATTGCTTCGTGGACGTGCAGTGAGAGCAGCTTGTACTTGTTGTATTCGCGCAGCCGGCCGTTGGCCTGCTCGTCGGTCCACTCCTTCGGAATCGGCGTGACCCAGTAGAACGTCGAGAGGTTGGGCTCGAGGGCCGGGGCAAAAACGGCGCCGGCAATGCCGTAGCTGCCGCGCATGAATTCGGGTGTCGGGATGACCTTGAGGTTCGGGTAATCGGTGATCGAGAGCACGCCTTTCTTGCGGATGAAGTCGTTGATCTCCGCCACGTCCTTCTCGGTCTGTGAGACGAGCTCGTCGCGCCTGATCTTCTCTCCTGGATCTTGCCGAGGACGTCTTTCACGACGGCGTTCAGGTACGCCTCGGGGTTCTTGCGGTCGTAGGTCTTGCCGGGGAACCACTGCTTCGCGAGGGGTTCGGCGAGCCGGAGCATCTCGGCGCGCGTCTCCTCATTTCCTTCTCGGCAAAAGTAAGCATCTGGTCGGGCGTGAACGAGACCTGGAGGTAGTACTTCCACTTCTCGGCGAAGCGACGCTTGCCAAGGCGCCAGTCGAACTCGGTGCGCTTGGGGAGCTCGTTTTTCACGAACTCGGCGTATTTCGCGAGCGCGTCGAGCGCGGGCTGCTTCGCCTTCTCGTAACGCTCGGCGGAGGGCGTGCCCTTCACGAACTCGGGACCGAGCTCGGTGATGAGCGAGACGACACCTGCGGTGGCTTCGAGCGCGACCTTGGGGTAGATGGCGTTCGAGGCCGAGAGATTCGTCATCGCCTGCTCGATGAAGGCCGGGACGCGCTCGAGCCGCACGGCGAGGTGGCCGGCGCGGGTGTTCTTGTCGGCGTATTCGAGGCTCATGGGCGAGAAGAGTGCGCCGCCGAGGTTCTCGGCGTAGTTCTGGGGCTTTCGCTTGTAGAACTGCTCGTCGTCGTAGGCGTAGAGCGCGAAGCCGACTCCGTTCGTGAGCAGGTCGTAGTCGACCTGGGTCTGCGGATCGAGCGAGACGCGCGGGATGGCCTTCAGGCGCGCAAGGAAGTCGCCGTACCAGGCGCGCTGGCGGGCGATCTCGGCGGCTGAGTTGTCGTCGAGGAGCTCGTCGAAGTTGATGGTCTTGCCGGTTTTCGGATCGGTCCAGGTGTGGAGGCCCGCGCCGGTGGCGGCAGTCGGCGAGAAGGAGAGCGTCGTGAAGACGAACTCCTCGGCGAGCTTGGCGAACTCGGGAGGCTGTGGGTTTCGGGCATCAGCCGGAACGAGGGAGGAAAGAACGATGCCGACGACAGCGACGAAGATGATGGCTTTGTTCATGCGCGCAACCATGCCATGACCGGGGCCTCCGTGTCTCCGTGCCTCCGTGTCTCTGTGTGCGAAGCTCTTTTGACGTCGTGGAGAGCTTCGCACACAGAGACACAGAGGCACGGAGGCACGGAGACACGCAACAAAAACCCCACGCCTGCGTAGAAAACGACTTCAACCCTCGCAAGGAGCCGTCTCAATGAAACCGTCGCGCACGATCTTTACGTTCGTTTACGCCCTCAGCCTGTTCCTCTCCGGGCTCGCCCCCGTGGCATCGGCCCAGCAGGGCCTGCCCGAGCTCAAGCTCGAGAAATACACGCTCGCCAACGGACTTCAGGTCATCTTCCACGAAGACAGGAAGCTGCCGGCTGTCAACGTGAACCTCTGGTACCACGTCGGCTCCAAGAACGAGAAGCCGGGCCGCACGGGGTTCGCGCACCTGTTCGAGCACATGATGTTCCAGGGCTCGAAACACGTCGAAGGCGAGTTCCTCTCGCTCGCCGAACGCGCGGGCGCGAACCTGCAGACCGGCGGCGTCAACGGCACCACGAACAACGACCGGACGAACTACTTCGAGACGGTGCCGAGCGAGTCGCTCGAGTACGCTCTCTGGCTCGAGTCGGACCGCATGGCCTTCCTGCTCGACGCATTGACGGAGGAGAAACTCAACAACCAGCGCGACGTGGTGAAGAACGAGAAGCGTCAGGGTGAGAATCAGCCATACGGCCGCGCGTTCTCGATCATCTTCGAGGAGCTCTTCCCCGCAGATCATCCGTACGCGCACTCGGTGATCGGCTCGATGGAGGATCTGTCGGCCGCGTCGCTCGACGACGTGAAGGAGTTCTTCCGGACCTACTACACTCCGAACAACGCGACGCTCGCGATCGTCGGCAACTTCGATCCCGCGAAGGCGAAGGTGCTCATCCAGAAATACTTCGGTCCGATCGCCGCAGGTCCCGCGCTCGAGCGGCCCGAGCTCTACCCGGTGTCGCTCGACGCCGAAAAGCGCGTTTCCGTTTCGGACCGCGTGCCGCAATCGCGCGTCTATCGCGTGTATCCGGCGACGGCGTATTTCCAGGCGGACGAGGCGGCGCTCGACACGGTGGCATCGGTGCTCGCCGACGGAAAGACGTCGCGGCTCTACAAGTCGCTCGTCTACGAGAAGCAGCTCGCCTCGGACGTGAACGCCTTCAATTACTCGCTCGAGTCGGCGGGCGGGTTCTTCGTCATCGCGACGGCGCGGCCCGGCCACACGCTCGCCGAGCTCGAGGCGGCGATCGATGCCGAAATCAGCAAGCTCGCGCCCGAAGGGCCGACGGCGGACGAGATCGAGTCTGCGAAGGCCAAGCGCGAGCTCGGGTTCGTCGACGGGCTGCAGCGGATCGGCGGCTTCGGCGGCAAGGCCGACATCATCAACACGTACAACACGTATCTCGGTTCGCCGGATCATTTCGCAGAGGACATCGCGCGGTACCGCAAGGTGACGGCTGCGGACGTGAAGGCGGCGACGGCGAAGTATCTCGATACGACGAAGCGGCTCGTGGTGTCGTACGAGCCCGAGACGTCCGGTCGCGCGGACGCGCAGGAGTTCGATCGCAAGACGCCGCCGGCGTTCGGCGCGCGTGCGACGTTCGCGACGCCCGTGCCGAAGACGAAGACGCTCGCGAACGGCCTCACGGTCGTGGCGGTCGAGCGGCGCGAGCTGCCGAGCGTGTCGGTCTCGCTCGTGACGAAGACCGGCGCGGCAGTCGATCCGGCAGGCAAACCGGGCACGGCGTGGATGACGGCGGAGATGCTCGACGAAGGGACGACGTCTCGATCGGCGCTGCAGCTTTCCGGCCGAACTGGATCGGCTCGGTTCGACGCTGGGCGCGTTCGGAGGCACGGAGAGCTCGACGGTGAGCATCGGGTCGCTCACGCGCAACCTCGACGCGACGATGACGCTCATGGCGGACGTCGCGCTCCGTCCATCGTTCCCGGCCGAAGAACTGGACCGGCAGCGTAAGCAGCGGCTCGATGCGATCGTGCAGGAGGAGCAGAATCCGGCGGCGGCGGCCGGACTGACCTTCCCGAAGCTCGTGTATGGCGCGGATCATCCGTACGGACACCCGGTGGCGGGGACGAAGGCGTCGATCGAGGCGCTGACGGTGGCTGAGCTGAAGGCCTTCCACGCCGCGAACTATGTGCCGAATTCGTCGGCGCTGATCTTCGTCGGCGACGTGACGCTCGACCAGGCGGTGGCGCTCGCGGAGAAGCAGTTCGGTGCGTGGGCGAAGGGGACGGCGGCAAAGATCACGCTGCCCGACGTGAAGGGACCCACGGAGAACGTGGTGTACCTGATGGACCGGCAGGATGCGCCGCAGTCACAGATCCGGATCGGCGCGCTGGGATTGGCGCGGACGTCGCCGGACTACTACGCGGTCGAGTTGATGAACACGATCCTCGGCGGCGCGTTCTCGAGCCGGCTGAACCTGAACCTGCGCGAGGACAAGGGCTACAGTTACGGCGCGTTCAACGGGTTCACGTCGCGGTCGCTAGGCGGGTACTGGGCGAGCAACGCGGGCGTGAAGACGGGTGTGACGAAGGAGTCGCTCGTCGAAATCCAGAAGGAGCTGCGCGGAATCTCGGGTGAGCGGCCGGTGACGGCCGACGAGATGGCGCAGGCGAAGTCGAACCTGATACGCGGGTATGCGCAACGTTTCGAGACGAACGGCCAGGTGGCCGGCGAGATCGGCACGCTCTGGGTGTACGGGCTGCCGCTCGAGACTTTGGGCCGGTACGAATCGACGATCGACGCGATCACTCCTGATCAGGTGGCGGCCGCGGCGAAGAAGTACATCGACCCAGGCAAGACCGTCATCCTCATCGTCGGCGACCGCTCGAAGATCGAGGAGTCGGTGCGGTCGCTCAACCTCGGTAGGATCGTCCTGCTGACGGCGGACGGAAAGCCGGTGACGCCGTAGGACGCCGTTCGGCGGCTTCTTCCTTCGCGTCTCTGCGAGTCCTCTGCGCCTCTGCGAGAACCATGTTTGAGAACCATGTTTCTCGCAGAGGCGCAGAGGACTCGCAGAGACGCGAAGGAAGAGCCGAACCACTGCCCAGGATGGGTCGGTGTTGATCTGCGCGAATCTGCGGCCTATACTTCGCGGTTCGTGGCGGGGTAGCTCAGCCGGTTTAGAGCGCGGGATTCATAACCCCGAGGTCAGGAGTTCAAGTCTCCTCCCCGCTACCAGACACATCGACCTGACGGCGGCCTCATGGCCGCCGTTCGCGTTTTGGTCAAGAGAGGGTCGGGAATCGCGTGAGCGATTAGCTTCAATTCCCGCCGACGAAGAGCGCCTGATCATCGCGACCGGGCGCTACATCGGTGAAGGGTTCGACGATGCCCGGCTCGACACGCTGTTTCTGGCGATGCCGGTATCTTGGAAAGGGACGCTTTTCCAATACGCGGGTCGCCTCCATCGGCTTCATCCCGGGAAGCGCGAGGTGAGGGTCTACGACTACGCAGAAGTTGAAGTGCCAATGCTGCGCCGAATGTTCGAAAAACGACTTCGTGGCTACCAGTGCTCGGCTTCTCGAACCCTTAGTACCCGATGGCCATGGCGACGGCTCGTCGTACCGCACTGCCAGACGGCACCACGATCCGCCTGATCGCCGCACCCGAGTTCATTGCCACGAAACTCGTCGAGGTCATCATCGCGGTTGTCGATGGACGCTCCGAGTTGTTCGAGGAGCTCAATACAGGGAGGGGCCTCGGGTGAGCCTGCTTGAACCTGGACTGGAAGGAAGCCCACGATCGCATCGACTGAGACGCTGCGATCGTGGACTCGCTGAAGTGGCAAGAAGCAATGCCCGGCGGTGTTCTGCTTGAGGGGGAAGGGCCGGCACAGTGCTTCGGACCACCGCAGATTTATATCAAGGTTGTATATATCCGGAAAGCTGCCGAGTCAACATGAATTCCTTATGACATCTGACTACGCAGCGCGCGGTCTCTCTGGCTCTGGTAAGGGCGGCTGAAGGACGGATCTCGTGCTATGAATCGAAGCCGGCGTATACTCGGGCGCATCGTAGGCGACGCAAGGGGGGCATGGACAAGACGCGTCAACAGGCGCCGTCGAGCCGGATTGGCCTGCTCGAGGGCATCGACCGCGGCCGATACGCGGAGGCACTCGCCTTCGTCGAACGCGAGCCGGAAGTCCTGGACAGCCCCGAAGACGCGCTTTTGCGCACGGAGCTTGCTCTGTACCGCGATCAACTCGCCGAGACGGAGGCTATACTCGACCGCCTTCGCGGCTCCGATCTGTGGATCGACGACGCAAGTGAAGTCGGCAGCCGAGCGCGACGCACCCGTCTGCTCAAGGTCGAGGTCGCGTGTTTTTCGGGAGACCTGGACGAAGCCGAGCGCCTCGTTCGTCCAATGGTCGACGCGGCCGTCCGCGTTCAGGACTACCAGTCAGAGCTTCGAGCCCTCTACGATCTGGCTCGAATCGCGCGCCATCGCGCCGAGTGGACCCTCGCGATCGACCGCCTCGACCGTGCACTCGAGTTGGCCCGTCAAATTGGAAACCAGTGTTACGAGGGACGCGTCGCCTACACCCTTGGCCTTTGCTGGTACAACCTCAATCGGCTCGATCTGGCCATTCCCTACTTGCAGTCCGCCCTCAGACTGCTCACCGTCACCGAGAACCTGCGCTTCCGTGCAACGGTCGAGAGTTTCTACGGCTGTCTCCTCTCGGACGGCGGTGATCCCAAGGCAGCGCTGCAACTTCTCGAGCACGCCGAAGCCACGGTCGGAGAACTGGGCATCGTGAGCGACATGGTTATGGCGCGCATGAACGCCGCGCGCACGCGACTCGCACTTGGCCAATATGAAGAGGTCGAGAGGTCGCTGACGGAACTGCTCGGCTGGGAACGAGGACTCGGAGGTACACCGACCGAGCTGATCACCCTGCGATTGCTCGCGATTACCCAGTGCGTCGCTGGTCGAATCGGCGAGGCAAGGCGGAGCGCCGAGGAGGCACTCCGCCTTGCCGAGATCAGAGGCAACACTGCCGACCGACTTGAAGCGCGCCTGCTGGTCGCGCGTGCAAAATCGCTTGCCGGGGAGGACGATGCCAGGGCGCAACTCGATGCGCTCGTTGCCGAGGTCGACGAGAGCGGCACGCCCTACCTTCAGGCTGAGGCTCGAATCTACCTGGCCCGCGCGCTCCTCGCCGCGGATCCAACACGAGCGAGATCAGTTTGCGATGCCGTTCGCGTGATGCCGGTCGTTTCGGATTTCGACTGGCTGCGGCGCGAGTTGGACTTCGTCGAGGCGGATCTTCGCTACATGCCGGTTCGCCTGACCTCGGATGGTCAACTGATCATGGACGCGCGTTTCGGGTGGCCCGATATCAAGTCCGCGCGAGAGGCGGCGGAACGCTATTGGTTCGAGCGCGCCCTGGTGGAGACGGACGGCAACGTAAGTGCTGCGAGCCGTTTGCTCGGATTGACCCGCAACGAAGGTCACTATTTGTACAAGCTGGTCGTCAAGGGAGAGCCGGCGCGTCCGAGTCGCAGCAGGACTCCGAACGCGCCGGGCAGTGGGCCGCGACGGCGACCGCGTTCTTGAGGCTTGCACTGGCGGCTGCGCCGGGTCGGTGATCAGCAGTCCTGCCGCACAACAGCCGACAATCACCAACCGGTCCATCAATGAACCAAGTGCCGCGGCGACCGTCCCAATCAGCTCGACGTTCTGGTCGTTGGGGTTCATCCGGTGAGCCGTTCCCCGAGCAGCTTCCGGGCAGCTTGGCGTTGACGGGCGCGGCCGTCGCGTATCGCGTCGAAGAGCGCCAGGAGCTCGTAGAGCTTCGAGTCGTGAACCGCGGCGTGAGGAACGCTCGGATAGATCGGACTGATTGACGGACCTCGGGCTTTGCCGTCGGCGGAAGGCCAGACGGGTGGTGGCTGGTTCCCTACGTTGAGGGTTCCACTGAGAGGCGTGGCACCGACTGACGTCGGCACGCCGCGTGACACTTCGCCGCGCATCGCGGGAAACGCGTAGGGAGCTCCCGATTCGACGAACTCACGGACGGCATCCAGCAACGGAACCGGCCGTCCATCGGCCATTCGGAGCAGTCGCGACGCAACCGCCCTTCGCACGCCGGCGTGGACTTCGGACTTTGTCATTCCGAGTTCTGCAGCGAGCAGGTCGTAAGTGATACCTCGATCCTCCGGCCACACACAGAGCTTGAGGACGATCAGCAGATCCTGCGGCTTGAGCACCGGCTGGGGATTGGTCTTGCGGCTCTACATCTCCGGCTTCCTGTTCGCTGTTTGCAAACAGCGAACAGGTTAGGGGATCCGCCCGCATTGCTCAACCCGCGATCTCACCTGTGCGACATGCGCGTGGCGCCCACTCGGCCAGCGTGTGCACAATGTGTACCCACCGTGGTAGATTGTGGCTGCTGGAGGCACGGCACATGAAGGCAACGGAAGACAGATCCACCGAAGGGCGACTCAGCATTCGGGTCAAGGCGCACCAGAAAAGCGTCATTGCAAGGGCGGCTCAGATTCGGAACGTCACGATGACCGATTTCGTGCTCGATACGGCCTATCGCGCCGCCCAGAAGGTCGTCTCGGATGAGTCGACCCTGACGGTTCCGCACGTCGACTGGGTCGCGTTCTCGAAAGCGCTCGACGCCCCGCCGAAGCCGAAGCCCGCGCTTCGACGGCTGCTCGCCGCCAAGTCGCCGGCAGACCTCGATGGCTGAACCGTCCGAGCTGATTGGTCCTGTCCCGCTCGAGCGCTCTCACGAGCGCACCGAATTTCGGAGCGGGTCGCCGGCCCTCGACGAGTTTCTCGCCCGATACGCGCTGCAGAATCAGCGGAAGCATGCATCTCGGACGTTTGTCCTGCTTCGCGGTCTTCGAGTCGTGGCCTACTACACGCTCGCCTTCGGATCCATCAGCCCGGAAGACGCGCCACGCGCGCTTGCTGCCGGGCTGGGTCGATATCCGGTCCCGATTCTGCTCCTGGCTCGACATGCGGTGGATGAGACCGAGCAGGCGCGTGGTGTCGGCAGGTGGCTGATTCGCGACGCTCTTCTCAGGGCCGTTCAGGCAAGCTCGATTGCCGGTCTGCGCGCGATCGTCGTCGATGCCAAGGACGATGCGGCGACCCGCTTCTATGTGCGGCTCGGCTTCACGCCGTTCTCGGAGAACGAGAGACGGCTCTGGATGCTGCTCGACCTGGTGCAGGCGGCACTCGATACGCCCGCCGAGTCTTCATAGCCCGCCTGTTAGTGGCGACATTCGAAGCACGATCTGGGCGTCAACGACGACGCGAAGCGTCCGCTCGCTGCTCAAGATCGATCGCACGCGACGACACGGTCGGGCTTTACGATCCGGGCGCCGGGAACTTCTTCCTGCGCAATGCGCATGCACCAGGCGGAGCCGACATCGTGTTCGGCTACGGTCCGGCCGGCTCCGTGCCGATTACAGGTGACTGGGATGGACTCTAACTCGATGGCCCACTGGCCCGGCACGCTCGCCACGTTAGGCGAGTGAATCGCTGACGGCCACCGTTGCTTCGTTACTCCCGACCCATTGAACCGCGTGGATTGGACGGCCGGCCGCTCGCTCCGCTCGCGGTTCTGGTCCTTCCGCAGCACCGACGGCTCATCGCAAGGCCCCGCAGCACCGACGGCTCATCGCAAGGCCCGGAACCGCGAGCGGAGCGAGCGGCCGGCCTGACGGAGGGTCTCCTACCGCTTAATGGTGACCGCCTCCCGTTCCCCACTCAACCCGCGGCGGCGCGCGCGACGAGTGGCCGTTCGGGCTCCGGCTCGACCATCTCGCCGTGCTGGCTGAGGTCGAGGCCGATGTGCTCCTGATCCTCCGTGACACGGATCGGGATGATCGCGTTCGTCGCGAGATACAGCAGATACGAAACGACAAACGTGAACGCACAGACGATGACGAGCGCCAGCAGATGATTCACGAACGTCTTGGTCTGGCCGGCCAGCAGTCCGACATCCCGGGCCAGGATTCCCGTCATCACCATCCCGACGATTCCCCCGAGCCCGTGACACGGAAACACGTCGAGCGTGTCGTCGAGCGTCGACCGCGTCTTCCAGTGCACCGCCGCGTTGCTGACGATACTCGCCGCGACGCCGATGGGAATGCTGTGGGCAATGCTGACGTACCCGGCGGCCGGCGTGATGGCGACGAGCCCGACGACGGCGCCAATACACGCGCCGACTGCTGACGGTCTTCGGCCGAGCGCCGCGTCGAGAAACATCCACGTGAGCATCGCTGCCGCGGACGCGGTGTTCGTCGTTGCAAAGGCGGACACCGCGGTCTCGTTGGCGGCCAAAGCCGAGCCGGCGTTGAATCCGAACCAGCCGAACCAGAGCATGCCGGTGCCGAGCAGCACGTGCGGGATGTTCGACGGCGGATGCGACTGGCCGTCGAGGTGCGCAGTGCGCCGGCCGAGCACGAGCGCTCCCGCCAGCGCCGCCATGCCGGCCGAGATGTGCACGACCGTTCCGCCTGCGAAGTCGAGCACGCCCATCTGCCGGAGGAAGCCATCCGGATGCCAGGTCCAGTGCGCGAGCGGGCAGTAGACGAGCAGTGAGAAAAGACACATGAAGAGAAGGTAGGCCGAGAAACGGACGCGCTCGGCGAACGATCCCGTGATTAGCGCTGGCGTGATGATCGCGAACTTCATCTGGAACATCGCGAAGAGGAGAAACGGAATCGTCGGCGAGAGATCCGGGTGCGTCGCGCCCGTGACGCCACGAAACATGAAGAAGGTCGCCGGGTTGCCGATGATGCCGTGCCAGCTCTCGCCGAACGCGAGGCTGAACCCGACGATTATCCAAAGCAGGCTGATGACGCCGAGGGCCACGAAGCTCTGGAGCATCGTCGAGACGACGTTCTTGGTGCTGACGAAACCCCCATAAAAGAAGGAGAGCCCCGGAGTCATCAGCAGCACCAGTCCCGAAGCCGTCAGGATCCACGCCGTATCGCCGGCATTGATCGGACCGCCGGTGGCGATCGGCGGGGTGTCCGCAATGAAGAGAGAGAATCCCGCGAGCAGAACGAGGAGCACGAATGGAAGAGACCACCTTCGGTTCATGCGCGTTACCTGTATGTCGAGAATGGAGGGGAGCCGGACGGGAACATGCAGCTTCAGGCGGCATCGCCGGCCGGGCGACCGCACAGGAATGCGCTCGGAATCCGGTCTGAACGGCACCGCATGGAGCGGGTGAGCCAGAACCCGTCACTTTCAATTTCACGTGGCTCGCCAGGAGGCGACACAGCCACCGTAGCACCCGGATTCCGGCCCCGGCAACGCAGGAAATCTCACCCGCTCGCAATATGCTGTATCGACGACACTTATAGCGACATGTTGGGGGTCGGCACCGATCGTATCGAACATAGTGTGCTTTCGGCGAGAGACGGCCCGACCCCGCGGGAGCCGCCGGAGGCGGATCCGTGGGAGACACCTACTCGTCGTCCTCGATTTCTTCGAAAGTATCCGCCTGTGCCGTGCAGGTGGCTTCACCTCTGCACTTCGGCACGACGAGCGGCCGTCCGTTGGCGCACCGAAACTGCTGCGCCGGTTCTCCGACCGTCGCTCCGAGGTGGACCGGTTTCAGAGTCGAATGCGACGGATTTACAGGACGGACGGGACTAAAGTCTGTCAACTCCCGCGGCGGACCAGCGCGAGCACGTTCGTTCGCACCGAGCCGTTACCGACCGCATCCTGTTCGGCCCATAGGCGAGAAATCGGCTGGCGCTTCTTGCGGTCGTACCAGACCCCCCCCGGTTGGGGGCCCCGGACGTCGTTGAAGATCGCCAGGTCCTGCACGACGCCGTCGAGCGACAGACAGAGATGTTACCGGGGACGGTGCCGTAGCGCTGTCCGACGACTCTGCCGGCAAGTCTCTGTCCGCCGGCGCCCCCCAGCGGGCCGGCCCCCCCCCCCGCCCCCCCCCCCCCCCCCCCCCCCCCCCCCCCCCCCCGCCCCCCCGGGCCCCCCCCGCGCCCCGCCCCCCCCCCCCCCCGGGCCCCCCCCCCCGGCCCCCGGGGGGGGGGCACCCCCCGCCCTCCCCCCCCGCCCTTCGCCGCCCGCCCGCGGCGGGCCCGGCCCGCCGGCCCGCCCCCCCCCGGGCGCCCCGGTGGCGCCGCGGCCCCCCCCGGAAGCCCGGCCCCTCGCTTCCCGCGGCCATTCGCGTTCCGGGGGTTCTGGCCAGGTCGGCGCCGACGCTACGCGGCTCTGAGATCGCTTCAGTGTCCGGGTCGTAGCTGCGAATGGTGAACTGGTGCGGAGGCCCGGCTCCGAACCAGCCGGCGATGAAGAGGCGTCCGTTGGGCAGCGACGTCATGTAGGCGCCGGTCCAGATCTGGGAGAGCTCGGCGATGTGGCGCCACGTCACGCCGCGGTCGTCCGATCGGTAGAGCACGACCCCGCCGAACGTTTCGCCGATTCCGAGGACGGTCAACGCGACCAGGGTTGAACGGGTCGGCGTAGAGTTCGGGCCGATCGTGGCCTGCCTGTGTGCGACGGTTGAAGTAACGGTCGGGATCGTTGGCGGGCCCGCTGGTCGCGGGATCGAGGACGGACACGAGCCTCCAGTTCGCCCCGCAATCGGTGGAGTGGAAAAAGTACTCCGCACCGCGGCACGTGCCTTCGGGCGTCGTGCAGTCGGCCGTCGTACCCGCGTCGCGCCGGATGCCCTGGTGCAGGAGCAGCAGGGTGCCGTCGGCGAGCCGGGTGATCTGTTTGTCGGACGAGCCCGCGATGTCGTCTGAGAATCCCGCGATGCTGACGGTGGGCCAGTTCGCCGTGCCGTATTGTACGCCGGTCATCGAGCACTGCGGCGCGTTCGAGGAGGCGCACTTCAGACTTCCGCGCCAGACGATCGGCTGAAGCTGCGGGTAGAAGCCGTCGGTAACGACGATCGCGGAGCCCTGCGACCCGCACCCGGCGCGTTTGCGCGGAACGGCGAGCGCGACGTTCTCCCACGACGGTGCGAGAAGCGGCTTCTGCGTCCGGGCGGTTGGTGGCTTTTCGGTAAAGGGACCGCCGCGGGTAATGCGTCCGGCGGCGGAGTTGACATCACCTGCAGCGCCCGCCGAGGCAAGGAGCGAGCCGAGGATTCCGATTGTCAGTGAACGAAGCATCGTGCTCCACCTCCTCGGACCATCCCGCCGGCTTTGTTTCAACTGCGAAAGTACTCGTACTTTTCTTCTTCACCAAGACAATTGGCGTCGACGCTTCCAGCTTCCTGTCGCGCACGGAATGGTCGAGCCAGGTCCGAAGCAGCACGCCCTGGTGACGGTCGCGCCTCTCGATACCGAGCACTCCAACACGCGGACTGATGCATCGCGGAAGCGTTCACGGCTCGAGGAAGCGATCGACCCTCTCCCGCGTCGCGGCGCTGAATCGCCGATATTCGTCGTCGGTCAGCATGTTTCAACGCGCATGTTCAGATCTTCAGCAGCCGTTCGACCGACGATGGTCGTCGAGCGTCCGCGATCATCCCGTCCCGGTTTCGGAGAAGATCCCAAGCGCGTGGTATCGCTCCTCGGCGCCCCACATCGCCGAGCGAGATTCGAACCCGCCGAGGATCCTCCGCAGGCGCCCCCCCCGGCCTCATCGAGCGGAGAATTTTCCAGTCGGCTTCTGATATCTGGTCCACACCGTTCACTGAGTCGAACCCTCCCTCTTGTTATTCGTCAATTTCCAACGCCGTCGCACCTGGAATGACGGCCGCCCGTTACACAAGGCGCGTCCCGGCTGCCCCGATGTCAGCCTTGCCGCCACTGAGAGCGCCGTCGGGCCGATCGTCGAGCGATGCGCCGGACGGCTGCCCAACCAGCTTCTGAAATCGCGGATGCGAACGCACCGGATCGAGATCGGGGTCGTTGGCAGCCCACGCCGGCAACACTCCGGCCCCGAAAGCCTGTTCGAGGAAGTCGAGCGCGGCCTCGGTCCGTCCGAGCCTCACGTTGACGCACGCCGCGTTGTAGAGGATGAGCGGCTCGTCCGGATCGACCGCCAGCGCGTGACTGAGCCACTTCATCGCGGTGTCGTCCTCTCCCAACTCCGCCAGCACCGCAGCGCCCATCGTCCAGGCTCGCGTGTCGTCGGGATGCTCTCGAACACGGCGCTTCACTGCCTCGATGCACTCGAAATCAGCGTTGCGCCCGCGTGCGTCATCGCCGAGCCGGCGATAACACATTCCGAGCAGATACCAGGCGTCGTAGGCCTCGGGCACGATCGCGCACGCCGCCCGGAAATGCTCCATGGCCTCCTTCATGCGCCCCTGCGAGAAACACAGTCGCCCGGATATGTACCGCGAGTCGTATTGCCTGGGGTCGAGCTCTATCGCGCGCCGAAGGTGGACCTCGGCGCGGTCGTATTCACCCTGAAGGAACAGGGCGAACCCGCGCGCGACGTGCGAATCGGACAGGTCAGGTTCGAGCTCGATGGCCTTCCGGCTCGCGTCGTCCGCCGCCTCGACCGACTCGTCTCCCGTCCGGAAATACATGTGCAGGAAGGAGTGGCAGTTCGCGATCCCGGCATACGCCCGGCCGAACCGCGGGTTGACCTCGATCGCGCGCGCAAACAACTGAAGGGCCACCTCAAAGGCCTTGCGGCGATGCTGGTGGATGAACTGACGCCCCTGCAGATAAAGCTCGTCCGCCTCCGAATACGGAGCATCGCGCCGCGCCCGCGCGACGGCCGAGCCGGCGTCGAGCTCCACCTCGAGCGCCCTCGCGATCTGGTCGGCGATCTCGTCCTCGATCGCGAAAATGTCACGCATCTCGCGCTCGTATCGCTCGGACCAGATCCGGTACCCGTCGCGTACGTTGACCAGCTGCGCGCTCACGCGCACGCGGTCCCCCACTCGCCTGACACTGCCCTCGAGAATCGTCTCGACACCCAGATGGGTGCCGATCTCACGAACATCCGCCGATCGATTCCTGAACTGGAAGGACGAAGTCCTCGACGCGACGTGCAGGTCCGGAATGCGGCTGACGGCACGGAGTATCTCTTCGGCGATGCCGTCGCACAGGTATTCCTGATCCCTGGCCGCCGTCATGTCCGCAAAAGGAAGCACGGCAAGCGACCGTCGGGGCGTCGCCACGGGAAGGCTTATGGTAATCGCGTCAGGATCGATCGCGGCCTGCGCCTCGACGAGATCCTGGATGAACTCGGTGGTTCGCTCGTAGCGATGTCTGGCGTCCTTGGCCAGCGCCTTCGCGATGATCTGCTCGGCTCGCGGTGGTACGTCCGCACGCACGAGAGACGGGCGCACCGGCTCGTCGTTGATAACGGCAGCAATGACTCCGTCGAGACTGTCGGCGACGAACGGCCGGCAGCCTGTGACCATCTCGTAAAGCACCGCTCCGAGCGACCAGATGTCGGCCCGCTCATCGACGGGCCGGCCGCAGAGCTGCTCGGGCGACATGTAGGCCGGAGTGCCCGGA
Organism: Blastocatellia bacterium; assembly: GCA_016705245.1. Taxonomy (GTDB): domain Bacteria; phylum Acidobacteriota; class Blastocatellia; order UBA7656; family JADIYM01; genus JADIYM01. The sequence goes on along the minus strand of JADIYM010000005.1, from coordinate 15,374 downwards.
ACCGACGAGGCGTCGCCCGCGTCCCGGTCCTTCATCAACACGGCGACTCCGAAGTCGAGGATCTTGACGGTGTCGTTGCGCGTGATCATCAGATTTGCGGGCTTGATGTCACGGTGCACGATGAGCTCCTCGTGCGCGGCCGCGAGGCCCCGGGCAACCTGGACCACGATCGCAAGCGCGCGCTCGGCAGTCAGCGGACCACGAGCGAGGATCCGGTTGAGCGTTTCGCCTTCGTAATACGCCATCGCGATGAAGACCTCGCCCGCCTCGGTCTCGTCGACCTCGTAAATCGTGCAGATGTTCGGATGATCGAGCAGTGCTGCGGCCTTCGCCTCCTGGATGAGACGGTCGCGCATCGCCGTGTCGGCAAACGGACGGACGAACTTGAGCGCCACCGGTCGACCGAGCCGCAGGTCGGTGCCGCGATAGACTTCGCCCATTCCTCCCGAACCGAGGAGCTCTTCGATCTGGTAGTGGGAAACGACCTGCCCCGATCTCTGAGCCTTATCCATCGGCAACCTCCCCGCGCGGGCGACCGTGAAGTCGACGGTGCCGCCAACTTCATGATGCGCCTGCGGTTGCTGGCACTTCAAGCAGGCTGGGGAGCGGTCGTCAGTCGCGCGTTATGAATCAGTACCGTGCTCTGATTGAAACTCCTGCGCGGTAGGTAGCGAGCGTCCCCCGGACAGTGCCTGAAACCGCAGACCCGTCGTTGCGAAAGGACGGAGACGATCGGAGCCGTTCGACCATCCGTGGGACGCTCGCTACCGCTCGCGGCTCAAAAAGCGGGGAGAAACGGGGAGCACCCGCAAACGGGGAACTCGCGAAAAAGGGGACCACGCGCATCGTGCTCTTTCTGGCAGGACGTTCGCCGGTCCCCGTTCCCCTTTCCCCGTTCCTTGAGCCGCGAGCGGTAGCGAGCGTCCCACGGACAGTGCCTGAAACCGCAGACCCGTCGTTGCGAAAGGACGGAGACGATCGGAGCCGTTCGACCATCCGTGGGACGCTCGCTACCGCTCGCGGCTCAAAAAGCGGGGAGAAACGGGGAGCACCCGCAAACGGGGAACTCGCGAAAACGGGGACCACGCGCATCGTGCTCTATCTGGCAGGACGTTCGCCGGTCCCCGGTCGCCGTTCCCCGTTCCCCTTTCCCCGTTCCTCGAGCCGCGAGCGGTAGCGAGCGTCCCACGGACAGTGCCTGAAACCGCAGACCCGTCGTTGCGAAAGGACGGAGACGATCGGAGCCGTTCGACCATCCGTGGGACGCTCGCTACCGCTCGCGGCTCAAAAAGCGGGGAGAAACGGGGAGCACCCGCATCGTGCACTTACAGGCAGGACGCTCTGCCGGAACCCGAACCCGTGCGCGGTAGCGCACGGGTCGATCCCGTCCTTTTCCAGTTCCTCCCTACAGTCCGTTCCAGTCGCCGAGAATCGGCGCAGTGTTCGTGGGGCCGTAGCCGAAGACGATGTCCGCCGGGCCCGGTGCGTGCGTGTTCCTCAGGAAAAAGTTCCCGTTCACCGAGTCGTACAGTCCGATCGTGTCCGATCCGTCTCCGTTCCAGTCGCCCGCGAGCGGTTTCCATCCGAGCCCCGCTGGCCTGAAGCCATAGACGAGGTCCGCGCCGCCGGCAGCGTGCGCGTTCCTCATCCCGTCACCGTGCGGCGCCCCAAGCCAACCACGGCACTGAGCGCCAGCCGCCCACCCCGCTCCCAAAGATCCTCAGAACCGCCGAATGCCGATATCGTTCCACTCCAGACGTCGTGAAATGCATCTACGAGTCCGGCAGTTTTTTTTTCATCGCCGAGGGAGGGACTCGAGTTCGACGCAACACAAGCTGGCCCTTGTCCTCGACAATCCACTCGACGATCTCGCCGCGCTCGAACTCCATGGCCTGGGCGATCGCCGAAGGAAAGTTGATGTACCACTGCTCGCTCTGCTTGCGCTTGATGAGTTGGACCTTGGTCCGGCACCCCATACGGAAAACCTTCTCGCAATCGGACGACAAAAAGGCACGGGCGAGACCAAGGTCCCGCCCACGATTCGTGAGTCTAGTCATATCACTCGATCGCAATGCCCAAGAACGCAAGCAAATTCGACCTCGACTTGCAAAGCCGAGCGAATTCGGGCGTGTCCTATCTAGTCAAGGCCAAACTCCACGGCGCTTCGCGCAATGCGCGGGATTCCGTCCAGGTATCGCTGGCACGACATCGTGATTCGCGGTGTACGGACGGAGCACGTATGATGGCGCAGCTTTGGCGCTCGCCGCTCTCGTTCATCATGTCCTAGCTGCAGGTATTTCTCTGCAAATCCGTCATGTGTCAACCAGTCGGGCCTGAAATCAGTTCATGACCAAGGAGATGGAAAATGCGTATTGAGCTCGATCGGGGAGTCGCGTTGGGCGCCCTGCTGCTGATTTTGGCTTGTGTCGGGCTTACTGCCTCGGCACAGACCGATTCCCCGGACTGGAAGGAGGAGCTGGCCGAAAACGGCAACCGCTATCTAACCTGGTCCGCGACGGTTCCACTGTTGGGCAAGCCCACGAAAATCAATCTGGCCTTCCAGTGCAATCCGGAGAGCGAAAAGGATGTGCACGGCACGCTGGGCTTCGATCTCTACATCCATGGGGTTGCTGCGTTGAAGCCCTTCTCGTTCGAGGATTTCGATGGTCCTGATGCGACGGCTGGCGCCGACGGGCGCAGGCTCATGGCGCTCACCGTGGCCCGCAATGGCAAACCGCCATTCGTGCTTCAGGTCGCACCCAACGGCTTCACGCCGCACATGTCGAACTTCGGCTTCGGCATGGCTGACATGAGCAAGCTTCCGAAGAGCGATTCCCGGACCCTGCTGAAGGCGCTCGCCAGCGACGATGCGGAATCGCTGACGGTCAGCATCACCGATCCCCGCAATGCGAAGCTGAAGCTCGAGTTCACGGTCCCGGTCGCCGGAAAGCAGGCTGATTTCCGCAAGCTCATGACGGGCTTGAAGTAGGAACCTCCACCGCGAGTTTCGGCACCGTGCCCGCTACCTCCAGGCGCACGCTATACTGGACCGTCATCTTCACGGCCATCGATCTCATCGGCGCCCCGCAGTACGACGCCGATGAGTATCCTGATGATTGGCCGAATCCGGAGCCTGCCACCGCACTCGCCCCGCAGGTCGGATTCACTCACACAGCACCGGGATTCCAATGAATATAACTTTCACGTCGTTTCGCACGCTCGCCCTTCTCCTGGCGTTCTCGCTTGCCGCTTTCGTCCCCGTGTCGTCGGCCGGAACGACGAAGCGCGTCAAGTTCGCCCGCGGCCGCACGAGCGCCGTGCTGAAGGGCTCGCTCGGGCTCGAAGAAACCATCACCTATGTGCTGGGCGCCAGGGCCGGACAGACGCTCATCCTTCACGTCTCGATTCCCGATCGGCAGCCCAACCAGCACGTCGTGTTCAGCATTGTCGATCCAGCTGGCGAGGATCTTCTCGAGAGCTACGACACCGACTGGTCCGGCGAGCTAAAAAGGACGGGTGATTACAAGGTCTTGCTCAGCACGTTCGAGAGTCCCGCGGCCCCGTACGTTCTCGAGGTCACGATTCGATAGTCGCAGGGGGACAGCGGCAGCCAGGGCCACCACTGTCCCCGACAGCCGTCGGAGCGAAGAGCGAGGTGCCGCCTCGATCGCTACTTGATGCTGAGCGTCAGCTCGTAGTCGGTCGCGCCTTTCTCTTCCGGTTTCGCGCGGAGCACGACGAGAGCGAACTCGCCCGAAAAAGCGAGGACACACGATACGGTCCCGGGTTCGTCGCCCCAGATACCGACTCGCTCTCCCGTCCGGTCGAACATCTGGAGCTCGAGCGACGCGTCGGGCGATTCGTTGTATGTGATCGTGACGGTCTGGCCCTTCTTGGCCGTGAACGTGTACTCAGCCTGCTCGTCGCCCGAGACCGTGCCGCGGACTGTCGCGGAGGACGCACCGCGCGCGAACACGATGCGATTGGGCTCGGCCTTGCCGCCATGCTGGGCGAATGACGGCGAGACGGTGACAAGGGCGACGAGGATGGACAGGGTGAAGTACCGCACGAAGAGTCGTGACATGGAGGCGCTCCGTTCTGAGTGTTTGGGTTTTCGGACGATCGAGGTAGCCCGCCGGGACATCGCCGTCCATCGGGACTCTTCGGCATCGGGACTTTCGCACATTAGCCCGGCCTTGCGAACAAAGCGCTTCGCGCAATGCACCAGGCGCCGTCGCGGCAACGACCACCGCCTCCTCGCCCGCGCACGCGCGCCTTCGACACGCTCACGCGGTCGTCGCCGAGGACCACTCCCGGCCGCCCGACCAGCCGCCCCGTCCGCGACGAATTCCGCGCCTCGCGCGGCTGTCGCTCGGTTCCAGGCCGGCTGCGCCGTCCGGAACAGGGTCTCGACGAACGACCGCCCCGCCTCGAATCCGTTCACGCGCAGCCACCACCGGAGGCGCGCTCGGCCGTGACCGGCCATGGAACCAGCGGAGGACCCGAACCCCGCCATAGCGAGTTCCACGCCTCGAGTCACCCAGCTTGCATCGATCATCCGGTGCAGTCGCGTCTCCTCCCCCGAGGCAACCAGGGGCCGACCGACTGGTGGTGGCGGTCCCAAGTCTGGGCACTAAGCAGCGGACCGCGTGCTCTGGACGAGACGGCCCGGCCACCGACCCGGTACACGAACGCGTGAGCGAGTCTGCTTGGCATTCATCAGGCCTTGTACCTCCTTTGCGCGGTCCTGAGAGTACAGCGAATGTTGGACAATTGTCCAGTTTTATTTTGGTGTCCAGGGAACTGCGCTTCATATGCTCTCCCGTCCAGCAACGACGGCCGAACGGAGCGACAACGCATGCGGATTGCCATCTACGGAACCGGCGGCGCCGGCGGATACTTCGGCGCCCGCCTCGCGGCCGCGGGCGAAGACGTCGTGTTTCTCGCGCGGGGCGAGCACCTGCGCGCGATCCGCGAGCGCGGGCTGCGGCTCACGACGCCTGTCGACGACGTCACGATCCACCCGGCTGCGGCGTTCGACGATCCTTCGCAGGCCGGAACGGTCGACGCAATCCTCTTCGGCGTCAAGACGTGGCAACTGGCGGACGCCGCGCGGGCCGCGATCCCGATGCTCGGTCCGGACACGTTCGCAGTGCCGCTCCAGAACGGCGTCGACGCGCCAGCTGTGCTCGCGGCCGAGCTCGGAGCCGCGCGCGTGCTCGGCGGCACCTGCGGGACCATCAGCCGCGTCACCGAGCCCGGCGTCATCACGAGTCTCGGCACCGTGAACTTCATGAAGTTCGGCGAGCTCGACGACCGGCCGAGCGCCCGTACCGAGGCGCTGAGGGAGGTGCTCAAACGCGCCGGCATCCAGGCCAGGATTCCGTCGAGCATCCACACGGCCATGTGGGAGAAGTTCCTCTTCGTCGTTTCGATGGGCGGCGTCGGCGCGGTCTCGCGCGCGCCGGTGGGCGTCACGCGCGCGATGCCCGGGACGCGCGCCATGCTCGAAGCGTCGATGAGCGAGATCCACGACGTCGGGCGCGCGCACGGGATCGCGCTACCGGACGATGCCGTCGAGCGGGCGATGGCGCTAATCGACGGACTCGAATTCGACGGCACGACGTCGATGCAACGCGACATCGAGGCCGGCCGGCGGTCGGAGCTCGAGGCGTGGAACGGCGCTGTCGTCCGCCTCGGGCGCGAGTGCGGTGTCGCGACGCCGGTCAACGCGTTCTGTTACGCAAGCCTCCTGCCGCAAGAACGTCGAGCAAGAGGAGAGTGGACAGGATTTCAGGATTGACAGGATTAGCAGAAGGCGGCTCTGCCCTCCTGCCTGTGAACGCGTCGGTCCCGGACGCTTTCTTGTGAATTGCGACAGGGCGTAGTCTATTCTCCAACACTCGTACCTCCCTTTCGCGAATCAGGAGTCGACTTTCATGCCGTTTCAGCAAACCGCCTTCGTACTGGCGCTCGTCCTTCTCGCCAGCTTCTTTCAGCCATCGGATGCCGTCCGTCCGAGCCAGACTCCGCAACGCGAGACGGCCTCGGTCGCCGTCCTTGCGGACGGGCGTGGGGCGCCGATCGTCAGTTTTGCCGACGGCAGGGAGATCGGTTTTCCGTTCGCGGCCGACCCGCTCGCGATGGTCTCGGGCGACTTCGATCTGGACGGTACGCCCGATCTCGCCGTCGGCTACGAAACCGCGACGGGCTTCGAGCTCGCCGTCTACAGGGGCAACGTCGACGCGATCTTCCCGAACACCGCCGAGTCGGCGCGACGCAAGGCCGATGGCGCCTTCACGGACGCTGCGTTCCTGCCCGTTCCCCGTGTTTTCGACCTCACCGCAAGGCCGTCCTTCCTTGGCGCGGGCGACTTCGACGCCGACGGCCAACCTGACATCGTCGCAGGCGACGGCGCGTCGCTCCAGTTCCTGTCCGGCGACGGCTCCGGCGGCTTCGCGACCGCGGATCAACTCGAACTGCCGGGCACGATCACTGCACTCGCCGTCGGCGAGGTGAACCGCCGCGACCTGCTCGAAGACCTCGTCGTCGCGGTCGACGGCGCCGACGGTCCGCGCGTGCTCGTGTTCTCCGCTCCCGATGGCGCTCGCACCGCCTCGGCCGAGACGTATTCGCTTCCGTCACCCGCCACCGCCGTCGTACTCGGCCCGGTCGACGGCGACTGGCTCTACGACGTCGCCGTCGCCGCGGGCAACAGCCTCGTCCTGATCGAGGGCCGCGACGGCATCGGCGCCTCCCGCGCGCTCACGCACCGTTTCGCGGACAATCTCACGTCGCTCGCACTGCGCAGCGTGCCCGACGCCCAGCACCCGCGCCTCGTCGCGCTCACCGAATCCGGCGATCTTCTTTCGCTCGCCGACGGCTCGACGCCGGAGCGGCGTCAGGGCTTCGCGAGCTGGCGGCAAGCCGAAGTCGCTTCGGGCCTGCCCGCCGGCGCGCGCCTCGTGTGCGCACCCGCGACGTCGCAGCCCGGCGATGCCACGCTGATCGCCGATGCGGAAGGACGGAGCGTGCGCGTGCTCTCCGGCGGCTCGGTCGACGGCGTCGACAAGGTCGATGCGGCCTTCGAAGTCGACGGCGAGCCCATCGCGCTGCTGCCGATGCGCCTCAACCCCGATGCAATCGCTGACCTCGTCGTCATTCGCCGTGGCATGGGCGCTCCCGCGACGATCCTCTCGAGCCCGCGTCTGACCTTCGTCGTCTCGACACTCGCCGAGAGCGGCGCTGGCTCGCTGCGGGACGCTATCAACTCCGCGAACGGGTCCGCCGGATTCGACAACATCACCTTCTCGGTCAGCGGCACGATCATGCTTACGGTCCCGCTGCCCACGATTTCGGATACGGTCGCGATCGATGCAACGACGGCTCCCGGGTACACGTCGACGCCGGTCGTCCAGATCGACGGCGCGGCTGCCGGCGGGACGGGAATCATCGTCGGTACGCCGGTGTGTTCCGTTCGCGGCCTTGCCATCAGCCAGTTTGCCGGCAACGGAATCCTGATTTCGGCAAATAACACGATCATCGAGTCGAACTTCGTCGGCACGAATCTGGCGGGTACCACCGCGCTCGGGAACGGCTCGACCGGAATCCAGGTGAACGCCTCGAACTGCACCATCGGCGGCACCGGCGCCGCCGGCAATCTCTCGTCGGGCAACGGCGTGCACGGCATCGCCCCGGCCGGGGGCACGAGCGGCAACATCTTACGTGGCAACCTGATCGGGACCGACGTCACGGGTAACTCGACGATCCCGAACTTCGGTTCCGGCATCGACATCAACAACTCCTCCAACAACACGATCGGAGGCACGGCAGCCGGACAGCGGAACATCATCTGCGGCAACTTCGTCAACGGCATCACGATGTTCTCCAACGCGAACTCAAACGTCGTGCAGGGGAACCGGATCGGTGTGGGCGCAGGAGGCGCGGCGCTCGGCAACGCTAACCAGTCCATCCGGATGCACCTCGCCAACAACAACACCATCGGCGGCCTGAGTGCCGGAGCCGCCAACATCATCGGGAACAACGGCAATGGTGTCATCGTGCTGCAGTCGACCGGCGACAGCATCCGCGGAAACTCGATCTCGGGGATCGGCGGGCTCGGCATCGACCTCGATGACAACGGCCAAACGGCGAACGACGCGGGTGACGGCGACTCCGGCGGAAACAACGACCAGAACTATCCGGTCCTCACGTCGGCGCTGACGAGTATGTCCTCGACGATGGTCGCCTTCACGCTCAACAGCCAGGCAGGCACGACCTTCGGGATCGACTTCTACAGGAACACCTCGTGCGACGGCTCCGGTTTCGGTGAGGGCGAGGTCTACCTCGGCTCCACGTCGGCGATGACGGACGGTTCGGGCAACGTCATGGCGTTCGCCAACCTGCCGGCCGTCCCGGTCGGCTCGGTCATCACGGCGACCGCGACCGATCCGTCCGGCAACACCTCCGAGTTCTCCGCGTGCATCGTGACCTCGGGTGTCGCCGACATTTCGGCCATGATCAACGCCTCGCCGTTCACGGTCCCGGCCGGGGCCAACCTGACCTTCACGGTCACGGTTGCAAACGGCGGTCCCGAGGTCGCCGTGAATCCCTCGTTCACGATGAACCCGGTGTCAGACTCGACGTTCGTGTCGATTTCGGCCCCGGGTGGATGGATGTGCACGACGCCGCCGATCGGCAGCACCGGGCCGGTCTCGTGCACCGCGCCGAGTCTTGCCGCGAGCTCGAATGCGGTTTTCTCGATCGTCTGGAACGTCGACCTCGACACGCCGTCCGGCTCGACCATCTCCGGCGACGTCAGCAGCGGAAGTGACACTCCGGACGTCAACCTCGTCAACAACAACGACATCATCGCCGTCCTCACGTCGACCGAGGCGGACCTCTCGGCCACGCTCGCGGACTCGCCCGACCCGGTCGCGGCGGGCACGGACATCGCCTACGCGATCCAGGTGGCGAACGCCGGCCCGAGCAACGCCGACATGGTCGTCGCGGACTTTGCGACACCGCCGGGCACGACGTTCGTCTCGGCGTCGGCACCCGCGGGATGGTCGTGCACGGCGCCGTCCGTCGGCGGCACCGGGACGGTTTCGTGCTCGACGGCGCTGCTCGCGCCGGGAGGGCAGGCGTCGTTGCTGGTCATCGTGCACGTGAACCCGAACGTCGCGCCCGCGAGCTCGATCGCCGCGTCGGTGACCGTCTCGAGCGCGACGCCGGACTCGACGCCGGGCAACGACACCGGGATGGAGCTGACTACGGTCGGTAACATCGCGGACCTCGGCGTCACCCGGGTCGCCGCTCCTGACACGGTGATGCCGAGCGAAGACATCGCCTCCACGATCACGGTCACGAATGCGGGCCCGTCCGACGCCGTCAACGCGACGTTATCCGACGCCACTCCGGCCAATACCACGTTCGTCTCGATCGCGGCGCCGGCCGGGTGGTCGTGCACGACGCCGGGGCCCTTCGGCACCGGCCCGATCACGTGCACGGCGCCGAGCCTGCCGTTGGGCGCGTCGGTGGAGTTCACCCTCGTCGTCCGTGTTGACTTCGGGACCGCCGCCGGCACGATCGTGACGGGCACCTCGACGGTGTCGTCGGTCGGGATGGATCCGAACGGCCCGAACGACTCTGCCTCGTCGCAGACGACGGTCACTGCCCCGCCGGTCGTCGACGTCTCACTCTTCAAGTCGGTGACGCCCGAGTCGCCGGCGCCCTCGAGCGCGGTCACGTACAGCATCACGGCGACCAACGACGGTCCCGCCACGGCGAACGACGTCACGATCGTCGACACGCTGCCCGGCGGCGTCACGTTCGTGTCGGCCGCGGCAAGCGCGGGAGGCTCGATCACGGCGCCGGCAGCGGGGGCGACGGGAACTGTCACGTGCGTCTGGCCGGGAGCGACGGCCGTCGACGAGTCGCGCTCGCTGACGATCGTGGTCCAGGTCGGCGCTTCGATTCCGGATCAGACGGCGATCACGAATTCGGCGACGGTTTCGAACACGGTGATGGACCTCGACGAGTCCAACAACCAGTCGTCGGCATCGCTGACGGTCATCCTCGAGGAGGGCACGCCGCAGGCGGACGTGTCGGTCGCGATCCAGGATGCGCCGACTTCTGTAGATACGGGAACGTTGCTCGAATACACCATCGAAGTCACGAACGCCGGGCCCGACGCGGCTGCGGGCGTCACGCTGCTGGGCTCGACGCCGAACGGGACGCGGTTCGTCTCGCTCACGACCGACCAGGGCACGGTGACGGCGCCGCGGATCGGCGCGACCGGCACGTTCTCGGTGGCGATCGGCGACCTCGAGTCGGCCCAGATTGTCATCGTCACGCTCAGGGTGAACGTCGTGGCCGAGGGCGGTGTTGTCATTGCGAACACGGTCAACATCACGAGCGTTACGAGCGACCCGCGGCCGTTCAACAACCAGTCGGCAGCGACGACGTCCGTCGTGGCGGGGCTCGACACGGAGTTGTCGTGGGATCCGCCGCTCGCGTGCGAGGACGACTGCCTGAATCCGCCGCTTCATCTGCAGACGTTCACGGGGGCGTCGGGCGGCCGCGCCACCTGGATCGTGCGCGACCCGCGCGCCACCCTCGTCGGGTACAACATCTACCGCTCGAACAATCCGGACGTGATGGTGACGCCGGCGAATTTCTTCATGTCGGTACCGGCTTCGGTAACCACGATGGTGGTAGCGACGGCGCCCGGGGGGTCGTTCTTCACGGTCACGGCGCAGTACCCGAACGGGGAAAGCGACAGCACAAACGCCGCGAGCGGCGGCATTCCCGAGCCGCAGATCACCGGTTTCCAGATCCGCGGCAACAAGGTGATCGTCACCGGGACTGGCTTCACTGATTCGGTAACGGTCTTCATCGACGGCATTCCGTTCCGGAAGGGCGCGAAGGTGAAGATCGAGAACACGCGGATCGTGCAGAAGGGCAATCTGCTGACGGGGCAGTCCGTGAACAGCTACATGACGCAGCAGGGCGGGGTCATCCTGGTGAGCGTGCTCAACACCGACACCGGCATCGGGACGTTCCTGTTCCAGCGGGAGTGAAGAGTGGACAGGATTTTCAGGATTTTCTGGATTCAAAGGATCCTGTTAGTCCTGTAAATCCTGTAATCATGTCCACTCTCATGACTACGAAACCCACAGACACCCGCGATGCAGCTATTGGCGCGATCCTCGGCGCATGCGTCGGCGACGCGGCCGGGGCGGTGCTCGAGTTCGTCAGCGGCGACCTGACGGCGGCGCGCGTCGACCACGCGATGACGATGCCCGGCGGAGGCTGCTGGCGCGTGGCTCCCGGCCAGATCACGGACGACGGCGAGCTGACGCTCTGCCTGGCGCGGGCGCTCGCGGACGGGGGTTTCGACCTCGAGCGGATCGCGTTGTCGTACGCGAAGTGGATCGACTCGCCGCCGTTCGACATCGGCACGACGACGCGAAACGGGCTCGGGTGTTTTCACGAGTCGGAGTGGGCGGCGGTCTGCCGCAAGGACGGCTACGCGTCGGCGATGACGCGCGCGGCCGCGCAGCGCAACACGGGCTCGAAGGCGAACGGCAGCCTGATGCGCGCCTCACCGCTTGGCGTGTGGGGCGCAAGCCCGGACTGCAGCGCGGGAGAGGAAATCGACGTCGCGCGCCTGGCCGAGTGCGCGATCGCGGACTCGAGGCTCTCGCACCCTAACCCGAGCGCGGCCGACGCGGTCGCGTGTTATGCGATCGCGATCGCAGAACTCATCCGCACGCTCGGCGACCGTGAGGCGGCGTTCGCGGCGGCCGAGAAGTGGGCCGAAGCGTCAGCGGTCGAGGAAGTCCAGCGATGGCTCGCCGACGCGCGTCGCGGAAAGGACGTCGCGTACGTCCCGCAGATCGGGTTCGTGTGCATCGGCTTCACGCACGCGTTCCGGCACCTGCTCGCGGGAACCGACTACGTCGCGGCCATTCACGAGACGATCGCGGGCGGCGGCGACACGGACACGAACGCCTGCATCGTCGGCGGCCTCATCGGCGCGGCCTGCGGCGCCGAATCGATCCCCGAAGCGATGCGCGAAAAAGTCCTCACCTGCACCACGCAGGACGGCCGCCGCCGCCCAGACTGGCTCCACTCCGCGCAGATCCCCTCCCTCGTCGACCGCATCCTGAAGTCTGGTGAGTAGACAGGATGAACAGGATTCCGAAGAGGATTCAGGATTTTTTGTCAGAGCGCACCCTCTCGGCAAAATGAACAAAGAGAATCCTGAAATCCTCCGAAAATCCTGTCAATCCTGTCCACTCACCCTCCCCCGGATCAGCGCGACCGCCCGATGGGCAACTCGTACTGGGTTCGCAAGGGCCAGCTCCTCGCGGGCGAATACCCCGGAGCGAAGGACGGCGAGGACGCGCGGCGGCGGGTTCGGGCGATGCTCGATGGCGGGGTGACGTTTTTCGTGGACCTGACGGAAAAACACGAGCTCGAGCCGTACGACGTCGTGCTTGCCGAGGAAGCCGCGCGCCGCGGCGTCGCCACGGTGCACACCCGCTTCCCGATCCGCGACGCGAGTGTGCCGCGCCGGGCGGATGTGATGACAGGCATCCTCGATGCGATCGACGAAGCCATCAGAGACGGACACGTCGTCTACGTGCACTGCTGGGGCGGGATCGGCCGGACGGGGACGGTCGTCGGCTGCCACCTCGTCCGCCACGGCCTCACCGGCGACGAAGCCCTCGCCGCCCTGGCCGAGATGTGGACAACGGTCGACAAGCACTACCGCCGACCGCAGTCACCCGAGACCGGGGAGCAGCGCCGATGGATCCGGGAGTGGACGGAGAGTTGACAGGATTCTCTGGATTTCCCGAGGATTTGTCGGATTCCCCGATCCTGTCCATCCATCCCCGAATCCCGACAATCCTGTCCTCTATACCAGACCTTGCGACGGCGGAGTGACTCGGCGAGGATGGCGACGTGACGATCGCCAAGACCATCGCGGTCCTGAACCAGATGCAAGCGGATGGTGTGATCGATGACTACGCCATAGGGGGCGCGGTCGGGGCGACGTTCTACATCGAACCCGCCGCCACGCTCGACGTCGACGTCTTCGTTCACTTCGAGACCATTCCCGGAAGTCTCCTCATCACACCGAAGCCGATTTTCGACTACCTGTCATCGAAGGGCTGCCGCATCGAGGGAGAGTACGTTCACGTGGAGGGCTGGCCGGTGCAGTTCCTGCCGCCGGACGGACCGTTGATCGAAGCCATCGATGAAGCGGTATCCACCGAGGTCGACGGCGTTCCAACACGGGTCTTATGCGCCGAGCATCTCGTGGCGATCGCGCTAAAGACGGGACGGGCGAAGGACAAGGCTCGCATCCTGCAGTTCGTCGAATCGGGCGTACTCGATGCGGACCGCCTCCAGGCGATCCTGAAACGCCACGATCTGCTTGACCGGTGGGAGCGGTTCGAACGACAGTTCTTCGCAGAATGAACCCCGCGATGCGACAGATTCTCGAGAGCAAGCGCCGGTTCCGGGGGCAGCTCGCCGAGCGTTCGTTCAGCGAGAAGCTCGCGATCCTCGAAAAGCTACGCGAGCGCAGTCTCGCGATCGCGGCGTCGCCGCTCCGTGCACGAGTTGTCTCGTCGGAAACGGGACGAGAGAACACGCTGGTGAACGACTCAGGCTATCCAAAGCAGAAGTAAGTCCGAATCCTGTCAATCCTGAAAATCCTGCAATCCTGTCAACTCTCCCCTCTCCACGCATCGAGCACGGACTCGATCCGGTCGCGCACCGACGCCCGCGCCCCGCGGCGATCGTCGTGCAGATCGCGCCGGACGGCCGACCGAGCCGCGCGCGCGGCCCGTACGTCCGCGTCGGCGTCGGACTCGGCAACGGCGCGGTCGAGGGCCTCGGGCTCGACGAGGATGCCCTGCCGCTCGTAGCGCTTGCCGTACTTCGACCATTCGACGACGACGGCCGACATTGCCGAGTACTTCCTGGACCGACGCGTGACGGCCGTGTCGCCGCGTTCGAGGAACTCGAGGTGGTCGAGGTCGGCGCAGGCGAGACAGAGTGCGATCTCGTCGTGAACGTGGAGGAAGTCGCCGGGATGGATCTCGAGCCCGCAGTCGGAGCACTTCGACGGGCGGTGCACGATGAAGACGACGATATCGGGTTTCCCGTCCCTGGCCTTTGACATGACGATCCCTCCGAATCGAGGGAGAGTGGACAGGACTCACGGGATTTCCAGAGGATTCATCGGATTTCAGATTCCTGTCATCCCTCTCAAAATCCCGTCAATCCTGTCAACTCACACCTCTAGACGAACAGTCCCGGGTCGACATTGAAGAACGCACCGAGCTCGCGGGCCTTCCCGGCAGTGATCTTCCGGCGACCGGTCAGGATGTCGGAGACGTGCCCTCGCGATCCAAGGATCGGCACCAATCCGACGGGACGCATCTGGCGCTGTTCCAGCAGGAATTCGAGCACTTCGTGCGGGGCCGCGCTCGGAATCTCGTAGTGCTCGGCCTCGAACCGTTCGACGAGCGCGACGAGCAATTCGAGCAGCGCGTCCTCCTCGGGGCTTCGTCCATCCGCCTTCTTCATCAGCGCAGCGATTCGTTCGAGAACCTCGTCATTCTCTTCCTCGGTCTTGATGACGTGGGGCCGCTCACGCGCAAGGAGTCGCCCGTACCGCCGATCGTCGAGCTCAACAGTCATGCTTCCAGGCCTCCTTGTCGTATTCGGCGTGCGTCAGGAAAAAGCGAAGGAACACCAAGTGACATCGGTAATCGATGTGCGAGACGAGGCGATAGTTCCCTCCGCGGATATTGAAGATCGTGCAGTGCCGCCCCACCAGATCGGCGCTTGGAAAATCGTGCCGCACGTCGACGAGACTGTGCCAATCTGCCCTCGAAACGATTGCGTACCAGGCGCGAAGGGCGGATCCGGCATCCGGATGAAGACTGATGAATTCGCTGAGTCTTCCCTTCGTGATGACCCGCATCGCCTCTCCCCGAACGAATGTTCGCGTCACGCGAACATTCCGTCAAGTCCGAAACCTGCAGGATTCCGGAACATCGCCGAAGTCGCTTTCGACCGCTCCGCGGTCGAAAATCGACCGCGGAGCGGTCGAAGGAAATAGCCGTGGGTCGCGGGGGCGAGTGCAACGAGCACACGCGACCCGCGGTACCGCCGCCCACCTCGGTCCGACCGCGGAGCGGTCGCATCGACAGTCCCAGCGATAACGTGCGTCGTAGGCGATGTCGTTCCCTTCGTCGTGTTGCTTCCCATTCTGGAGACAGTGCGACCGCTCCGCGGTCGGCGCGCTCCAGGTGTAGGTACCGCGGGTCGCACAAGGGCTCGTTGGACTC
>JADIYM010000004.1:0-287500 GCA_016705245.1 Blastocatellia bacterium | reverse complement strand
CTTCCGCTCACGCCTTCCGACGCCTTCGCCTCGTAACCTTCAACGACTCCGCTTCCGCCATGGCTCAACCCCATCTCAGGTCTCTTGACAAGGACACGCTCTATCTAGTTTTCAAACATCGAACTGCCTCGGTTTCAGGGCAATGGCCCTGGACCGGCCCGACCGACTAGGTGTCTCCGGGCAAAAGGGGAGTATACCGCTCGAGACAAATCTGTCAACGGGAAAGTTCGATTACTTCGGGTCCCGCCGCTTCGGTTTCGGTCCGGGTCCCGGTCCGGGTCCTTTCTTGCGTCTCCGGAGGGGTCTCGGGTTCCTTGATCAGTCCGTGTTTTCGGGCTCGCACGAGAAACGTCTGGAGATTCATCCCGAGGTAGCGGGCAGTCCTCGACTTTGCGTGCTCGCACCTCTCCAGGGCCTGGGCCATCTGCCAGATCTGAAACTCGCGCTCCGCGTCGCCAAGTACCATGCCGGGATGCAGTGAGCCGTCCGCCCGCATGAACGGATAATCGCGGGCGGCCGGCGGACCTTCACTTGCCACGCGCGAGCATGAAACCTTGGCCGCCGGATCGGCTCGAACAAATTGCGGACCGAGCGCGGCCGTTTCGAGGTGTGGCGGCACGACGTCGACGATCGCACAGCCGATGTCGGCGGCCAGGGCCTGCGCCACCATCGATCGCGTAATCAACGTCGCTCCGGCCCCGACTTCGGCCCGGGCCCTCGACACGACATTTCGGAGCTGGCGGACGTTGCCCGGCCAGTCGTGGATCGTCAGAAGCGTCAGTGCCCCGACCGTCAGCCGCGCCCCTTCGGCCTCGGCAATGAACTGGGCGAGCGACGGCACTTCCTCCATCCGCAGTCTCAACGGAAGGGACTCGAGCCGCAGCACGTTGAGCCGGTAATAGAGGTCCTCGCGGAATCGAGCGCCGCGAACGGCATCTTCGAGCCGGCGATTCGTCGCCGCGACAACGCGCACGTCGACCGCCTGCTCCGCAGTGTCGCCGAGTCTCAGCATCTTGCGTGTTTCGAGAAACCGAAGCAGCTTCGGTTGCAGTGCCTCGGGCAGCTCGCCGATCTCGTCGAGAAACAGCGTTCCCCCGTGCGCGGACTTCACAAGTCCCGTCTGATGGTCCGATGCTCCGGTGAACGATCCTTTCTTGTGACCGAAGAGCAGCGATTCGAGGAGGTTCTCCGGAACCGAAGCACAATTGATCGGCACGAACGGTCCGGCGCTTCGGTCGCTCATCTCATGAATGATGCGGGCCAGACCCTCCTTGCCGGTCCCGGACTCGCCGAGGATGAGGACCGGATGGTCCATCTCGGCGTACCGCATGGCCCGTTCGAAGACGAGCCGCGTCTTCGGACCCGCGACGAGCTGACCCGAGACGACCGAAACCTCCATCGGAAGCTCTCGCGGACGCGGCATCACGTGCGCCGGAGCGTAACGCGACCCGGTCGCGGGCTGCGCTGCCTCGATCCACTGCGTGGCGGCGTCGCACAGGCGCACGGCGCCGATTCGACGGTAGATCTGCGCGGCCGACGTCATGTGCCGAACGGCAGCTGGCAGGTTCGTGTCTTCCATGGCGCGACCGAGGCACTCGAGGGCGAAGGATTGCCAGAACGTGAGACTCGCATCCGCAAAGTCCCTGACAACCTGCTCGATTCGATTGACGCCCGAAGCAAATCTGGCGTCGTCCGCGTCGAGCCTGCCGCGCTCGATATCGAGCCGGCCCCCGAGCAACTCGAAAAGGCCCGGCAGCCAGACGTCCACGACCGACATCGCCGGGACGAGCCGCTCAATCGACCGATAGGCAGCCTCGGCGTCGGCCAATCTCGAGAGTCCGAGGTAGGTGAATCCAAGGCAGATCGACGACTCGAACTCCGCGCGATCCTTCGTGGCGGGGAGGTCGATGAGTCCCGCGAGACGCTGCGCCTCGAGCGCCGGCCCGAGTGCGAGATTGGGCATGCGCGAGATCAGGTGGCAGTGAGCTAGTCCCCGATAGGCCCGCGCGATCGAGCCAGTTAGATCTGTGTGTTCAAGGTGCTCGATGGCCGTTCCGAACTCGCGCATCGCGGCCTCGAGGTCACTGCGGATCCTGGCAATTTTGCCGAGAAAGCTGCTGGCGCGGCCAACGGCTTCGTAATCGCATTCGGCACGGACTTGGGTCCGGACCATCTCGGATGCCGCCGAGGCTTCGTCGAGCGCACACGTTCGAACGAGATGGATGACGCGATCAAGCGGTTCGGTGAACCGCGAAGATGGGGCAGGGTGCGACGGACCGGTCCGCAGGACGGTCCAGGCTTCGACTCCGATCACGGGGGGCCTCCTTCGATGCTGACAGAGAGCGCGGGACCGCTCATGTACACCGAAGTTCGCTAGCCGACGAAGCCAAAACCGCCGAAAACGGCCTTCGCAACACAATTGCAAGAATTAGCTTCCCGTTGCGCCGCGATGTGCGTCAGCGACCGCTCAGTATCCTTCGCGCGGCGGCGAGGTGGACGTTGAACTCGTCCTTCGCATTCTCCGGCAGCAGGGGATATTTCGACTTGAGGCCGCGGTGGAGTGCGTCGAAATCCGGCGGGAACTCCTTCGGATTGACCTCGACCACTGTAAGTCCCGTCGTATAGATCCGCGCGCAGCCCTTTCCGCTGTATTTGGCCTTGAACAGCGCGGCATCGGCAAATCCGTAGGTCTCGCTTAACAGCTGGTCGCGCTTGAGCGACGCGAGCAGCTTCTTGTCGACCTGCTCGCAGTGCAGCACGCCGATCGAGGTTGCGAGGTGCACGCGGTACGTCTCGTCGGGGGCCTCGTATGAGACCTCGTGACCGTTGACGGCCGCGAGGAGGGACTCGGCGCGCGCAACCGCTTCGGCGGCCGTAGCGCCGGGCATCAGTACGTAGAACTCGTCGCCGCTCTTTCGAAAGACAATCTCGCCATCGCGCGCTCCGTCGTTCAGAAGTCGGCCCATCGCCCTGAGGGCCGCGTCGCCAACGTGGTGCCCATACCCGTCGTTGATGCCCTTGAAGTCGTCGAGGTCGAGAGCCAGGAGACAGAACGGACGCTGCTCGTCAATGAACTCGTCGAGCGCTTCGCTCAACCGCATTAGGAAGTACTTGAAGTTCAGGACTCCCGTCAGCTCATCGCGCATCTGCGATACCTGCAGTCGCTCGATCTCGTCGCGGTGCAGGCGGGTCTCCGATACGAGTCGCTGCTCGTTCTCTTCGAGATCGGCGAGGGCACGCACGAGCCCGAAGCGCTCCGAAACCAGCGACGACTGACGCTCGACGAGACTCGATGCCCGTCCAGTCAGGCGGGACACACGGGTGACGAGTCCCTCGGAAGGGTGCCCCAGGGGAAGTAGGCGGTCGAGAACCGAGCGCTCGGCGGCCAGGCCGGTCAGCTGCACGGTGAGGGCTGCAAATACGAGAAGCGCCAGGCCGGCGAATGCGATTGAGGAGATTAGCCAAACCTGTCCGGTCGTGCGCCTCGTCTCGAGCTGGGCCGCCACGAAGGCGGCTCGCGCCTCCGCCTCGACCTCGTCGAGTGCCGAAAGACGCGTGACGGTTGATCCGGACACAGTGGAAGTCAGTCGTGCGGTCGTCTTCGCGAGCCGATCATCGTGCAGAGATGCGGACTCCGCAATGATCGCGTCGACCGCGCGAATCCACGCCGCATTCGCGTCGAAGGCGCTGTTCTCCCTGACAGTCGCAGCCGTTCCTACGGTCCGCGCTGAAGCTATGGCTGCGAGGAGCGATTCGGGCCCTTCCGCGCTCGGCGATGTTCGTACTTCGACTGCCCACGAGACGAGACAAATCGCCGCAAGAATCGCGGCCGCGACAAGGAAAAATAGGAGCCGCACCGCGCGAGCGCCGGACGGACGGTCATTCGAAGGTGAATTCGTCATGAGAATGGAGCGGTGGAGGATTGCGAAGACTCGGACACAGACTCCGGCAAGAGGCGTGCCAAGCCGCGAAGAGGGAAATCTCCTCCCTTCAAAGGCGCGCGCCCAACTCGAAATTGCTCCGGGGGAACCAGAATTGGCGCACGACGAGGCAAGCACCGACTCACTCCGACCGTTCTCGACTACTCAAAAGTTTGTTCACGATTCACAAATTTTTTACTCGAATTATTGACCCCGACAGTCGAGTGGTTACCCGGCACGTCAAAGTTTGGACCTGTTTCACATCGTTTCCGACTCCGTCCGAGTCTCTGTCACATCGGCACGGTACTTGCCTCAGCGTCAGTCGACTCTCGAATTTCACCGGAGGCCGGAACATTGATTGCAGCCAGGCGCCAGCGTCGCGACAACAGCGGGGTCCCACGGGCCTCGTTGGTCGGATCGATCCACGTTGATGGCGACGCAGTGCGCGTCCTTGTCGGGATGTCCAATCCCGATCACGACACGTTAATCGTTGTGTCGTGTCGCGAAGGTTCTCGGTCGGAACTACCCGTGCTCGTCGACGAGGCGGTCGAGTTCACTCGAACAGTTCAGGGTTCGGCGCAGATCGAGTGGATCACGAGTCTCACCGGCGACGAAGTCCTGCACGACGTGCTCGGAGTGCCCCCGCAGGTTCGTTCCTTTGAGGAGTCCGTTCGACTTGATGCCGTTCTCGCCGGATCCCGATGGGGAAACGTAGCGGCGGTGTCGGCTTCCGGATACACGGTCGGCCACGCGTTTCGCGGGGATCAGTGTCTGCTTGCGGTCGCCCGAACCGATTCGATACGTGGGCTCGATGCTGGAGCAGCGAGTCCGCGCACCACGACCGATGCTTTCGGTTTGCTGGCCCTCATCGAGACCGTGCGGCCCGACCGTCTCGAGCCATCGGCCGGCGCAACGCTCGCGATGATGTGCTTTTCGACGAGTGTGGCCGCGTGCGCCATCAGCGATGGCCGCGTCCGGTTGCTCCACCAGGCCTCGCTACTGGATCGAATGCGGACCATCGCGCCTGCGGCGGCGACATCGACGCCCGTGGATGAAGCTACGGCGCCAGCCGAACTGGAGTTCGAATTCGCCGGATCGTATTCGATGCCGGCGGGAACGAAGCGCGCCCAGCCGGCGGCCGATCTTCGCGCCGCCGACGTCGAGTCGTCAGCCTACCAGTCCACGCTTCTTCACCTCGTCGACGAAGTACTGGGGCTAGCGTCAGAGTCGGAGCCGTTCTCGCCGGACGTGCTTCTAGTCACGGGCGAAGCTGTCCACCGTCACGCTGTAACTGCGTACCTCCGCGCGTGCTTCGGCTCGTCGGTCGAAACGGACGAGCTCGACTCGGCGCTTGCGGTGCGCATCGACGAGCCCAGCCTCGCGCGCGAACTGGCCGCGCAACAGGCGCAATATGCCGGCGCGCTCGCAACGCTTGCCGCATCCACAGCGGAGAGGCCCCTGATCCTTCAAGACGCCGCAGCTGGATACGAGGGCTTCGTCGCCGCCGGCGGCGAGTCTGGGAAGCGATTCCAGATGTCGGCCGGTGCCGTTCCCGGCATTGTCGCGTTTGTCGTCGCGCTCCTCGTGATCGGGGGAGGAATCGGAGCCGCCCGCTGGTTGCTCGTCGCCCGGCGTCACGATGCAACCGCCGCACGGCTCGAATCGGAGCTGCAGCGGCAGCGCGAGCTGAATGCCATCGCGGCAGAGTGGAAGACGGCCGAAGTGAGACTCGCGCACACCCGATCCCTTTTGGAAACGATCCACGGTCACCGAGTCCGGCAACAGACTCCGCCCCGGCTGCTGTCCGAGATTAGATCGCTGTTGCCGGCCGATGTCCGATTGACCGAGGTCTCGTTCGGCTCTGGGGTCGTCAAGCTCGCAGGTTATTGCGAGGCGCGAGACATCGGGCCCACGCTCGCGCTGGCGATGGAAAAGAAGCGGGAGAGCTTCGCGGACGTCACGCCGCAGACCAACACGGCCACGATGAAGCTGCCTGGCCCGGACACGGACGAAGAGGTCGAGACATCCGTGCACACCTTCACGATTACCGCGAACTACACCGGAGGTCCGAACCAATGACGCGGCCTGGAGCGCAATCGAATCCATCAGAGCTCGACAAGAAGTCGGGCCGCCGGCGGACGGTCGCATTGGCTGCCGGTCTAGGCGTCGTCGCTGGGTTGCTTTCGTGGGTTGCCCTCGAGATCGGCCTGATCCGGCCGCTCGCATCGGAGGCGGACCGTCTAGCCACCGAGCTTCAGCGAGTCCGCGACGACAACGGGCGGACCGAAGCGATGATCGCGAACTACGAGGCTTTTCGACGCGAAGCCGAGAGCGTCGAGGCCGAGTATGCCGAAGCGCTGGCCGCGGTTCCGTCCGAAGCCGAGCTCGCGGCGGCCCTTGCCGATGTCGAGCGCGTGACCGGCGCTGCAGGTGTCCGACTAGTTGCCTTCGAGCCGGCGAAGGCGACTCCGAAGCCGCCACCGCCAATGCCTGCCACCGGACAGGAACCGGCAGTCTCGCAGCCTGTCGTCGAGGCGCGGCCCGTGTCGGTCGTGATTCACACTCGCTATGAGCCGACCCAGGCGCTTCTCGACCGACTCGCGACGTACCCGAGGCTGTTGACGGTCGAGTCCTTCTCGCTCAAGTCGCACAACAGCGGCGCCTTCACAACGGAAGCTTCGCTGACGCTCAACTGCTACTTCAAGACGGCTCCGGCCACGCCAGCAACATCCGCCGTGCGGTAAAGGAGAGATGCGCGTGTCACGACTCTTTCAGAAATTGCGACGCCGCGACTCGAAATTGCCGGTGGCCAGCGAGCCAGGTGGCGGGCGGCGCGACTATATCGCGGACGAGATCCGCAAACGTCGGCAGCGGCGTAACAATGACGCGGAGGCATGCGATGTCACCGGTTCGCCGATCGTGACCGGTCCGGCTATTACACCGGCCGCGGTGGGACGTCCTTCCACACTCGGCATGGCGATTCCGTCGCTCGTCGTTGTCGGTGATCGCGGCGAATCGATACCACAGGAGCTGACCCGGGGCATCGAACCCTCCGTTCTGCGGACCCTGACGCCGCAGATCGCCCACGAGTTCGGCGTCCTGCCGTTCCGGATGGATGCGACGACCATTTCGATCGCGGTGGCTCACCAGCCCTCATTGAAACTCCAGAGCGAGATGCAGTGGGTGATCAGCCTCAGTGCGGATCGTCCGCGCCGGCCGATTTTCGTGCGCATTCCGGGCCCGGTACTGGCGCAGTGTCTGGAGGTCTACTACCCGCTTCATCGGAACCAGCAGCTGCTGCCCCGGGCGACGGAGCTGGCCGGCCTCTTCTCGGCCGGTCATGCAGCGTCGGGTGCGGTCCTTCGACAGCCGGATCCCGGTCCGGCAACGGTGCGCGGGCTCGTGAACGGGATCCTGATGAAGGCGGTCTACCGCGGCGCGAGCGACATCCTGTTCGAGTGTTTCGACGCTGAATTCCGCATTCGCTACAAGGTCGAGGGCGAATGCGAATACGCGATGACGCCGCTGCCGCCGACGGCGGCCGGGCAGATCGTCTCGGTCGTCAAGCAATACGCGAAGCTCGACATCGCCGAGTCCGAGAAGTCGCAGGACGGCCTGTTTGAAATGAAGATCGAATACAAGGGCGAGCTCAAGTCCATACAGTTCCGCGTGGCGATCCGGCCGACGATCAATGGCGAAGGCTGCGTCATACGGCTTCACGACAACAGCGAGCGGCGTCCCAAGCTCGAGGCGATCGGCGCGGATCCGCGAACGCTCGCGGCGCTCCGACGGGTCCGGGATCATCGCGGCGGACTGGTGCTCTTCTCGGGTCCAACCGGATCGGGGAAGACGACGACGCTCGCGGCGATTCTCGGCGAATGCGACTCGGACCGCGAAAACATCATCACGATCGAGGATCCCGTCGAAATTCGGCTGCCCGGCGTCACCCAGTCGGCCGTAAACGAGCTGAAGGGCGAGACGTTCGCGCGAATGTTGAAGACCGCGCTTCGCGTCTCGCCCGACCGCATTCTCGTGGGCGAAGTCCGCGACGAAGAGACCGCGCAACTCGTCATAAAGGCGGCACTGACCGGGCACCAGGTTCTTTCAACGGTCCACGCGCGCGACGCCGCGACGGTTACGACGCGGCTCATCGAGGAAGGCGTCTCGGCGTTCAATCTCGCGTCTGCGCTGACACTGGTTGTGGCACAGAGGCTCCTCAATCGACTCTGCGAGCATTGTTCGAGGCCGGTCGATTATCCCGTCGAGGTTCTTCTGGCCGAGCAGTTCCTGCCCGAAGAGATTGCGACCATCCGCGCGCGTGAGCCGCGAGGCTGTTCGATGTGCCACGGTAAGGGCACATACGGCCGTTTCGCGATCTACGAGACGATGATCGTGTCGGACGAGCTTCGGACGATGCTGGCAAAGGGCGGCGCCTCGGTTGAGGAAGCGCTTCGGCGGCTGGCGGTTCGCGAAGGGATGACCCCGCTGCGGCGACGCGGACTCGATCTCGTGAAGAAGGGAACGGTGAGCTTGCAGCAGGTGGCCGAGCTGACGCCCCTGATGCCGGCCGACGTGTTGTCGATCGTGCATTTCGAGACCGGTGCACCGGCGGCCGGCGTCCGCGACGTGCCGGCACTCGGGGTCACGTCGGGCAATGGAGATGGGCGGCAGATTGCGGCGACAAGCGAGCCGCCGGCACCCCCGGGTCACCTCCGTTCAGTTGAGTCGACGTGGGCCGAAGATCCGGCCGCATTTCGCGACGGATGGCTCGAGATTCAATAGAGCTGTGAAGAAAGCGAGCGATCCGGCTCGCTGCTGACCGAGGACAACAATGAACACTCGATTGAGAGCTCGAAAGGCATCGCTCCTAGACGTCGCCATGTTCGCGACGCAGTTCCGAGCGTTGATTTCCGCCGGCATTCCGATCAACCAGACGCTTTCGATGCTCGCCGATTCGCTCGGACGGCAGGCGCCGGCGCTCGCCGACGGACTCTCGATGATCGTTGCCGACATCGAGGACGGTCGCACGCTCGCCTACGCATTCCGGAAACACGAGCGGCTTTTCGGGAGGCTCTGCGTCGAGATGATCGCGACCGGAGAAACGACCGGAACACTCGAGCGGAACCTCGCCGACATCGCCGACGACTGCGAGGCGCGGCACCGGAATCGAGCGTCGCTGCTCTCCGCGCTCATAGAGCCGGCGCTCATCGTCGTCGTTGGACTGTGCGTGTGCTACATCCTCCTTACGATCACCGTGCCGCAGTTCAAGGAGCTCTACGCCGCGCTGACCGACGCGGGGCAACTGCCGTTGCCGACGAGGATGCTCATCGGGCTCTCGGACTTCCTGGTCTCACCGTTCGGCATCATCAGCATTCTCGTAGTCATCTGCGGCGCGATCGCGCTGTCGGTCGCGGTGACGAAATCGAAGAGGCTGCGGTACCGCGCGCACTGTCTGCTACTCAAGACGCCACTGCTAGGTGACCTGGCGTTGCTCGACGGCGTCGCCCGGGCGTGCCGGACGCTCGCAATCGTGTACCGCTCGGTCGGCGAGATCCCGCTTGGCATCGAGCTCGCGGCGCACGCCGCGGGCAACATGCGGGTGTCGGAGGCCTTCGAGGACGTCGGCCGCGGGGTGTACGAAGGGCGACTCGTCTGGGAGTCGATGCACGAGACGCAGCTGATCCCCGAGATTGCGGTGCACATGACCCGGTCGGGTGAGGAGAGCGGGCAACTCGACGAACTGCTGTTCAAGGTGGCAGAGACCTTCGAGACGCGAGTGCGATACGGCAAGGAACGGCTCGTGACCGTTCTGCGATACGCGCTGCTGCTCGTGATGGGCGGCTTCGTGCTGAACGTGCTGCTCGCCGTCTATCTGCCGGTGTTCGACCTGATCGACCAGCTTCACAAGTGAACGACGATGCAAACGAATCGACAGCATCGAAAGCGTGAAGCCGGCTACACCCTTGTGGCGGTGATGATCGGCATTGCGATCGTCTCGATGGCGCTGGTCGGGCACGCAATGCTCGCCGGTGTCGGCGCGCTCGCATCGCGGAAGGCGCGCGGCGACCACTCGTGCCGGGCTGCGGCGCTGGCGAGACTCCACGATGTCGTGCCAACGGTCGACGGCGGCAGCGTACCTCCGTCGGCGGCCGAACCGGGATGGAGCGACACCGTGTATTTCGATCCGGCAACGGGTTCGATCGTGGCCGTGGGATCCGAACAGCCGAGTGGAGCGAGCCTGGTTTTGCGGCAATGGCGACGCGGGCGGGACGCCGGAGGCCGGCCGATCTTCGAGGTAGTTGCGACGGCGGTTGACGGAACGGGACTCCCGCTCGCCGGACGCCTGGCGGCGTCAGTGACCTACAGCGAGCGTGTGCGATGACCGGCGAAGTAGAACGAATCGGGCGAGAGCGCGGTCTGACGGTTGTGGAATTGCTAATCGTCTTGGCGATCGTGGCCATCGCGGCGGCGATGAGCGCGAGGATGCTTACGACGGCGACGCGTGCCTCGGGAATGCAGGAATCGCGGGCCGTGGTTGCCTCGACGATTCGCCGGGCGACGTCGGCGGCGGCGAAGAGTGGCACAACGCAGGGACTCGACCTCTGGACGATCCCGGTGTCGTCGACGGTGAGGCTCAGGACAGATGCGCCCGCGCCGCTTCCCGAATCGGCGTTGATTCAAGGCTCGGTCGATCTGCAGGGCGGCACGGGCTACCCGTTCACGAACGGAACGAACCGCGCGGTGGCCGTGGTGATCTCGGACGACGCGGACCTCAGACGTCATTCGCTGTGGTGCTCGGCCTGAGCGCGACGGTCACGGAGTACCGGCTCGTTGAAGGATCTTGGGAGGTGGCGAAATGACCGGACGTCGTTTGGATCGAGGCGCAGCACTTCTCGAACAACTCATCGCGCTCGCCGCGCTGGTCGTCGTTGGCACGGCCGCGGTGATGCTGATGGGTTCGACCGAGCGTGCTCGCCGCGAGGCCCAGCCGGCCGCGGACCGCGTGTGGACGCGGGCGACGGCCGCTGGCGAGCTTGCATTGTGCGAGTCGGCCGCGGCCGACCTGGCTTATTTCGACCTCACGGCGACTATTGCCGCCGCTCGACACGTGCCCCGATTGACCCAGAACCCGGAGCGAATCGACGGGCCGTCCGTAGCATCTCCAACCATTCGTTCCACAACGGCCGCGGCCCCTTCCCCGACAACTCCGCCCGCCGGGTACTGCGGACCAATGGTCCTCTCGAATCCCGGAACCTGGCCTCCGGGCTTCGACCCGCGCGACAACTCCACCTGGTCGTCGGTCGAGTGGTGGTCGGGTGCATCCACCTCGGATCCGTCGACGTGGTACTACCGCTGCGCGACACCGGGAACCGGCGGCAGGCTTGCGCCTGTCTACTCCTACGGTGACGGCGTCGTGTTTGCGGGGGGTGATGGCGGCGCGAGTGTCGCGATCGTCGGTCCCGCCGCGGTCGTTCCCGACACCGTGAAGATCTACTCGGACCAGACGGGCGACGCGCTCGTGATGCTTCGAACCGAACCTTCGATGCCGCGCCTTTCGCTCGGGGCAGCGTTCGAGACGACCGGCAATACGATCCGGCTCGTCGCAAGCGACCAGGCGACTCGCGCGGCCGTCGAGGGTCTCGTGGCGGGCGACGTTCTCGTGGTCACGGGAAACACTGCCACGGGCGCGACCCGGACGGCGATCGCCGAGCTTCGTGAGACGCCGTCGCCGGTCCTGTGGCCAAGTCCGCTCGACACCGCGGGGCAGCCGATCCTTCAGTACTTCCAGGCATCCGTCGAGCCGTCGTCGAGCACGTTCCGGTGGGGGCTTCGCAACGCGGCGGCGAGCGCCGCCGGCGTCGTGATCGACCAGGACGCATCGGTCGCGGTGCTCGATCGCGCGGGCGGGGTGGTCGTCTTCTACACGGCTGGCGACCGGTCGGGTACTAGCCTGCTGAAGGTGATCGGAGGAGTGGTCACGGACCCGCAGCAGCTGGCCCGGCGTGCCGGCAGCCAATACCCGCCAGGTGCTCGTTCGCGAAGCGGCAGCGGCGCTTCGGGCCGAAGTGCGGGCGATGACGGTCGGCACGGGTGGGACGGCTCAAGTGGTGACGAGCGGGCTGTCGGTCGCGATGCCGATCGCGGGCGAAAACGGCGAGGCGAACGTCGAGCCACTTTCGGCGACGGTCGAGTTTCTCGCCTCGGCGATGACGAACTCGAAGCTCGGCTTCACCTACGGGACGATCAGCGAGACGGTGACGTTTCCGTCACCGGGTGTCGACGGCGGCGGGCTCACCGACGGCGATGAGGAGCTTCCGGGAGGTGAGGAGTGATGGCGCGCACATACCGAAGCGAGCGTGGCGATGCATCGGTGCTTCTGATGCTC
This sequence comes from Blastocatellia bacterium, assembly GCA_016705245.1. Classification (GTDB taxonomy): domain Bacteria; phylum Acidobacteriota; class Blastocatellia; order UBA7656; family JADIYM01; genus JADIYM01. The sequence continues at coordinate 275,194 of JADIYM010000004.1, read as the reverse complement.
GGCCTTCTGATTCTCGTCGTCGGGATGACGGGGGCGCTCTACGCCTCGTCGACGGCGGCGGTCGTGACCGAAACGGACCGATACGCGCTTGACCGGGCGAAGCTCAACGCAAGGAACGGCACGATCGAGATGGACGAGTTCCTGCAGCCGGAGCTCGCGGCAACGATCCGCGAGCTCATCGAGCAGGCGACGGCGGCGGGAGCCGAGTTTGGCAATGCGAATCTGGCGTCGATCGTGTTCCCGAGCTACGAGCGGCAGTTCGCGATGCACGGCACGGGTGCGACGTCACAGGACGTCGCCAACGTGACGGCGACGGTGACGCTTGCCGGAGCGCCGACGATCCGGACGGTTCGGGGACCTTCGGCCGACTCGGGGCCGACGAGGCTAGAGGAGTACCGGTTCCGGGTGCGGATGCAGTCGACCGGACACTCGTGGGGCGACGCGGTAGCGACCTACGAGCACGAGTCGGACGTGCTCGTCGAGATCGAGATCGGACCTGAGCCGTAGGGCCACGAAGGAGGGAACGTGAAGAGCAACGGATTGAACACGGTGCGGACGGTTCTCGTCGTGGTGCTTGCGGCGGCGACGGTGCTTCTGATCTCGGCGCCCGGCGACGGGCTGCGGGCGGTGCGGTCAGTGGGAGCGGCGGGTCAAGCGACGGCGCGGGGCGCGGTGATGCATTACGGGGTGAGGAGCGGGACGATCCGCTGGTCGAACGGCACGATGCAGAATGCGACGGGGACGTGGCAGGGGCCGCCGGAACGCGTCTACGGCCCGTTCCAGGTGACGGCAAGTCATGGCAACACCCTCTATTACTGGTACGTCCGGGGGATTGCGGGCGCTAAACCCGCGGACGAGAATACGATGGTGCTTGCGACCGACAACTGGCGGTTCCAGACCACGAGTTATGACCGGACAACGGACACGATTTCGTTTCCAAACGGGCTTGGTCAGACGACGCGCAGGCAAGGAACACCGGTGTGGGGAGTGGTCGCGGTTCAGGCGCCGTCGATCGCCGAGCAGGCGTCGGACCCTGCGCGGTTCGTCAACGTCGAACTCCTGCCGAGCCTGGAGCTAGCGGACGGATCGACGTGGACGATGCCGCTAGACTACAAGGCGAACCGGGAATGGGTTGCGCGGACAGCGGAGCTTCGCTTTGGTGCGACCCAGCGCGAAGTGACTGGTGAGCCTACCGGACCGAACTCCGACGCCATGGGTCGGGTCTGGGAAGGCGTCAATAACCCAGGTGCTGAAGACCCCACGGTTACCGGCAACGCACTGCTGTCAGGTCGTCCCTACCAGGGGACGTTCGTGATCACGGTCCCTGCGTATACGGCGGACCTGCAGAGACTGGGGGTCTTCCTGGCGGCCACGCTTTCTCCAACGCCAATGACGGACATCCCGCTGCTCGAAGGAGTCTCAACTGTCCACGACGTGCGTCTTGCCTATGGCGCGCAGACTGCATCGGTCGAGAATTCCTACACGGCGATCACGTACCGAACGGCGGCAGGTGGCTTCATTGTCGATCCGCCCGACCCAACGCCCCGAGTCCTTAGGTTTGCTATCCTCTATGTGCCGGGTGACACCAAGTTCATTCCCGACAACGTGAGGGAAAGAGTGGCAAGTAGACGGGGCAAGGCTGGAAGCGGGTTCCTCGTTGCGGCGGCGATGCTCGTGGTCGCCGTCTTGGCCGTGACCGCTGGCGCGCAGGGATTCCGGACGCTCGAGGCCTACGAGGGGGCGAGGTTTCCGACGAGTGCCGGCGTGTGGACGAGTCTGTTCGACCCGTATGGGCCGGATAGTCCGACCGATGGCTTCAACTGGGGGCCGGTGCTCGACGTGGATGGTGACCGGCAGGCGGACGTCAGCGACCTTGAACTCAATCCCGGCACGTTCGGGAATCCGTTTGGCGAATACTTCGGTGCGCCGTCTCCGTCTCCGTCGAACCCGGACATCTGGTACCTGTACCGGTCGATTGCATCGGGCCCACAGCTCGACGTCATTACGCACTCGATCGTTCGATTCGACCGCGTCAATGGCGAGCTTGTCTTCCGCCGTGAGTACCTCCTTCCGTCAGACCTCGACAACGAAGCAACCGGTTCGCCGGGTTTGCGGTTCTTCATCCGCTCGTGGACCGGGATTGCGGCCATCCGGAAGACGACCGCGGGCGAGGACGCGATTCTCGTGACGGCGCGCGAGGCTTCTCCGAGCGGCTTCACGCTCACGACGAAGTTCGCCGTCCTCTTTCTCGATGCGAACGCCGGTCCTAACGTCGCGCGGTGGAGCGAAGTCAACGACCAGATGAACGGCTACGAGGTCATCACGATGGACGACCGCGGCAACGCGATCGCCCGCAAGATCGAGTTCGACGCTCCTTCGGGTCCCTACCACTCGGATCGTTCGGAGGCGCTCCTGCGTGTCACGGACACGAACGGCGACTTCGTTCCCGATACACTCGACCAGGGGTCTGTGATCGGGAACCTCTCCCCCGACCTTGCGAACGCATACGGCGCCGGGGACATCGACTACGGCACCGATCGGTTGATGCTTGCGACGTCGTTTCCGTTCTTCTTTGACTTTGACTCGTACCGTCGACTGATTCCGGGCAGTGAACGCACCGTGGTAACGCTACCGGATCAGGGAGTCTTCGCGTGGTCCTCTCGCCAGCCGTTCATGGGCCGCGATGGACAGGTCGCCGACGTGCAGGTTCGAGGCGACGGCTTCTGCCCGAACGGCTTCGACATCGCGGGCTCGGCCGTCTGGACCGACCCGAACTTCGACGGGCAGTCCGACAACCTCCGTACCGATCCGATCGTCGAGACAGCAAGCGTCGTCTCGCAGTGCGACTTCGGGGAAATCCAGATCTACTTCGGCGGCCACGCCATCCCCGAGCTCACCGAGATTCCGGTCACTTCGGGCAGCGCAGCGCTCACCTTCCGCGACTTCGGTGAGTATCCCGGCGGAGTGGCCTTCCGCTTCCGCTTCGGCTCGAAGGACTTCGAATCGGTCGCGGTGCGTCCGGACGGGGTGGTCTCGTTTGGCGCTCCGATTACGGGACCCGCGTCACGGGCGGCGCTCGCCGCCGCGCATTCTGCCATCGCATGCGGGTGGTCCGACGAGTGGGACACCTCCTCACTTCGCCTCTACGCCGGCTACGTGCCGATGACGAAGTCGTTTCGGACCGGTGAGTCGGTCCACGCATTCGCGATCGAGTGGCGGCACCTTCGCCGCGAGGGCTGGTCGGCGGATCGCTACGTCTCGATGCGATTGCTGCTCTTCTCGGACGGAACGTTTCGGACCGACGTCGGAAGCCTGGCGGAGCTCGGCGATATGAACATCGTCACGGGATATGCCGGACCGGGCGCGCACCCGGTCGACGAGGCGGTCGACGTAAGCGCGCACAGTTGGGGCGGACAGCCGGCCGGAACTATGGGCGAACGGGTGCTTGCCGAGCAGTTCTCGGCCGCGAACCCGATCGACATCCATCACGCGTTCTACCGTTGGAACGGATACCCGGAGCGGATCGATCCGGCTGCGCCGGCACCGGTGCTCGTCTCGCCGCAACTCAAGGCGGGGAAGAAGATCGTGCTCAAGGCGACGGGATCTAACATACAGACGGGGGCGGTGCTTGTCGTCGATGGATCGGAGTCGTTCACGCTCACGAAGAAGGGCGCGAAGTGGGTCGTCACCACCAACGCGCGCTCGGCGCCGTCAGGCCGGTCGATCCGTGAGCTGTTCTCGGACGGCGCAAGTCGCACAATCCTCGCCGTCAATCCAGACGGCGAAGCGAGCGACTCTGAGACCTTGCCTTGAGGAATATGGTCTGGCGCGGGCGCCACCGGGTGTAGGATTGCCATTGTTGGAGGTGGTTCGTGAACGAGAGTGAAAAGCGCTGGGAACGCATGGAACGGACGATGGAGTTCCTGCTCCAAAGCGATGCGAGGCTGTCGGCCCGCCTCGACACGACGGGCTATCGGCTCGACACGATGGGTCATCACATAGATTCACTGTCGACGACTGTCGAGCGGCAGCAGGTCTCGATCGATAGGCTCGCCCACGCCGTCGACAGTCTCCAGATCGAGACTCGCGACGCAATCGGCCGTATGCTCGAAATTGCGGAGGGAATCGCCGCCACCGCGGTGACCTTCAGCGAACGAACGATCGACCACGAGCGGAGAATCCTGCAGCTCGAGAATCGGATTCCGGCTGATTCCGCCTGATCCGCAAGGCTCCGGATCCGAATGACATCTACCGCCATTGCCGGTCGTACCGGGTGTACGGCTATCCGGAGCGAATCGATCCTGCGGAGCCGGCACCGGTGCCTTGTCGTCGTTGGATCGGGCCGACGGTAGACTCCGGAGGCTTGGGATGGCCAGTCGGCCCCTCGCTGCGCTCGGGGTTCTGGGTCAAACGGGGTGCGTCGCCACGGTCCGTCAGACCAGACCAAACGGGGTGCGTCGCCACGGTCCGTCAAACCAGACCATCGCCGACCCAGAACCCGGAGCGCAGCGACGGGCCGACGGTAGACTCCGGAGGCTTGGGATGGCCAGTCGGCCCCTCGCTGCGCTCGGGGTTCTGGGTCAAACGGGGTGCGTCGCCACGGTCCGTCAAACCAGAGCATCGTCGACCCAGAACCCGATGCGCAGCGACGCGTGAGTCCCTTGCGCTGACGAAGAACGACGCGAAGTGGGGGTCGTGACCGCCTAGGTACGATCGTCGGCGTCAGTCCGCCCTGTCCGCGAGATCCACGCCGATTGAGCCGCACAACCGATCCTCGGCACTAATCTCATCCTCGGCCGGTGGTAGCTCATTTCAACTCCCACGCCCAATCGAATCAACCACTTCCGACTTCGCCAACTTTAATCTTGACTTAAAAGTCAGGTAAAGGCTACGCTCCCTTTCTTCCGCTCAAAGCGGCAGGTTCGGAAGTAGCACCATGAAGATATCGGCACAGGAAGAATACGGACTGCGATGCCTCCTCTCGGTGGCTCGCCCGTCGCCATCGGGCGCCCACTCCCTCCGGCAGATCGCAGAAGCCGAGGGCATCTCGACCGCCTATGCCGGAAAGCTGCTCTGGATCCTCAGCCACGCCGGTCTCGTGAAGTCCTCGCGAGGCCCGAAGGGCGGCTACAGCCTTGCAATGTCCCCCTCTGAAATCCATCTGTCCGACGTCATCAAGGTTCTCGATGAGGACCAGATGGACCATCACTGCCAGACGTTCTCCGGCGACCTCGCCGAGTGCATTCACACCGACGACTGCTCCATCCGTCCCGTTGTCGAAGGCCTGCACTCTCTTGTCCGGGACGTCCTCTCGCGCATAACGCTCGAGCAGTTGATGCTCGGCCAGGCCGGCGGCATGACCCATCTCACGAAGATCCGTCCCGCCCGACCCGTCGCCACCGAGTCGCCCGACCCGAGAATCGAACACAGGAGCCTTCCATGAGCACCATCGAGTCGCTTGCCAATCGCGAGTACAAATACGGATTCACCACCGACATCGAATCCGACATGATTCCGCGCGGCCTGAGCGAAGACACAATCCGGCTGCTGTCGGCAAAGAAGGAAGAGCCCGAGTGGATGCTCGAGTGGCGCCTCAAGGCCTACCGGCGCTGGCTCGAGATGGAAGAGCCGGAATGGGCGAACGTCGATTACCCGAAAATCGACTTCCAGGACATCATCTATTACTCCGCGCCGAAGCAGAAAAAGACCCTCGCCAGCCTCGACGAGGTCGATCCCAAGCTCCTCGACACTTTCGCGAAGCTCGGCATCCCGCTCGACGAGCAGAAGCGGCTCGCGAACGTCGCCGTCGATGCGATCTTCGACAGCGTCTCGGTTGCGACCACGTTCCGGAAGAAGCTCTTCGACGCCGGCGTCATCTTCTGTTCGTTCTCGGAAGCCGTCCGCGAGTACCCGGACCTCGTCCAGAAGTACCTCGGCTCGGTTGTGCCCGTCAGCGACAACTACTACGCGGCGCTCAATTCGGCGGTCTTCACCGACGGCTCGTTCGTCTACGTGCCGCCCAACACGAAGTGCCCGATGGAACTGTCGACCTACTTCCGGATCAACAACCAGGAGTCGGGCCAGTTCGAGCGCACGCTCATCGTCTGCGACGCGGGCAGCTACGTGAGTTACCTCGAGGGCTGCACCGCGCCGCAGTTCGACAAGAACCAGCTGCACGCGGCGGTCGTCGAGCTCGTCGCGCTCGACAACGCCGAGATCAAATACGCGACCGTCCAGAACTGGTACGCAGGCGACGAAGAGGGAACCGGCGGGATCTACAACTTCGTGACGAAGCGCGGAAAATGCGCCGGCGTCAACTCGCACATCTCGTGGACGCAGGTCGAAACGGGCTCGGCGATCACGTGGAAGTACCCGAGCTGCATCCTGCTCGGCGACAACTCGGTCGGCGAGTTCTACTCCGTCGCGCTCACGAACAACCACCAGCAGGCCGACACCGGCACGAAGATGATCCACATCGGCAAGAACACGAAGAGCACGATCATCTCGAAGGGCATCTCGGCCGGACACTCGAACAACAGCTATCGCGGCCTCGTGAAGATCGGCCCGAAGGCCGATGGCTCGCGCAACTACTCGCAGTGCGACTCGATGCTGATCGGGGACAGCTGCTCGGCGAACACGTTCCCATACATCGAGGTTCAGAACCAGGTCTTCGAAGGTCGAACACGAGGCGACGACGTCGAAGATCGGTGAGGACCAGATTTTCTATTTCCAGTCGCGCGGCATTCCCACCGAGGAAGCCGTGTCGATGATCATCAACGGCTTCTGCAAGGAAGTCTTCCGCGAGCTGCCGATGGAATTCGCCGTCGAAGCGACGCGACTTCTCAGCATGAAGCTCGAAGGATCCGTCGGATAACCATCCGGAGGGCCGGCGGCCGACGCGACGAAGGGCCTTCGTCGCGAAGCGGCACGGTGCTCCAGGGACAGTGAAACAGCGTTTATGACTGCACTTCTTGAAATCCGCGATCTGCACGCGACTGTGGAGACGACCGAGATCCTCCGCGGAGTCGACCTGACGGTCAACGCCGGAGAGATCCACGCGATCATGGGGCCGAACGGCTCGGGCAAGAGCACCCTCGCCAAGGTGCTGGCCGGCCATCCGGCCTACACGGTCACGAGCGGCGAGGTTCTCTACAAAGGACAGAACCTGCTCGAGCTCGCTCCGGACGAGCGCGCCCGCGCCGGCATCTTCCTCGCCTTCCAGTACCCGGTCGAGATCCCCGGAGTCTCGAATGCGAACTTCCTTCGCCTCGCCTTCAATCAGACCCGCGAGGCGCGCGGCCTCGAAGAGCTCGATCCGCTCGAGTTCGACGAGTTGCTGCGCGAGAAGATGAAGCTCGTTGAGATGGACTACGCCTTCGCGAGCCGGAGCGTGAACCAGGGTTTCTCGGGCGGCGAAAAGAAGCGCAACGAGATCCTGCAGATGGCGCTGCTCGAGCCGTCGGTTGCAGTGCTCGACGAAACCGACTCGGGTCTCGACATCGATGCCTTGCGTGTAGTTGCGACGGCGGTCAATGCGCTCGCGACGCCAGACAACGCGTTCGTGATGGTTACGCACTACCAGCGACTGCTCAACTACATCGAGCCGAACTTCGTGCACGTGTTCGCCGCCGGGCGGATCGCCCGCTCGGGCGGCAAGGAACTCGCGTTCGAGCTCGAGGAGAGAGGCTACGAGTCGGTGCGCGACCAGGGCGCATCGATCGCCAGCGCTTCGGAGGGTTCGATCGGATGAAGCCCCTGCTCGCCGAAGAGAAGGACCGTTTTCTGGCTGCCTGGGAAGCGCGGCGGGAACAGACGGCGTTCGAGCCGGACTGGCTGGCATCGCTGCGGCGCACCGCCATCGCCCGTTTCGACGCGACCGGGTTCCCGACCACGCGCAACGAGGCGTGGAAATACACCGACGTCTCTCCGATCCTGAAGGTTCCGTTCGCGAGCGCGACGGGTTCCATCGGAAAACTGTCGTTCGCGGGCTTCGAGTGCCTTCGTGCGCCGGAAGCCGAGGGCGCATGTCTCGTCTTCGTGGACGGGGTTTTTCATCGGGAGCTGTCGTCGATGTCGGGAATCACCGACTGCCTGGTTGTCACAGATTTCGCGACTGCCATCGCCGAGCACGGCGACGTGTTGTCCCGTCATCTAGGTAGCATGTCGGAGCCTGTAGCCACGCCGTTCGGCTCGCTCAATCTTGCAATGGCATCCGGCGGCGTCGTCATCATCGCGCCGCGCAACTGCTCGTACGTTGCGCCGATTCACGTCGTCTACTTTTCGGGAGGCAGCGACGAGCCGGTGGCGTCGCATCCGCGCACGCTCGTGGTCGCGGGCGAAAGCAGCAACCTGACCGTCGTCGAGACGTTTGCGTCCGTCAACGGTGTCGCGTCGCTGACGAATGCCGTGGCGGAGATTCATGTCGGCGAAAACGCGACAGTCGATCACATTCGCGTCCAGCGCGAGGGCCGCGAATCGTTTCACGTCGGCGCAACTGCCGTCGAGGTCGCGCGCTCCGGCTCGTATTCGTCGATCGCGATCTCGATTGGCGCATCGCTGGCCCGTCACGATCTGACGGTTCAGCTGGCAGACAAGGGCGCGGACTGCCGGATCGACGGTTTGTACCTGACCGAAGGCTCGCAGCATACGGACAGCCACACCCGAATCGATCATCTCGTGCCGCACTGCACGAGCCGCCAGCTCTACAAGGGCGTGCTCGACGGCGACTCGCGAGCCGTGTTCAACGGCAAGGTCGTCGTTCACCACGACGCACAAAAGACCGAAGCTCACCAGACCAATCGCAACCTGATGCTCTCGCCGCGGGCGCGCGTGGACACGAAGCCGGAGCTCGAGATATTCGCGGACGACGTGGTCTGCTCGCACGGAGCGACGGTCGGCGCGCTCGAGGCCGAGGAGCAGTTCTACCTCGCCAGCCGCGGACTCGACGAAGCGACGGCGCGTGCGGTGCTGACCTACGGATTTGCGGAAGAGATCGTCCAGGAGATTTCGGTCGCGTCGGTGCGACGGCACCTCGACGAAGTGATCCTCGACCGCTTCCATAAGGGCTTTTCAAAGGGGTGAAGACGATGGCGACCGTATCGAACCAGGTCGATACCGCGGCGACGACCGCCGCGACGAAAATCGACAGCGAGCGGATCCGCGCCGATTTCCCGGTGCTCGAGACGGTCGTGAACGGCAACCGTCTCGTCTACCTCGACAGCGCGGCGACCAGTCACAAGCCGATGGCCGTCGTCGACCGGCTGGCGCGGTTCATGTCTCACGAGAACGCGACGGTCCGCCGCGGCGTGCACTATCTGAGCGAACGGGCGACGTTTGCGCACGACCAGGCACGATCGAAGGTCGCGGCGTTCATCGGCGCGGGTGATCCCAGACAGGTCATCTTCACGCGCGGCACGACCGATTCGATCAATCTGGTTGCCGCCGGCTTCGAGCGCTCGATCCTGAAGCCGGGCGACGAAGTACTCATCACTCACATGGAGCACCACGCGAACATCGTTCCGTGGCAGATGGCGTGCGAGCGCTCGGGCGCGAAGCTCGTCGTCGCGCCGATCACAGAGGCGGGCGAGCTCGACCTCGAGGCGCTCGAGGCCGAGATGTCCGAACGCACGCGGATCGTGGCGGTTACGCACGTCAGCAACGCGCTCGGCACGATCAATCCGGTGAAGGCGATCATCGAGATGGCGCACGCGAGAGGCATTCCGGTGCTCGTCGACGGCGCTCAGGCCGTTCCGCATATGAAGGTCGACGTCGGCGATCTCGGCTGCGACTTCTATGCGTTTTCGGGACACAAGATGCTCGGCCCGACGGGGATCGGCGTGCTCTTCGGCACGACGGAGTGGCTCGAGCGGCTGCCGCCTTACCAGGGCGGCGGCGACATGATCCTGTCGGTGACCTTCGAGAAGACGGTCTACAACGTGATTCCGCACAAGTTCGAGGCCGGAACGCCCGCGATCGCCGAGGCGATCGGACTGGGAGCGGCAATCGACTACATGAACGCGATCGGTCTCGACGCGATTTCAGCTCACGAGCACGACCTGCTCGAATATGCGACGGCTCAGCTCGGCGCGATCGAAGGCGTTCGCCTCATCGGCACGGCGCGCGAGAAGGCCGCGGTCGTCTCATTCACGGTGGAAGGAATTCATCCGCACGACATCGGGACGATTCTCGACCAGGACGGCATCGCGATCCGGGTGGGTCATCATTGCGCGCAGCCTGTAATGCAGTTCTACGGTGTGCCGGCTACGGCGCGGGCATCGTTCGCGGTCTACAACACGCGAGCCGAGGTCGACGCGCTCGTCACTGGCGTCCAGAAGTGCATCGAGGTGTTTCGATGAACTCGACGCTCAACGAGCTCTACCAGGAAGTCATCCTCGACCATAATCGCAAGCCGCGGAACTTCCGCGAGATCGCGGAGCCGACGGCGTCGTCGGAAGGGTTCAATCCGCTGTGCGGCGATCAACTGCACCTGTACGTGAAGATGAACGACATCGGCATCATCGAGGACGTGAGCTTCGTCGGGTCGGGGTGCGCGATCTCGAAGGCGTCGGCGTCGATGCTGACGACGGCGGTGAAAGGGAAGACGGTCGCGGAAGCTCGGTTGATGTTCGACGAGTTCCACCGACTGGTGATGGGTGAGCTTAATCCTGACGGTGAGAATCACCTGGGACGGCTGAAGGTGTTTGCGGGGGTGAGCGAGTTCCCGGCGCGGGTGAAATGCGCAAGCCTCGCGTGGCACACGCTGAGCGGCGCGCTCGACGGCGTGGATCGGGTCAGCACGGAGTGAGTGGACAGGATTCACGGGATTTGAAGAGGATTAACGGGACTTGAGATTTCTACCCCTGTTCGATCCGGTCAATCCTCTTCAAATCCCGTGAATCCTGTCCACTCACCGTTGGCCAAACGGCCAGCGGCGGCAGTTCCAGTCGTCCGTCGATCGGGCGCTCCTTCATGAACGGCTCGACGCCTCGGTCGCGGAACGCCCGCTTCCAGTCCGCAAACGATCCGCCCGCGCGCCACGCATCCAGTGCAGCGAGTCCCGCGTCTTCACCGCACTGCGCGAGCATGTACTCCACCCACGCCCACCTCGCCGACGTCGGCCGGATCTCGGCACGGCCTCGCAATCCCTTCCGCAACCGATCCAGCTTCCGCTCGATCGACGGAATCGCTTCGTACGGCGACCCATCCATCGGCGTGTTCCGTTTCGCGACGAACGGCGCGACGCCGTATGCGAGCGACACTATTTTCGAGATCTCGGTCCCGAAGCGGATCAACTCATCGATATCGTCGTTCGTCTCGCCTGGCAGCCCGACCATCATGTAGAGCTTGAGCTGCTTGAATCCGTGCTCGCGCGCGAGCCGCGCCGCGCCGAGCAACGCCTCTTCGTCGGTCTTGCGGTCGATCGCCTTCCGCAACCGCTCGGACGCGCCGTCGGACGCCGTCGTCAGCGTTCGCGCGCCGCCGCGCGCAAGCAACCCGACGAATTCGCTTGTCAGCCGGTCGGCCCGCAGGCTCGAGATGCCGACCTCGCGCCCCGAGTCGACGAGCGTTCGCATCAACTCGACGATCCGCGGATGATCCGTCACCGCGGCGCCGACCAATCCCACACGCGTCGCCGAATCCGGAATCAGCTCGAGCACGTGCTCTGGCGGCACCGTCCGCATGCCCCCGTTCGTTGTACGGCGCATGACGCAGTACGTGCAGCCCCGCGAGCAGCCCCTCTCGGGCTCGATTAGGAACATCGACCGCAGCTCGGTATTCGGCGTGACGATCTGCGACCTCGCCGGCAGCCGGTCGTCAGTCGCCTTCGCTACCGTTCCAATATCTCGCGACCGGCTCGGGACGACGAAGCCCGGCAGCCCCGCAAGCCGGTCCAAAAGGCTTTCCCGATCCCCGGCACCGTCGAGCTCGTCGAGCAGGACGTGGATCAGTTCCTCGCCTTCGCCGAGCAACAGCACGTCGACGAAAGGAAGCAGCGTCGCGGGATTCGAGAACGTGAGGGGCCCGCCCGCAACGACGAGCGGATGCGTCGCGTCTCGTTCGCTAGCGAGCAGCGGCAGGTCCGCGAGCTCGAGCATCTCGAAGACGCCGGTGATCTCGAGCTCGTAACTGACCGAGAACGCGATGACTTCGAACTCCGAGACGGGCAGCTGGGATTCGTAGGTCACCAGCGGATGTCGCGACTCGCGCCATTCGGCGACGTCGTCCGGCAGAAACGCGCGCTCGGCCGCGGCATCCGACCGCAGGTTGATCTCGCGATATATCGTCTGGAACCCGAGCGACGACATCCCGACGTAGTATGGGCTTGGGTAACAGAGCGCAATCCGGCGCGACGCCGTCTTGTAGATCGTGCCTTCCTCGGCGGCAAGCCGCTCCGTGATCGTCTCGATGTGATTCCAGCGTGCCATTGGGAACCGAGGAGTATAGCGGATACGGGCTCTTCGAAGTTGCGATCCTCCGCGCCTTCGTGTCTCTGCGTTTCTGTGTGCGTAGCTCTGCAGGCGAGGCAAAGAGCTACGCACACAGAGACCCAGAGGCACCGAGCCACAGAGCCAGCAGAGCGTCTTTCGAAATCGACAACTTGGGGTAGACTCGTCGACCGCAGCCGAAGGCAACACTCTTTTCCCGATCGAATACCTCGAGCCCGTGACGCCGGGCTCATCCGACACGTCCGATATCCTGCTCACGGACCGGGCCTGTCCAGTGTTCCCAGCCTTCTACCTGCAACAAATCCCCAACTCATCATTCTCAAGGAGCGCCAATGGTCCAGAATGAGATCCCTGCCGCCGCGGGACATCCCGAACTGACAGCTCGTTCGATCGTTGTCGGACTCGTCGTAGCGGTCATCATCGGATGCGCTTACCCGTACTGCGTGCTCAAGCTCGGGTTCGGACCGAACCTCTCCGTCGTCTCGGCGTTCTTCGGCTTCATCATCCTCGTGCTCATCATGCGCGCGGCCGGAACGAATGCGCGCGAGAACAACATCGTCCAGACGATGGGCACGAGCGCAGGTCAGACCGCCTTCATGTGTGTCCTGCTCGCGGCATTCGACATGCTCAACGCGAAGGGCCTGCTCACCCCCGAGATTCATCTCGGCACGTGGCAGATATTCTTCTGGCTGTGCTCAGCCTCGCTGCTCGGAATCCTCCTCGCCGTTCCGATGCGCCGGCATTACATCGACGAAGAGAACCTGACATACGCCGATGGTCTTGCCGCCGGCGAGACGATCAAGGTGCTTCACGAAGGCCGCGACAAGGGCGCTTCGGCCGGCCCGGTGAAGGCGCTCGGTCTTGGCGGGCTCGCGTCGGGCATCGTCATGTTCCTCACGAGCTTCGTGAAGGTCATCCACGACACGTGGTACTTCCCGGGCATGCAGCCGATGAACATCGGACTCAACTGGAGCCTGCTTTCGTTCGGTTCCGGACTGCTTGTCGGGTTCCGAATCTGCCTCGCCATGGCGATCGGCGTCGCCATCAGCTGGTTCATCCTGCCGCCATACCTTGTCTCGCAGGGGATGATCCCCGAGATGACGTTTCCGATGACGCTGCGGTGGGTGATGTGGCCCGCGACGGGTTTGATGGTCGCCGGCGGACTGATGTCGCTCGCGCTCAAGTGGAGACTGATCGTGAAGACTTTCCAGAGCTTCAAGGGTAGCCAGGTGGGCCACGCCGACTTCCCGATGCGGTACGTCATCGCGGGCTCGATCACCATGACGATCGTTCTCTGCATCGTGCAGTACATCAGCATGGGCATCCCGATGTGGCTGACGCTGATCGCGATCGTTCTCTCGCTGCCGCTGATGCTCGTTGGACTTCGGGTGCTCGGCGAAACCAACTGGGGCCCGATCAGCGCGATGTCGAACATGATGCAGGCCGTCTTCGCCTTCATCGCACCCGGCAACCTGCCAGTCAACATGTCGTCGAGCGGCCTGACTGGAACGATCGCAGTCACTTCCGAAGCGCTGATGCAGGACTACCGTTCCGGCGCTGTCGTCGGTTCGAATCCTCGAGTGCTGACCATCGCGCAACTCATCGCCGCTCCCGTCGGTTCGATCGCGACGGCCATCGTCTATCCGTTGCTCCGCGACAAGTTCGGCCTGGGGCCGGACGGACTTTCGTCGCCGATCAGCGTCAAGTGGGCCGGATTCGCCGAGTTGCTCACCCAGGGTTTCAATGCTCTGCCAAAGGGCTGCCTCGTTGGTCTTGCGATCGGCATCACAGTCGGGATCATCCTTACGCTGCTGGCCGAGAAGTACGGCGAGAACATTCCGTCTCCGTCGGCAATCGGCATCGGCATGCTGATTCCGGCGTCGGTGCTGATCACATTCGTGCTCGGTGGCGTCGCACAGTTGATCTGGGCAAAGTCGTCCGAGAAGACGGAGCACGACTTCCGCATTCCGCTCGCCTCGGGTCTCATCGCAGGAGAGGCGATACTCGCCGTCGTCCTGGCCATCCTGGCAGCGACCGGAATCAACTTCTAGACGGGGAGAAGACTGGGAAGGGCCACACTGATTCACAGTTCAGATCCGCGTAGATCCGCTTCAATCCGTGTCATCCGTGGCCTTACTTCATCCGTGGGTGCCCGTCTTGGTTCTCGAATTGCCGCCGTGGTAATGTCTGCGGTTCGTTTCGAGTCCTTCTGGAGAGTCAAATGGAGTTCTACGACAACATTCTAGGCTGCATCGGCCGCACCCCGCTCGTGAAGTTGCATCGAATGACCGAAGGCCTTTCGGCCCAGGTGTTCGCGAAGATGGAGAGCCATAATCCAGGCGGCTCCGTGAAGGATCGCATCGGCATCGCGATGATCGAGGCGGCCGAGAAAGATGGGAGCCTCCAGCCGGGAGGGACGATCGTCGAGGCCACGTCGGGCAACACCGGCATCGGACTGGCGCTCGCGGCGGCCATCAAGGGCTATCGCTGCATCTTCGTCATGACCGAGAAGGCCTCGGTCGAAAAAGTTCGCTACCTGAAGGCCCTCGGGTCGGACGTCGTCGTCGTTCCCGCCACCGCCAAGCACGGCTCGCCGGACAATTACGTCGAGACCGCCCGCCGCATCGCCGCCGAAACCCCGAACAGCTGGTACCCGGATCAGTACTCGAATCCGAACAACCCCGACGCTCACTACCGGTCGACGGGACCGGAGCTCTGGCAGCAGACCGATGGACGCATCACCCACTTTGTCGCGGGTCTTGGTACGGGCGGCACGATCTCGGGAACCGGCAGATATCTGAAAGAGCAGAACCCGAGCATACGGGTCGTCGGCGCCGACCCGTACGGGTCCGTCTTCAAGACGTTCAAGGAGACCGGCAAGCTGACCGAGTCCACTCCCTACATGGTCGAGGGAATCGGCCAGGACTCGATTCCCGAAAACGTTCACATGAAGGTTGTCGACGAGATCATCAACGTCACGGATCGAGAGTCCTTCGACCTCTCTCGCCAGCTCGGTCGCGTTGAAGGCATCTTCTGCGGCGGTTCGACCGGCACTAACGCCGCGGCGGCATTGAAGATTGCGAAGGACCTCGGACCCGATGGAGTCGTCATCTTCATTGTCTGCGATCTCGGAGAACGCTACCTGACGAAGCATCATTCGGATGAGTGGATGAAGGAGAAGCGTCTCCTCGAACCACAGAAGATGAGTGCGACACTTCTCGTGAAGACCAAGACGGCACGGCACCCGGGCGGGTTGATTTCTGCCGATCCGACCGCCACGGTCGCAAGCGTGCTTGCAACGATGCAGGAGCACGAACTGTCGCTGATCCCGGTCATCGAGAACGGCCGTTCGGTCGGTTCGGTGCGCGAGGGACGCGTGCTGGCTCGCGTGCTCGAAAATCGCGAGGTGCTCAACCACAGGATCCACGACGTGATGGACAAGGCCTTCCCGACTGTCGATGAGGACTCGAGCCTTGCCGACATCGTGAAGCAACTGCAGGCAAGTCCCGCCGTCGTCGTCGAGGAATACGGCCGAATCATCGGAATCCTCACCCGACACGACATGCTCGACGTTCCACAGGCGAACTGACAATGACGAAATCGATGAACGCGGAAGAAGTCTCCGAGCTGCTTGCGGCCGAGTTCGGCGCGAACTCGGATTACGTCGGTCAGCTCCTCGACCGGTACCTTCAGGATCCGGCGTCCGTGGACGTGGAATGGCGCGCATGGTTCGAGAAGATGGTCGGCGGGAGCCCGGCGGTCGCATCGGCGGCTCCGTCGTACGTGGCAGCGACCGTGCAGCCGGCGCCACAGCCCGTCGTCGCGAGTCCGGCCGCGACTCCGGCCGCGGCACCAGCCGAAGCGGTCGCGGTTTCCGCTGACAAGCAGCCGATTCGAGGCGCAGCCGCGAAGATCGTCGAGAACATGGAGACGAGCCTCGGCGTGCCGACGGCGACCTCGGTGCGCGAGATTCCCATCAAGGTGCTCGACGAGAATCGGCGCCTGATGAACAAAAGTCTCGAGTCCATGGGCCGGCGGCGCGTCTCTTTCACCCACCTGATCGCGTGGGCAGTCGTGAGGGCTACCGGCAAGTTCCCGGTGATGATCCACGGCTACGAGTCGGTCGACGGGGCGCCGCATCGCATTGCGCGCGAGTCGATCAACGTCGGCGTTGCGGTCGACGTCACCAAGAAGGACGGAACTCGCACACTGCTCGTTCCGAACGTGAAGGACGCGGGTTCGAAGACCTTCCGCGAATTCGTCGACGCTTACGACGACGTCGTTCAGAGGGCGCGCGACGGCAAGCTCACGATTCCCGACTTTCAGGGCACTACCATCAGCCTGACGAACCCGGGCACTCTCGGCACCACCGCTTCTGTACCGCGCCTGATGGCCGGACAGGGCACTATCATCGCCACGGGATCGATCGACTATCCGGCCGAGTATCAGGCGATGGCGCCCGAGTCGCTGTCCCAGCTCGGTATCTCGAAAGTGATGACAATCACCTCGACCTACGATCACCGAATCATCCAGGGAGCGGAATCGGGGGCCTTCCTCGCTCGTGTTCACGAGTTGCTGCTCGGTCGGGATCGTTTCTACGAAACCATCTTTGCAGACCTCGAGCTGCCGATCTCGCCTGTTCACTGGGCAGTCGACACCAATCCGGCGCTGCTCGGCGGGGATCGCCGGGCCGAGGAGATTCAGAAACAGGCTAAGGTATTCAACCTGATAACGATGTACCGCGTTCGTGGTCACCTCGACGCCGACATCGATCCGCTCGGGCTGTTGAAGGGCAAGCACCACTCGGAGCTCGACATGGAATACCACGGGCTGACCGTGTGGGATCTCGATCGCGAGTTCGTCACCGGGGGCCTGGGCGGCAAGGACACCGCGACGCTCCGCCAGATTCTCGACATGCTGCATCGGTTCTACTGCGGCACTGTCGGCTACGAATACCGGCACATCCAGAGCCCCGAGCAGAAGGACTGGTTGCGGGCGCGCATCGAGGCGGATCCGCCGCCGGTCGACCCGGAGGTCCGCAAGAAGATTCTCTGGAAGCTGATCTCGGCGGAGGCGTTCGAGAGGTTCCTTGGTCGCAAGTACATCGGGCAGAAGCGCTTCTCGGTCGAGGGCGGCGAGACGATCATCGCGTTGCTGGATCAGCTCGTCGAGGGCGCGGCCCGGCGTGGAATCGTC
The DNA here is from genome assembly GCA_016705245.1 of Blastocatellia bacterium. Taxonomy (GTDB): domain Bacteria; phylum Acidobacteriota; class Blastocatellia; order UBA7656; family JADIYM01; genus JADIYM01. Next base: position 257,552 of record JADIYM010000004.1, on the reverse strand, counting down.
GACGTCACGATCGGCATGTCGCACCGCGGCAGGCTGAACGTCATGGCGAACGTCGTCGGACGCTTTTGCGAGCGAATCTTTACCGCATTCGAAGGCATCGTGCATCCGAACTTTCCGTACGACGTCAGCGACGTCAAGTATCACCAGGGAGCCACCGGTGTCCGGGAGACAGCCGATGGCCGGCAGATCGAACTGACCGTCGTGCCGAATCCCAGCCACCTCGAGTTCATCAATCCGATCGTCGAGGGCCGGGTTCGTGCGAAGCAGGATCGGGCCGGCGACGGTGCCGTGGACCAGTATCTTGCGGTCCTTCTGCACGGTGATGCCGCGTTCGCGGGCGAAGGCGTGGTGGCCGAGACGCTCAACATGTCGCAGCTCAGCGGCTACCGGACGGGCGGCACTATCCACGTAATCGTGAACAACCAGATCGGGTTCACGACGACGCCCGAGGCGGGACGATCGTCAACCTATTGCACGGACGTGGCCCGCATGGTCCAGGCGCCGATCTTCCACGTGAACGGCGACGATCCCGATGCGGCGTACAACACACTGCAGATCGCGATGGACTATCGCCAGCGTTTCCACAAGGACGTGGTGATCGACCTGCTCGGGTTTCGCCGTCACGGTCACAACGAGGGCGACGAGCCGACGTACACGCAGCCGATCATGTACCGCCGCGTGGACGAGCATCCTGGCCCACAGACGATCTATGCACGCCGGCTCGTGCGAGAGGGGGTACTGTCCGAGGCCGACGTGGACGCGCTTCTCGCCGATCGCAACAGCCGTTACGAGGACGCCCTCGCGCGCTCGAAGGCCATCGTCGAGCGTGTCGGAAAGACACCGGTCGTCCCGGCTCCGATCGTTGACGCCGACGAGATTCCCGTGGTCGAGACGGGCATCGGCCGCGACGCCGTGCAGTCGATCGCCGAGGCGCTGACGCGCGTGCCGTCGCAGTTCAACCTGAACCCGAAGGTTCTGACGCTGCTCGCCCGCCGCAACAAGATGACGCTCGGCGAGGTGCCGGTCGACTGGGGCGTCGCCGAGGGAATGGCGTTCGCTTCGCTCGTGCTGGAGGGAACACCGGTGCGGCTGTCGGGTGAAGACAGCACGCGCGGAACGTTCAGCCATCGCCACGCCGGATTCGTCGATACGAACACGGGCGAAGTCTGGCGTCCGATCCAGAATCTGTCGGCGGATCAGGCCCGAATGGATGTCTTCGACAGCCCGCTCAGCGAGGCTGGCGTGCTCGGCTTCGACTACGGCTATTCGCTGAACTACCCGCAACACTGGTGATGTGGGAGGCGCAGTTCGGCGACTTCGCCAATGCGGCGCAGGTCATCATCGACCAGTTCATCGCCTCGGGCGAGGCGAAGTGGAACCTGAAGTCGCGGCTCACGTTGCTCCTTCCGCACGGTTACGAGGGCCAGGGACCCGAGCACTCGAGTGCTCGACTCGAGCGATTCCTGCAGCTCTGCGCGGAGGGCAACATGACGGTCTGCTGTCCGAGCACGCCGGCCCAGTTCTTTCACATGCTGCGACGGCAGATGCGTCAACCGGAGCCGAAGCCGCTCATTGTGATGACGCCGAAGAGCCTGCTGCGCCTTCCGGAAGCGTCGTCGCACATCAGCAAGATCGCCGACGGCAGTTTTCAGCCGATTCTCGATGACCGGTCGACCCAGGACGCCTCGTCCGTTGAGCGGGTCGTGCTCTGCACGGGAAAGTTCTATTACGAACTGAGTGCCGCGCGCGCCAAGTCCGGGCGTGGAGCGCTCGCCCTGGCGCGTCTCGAGCAGTTCTATCCGTTCCCCACGGCGCTCGTCCGCGAGCTGATTGCGAAGTATCCGAATGCAAGCGAGATCGTGTGGGCCCAGGAAGAGCCCGAGAACATGGGGGCGTGGAACTTCGTGTTTCCGCGCCTGCACCGCATCGTGGACGGGCAACGTGCGATTCGGTATGTCGGCAGGGCCGCCGGCGCCAGTACGGCCACCGGCTCGCATGCCGTGCACGTTTTCGAGCAGAAGCGCATCGTGGACGAAGCGCTTGCCTGGTGGACACGCCCGGCGCCCGGTTGGCTCGTGTGAAGGAGGCCCCCACGTCGCTTCGCATCCTTGCCAATCCGTCGGGCGGGCGCGGCCGCGTCGCGTCGCAGCTCGAGAGTCTGCGGGCTCACGCGAGGCGGCTCGGCGTCGAGATCGAGTTGAGCGATGGAGCGGAGGATCTCACCGTGCGTGCCAGGCGTGCGGTCGATGCGGGCGTCGAGCGACTGCTCGTTGCCGGCGGCGACGGAACGCTGCATTACGCCATTCAGGCGCTCGCACAGTCCGGGACGGCGCTCGGACTGCTGCCTCTCGGGCGCGCGGATGACTTTGCCGCGGCGCTGGGGCTGCCGAAGGATCTCGATGAGGCAATCGAGGTTGCGGTCAACGGCGAGGTTCGCAGTGTCGACCTCGGTCGAGCCGGAGACCGATGGTTCGCGGGCATCGCAAGTGTCGGGCTTGACGGCGATGCCTGCAGAATCGCGAACGCCGATTCCGGGCGGCTGCGCGGCCCCCTCGTCTACGCGATTGCCGGACTGCGGGCCTGGCGATCGTATGTGCCGATTCACGCGCGCGTGACCGGGACGTTCGGCTCGATCGGAGAGGAGGTGCTGATCGCGGCCTTCGCGAACTCGCCGCGATATGGAGGGGGACTCAGGCTGGCGTCCGCCGCGAGCATCTACGACGGCCTGCTCGATGTGGTGATCGTGAAGCGAATGTCCGCCTTGGCAGTGCTTGCCGCTCTGCCCTCCTTGATCCGGGGCAAGCATCTCAAGCATCGGGCGGTTCGGTTCGAGCGTGGCGTTGTCGTGTCACTCGATTGCCAGCCCGGTACGCCCCTCTACGCCGATGGCGAATTGATCGGATTGACCGGCCAGGCGTCGACGAAAATGGAGTGCATCCCCGGCGCATTGCAGGTCGCCATCGCGAGTGACGCTGCAGCAAGCGGAACGGACTGATCCCTGCCGTCGATCGGTGCAGGCTCACGGCTCATTTTGCGTCTTTGCGTCTTTGCGTCTTGCTCTGCGCCTTTGCGCGGACTTCCATGACAGCTTGAAGAGTTTCTCGCAAAGGCGCAAAGGAAGACGCAAAGTCGCAAAACAGCACTGAAATGTGAAGGACCGAGTCGACGCGAGACGAAGTCAGATTGAACCACTACCTCCGCGAGCGTTGACGTCGTGCGGTAAGCTGGCTTGGACGTCTTCGGTTTATTTCGCCTAAGTTGCGTTCCAGATGGAGGGTCCATGGTCCCGGCTCGATTGGTCTGCCTCGCGCTTGTGATTCTCGTCGCCGCTCCCGGCGCCTACGCGACCGCACTGCTGCAGCCGATCGTCAACAGCGGAAAGCTGGCCGGTGTCGTGCGCGATTCGAACGGGTCGCCGGTCGCCGGCGTGAACGTGAGCGTCGAATCGGCGCAACAGGCGTCGGTCGCCACGACGGTAACCGACGAGCAGGGCCGATACGAGTTCGCCGGCTTGCCGGTTGGAACGTACGTCGTGCGATTCGAAGCGCATGGCTTTTCGCCGCGACGGTCGGCGCTGAGCGTCAAGGGCGAGGGAAACCTCGTGGCAGATGCGGTGCTCGAAGTCTCACCGGTGATGGACAGCGTCACGGTGACGGCCGAGACCGGAGCCTCGGTCGATCTGGCCCGGACTCCGCAGGCGGTGAGCGTGATCACGAGCGACGAGATCCGGGTGCGCTCAAAGACGACGCTGGCCGAATCGGTGCTCGAGGAGCAGGGACTGGCGCTGCAGCGCACCAGCCCGACGGTCAACGGCATCTACGTGCGCGGCCTGACGGGAAAGAACGTGGCCGTATACGTCGATGGCATCCGATTCACGACGTCGGCTCAGCGCGGCGGCATCAACACGTTCCTGAACATGAACGAGGCCTCGAGTCTTTCGTCCGTCGAGGTGCTGCGTGGCCCGAACAGCGCGCAGTATGGATCGGACTCGCTTGGCGGGACCGTCAGCCTGCTGAACCGCGTTCCCGCGTTCAGCAACAAGGCAAGCGAGTTTGCCGGGACGGTGACCACCCTGTTCGACAGTCCCTCGATGACTTTCGGAAGCAACTTATCACTGAGCTACGGCACGAAGCGCTTTGCCCTGACGACCAACCTGTCCGCACGGAGGTCGAGCACGCTGCGCCCGGCAGACGGTATCGACGGTCACGCAGCGGTGACGCGGTTTCTTGGCCTCCCGTCGGATGTGTTCGGGTTCGACCGAATGCCGGATACTGCATTCACGCAGTACGGAGGAGCGGCGCACTTCGCCTTCTCTCTTACGGAAAGCGACCAGGTCACGGTGCGGTACGAGCGGGGCCAGCAGGACGGTGGCAAGCGCTACGACCAGTTGCTTGGCGGAGACGGGAACCTGCGCGCGGATCTGCGCAACCTGATGAACGACTTCTTCTATGTGCGCTACTTCAGGTTCGGGTTGGGTCCGCTGTTCGACTCGGCGACTTTCACGGCCTCGTACAACACCCAGCGCGAGGAGCGTGTGAACCAGGGCGGCAACGGCAATCCGCTATCGTCGATCACGTCCCAGTACGAGAAGATGAAGGTCCTCGGGTTCAACTTCCAGCTCGCGAAGCAGGTCACGGCCGACAACAACCTGTTGCTTGGTGCGGACGTTTATCGAGAGACCGTCGATTCGCCCGCGCACACTTACAGCCCGTCGACCGGCAAGGTCTCGCTGTCCCGTCCGCGAATTCCGAACGGGTTGCGGTACCTGAGCTATGGATTCTTTGCACAGGACAGCCACGAGCTTATTCCAGATCGCGTCAGGCTCTCGGGAGCGCTCAGATACCAGGTCGCGTCTTACCGGGCCGATGCGGCGGACAGTCCGATTGTCAACGGACAGCCGTTGTTCCCGTCCGACAGCCTGCGTGTCAGCGATTTTTCCGGAAGAGTTGGCGTGGTGGTGACGCCGTTCGAGCACCTGAACGTAGCCTTCAATTACAGTCGTGGATTCAGGGCGCCAAGCGGCACTGATCTCAGGACGCTTGGGCTGACGGGTGATGGCTACGAGATCGCGTCTGCCGACATTGCAGGACGCGGCGCGACAATTGGCTCGACGGCTGACGAGAGGGCGATCGACACGGGATTGCCCGTCGAGCAGCTTCGCTCCGAGACGACCGACAACATTGACCTGAGCGTCCGTTACGCGTCGTCGAGATTCACGTTCGAGCTGACGGGGTTTCGCATCAGGTTCAACGACACGATTGCGAAGCAGTCGCTGATTCTGCCGGATGGCGCCGTCGGCAGCTTCATCGGCGACCAGCCAATCGTCTCGCACCTGCCGTCGGGGGTTGTTTTCGTAGACTTGACGCCGTCACCGGTGTTGGTGCGGACGAACTTTGGTCCGGTCACGAATCGCGGATTCGAGACGGCTCTGGACGTCCGAATGACCGCGGACTGGCGCTTCTCGACCAACTTCACGTACATCCGGGCCGAGGACGACCTGACCGGCGCTGCGCCGAACATCGAGGGCGGAACTCCGCCGGCGACGGCATTCCTCAAGCTCCGGTACGAGCCGGCAGGAAAGAACTTCTGGGTCGAGGCGTATTCGATGCTGGCGGATCGCCAGAATCGGCTTTCTACACTCGATCAATCCGATCGTCGGACGGGTGGCCGACGGACGCGCTCGAGCATCGCATCGTTCTTCGCCAACGGAGCGCGAGTGCGCGGACTGACCGGACCTGGCCTGGATGGGATGTTCGGGACTTCGGACGACGTCCTGCTTCCGACGGGCGAGTCGCTGTCGGACGTGCAGTCGCGACTGCTAGGGACGAAGGACTCCGGTCTTCTTTTCCCGTACCTGCCGGGCTACGGGCTCGTTGGTCTTCGAGGCGGGTATCGATTCGGCGAACGGAGCGATGTGGTAGTCGATTTCGAGAACATCGCCGACAAGAGCTCCCGCGGGTCAACTGGGGAATGGAAGGACCCGGTCGCGGGCTTATGGTCAGCTATCGATACCGATTCTAGTTGCGGCGCGGCCCCGGAAATTCGCATTTGACCTCACGGCGCCATCGCAGTAGCATTACGGACGTCGGTTCCATTCGTAGTAATCACAAATTCGTTTCCGTCCCTACCACCCCGGAGGTCCTAGATGCTTTCGAGAAGTCTTTCCGTATTTGCGGCCGCAGCGCTCGTCGCCGGATCCGTCATCATGTCGCCATCGGACGTCACTGCTGCCCAGCGCGGCAACAGCAAGCCCAAAGTTCGTCAGATCAAGCCGCTTCGTGGCGATGTCGTGCGCGCGGGCGATACGGTGATGATCGAGTGGGAATTCGTTGATGGGAGCGGCGTCGTTTTGGGCGAAGACGATTTGCGCTGGTGCGAGCAGGAGATTTTCCTGTCGCTTGACGGCGGCCAGACCATGAATCGCCGCATCACCATCCGGCTCGACCCTCGCGACCGCACGCAGTCCTGGGTGGTCCCGAACACGCCGACGAACAACGCCGTGCTCAATTTCCATTACGGTTGCGAGGCTGACGGATTTCCGCACGAAACCCCGAACGTCCAGAAGTCCTTCCCGTTCAGGATCGTCCCGGGCGACCGCAAGCCGCCCGAGATCTCGATGAAGGCTGCTCCGAAGCAGATCTTCGCCGGCGAAAAGCTCGACCTGTCGTGGGAGACGAATCTCGACACTGGCACGGAGTTCGACGTGCAGGTTTCGTATGACCGCGGCGGTGAGTTCGTTTCCCTGGGCAAGACGACGGACTCCAGCTTCAGCTGGGACGTTCCGGCCGACTACAGCGGCAGCGTGACGTTCCGGATCGTCGGTGCGACGGGCGACGGTCGGACCATCGAGTCACCGATCCTCGTCAAGGGGCACCGCACAGTCACGAAGCGCCGCTAGCGAGTCGTGATTCAGCAGCTGACGGCTCCGGGACAGCGTCCCGGGGCCCGTTTTGCATTCAGCTAGCCGCGCGAAGGCGCCGCGCGACGTCGGAGCAGCGTGGCGATGCCAATTCCGATCGTGATGCCCATGACGAGGCCGAACGCCGCGAGCAGGTATGAAGTCGTCTTCATCTTCTCGATGATCGGGTTGTCGAGCATGTTCGTCGACAGGTGAAGGGAAGCGACCTGCCAGGTGTTGTCGCGGCGTACGACCGTCGCCGTCCAGCGCGTCTCGAGCACCATTGGCGCTCCGCTCGAGAGGGTCAAAGTGTCCGTGGACGTTCCCGTGACGACTCGCGTGGAGTCATCGAGCGAGGCCAAGCCCGTCACCGTTGGCGACCCGGAGTACGCCTGGATCAGGGCGCCCTTTCCGTTGAAGAGCTCTCGGACGTACGTCACGGTCGCGTCTCGACCACGACTGACGTCGCCATTCTGGAAGGTCACGACGGCATCCGCCGTGAGCATGGTACCGGCGCGATCGAAGTCCGCAGCGCCTAGAGTTGTCACGAGCGCCGCCGCAAGGTCGGACGCTTCCGCTTCTGCCGGTTGAGCGAGCGCGGGTGCGGCGATCAGGAGAGGCAGGAAGGCGACAAGGCCAATCAGTACAGGCAGTTGAGTTCGAAAAACACGAGCGGCAAAGCGCATCGACGATCCTCGCTTGTGAAGTAGTTCGCACAGTGTACATCAGGGAGGGGGAGATGCGGGTTCGGGGCCAAGCGTCGGCGCATGCGCCTCGGCCTGCGCCTTTGCGGTTGCTCTGCGTCTCTGCGAGAAATGCGGCCTTAAGACATGCAAGCGCCGCAACGCAGCGCACTCGCAAATGCACAAAGAGTTTCAACGCCAGTAGCGCCCCTCTACGTCGCCGGCCGCGCGATGTCTACTAGCCTCGCGTCGGCGACACGTACCAGATCGGCGGGAGAGAGCGTGATTTCCAGTCCTCGACGTCCGCCGCTGATCCCCACCGATGCCCAGAGCTGGGCCGTCTCGTCGATGAAAACCGGATAAGCCTTCCTTGCGGCAAGCACCGTCACGGCGCCCCGGATGTAACCGGTCAGGTCGAGCACCTCCTTGAGCGGCACCACCTCGACGCGCTTGTTGCCCGAAACGCTTGCGAGCCGCTTTTCGTCGAGGACCGCGCCGCCCGGAATCAGCGCAAAGAGGGGACCGGACTTGTCGCCGCGAACGATGATGGTCTTGATGACGGTTTCGGGCGGCAATCCGAGTTTCCTGGCGGTGTTCTCGACACTGAGATCACTTTCATCGACTTCATATTCGATCGTCGCGAACGTGATGCCCGCCCGCTCGAGCAGCCGCATGGCGTTGGTCTTCTCCATTGCGCCAATGTTGTCGCTACGTGGGGTGCATTCGCAACCCGTCACGATCCGATCAATTGAACGTGCAGCGAGCGCTGCCGCGGCCCGTCGAGCTCGGCTGCGAGAATGGCCTGATACGTCCCCAGCACGAGACCGCCGTCCTGAATCGGAATCGCGAGATTGTGGCCCAGAAGCGACGCCTTGACGTGTGCGTCGGCATTGCGGCGATCGCAGTCCGATAGCGCGGGGTCATCGTGTTTCCAGCCGCGTGCGCGCGGCACCAGCTCGGACAGGAAGGTCTGGATGTCGTCGAGAAGCGCGCCCTGCGTCTCGTTCACGAAAAGGGCAAGCGTCGTGTGCATCGACATCACGAGCGCGATACCGTCCCTAACCGGACCGGAGCGTACTCGCGCCTCGATTCTGGGAGTCAGGTCGACGATCTGGAGGCGATCGTCCGTCTTCAGGCTGAGCAGGGTTCCGTGAGAGAGGCTGAGAGTTTCCATGGCGATCCATCTCCTTGCGTCAAGTACTTTGCAATTCAAAGTACACGGATGTGAGCGTGGGTGTCCAGGTTGTTTGAGGCAGGCACGAAAAGTACGCCTCACGCATCAGTACCGGGCGCGGTAGCGCTCGGGTCGACCACGCTAACGGAAAGGCTGACCCGAGCGCTACCGCGCCCGGTACTGATGCATGGACCGCCCGTACTTGAGAGGGGTCATGACGAACTTATGGTCGTCCCTGTAAATCAGCAGTTCAGATCCGCTGAATCAGCTCCATCCGCAAATTCCGCGTTGCCTCTTCTCTCATCACACCGCGAAGACGCTTGGGTCCCAGGTCAGCCCGATCTCGGCAGGCGACGCGATGTAGCCGGCAAGCGCTGACGCCGCCACGACCTGCGGGCTCGCGAGGTAACCTTCGCCACCGAGACCCATCCGATTCTGCCAGTTCCTGTTGAACGTCGTGATGGCCCGCTGGCCAGCCGTCAAGGCGTCGGGCCCCTGACCGAAACACGGTCCGCACCACGAATCCCGGACCTCGCCGCCAGCGGCCCGGAACACGTCGGCGATCGAATCGCCGCCAAGTCGTCGATCGGGCTGCTCGATCTGCTTCTTTACGAGCCCGCTCCCGGGGAAGATGAGGAATTCGCGGCCTGCGGCGATTCGATCGAGACCCGCGCCGCGAGCGGCCTTGAGCAGAAGTGCGGCGCCGAGCAGGTCTTCGTACCCGCCGTTCGTGCACGAGCCGATCATCGCCTTGTCGAAGACGATCCGCTCCTTCGCGACTTCATCCGCAGGGAAGGCGTTTCCCGGACTGAAAGGCTTGGCGACCATCGGGACCACCTCGCCGAGGTCGAACGCCTCGTCGACGGCATAGACGGCATCGGCGCCCGGACCAATCACGGGATATGGCAACTCGATGCCACGCTCGGCAAACCACGCCGTCGTGATGTCGTCCTGTGCGAAGAGGCCGTTCTGGGCCTCTGCTTCGGCCATCATGTTGCAGATCGTGTTGCGGAACGGAATCGGAAGCTGTTTGGCGGCATCCACGAACTCGACACCCATGCCTGCCGACTGCGCCGCGCCCCAGCGCCGCAGAAGCTCGAGCACGATGTCCTTGCCGTTCACCCAGGGGTTCAGCGTGCCATCGAGCACGACGCGGCGTTGCTTCGCGAGCGTGAAGTAGATCGAACCCGTCGACCATCCGAATCCGAGCGTCGTGGATCCGACGCCCATGCCGATCGCGCCGTACGCGCCGTATGCCCTCGAGTGCGAATCCGCGCCGGGAATGAAGGCGCCGGGAACGACGAGGCCCTGTTCCGGAAAGAAGAAGTGGAAGATCCCGTCGCCGGGCTCGGCCCACCACGGCGCACGGATGTCGTGCCGGCGGGCGAACTCACGCGAGATGGCGGTCTGCCGGTCGTCGGACTCCTTTCCCGTGAACACGAAATGGTCGCTCGCAAAGGCAGCCCGACGCGGAAGGATAGTGTCCCCGCCCGTGATCGTGTTGAACGTGTAGATCGAGAACGGTCCGGTTCCATCCGAGGCGGGAAGCAGGTCGGCGTAGACGCGCAACGTCTCTCCCGGAGACACGCGCGCCGTCTTGTCCACGCGATGCGCCCAGACGATCTGCTCGGCCGTCGTCATCGTCCGAGGGGAATCGGATCTCGGGCACGACCGATAGCGACTCGATGAACTCGCGGCGGCCGATCGCAAAGATGCCGCCGGACTGCCGGATCTCTTCTTCCTTTGCCGAAAGCTCCACGGGCGCGTAGGTCTTGTCCTGCGTCACGTTCCGGATCTCGCGCGTCTTCGAGTCGAACGAGAACTCATCGCCGTCGGCCGCATCGGCCACGGCCTCCGGGCACTGCACGACGTGCAGTCCGAGGTTCAGGGAGTTGCGACGGAAAATGTCGCCCATGTTGTTGCCGCAGATGATCACGAGCTCGAGGCCGACCTCCTCGGCCACACCCTTGAGCCCGGCCGGCGACATTTCGCGCGAGCTGCCGATCGCGAATCGGTCGCCCGCGATCAGGAAATTCTCACCCGAGTGGACCCGCTTTCGAAAATCCGGCATCAGGTAGCGGAACGACCCCGCCTTCCATCGTTCGTCCAGCGTCTCGAGGCTCTCCGACACGCAGTCTGCTGATGGCGTGATCTGATCGGTGTCGATGGCATCGAGTTTCCGTCCTGGCGTCTTCGAATCCCAAAAGATGAGTGCGCGTCCGATCACGACGTGCCCGGCATCGGGCGACGACGCTCCGCCAGTCGCGCTGGGCGTGACGTTCTCGAGTATTCGGGCGGCTGAGGTATGGGACTGGGGAACGGCAGGACCGATCGGCTGCATGGGAACCTCCGGAGCTTGGTTTCGAAAGCCGGAGATAGTACCAGATGGTCAGGAAGCGTCGCATTTTCGTAACGATTCGCGAGTGCGTCGGTTTATGATCGCGGCGTGCAGCCCGAGATTCGGATCTCAGTACCGAAGTGGGTCGACGAGTCCGTCGATTGGAATCGAACATACGACTCCGACGAGGACCGGGCCGACGTGGCGATCGCGCTTGCGCGCCGCAATGTCACGGAGGGCACCGGTGGGCCTTTCGGGGCGGCGGTCTTCGTATCGGCCACGGGCCGCATCGTCTCGGCCGGCGTCAACCTGGTCGTGCCCCTCAACAATTCGTCGCTCCACGCCGAGGTCGTGGCGTTCATGCTCGCCCAGGCACGGCTGGGACGATATTCGCTCGGTGGAAACGGTACGACTTCGCACGAGCTCGTCACCTCGTGCGAGCCATGCGCAATGTGTCTCGGTGCGACGCTCTGGTCGGGAGTGCATCGGTTGGTCTGTTGTGCGTCCGGTGCTGACGCACGCGACCTCGCCTTCGACGAGGGGCCGGTTTTTCCGGAGTCGTGGCAATACCTGGCCGATCGCGGGATCGAAATCGTCAGGGGCGTGAGGCGAGACGAGGCGCGCGCGGTGATGGAGACCTATTGCGACCTCGACGGGACGATCTACAACGCAGGTTGATCAGGATCGAGGCGTGCAGCCGCCCTGTTCCTCGTTCCCCGTTCCTCGAGCCGCGAGCGGTAGCGAGCGTCCCACGGACGGTGGCTGAAACCGCAGACTCGTGTTTCGGAAGGAAGGAAGTGATCGGAACCGTTCGACCGTCCGTGGGACGCTCGCTACTGCTCGCGGCTCATAAAGCGGGGGACCATCCGCATCGTGCACTACCAGGCAGGACGCTCCGCCGGGTCCCCGTTCCTCGAGCCGCGAGCGGTAGCGAGCGTCCCACGGACGGTGGCTGAAACCGCAGACTCGTGTTTCGGAAGGAAGGAAGTGATCGGAACCGTTCGACCGTCCGTGGGACGCTCGCTACCGCTCGCGGCTCAAAAAACGGGGAGAAACGGGTGGCCCCTACTTCTTGAACAACCGCTCGAACGCGGAGCGGGCGTCGCTGCTGGCAGTGGGACGACCAGTTTCTCCCGTCTTCTTCTCGACGCTGCGGCGCGGCGTGAACGACTCGCAGGGCGTCCTCACGGTTTTGCTCGAGACGTGGATCGAAATCTCCGCCCGGCACTCCCATCTGGCCGCCGGATCGAACGAGGTGCAGTTCCGACACGTCCGCAAGTCCGCGCCGCACTTCGCGCAACTGCGGTCGAGCTCCACCTCGCCGATGAGCTCCACGTTAGCTCCGCACATCGCACAGCGGAGGACGCCCTGAAAAGCCATCATCTTCGGCGAGCGTGGGCCATCGCGATCGACGGGCTTTGGCTTCGGTGCGTCGGATCTCTCGGTGCGGTCTCCGTCCTGATATCCGCGCTGGCCGTACTTGCGATCCATCGTCGACCTCCCGGTTCAGGACTTCGGCCGTGCGCCAAAGATGCTCGACAGAATCCCAGAAAACCCCTTCCCGCCTTCGACGCGCATCTCGCCCGTGTACGAGCGCACTACGCCGGCGTCGTACTCGAAGACCTTGCGGAGCACCGCGTGATTTGGCCAGCGAACCACGAAGTATCGAATGATGCCGTCCGGACGCGGATCGATGGCGCGAACCTCGAAGAGCTCGTTGTTGAGGCCGACCGCCGTTCCGTTTCCGACTGCGCCCGTGCTTCGCGACGCCCGCGGTTGCCAGGGATAGACGTTCCGGCTGATCACGACCGCGTCGTATTCGGACCCCTCTGGAAAATACGCGACGGTATCCGGTGCAAACCGCTGTTCGTACCGAACGCCGAGAGGCGCGGCAACCGGCGTAGCTGGTGCACGGCTTGCAGGCGGAGCCGGCGCGGCGGGCGCCGGCGGAAGTTTCGCGGAGGATCGCGACTCGTTGGCCCGCGTGCTCGCCGCAACATCCTCGAATTCCACGTCGCCGAAGTTCTTCAGGCGATTCGCGGCCGTGCGCAGCTCGGCCGCCATTTCGTGGGCCGTTCCGAATCGCATGTCGCGGTCCTTCGCAAGCGAGCGATCGATGATGAACTGGACTGAGTCGGGAATTCGGATCTTGTAGTTCCGAAGAGGCGGCGGCGTCTGGCGCAGCAGCGCCGCGAGTTGCTCGCGCGGCTTCTTGGCCACGAAAGGAAGGTGCCCGGTCAACATCTGGTAGAGGACGATGCCAAGCGAAAAGACGTCGGAGCGTCCGTCGACCGCTTCACCGCCAAACTGCTCGGGCGACATATAGCGCAGCGAGCCCCAGATCACGCCGGCCTGCGTGTTGTAGAAGTTCAGCGCATCGAGCGACTCCGGAGACGGGCTACCCTCACTCGACGGCTGGGATTCCCGGTCTTTCAGTCTTCCAGGCTTTGCGAGCCCGAAGTCGAGGATCTTCACCTTGTCGCCGCCGCAGACAAGAATGTTCGCCGGCTTGATGTCGCGATGGACGATTCCCTGATTGTGCGCCGCGGCGAGTCCTTCAGCGATCTGACTCGCGATGGTTAGGGCTCGATCCGTGTCCAGTCCCTCCGGACCGACGATCTTCGAAAGCTCGACGCCTTCGACGTACTCCATCGCGATGAACGCGATGCCTTCGTGCTCACCTGCGGCAAAGATCGTCACGACATTCGGATGGCTGATGCGCGAAGCGGCGCGAGCCTCACGCAAGAGCCGTTGCGTGTTTTCGGCATCGATGAGCTCACCCTTCTCGCGTCCGAGGACCTTCAGCGCCACAAGACGCTGCAGATATTCGTCCGAAGCGCGATAGACGACCCCCATGCCGCCTTCGCCGATCTTCGAAAGGATGCGGAAGTGCGCGACGCGATCCGGATCAACGTAAGGACGTTGAGTCTCGGTCGGCTTCGGCGACGCCGCGGGCGCAACCATCTCGGACTGGACCAGTCGAGGCGGAGTAGATGTCTCGACGTCGAACACGAACAGGTTCGGCTCGAATGCGCTTGACTGTCGCCGGCTCTCCGAAGACCGCTTGTCGTCCTGGTCGGATTCATCGGCCATACGGCCAGTATCCGGCCCGGCCATTCCGGATGTCAAACCGACAGGCTTTCACGCAGCCGTGCAGTCGTTACACACAGCGGGGGATCAAGTGCCAGATCAGCGTCGCCGATCCGGGCTTGACGGCTTTCCACGTCGCGGCGGCGATCTCGAGCCGCGCCAGCGTAGCCGTTGGAACCCTGACGTTTGCAGGATGCCCGGTCGCCCCGATGAGCGTTCCGATAAGCATTTCGAAACCCGGATTGTGGCCGACGAGCATCGCGGTCTCGATCTCGTCATCGATCGACTGCACAACCTCGAGGAGCGACTCGACCGAGGCTTCATAGATACGGTCATCGTGGCGTACCGGACCGGTGTAGCCGGCGGCTTTTAGCGCCCGGGCCGCCGTCTGACGGGCGCGTGTCGCCGTCGAACAGACAACGAGGTCCGGTAGCGCGGAAGCCTCCTTGAGCGCACGGCCCATCCGAGGGGCGTCTTTTTCGCCGCGAGGCGCAAGTGGCCGGTCGAAATCGGCTAGACCCTGGTCTTCCCAGCTGGATTTGGCGTGTCGGAGAAGGATGAGGTGTTTCATAGATCCGGCATCGTAGCGCGATGAGACAGGGAAGGGCCACGGAACTGACGGCATTTTCCCTTGGCGATCCGCAAACCGCTGTACACTGCCTCTTTGCCCGGGCCGGGACTCAGGTCGCGGTCGCGGACATGACAACACGTCGAAGAGGTTAACCGAGATGGGTTCGAGACGATCCAGTGCGAAGCCGGTCCGCATGAACTGTGGCAAGTGCGGCTTTCCGTTTACCATAGTGGCCTTCATTTCTCAGGGCGTCGACCGCGACGCTTGGCTGCGAGACACGATTGCCAACTCGCACGATTGCGAAGCTGCGGCGTTGCATCGCGTCCGATCCATGGGCCACGAGCGCGTCGGTCAGCAGAAGCAGAAGGGCAAGAAGTAGGATTCCAGCTCTGCGCTGGCCTTCGCGTCTATCGGAAGTCACTCTGCGCCTCTGCGGGACCTTGGCGACTCTGCGAGAAATACCACCTAATGCCGGTGTTTCTTGCAGAGTCGCCAGGATCTCGCAGAGGCGCAGAGTCGTTCGGCGCGTCGGTACCGTCTTTCGGTCCCTGATTGCTACTCGAGAACCAATCTCGGGCGACCGTCCGCGTTCGCTTGGCCGCTCTCGAATACCAGATCGTCAATCGATCCTCGCATCAGGAACATGCATCCGCCCGGGGTGTCGCCGACGCCGTGATGCGACCCCGTAGATGAGCGGATGAAGTCGCCGGGGCCGTAAGTCGAACCGTCCAGGACCAGTTCGCCTCGCAGCATGAACATGTCTTCGGTCGACGTGTGTTGGTGCATCGGATACCGGGATCCCGATTCGGCTCGAACCAGCATGACGACTTCGCGCGACGCTCGGTCGAGATGCAGCATCCTGTATTCGATTCCGGGAACCGAATAGGGCTTCCACGGGCCTTCATCCTCGAAATGCAGGGTTGAGGCCGAGACCCTGGGCTGGATGTCATCCGAGCTCGGCTGACGCACGGACTCGATAATGCGCGCTCGCAGCGAGGCAGGCGGAGTGACCGGCTCTGGCGAAAGTGCGAGAAGGTCGAGCGTGAATCGCAACCGGTCGAGATCGACACGACACGCTTTGCAGCCGTCGATCACGTGTTCCTCGAACTGTCGGGATTCGTCAGCTTCGAGGGAACCGAGGGCGTAGAGCGATGCAAGTTCGCAGAGTGTTACGGCGGCGTCGTCGATCATGAGCTCGACAGTTCTCCCTCGAGATGCTTGAGGGCGTCGCGCAGTCGCATCATCGCGAGCCTCGTCCGTGTCTTCACGGTACCCAGCGGTTGTGTGAGCTTTTCGGCGATCTCGCTGTGACTCAGTCCTCCAAAGTAGGCGAGGTCGATGACGGCGCGCTGCTCGGAAGGCAGCGAATCGAGCGCTGCACGCACGATTTCCCGACGTTCTGCGTCGGCTGCGTGCGCGTCGGGACCTGGCTCGTCCGCCGACACCGATTCGACGACGTCGAGGGTGTCTGCGCGACGGCGCGTCTGGTCCGTCGATCGGAACCGGTCGATGGCGCGGCTGCGCGCAATCGTGAGCAGCCACGCCGACGGCGTCCCGCGCCGCGGGTCATAGGCTTCGGCCTGCCTCCAGACCTGTGAGTAGACCTCGAGTGTCACTTCCTCGGCCGCACTCGGGTCGTTAAGTATGCGCAGGGCAAGGCCAAAGACCGGCCGCGACGTCTGGTCGTAGAGCGCTCCGAGAGCTGACTCATCTCCGGATGCCATGCGACGGATCAGCTCGAGCCGCTCTCGCTCCAATAGCCTGAGATCCTGGGAATGTTGCGCTGAGGTCACGAAGGTGCCGCCTTTCCCGGCCGGAACGCTGCGGAAGGACGCCCCAACGTAGTACGTCGTCAACGGAGCGTCAAGCACGGAATCACCGGCCGTCTTCGGTCGACGAGGCTATACTCGCCCGCAGATGACCGCGATGCGCCTCGCCCTCCTGCTCGTCGTCGCGTTTGTCGCGGGCGCCATGAATTCGTTGGCGGGCGGCGGCACGCTGCTGACTTTTCCGGCGCTCGTCCTGTGCGGCATGGACCCGATCATCGCGAATGCCACGAGCACCGTCGCGTTGTGGCCGGGTACGCTCGGCGCCATCGTCGGGTATCGCGGCGAGTTGCGCGAGCGCTCGGGACTGCTCGTGCCACTGGCCGTGCCGAGCCTCGTTGGCGGAGCGGCCGGTGCTCTGCTGCTGGTATTCACTCCGTCCAGCGTCTTCGAGGACTCGTTCCGTTTCTCATCCTCGTTGCGACGCTCCTGTTCGCCGTCCACGGCCCGATCCGCGACCGCTTGTTTGACGACGCGAGCATTCGGTCGTCTCGCTGGTGGACCGTCGCGATCTGCCTGCAGCTCGTCATTGCCGTCTACGGTGGCTATTTTGGCGCGGGCATCGGGGTGCTGATGCTCGCGCTGCTGGGCGTTCTGGGTCTCGAAGATCTGAACACCATGAACGGCATCAAGGTCGTCAACGGCATGCTTATCAACCTCGTCGCCGTCGTGACCTTTGCGATAAGCGGCATCGTCGACTGGCCCATCGCGCTTGGAATGGCGGCCGCGTCAGCTGCGGGCGGATGGGCCGGAGCAGGCATTGCGCGCGGAATCGGCCAGTCGCGCCTCCGCATTGCCATCATCGTCACGGGCGGGGTCGTGTCGTTGACGCTCTTCTATCGTCTGCTTCGCTAGTCTGACTTGACCTGCAGGCAACCGACGGCATAGCATCGGGCATCTCCGGTTGTACAGAAGTTATATAAGAATGCGATAACGCCATGGCCGCAAAAGTACGAACGTTCTCAGCCGTCGATCGAGACATTGCGATGCTCGACGCCATTGCCGCCTATCACGGCTTCTCGAAGAGCGCGACCATCACGAGTCTGATCCGCCGCGAGTTCTGGCGGATCTTCCAGGCAGGCGCCGCAGGCATCGAGCCCGACGAAGGCGCCGCCATCACACCGGGTTCGAAGGCGCCCACGCGGGTCCAAAAGAAGAAGGAGCGCACGCGATGACTCTGCACGAAGAGATTCGGGAACTTGCCGCTGAACGCAACGCCGTCATTCTGGCGCACAACTACCAGTGGTCGGACGTCCAGGACGTGGCCGACTTCGTTGGCGACTCGCTGGGACTGTCGCTCGAGGCGCAATCGACGCCGGCCGACACGATCGTCTTCTGTGGCGTCCATTTCATGGCTGAGTCGGCAAAGGTCCTCAATCCGACGAAGAAGGTCCTTCTGCCCAACCTTGCGGCTGGCTGTTCGCTTGCAGACTCGATCACGGCCGCAAGCCTCACGGAATGGAAGGAGCGCTACCCCGATCACACTGTCGTGACCTACGTGAACTCGACGGCCGAGGTCAAGGCACTCTCCGACATCTGCTGCACGTCGGCCAATGCCGTGTCCGTCGTACGGAGCCTGCCGAACGACAAGATTCTCTTCACGCCGGATCGCAACCTCGGGCGCTGGGTTGCCGAGCAGGTGCCGGAGAAGACCGTCGTCATCTACGACGGCTGCTGTCCGATTCACGACATCATGCGCGGCGCCGACATGCGGAAGACGATCGAGGCAGCCGGGAAGGACACGATCGTCATCGCACATCCGGAATGCCGACAGGATGTAGTCGAGTTGGCCGACGAAGTCTGTTCGACCACGGCAATGATGGGAGTGCCCGCAAAATATCCCGAGGCGAAAACGTTCATCATCGCCACCGAGAACGGCATCATCCATCAGCTTCGAAAGCGGTACCCGGGACGCGAATTCGTCATGGCCGATGGCTGCATCGGATGCCGCCTGCATTGCCCGTACATGAAGGTCACGACCCTCGAGGACGTGAAAAATGCCCTCGTCAATCTCGAGCACGAAGTCACCGTGCCCGAGGACGATCTCGTCGGCGCGCGACGATCTCTCGAACGGATGCTGGCGGTTCCGCGCGATAACTGACAGAATCCCGGGTATGGCGAAGCTCGGGCAACAAGTTGACGTTTATTGCGGACGATGCAAGGTCGAGCGGTACCACACCGTTGCGGCCATCAGTGCGGACGGCCGCATCGAACGCGTTCAGTGTGATTACTGTCAGTCGACGCGGGCCTACAAGGATCCAGCGACGACCGCGAAGAAGGCGGCGGGAACTACGAGGACGCGTCGAACCGCGGCGTCGCAGATGCCCGACGAAACATCGCCGGCTCGCACCTACTCGCCGGATGTCCACTTCGACAAGGGCGAAGTGATCAGCCACACGAGATACGGACGAGGTCGGGTGATCGAAGTGCGCGGGAATCGCGTCGACGTGAGGTTCTCAGACGGCAATGACCGGACGTTCGTGCACCGCACGAGCTGACTCGCTGCGTCGTACTCGCCGGATGCCGCGACGGACTGTTGCGCCTACTGACCAGTCCAGACCGAGATGGGCTGGATCTCAGGCTTGGCCGTCGGCACGAGCCTGAGGATGGCCTCGGCGGGCGTGGCGATCACGAATGCACGGCCCTGCTTCGCCGTGACGGCCTGCACGATTCCGATGACCTGGCCCGTCGCTTCGAGCACGATTGGTGAGCCGGCAAGCCCCCGGCCCTTCACCGTCGGATCGATGTCGATCTCGTGGCGAAGAGATGTGGCGACGGTGACGACGCCGTCGATCGACACCTGCGTGGTCGAGCCGTCAGACGGAATCCCGAGAATTCGGACACGCGTTCCAATTGCCGGTCGATCGGTGGCGAGTTTCAGCCTCACGATCGACTCGGGCAAATCCTCGACCGCCAGCGCGGTCACGTCTTTCGAAAAGTCGAATCCTTCGAACGTCTTGCCCGCCCAGACGACCCCGAGTGTCTTGCAGACGGGCTCGCGCGTCACGCCATCCACGATCGAAACCGACTCGAGCTTCTTGCCATTGCCCATAGTCGCGATGATGTGCGCCGACGTGAGCACGATCGGCCCGCCTGGCGCGTCGATGGCGAATGCCACGCCGCCGGTTACGGTGCGCTTCGGGATGTACTTGATCTGGAGTCGCATGGCCGCGCGTCCGTAGGCCTGCTCACCGGTATCGGCCTGTTGCGCGGCGGTGTTGGTCGCCGTGGAGTTCTCGTTCGCGTTGGTTTGAGGAGCCGGCTCGGTCCCGGTCGTGCAGGAGACACTCGTCACGAGCAGGAATGCCAGGACAGAGGTCAAGGCCATCCGTTCGCGAGCCCGATCGATCGCGCGAGTTTCCGTTCTCTTGATTTCCATCTACAATCGCCGAGTTCGGCAGCTCAATTCCGAAAGGATCGTAACGTGCACGTATCTCCAGCCTCTCGTATCGCCGGCCTGAAGTATGCCATACGCAATATCGCCACGAAGGCGGCTGCCCTCGAAGCCAAGGGGCGTCGAATTCTCTATCTGAACATCGGCGATCCGCTGCTCTACGATTTCGAGACGCCTCCGGCGCTCGTCGAGGCCGCGGTGCAGGCGATGCGCGATGGCAAGAACTACTACGGTTCGTCCTATGGCGTCCCGATCGCGCGCGAGGCGATCGCAAACTCGCTGGAGGTTCAGAACGTTGACGTCGCGCCGGGTGACGTCTTTGTGACGTCGGGAGCTAGCGAGGGAATAGAGGCGTCGATGACGGCGATGCTCGAACCTGGCGACAATGTGCTGACGCCGATGCCCGGCTATCCGCTCTACTCGGCAGTGTTGTGCAAGCTCAATGCCGAGGAGCGTCAGTATCGACAGGTGCCCGAAGATCATTGGAAGCCGGATCTCGAACAGGCCGAATCGCTCGTCGATGAGCGGACGCGCGCGATCGTCATCATCAACCCGAGCAACCCCACCGGCGCGGTGTGGGACGAAGCAACGCTTCTCTCGGTGATCGAGTTTGCGCGCCGTCACAAGCTCGTCATCTTCGCCGACGAGGTGTACCACACGCTGACGTACGGTCCTCGGCCTCCGCGGATTTCCTCTATCGCCGGAGACGTGCCCGTAGTGGCATTCGACAGCCTTTCGAAGGCGTTTCTTGCAACTGGCTGGAGGGTTGGCTGGCTATCGCTGCACGGCGAGGCCCTGCAGGGCGAGTACAAGGCGGCGCTTTGCCGGATACTCGACGCGCGGCTGTGCAGCCCGACGCCGCCGCAGTTCGCGATTCCCGTGGCGCTCGCTTCGGACGGCTCGCATCTCGACGCGGCGATGACGAAGCTTCGAGCCAGACGTGCGGCGACCGTAAGCGGACTGAACTCGATACCGGGGTTCAGCTGCGATGAGCCCGCCGGCGCCTTTTATGTAATGGCGAAGTTCGGCAACCTCGGCGGAGAGACGGACGAGACGTTCGTGCTCGACGTGCTCGAATCCGCTGGCGTGTTATTCGTTCACGGGTCGGGATTCGGAATGGATCCGAAGGACGGGTTCATGCGGATCGTCTACCTGCCGGACGTGCCAGTGCTCGAGGCGGCCTTCGAGGGACTGGCGGGTGTGGCGGCTCGGTGGACGGATCGGGCGAAGGCATCGGGAGCATCGACTCCGTGATCTCTGTGCCTCTGTGCCGTCGTGTCTCTGTGTGCGAAGCTCTTGAGACGATCTGAGGAGCTTCGCACACAGAGGCACAGGGTCACAGAGACACGGAGTCGCGCGGGTGGCTCGCCCGGCCTACTCCAGGAACCTCAGCATCAGCGGATGGGCGAGCACGTCCCGAGCCTCTGGCTCCGGCGAGTCGGCAATGAGCGCACTGAGCTGCTTGCACGCGTGGGCATCGATGCCGAGCGAGAAATTGCCCGTCACGAACTTGAACCGCTTCCCGACCTGAGACGACAGTTGATTCGCGATGACGAGCGCGGCGCGGCGCGGAAGTGGTGCCTTGCGTCGCGACAGCGCAACACATGCTTCATCACGGAGCGCGGCACCGAGGTCGAACTCGGCGCCGCGATGGCCGGTCGCGAGCTCCGCCACGATTGAGATGGCCGTCTCGTTGCCGCTCTCGATGAGCAGGTCCATGGCCTGAAACAGATGGCGCTTGAGCGCTTCCGTATCGTCGATCGATCCCGCGGGATAAGCCGACGGATCGAGGGCGCGAACCACGTAAGGCACGACCTCGCGTCCCCCCTGGTGCTTGAGCGCGGCGAGCGCCGCGGTCCTCAGCTGAGGCTGATCGCTCGTCACGAAGCGACCGACTGCCTCGATTGCGCGACGCCGCGTCCCCTCGTCCGGGGCGTCGATCCGTGACAGAAGGTAGAGCAGGTTGCGAGTCAGGTACCAAGGCTGCGCACTGACGACCGATGGCGCGAGCCGGTCGACGAGCAGCGGCATGGCGTCCGCACCGTACACCTCGAACGCATTGAGGTAGAGGCGGCGGCGGTCGCGACGCTTCTCTTCGGCCAACACGAGCAACGCATCGAACGGGTTCAGATACCCCAGCGTCCGGACCATCGGCGCCGAGGCATCTCGTCGCTCCGAGTCCTGCAGGACTTTCGCGAGCAGCCCCTCGTTGATGTCCGACTCTCGCACCGCGGCCTGAACCTCGAGCCGTCCTTCCGGCGAGATCTTGAGACGGCCGAACGACTCGTCGACAAAGGCGAACAACCGCAGCGCCTGCGGAACGCGACCGGTGTTGAAGATGCTCGCCGCTGCACGCGCAATCCTCTGAAGCGCCGTGTGGACGGGGATCCCGACCCGCGTGGAAAGCGCCGACTGCACATCGCGAAAGACATCTTCGAAGACGTCGTCCGTCATGTATGCCTCGTGTTCGAGCCGCGCTATCGCCATCTCCTGCCCGACCTTGAGGGGATAGCTGGCCCCCTGGATCACGATCGAGTCACCGCCGGCGGACTCGTCGGGCGCGACAGCAGCCGGACGCGAAATCGCCGTCCGAAGGTCGCGAATTCCCGCGTGCAGGCCGCCAACTTCCGACGAAGGACACAGCGTTGCCAGACTCGGACCGACTGCAGCGAGGAACGCGTCCGGATCGAAGTCGTGGATTGCGTTCGTGCGATGCGCATCGACGATACGTTGCAGCGCATTCAGAAAGTAGACGCTTCGTGGCTGATGCGAGAGCCTGGAGCGCTCCTCACCCCACGCCGCAATGAGCTCGGCAACATCGGAAGCCTGCACGTGGAAGGGCGGCTGAGTCCTCAAGAGCCACGTCAACGACTCTTCGACGAACATTGACGGACGCACGTCATTGAGAAAGTCGAGGAAGTTGCTCCGTGCGCGAAGTCCCGCATCCTGACCGTCCGGGCCGTCCAACGTTACGTCGTCAGTCATGGCGATACTCGCATGGGATTGGATGAGATGAGGAAAAAGGCGCCCTCTGGTTGCCGTTGATACTTCCATTCGGTCCGTGGAGTCAACGCGCGAGGCGTTCCAAAGGCGCGATCACGGCTTTTGGCGCTCGTTTGGACGCTGTGGTATCTTGCGACAGATTTCGGTTCACACCACCTCACCTCAACCGAACGGGAGATCGATGCCATGAACATGCGCGCAATCGCGTTTGCTCTCGCGACCACGCTCTGCGTAGCGACCGGCTGCACGGGTCCGACAGCTGGCCCCACTGGTCCGGCTGCCATGGGACCGACGGGAGTTCCAAATCCGCCCTTTGAAGGTGAAAAGCCTGATGAGCCATTCATCTTCGAGGGAGAGCCCGGAACGTACGGCGGCATGCTCGTCATCCCGACCGCACAGGACCCGAAATCGTTCAATGGTCTCCTCGCCGGTGAGACGTCGACGACCGGAATTACGAACGGTCCGATGTATACGACGCTGCTTGGATTCGACAACGTCGAGCAGAAGATCGACAACGGGCTGTGCACGTCGATAGTGCATTCGGACGACAACCTCGTTTGGACGTTCACGCTGCGGAAGGGCGTACGGTGGTCCGACGGAGCTCCGTTCACGGCTCACGACGTGAAGTTCAACTACGACGTGGCCTTTGACGAAAAGATCGACAGCTCCATGAAGAGCGCCTTCATGCAGACCGACAAGACGTTGCCCAAGGTCGAGGTGATTGACGACCACACGTTCCGATTCACGCTGACCGAGCCCAATGCGATCTTTCTCGACAATGTCGGATCGACGTACCTCGTTCCGAAGCACAAGTGGGAAGAGTCTTACAAGAAGGGCGAGTTCGCCGAGCGAGCTCTGACAATCGACACAAAGCCCGAAGACGTCGTCGGCCTCGGACCCTTCCGGCTCAAGGAGTTCGCTTCCGAGCAGCGGGTGGTCCTCGAGCGCAATCCGTACTACTGGAAGGTCGACAAGAAGGGTCAGCGATTGCCCTACCTCGATCGCGTGATCTTCCGGATCGTTCCCGACATGAACACCATGCTCACGGTCTTCCAGAACGGCGAAGTCGATATGCACTGGAACGTACGACCGGAGGAATTCGGCTTGTTGAAGCGCGACGAACAGGCACGCGACTACACCGTCCACGAGCTCGGACCGGGCTACAACGTGCTCTACATCATGGTGAACCAGAATCCCAACAAGGATAAGACTGGCAAACACTACGTGGATCCCGTCCTGGGCGAGTGGTTCCGCAATGTGAAGTTCCGCAAGGCCATCGCGCATGCCATCGATCGGCAGGCGATCATCAACACCTCGTATCAGGGGCTTGGTACGCCCGTCTCTACGTTCTGCCCGCCAGCGAACAAGGTGTGGTACGACAAAGAGGCCTCGATCGAATACGACTATTCGGTCGAAAAGGCCAAGGCGTTGCTGAAGGAAATCGGCCTCGAGGACCGCGATGGTGACGGCATCGCCGAAGACTCGAGCGGCCACAAGTGTGCGTTCCGACTCGTCACGAACAGCAACAACTCGTCACGCGTCGGTGCCGCCACGGTGATCAAGGACAACCTTCGGGCCGTCGGGATCGACGTCAACTTCCAAGGCATTCCGTTCAATTCGATGGTCGAAGCCTTGCAGAATACGTTCGACTGGGCTGCCGTGATCGGAGGGTGGCAGTCGGGCAATCCACCGGACCCCGTACTCATGAAGAACATCGTGACGACGAGCGGCATGCTTTTCTACAGCTACCCGCTTCAGAAGACCCCCGCGACCGAATGGGGCAAGCAGATTGACGACCTGATGTCGGCGAATGCCCGAACGCTCGATCTTGCGGAGCGGAAAAGGCAGTTCGCCCAGGTACAGCGCCTCTGGTCCGACAATCTTCCAGAGATCGACCTTCTCGTCCCCAACTACTTCGTGGCGGTCAAGAACAAGGTGGGGAACCTGCGACCGTCGTCGTTGCCGCTCTTTACCTACTGGAACATCGAAGAGCTCTACCTGAAGAAGTAGACCGTATGTCCCCGCGCGTGCAAACGCGCGCGTGGGGGCCGCAACGCCAATGAAGACGTTTCTGCTTCGCCGCGTGCTCGCGATCTTCCCGCTAATCCTCGCGGTGACGTTCATCACGCAGGCTCTTCTCATCGCGTCTCCGGGAGACTACTTCACCACGCTGTCCGAGAGTCCGAGCATGACGCCGGACCGACTCGAGTTCCTCCGCGCCAAGTACCACCTCGACACCGAGAACGTCTTCGTTCGGTACTGGTACTGGCTATCCGGCGTGATTACCGGCGACTTCGGATATTCGTTCAAGTTCCAGACGAGTGTATGGTCGCTTATCGGCGATCGCATCCTGAACACGCTCCTGCTCGCGGTCGGCGCGTTGATCATCTCGTGGGGACTGGCTATCCCGCTCGGTATTCTCTCGGCACTGAAAAAGGACAGCCTCATCGACCGCATTTCGGGCGGAGTCTCGTTTGTCGGCCTGTCGATTCCGAGCGTCTTCTTCTCGCTCCTGATGGTGCTGTTTGCGGCGAAAACGGGTTGGTTTCCGGCCGGGGGACTCCACGATCAGGTGTATTGGGACTTCATGTCGCCGTGGCAGAAGACGGTCGACGTCCTGTGGCATCTCTGTCTTCCGGCGACCGTGCTCGGAACGATCGGCATGGCGCAGTACATGCGGCAGATGAGAGCCGAGATGATCGAGACGCTCTCGCAGGACTACATCAGGACGGCAAAAGCCAAGGGCCTCTCGCTCCGAACGGTGCTCTTCCGTCATGCGCTCGGCAACGCGATCAATCCGCTCATCACGCTATTCGGCTTCTCGTTCGCGTACCTCCTGTCGGGCGCGTTCATCACGGAGTTCGTTTTCTCGTGGCCAGGCATGGGCCGCCTGACGGTGGATGCACTGATCAACAAGGACGAGCCGCTCGTCATGGCCTCGATCGTGATGGTCACCGTAATGCTCGTCGTTGGAAACCTGCTCGCCGACATCCTGCTCGCGGTCGTCGATCCGCGAATCCGACTGGAGTAGCCGATGGCCGCGAACCTCACGCCGATCGAGCCGCAGATCGCGCCGCCTGACGCCGGCGACGGCACGTCGTCCGTTGTCGTCAACCGCAGCCCGTGGCAGATACTCTGGCTCAAGCTCCGACGCAATCGCACGGCGATGACGGCACTCTGGGTTCTCGTCGCGCTGTATGGGCTGGCGATCCTGGCGGGATTCGTCGCTCCGTACACCTACGAGACGCAGGACTCTTACCGCTCATTCCATCCTCCGCACATTCTCGGTCGAATTCACATCCGTGACTCTGAGGGCAATTGGCGGCGGCCCTTCATCTCCGAGTCGAGGATCTCGGATCCGTACAACACGGTCTACGCTGAGGACACGTCCAAGATCTATCCGATCCGCTTCTTCGTGCAGGGCGCCCAATGCGACCTGCTCTGGGTTCTCCCGGTACGGACGCATCTGTTCGGTGTGGACGAGCCTGGCCGACTCTACCTGTTCGGTGGCGATCAGTTCGGCCGAGACGTCCTCTCGAGGATTCTTTACGGCGGACGCATCTCACTCTCGGTCGGCATCATCGGCATCCTCATCTCGACGTCGATCGGAATGCTCATCGGAGGAGTGGCGGGCTACTTTGGCGGGGCCATCGACTTCGGCCTGATGAGACTCGTCGAGCTGATCCTCGCACTGCCGAGCCTGTACCTCATACTCGTCCTGCGGCAAAGTTTCGGCGCCGAGCTCTCGTCGACCCAGCTCTACCTCATTATCATCCTGATCCTCTCGTTCATCGGGTGGGCCTCGATAGCTCGCGTCATTCGCGGCATGGTCCTCTCGATCAAGGAACTGGAGTACGTCATCGCGGCGCAGGCGCTCGGGTTCAGCCGGATGTGGATCGTGATGAAGCACATCCTTCCGAACACGCTTTCGTTCGTCATCGTGACCGCGACGCTGAGCGTACCGTTCTACATTCTAGGCGAGGTCGCGCTGTCGTTCCTCGGCGTCGGTGTGCAGGAGCCGGAAGCCTCGTGGGGCAACATGCTGCAGGCCGCGCAGAACCTCCGCTATCTGACCGACTACTGGTGGATCCTGACGCCCGGAGTTTTCATCTTCCTCGCCGTGATGGCCTGGAACGTGTTCGGCGATGGCCTTCGCGACGCCGCTGACCCGAGGACGCAGCGATGACCAGCCCCGAACCGGCAACACAGCCGCTGCTCGCGATTCGGGATCTTCGGACGTATTTCCACACATCCGACGGCGTCGCGCGTTCCGTCGACGGGGTGTCGTTCGAGGTATTCCCGAGCGAGACGGTCGCGGTCGTCGGGGAGTCGGGATGCGGAAAGTCCGTCACGGCTTTTACGATCATGGGTCTCATCCCGGTGCCGCCCGGACGCGTCGAGAGCGGCGAGATCGTCTTCGAGGACCGGGACCTCCTGAAACTCTCGGAAGCGGAGATGCGCGACGTCCGCGGCAACGATATTTCGATGATCTTCCAGGAGCCGATGACGTCGCTCAACCCGATCCTCACTATCGGCCGGCAGATCACGGAAGCCATCCTGCGCCACACGAGCGCGTCGAAGGCCGACGCACGCCGGCTCGCCATCGAAATGCTCTCCCGCGTCGGTATTCCGTCGCCGGAGAAGCGTGTCGACGAATACCCGCATCAGCTTTCGGGCGGGATGAAACAGCGGGCGATGATCGCCATGGCACTCGTGTGCCGGCCGAAGCTGCTCATCGCCGACGAGCCGACGACCGCGCTCGACGTCACGATTCAGTCGCAGATTCTCGACCTGCTGCACGACCTCCGGGAAGAGTTCGACATGCACGAGAGCCCTCTTCCAGTCGCTGCCGTCGCTCGAGCACCGCGGCGAGACCCTGAACGTCATTCCCGGCAATGTACCGAACCCGCTCGAGTTTCCGACCGGGTGCCGATTCCGCACGCGCTGCACCATTGTCCGGGCGGAATGCGCGTCGTTTGAACCCGAGCTCGTCGAGGTCGCGCCTGGTCACAAAGTGGCGTGTCCGTTCAGCACCGCCGGGAGCGAGGCGTCATGAAGCACGGTGATACGCGTCCGCTCGTCGAGGTCAAGCACCTCCAGAAGTTCTATCCGATCCGGAAGGGATTGATCCCACACGTCGTTGGAAACGTGCAGGCGGTCAACGACGTGTCGTTTTCACTGACGCGTCGGGAAACCCTCGGGCTCGTCGGCGAGTCGGGTTGCGGAAAGACGACGGTGGGTCGTTGCGTCCTGCGACTCATCGAACCGACCGGAGGGCAGGTGAGCTTCGACGGCGCCGACGTGCTCGCAATGTCGGCCGGCGGCCTTCGGACTCTTCGGCGTCGAATGCAGATCATCTTTCAGGATCCCTATTCATCCCTGAATCCGCGCCACACGGTCGCCGAAACGGTCGGCGACGCGATGCGGCTTCACAGGCTCGTGACGTCACGAGCAGCGTGCCGTGACCGGGTGGCGCAATTGCTCGAACGCGTCGGGCTCAATCGCAACTACGTGAACAGGTATCCGCACGAGTTCTCGGGTGGGCAGCGTCAGCGCATCGGCATCGCGCGCGCCCTGGCTGTCGAGCCCGAGTTCATTGTCTGCGATGAAGCGGTCTCGGCGCTCGACGTTTCGATCCAGGCGCAGATTCTCAATCTTCTCTCGGATCTGCAGCGCGAGATGAACCTAGCGTACCTATTCATCGCGCACGACCTCGCGGTGGTTCGGCACATCTCGGACCGCATTGCAGTGATGTACCTGGGACAGATTGTCGAAGAAGCGGAAACCGACGATTTGTTCGCGCATCCCCTCCACCCGTACACGCGGGCCCTGCTTTCGGCGATCCCCGTGCCGGTGCCGAAGCGCGTGCGGACACACATTCCGCTGAAGGGTGACGTCCCGTCGCCAATCAATCCGCCGAGCGGGTGCCACTTTCGAACGCGTTGCCCTCTCGCAACGGCCGAGTGTGCCGACTCGCGTCCGCCGCTCGTCGAGATCAGGCCCGGTCACCGCGCGGCGTGTTTTCACATCGATCGAATCGAGGAGTTGCCGCTGCCGCTTGCCTCGAAGCTTACGGAGGAGGCCGAAGGCTGAGCCTCGCTCGAGGCTTCGGCCGCTGCCGGCATCGCATTCTTGACCGACGAATTAAAACGCTCCACTCTGGTCGGGACGCAGGTCTCGCATTACGCCATCGACCGGCTCCTCGGTCGCGGCGGCATGAGCTCTGTGTATCTCGCGATCGACTCACGAACGGGCGGCGAGGTCGCGATGAAGATCCTGCTTCACGACCTCGCCGGTGAACCGAAGTACCTCGAGCGCTTCCAACGCGAGGCGCAGGCCCTTTCGGCGCTGAGCCATCAGAATGTGGTACAGATTCTCGACCTCGTCGTGCTGCCGGACGGACGGCCCGGCATCGTTCAGGAATTGCTGACCGGACCGACGCTCGCCGATTGGCTCGCCATTGAGGGCACGGTGTCGCTGCGGCTGCTCGCCGCGCTCCTCGTGCCCGTCTGCGAGGCGGCGTCGCTGTTTCACGATGCGGGCATCGTGCATCGTGACCTCAAGCCCGAGAACCTCGTTTTTCCGGACTCGGCCGCGCAGCCATCGACAATCAAGATCGTGGACTTTGGCGTCGCACGCATGACCGAGAGCAATGCGTCGAAGCTCACCGGCAAGAACATCCTTGGGACTCCGGAGTACATCGCTCCGGAGATCATCGAAGGCGCGACAGCCGATGGTCGCGCCGACATCTACTCGCTCGGAGTGATTGCGTACCAGATGTTGACCGGAACGACGCCGTTCAGGGGACCAACCGTCGGTGCCATCCTTCTGCAGCACCTCTCGAAAACGCCGGCTCCGCCGTCGTCGCTGCGTCCCGACCTCGGCGCCGACGTCGACACGGTAGTACTTCGAGCGATCGCAAAGCAGCCGGCAGACCGATACGTAGACGGTCGAGCCTTCGCGCGGGACCTCGAGACGCTCGTGCCGGAAATCGATCCGGGCCCGATCGCTGCCAACGATTAACCGGGGATCGTGCCTTCGTGCCCGCCGACGCCCATTACGTCGTCGAGCAGCGAGTCGACGGCCGAAGCCGAAGCACCCGCCGGACGGTCGCAGAAAATCCTGAGCACTTCCGCGACTATGCGCGTGTGCTCGGACTCCTTCATGTCGCGGAGCCCGGTAAGGTAGTCGGCGGGGACTCCAAGCGCCGCAGCCTCTGCAGTGAGTTGCTCAGACGAGGCTTCCGAAACCGCGCAGCAGTAGGCCCACGCGAACGCATCGAGACGAGCTTTGGGCGGCAGGTCGAGGAACGCCTCCGTCTTGACGTTCTTGAATGCTTGATGGGCTAGCGTGTCAGACATGAAATCTCGATTCTGTGGAATTGTCGGTGACGCCACGACGTCATCGGATTGTGTAGAAAGGACCGCTTCGAGTGCCGTCCGGGTTCTCGACGACCACGGTGTGCAATCCCGGAGCCGCAAGAGCAGCCTTGGCCGATGCACTCGTGATCTTTGTCGCCGGCGATTTCTTGTTGTTCCTGGCGTCGGTGAGGAACGTGCCGTCGACTTCGATGCGGGCTCCGACGCGGAAGCCGATTCCGGTGAAAGTGATCTTCTTCTTAGTGGTAATGAAGTTGATCTCCGGCAGGTTGCCGTTGTCGAGCACCGTCAGAGCATACGTCCGGGACGTCGAAGCGCCGGAAGCGTCCGTTGCCGTGAACGCGAACTGCACGATGCCATCCTGCGCGCTGTCGGGAGTAAACCGCACAGCACCCGTGCCCTGATCGTAGGTCGCGTTCCGTGGCAGCGCAGCAATGACGGTGACCGCAGTGCCATCCGGGTCGGAGGCGGTAATCGTGAACTGCTTGAGTAATCCCTCTGTGGCGCTCGAAAGCGTCTGCGACGCGAATACCGGCTCGATGCCCGTCGTCGCCATACCGGGAACGAATGTCACTGCAGGAGCGTTCTTCAGCGACTCGCGCCCGGAATATGCCTCGAGCACGAGGCTCGCACAGCCGCCGTCCGAGACTCCAACGACCGGCGTGCTCGAATCAACGCGCAATCCGTCGTTACCGCCGGGGCCATACACGTAATCCACCCGGCCGTTCGCGTGCAACGTGACGGCGAACGAGACCTGGGGATCTCTTCGGCGCCTCTCCTGATGGATAGAACGGCTCGGCCACCCAGCGCAGCGTCAACTCGTCGCCGGATGACGTGACGTAGACGTCCTCGCCTGGTTGACTGCCGTCGGTTCTGAGGTCGAACCAGAGCGGCGCGAGACCGTTTAGGGTCGCAAGGTCGCTCCGCGAGCCTGTCGGAGTAACGAATGGCCCGTCGAATGCCACGACGCCGTTCGTCGAGACATAGGCCGTGCGATATGTCGCGCCGTAATACGGGAAGTCGAAAGGCAGATCGACCGTGGCTGCCTTGTCGTCACCCTTCAGATTGAGCGGAGTGCCGAGGACGAAATCGTCCGGACCCGGCTCGAGCGTGAAGTTGAGAATGGCGCCGGCGGGCACGGCCGTAAGCGTGTCGGACTGCGAGCGGTTCCCGGCCTTGTCGTAAACGCGGAGTGCGATGTGGACGGGTTGGCCATCGGTGAAACAGCCACGTATCACGGCGGTTTCGGTTTCGCCGGCGCGCAGCGGCATCCGCGTGTCGCTTATCTGGTTCGCGACGTCGAAACTCGATGTCGTGATCTCGTCGGTCGACCATCGCAGGTCGTAGTAGGCAGCCGAGCCCGTCGTGCCGTCGTCGCCGACCGCCGACCATGCAAGCACGATCGTTGAACGCGAAACGGTCGTCAAACGGAAATCAGAGATGGGCCCAGGAGCCGTCGACTCGCTGCGAATGGCGGACTGAGCGTCGACCCGGCCACCAGTCAGGCAGAGCGACGACGCGAAACTCTCGCGCTGCACCGATCCGAGGATCCGCGCCTTCATCTCAGGGACGGTTGCCTCCGGATGTTCGGCAAGAATCAGCCCGGCGATTCCGGCGACCATCGGCGAAGCCTGAGACGTGCCGTTGAAGGACGCGTAGCTGTTGCCAGGCGTCGTGCTGAGGATTCCGTCGCCCGGCGCAAAAACGTCAACGGACCGTCGTCCAAAGTTCGAGAAGCCCGCCTGGAAGTTGCTGCGCGTCATTGCGCCCACGGAGATCACGTTTGCGACCTCGTACGACGCGGGATATGACGGGACCGCATCCGAGTCCGTACTCTCGTTGCCCGCGGCGCAGACGAACAGGATCCCGGCTGAGTTTGCTCGCTTGATCGCTTCGACAAGCGCGGTCGAATATCCGCCACCGCCCCAGCTGTTGTTGAGGATCCGAATGTTGACACCGCGATTGCGGAGGTTGGTGGCATAGTCGATGCACTGCAGCGCATCGAAGGTCGCGCCGCTGCGAACCGTGATGAAGCGGAGCGGAAGCAGCTTGACCCGCCAGTTCACGCCGGCGACGCCCTCGCCGTTGTTGCCTCTCGCCCCGACGATTCCCGATACGTGTGTTCCGTGCCCGTCCTCGTCGCGCATCCGTCCAGTGTCGGTCACCGCGTCCCAGCCGTTGACGTCGTCGACATAGCCGTTGCCGTCGTCGTCGATGCTGTTGCCGGCGATCTCACCCTGGTTCTTGTAGAGATTCTCCTTGAGATCGACGTGCGTGATGTCCATTCCCGAGTCAATGACGCCGATCACGACGTCGTCACTACCGGTCGTCCGGTCCCATGCCTGCGGCGCGTTGATGTCCGGGCCGTTACCGTTCTCGAGTCCCCACTGCGTGCTGAATCGAGGGTCGTTCGGAGTCGCGCTGGTCTCGAGCAGATAGTTCGGTTCGGCGTATTCGACGGCCGGATTCTCGACGAGCGCCGCAAGTGCAGCTTCTGCCTGCAATGCAGTGGCCGCTCGGACCAGTTTGACGGAGGGAGCCGCCTTCGCGGACTCGACGACAAACATTCCACTCTGCTCGATGGCGTCAAGTCCTGCCTTCGAGGAGCCTTCACGGACCTTTACGATGAGCTCGCCGGGCACGTGAGGCAGCTTGAACCATCCGCCGTTCAACCGTGCCGCAACTGCCGAATCTACGGTTGTCCGGCCCGATTCGTCGGACGAAGCCAACACCGGATTCAGGAATGTCACAGCGAAAACCAGCGTCAGCCCGGTGGATACGAAGCGACGGCAAAGGAACGGACGGGCGACGGCACGAACCACAGAGACCTCCAGTGCGCACAACCTGCGAATGACGGGGACCCGTCAAGCCCGTAATGATCGCAGGCGCGCCCAATGTGGGTCAACCGCTTGCAGCCGCGGTGAGCCGTCAATTTGCCCGTGCCCCGGAGAGAGCGGCGAAAGAGTCTGGCCGAGACCGGTAATGCCCAACCGCTTTGCTGCCGATAATATGGGGCGGAAGGGTCCATCAGCCGGTCCGGACCGGCGGCCACTCAACAGTAGAATGCCGAGATTCGCCCCCAAGCTCGATGTTATAGCCGCCGTGTGCCTGCTCTGGTGCTGTGGCGGGGTGGCCACGGCGTTCGCCGCACCGAGCGCGACGGTCGTTTCGTCGACCGACACCCCGCAGCGTCTCGTACGTGGGGTGGCAGGCGATACGTGCTCCGGATGACTCGGCTCAGCCTTCGGCAGATGACCCACGATGGACTGAAGTTTCGGTCGAAAACGTGCTCGGTGCACAAGGCTCCGTCGATTTTGCCGGTCTCACGTGGCTTAGATTGCGTCTGCAATTGCCGGCAGCCGCCTCGAGCTCGGCTCTCGGAGTGTCGGTCGGACCCGTCGACTATGGCGGGGTGGTGGTCGTCGTCAACGGCCGCGAGTGCGGATCTTTCGGACCGCGCACGACGAACGAGAAGAGCGTCGTTGCTTCGACTGTGACATTTCCGATCCCGACGGAGGGGATCGACGCCACGGGTGCGCTCGAGATAGCCGTGCGGGTGTGGCGCGATCCTGCCTACGCGGGAGTTCCAGTCGAGCTCGACCGCCGGGCAGTTGCGGACGTGCAGATTGGTCACATCGACGACCTGCGCGTGCGCGCGGATCTGAGCTACAAGTCCGGCCTTCTGGAAAGCGTCGACATTCTGGTTCTCGGCGTTGTGTTCATTCTTGCCGGCCTCTACCACATCCAGTTGTTCAGCCGGCGGCGCGAGCAGACGGAGTACCTGTGGTTCGGAACGATTGCTGTCGCCGCGGCGCTCAACATGATCTTCTCGAGCCCGTGGGGAAAGCAGACGCTCGATCCACTGATCGCGTTCTTCATCTCACGGACCGCGCTGCACGTCGCCGGCGCGGCGTGGCTCGGTTTCCTGTGGAAGATTTTCGGGTGGCGGTTCGGTCCGCTGGCCAGAGCTTACGTCGCGCTGCAGGGCGTGCTGATCCTGTTGAATATCACGGTGCCGGTCTTCGTGCTCGTGACACTGGGCGATCGGCCGGTGCTCATCCTGATCGTGACGTTCTTCCTGTGGTTCGGCGTCATCCCGGTGCAGGCACTGCGCGGCAATCGCGAGGCCAGGACCATCTGCGTGGGGCTCATTTTCCTCGCGACGGCACGACTCTGGCAGTTGCTTGGCGGGCTCGGCTTCGTGCCAATGCAGAACTTCGTCCATTGGGGTTTCTTTGCCTTGCTCCTGTCGATCGCGGTTTCGCTGTCGAATCGATTCAGCCGGGTCTATCGCGATCTCGATGCGCTCAACCAGGACCTCGAAGGCAAGGTCGCGCAACGAACGCAGGAACTGGCGGAGACCGTGACGCAGCTCCGTGAGTCCGAGCGTCTGGCGAATGAGGCCCGTGAGGCGGCGCAAGTGGCCAGCGAATCAGAAGGCCTGTTTCTGGCGAGCATGAGCCACGAGCTGAGGACGCCGCTCAACGCGATCCTCGGATTCGTCCAGCTTCTGCGGCGTCGCCATTCGCTCAACGAAGAAACGCGGCACGGACTGTCGGTCATCATGCGAAGCGGCGAGCACCTTCTCTCCCTAATCAACGACATTCTCTCGATCACGAAAATCGAGGCAGGCCAGATGACGCTGAAGGAGGAACCCTTTGACCTTCACCACCTGCTCGATGACCTCTACGAGACGTTCCAACCGCGGGCAGAAGCGAAGGGACTCGTCTTGACGGTCCGCTGCGACGCAAGCGTACCTCGCCAGGTGTGCGGCGATGACGGCAAGCTTCGTCAGATCCTCATCAATCTTCTCGGCAACGCCCTTCGTTACACGCAGTCGGGAACGATCGACCTCGAGGCTTCACTGGTCGGCGATCGCACGAACTTCAGGGTGCGAGACACGGGGTTCGGCATCGCGCCCGAGGAACAGGGCCGGCTCTTCACGGCGTTCTCGCAGACCACGAGCGGCATGCACGCCAAGGAAGGCACGGGACTCGGACTCGCGATCAGCCGGGCCAATGCGCGACTCATGGGCGGCGACATCTCGGTCGAAAGCGAGCTCAGTGTCGGAACGACGTTCACGGTCTCACTGCCGTTCCGTGTAATGACGAAGCCAATGGCCGGCAATCGGTCCAGGCGGGTTGTCGGACTCGAGTCGGGGCATCCGGCGGTCCGCGTGCTCGTGGTGGACGACGTCACGGAGAACCGGCATCTGCTCTCGGCGCTGATGACCGATGCCGGCTTTACCGCGTGCGAGGCGTCAACGGGACGCGACGCAATCGCAAAGTGGGAGACCTGGAAGCCCGACCTGATCTGGATGGACATTCGGATGGCCGGGATCGACGGAATCGAGGCGACGCGAATGATACGCGAGCGCGAACGCGACTCGGACCGTCGCTGCAGGATCATCGCGCTGACGGCGAGCGCCTTCGACACGGACCGCGCAATGATCCTCGATGCCGGCTGTGACGACTTCGTGTCGAAGCCATTCCGCGACCGTGTGATATTCGAGAAGATGGCGGAACACCTCGGAGTTCGATACGCATATGCCGAGGAAACCGACGACAACGTTGACGACGCGTTGATCGATGCGGGTTCGGTCCCCCTGGACGTGGAGGCGCTGGCTACGTTGCCTCCCGAATGGGTCGCGATGCTCGATCAGGCAGTGCAGCAGGGCGATGCCGAGGCGGCGATCGATGTCGCGGATCGAATCGCGGAACTCGACGCGGTGCTCGCAGAGGATCTACGTCGTCTCGTGCGGGCTTACGGCTTCGACGAGATCTCTGAGGCGCTGAGTAGCGCGCGGCGACAGACGGAGGTCTGAGGCCAGCCTTGCGCCGATTCGCGCCGCTGTGGTACCAACCGTCGGTTCGGACGGAGTGCCAAAGACGCTCCAACGGTCCGATCGAGGTCGAAGTATGTCAAATGCGAAGAAATCGTCGGCTGAAGTGCAGCCGTGTCCCAACTGCGCGACGGAGCTGCCGGTCCCGAAATCCACTCGATCGTTCATCTGCCGATCGTGCGACGCAATAATAAAGGTCATTGGGACCGATGATGGCATCGCGCTCAAGGTGGTAGGCAAGTCGGTCGAAGATGACCCGACGTACCAGGCCTATGAGGCCCAGGCTGCGGAGCTCGTCGCCGAGCTCGACGAGTTGCACAAGCGGTATCTTGTCGAGATGGCGAAGAAGCCGGGAGCGGGCAATTTCCGCCGGGGGATCTTTGGTGTGGTCATCTTGTTCGGTGGCCTGATCGTGATGATCTGGAGTCTGGCGGTCGGGGCGACGCTCGCGGGGTTCGGACTACTCGTAGCGGTGGCCTCATTCTCGGCGCATAGTCGGCGAAAGGCGGCGTTCGAGGCCCACACGGGCGAGATTTCCAGGACGATGGAGAAGATCGGTCAGCGCCGTGACCTCATCCAGCGTAAGGCCGCGCGGATGAAGGTGGAGATCTAGCGGCGTACAGGCTTCCATCCACGGCTCCGGGTCAGCGGCATCTCGATTCAGTGTCTCTGCGTCTGCACTCCGCGTCTCTGCGAGAAACTGCTTCTCGCAGAGACGCGGAGTGCAGACGCAGAAACGCAGTCAGAAGGAGATCAGGTCGCCGACCGGTTCCGGCAACGGGTCGTCCCATTTTCGGACGGTTGGTGAAGATCCGACGCACTGGCACGACCGGAAATGCCTTTGAATGGCGGGATTTCGTTGTCTGCCGGCTCTGGCACGCGGGTGGCACTGTTCTCGTCCGGATCCGCCATGGACATCGTCAAACCCACGTCTGCCAGACGCGCCCGCAAGGTCCGTTTTTTCGCTTTGACCGCGATCGGGCTCATCGCCGTCGCGGCGATCACCGTCGCGCTGGCACGCCTGAAGCCCGCGGACCCGATGATGGACGCAGCGGCCGTATGGACGGGAAAGGTGGAGCGCGGTCCGATGCTGCGCCAGGTACGAGGTACCGGCACGCTCGTCCCCGTCGACATCCGCGTAATCCCCGCTGGATCCGACGGACAGGTCGAGCGCATCGCCGTTCAGCCGGGGACGACGGTCCAGGCTGACACCGTCATCGTCGAACTGAGCAATCCGGAGCTTCAACTCGCCGCGCAGGACGCGGACCTGAAACTCAGGGCCGCCGAGGCCGATCTCGACCGGCAGTCCGTCCAGCTTCAGAGCGAGATACTCGCCCAGGAAGCCGAAGCCGCGCGAGTCGAGTCGGACTTCAAGCAGGCGAAGCTCCGGGCCGACGCCGACGATGTCCTGATTGCCAAGGGACTGATCTCGCCACTCAATCAGAAGCTTTCCCGCGTAACGGCAGATGAACTGGCGAACCGGTTCCGGATCGCCCGTGAGCGGCTCCAGTTCGCGAGCCAGTCCATGGAGTCACAACTCGCTTCGCAGCGCGCCGTCATCGATCAGCTTAAGGCTGCGAGAGATTTGCGGCGTGCGCAGATTGGCGCCCTGAATGTCAGGGCGGGCATCTCCGGAGTCCTCCAGCGGGTCGAGATCGAGGTCGGGCAGCGCGTGACGTCGGGCGCCCCGCTCGCGCGAGTCGCCGAGCCGACGAGGCTCAAGGCCGAGCTGAAAGTGCCCGAGACCCAGGTGAAGGACGTCCCTCGGACAGAAGGCACTCGTCGACACTCGGAACGGCATCGTCGCCGGTACGGTTTCGCGAATCGATCCCGCAGCGCAGCAGGGAACCGTAACGGTCGATGTGGCATTCTCCGAACCGCTGCCGTCGGGCGCCAGGCCCGACCTGACCGTCGACGGCACGATTGAGATCGAGCGACTCGACGACATCGTATTCGTCAATCGGCCGATCAACGCCCAGTCGCAGAGCACGGTCGGTCTTTTCAAGCTCGTCGAGGATGGCGCCGCGGCCGTCCGCGTTCAGGTTCGACTCGGTCGCGCGTCCGTGAACACCGTTGAGGTGGTCGAGGGACTCTCGCCCGGGGATCAGATCATTCTCTCGGATACGTCCGCCTGGGACGGCTTCGAACGAATCCGATTGAAGTGATGACGCGAAAGGATTGGATATGAGCACATCGTCGCAACCACTCATTCGTCTCGAAAGTCTGGCAAAGGTTTTCTCGACCGACGAGGTCGAAACGCACGCGCTGTCCGGGATTCATCTGGAAATCTCACAGGGAGAGTTCGTGTCCATCTCGGGTCCATCCGGCTGCGGAAAGTCGACACTTCTTTCGATCCTCGGACTGCTCGACTCGCCGACCGAGGGCGAATACACGCTGGGCGGCGAACCGGTGGCCAGACTGTCGCTCGCCGAGCGCGCCCGGATTCGCAACCGCAAGATCGGCTTCATCTTCCAGAGCTTCAACCTGATCGGCGACCTGACGGTGCTCGAAAACGTGGAGCTGCCGCTCACCTACCGCGGAATGGGCGCCGCCGAGAGGAAGGAGCGCGTCAACGCGTCGCTCGACCGCGTCGGCATGACGCGTCGCGCGCGGCACTTGCCCAGCCAGCTCTCGGGAGGCCAGCAGCAGCGCGTCGCCGTTGCCCGCGCGCTCGTCGGGGACCCGTCAATCCTGCTGGCCGATGAGCCGACGGGAAATCTCGACTCGAAGAACGGCGACGCCGTCATGGAGCTGTTGCGCGAACTTCACGAGGCCGGCGCGACGATCTGCATGGTCACGCACGACTCGCGCTTCGCGCGACACGCGGATCGCACCGTTCACCTGTTCGACGGCCGCATCGTCGACGAGAGCACCGCGGTCAACTGAATGATGGGCGAAAAGAGAAGAGCACGCGGATCGTGCGGATGTTGCGGGTCAGGCGGATCCGGGCATCAATCAGTTCCGCTCGATCCGCTGTGATCCGCAAGATCCGCGTGCTCTTCCCTCTCTGGCAGGATTGTCCCCGGATCACACCGCCGATCCTTCCAGTCACCGTGCCGTTTCAGGATGATGTATGTTCGAGGACGTCGGCGCGCCAAGGGTACGGCGGGGTCCGACTCCCGGGATGGTGACGACATGGCACGAGTGCTCATCGCCGATGATCAGCCGGATGTGGTCGAAGCGCTCAGGCTTCTGCTGAAGGGCGCCGGCTATCAGAGCGAAGCGGTGATGTCGCCCGCGGCCGTCGAACGTGCCGTTTCATCGAGCGACTTCGACGTCGTGCTCATCGATCTCAACTACACACGCGACACGACCTCGGGCCAGGAGGGACTCGACCTCATCTCGCGCCTGCGCTCGATGGACAGCACCCTTCCGGTCGTCGCTATGACCGCGTGGGGCAGCGTCGAGGTCGCGGTCGAGGCGATGCGCCGCGGTGCCCGCGACTTCGTCCAGAAGCCGTGGGAGAACGAGCGGCTGCTCTCGGTCCTGCGCACGCAGACCGAGCTCGGCGACGCACTGCGGACCGGCCGGCGGCTCGAGGCCGAGAACCGCCTGTTGCGCGAAGAGCCCGGCGCGACCTTCATTGCCGGATCGCCTGCGATGCGGCCCGTCCGGCAGCTCATCGAGCGCGTCGGTCCGTCAGACGCGAACGTCCTGATCACGGGCGAGAACGGCAGTGGCAAGGGCGTCGTCGCGCGCGCGCTCAGGGCCGTTTCGGCGAGGTCGGGAAAGCCGATGGTGACGGTCAACATCGGCGGCCTGTCGGACGGCGTCTTCGAGAGCGAGTTGTTCGGCCACGTGAAGGGCGCCTTCACGGATGCGAAAGTGGATCGCGTCGGCCGTTTCGAGCTCGCCGACGGCGGCACGGTGTTCCTCGACGAGATCGCGAACATGCCGCTCAACCAACAGGCGAAGCTGCTGCGCGTCATCGAGACCGGCGAGTTCGAGCGCGTCGGAGCGTCGCGCACGCGACGGGTGGACGTACGAATCCTGTCGGCAACGAACGCAGACCTGCAGGTGGACGTTGCGGCCGGACGGTTCCGGCAGGACCTGTTGTTTCGGCTCAACACGATCGAGATTCGGCTGCCGCCGCTGCGCGACCGGCCCGAAGACATTCCAGTGCTCGCCGAGCACTTCCTCCAGCAGCACCTCGCCCGGTACCGGAAGCGGTCCGAGGGATTCGACGACGAGGCGCTCCGGGTGATGCTCGCGCATGCCTGGCCGGGCAATGTGCGAGAGCTCGATCACACGGTCGAGCGGGCCGTGCTGATGATGCAGGGAGACCGGATCACGGCCATCGACCTCGGCCTGCAGACCGCCGCGGGCAGCGCGGGCCGGCTCGAGGACATGAGCCTCGAGGAAGTCGAGTACCACCTGATCAGGAAGGCGCTCGAGCGCCACGACGGCAACGTTACGCAGGCCGCCGAACGGCTCGGGCTCAGCCGGAGCGCGCTATACAGGCGGCTGCAGCGATTCGGACTGTGATGGACGTGCTGAAGACCATCGGACGGCATTCGGAGTCGTCGGCATCGAGGTCGCCGATGGCCGCGCTGCGCGACAGCGCCGGCTCGGTCACTTTCGCGATTGTCGGGTTTTGGCGGAAGTTGCGGCTCGACAGGATACGGCGGAAGCGACGTGTCACGGTCGAACGGGACGTGCTGCGGCTCGCCTTGCTGACGGGATTGCCAGGTGTGGTGGCCTGTCTGGTGTTGCTGATCGCCAGCGAAGCGAGCGCGAAATTGCAATGGACCGTGATGCTTCTGGTTGTGGGCTTCTGGCTCGGATTTGCGTTTTCGTTGCGCGAGCGGGTGGTGCGGCCGATCCAGTCGCTCTCGAATCTTCTTGCGGCTATCCGGGAGGGTGACTACTCGATCCGCGCGCGGGGCGCCGGGCTCGACGACGCGATGGGCGAGGCGCTGTTCGAGGTGAACGCGCTCAGCGAGACCTTGCGCGAGCAGCGGCTCGGCGCGATGGAAGCCACGACGCTCCTGCGGACGGTGATTTCGGAGATCGACGTCGCGATCTTCGCGTTCGACTTCGACAAGCGGCTACGGCTGCTGAATCGCGCGGGCGAACGGTTCCTGGGTCGAACGACCGAGGCCGCCATCGGTCAGACCGCCGATGAGTTGGGGCTCGACGACTGCCTCGAGGGGGATCCGGTTCGGACCATCGAATCGGCGGCGCAAGGCGGCGGTCGATGGAGCGTGCGTCGCGGGGCCTTCCGCGAAGGCGGCCGGCCGCATCATCTGCTTGTCGTTCCGGACCTGAGCCGCGAGCTTCGCGAGGAGGAGCGGCTCGCGTGGCGCCGGATCATCCGCGTCATTGGCCACGAACTGAACAACTCGCTTGCGCCGATCAAGTCGATCGCCGCGAGTCTCGAGTCGCTGCTCGCTGCCGGGCCCCTCGCGGATGACTGGCGCGACGACGCGCGCAGGGGACTGTCGACGATCGGATCGCGTGCCGCGGCGCTCAACCGGTTCATGCAGGCGTATGCCGCACTCGCGAAGCTGCCGGAGCCGAAGGTGCAACAGCTGGACGTCGAGACGCTGGTCCGGCGGGCAATCGCTGTTGAAGAGCGGCTCCGGTGGTGGTTCGGCCGGGACCGCTGGTGACGGTACAGGCGGATGGTGACCAGCTCGAGCAGGCGCTCATCAACCTCATTCGGAATGCGGCGGACGCGGTCGTCGAGACCGATGGCGGGGTGGTAGTGGGATGGACGTGCGAACGGGGCTGGCTCGAGCTGTTCGTGGAGGACGACGGGCTGGGAATCGCGAACACGGCGAATCTGTTCGTTCCGTTTTTCACGACAAAGCCGGGTGGATCGGGGATCGGCCTGGTGCTGAGCCGGCAGATCGTCGAAGCGCACGGCGGGACGCTGACGCTCGAGAATCGGGCGGACGCGCGGGGGTGTGTTGGACGGCTGAGGTTGCCGGTTACGCGGTGAGAGACGCGATCGGCGGCAGGATGCTTCCCCGTTCCTCGTTCCTCGTTCCCCGTTCCTTGAGCCGCGAGCGGTAGCGAGCGTCCCACGGACGGTGCCTGAAATCGCAGACTCGTCGTTGTGGAAGGACGGAAGTGATCGAACCGAACGACCGTCCGTGGGACGCTCGCTACCGCTCGCGGCTCGAAAAACGGGGAGAAGCGGGGAACAGCCGCATCGTGGACTACCAGGCACCCCGTCGCCCGCTGTCTACCGCGCAGCGGTTTCGTTCAGCTCACGGATTTCGTTCTCAAGGTGGTCCAATGCCGCGCTCAGCTGAACGCGATACCGCTCGTCGCGGGCAGCCTCCAGTCGGTTAAGCACGTTCACGCGAGACAGTTCGAGCGACCTGAGTCGTGCAACCGACTCACGCTCGTCACGCGATACTACCGGCTTATCGCGATTGGCCTTTGCCGCTTCCGCCTCCGCGATCTGGTCCTCGATCGCCTTGCTGTCCCATCCGCGCGCCATACCGGGATTATACCTAGACAGCGCACTGGATTGCGCTGACAGGTCACGGACTACCGCTCACGTGCCGGCGGCGTCGCAGCCCCGAGATCCCGCAGCAACTTCAGAGTGTGCGCAAGTGGATCGCCGGCGATCGAGCCGTGACCCGGTACCACGATCCGGCGCTTCGGATACGCCCGCATTACCCGCTCGATGCTGCCGGGATACTCGGTCATCACCGCATCGGCGAGATTCCCGAGGTCGGCCGACGTCACTGACTTGACCAGACAGCCGCCGAAGACCAGAAAGTGAGCCGGAAAATTGACCACGATGTTGTCAGGCGTATGACCAGCGCCCGGAAAGTACAGCTCGAAGCCGTCCGGATCGCGATAAGGCTTCGTTTCAAGTTCGGCCACAGCGATCGGCAAAATCGTGTGCCCGGCTTTTTGCGCCAACTCGCGTGTTCGCCCGAGCGCGAGCACCGGAATGCCCGCCTCCGCGAGCGGCTCGATTCCTCCCATCCTGTCGCTGTGCGAGTGTGTGACCACGGCCTTCGCGACTGGCCTGTGAAGCGTCTCGCGGGCCCATCGCATCAGCGCCTTCGACTGAGCCGCGGTCCAGCCCGGATCGACGACCACCGAGCCGGTCTTCGTTTCGAGCAGCATGCCGTTCGCCGGAAACACAGCGCCGCTCGAGATCGCGCCCGTTGCGGTGAATACCCACAGCCCCTCTCCGATCTTCGCCACCCAGACCGAGTCGCCGATCGGCGCCATCGGCTCGATCGCGAGCTCGAGCGCAGTCGGGGGTACAAAGGCGTCGGACTTCTGTTGCGCAGTCGTGGAGGTCACCGGGGTGCCGATGCCGAGAAGGAACAGGCAGGTTATGAGCGCCGCGGCGGCTCGAATGATTCGCATGCCGGAATCGTACGCCAAACTGCCTTGAAGAGTCTTGCGCGAAGCGCCTTGGAGTGCGGCGCGCAGCGCCGCTTTGGATTCCGACTTTCGCGTCTCGGGAATTACAGAGCCGTTCACGGACGTGTCACATGATTGACTAAGACGAATGCATCGCACGCCTCACGCATCAGTACCGGGCGCGGTAGCGCTCGGGTCGATCCCGAGCGCGTGTGACGACACCAGGAGCGGGCTAACGGAGAGGCTGACCCGAGCGCTACCGCGCCCGGTACTGATGCGTGGACCGCCCGTCCTTGGCAGTGGTCATTTCGAACCTATGGTCATCTCTGTAGATCCAAAGCGGCGCTTCACGCCGCACTCCAAACGATTCGCGCATGAGCCGGGAAACCGCTAGGCAGCGGCGCGTCCGTTCTTGACGACCATGATCTCGACGATCGTCGACGTCACGATGCAGCGAATTGCCGTTCCGTCCGGCGCCAGCAGGACGAGTCGAGCGTGCTCGCCGGGGTGAATCGGTCGCGTCGGCGCGTCCGTCGCAGTCGCCGGATCCGCTGACAGGCGAACCCGCGTCGGACCGGGCAGTCGGCCGCCGAAGAGAATCCCGACGGCCTGGTCCGGAAATTCGACCCAGAAACGATAGTGGCTGTGCGCGGTCCGAAACTCGACACAGTCGCCGATCGCGAGATCGCCAATCACCAGTGTCGTGACCTTCTCCATGGCTCGCCTCCCATCCGGACCACGCATTCCGGACGGAGCTGTGATGCCAAAGTCACGGGCGGCGGTTGTCAGGGCTTGAGCATCGGTTCGAGCGCGCCGAACACGGTCCTGGCCACTAACCTGGCGCCCTCCGGGTTCGGGTGAATGCTGTCCGCCTGGTTCAGTTCGGCCTCGCCGGCGACACCCTCGAGCAGGAACGGAAGCAGCTCCACTCCACGCTGCTTCGCGACGGCGCGATAGACGTCGCGGAATTCACGGGTGTACGCGTCACCCATCTGCGGCGGCGCCTCCATGCCGGCGAGCAGCACCTTCGCGCCCTTCGCCCTTGCAGCGTCCACCATTGCCTCGAGGTTCACCTTCAGATCCGCCGGCGGAAGCCCGCGCAGTCCGTCGTTGCCTCCGAGCGCGATGACAACGATCCGGACGTCACCGTCGAGCGCCTTATC
This sequence comes from Blastocatellia bacterium, assembly GCA_016705245.1. Taxonomy (GTDB): domain Bacteria; phylum Acidobacteriota; class Blastocatellia; order UBA7656; family JADIYM01; genus JADIYM01. The sequence continues at coordinate 212,853 of JADIYM010000004.1, read as the reverse complement.
GATGCGGCGGCGCCCGCCAGCCGTGGTCTCTCCGGAAACTCCGGAGTTGACCACCTCGTAAACATACCCGCGTTCGTCGAGCATGCGTTGAAGCACCGACGGATAGCTTTCGCTCTTTTGAATTCCGTAGCCGGCCGTCAGACTGTCGCCGAACGCGAGAATCCGCGGACGAGAAGCGCCTGGGGCTCGCGCCGGAGCTGTCGCTGCGACCGGGCCGGACGGGGCTACGGCGCTCTCGCGGTCGGGCTGGCTGCATCCAACGGCGAGGACGGCAGCGAAGGGAACGAGCAAGGCGAAACACGCGGCAAGGCGGCGATTCCAGCGATCAGTCATACGAAAGGGTACCATTCGTGTCCATGAGCCCAACCATCATCAGCCTTCGTGGCGTGTCAAAGACCGTGCCGTCCGCGGAGGGCAGCCTCACGATCCTTCATCCACTCGACCTCGATATCGGGGCCGGCGACATTCTAGCGGTCGTCGGACCCAGTGGAAGCGGCAAGTCGACGCTGCTCGGGCTCGTTGCGGGACTCGACGCCCCAACCACCGGCACCATCATCGTGAACGGCAGCGACGTCACGGCCCTCGGCGAGGATGCGCTCGCGCGCTTGAGGAGCGCGTCGCTGGGCTTCGTCTTCCAGTCGTTTCACCTGATCCCGTCGTTGACCGCGCTCGAAAACGTCGCACTTCCAATCGAGATCACCGGACGCCGCGGGGCCATGACTCGGGCAAGGGAACTGCTGGACCAGGTGGGGCTCGGCTCCCGCCGGACGCACTATCCGTCGCAACTCTCGGGGGGCGAGCAGCAGCGCGTGGCCATCGCACGCGCGTTCGCGAACGACCCGCCGATCCTCCTCGCCGACGAGCCGACTGGAAACCTGGATACGGCCACGGGACACCAGATCATCGAGCTGTTGCTGCGGCTCAACGAATCGCGCGGGACGACGCTCGTCCTGGTCACGCACGATCGCGAGCTCGCGGCACTCGCGCCGCGCCGCATCGCGCTCGAAGGCGGCCACGTGGTCGAAGACGCCTCCAGGTCTGCTGGCGATCCATCGCTCGACGTCGCGTTCGCGCCTGCGGGTGATCGCTCGTGAAGTTCGCGCTGCTGCTCACCTATCGCGAACTTCGATCCTCGTGGCGCCGACTTGCGTTCTTCACGATCTGCCTGTCGCTCGGCGTTGGCGCCATCGTGGTGCTCCGGTCGACGATTCAGAGCGTCAACGCCTTCACGGCGAACGAATCGCGCGCGATCAATTCGGGCGACATCGTCGTTCGCTCGAGCACGAAGGCTTCAACCGTCGTTTCGCCCGTCATCGAGCGCTTCAGCAGCTCGGGGCGCATCTCGGAGCAGAGCGAGTTCATCGAGCTTCCAACGATGATGGGTGATGCGAGTGGATCCTCCTCGAAGCTCATCGAGCTGAAAGCCGTGGACGTCGGCTATCCGTTCTATGGCCGTCTTGCGCTGACCGATGGCGTCGCGTACGCGCCCGAGCTTCTCGCGAACCGCGGCATTCTCATCGGGCCGACGCTCGCAGCTCAGCTCGGCGTCGGCGTCGGGGACGTGGTCAAGGTCGGAGAGACGACTTTCACGATCCGCGGCCTCATAGAGCGCGAGCCCGACAATGGAATCGCCAATTTCAACGTCGGGTCGCGAGCCATAATCGCAAAGGCGGATCTCACGGCGACGAAGCTACTCGACCGGCCAGTGCGAGCCCGGTCCGTGACGATGCTCCGTGTACCCGAGGACCAGTACAAGTCAACCATCGCCGACCTCAAGAAGGAATTCGACTCGAAGCAGATCACGGTTCGCGGCTACACGGATACCGAGGCGAGCATCTCGTCGATGCTGTCGACTTCAGCCGATTTCCTGAGCCTCGTCGGCCTTGCCATTCTCGTGCTTGGCGGCGTCGGCATCTGGAGCGTGACCCGCGTCTACATCTCGGAGCGCTGGAAGTCGATCGCCGTGCTCAAGTGTCTCGGTTGCACGAATCGCGTCGCGGTCTTCGCCTACACGCTGCAGATGCTCATCGTCGGCCTCACCGGGGCAGTCGTCGGAGTTGTCGTCGCCGGCGTAACACTTCTGGTCGTGCGGTCGACGCTTGCCGACGGTCCGCTCGGCGCGATCTCGCTCGGCCTCACGTGGTCGGCCGTCGGTCAGGGCGTCGCCGTCGGCGTGCTCGTCGCGTTGCTCTTCTCTCTGACGCCGTTGCTCGGGGTCAGCGACATACGGCCGAATCTCGTGCTTCGCGCAGCGGATCCCCGGCGCGCGACGCGCTGGAACTTCTCGCGGGTCGCATCAGCCGTCATCGTCATCGCAGGTTTGCTGGCCGTGGCCAGCTGGCAGGGAGGATCGATTCGCATCGGCGGAATGTTCCTCGGTGGACTGCTCATCGCGGGCGGGGCCTCGGCGCTGTCGGGCTCGTTGCTCGTGCGGATCGTTCGGGCCGTCGGCCGCATCCCGATTTTCTCGCTGAGGCACGCGGCGCTTGGCGTCAACCGCCCGGGAAATCAGACACGCGCCATCCTCGTCGCGATCGGCCTCGGCGTGTTCTTCCTCGTCGGGGTGAACGGTGTCGAGAGGACGATCCGTCGTGCACTCGACCAGCGACAATACGACGATCTTCCGGATATGTACCTGCTAGACGTGCAGACGGACCAGATCGATGGAGTGACCGAGCTGCTGCGAAACGAAACGGGCTCCGAACCGATTCTCGTTGGCACCGTCCGGGCGCGCGTTGCTGAAATCGATGGAGTGCCTTTCGAGCCGGAACAGCTTGCCGATCCGCGTGATCGCGGGCGGCTCGGGCGCGAGTTCACGGTCGCGACCAGACCCGAGCTCGACACGTCGGTCGAAGTCGTTGCGGCCGGAGAGTGGTGGCCGGCAGAAGCCTCCCTCGATCCCGAAGTCTCGGTCGAGGAGGGACTGGCCAATGACTTCAATCTTTCGGTCGGCCGGTCGATCACGTTCGACGTCCAGGGAAAGAAGATCCCGATGCGCATTGCGAACATCCGGACTGTCGACTGGCAGAATGCGCGGCTCGGGTTCATGTTCGTTGTCCGTCCAGGCGGCCTCGACAGCGTGCACGTCGTCGCGAACGGCGCCGTGCGAGGCCCGATTGATCCCGCCGAACGCGGCAGGCTCGCGCGAAAGCTCTCGGATCAGTTCTCGAACGTCTCGGTCATTGATGCCCGCGACATCATCGCGAACGTCTCGAAGGTCCTCTCGAGCATTACGCTCGCCATCTCGGTAGTCGGCTCGATCGTGCTCGCCGCGGGTCTGTTGATTCTGGCGGGATCGGTCGCAATGGCGCGGTACGTCCGGGAGTACGAGATCGCGGTGATGAAGACGCTTGGTGCGCGAACGAAGACGCTTCTTGGAGTGCTCGTCGCGGAACATGCGATTCTCGGAGGACTGGCAGGGACCGTCGGTTCGGTCCTCGGTCTCGGGCTCGCGTGGGCTGCGTGCAAGTGGGTGTTCAAGATGCCGTGGACGCCCGAGGCCGCCCCCGTGGTCATCGCCGTCGGTCTTGCGATGGCTCTCACAACGCTCGTCGGGCTCGCCTCGTCCGCGGATCTTCTCCTGTTGCGTCCCCTCGCGGTACTCCGGCGCGAGGACTGAATCGCGGCGCCGCCGGCGTGGTACACTCGCCGGCGGCGGCGCGGCATTGCGCGTCGTTCGATCCTGCTGACCCACACGACGACCACGCGACGACCGGAGGTTCACACTCCCGCCCGGCGGAGTTCCCGAGCGGGGGAAGGCGCATGAGCTCGCTTCGCTCTTCCCAGTTCTGGTGGATCCGATGGGTGCCGGCCGGGCTCATCGTGGTCCTTGCGCTCGTTGTTCTCGTCCGCCTCTCTCGTCCGATCCTCGTCCCCTTTCTCGTCAGCATCGCGCTCGTCTACATGATGGAGCCTTTCGTCGAATGGTTCGAGCGCCGCAAACTGTCGCGTAACCTCTCGGTGCTCGCGGCAATGACCACCGCGACTCTCGGCGTGATCCTCCTCGTCGGAGTGCTGCTTCCGAGTATCTGGCACCAGCTGCAGGAGTCGATCCGCCAGGTCCCGCTGGCGCTGCAGGCGGGCAGCGAGCTCGCGCGAAACGGGCTCGATTATCTCGAAACGCACGTGGACTCGGCGATTCTCGCCCGTGTGAGAGAGGCGATGGAGGGCGTCGCCAATGATCCTTCGGCCATCACGACCACGGTTGGCGAGTGGCTGATGGGTGGATTCTTCGGCATCGTGAACCTTGGCTCGACTGCGCTCGGACTGCTCATCGTGCCGTTCTTCGTGTATTACCTGCTCGTCGACCTGCACGATATCCGACGGGGATTCGATCGGCGAATCCCCGACCGTTTCCGTGTTCGATGGACGCGCCTCGCCGACGATCTCGGGACGGTGATGCGCGGCTACGTTCGTGGACGCTTTCTGGTCGCAATCGGCATGTCGCTGACGTATGCGATCGGCTTGTGGATCGTCGGCGTGCCCCTATGGGCGGGTATCGGGCTCATCGCCGGATTCCTCGGGATCATCCCATACCTCGGCGTCATGAGCGGCGCCGTGCTTGCCCTGGCGTTCGCGGCGCTCTCGGGCGCCAGCCTGGCGAAGCTCGGCGGCGTCGTCGTGGTCTTTATCATTGCGCAGATCGTCGAGGATTACGTGTTGACGCCCAAGCTCATCGGAGATCGGCTCGCACTTCATCCTATGCTCGTCTTCATCGCGCTCATCATCGGGGGCGAACTGTTCGGGCTGCTCGGCCTCGTACTCGCGATTCCCGTCCTTGCGGGCCTCAAGGTGGTCTTCAGCCTCGCCGACGCGATTTATCGCGACTCTGAGTTCTTCCGCACGGGCGAGTCTCCGCCCGAGTTGCCGGCGCCGACCGATGAGACGGCCCCGGAGCCGTCGACGTGTTGATGATGTCGGCCGGCCCAGGCGAGTCGATTCGTTGTCCGAAATGCGGCGTGCCGAACACGATCGCGGCTTATGCGTGCGCCCGCTGCGGGGCGTCGCTGCTCGGAACGGGTCCGATCGGCCCGCGAATGCCGAAGCCTGCGAGGCCCGCGCGACCGGATTCGATAGAGCCCGGCCGGATTCCGATACCCTGGAAGAAGATCGCGCTCGTTGCCGGGGTGGTCGTGACTTTCCTTTTGGGCGGATGGGTAGGCCTCTCGTGGGCCGTCGAAAATCGATATCCATTCGGTGAGCCGAAATACGACAGCCGTCCGGCGTCGTACTGGGTCGTCGAGCTTCAGAACGACGACGTGTACCTGCGACGGCGCGCGGCGCTCGCACTCGTGACGTTGTCGACGGACTTGAACCGCCCCGATGCCGAGACCACGATTCCGTGGCTCGAGCGTGCACTGTCGGACCACGACGAAAAGGTCCGCGTGCGCGTGCAGGCCGCGCTCGACGAGCTGGCCAGGCAGCACCCCGGCGTCAGCGGTCGGCGGCAGACGGAGCCGTGATGCCTGTAGTGGGTCAATCTGTCAGTTGCTCTCTTGCGCCTTTGCGCCTTTGCGAGAAACTCTTCAAGCCGTCGAAGAAGTTCTCGCAAAGGCGCAAAGGCGCAAAGGCGCAGGTGCACCTTGGTCGAAGGTGACCCCACTACCCGTGATGCCTGAAGTGAGCCTGCTACAGTCCTGCTGGGTTACGTTTCCCACTGGCAGGGCGATTCTCCACACGTTTTTGTCGGTCGGGAAGCCGGAAACTGGCAGATCTGGCCCGAATGGGACGAAGTCCGCAGCGGCATTCGGCTTGCTGGATACGGAGTCGTGCTACAGGCGAGCATGAATTCCGAGGTCAAGAGCGCGGCCGCGAGGGCCGCCGATCATCGCATTGCGCGTATCGAGGGAGCTGCCCCCGGACCGACCCTCGTCGTCGTCGGAGGCCTGCACGGGAACGAACCGGCCGGAGTCGCCGCCGGGCGACAGATCGCGCCGCTCCTGCGCCAGCTCGCCGAACGGCTCCGCGGCGATGTCGTGCTGCTAGTGGGAAACACGCGGGCGCTAGCCAGGTCGAGGCGCTACGTCGACGTAGATCTCAATCGTCACTGGACTCCCAACCGGCTCGAAAGTGTCGCGTCGGGCGACGGCGACACGGTCTCGGAAGACGCTGATAAGTGCGAGCTCATCGAGGAGTTCCATGACGCAAGGGCGCGCTCGCGCGGAGACATGTTCGTCATCGATCTCCATTCCACGTCGGCTCCCGGCGCGCCGTTCGTCACGCTCGGCGATACGCTGCGAAACCGCGAATTCGCAATGGCCTTTCCCGTCACCATCATCCTTGGCATCGAAGAGCAACTCGAAGGCACGATGCTCTCGAACCTCAACGAACAGGGCATGGTGACGCTGGGCTTTGAGGCCGGGCAACACGAGGATCCAGCTTCCCTCGCCAACGACATCGCCGCCATCTGGATCGCGCTCGTTACCGCCGGAATGCTCGAGCCGGCTGACGTCCCGGACCTTTCGGAGCATCGTCGCAGGCTGGAGTTGGCAGGGGGCGGACGTCGATTCGTCGAGATCCGGCATCGACATCCCGTTCGGCCGGGAGATGGATTCGAGATGCGACCCGGCTACGTCAACTTTCAGCCGATCGCGCGAGGAGAGACGCTTGCCTCGGACTGGCGAGGTCCGATCCGGGCCGACGAGTCCGGCCTGATGCTCATGCCGCTCTATCAGGCGCTCGGCGACGACGGATTCTTCGTGGCACGGGTGGTGAGGCCTTTCTGGCTGGGAGTATCGCGCGTGATGCGCAGGTCGGGCGCGGCCGGAGTTCTTCACCTTCTGCCCGGCGTCAGACGCCAGATCGACAATCCGAACGTCCTGTTCGTGAACACGAGGATGGCCCGGTTCTTCCCGTTGCAGCTCTTCCACTTGTTCGGTTTCCGGAAGATGCGTTGGACGGATGACTGGCTGACGGTGACCAGGCGGCCCGATTAAGGCCCTATCCCGACTATTCGTCGACCGGTGCGACGTCCTCGTCCATCTTCTTCATCCGATAGCGGAGCTGATCGCGGCTGATTCCAAGCATCGCGGCTGCTCGGGTCTGGTTCCCACCGCACTGATCCAGCGCCTGGCGGACCAGCGACTTCTCGAGCGCCTCGAGTGAGATACCCGATTTCGGCAGCGCGAACAGATCCTGCGAGTTTTCCGCACCGACCGGGCCAGTCGTTCGACCAAGCGTCGGCGGCAGGTACCGCGTCGTGATCATGTCGCCGTCCTCGAGAATGATCGATCGCTCGATCACGTTGCGCAGTTCTCGAACATTTCCCGGCCACGGGTATGACTTGAAGATCCGTACGACCTCGCGGTCGAGGCCCTTTATCTTGCGTCGGAGCGGCGTCGCAAGCGACGAGATGTAGTAATTCGCCAGCAGGATGACATCGTCGCCGCGATCGCGCATCGGCGGGATATCGATCTGGATGACGGCCAGGCGGTAGTAGAGATCGAGTCGGAACTTGCCCGCCTCACTCTCCGCGCGCAGATCGCGGTTCGACGCTGCGATGATCCGGGCGTCGAAGGGAATGTCCTTCAGACCGCCGACCCGTCGAAACGCGCCTTCTTCGAAGACGCGGAGCAGTTTTGCCTGGAGCGCGTGTTCGAGCTCGCCAATTTCGTCGAGAAAGATCGTGCCGCCCTCGGCCTGCTCGAACAGGCCTTCCTTGCGAGCCTTGGCGTCCGTGAACGCGCCCTTCTCGTATCCGAACAGCTCAGACTCGATAAGAGTCGCTGGAAGGGCAGCGCAGTTGATCGCCACGAACGGTCCCGACGATCGACGCGATGCGTAGTGGATGGCTTTCGCGACGAGATCCTTGCCGGTCCCGGATTCACCCTGCAGCAGGACGTTCGCAACTTCGCTCTCGGCGACTTTCCGTCCCAGCATGAGAATCTCGCGCATGGCGTCGGAGTCACAGATGATCTGGTCGAACGAGAACCGCTGCGCCCGCTCGGAGCGGAGCCTGCCGACTTCGGTGCGAAGGGTGGTGGCCTCGATGCCATTGCGGATCGTGATCCGCAACTCTTCGAGGTTGATTGGCTTGGTAACGAAGTCGTAGGCGCCGCCTCGCAGGGCGGCGATGGTGTCGTCGAGTTGGACGCTGCCGGTCATCATGATGACGACGGCATCGCCGTCGCGCGTCTTGATCGTTCCGAGCAGGTCGATCCCAGAACCATCCGGAAGGTGGACGTCGAGCAGCACGACGTCCGGTGGATCGGAGTCGAGAATCGCGAGGCCGGCCTGAAGGTCTTCGGCCTCGCTCGTCACGTACCCCCAGCCCTTGAGCGCCTCCGCCAGGGTGTGTCGCAGGAGCGGCTCGTCATCGACGATGAGTACTTTGGATCTGGCCACGAACTGGAGTCCTTTTCGATCGAATCATTGGCTGCGGAATCGTTGTGTCGAGATCGAACCGGCTGGCGCGGCACGACGCCGAAGCGTGCCTACACTATCCGGGCCAGGAGAAACCCGTGAGCCGCTCGCTCACCTCCCACAGGCGCCGCGCGTTGTCAGGGTTCCGAGCTTCCGCCGATGCGCGCGCCACGCGGCAACGCTCAAAGTACTCGCCGGTTACGCCAGCGACGTCTTCGCTCGTTGCCAGATGGATGGTCGTCTTCGCGCCGTCCTCAGGCGTCGTGAGGACGGGGCCGCAGGAGCTTGAAGACCCAGCGGATAAAGCCCGGCCCCTTGGTCGCAAAGTTGGTCGCGACCACCCCGGGATGAAGGCAGTTCGCGGTAACGCCCGTGCCCTCGAGCCGTCTCGCCAGCTCGAACGTGAAGAGCACATTCGCCAGTTTTGACTGACAGTATGCGCTCCATCCGCTGTAACCGCGCTCTCCTTGAAGGTCGTCCCAGTGCATCGTGCCGCGCTGATGTGCCTGTGAGGCGACATTGACGATGCGACATGGCGCGCTCTGTTTGAGCGCGCCGACGAGACGGCCCGTCAGCAGGAAATAGGCAAGATGGTTGACGGCGAAGGTCGTTTCGAGTCCGTCCACAGTCGTGATGCGATCGCCGATCGTGAGTCCCGCGTTGTTGACGAGCACGTCAAGGCGGCCCACGTCCGCGACGATCCGGTCTGCAAGTTTGTGGATTTCGGCCTGGGAAGAGAGGTCAGCAACGAACAGTTCGACGGCCGATTGTCCGCTCCGCCGTCGAATGGAGTCGCGCGCGAGCTTCCCTGCGCGCGTCGCGCGAGACGATCCACACGGAGGCTCCGGCGGAGGCAATCGCAACGGCGGCTTCGAGTCCGATGCCGGAGTTTCCCCCCGTGATGACGACGTTTTTTCCCTGCATACCCTTCTTTGTACGGATCATCGCACGCGCCTCGGCCCTGCGACGCTTGCGCGCGGTATCGCGCAGCGTAGACGATGATGCTTCGTCGTTCAACGTCAGGAGGACCCGACGCGTGAGTTTCTCGACCATCCTCTCCACGAATGAGCTTGCAGAATTGCTTGGCCGGCCGTCACTCGTCGTCGTCGACGTCCGATCGTCACTGGCCGACGCGGACTACGGGCGGAACGCATATGCGGCCGGTCACATTCCGGGCGCGGTCTACGCCGATCTCAACCGGGACCTTTCGGACCCGCCGGGCGGCGGGCGCGGAAGGCACCCGCTGCCGGATGTCGAAACGATCGCGACGACGCTCGGGAGACTGGGTATCTCGAGTGCGTCGCACGTCGTCGCCTATGACGACGCGGATGGAATGTATGCGTCGCGCCTCTGGTGGATGCTGAAGTTCCTGGGACACGAGCGGGTGGCAGTGCTCGACGGCGGCGTGACGAAGTGGATTTCGGAGCAACGCGCCGTCTCGACGGACGCCCCGGCGCCGACGCCGGTCGAGTTCGTGGCATCGCCCCGGCACGAGATGCTGGCCAGCGCCGCCGACGTCGGCGCGATGCGCGGGGATCCGTCTCGGCTGCTGCTCGATTCGCGGGCACCCGATCGCTTCCGGGGCGAAAACGAGACGATCGATCCGGTGGGCGGACACATTCCGGGCGCGCGCAATCGGTTCTTCAAATTGAACGTTCGTGAGGACGGGACGATGCGGCCTGCGTCCGAGCTCGCCGTAGACTTCCGACACGTCCTCGGTGCGGTGACTCCGGAAGCGACGGTTGCTTACTGCGGTTCCGGCGTCACGGCGTGCCAGAATCTGCTTGCCATGGCTCACGCCGGGCTAACCGGCGCGAAGCTCTATGCGGGCTCGTGGAGTGAATGGATCTCGGAGCCCGGCCGGCCGATAGCGACCGGTGAGGAAGACTGATGCCGGCTGTCCGTGCCAGGAGTGTGACCCGTGCGCTACCGCGCACGGTACTGAATGCGTACGGCAATCGCGCCGGCTCTGTCGTTTAATACAATCCCTTGAGCGTCTAAGATTGACCCACTCGGAGCCGGTCAGCGCCACTCTCGATCGTGAAGCGAGACCAGCGAGGCGTCCGGAGAGGACGCCCTCGACATTGGAGGGAGCCCGATGCAGATCATGTTTCTGGGAGCAAACGGAACCGTCACGGGTTCGAAGCACGTTCTCGTCGATGGTGATACCCGCGTCATGGTCGACTGCGGCCTCTTTCAGGGCTACAAGCAACTCCGGTTGCGGAATCGTGCCGACCTGCCGATCTATCCGTCGACCGTAGACTCGGTCGTGTTGACTCACGCGCACATCGATCACAGCGGCTACCTGCCGCTTTTTGTGAGGAACGGCTTTTCGGGTCCCGTCTACTGCTCCGAATCGACCCGTGACCTCTGTCGAATCCTGCTGCCCGATGCGGCGAAGCTGCAGGAAGAGGAGGCGCGTTATGCAAACCGGCGTGGGTATTCGAAACACCACCCGGCAGAGCCGCTGTATACGACTGAGGACGCGGAACGCGCGTTAGACCGGCTCCAGGCGATCCGGTTCGGCGAGTGGCTCGAACTGACAGGCGAGTTGCGCGTGAAGCTCGTGCCCGCCGGCCACATTCTCGGGGCGGGGCACGCGGTCTTCGAGCGATCGCACGATGTATCGAACGACGGTCAGACAACCACCGTGGTCTTTTCGGGAGATGTCGGTCGCATCAACGATCCGCTGATGAACGCCCCGTCGGCGATCGAGGCTGCCGACTATCTCGTCGTCGAATCTACATATGGAATACGGCGTCACCCGAAAACCGATCCGATGGTTGAGCTGGGCGACATCGTGCGCGACACCGTGAAGCGCGGTGGAACGGTGCTGATTCCGGCGTTCGCCGTCGGCCGCGCGCAATCGGTTCTCTGGTTTCTGTCGCAGCTCAAGACGAAGGGCGCAATTCCGGACGTTCCGGTCTTTCTCGACTCGCCGATGGCCGTCAACGCGACGGAGTTGTTCGTCCGCTCCGAGGGACAACATCGCCTGACAGCCAGCGAAGCGTCCTCCATGTGCGGGGTAGCCCGCTACATCAACTCCGTCGAAGACTCGAAGCGACTCTCGGCGGACGACCGTCCGAAGGTCATCATTTCGGCGAGCGGCATGGCCACGGGCGGTCGTGTACTTCACCACCTGCACTCCCTCGCCCCGAATCCGGCGAACTCGATCGTATTCGTTGGATACCAGGCGGGCGGCACGCGAGGCGCGGACTTTGTGTCGGGAACGTCCGAATTGAAGATCCATGGCGAGTTGGTGCCCGTGCGTGCGGAGGTTCGATCCGTGTCGAATCTTTCGGCACACGCCGACACCGACGAATTGATGGCGTGGCTGCGCGGCTTTCACGGGAAACCGAGACGCGTGTTCATCACCCACGGAGAGCCGGATCAGGCCGAGGGACTTCGAAAGCGAATCGAAAGGGAACTTGGATGGACTGCGATCGTGCCGGAGTACCGCGATGTGGAGAACCTGACGAGCTGAGAGACTGAGAGGTTTTGCCGGGCGAGGCTGCGTCGATGAGTAGGGCGCTGGCGGTTTCAGGCACTGTCCGTGGGACGCTCGCTACCGCTCGCTGCTCGAAAAACGGGGACGAGGAACGGGGACCGGCGGAGCGTCCTGCCTGGTAGTGCACGATGCGGGTGATCCCCGTTTTATGAGCCGCGAGCGGTAGCGAGCGTCCCACGGACGGTCGAACGGTTCCGGTCACTTCTGTCCTTTCGCAACGACGAGTCTGCGATTTCAGGCACCGTCCGTGGGACGGTCGCTACCGCTCGCGGTTCTGATGCGCCCTTGGCCTGATCGGCGTTCGCGGCGAGAATCCACGCGGGGCAGCGCCCCCGTCGCCAGACCACACGATCTCGTGCTCTTCAACTCACTCCACTTTCTCGTCTACTTCCCGATCGTCGCGGTGGTCTATTTCCTGATCCCGCACCGCGTGCGATGGGCGTGGCTGCTCGTCGCCTCCTACTACTTTGATAAAGCTGGAAGCCCGCTTACGTAGCGGTCATCTGGCTGCTCACGATCGTAGACTACATTGCCGGGCGGGTGATTGCCGGGGCATCGACGGAGGCCCGCCGCCGGCTCTTCCTCGGCATCAGTCTGGCGTCCAATCTCGGACTGCTCTTTTTCTTCAAGTACTTCAACTTCGTCAACGACACGCTCCGTTCGGTCACCGAGTCGTTCGACGTGCTTTATGGCATTCCCGATCTCGACGTCATTCTGCCGATCGGCATTTCGTTCCACACGTTCCAGGCTCTCAACTACACGATCGACATCTACCGTCGCGAGCGCGAGCCCGAGCGTCATCTCGGACGCTTCGCACTCTTCATTGCCTTCTTTCCGCAGCTTGTTGCCGGCCCGATCGAGCGAGCGGCACACCTTCTGCCGCAATTCCTCGTCGAGCATCGATTCGATCCGGCGATGGCGGCGTCGGGCCTCCGGCTCATGTTGTGGGGCTTCTTCAAGAAGCTCGTGATCGCCGACCGGCTGGCGGTTTTCGTGAATGCCGTCTACGACGATCCATCGTCGCAATCCGGCTTGCGACTGACGGTGGCAACGTACTGTTTCGCCTATCAGATCTACTGCGACTTCTCGGGGTACTCGGATATCGCCGTCGGTGCCGCTCGAGTCCTCGGATTCGACCTGACGCGAAATTTCGAGCGGCCCTACTTCGCAACCTCGATTCGCGCCTTCTGGCGGCGATGGCACATTTCGCTCTCGACGTGGTTTCGCGATTACGTGTTCATACCGCTCGGCGGCAGCAGGGTCGGCGCGTGGCGGCTCGCTGCGAATCTCATGATCGTCTTCACGGTCAGCGGTTTCTGGCACGGGGCAAACTGGACTTACCTGGTTTGGGGAGCGCTGCACGGCGGGTTCATGGTGGCGGCTCTCGCTTCATCCAGTCTGCGCGAGAGGGCATGGTCCGCGGCCGGCACGGCGACAGCTCGACTGCGGCCGCTCGTCGCCGGACTCGCGACGTTCCACCTGGTGACGTTCGCATGGATCTTCTTCCGCGCTGAGTCGGTCGGCGACGCGAGCGCGGTCATAATGCGGATTGCGAGTTGGGCGGACGCCGCGCAGCCTATCGCGGTCCCTGGATTCGACGGGATCGAGCTCGCGCTGACCGTCGCTTTCGTCATTCTGCTCGAGGCGGTGCAGCTCGTTCAGGAGCGCGGCAGCGTGCCTGCCTGGCTCGGAAAGCTGCCCGATCTCGCGCGACTCGCGTTGTACGCCGCGCTCATTGTGGTCATTCTTCTTTTCGGACGGTTCGACGAACGTGCCTTCATCTACTTCCAGTTCTAGCTTCGTTCGGTTCGTCACGCGACTTGCGATCGTGCTCGCCCTCGTGTTGGCGGCACTCGGAGTGCTGCACGCGCTAGACGTTCAGGGCGACGTCCCGGTGATTGGCGAGAAGCTGGCGCACCTGAAAGCGAACCCGGCGCGTTACGACGCCGTCTTCATTGGCTCGAGCTACGTCTATCGCGAGTTCGTTCCGGCCCGATTCGATTCCTTCGCCGCCGGGGCCGGGGCGCCGACTTCCTCGTTCAACATGGGCATACCGGGAATGGATCCGCCCGAGACGTACTGGCTTGTCGACCGGGCTCTCGCATCCGGCGATCATCGCTTCCGGTTCGTCTTCATCGAGCTCGATTCGCTGCACTCTCGAGTCCGTCCGGCCAACTTGCATACGCGCCGATTCGACGCGTGGCACGATGCCGCGGGCACGCTTGCGGCAATTCGCGGGGTCGCAGCCGGTGATACCTCGCGCGGCAAGAAGATCAAGGACGTCGCGTCGCACATCGAGGCCTTCGTTCGACGTGCCGCATTCATCGGTCGTGGCCGCGGCCTCCTCGGTGCGCCACTGCTCGACGACGCTGGCACTGAGAAGGCGCCGCCGCTTGGAATGCTGTCCGACGGCTACGTCTCGCTCGACGACGAGCAGGCAAAGGTCTTTGCCCTGCGTCGCGACATGTTCGGTGCGTTCGAGGAGGACCGCTACGAAGAGAAGCTCGCCGAGCTGCGCGCCGGTGTCGAGAACGAAGACGGCGAGGGGCGTGTCATCGACTTCGAGATCGAGCTCCTCCGGAACGTCGTTGACCGGGTCCGCGCCACCGGGGCACGCGTCATCCTCGTTGTCCCGCCTTGTCTCTCGACCCGAGCCGAGTTGATCCGCCGCGCTCGCGAGATCGACGGAGCCACGGTGCTGGCGTTCAACGACCCGGATAGATACCCGGAGCTCTACGATCCCGAGCTCCGGTTCGACGTCGGTCACCTGAATGCCGCTGGCGCAGAGCGGTTCACGATGCTCCTCGCCGAGTCGGTCTTTGCGGCGCCTCCGCCGCGTTGACGGCGATGTCTTCGTAGTCTCGCCTCTGAGCATTTGGTAGAGTCACTACCCGCTGCTGCAGTGAACGAACTTTCGGAGGCCACGGGTGCTCGCTCAGGACGCAGTCCTCCACGACCGATACCGAATTGTCGCCTTCGCAGGTCTGACCCGTACGGCGAGATCGTACGATGCGATCGACGGGCGATTCGGTACGCACGTGCACATCCGCGAATGCGAACGGTCGAAGCCCCGTCCTTTCCGCGAGGCATTCGTTCGAGAGGCCAGGATTCTCAACGGTTGTCAGCACGTGGCAATGCCCGTAGTCACGGATGCGTTCGCCGCCGGTGAGGCGTTCTACCTCGTCGAGCGCAAGATCCCGGCCGAGCCGATGTCGAGCCTTCTCGAACGCGACCGCAAGCCCTTTGCGCCGATCCTCGTGCTGCCGTGGCTCGACGCGATCCTCGATCTGCTCGAATACCTTCACGGACTGCGGACACCGGTGATCGTCGCCAACATCTCGCCTGGCTCGATCGAAATGTCCGCTCGTGGAAACGTCTTCGTGACGGATTTCAAGATGGCGCTCGAGGGGCCAGGCAAGTCTCTAGCATGGACCTATCCGTACGCGCCAATCGAGCAGATGGAGGGGCGCGAGATCGACGTGCGCGCGGACCTCTACGCGTTTGCGGCGTCGGCGTACGAGCTGCTGCTCGGCCAGCGGCCGTTGAGCCCGCATGAGCGCGAGCAGACGAAAGGTGGCGTCGAGTTCAATCCGTTCGACCAACTGTCGCGCGTTATCTCGAAGCCGCTTGCCTCGGTCATCGATCGCGCCATGGCGATGCGTCCCGAGGACCGTCAGCCTTCGGCGGCCGAGCTGCGACTCGAGCTCGTTGCCGCGGGAACCGCAACGGCTCCCGTCCGAAAGCTGCCCGCTGCCGCTGAGGCGTTGACGTCCGCTTCGCCGATTGGCTCGGGTGACGCGTTCGGCAGTTTTGCCCACGGTCCAACTACGCCTGTTGATGCGTTCGTCTCCGACACTGCGACGATCGTGTGTCGGACGTGCGGCAACACGAACGAGGCGACGAGGGTCTTCTGTCCGCACTGTGGTTCGTTGCTGCGGTCGGACCGGCGTCCCTCAACGCTCGATGTCGTCTCGCCGTTTCAGCAGCGTGAGCCGGAGCACGACCTGCCGCCGACGGCGCCCGTCGTAATGCCGGTGGCGGCCGCCGTAAATCCTGCAGCGCCCGTCACGGTGGTCGACCGCAATCAGGAGACGTTTCCGTCCGATCTGGCCCACTCCAGGCCGGATGCAACGCGCCCGGTCTCGCCGTTCATCGGCCGCGCCGAGGTTCGCCGCAACTCGGACCCGCTTCGTACGGCCGAGGGCACGCCATTGTCTGGCGACGCGACGATGCCGCTTGCGCGACTGCTCGTCCTCGAGGGCGAAGAGCCTGGGCGAATGCTGTTGATTTGTTCGAAAGTCACGACACTCGGACGGTCCGCCGGGGACTACATTTTCCGGCAGGACGCGTTCATGTCGGGCCGCCACGCGAAGGTCCAGTACTCGGATGACGGTTACTGGCTCGACGACGCCGGCAGCCGGAACGGGACGTTCCTACGCATTCGCGAAGATTCGAAACTGCATGAAAACGACATCGTCCTGGCGGGACAGCAGCTTCTGAGATTCGAGCACGACCCGGTCACAAAGCAGCCGCGGCTTCGATTGCAGCTCAACAATGGTGATCTGGCCGCGACGTACGAGTTGACTCGGCCCGCGACGACGATCGGTCGAACGCAAGGCGAGATCTGCTTCGCGGACGACGCGGCGATGGCAGACGTTCACGCGCGAATCGAGCGACGCGGCGACGAATGCTATGTCGTCGATTGTGGCAGCCGGAATGGCACGTTCCTGAGGCTGACGTCGAATCGACCATTGGGCGACGGCGATGTGTTCATCATCGGCCGTCACATCTTCAAGTTCGAGGCGGACGTCAACATTGACGACCACGTAACGGAGGACCTGTAGTTTGACGAACACGAGGCTATTCCGTTGGTCGCTGTCGATGCTCGTGGTGTGCGCGGCCTGTGCCGCGGCCGGAGCGGGGCAGGTCGGTGACGCGCAGCGTTCGATCCGTAACGTCGACTTCCGCAACTACACCTACAGTCCTGCGTGCGTCGAGCAGGGAGCGACGGTCAAGGTCACCGGCGGGACCTACGAGCGATCCGACCCCGAGGATCCGATGTATTTCGAGGTTCAGAGAGTGGTCTATGGTGACCTGACCCGCGACGGCATTGACGAGGCGGTCGTTCAGACCATCTGCAACACGGGCGGGACCGGTCAGTTCTCCGATGGCATCGTCTTCACGATGCGCGGCGGCAAACCCGCCGCCGTCGCGACGCTCGGAATGGGCGATCGGGCGGATGGCGGCATCCACGCGATCCGGATCGACGATGGGCTGCTCGTCGTGGATCGCTACGGCCAGGAGAGCAGCGGAGCATGCTGCCCGGAGTACGTCGAGAGCTATCGCCTCCGATACGACGGCAAGCGGTTCGTCGAGACAGGCAGACCGGTTCGTCGCATCTTCCTGTCGCTGACGCGCGAGAGCACTCCGGGGCCGATGCGCGTCCGATTCCTGAAGGGAACGTCATCGGCGGCGTTGTCGGGCTCGACGAACGGCGGCGAACGCTACGTGCTGGGCGTGCGCGCGAATCAGACGCTCGACGTGGCGTTTGCCTCGAAGGACGCCCGATCGACGGTGAAAATCACCACGGCGAGCGGGAAGCGGCTTATGACACTTCGGCCCAACGAGCAATGGTCCGGACTATTGCCGGAGTCAGGCGACGTTACCATCGCCATCGAGTCGACCACGGGTGCGGACTCGACCGAGGCCTACTTCGACATTGACATTTCGGTGCGGTGACGGCGGGTGACTGTTGTTGACGGAGTGGAACGTACGATGAGCAAACTCGACGACGCGCTGTTACGCGTCACGGCCGCGGACTTGACTCCGTGGCTCGCGATCACCCAGCGCCAGGTCAAGTTACTGACGCTCGTCGTTATCGGCATCATTCTGTTGGCGGTCGCCGCCTTTGTCGCGTTTCGACTCGTGCGACGAATGCGCTGGAGCGCGGAGGGACTCGAGGAGCCGGTCCAGCCGATCTCGCCGGGCATGGCCCGGAGGTCGACGATCCGCCGCGGCGAGTCGTGGATGCGGCGATTGCGAATCTGCTCGAGCAGGCTGCCCCGATCGATGGCGATGAGCGGTCCGGCGATGAACTCTACGTCTCGGTGGTACGAATCACGGTGGAGCTCGGCGGCGTGTCGATACCGGCGATCCAGCGCCGGCTCCATCTGGATTTCGATCGTGCATCCGGATTCGTCGAGCGTATGGCCGAGGAAGGCTTGCTCACCGAGCCTGGGCCGGGAGGGAAGCGGAAGGTCACACCGGCTGCGGAGTCGTTCGTCGAGCGGCTGGGACCGGGCCAGGCGGGCTGACGGCCGCGGCGGGAACCACGGCCCCGGTTGTGTGTCCAAGGCGGTATGGACACGCACACCAGCAGGCACCAGACAGCGACGGGCCTCGGCCTGTATAGCGTTGAAGCGCCGGCCCGTCGAGCAGTCGATTGCGAAGGCGAGTTTCGCACGGCATCGCGCGCCGAGGCGGTCATTGCCTGGTTTCGGAATCCGCTTGGCAACCTGCTGCTGTTCGTGAACCTGCTCCTTGTGGGCAGGCAGTTTGCGGCGCAGGCAGCCCGCGAGTCGCTCGCCAGGTTGGACGATTGTTACTGTCTCCAGCATCCCTGGCCCGCTCTGGAGCTCGCGAATGCCCTGATCGGCGGCTTGTACGCCGTGGTGTCGGCGCCTTCGTGGATGGTTGTGAACTTTCTGTGCGGGCTCGTCATGCCCATCCTCGACTTGCTCGACTATTCGACCCGGATGGCGATCGGGCAATCGCTTTTCGTCGTGGTCGGTTCGCTACAGTGGCTGGCAGTCGGAAATGGCTGGCCCGCGATCCGGTCGCGGTGTATCGCGACGTATGGCTGGGTCACGCCGCCGGCGCAGTCCTCGATTGTTCCACCGCGTCGCATTCCGGAACTCGAAGCCGGAGTCGTCACGCCGCTCGGTTCATCCCTCGAAGACGTCCTTCAGGACTCGGATCGTGTTGCAGTGCGCCTCGATGGTGGTTTCCAGCCGTCGTCCGTAGCCACCACCCATCGTTGAGACGACCGGAACTCCGACGTGGCGGCACGCGTCGAACACGAATCGATCTCGCGCGGCAAGGCCGTCGATCGTGAGTGCAAGCGTACCGAGTCGGTCGTCCTCGTGCGGATCAACGCCGGCCTGATAAAGCACGAGGTCCGGTTTGAATCGGTCGAGCATTCCGGGCACGACCGAATCGAGCGCTGCCATGAACTCGCCGTCGCCGGCGCCCTTTGGCAGCTCGATGTCGATGTCGCTCGTTTTCTTGAAGAGCGGATAGTTGCCCGCCCCGTGCATCGAGAACGTCAGCGTGTCGTCGTCGCCGTCGAAAATCTCGGCGTTTGCGTTGCCCTGATGCACGTCGCAGTCGACGATGGCGACACGCCGGACGCGCCGCTCGCGCCGAAGCACGCGAATGGTCACGGCCATGTCGTTGAGCGTGCAGAACGCCTCGCCGTGATCGGGAAACGCGTGGTGCGTGCCGCCCGCCAGGTTGGCGGACGCGCCTGTCTCGAGCGCGCAACGTGCAGCCGCGAGCGTGCCGGCGACAGCACAGCGCGCGCGCTGAACCAGGGCGCGTGACCACGGAAATCCTAGCCGGCGGATTTCGCGATCCGACAACTGTCCTGCGGATAGCCGTTCGAGATAATCGTCGGTATGCACGAGGCGCAGCAGGTCATCGGTGGCGGGTTCGGGCTCGACGAGGTCGTCGGGCAACACCGACCCTTCACCGACGAGGCGGTCCCGGACCCGTTCGTATTTCGACATCGGGAATCGATGACCCTCGCCAATGTCGCACCAGTACCTGGGCGTGTAGCTGAGCCGCATCGCGGCAGAGTGTACCCGTCTCGGCAGGCTCGCCGCACCTGGAGCATGCTGCCCGCGCCGCGACTGTCATTCGCCTGGGACTAACGGGGCCTGGTGTTGCCGCGTCGGCGCGATCGCTATGTTCCTCGCAGCCGTTGCGCGTCGCGGGCTTGTCGATCGCCGGCGTTGGCAGCCAGAATGTGAATCGTGAGATCTGGAATCGCGACAGTGCTTGCGGCCGTGTTGACGCTGGCGTGTTCGCCCGCGGATGCGGCGCGTCGGACCGAGCCGATCGGATCTCAGTCGGTCCGCATCGTGGTCGAGGCGGCGATGAGCCAGATCGGTGTGACCACGATCTACGATCCTGCCTACGTGCGAATCGGGTATCCCGGAGGCGACGTTCCCAGCGACCGGGGCGTTTGTACGGACGTGGTCATTCGCGCGTTTCGTTCGGCGGGCGTGGATCTACAGCAGGCCGTTCACGAGGACATGCGTAGGAATTTCAAGGCATATCCGAAGCGGTGGGGACTTTCGCGACCGGATTCGAACATCGATCACCGACGTGTCCCGAACCTCGCGGTGTATTTCGAGCGCCAGCGGGCGTCGGTCGGGATCGGAGACGACCCGGCCGGGTACGCGGCCGGCGACGTGGTTGCGTGGGACCTCGGAGGAGGCGTCCCGCACATCGGCATTGTTACCGATGCGGTCGACGCGTCGACATCGCGCCGACTCGTCGTCCACAACATCGGACAGGGCGCGGCGCTCGAGGATGTGCTCTTCGCGTGGAAGATCACCGGCCATTATCGGTGCTTCTCGTAGGTAACCGCTCGCGGCTCAAGGGACGGGACCAGGCCTGCCTGGTAGTGCACGATGCGGGTGATCCCCGTTATCCCCGTTTTCCCGTTTATTGAGGCGCGAGCGGTAGCGAGCGTCCCACGGACAGTCGACCGGTTCCGATTATGCCGTCCTTGCCCCCCCCCGCCCGCTCCGCTTGCCTGGTATTGCGGTTTTCCCCGATTTTTTGAGCCGCGAGCGGTAGCGAGCGTCCCACGGACAGTCGACCGGTTCCGATTACTTCCGTCCTTCCGCAAGGAGGAGTCTGCGAGTTCAGGCACCGTCCGTGGGACGCTCGCTACCGCTCGCGGCTCAAGGAACGGGACCAGGCCTGCATGGTAGTGCACGATGCGGGTGGTCCTGAACACTGTCCGCCGGCCAGCTCGCTACCGCTCGCGGTTCTGATGCTATTGGTTGTCGTTGATGAGTTACTTCAGCATGATGGCGACGCGGTCGATGGCGGCCGAGGATGAGAAGACACCATGATTGATGGGAAGCAGCTCCCCGACATTTTCGCTTCGCGCGTCCGGCTTCGATGGCTCACCCTCGCCGATGTCGACGATCTCTTCGCGGTCTTCGGCGATCCCGAGGTCATGCGGTACTGGAGCTGCCCGGCATTCGAGAACCGTGACGAGGCGCGCGAGCTCGTCGACGAGATCCATCGCTTCTTCAGTGAAAAGAGCCTCTTTCAGTGGGGCATCGAGCATCTCGAGTCCGGCCGCATCATCGGCACCTGTACGCTGGCCGAAGTCAGCGAACGGAATCGTCGTGCCGAGCTCGGATTTGCCCTGGGCAGGTCGTCGTGGGGACACGGCTACTCCGCGGAGGCCGTGACGGCACTGCTCGACTTCGCGTTCCAGACGCTCGACCTGCATCGAGTCGAAGCCGACGCGGATCCGCGCAACGACTCGTCGATACGCCTCCTCGAACGACTCGGTTTCGTCCGCGAAGGCACGCTGCGCGAGCGATGGCTCGTCGGGGGCGAAGTGCAGGACTCGGCCTTCTTCGGTTTGCTGCGACGCGAATGGGGGGCGAAGGTCCGCGTGGACGGCTGACCGGACCCGCAATGGCCGCGAACGAGGCCCCCGGGTCCGGCTTCGACACTTTCGGCGCAGCGACGGACAGGAGTAGACTACGACCGATGACGAAACGGAATCGCCGTGAGCAGACCTTTCGCGAAGAGCTTGCCAATGCCTTCAGTCATGGCATCGGTCTCGTTGCAATGCTCGCCGGTGCGCCGATTCTCGTCATCGCGGCGAGCGACCGCGACGCGTGGGCCCTCCTCAGCGCTGCCGTTTTTGCGACGAGCGTAGTCCTTCTCTACTTCTCTTCGACCATCTACCACGGTTGCCGGCCCGGCCGGCTCAAGAACCTGTTCCAGACCATCGACCACGCGGCGATTTTTCTTCTGATCGCGGGCACCTACACACCGTTCACGCTCGGCGTGCTGCGCGGACCGTGGGGATGGACGCTGTTCGGCATGATCTGGACGCTGGCAGCAGTCGGAATTGCGAGCGAGGCGTCCGGATGGCGGTATGCAAGTCGCGTCTCGATGGTGCTGTACCTCGGGATGGGATGGCTGATCGTCATCGCCATCCGGCCGTTGATCGACCTCGTGGCGCCGGCGGGAATCGCGCTGCTCGTCGCCGGCGGCCTGTCCTATACGGCCGGAGTGGCCTTCTACGCTCTCGACCGGGTGAAATACGCGCATTTCGTGTGGCACCTCTGCGTGCTGACCGGAACCACGTGCCACTTCTTCGCAGTGCTGATGTACTCGGCATAGCGGCTCGATCTGTATGGAAGCAGTATCACTCGCACCGAGTTTCGACGGCATCACGGAACATTGGCGGCCCAGGGTGGCCGCTTCGTTCAATGGCCAGGACATCAAGCTCGTCAAGTTTTGCGGCGAGTTCGTCTGGCATCAACACGACGAGACCGACGAGGTCTTCCTCGTCTGGCGAGGCTCTTTTCGCATCGAGTTTCGCGATCGCACCGTGACGCTCGGTCCGGGCGACCTCGTGGTTGTTCCACGCGGCGTCGAGCATCGGCCCGTGGCCGACGAGGAGGTGGAAGTGCTGCTGCTTGAAGCGGTCGAGACACGGAACACCGGCAATGTAGTCGACGACCGGCTCACCGCGCCGAGCGGCGTGACTATCTGACTGTTGCGAATGGGTTCCGGTCGAACGCACCAATCGCATTGCGCAGGTGGTTCCCTCGGTCCTAGGCTGTCGATATTCGCGCGGTCGTTCCCGACGCAGGCCGCGCCATCGCTGTTCGAAGGACATCGGAGGTCACCGTGGAATCGCTCTCGACGAAGCAACGCGCGCACCTGCGTGCGCTGGCGCATCCGCTCAAGCCGATCATCCATATCGGCAAGGAGGGTGTGACCGACAACGCCGTCCGCTCGGTAGAAGAGGCGCTCAACGGGCGTGAGCTGATCAAGATCAAGGTCCTGGACACGTCGCCCGAAAGTGCGCGAAATGCGGGCGATGTGCTGGCCGAGCGCGTATCCGGAGGGCACCTGGTGCAGGTCATTGGTCGGACGGTGGTGCTCTACCGTCGGGATCCAGAGAAGCCGTCGATCAGGTTCCCGCGGCCCGTTTCCCCGTGACGGAGGGGAACGGGCCCGCCCGGCACGACGATTGTCGCCGCCGCATCGGGTGGCAAGGCGCTCTGACTTCGAGCCGGATGGGGAGGTGACGAACTGATGTGCGCAGGTCGCATCGCCTCGCGGAGGAACTTGGCGCCTGACGATCCGGCGCGACTGTTGATCATAGCCGAGGGACGTCGGGCGGCGATCCGATGGCCCGAGCCGGAAGACTCACGAGAGTTCGTTCGGATGGTTCACGCAAGCCGCAGCCTCTACCGGGGGCTTGCGTCACCGCCGGCGACCGAACAGCAATTCGTCGCACTCGTGGATCGCAACCGCGACCCGTCGAGCTGCGCCGTTCTCGTTACCGAACGCAACTCGGGTGCGATTGTGGGCTATACGACGCTCGGTCAGATCGCACTGGGCAACTTTCGGAACGCGTACCTCGGCTACATCGGGAGCGAGCCTTTCGCCGGCCGCGGACTGATGACGGAGGGCGTGGCCCTCCTCGTTCAGCACGCGTTTCACAGGCTTGCGCTGCATCGCATCGAGGCGAACATTCAGCCGGGGAATTTGCCGTCGATCGCTATCGCCAAGGCGCTCGGTTTCCGGCTCGAGGGCTTCTCGCCGGGGTATCTGAAGATCTGTGGCCGATGGTGCGATCACGAACGATGGGCGATCACTTCTGACGCGTGGGCCGGTTTCAGGTCGTGGAGCCGATTGCGCGAGGCTCGCGGACGAGAACGCTGACGGGGTGGAGGAGAGTCCGGTGCCGCAGCAGCGTTTTCCACTCCGGTCCGGGGGGCCCAAGCAGATTGCCTTTCGATGGTCGTCGCCGCGCCGCGACCTTCGCATCGAGCTCGATGGCACGCTGCTCGGCGAATTCGCCGAATGCGAAGACCTTGTCGGAGGAGCCAGATTCGAACTTGGCCGGAACGCATATATCGATGCGTGGTGGGTCGAGGCGACAACGAGCTTCCGTATCCAGGTAAACGGAGTCGTCGTGCGAGGTGGATCCGAGGTTCATCCGGACATCGCAGACGCGGCGCCGATGGTCTTTGCGATCGGCGTCATCAATCTCGTGGCGGGGCAGATTGCCGTTCTGTGGTACGGACCGACGTCGCTCGACGTAGTTGCCGCCGGCGCGGTCCTGCTCGGCCTCGGGGCGCTCGTGCGCCAGGGATCGAAGCGGGCCCTGGGGCTCGCAATCGCCGTCCTGGGGGTCTCATTGGCCTACAAGGTCGCGTTGATGTTCGGGGGCGGACCGAAGATGCTCCCGCTCGCCACGGTCCTGGTACAGCTCGCGCTTGCAAGTGCAATGATCAGGTCGTATGTTCTCGCCTCAACGGACTGGTAGGGCGTTGTTGAGGGGCACGCTCTGGGTAATTTCGCTGGAGGTGAGCCCCATGCTCGATGTGTTCTGCGGCCGCGGACGGAGATCGAGCTGGCGAATCGGCCTGATGCTTGGGATGCTGGCCGTCTCGGTTGGCCTCGGATGCGGACCCGGTGGCGTGAAGGAACTGTGGAGCGAACCCGACGCGAACGAAATCCTGCAGCGGCACTTCGACCACATGCGGAAGCAGTCTGTGGTCACAGCGACTGAACGGATTCGCATCGAGGGCTCGATGCGAATGGATACCTACCTCGGCAACTTCACTTTGACCCAGAATGAAGCCGGCCACTACGCGCTCCAGTTCTCGGGCAAGGCCGATGCGGCGACCGGCCCTGGCGTGCGAAACCGTGCAATGCCGCCGTCGATGGTGCTCTCAGCCGGATGGAACGGGTCGGTGGAGTGGGGGAAAGTCAACGGCATGCTCGTGAAGCAGGAATCGCTTCTTGAACGCAGGGAGAACGGACTGGGCATTCTCGACTATACCGAGAAAACCATGGCGTCGAGTTCGAACCTGAAGTTCATCGGTCGAATGAAGGTCCGAGATCAGGAAGCCTTCATCGTCGAACATCGACCGGAATCCGGTGTCGTCGCGAAAATGTACTTCGACGTGGAGTCATACGAACTGCTCTCGGCCGATTCGTCGGGTCCCGGGCGTGCGGCACAGATGGAGTTCTTCGACTGGAAGGTGGTCGATGGTTCCTACGGTCCTACCCGGGTAACCGGCAAGTGGAATGGCAAGGACCTCGGAATGGTCATCACCGGAATCGCGTACGATCCGACGATCGATGCAGCGATCTTTTCACCGTGACTTGTGAGACTTTGACCGGCGGGCCGGAGGGACGCTCGCCGCATCGGCACACGGGCGCGTATCGTGGTGGAGTGCAGAGCGAAGAGAGCCCGCCCGGCCAGTTAACTGAGCCCGACGCCGTTGGTATCGACAGTGTCGAGTCACTCCACGCCTGCGTGGACGGTGAGGTCCAGGCGATAACACTCCGGCTGGGCGCCCGGATCACCTGCCGGCGCGGTTGCTCGGACTGCTGCGTGGACCATCTGACGGTTTTCGGGGCGGAGGCGGACCGGATACGCCGCGATGCAGGAGACCGGCTCGTCGGCGCCGAAGCGCATCCCGCTGGGGCATGCGCATTTCTCGATTCGGAGGGTGCGTGCAGGATCTACGAGGCGCGACCCTATGTCTGCCGAACGCAGGGAATGCCATTGCGCTGGTTGGACGAGGCCGACGATGGCACTGTCGTCGAGTATCGCGACATCTGTCCGCTGAACGACCACGGCGACCCGATCGAGGAGATCGCTGAGTCGGACTGCTGGACGATCGGACCGGCGGAGATGCGACTCGTCCGCATTCAGCGTGCGTCTGATTCCGAAGGGAATCGAAGAGTCGACCTCCGCGAGCTTTTCTTAGAGCTGTCGAACCGAACGATGTGAAAGCGGGGGAAGGGACTCGGCCTGGGGGTGCGGTCGCCCATCGTGGAGAGCACCGACACCGCATGTGTCACTACCGCGAGCGAGAGCGAGCCCGGCCAGCTGACAGACGTCCGCTGACCGAAAGCGCTGCGCGGTAGGTAGCGAGCGCACTCGACCACCGGCGTATCCCGCCTCCAGTGCGACCCGCTCGCCATCGCTCGCGGTACTGATCCTGTCACGAGATGCATGGCGATATGACGGACGCGTCCTGCAAGGCACAGTCCTTTGGCAAAGGATCAGTACGGCGAGCGAGAGCGGGCCCGGCCAGCGGACACACGTCCGCTGAACGAAATCGCTGCGCGATAGGTAACGAGCGCACTCGACCACCGGCGTATCCCGCCTCCAAATCGACCCGCTCGCTATCGCTCGCGGTACTGATCCCGCCACAAGATGCATGGCGATATGACGGACGCGTCCTGCACGGCACAGTCCACTGGCAAAGGATCAGTACCGCGAGCGAGAGCGAGCGGGTCGTACGACTGAAAGCGAACGAGGTCAGAGAGGTGAGAGTGACGGACGCGTCCTGCGAGGCACAGTCGACTGACAAAGGATCAGTACCGCGAGCGAGAGCGAGCGGGTTCCCCTCCCACCAGACGCAGAACGCTCAATGCTTCGTACGACCGTCCGCCGGCCAGCTCGCTACCGCTCGCGGTACTGATGCTCGGCCACCCACCTTCACCGGCGCTTCAAGACGCCTTCTGCGTTTTGAGTATGTCGCGTATCTCGATAAGAAGAACCTCCTCGGCAGCTGGCGCCGCCGGAGCTTCGTCCTTCGTCCGTCGAAGAGCGTTCGCAGCCTTGACGACGAGGAAGATCGCAAACGCGATGATCACGAAATCGACCAGGCTCTGGACGAACACGCCATAGTTGATCGTGACGGGCGCCTCGGCCGATCCGCCAATTGCGATCTTCAGGGCCTTGAAGTCGACGCCGCCGAGCACGAGCCCCAGCGGCGGCGTCAGGACATCCGCAACGAACGACGACGTCACCTTGCCGAACGCGCTTCCGATGACAACTCCGACTGCAAGGTCGAGCACATTGCCCTTACTGATGAACTCCTTGAATTCGCCGATCATTCCCACGGTTTCACCCTCCCGGTATTGAAATCTGTGCGAGGCTCGATTGTGTAGCACCGAACGGTGCTCACGTCGAAGCGTCCGCGTGCTCGGCGGGCTCGGTCCGGCCTCCCCGCTTCGAGAATCCATACAGAAGTATTCCCCCGCCGATGAAGCCCGCCGTCACGAGCACCGCGTCGAGCTTGGTCTGCATGACCAGCCACGCGCAAACGAGCAGCGCGATCACGGGAATGGTCATGCCGCCCGGCAGTCGAAGGGCGCCGGGCCGGTCGCCAAATCGGGCCTTCAGGCGCGGCAGCGAGGCAATGCAGAGGATGTAGCCGAGGATGCGCGCGAGCGAGCTCATACCCGCAAGCCAGGCGAAGGTGCCTGACAGCGCCAGCCCGAGCGACAGCGCGCCGTAGAGCAGGATCGACAAGTGCGGCGTGAGGTACCGATCGTGGACTCTGGCAAGAGGAGTCGGCAGCGTTCCGAACCGTGCCATCGTGTAAGTCATGCGCGGCGCGGTCAGCATCGATGCCGCGGTGTTTCCCAGGATCGAGACCGCGGCGGTAGCGGTGATGACCAGGACGCCGACGGTCCCGAAGATCACTCCGGCCGCATCGGCAAGCGGTCGCTTCGACGTACCGAGGTCTGGAAGGACGCTCGCGACCACCGACTGGACGAGTACGTAGAACACCGTCGTGATCAGGCCCGTAGCCAGAAGCGCAATCGGTATCGACCGCTCGGGATGGCGCGTTTCGCCGGCGGGGATCAGCGCTCCTTCGAATCCGATGAAGGCGTAGACGACCAGCAGCATCGCCTCTCCGAAGTTCGCATAACCCGGAAGACCTTCCGGTACCACGGCATCGCCCCGAATCCAGGTGATACCGACGAGGACGAGGACGGCAAGCGGGGCGAGTTTGACGATCGTGATTGCCGCGATAGCTCCGACGCTCGACTTAACGCCGACGAAATTGATCCAGGTAAAGACGACGACCGTGAGGACGATGACCGTGAGGCGTCCCGGGCCGACGTCGGCGCCCGGGATCAGACTGCCAAGATAGGTGGCGAGCAGGTTGACGTTCGCGGCGATGCTCGTTGCCCGGCCGACATAGAGAATCCAACCGGTCTGAAAGCCGATGAAGGGTCCGAATGCCGTCCACGTGTAGAGAATCGGGCCGCCCGTCGCATCGAAATAGCTCGCGGCCTGAGCAAAGGACAGCATCACGGTCGCCATGATGATGCCGCAGATGACAAAGAGCCACGGGCTGAAGGTGCCGACGAGACGCGCCGCCTCGGACGGAAGGCCGAAGATTCCGGCGCCGATGATGCCGTTGACGACGAGCAACGCAATGCCAGTGCGCGTCAGGTCTCGACGAAGTGACTCGGGCGCTGCCGTCATCGGCTCACGTTGATCAACCGGCGTTGGACGGCTGCGAGACGGGTCACCGTGGGAACCTCGAGGAAGGCGCTGTCGAGCGAAGAAATCGCTCCATCAGACGATTGTTCGGATCAGCGTGTCAAGCAGCGCGTGCCGAGGGTAGTGGGTCACTTTCGATCAAGGTCCCGGCGCGAACTACGGATCCCTGCCGTGCCTCGAGCCGGCTCACTGCTCATCTTGCGCCTTGCGTCTTCCTCTGCGCCTTTGCGAGAAATTCTCCAATCCGTAGAAAGAAGTTCTCGCAAAGGCGCAGAGGAAGACGCAAAGACGCAAAAGAGCAACGAGAGCCTGCCCTATGCAGTTCGCGATTCCGCGTGCATAGTTTGTTGGAATGAGCGAATCGCCCGAATCCTCG
The DNA here is from genome assembly GCA_016705245.1 of Blastocatellia bacterium. Taxonomy (GTDB): domain Bacteria; phylum Acidobacteriota; class Blastocatellia; order UBA7656; family JADIYM01; genus JADIYM01. The sequence continues at coordinate 184,005 of JADIYM010000004.1, read as the reverse complement.
GTAAGTCTGGAAATCGCTGTTGGCGACATCACGACGTTCGACGTCGATGCGATCGTCAATGCAGCCAATGAATCGCTGCTAGGAGGCGGAGGCGTCGACGGCGCGATCCATCGCGCGGCGGGTCCTGACCTTCTCGCGGAGTGTCGCACGCTTGGCGGCTGCGCCACCGGCGACGCGAAAGCCACGCGCGGATACGCGCTGCCCGCGAAGCACGTCATACACACGGTCGGACCAGTGTGGCGAGGCGGGACGGCTGGCGAGGCCGAATTGCTGGCCTCCTGTTACCGCCGGAGTCTCGAGCTGGCCATCGAGCTCGGTGCCAGGTCGATTGCATTTCCGGCAATCAGCACGGGCGTCTACGGCTATCCGATCGAAGAGGCCGCCGGTGTCGCCCTCGAAACCGTATGCGGATACCTCAGCCATGTCGAAGGCATCGACCGCGTCGTGTTCGTCTGCTACTCGCAGGACGCGGCGGATGCCTACGAGCGGGCGCTTGGTGACGACATCGAGTTCCTCGACGAAGACGACCTCGACGGTACGTGGGAAGGCCTCGGTCCAGCGGAGTGCGCCACGACGTTCGACGCCTTTCTCGAGGAGTCGCTCGGCCCGCCTGCTGGCATCGACGCGTCAGGAGACGTCAGTGCGAGCGAAGGTTCGGTCGACGTTCTGCGATTCGATGACCAGCCGTTCGAGGGCACGTCGACGTTCGTTACGCGGGGATTGGCTGCCGGCGCGCTTCGGCGCTTCGACGAGGGCGACACGCGGCAGGAGCTGTTGCTCTGCTGTGACAAGTCGTTCGACGCGGCAGGTCTATTGAGGTGGGCGGCGCAGCAGATCCTCGAAAGCAGTTTTGGCCTGATGCGCGGCGCGGTTCTGTCTCTCGACGAGCCGATCGCGCCTGGGTCCAGGCTCGTCGCGCTCTACGCCACCTACCCCGTGTATCACGACGAGAAGCTTGCGGTCTGGCGCGGATCCGATCCCGCAACCGCCGTCGTGTGGCTCGTTCCGGTGACCTATGCCGAGGCGAAGTTCGTCGAGAAGAAGGGTTGGGAGGTCTTCGAGGAACTGCTCGAGAAGCGTGATCCCGACCTGGTCGATTTTACCCGTCACGGAGTTGCCAAATGATCCGAGGGCAGCGATGAAGCCGGCAGCTCCGTCTGCGACGATTACAGCGACGACGGCTACGCCTTTTCAGGCTGTCTTCGGGCTCTCGTTCGACGCGGTGCTCGTTCTGGACCGCGATGGCATCGTCGTCGACGCCAATCCTGCTGCGGTGCGGCTCCTCGGCCGGCGTAGAGCCACGATTGTCGGCCGTCCCGTGGCTCGCCTTCTGCGCGAAAGCGATGCATCGGTGCTTCCCGCGCCGGGTACCCGGTCGCGGCGTCCGATCACGTTTCTCCAGTCTCGCGGCGGGACCGTCGAGTGCGACGTCGCAGTGTCGGAGGACATCGACGGCGCCGGTCGTGTGCTCATTGCGCGCGATGCGTCCGAGCTGTTGTCGAAGGGACTCGCCCTCGAGGCCTCGGAGCTCGAGCTGAGCGAGATCAACCGAGCGCTTGATGCTTCCGCGATCGTTGCAATGACCGACCGCCGCGGCCAGATCCTCTTCGTAAACGACAAATTCTGCAAAATCTCGAAGTACTCGGAGGCCGAGCTGATCGGCCAGGACCACCGGATCATCAACAGTGGTCACCACTCGAAAGAGTTCTTTCGCGAGATGTGGCAGACGATTCTCTCGGGAAAGATCTGGCGCGACGATATCCGCAATCGTGCGAAGGACGGCAGCTTCTATTGGGTCGACACGACGATCGTCCCGAGTCTCGATGGCAACGGAGAACCGTTCCGCTTCGTCGCGATCCGTTACGACATCAGTGGTCGCAAGGCGTACGAAGAGGAACTTATTCGGTCCGAAGAGCGGTTTGCCCGAGCGTTTGACGGAAGCCCGCATCCGATGGCGATCACGCAGTTGCACAGCGGAACTTTCATCAACGTGAACGATTGCTTTCTGCAGCTCGTCGGGGCGACGCGTGAGGAAGTCATCGGAAAGAACTCGGGCGACATCGGAATCTGGACCGAACCTGAAATGCGCAGCGAATACGTCACGAGGCTGAAGGCCGAGGGGTCGATCCAGAACTACGAGACGCGACTTCGCAACCGGCAGGGCGTGATACGGACTGTCCTGGCGTCCGCGGAGGTGATCGACGTCGGAGGCGAGCAGTGCATTCTGACGGCGATGGTGGACCTGACTGAAAAGAAGCGGCTCGAGGCTCAGTTCCTGCGCGCGCAGCGTATGGAAAGCATTGGCACGCTCGCCGGCGGCATCGCGCACGATCTGAACAACGTACTTTCGCCGATCCTGATGTCCATCCAGCTGCTGCAGACGCGGACGGCCGACGCTTCGTCGCTCGAGCTTCTCGAAACGCTCGAGGCAAGCGCACAGCGCGGCTCGGAAATGGTGAATCAGGTGCTCACGTTCGCGCGCGGCGCGTCTGGCGAGCGCCTGGTTCTCCAGCCAAAGCACATTGTGAAGGAGGCTGTGAAGATCCTCCGGGACACGCTTCCCAAGTCGATCGAGATATCGCAGTCGATCGGTTCGGATCTCTGGACGGTGCGGGGCGACCCGACGCAGCTCTACCAGATCCTCATGAACCTGAGCGTCAACGCGCGCGATGCGATGCCGCACGGCGGACGGCTCATCGTGTCGGCGGCGAACGTGACGGTCGACGAGAACTACTCGCGAATGAACATCGATTCCCGGCCGGGCCGATTCGTTTCCATCTCGGTCGAAGACACGGGCGTCGGAATTCCGGAGAACATCATCGGGAAGATCTTCGATCCGTTCTTCACGACGAAGGAGCAGGGAAAGGGGACGGGAATCGGCCTGTCTACGGTCATCGGTATCGTGAAGGGCCACGAGGGGTTCATAAACGTCTACAGCGAGCCCGGGCGGGGAACCACGTTCCGCGTCTACATTCCGGCTGCCGACGTGGCGATCAAGTCGACGGCCGTCCGTGACGAACCGTTGCCGCGGGGCACTGGCGAACGGATTCTCGTCGTCGACGACGAGTCGCCTGTTCGCGACGTGACGAGACGGACGCTCGAAGAATACGGCTACGCGGTCGAAACCGCGGCTCTGACCGGTTGCTTCGGACGATTGCCATCGTTCTCGCCGGGCCAATACGTGACGCATGACGAGAGAGTCGGCGCTCGAGCAACGCAGGGGCCAGGGATTGCTCGACTCGCTGGCCGAGCGGGCTTTCACGCGGATCACCGGGTCGGATCTCGTCGAAGGGAACGAAGTCCGGATCCTCAAGGATGCCGACGAAAACTACCCCGAGTGGCTCGAGGCCATCGGCGGGGCCGAATCATCGATCCTCTTCGAGAGCTATATCATCCACGACGATTCGGTCGGCCGGCAGTTTGCCGAGCTCATGGCTGAAAAGGCCCGATCAGGGGTCCGGGTCCGCGTCATTTACGACTGGGTCGGAGCGATCGGCAGCTCGTCACGGAGACTCTGGCGAACGATGCGCGCGGCCGGCGTCGAGGTCCGATGCTTCAATCCACCGCGCTTCGACAGTCCTATCGGGTGGATCGAGCGTGATCATCGCAAGATGATCGCCGTCGACAATCGAATCGGATTCGTCACGGGCCTGTGCGTCGGAGAGCGCTGGGTGGGATACCCGGAGCGAGGCATCGATCCCTGGCGCGACACGGGCGTCGTAGTGAAGGGGCCGGCTGTTGCGGACATCGTTCGCGCCTTTGCGCAAACGTGGCACGCGACCGGGTCCGAGCTTCCAGGGAGCGAGATTCCCGCGCGCGCCGACATTCCCGTTGCGGGCGACGTCCGCATGCGGGTGGTCCCGAGCATGCCGGCGATGGGAGGGCTGTACCGGCTAGATCAGATCGTCGCTGCCAGCGCTCGTGAGTCGCTGTGGCTGACGGACGCGTATTTCGTCGGGACGACGAGCTACATTCAGGCGCTGCGCTCGGCCTCGCTCGACGGAGTGGACGTGCGTCTGCTGGTACCGAGGGCGAGCGACGTCCCGTTAGTCGGAGCGATTTCGAGGACGGGCTATCGAACTCTGCTGGAAGCCGGCGTGCGGGTCTTCGAGTGGAACGGGCCGATGCTGCACGCGAAAACAGCCGTCTCGGACGGCATATACGCGCGGGTCGGGTCGACGAACCTGAACCTTGCGAGTTGGGTCGGAAACTGGGAGCTGGACGTCGTCGTCGCGGAGGCCGAGTTTGCGGCGGCGATGGAGGAGATGTACCTGGATGATCTCGAGAACGCGACTGAGATCGTCCTGAGCCATAAGCACCGGGTGCGTCCGATCCGTCCGCGCCAGCGACTCGGCCGCGTACGTCCGATCGGCCGGGGTAGCGCCGGGCGCGCGGCCGCAGGAGCCATCGGAATCGGAAATGCCGTCGGTGCTGCAATCACGAATCACCGGACGCTCGGAGCGGCGGAGGCGAGGCCGATGTTCATTGCGTCGGCCGTGCTGGCGGCGCTCACCACCGTCGGGTTGTTGTGGCCGCGCGTCGTGACGGTTCCTATTGCCGTGATGGCCGGATGGATTGCGCTCTCGCTCGTGGCGAAGGCGGCTCGACTGTGGTGGACCGGGGGCAAGTCAGAGCGCAAGGTGCCAATGACGGCGGAGGACGACGGCGACGAGGATGAAGGTGCGTAAGAATCGGAGAATAGACAGGATTACAGGATTATCAGGATGGAAAAAGCGCAGAGAATCCTGTCAATCCTGAGAATCCTGTAATCCTGTCAACTCCTAATCTGCTGCGAATTTAAGCCCGAGGACGCCGACGACGACGAGCGAGAGGCAGATGAGCCGGACGGGATCGCGTGACTCGTCGAATAGCCACATACCCAGGATCGCCGTCCCCGCGGCGCCGATGCCCGTCCATACGGCGTAAGCCGTGCCAACCGGCAAGTCGCGGACGGCGAGAGCCAGCAACACCATGCTGATGATGAGGGCGACGACGGTGAGGGCCGTCGGCACTGGACGCGTGAACCCCTCCGAGTATTTCATTCCGACAGCCCACCCGACCTCGAACAATCCCGCAATCGCCAAAAGCAGCCAGCTCATCGCTCCTCCTTGCCCTGGGTCCCTCAAGTTTCCGGAAAGAGTCGCCGCTCGTCATAGTCCACGATGAGCCCGTTCGAGTCGCGCTCTTCGTACAGCGCGCGGTTCAACCACACCTGCACCCGTCCGTCCTCGTGAACGCAGACGATTTCGTCCCGACGAACGAAGTTTCCGGTGATCTGCCCGTACTCGTTGAACACGAACGGCGGTATCAGATGCCGGATGTCGTCAAAGTCGATTTCCACCGTGATACTCCCTGGGATAGTCGATCGCGTTGCCGGATTGTACATGACCGCACGGTTCGGAGTTGCTCGCGCGTCAGGAATTGCCGAAGATGTCGCGGCAAGACCAGCTCAGCATGCACATTCACTTCCCGAAAGAGACTCGAGCCGGCGACGCCCGTGTTGCCGTCGTACCGGATGCCGTGAAACGGCTCGTCAAGCTCGGCGCAAGCGTGTCGGTCGAGACCGGTGCTGGAGAGGCGCTTCGTGTTCCGGATTCTGAGTTCGAAGCCGCGGGTGCTTCGCTGACGGATGACACTGCCGCCCCGGATGGAAGAGCCGATCTCGTCGTGCGGCTCAACAAACCCGCCGTCGCCGACGTCGCAAAACTCTCGAGCGGGTCCGTGCACATCAGCTTCACGGACCCATTCAATGACGCGGAGCTCACACGGTCCTTTGCGGAACAGAACGTCTCTTCAGTCAGCATGGAGATGATCCCGCGGACGACGCTCGCACAGAAGATGGACGCCATGAGCTCGCAGGCGAATCTCGCGGGTTACGCGGCCGTCGTGCTGGCGGCGGAGCGACTCGACCGGATATTGCCGATGATGATGACGCCGGCGGGCACGATTCAGCCGGCGCGCGTCTTCGTGATGGGCGTGGGTGTGGCTGGGCTGCAGGCGATCGCGACGGCGAGGCGGCTCGGCGCGCGCGTCGAGGCATTTGATACGAGGCCAGCGGTAGAGGAGCAGGTCAGGTCGCTTGGAGCCAGGTTCGTGCGCGTCGACCTGGGCGAGACTGGCGAGACCGCACAGGGTTACGCCCGCGAACTCACCGACGAGCAACTCGCGAAGCAGCGAGAAGTCATGGCCGCGAAGTGCGCCGAGTCCGACATCGTCATTGCCGCGGCGCAGGTATTCGGCCGAAAGGCGCCGATCCTCGTGACCTCTGAGATGATCCGCCGGATGCGTCCCGGTTCGATCGTGGTCGACCTGAGCGTCGACTCCGGCGGAAACGTCGAGGGAATCGTCGCCGACGAGGAAACGATCGTCGAGGGAGTTCGACTCGTCGGACATCGCGGATTCTCTGGGCGGGTGGCGGCCCACGCGAGTCAGATGTATGCCGCGAACGTCGTGAACTTCGTCGAGCACTTCTGGGATCGTGAGGCGAACAGGCTGCGGCTCGACCTCGAAGACGAAATCGTCCGCGGCTGTCTCGTCACTCACGGGGGCCGCATCGTCCACGAGCGGTTTCGCGAGTAGGGGGACAGAACCGTGACAATGCTCATCTTCATATTCGTGATCTCGATTTTCCTTGGAGTCGAACTGATCGCGAAGGTCCCGTCGCAGCTTCACACTCCGCTCATGTCGGGCTCGAACGCGATATCGGGAATCACGATCGTGGGGGCGCTGCTAGCCACCGCGGGAGAGCCTTCGACGTTCGCAACGGTGATGGCCGTCGTCGCCGTCGCAGCGGCTACTGTCAACGTCGTCGGCGGCTACCTGGTGACCGACCGGATGCTGGCGATGTTCCACAAGAGAGGCGGGAGCGGACGTCGATGAGTTTCGAGACGATCATCGATTGGGGCTATATCGTCGCGAGCGTGCTGTTCATCGTCGGTCTCAAGATGATGAACTCGCCCGAGACGGCTCGAAAGGGCAACGGCCTGTCGGCGGTCGGCATGCTCATTGCCGTCGTTGCGACGCTGCTCGTCAAGGGGATCTCGTTCGAGTGGATCGCGGTTGGCGTCGTCATCGGTTCGGCCATCGGGGCCGTGTCGGCCTACAAGGTCAAGATGACGTCGATGCCCGAGATGGTCGCGCTGTTCAACGGCCTCGGAGGACTGGCGAGCCTGCTCGTCGGCTGGGTTGAATACCATCGACACCCCGACAGCCCGGTCGGGACGATGGTGGCGATCTATCTGGCGGTGCTCATTGGCGCCGTCACGTTCACTGGAAGCGTGGTTGCGTATTCCAAGCTGGCGGAAACGGTGCTGTCGGGGAAGCCGTTCCTCTTCCGTGGTCAGCAGATCGCCAACGGGTTCCTCGTGGCGGCTCTCGTCGTTCTCGGCGTGCTCGTGTGCGTCGATCCGGTGAACGCGTATCCATACGTCATAGCCGCGATCGTGCTCTCACTCGTCCTGGGCGTAATGTCGGTCATACCGATCGGCGGAGCCGACATGCCTGTCGTGATATCGCTGCTGAACAGCTACTCGGGCCTTGCCGCGGCGGCGGCGGGGTTCGTGATCCTCAACAAGGTGCTCATCGTGAGCGGCAGTCTGGTCGGGGCAAGCGGGATCATCCTGACGCAGATCATGTGCAAGGCGATGAACCGGTCGCTCGGGCACGTTTTGTTCAGCGGGTTTGGCGCAGCGCCGACTGCCGGAGCGGCATCGGGCGCAGGTGGAGAGGTTTCCGCTGTTACGGCCGAGGATGCGTTCTACGTTTTCGAGTCGGCGCGGTCCGTCGTGTTTGTGCCGGGATACGGAATGGCCGTCGCGCAGGCGCAGCATACGGTCAAGGAGCTCGGCATGCTGCTCGAGGCGAATGGCTGCGAGGTGCGCTTCGCGATCCACCCGGTTGCCGGGCGAATGCCGGGTCACATGAACGTGCTGTTGGCCGAGGCCGATGTGCCTTACGAGCAGCTCGTCGAGATGGACGACATCAATCCGATAATGCCGACCGTCGATCTTGCGGTCGTCATCGGCGCGAACGACGTGGTGAACCCCTCGGCGCGCGATGACGAAACGAGTCCGATCTACGGGATGCCGATCATCAACGTCGACCACGCCAGAACGGTGTACGTCCTGAAGCGCTCGATGGCGGCCGGGTTCGCGGGGCTCGAGAACCCTCTTTTCTTCAAGCAGAACGTCCGGATGCTGTTCGGAGACGCGAAGGCGAGCATTCAGGCGGTGGTGAGTCAGTTCAAGGGCTGAGCAACGACCGACCCTGACCTGTTGCCCGCTTTTCTTGGCACCTTTGCGCCTTTGCGCGACACTCTTCACGACTCCAGAGAGGTTCACGCAAAGGCGCAAAGGCGCAGAGGTCTACTCGGGATCAGCCCTGGATGTCGGCGTTCCGCATGTGATCCGCAGTGCGGGCGAACGCGCCTTCCAGGTGGCGCCGCAACGCGTCGTCGATGTCCGCATCGGCCAGCGCGCGCTTCATGCACGATAACCACTGATCGCGTTCACTGACCCCGATCGGAAACGGAAGGTGCCGCGCGCGCAATCTCGGATGTCCGTACCGCTCGACGTACAGCGGCGGCCCGCCGAGCCATCCGCAGAGGAATAGGTGGAGCTTCTCTCGAGAGCCGGAGAGGCTCGCCGCGTGGAGAGACCGGATGCCGGCATACGCCGGATCCGAATCCATCAGGTCGTAGAAGCGATCAACGAGGGCGCGGACAGCATCCGCGCCCCCGAACTGATCGTACGGCGTCGTAGCCTCGACCGAAGTCTGATCGCTCACGCAGTCACTTCGCCGGTGTAGCGGCGGGGAGCTGCGGCTGCTGCGGCTCCTCCGCGTAACGCTGACGCATGACGTAGATGTGGTACATCGTGCACGACGGAATGATGTCCGTCCCCGGAAGCAGTTCCTCGAGGCCGCCGCCGATCGCAGCGGGGATCGAATCCCAGCGATGATAGGCGAGCAGAAGGTACACAGACTGGATCGGGGCGAACGCTACGTCCGAGCCCTCGGTCGCGGCTGCGCCGGGGCCGAGCAGGTACCCGAGGTAGCTGCTGCTGCCTAGCACGTCCATTCCGACGCTGATGACGAAACGAACCCGATCCCACGTTGTCCTTCCAATGATTCTGTCGATTGCCAACCTGTGATCCTCCTCAACCCGACCTTCCGAAAGTGTAGCACCGCTGGCGAGGCCGCCGCTCAATGTCGGTCGGTGTCGCGATCGGTGCTGCGTTCCGGCGCGCATGGGATGCCGGGCGATCCGGAAAGGATGCGAGGCCGGCCGAAATCGTCTCGGCAACGGACTTGGCGATTGCGGGGCGTCCATGCAATGCTGCGCCGTTCGGCGCGCGCCGGATCCGCGCGCAAATCCCTCGACACGACAAGGAAGGTGCTATGGAGCGGGTGGTCTCCGCCTTTGGTCTCATTGTGTTCGTGGCGCTCGCCTACGCCTTCTCGACGAATCGGAAGGCCGTGAAATGGCGCCCGGTCATCTGGGGTGTCGCGCTGCAGATCGTGCTTGCGGTCATCGTGCTGAGGACAGCGGTGGGATTCGAGGTCTTCAGGTGGCTCGGCGACCTGACCACGATGTTCCTCAACTTCTCGGACGCCGGCGCGAAGTTTGTCTTCGGCGACAAGTTCACTGACTTCTTCTTCGCGTTCAAGGTCCTGCCGACGATCATCTTCTTTTCGGCGTTCATTTCGGTGATGTACCACTTCGGCGTCCTGCAGAAGATCGTCGAGTTCGTCGCCTGGACGATGATGAAAACAATGGGGACGTCGGGCGCCGAGTCGCTCTCGGCCGCGGCCAACATCTTCGTCGGCCAGACCGAAGCGCCGCTGCTCATCAAGCCGTACGTTTCGTCGATGACGATGTCGGAGCTGCACGCCGTGATGACGGGGGGCTTCGCCACGATTGCCGGCGGCGTGATGGCCGCCTACATCTCGTTCGGCGTTTCGGCACAGCACCTGATCGCCGCGTCGGTCATGTCGGCACCGGCCGCGCTGGCGATCTCGAAGCTCCTCTATCCGGAGACCGAAGAGTCGGTAACCGCCGGCACGGTCTCGGTGAAAGTCGAGACCGAGACCGGAAACGCGATCGAGGCGGCCGCGAATGGCGCGGTCGATGGCATGCGGCTCGTGCTGAACGTCGCGGCGATGATGATTGCCTTCCTGGCGCTTCTCGCCCTCTTCAACGCGATCCTCGGCTGGGGCGGGGGACTCTTCGGATTGCCGCAGCTTTCGCTCGAGTGGATCTTCTCTTACCTGCTTGCGCCCGTGGCGTGGCTGATGGGAGTGCCGTGGGCCGAATGCGGAACGGTCGGCGTCCTGCTCGGGAAGAAGACGGCGCTCAACGAGTTCATCGCGTACGCCGATCTCGCGAAGATGCTCGAGACGACGAAGGCGGTTGCGGCGAATCCGGAGATGATTCCGGGCGGTCAGGTCATCTCGGATCGGGCTGCGACGATCGCGACGTATGCGCTGTGCGGGTTTTCGAACTTCGGTTCGATCGGTATCCAGATCGGAGGGATCGGCGGGATCTCACCCGATCGGCGCAGCGATCTGGCGAAGATCGGATTGCGAGCGATGATCGCAGGATCGCTGGCGTGCTTCATGACCGCCTGCATCGCGGGGGTGCTGCTGTAGGTCGACTCGAGTGCCGGGCGTGAGTCTCTGTGCTCTCCGTATGCCCACGGTATTGCCGTTGGCATACAAAGAGCACAGAGGCACGGAGAGCGCGCAGGAAGCGCTTCGCGCATTGCACTCGAGAGGCTAGTTCAGGTCGAGTGCGTAGGCCTCGCCGGACGACTTGAATCCAGCGCCGGCGTCGCCTGCGACCTTGAGCGTCGCGACGTCCACGAGCACCGTTCCCGAGTCCGCTGATCTAGCCAGGTTCCCGGCGGCCTCGAGACTGGGGCCGACAGCCACGAAAACGCGACTGCCTGCCACGTTCACGAGCCCGACGGAGACGAAGCCAGACGAGATTCCCGCTGCAACGGACCCGTTCTCGCCTCCAATACTTCCGGCCTCGCGCACGGCCGCAACAGCGTCGCGCGCGGCGCGTATCGCGTGAATCTGCGGACTGGACCCGGTCGGCAGCACTCCGAACATCGCCACCAGTGAATCCTGTGCCATCGACGTGACATATCCGGACTCGTGCGTAATAACCTCCGTCGCCGCTCTAAGCACGCGCCCGAGCGGATCGAGGTCGTCCGTTGCCAGCACAGGCCCCGAGTGCTGCGGCAGAGCGAAGTAGAGCTGAAGTACGGAGACCTCGAGGCGTTCGCCTTCCTCGGTGAATGCCGGTAGTTCACTGATGAGCTCTCCGGCCTCGCTGCGCGTGATCTGATCGTCGGCGGCACGGGCGTGCCATCCGCGGATGAGGTTCACCTCGTTCAGTCGCTGCTGGAGCATCGCCTGCTGCATCGTCTCGAGCGTCGCGTCGGTCAGCAGGACCCATGTGTGATCGTCGCCGCCGAAGACGTGCACGTCGACGAACTGGCCGGAATTCAACTCGACGGCAGGAAGTCGAATCGGTTCGCCCGTGTGCGGAATGAGACCGTCGACCGCCGACAGCACGAGTCCCACGGGTTCGCCCTCGGCAAGCGACGGCAGGCGGTATGCCGGCGTGTCGCCTCCCCAACCGAGAATCCCTCCGAGGCCATCAACCCGAATGTACGCCGGGGATCGCGTCTCGAGAACGAGCGCTGCGAGATAGTCGAGAACGATGCGGGGAGTTTCGGCCATTCAGCCTCCGACCATCCGCTGAGTCAGCGAAGAAAAAGCCTCTTCAACGCCCAGGCCAGTCTTCGCGCTGCCCCGCAGCACCGACCAGCCCTGGTTCAAGAGAGGTTGAAGCGCCGCGTCGTCGATCTCGCACTGGGCCACGAGGTCCGACTTGTTCACGACGAGCAGGAACGGAACGTCGCCCGTCACCTCGCGCGCACGCTCGTGGAGCGACGCCGCCTTGTCGAGCGTTTCGCGTCGCGTTGCGTCTGCCACGAGCAGATAGCCGGAGGCACCCTTCAGATAGGACATCTGCACCTTCTGCATCGAGTCCTCACCGTAGATGTCCCACAGCATGAGCATCACCGTCTCGTCGCCGACCACAAGCGTCTTCTTGTCGATTTTCACTCCGACCGTCGACAGGTACTTTTCGGAGAACATAGAGGTGACGTAACGGCTGACGAGGCTCGTCTTGCCGACAGCAAACGCACCCAGCATGCAGATCTTTTTCTGAAGCATGTCTCGAGAATCCGAGTATGAGATCGAACGACGCCGGGAGGTCCTAGCGTGGTCACACGATCCGGCAAACCACCGGCAATGTCAATTCTGGGTAGTGGGTCAATCTGACTTCGTCTGGCGTCTTTGCGTCCTCCATTGCGCCTTTGCGAGAAACTCTTCAAGCCTTCGAAGAAGTTCTCGCAAAGTCGCAAAGGAAGACGCAAAGACGCCAGAGACCAAGGCTACTACTGCGCTACCAGGATGACGCCCGACTTTGACTTCAGCTTCAGCTTTATCGAGCCGGCCGCGACAGTTCCACCGGCACCCGATCCGAGTGCATCGGTCAGCGCGACGCCGTCGGCAAAGAAGTCCGAGACCGGAATGTTTGGGCGCGCGCTGGCCGGGCCGGTGTTGAGGACGACTAGGGCACGATCCGTCCCGTTCTCGCGCACGTACGCGATTACCGTTTCGTTGGCGAGCTGGAAGCTCGTCGACGGGCCCCGCAAGGCAGCGTGGGCCGCCCGCGCTGCCAGAACGCGCCGGACGTGATCGAAGACTGCGGCCTGCTTCTTCGATCGACCTCCGGGACTGAAGGCGTCGCGCGGGTCGCCCGGAAATCCACCCGGGAAGTCCCGGCGGTTGTCGGGATCGTTGCCGCCCGTCATCGCGATCTCGTCTCCGTAGTAGAGTTGCGGCGTTCCGCGGGTCGTCAGCAGAAACGTCTGCGCCAGGCGCAGCTTTTTCATGTCGCCGCCTGCGATCGTGGCGAAGCGCTGGAGGTCGTGGTTGCCGAGAAAGGGAACGAGCACCTCGGGCCGCACATAAAGCGTGTCGGCGCCAAGCACGTCGCGCAGCGCGAAGGCTTCGTCACCCTGCGCGAACGTGGAGACGATTCGAAAATGGAGCGGGAAGTCGAAGACGGTATCGAGCTTCGAGTCCACACCGTCGTATCGCGCCTCGCCGCCCTGGAAGAACGCGACGTTCACGGGGCTCCCGTCGAAGACCTCGCCGACGACCGCGAAGTTCGGGTGCTCTGCCTTGATCGCGTCCATCCAGTCGGCCCAGTAGGTTCGGGGGACGTACGGGAACGTATCCTGGCGAATCGCGTCGAGCCCAGTCATTTCGATCCACCACAGCGTGTTTTGCGTGAGGTAGGTCGCGACTTCGGGATCCTTCTGGTTCATGTCCGGCAGGAAGTTCGCGAACCAGCCCTCGAGCGTTGCCTTCCGTCGCGCGGGATCGGCTCCCTGCTGGACCACCGAGGCGATGTCGTAGACGTTGTTGAGGTGCGACGAGACTGTGCCGTTGAACCAGGTCGGCGTCGGCGTAACCGGCAGCCACGGATGGTCCGGTCCGCAGTGATTCGCCACCTGGTCCTGGACGACCTTGATTCCGACGGCGTGCGCCGCGTCGACGAGCTCGCGAAACGTCGCAACAGTTCCGAGGTGCTCCTCGACGTCGTAGAAGTCCGTCGCGCCGTATCCGTGGTAGTCGTTTCCGCGGTCATTGTTGTCGTAGATCGGATTCAGCCAGACGGCCGTGACACCCAGATCGGCAAGGTACGGTAGCCGGTCGATGACGCCCTCCAGGTCGCCCCCGTGATACGCGAACTGCTGCGAGCGGTTCGCCGGCACCGAGCCGGGCGGAGCATCGTTCGCGACGTCGCCGTTCGAAAAGCGGTCCGGCATGAGCAGGTAGACGACGTCGTCGGGCGTGATGCCGCCGAAACGGCCGGTCGGATCCAGGCGCGGAATGAGCTCGATTCCAGTCTCGACCGCGCCACCGTTCGTGTTGACTTCGAGTGAAACCGGCCCGGCCACTGCGTTGTCGTCAATCGTGACGTCGACGAACAGCCATCGTCCGGTCGAATTTGTCCGAGATCCCGTCACCGTCACGCCATCCGTAGCCGAGACAACCGAGGCTCCGGCCAGATTCGAGCCGCGGGCGAGCAACGTGATCTGGTTGCGCGAATGGCCGACGAACCAGCTCGGCGGATCGACCTTCTCGATGGACGGAGCGCCCTGTCCGGACTGCACCGGCACCGCCGCCAGCGAGAGAACGAGCAGACCGGAGAGCAGACAGGATTTCAGGATTCTCACGATTGACAGGATACGACGATCGGGCGACGCCGTCATTCCCGTCAATCCCGAGAACCCTTCATTCCTGTCCACTCTCCCTCACCGTTCATTGATGATTGAGAGATAGTCCTCGTCGATTCGCCGGCAGGCCTCACGCATGATCTCTTCCGGTGTCGACTGGCCCTTGAGTGCGAGCTCGAGCGCCGGGTTGATGACACGGTCCTCGATCTGATCCATCTTCGGAACCTGCTGCAGCGGCTTTGCCGTCCTTAGTTGCTCGAGGAAAACCCCGAGTGGCGGTCCCGCGGTCCTTGCCGACTCCTCGAAAGCTTCACGATTCACCGGAATCTGGCCGAGCTCACGCGCCCATCGCAACTGCATGTCGCGCGACGTGAACCATCTGAGGAAATCGAGCGCGGTATCCGCGTTCGTCGACGACCTGAAGACGACCATGTTCGACCCGCCGACGTTCGAGGACGTACCGGCCGGACCCGACGGCACGAGCGACACCCCCGAAGTCGATTCCTTCGAACCGCTTCAGGTTCCAGGGACCGGTCAGGATCATCGCGTATTTCCCGTTAAGGAAGCCCTGCTCCGGGTTGATCGATCCGGTCTGCCACGCGCCGGCCTCGACGCGGTGATCGCGATAGAGCGACACGATGAACTTGAAGGCCTCGATGGCTTCGGGATCGGAGAACCCGCACGCGACTTTACCGTTCTCGTCCGTCCGCGTGAACCGCGCGCCGAACGAGTTCAGGAACGGCATGACCCACCAGAGAGTGGCAAACATACCGAATCCGAACTGCTTCTTCTCGGGAATGGTGAGGACCTTCGAGTACCGGACGAACTCGTCCCACGTCGCCGGTGCGCGCTCGGGATCGAGCCCCTCGCGTCTGAGCTGCTCGGCGCTCGCCGCGAACAGGCCCTTGTTCCAGAAGAGCGCCGCGCAGTTGGTCTGGTCCGGCAACCCGAAGAGGTGCCGGCTCCAGACGCCGCTGGCGTCGGGAACCTCGATGATGTTCGTTGCAATCGCCGCCGGAACGTACTTCGCGGCTTCCTCGTCGAGAGTGGTGCCGAAGGTTGGCAACGTGTCGAGCGGCACGACCGCCTTGCCATACGCGAGCGTCAGCACCCACGCGTTGTCGACTCGGCAGACGTCCGGCGCGGTTCCGGTGATCGCGGCATATTTCAGCTTCGGCAGCAGTCCCTCGTACGGTACGCGTTCGACCTTGAGGCGGACTTTCTCGCCGGTGCGGGCCGTCAGTTCGCGCTCGTAGTCGCGGGCGAAGGACTCAAAAACCTCGTGTTCCTGAGCGTTGTACGTCTCCCAGATCGTGACTGTCCGCACCCCCGACGCATCGATCGACGGCCGTTTCGAGCAACTCACACCCGCAGCCAGCAGGGTCGCAATCAGCACGGCGGTCAGGAAACGGTTACGCATCGTGGGCTACTCCTTCACCGCTCCGCTCGTCATGCCCTGGATGAAGTAGCGCTGCGTGAGCGCGAAGATGATCGCGACGGGAATGATCGAGAAGCAGGCGCCCGCCATGATGAGCTCCCACTTGATGTCGTATTGGCCCTTGAACAGGTTGAGACCGACGGGCAGGGTCCGGAGCGGCGAATCTGGCGTGTTCGTGATGAACTGCCAGAGGAAGTTCGACCACTGGGACACGAACGTGATCAGGAACAGCGTGATGATGATCGGCATCGCCAGCGGAACGATCGCAATGCGGAAGACCTGCCATTCGCTCGCGCCGTCGATGCGGGCGGCCTCGAGCAGGGAATCGGGAATCGTCTCGATGTACTGTCGCATCAGGAAGAGGCCGAAGATATTCGCCACGTGCGGGAGGACCATTCCCTGGTAAGTGTTTATCCACCCGAACTCGCTGACGAGCGCGAACTGCGGCACGACGAGAATCAGGCCGGGCACGAGCATCGAGGCGAGCAGCACGTAGAAGATCGTGTCGCGACCCGGGAACTGCTTCTTCGCGAACGCATATCCGGCAAACGTGCACAGGATCACCGTGATGATTCCAGCTGACGTGGCGACGACCAGACTGTTGAAGAAGAACCGGATGAAAGGGAAGTCCTTGTTGAAAAGGACCTCGCTGAAGTTGTTCGTCGTGTAAATGTCGCCCAGGGCGGTCCAGAACGTGCGCTCCTTGAGGAACTCCACGTTGTGCGATCCAGGCAGAAGGCCACTCACGTCCGCGTGCCAGGTACCCTCGGGTCCTGGAGTGAGCGACACGGTTTGGCCCGCATCTCCATCGATCGTGGCGATGACGTTCGTCGCGTCCGGCGCTCGAAAAGAGAGTGACGTCTTCTGCTCGAGAAGCCGGGTCGTGATCGAGACGTCGAGCGGTCCATTCGACGAGTTGCGGTCTGCCGCGACCTCGATGACTGACTCTCCCAGTGTCGTCGTCTCGGTCGCGCGCGGATCGGGCCGCGTGGTGTTGTCGACAACGAAGTGGTACGTCCGTCTCCCCGCCGCCACGCCGGTCAGCACGACGCGGAAGAGCGCGCCGTCGCGGAGCATCGGCACCGGCTCGTCGCCCGTCAGTTCTCCGACGACAGTGACCTGCTGGGCTGCGGCGTCGCGGTACTCGAGGGTCACGGAGGGCGCGTCCCCGACCTCGAATGCGTGGGCGATACTGCGCTGGTTCGTGACCGGCACGAACTGGAACTTGAGCGCCTGTCCCTCCCGCTTGAAGGCGATCATGATCATCCAGCCGATCGGCAGCAGCACGATGACGGTAATCCAGATCGACAGAAGTACGAGCACGGCCTTGCGGATCCTGAGCACGCGGGCCTGTCGTGACGGTGAGCGCCGCGGTGCGGTGTCGGTCGAGTCCACGTGCCCTCCTAGACCTTTTCGCTTCGCAGCAGGCGCGCGTTGAACACGCTGATGGTGAACGCGACGATCAGAAGCAGGAAGCTCATGGCCGCCGCCCGTCCGTAGTCGCCCTGTTCAAACGTCTTGTAGAGATAGAAGCCGCTCACTTTGGTGACGCCGACCGTGTGGCCGAACGCGTCGATGAACGGTCCGCCCTGCGCGTACTTCGTCGCAGCCATCGCGTAGATTTCGGTGAACGCGTTCAAGGCGCCCATCAGGCCGGTGATGATCAGGAAAAGGATGATGGGCTTGACGAGCGGGAACGTGACGTGGCGGTGCTTCTGCCAGAAATTCGCGCCGTCGATGTCGGCCGCTTCGTAGACCGACTCCGGAATGTTCGACATTGCCGCAAGGAAGAGGATCATCCCGAAGCCCGCACTCTTGAGTCCGATGCGTGTAAGCAGCACGTCGAGCAGTCCGTAATTCGGGCTGTAGATCAGTACCCAGATCGTGCCGACGACGAAAACGTCGAGGACGTGCGGCATGAAGTAGGCGCCGCGAAAGAAATCACGTCCCGGGAGTTTCTCGCGCAGCAGAACCGCGAGGAAGAATCCGATGACGATCTGCGCCGGAATCATCATCAGCGCGTAAATGAGCGTCCGGTAGAGGCTCCACCAGAATTCGAAGTCGTTGAACAGGAGGTCGGAGTAGTTGCCGAATCCGGCCCAGCGCATGTCGCCGAAAATGTTGAACCAGTCCGTGAAGACGGTCGTCTCGTGAAAGCTGAGGTAGAGCGAATAGAGGATCGGATACCCGAGGAACACCACGAACGCAATGAGAAACGGCGCCAGGAAGAGGTAGGCGATCAGCGTTTCGTTGCGATTCCGGACCGAAGCCATGGTGATGATTCCATTCGCGAGGACGGTTGGAGGGGTCTTACCTCAAGCGTCCCGGGCATCAGTACCGTGCGCGGTAGCGCACGGGTCGTGCCAGGACGGGTAATACTCGAGTCTAACGCCGGACCCGTGCGCGCCCGCGCGCGGTACTGATGCGCGGCGAGCACGACTCAACGATCCTCTTTCGTGCGACAACTTCATGATCGTCTCAGCTGCGCGGCCCGAGGGCCTCTTCGGTGTCGGGATCGAAGAGCCGCGCCTTTCCGAGATTCAGGAAGAACGTGCGCCGGTCGTCGGGTCGCACCTCGACGTCGGGCTCGAGCCGGGCGACGAACGCCGAAGACGCGATGCGCAGTGACACGAACTGTTCGGCGCCCATCTGTTCGACGACTTCAACCGTCGCCTCGACCTGTGCGTACGGCGCGCCATCCACAGGTGGCGACGGGCGCACGTCCTCGGGACGGATTCCGAGAAGAATGGCGCGGCCGTCGTGCGGCGTTCCTATCGCTTCGCGCGCGGCGTCCCAGAGTGCCGCCTCGATTGCCACGACGCCGTTGTCCTCGCAGCGCAGACGTGCCGGGCCGCCGCTCGCTACCAGCGTGCACTTCAGGAAGTTCATTGGCGGGCTGCCGATGAACCCCGCCACGAAGGCGTTTGCCGGATGGTTGTAGACCGAGATCGGAGCAGCGATCTGCTGTACGCGTCCGTCGCGGAGCACCACGATCTGGTCGCCCATCGTCATCGCCTCGGCCTGGTCGTGGGTGACGTAGATCATCGTCGCATTCAGCCTGCGATGCAGCCTGACGAGCTCGGCCCTGGTCTGCACGCGCATCTTCGCGTCCAGGTTCGAGAGCGGCTCGTCGAAGAGGAACACCTTCGGCTTTCGCACGATGGCGCGGCCGACTGCGACGCGCTGCCGCTGGCCTCCGGAGAGCGCCTTCGGCCGCCGGTCGAGCAGCTTGTCGAGACCGAGCATGTCGGCGGCTTCGCGCACGCGCTCGTCAATCTCCTTCGCCGACGCCCGTCGCATCTTCAAGCTGAACGCCATGTTTTCGTAGACCGACATGTGCGGGTATAGCGCGTAATTCTGGAAGACCATGGCGATGTCGCGATCACGCGGCGCGGTCTCGTTGACCCGTGCGCCGTCGATCGTCATCTCGCCTTCGCTGATCTCTTCGAGACCGGCGATCATCCTCAACAGGGTCGACTTGCCGCAGCCGGAGGGGCCGACGAGCACCGTGAACGACTGGTCCGGCACCGTGAGGTTGACCTTGTCGACGGCGCGGACACCGCCGTCGTAGACCTTGCTGACACCTGCAAGCGATACCTCTGCCATGTGCTTCCAGTGATTGAGAATGTGCGGCGGCGCGGGACCGCCGGAATATAGCACACGGCCCGCGACGAGCGACAAGACGCTGTGCATGAGCGAAACGTCCGTGCAGTCTTCCGGATGGTAACCACCGGATTGCATAGTAGCCAGTGCGACCCGCTCGCTGTCGCTCGCGGTACTGATCTCCGTCACCGGACTGAGACTTTCAAGTCGCGTCCCACACGTCCACAGGAATGTCGTGGCAGGATCAGTACCGCGAGCGACAGCGAGCGGGTCGCACTGGAAACAGACACGCCGGAGGTCACGTGCGCCCGCAACCTTCCGCGTAGCGGTTTCGTTCAGCGAGCGGGTCGTGCAGAGGTCCTACACAGCAGTCTCTCAGTCAGGTATTTCCGGCCAGCGGTAGATCCAGCGACGAGCGACAAGACGCTGTGCTAGGGTGGCAAGCACTTCGCGTCCGGCGTGCTGTCGCGAGGCTCCCTTCACACCATTCGTCAGCCCAGAGGTACGATCGAACCCATGGCGAAGCGCCGTCTCAGCTTTCCCGAGATCTTCAACATGAACTTCGGTTTCCTCGGCATTCAGTTCGGCTGGGGACTCCAACTTGCGAACATGAGCGCGATCTACACGAAGCTGGGCGCCGAGCCCGACGACGTGCCGTTCCTCTGGCTCGCCGGGCCGGTGACGGGGTTGCTGGTTCAGCCGATCATCGGCGCGATGT
This sequence comes from Blastocatellia bacterium, assembly GCA_016705245.1. Lineage (GTDB taxonomy): Bacteria > Acidobacteriota > Blastocatellia > UBA7656 > JADIYM01 > JADIYM01. The sequence goes on along the minus strand of JADIYM010000004.1, from coordinate 163,922 downwards.
CGGACCGGACGTGGAACCGCTTCGGGCGCCGTCGGCCGTACTTCGTCACCGGGGCGATCTTCGCAAGTATCGCGCTTTTCCTGATGCCCGATTCGCCGGCGGTGTGGGCCGCCGCGGCGCTGCTGTGGATCCTCGATGCGAGCATCAACGTGTCGATGGAGCCGTTCCGCGCCTTCGTGGGCGACAAGCTTGTCGAATCGCAGCGGACGCTCGGCTTCGTGATGCAGAGCTTCTTTATCGGCGTTGGCGCGTCGCTTGCCAACGCGCTGCCCTACATTTTCCATACTCTGGGCGTCACCGGTTCGACAGCGAGCGGTGTCCCGCTCACGGTCAAATACGCGTTTCAGCTTGGCGCGTTAGTCTTCCTGCTTGCGATCGTGTGGACGTTTTTCTCGACGAGCGAAGACCCGCCGGAAGACCTCGAGCGATTTCGCGAAGAAGCAAAGTCGAAGTCGGGTGCCGGCGCGATGCTCCGCGAGATTCTGGATGGGGTGCGCCACATGCCGCGGACGATGAAGCAGCTTGCGGTCGTCCAGACGTTCACCTGGCTCGGACTCTTCTGCATGTGGATGTTTTTCGGACTGGCAGTCGCGCGGCACGTTTTCGGCGCCGTCGACGAGAAGACGCCGGAGTTCGATCGCGGAACGGAATGGGGTGGAGTCTGTTTCGCGATCTACTCGATCGTGACGTTCGTCGTGGCGTTCGCCTTGCCCCGCATGGCTTCGATGACGAGTCGGAAGACGGTCCACGCCGTCGCGCTCGCCTGCGGCGGCATCGGGTTGTTGCTCGTCGGCGTGATTAGCGATCCCTATGTGCTCCTGCTCTCGATGGTCGGGGTCGGGATCGCGTGGGCATCGATCCTGTCGATGCCATATGCGATTCTGTCGTCGTGCCTTCCGCCTGAGCGAATGGGTCTGTACATGGGCATCTTCAACTTCTTCATCGTGCTGCCCGAGATCGCGGCGGCGTTGACGTTCAAGCCGCTCGTGCGGCATGTGTTTGGCAACGATCCGCTTTACGTCGTCCTGCTTGGCGGCGCGTGCTTGCTGGCAGCAGCCGCATCGGTTTTTCTCGTCACGGACAATGAAGAAGAGGTGAACCTGTGAACGCCCTCGCAACGCCCAAGCGTCTGTTCGACCACATCGAGCGGATCAAGTCACACATCGTTCGCGATCCGGCTGGACTGCTGCCGTATCGCTACATCGTTCCGACCGCGATCGTAGATGAAGGACTGGGTCGTCAGGCGGGCGTGTACGCGCAGCAGTACGACTGGGACGCGTTCTTCGAGGGTGTCGCGCTGACGTACGACGGCACGGACGGCGCCGAGGCATTCCGCGATGCGATGTGCAACAGCCTGCACTTCACGACCGCCGGCGGATATACACCACGTACGCTCTCGCCTGAGAAGTTCTGGGACTTCCCGGATCGCATGAAGCCATTCCTCGCCCAGGGCTGCCTCCTGACGGCGCGCGCCCTCGACGACGTGTCGTGGCTGCGTGGCGAGCGGTACACGCGGCTCATAGCGAGCCTGGACTACTGGGACGCCCACCGCGTGGGCGGACACGGCCTGTACATGTGGCGGTCGGCGCTCGAATCCGGCGTCGACAACAATGCGTCTTCGGTGAACATGCCGGACCTGACGGTCGAAGCGGTCGACGTCAATGCCTACCTCGTGCGCGAGTTCCAGGCGGCGTCACGAATCGCCGAGACACTTGGATTCGACGACGACGCCGAACGCTTCGCGTCTCGCGCCATCGAGACGGCGCGGCGAATGAACGCGGTGTTGTGGGACGAGGTCGAAGGCATCTACTACGACGTGCTGTCCGTGTCGGACGAGCCGATCTCTCGTATCCGCGTCAAGACGTGGACGTGCCTGACGGCGCTTTGGGCCGGCGTGGCAACGGGCGATCGCGCGAAGCGACTGATCGAGGGCCACGTGTTGAACGAAGCGGAATACTGGGGGCCGTACGGCGTGCCGAGCCTCGCCCGTTCGGAGGTCGTCTACAACCAGGGCCGGAGGGGAATCGTGTACATCCCGGCGGAGGAGCGACGCTGGACCGTCTCGAACTGGCAGGGACCGGTGTGGGTGATCACGAACTGGCAGGTGATGCACGGGCTGCTGCGGTACGGTTACTCGGATGCGGCGAAGGAGCTCGCGACGAAGGTCGTCGGATTGCTGGACCGCGACGTAGAGAAGACGGGCGGAATGCACGAGAACTACGACGCCGAACCGGGCGTGGGATTATGGTCGCCGAACTTCGGCAGCTGGAACCTGCTCGCGGGCTACATGATGTCCGAGGCCGAGTCGGGCTTCGATCCCGCAAGGATCTGAGGGGAGAGAGGACAGGATTACAGGATTGACAGGATGTTCAGAGCAGTCTTCAAGGCTCCTGCAATCCTGAAAATCCTGTAATCCTGTCCACTCTCAACTCCACGAGGAAGTCCTGCTCAGGGGCGCCGGCGTGGCATACCTTGCACGAGTCCTCGCCCCGCTCCTCGAGGTCCGAAACGAGCGCGTACGTGAGTCCGCGGTGCGACCACGTGATGACTCTCAGGCCATCGACCACGTCGAAGTGGAACGTCAGCCCCCTGGCCACGACGATCTGTCCACCCGACGGTGGCGCAAGCGTCGTCGAGGTCACGATGAGCGAGATCGGCCGCGCCGACATCTCGTACGCAACGAACGCCGCGTAATCGCCGCGATAGGCAACCAGCCGCGCGCCGCCGATTCCGTAGAGCCGGTCCTGGCCCGAGACTTCCTGATACGTCGGCAGCTCGAGCAGAAACGGAACCTTGTCGCCGAACCAGTTCTTGACGGCCTCGGGTGATCCGGTCTCGATCTCGAGGGGAAGGCTGCCGCGCTGGTGACGCTGATGCGTTGCCACCGACATGACCGCAAACTCGGAAGGCCCGACGGCCTCAGGGGCCGACGTACGCCAGGCGAATGCGAGCGCCAGCAGCGCCAGCGACACAGCCATCGACGCGACGGCGAATCGGCGCCAAGCCGGAACGGACCTGGGCACCCCAACGAGATGTTCGACCCTGCGGCGCAAATCCGCCGGAGCCCGCTCCGCCTCGGTCGCTGTCTGCAGGACTCCCTCGACGCGACTGCGAACGCTCCTGGGCACCGAATCTCCACGACCGTCCGATCTGAGCAGTTCGAGGAAGGATCTCTCCCCCGTGATCGCGTCCGAGCACGAATGGCACGACCGAACGTGCTCTTCGAACCGGACCCGATCGAGGTCACTCAGCTCATCGTCCAGGTAGAACGCGAGTTGATCGCGAATGTCGCCACAGCCATTCATGTCGATATTCCGAGTCTCATCCGCCTCACGTAGCGACGCCCTGGCGCCGGTCGACGAGGAGCAACCGAAGCCGGTCCCGTGCCCGGCCAAGTCGCGACATCACGGTGCCGGCCGGGCATCCGATGATCGTCGCGATCTGCTGGTAACTGAATCCTTCGATGTCGCGGAGGATGACGATCTCGCGAAACGCGGGCGGCAGGCTCTCGATCGCGGCGCGGACACGCACCCGTGTCTCGGACTGTTCCAGCTCGGCGAGCGGGCTTGCTCCGCCGCTCTCGAGGAACCGCCACCGATCATCGTCTTCGGCATCGAGCTCGATGAACGCCGGGCCTGTCCTGTCGTGCCGCTGCTGATTGAGCCAGACGTTGCGCATGATCGCGAAGAGCCAGCCTTTCAGATTGCTGTCCGGCAGGAGGCGTCCAAAAGCCCGAACGGCTCGCAGATACGTCTCCTGCACGAGGTCCTCGGCTGCCATCCGGTCTCGGGTGAGCGCGGTGGCGTACCCGTAGAGCGCGTCGAGATGATCGAGCGCTGCTGCGGCGAACTCTCTGTCGATCTGTCCCTGAGTCATCGAATACGGTGCGGCGCCCAGCGTGCGCTCTATTGAGTAACACGGATTCCCGGGACTTATTCCGCAAACTTTCGACGCAGCGGAATAAACCGCCTGCTCGCGTGTTATTCCCGGCGACAGGACGTCAATGAAATATCGGTGTGGCTCCTGCGGGACGAGTGGTCGTACCCCGGGCGCCGACCGTGGCGGGCCGCGATCCCGCAAGCATGGAGGTTTCTATGGACGAGCATCCCGTCGAGTCTGGAATCCCACTCCGCCGCTCCGCAAAGGTGCTTGCCGTGGTGGCTTTTGTCGTGGCCGTGGGCACGGTGATGGCGGTTGAGCCCCTTCGCGCGCACACGGCACCGCCGGTCGCGGACATGCCTGCTGGCATAAAAGTTCCGCTCGGCATCCCTGCTGACGTGGTGGCCGCGATGATACCGGTCGACAACCCGATGACGCCCCAGAAGATCGAGCTCGGCCGTGAGCTCTTCTTCGACAAGAGGCTGTCGGACGATCGGACGGTCAGCTGTGCGACCTGCCACGACCCGGCTATCGCCCTGACCACGGCGGATCCGGTGTCGATCGGCATCCGAAACCAGAAGACGGCTCGCAATGCGCCCACCGTCTTCAACTCGATGTTCAACGAGCTGCAGTTCTGGGACGGACGTGCAGTGTCGCTGGAGGAGCAGTCGAAGGGGCCGCTCACGAACCCGCTCGAGATGGGGATGAAGGATCACGACGCCGTCGTGGCGCGGGTGAAGAGCATTACCGAATACGCTCCCAAGTTCACGGCGGTCTTCGGGAGTGAAGGCATCACGATCGATACTGTCGCCAAGGCCATCGCGGCGTTCGAGCGAACACAGTTGTCGGGGAATGCTCCGTTCGACCGGTTCATGGCCGGCGATGCCGTGGCGATCTCCGCTTCGGCCAAACGCGGATGGGATCTCTTCAACGGCAAGGCGCGCTGCATCAGCTGTCACGCGTGGAATCCCTCGTCTCCGTTCTTCACGGACTACAAGTTCCACAACGTCGGAGTGGCCGCGAAGGACCGGAACTTCACGGCGTTGGCCCGCGAGGCGCTCAGAGTCCTGCAGTCGAACAAGAATCTGGAAGCGACCCTCGACGAACTCGCGCTCCGCGAAGGCACATCGGAGCTCGGCCGGTTCCTCATCACGCGGCAGCCTCGCGACATTGGCGCCTTCAAGACGCCGACGTTGCGCGACATCGAGCTGACCGCGCCCTACTTCCACAACGGGTCGGAGAAAACGCTGCTCGACGCGGTGAATTTCTACGACAAGGGCGGCGAGCCGAATCCGAACCTCGACGGCGGGATTCGCAAGCTGAGCCTGACGGACGCCGAGAAGGCGGATCTCGTGGAGTTCCTCAAGACCCTGACGAGCGATGACGTGCGCGGCGCGATGCTGAACCAGAAACCGCAGACGCGAGAGCCGGCCAGATAGCCGGGATCGCCGAGGAGGAGAGAGGAATGAATCCATTGCGATGGGAGAAGCGCTTGAACGCATTCGTGGCGGAACGCGAGGCATGGTTTGCGGGCCTCCGCGACGCCGGAAAGACGCTCGAGGGACGGCGCCGCTTCATGAAGCTCGCGGCGGCGGCGGCCGGCGTGGCCGCCGGGTCATCCGTGCTGCCGCATTCGTTTCAGCTCGTGAACGTAGTTGGCGCATCGACGGATTCGCAGGGCGCCGGTGCGCGACAGGCGTTTTCGTTCGCGTACATTTCGGACTCGCATCTGTATGCGAAGACCGTGAACGAGCGGTTCGTCAACCGCGTGCAGCGGGCAATAGATGACGTGAACGCGCTCGTGCCGCAGCCGGACTTTGTCCTCTACGGCGGCGACATTGCCCAGCTGGGTCAGAAAGACGAGCTGATGCTCGGCGCCGAGTTGCTCAGGCAGCTCAAGGCCCCGGTGAAGATGATGGTCGGCGAGCACGACTGGTTCCTCGACATGGGCGACCTCTGGAAGAGCCTGTGGGGACCGCCGTATTACTCGTTCGATCACAAGGGCGTGCATTTCGTCACGTTGATGAGCGTCAACGAAAAGGACTTCTGGACCGAAAAGAAGCTGACGCCGATGGAGCGAATGGGCATCGTGGCCGGTCTCGACGATGGCCGGCAAAGCCGGTTCGAGGTCGGTGACGAGGAGCGCGAGTGGCTTGCGCGCGACCTTGCAAAGGTGCCGAAGACGACGCCCGTCGTGGTTTTCTCGCATTCGCCACTCTACAAGTACTACCGCGACTGGAATTTCTGGACGGAGGACGCCGAGCAGGTGCAGGCGCTGCTGGCTCCGTTCGAGACGGTGACGGTGATTCACGGCCACACCCATCAGGTGCTCACGAACCGGATCGGGAACATCCATTTCCACGGGATGCTGTCGACGGCCTGGCCGTGGCCGTACGCGCCGACCGGATTGCCGCCACTGACGGTGCAGATGTCGCGCATCGATCCGTTCAACGAAGCCGACGGGCTGGGCGACGGCGGGTTCTCGACGAGCGCAGGTGGTCGGGGCGACAAGCAGTACAACCTCTGGAACCGGAATCCGATGACGGTATCGGCGCGTTATCTGGCGTCGAACGGCGCTGTCGACACGCCGCCGGCACCGCCGTTCAAGTCCTACTGAGCACGAACAAGGAGCAATCGAGCGATGATCCGAAAATCCATGATGAAGCTCGGCGTGACGACCGCCCTCGGGGCCACGCTCGCCGTGACCTCCGGCGTGTTCGCGCAACAGAAGGAGATGAAGGTCGTGCCGTGCGACGGTGGCGAGCCGGTCACGGTTGCCGGTTTTGAAACTGGCGAACGGCTGTCGGAGGACAAGGCTCAGAAGCTGGCGGACACGTTGATGGAGGGATGGCTGGCGCGCCAGGATCCGGCGGTGGCCGTCGCGTGGGTGCGCGAGCGTGACGCGGCAGCGACGAATGCAGAGCCGTCGCAAGCGCAGTCCATGCAGTCGACTGATATCAATCCCCGAGACCTGGTCTTGTGGGAGAAGGAAGTGGGCAGGGAGATCGCTTATGGCGACAAGCTGTTCCACGATGACAAGCTTATCGGCGGTCTCGAGGGTGTCTCGTGCGCGATGTGTCATCCGAACGCTTCGAACACGCATCCTGAGACGTATCCGAAGTTTCAGCTGCAGTTGAAGAGATCGGCATTGCTTCGAGACATGATCAACTGGTGCATCGAGAATCCCGTGCGCGGGCCGAAGCTGGCAGCGGACGATCCGAAGATGCGCGCTCTCGAGGCGTACATCCTCGCGCAGCGAAAGGGTGTGCCGCTGGAGTACGGCAAGCACTGAAGCTCGATGCGTGGCCGTCTGGACGCATCGCGATTGACCCAGAACCCCGAGCGCCGCGAGGGGCCGACTGGCAAACCCAACGGCCGTAGAGTCTACAGTCGGCCCCTCGCTGCGCTCGGGGTTCTGGGTCGGCGGTAGCCTGTTCTTGCGGGCCGTCTGGACGCGCCTCGATTGACCCAGAACCCCGAGCGCAGCGAGGGGCCGACGTCCAACTCGCGTCCTTGGGTGTCTACAGTCGGCCCCTCGCTGCGCTCCGGGTTCTGGGTCAATCGAAGCGCATTCGAGCCCCGAGTGCCGTCAAAACGCAAGAAGCGCCGGCGGAAGTGATCCCGCCGGCGCCTTTCGTTCGTTGCTAAAAGACTAGCTGCTACTTGCCGTCTTTCACGACCTGAATCAGACCGTCGATGCGCTGATCCGTTCCCACGAGGTTGTAGCTGTCCTGCACCCGGACCATGATCTGTGCCGGAATTTCCATCACGTCATCCTCCGTCGGAATCCACGTGAAGGACCGGACGTTCGGTCCGAGATTGACGGCGATCGGCCGCGCCCTCGCGATCATGTCGTGATGCGGATCGTTGTGATCGACCGCCGTGGCCGGCGCTACCGACTTGGGCGTCGGCATAAACCAGATTTCCTGGTGCGTGGCCGTCGATCCCGGAGCCACCTCCCACGTGATCGTTACCGGTTTGCCAACCTTGAACTCGAGGCCGTCGGTCGGGAACGTGACCCGCACACTCGGCGCCTTCGCCTGGGGTCCGGTCGCCGACGTGATCCGGACACGGATCGCCGACACGTTATTGGAGTAATCCGACTCGGGCACCAGAGTCGTCGAGTCGTTCACGCTCACGCGAAGCTGGTAGTTGCCCGCGGCGAGCCCAGTGATGTCGACCCACTGGCAATCCAGACCGCGACCGTAGATATCCGACCATCCGGCCGTGATTCCCTGGTTGCTGCAGTTGAACTTGCCCGGCAGGCTGCCCGAGACCCGCGCGCTGTCGAGCCAGCAAAACGCCTGCTTGAGACCGACGATGCCAGCCAGCGTCACTCCGCCCTGATCGAAGTCCCAGTCGCCTGCGATCGGCAGCAGGTTGGGCCCGCCACCGCCGTACGTGAACATCGTGTCCGCCGCACCCGAAGCGTTCGCGTTGTTGAGGAAGTAGGTTCCCGAGGCGGGGTCGTAGATGCCGATCGTGTCGTCACCCGATCCGTCCCAGTCGCCGACAACAGGCTTGACCGCGCCACCCGCACCGAACGAGAACACGACGTCCGCGCCACCCGGCGAGTTAGCGTTGCGCAGGAAGTAGGTGCCCGTTGCCGGGAGGTAGAGTCCGACCGTATCGAAGTCGTCCGAATTCCAGTCGCCAGCAACCGGAACGTAACCAGCGCCGCCGGCGCCGTACCCGAAAACGATGTCAGCCGGGCCGGAACCGTTCGTGTTGCGAAGGAAGAAATTGCCCGAGGCCGGGTGGTACAGGCCGATCGTGTCGTCGCCGTCACCGTCCCAGTCGCCGGTCACCGGCACGAAGCCCTGACCGCCGGCACCGAACGAGAACACGACGTCAGCAGGACCGCCCGCCGTTGTGTTCTTCAGGAAGAACGCGCCGCTCGCCGGGTCGTAGACGCCGTTCGTCGACTTGCCGTCAGCGTTCCAGTCGCCCGAGATGGGGACCATGCCAGGAGCGCCGAAGCCGTAGATGATCTCGGCGCCGCCCGCGCCATTCTTGTTCGTGATGAAGAAGTTGCCCGTCGACACGTCGTACAGCGAGACCGAGTGCTGGCCGCCGAAGGCCATCGAGTAGTCGAGCGAATCGAGCATGTGGTAGTGCCCGTGGCAAGGGCTGAACACGAACAGGTCAGGCCTCGACGTCGGCGTGCCGAGCACGGCGTCCGCATTACCCTGATTGATGATCTGGGTGTCGAACTCGAGTACCCGGCGCGAGCCGGCCACGACGCAACCCTCGACCACCGAGCAGTTGTTCGAGCCGAATGTCTTGTTGCTGATTCGAAGGGAACTCGTGAGCCGCGTCGCCCCGACGATCAGGTCGGGGAGCGGGCCCTGTGGCGCGGCCGGAACGGCCGGTGGTCCCGCGTAGGCAGCTACGGACGAAAGCAGCAGTGCGGCGCTCGTGGCAACCGCGGAGGCGAACGCGCCTCTCCGACGTGAGAACTCAGACGCCATAGGGAACTCCTTGCAAGCGAAATCAGGGGGATGAGCTACAGCTTGCATCATAGCGAAACCGGGCTTCGAGGCAAAGCTCGAATTGTGACGCGTAGCACAGTGGAAGTCGCCGTGTTTACCGTGACTTGGACGGCTTGGGCGAGGCTGGCTGCGACGCGAACGGGTTCGAGAATCGAGAATCCGTCACGAAGCTTTCGTCGGTCAGGGTCATCAGGAACGTGATCAGCTCGCGGCGCTCCTCCGGAGTCAGCTTAAAACCCTTCACGAACAGGTTCTTGTACGGATTCGCGCGACCGTCGCCGGCAGACTTTCCAGAGTGAATCACCCTCCCGCCGGCCTCGTAGTGATCGATGACGTCGTCGAGCGTCGCGAGGCTGCCGTCGTGCATGTAAGGTGCGGTGAACTTCAGATTTCGCAGCGACGGAGCCTTGAACTTACCCATGTCCTCGGGAACGCCGGTGACGTCGAACAGGCCACGATTTCGCGGCGGATATCCGCCCTTGCCGTCGATGTTGTAGAGACCGTTGTTGTGAAACTCCGCTTCATCGAGCTCGAGGCCCTCGAAGACCAGCGGGCCCGAGAAGTTCATTCCGATGTGGCAGTGAAAACAGTCGAGCCTCTCGCTGAAGAAGAGTGCCTCGCCTCGCTTGGCCTCGACCGAGATGCCGTTCGCCACGCGACCGAATCGGTATGTGTCGTAGGGTGACCCTCCGGAGATGATCGTTCGCACGAAGCTCGCGATCGATCGCGCGACGTTCGGAATACTGAACGGGTCCGCCTCGCCTGGGTAGGCGGCGGCAAACATCGCGCGGTACCGCTGGTCGCCCTTCAGCGTCTTGAGCAGCTTCTTTTCCTTGCCGGCCATCCCCATCTCGACCGGGTCTTCACCGAAAAGGGGTACGAGCAACTGCCGTTCGACTTCGCGAAAGTGCGGATTCGCCCACGTGAGCGTCGGGCTGTAGGCAACGTTGCCCAGCGTCATGCTGTTGCGAGGGTGCACCTGGCCTGTGGCGCCGACGGCAAGCGCTCGTCCGTCGGTGAATGCCTTGGCCTGCTCGTGGCACGTTCCGCACGACACCTTGCCCGTGCTCGACAACCGCGTGTCGTAGAAGAGGTATCGCCCGAGCTCGACCTTTTCGTCCGACATCGGGTTGTCGGCCGGGACGCGCGGCATCGGGAACTTCTGCGGCAGCCGCCAGACATAGGCGGCCTCGGTTGCCGAGGCGCGAGTGACGCCCTTCTCGACGCGGAAGACCGACTGGACTCCTCCCGGGGCATCCCCGAACGGCAATCCGAGCGACCGGAAGATCGGAGCGCAATCGGCGTCGCCCGGTTCGGACATGCATCCGGGACCGGTATCAGGCGTGTTGACGTCGACGTTTGCGGCCGCGAGCAACTCTGCGATGTCGACGGCGACCGTGTCCGTGTCAGGATCGAAGCCCGTGAGCGCGACTTCGGTGCGGTTCGGGTGGGCGCATTCAGTCGGCGGCTCCTGGACGCTGGCGTTCGGCGTACAATTCGTGCTGCCGATGTGGAACGCGAGGCCCTGCGTCGCGCCCGTCGACTTCAGGTCGAGGCGGATGAACTTGTAGCCGCCATTCCAGACCCAGTGCATGTGCGTGAGGTTGAGCGGCGACGGCTGGAGCAGCGGGTCTTCGTGGTTGAGGTCGAACGGAATGCCGACCGTGAATCGGACGCCGACGTACCGTCCGACTGGAACGGTTCCGGCCACGATCTCGCGCGTGACGGACGAGCCGTTCGAACACGGTCCCTGGCCGTTCTCGAAGTCGACGAGCGCGAGATTGCGGTACTGCCACTTGCGGTCCTGCGTGAGCGCGACGGGGACCTCGGTGCCCTGATCGGTGACGAGACGGACGTTGTGAACGAAGAAGCGGAAGTCGGTTGGAGTGATCGTTGACTTCGTCGTGCCGATGCCGGAGTAGGATTCGCCGCACCGGAACGGTTTCGCGCCGACCACGGCACGGAACCGGATGGCGACTTCGCGGGTCGCGGCCTTGACCGCATCGGTTCGCGGCTCGAGCTTCGCCGGCGGCTGCTGCGCCGCCCCGGTGGCGTTGGCGTCCGGACTTGTCGCGTCCGGCCAGGTCGGGTCTGAGCTGGTCGGGTCGGAGCTGGCAGCCGTGTCCGTCAGGAATGCTGTCGCGAAAACCAGTGCGATGGCGGCGATCGCACACAGCTTGAGCGTATGGGTCATCGATTCTCCTTGGCGCTCGCGAGTGTGAGCCTTCAACGGCTGGCCGCCGCCAGCCGCTCCTGATCTCGAGCGCTGAATCCTTGTCTCTGGAAGTCTGCCGCAGATGGCAAGGGCGCGACAACTCGACGCGCGCCACTCGTCGCAATGCGCGAAGCGCTTTGGAGTGCGGCGTGAATCGCCGCTTTGGATTTCCCCTGAACTGTGCTGGATCGGGGGACAATCCACAGCGGCGATTCACGCCGCACTCCAAAGCGCTTCGCGCATTGAACGCAAGGCGCCCTCGAAACCGTTCTGGGTTACTATCGCCGCACTCACCCCACGACCCGTTCCGAGGAGGCCACATGCGTTCGTCCGCCTATCCGTCTCTCTACCAGATCAACACGCGCATCCTCCTGGAAGAGCGCGGCAACCAGCTCCATCGCATGGCGACGCTCGAAGACGTGCCTGATGACCTGCTCGACAGCCTTGCGATCAACGGGTTCGAGTGGGTCTGGTTCCTTGGCGTCTGGCAGACCGGCGAGGCCTCTCGCGCGGTCTCGCGATCCAACCCCGATTGGCGAGCCGAGTTCGTGCGAACGCTTCCGGGGCTCCTCGAGGACGACATCTGCGGGTCCCCGTACGCCATCCGTTCCTACACCGTCCACGAAGACTTCGGCGGCGACGGCGCGCTCGCGAACCTGCGCGCGCGGCTCGCCGCTCGGGGCCTCAAGCTCATGCTCGACTTCGTGCCGAACCACGTCGCGCTCGACCATCCATGGGTAGCTTCGCATCCCGAGTTCCTCGTCCAGGGCGATGACGCGCTCCTTCGCGACGAACCACAAAACTACAAGCCGGTCGTCTCAGCCCACGGCGACGCGGTGATCGCGCACGGCCGCGATCCCTACTTCCCGGGCTGGCCCGACACGTATCAGTTGAACTACCGGCACCGCGGTCTCCGCGACGCGATGATCGCCGAACTCGTCCGCGTCGCCGAACGGTGCGACGGCGTCCGTTGCGACATGGCGATGCTTCTGCTGCCGGATGTTTTTCGAAGGACGTGGGGAGAACTGTCGGTGCCCGTCGACGGTTCGACGCCGGTTGACGAGCCGTTCTGGCCTGAGGCGGTGACGGCGGTACGGCGGGATCGTCTCGATTTCGTCTTCATGGCCGAGGTCTACTGGGGGCTCGAATACGAGCTGCAGCAGCAGGGGTTCGACTACACCTACGACAAGCGCCACTACGACCGGCTCCGCGCGCGCGACACGGACGGAGTCCGCAACCACCTTCGCGCCGCCATGTCGTTCCAGCGCAAGTCGGCCCGCTTCCTCGAGAATCACGATGAGCGGCGCGCCGCGGACGTTTTCGCGCCCGGCATGCATCAGGCGGCCGCGATCCTGACGTTCCTCGTTCCCGGCCTGCGCTTCTTTCACGATGGCCAGTTCGCCGGTCGGAAGGTGCACGTGTCGATGCACCTCGGCCGCCGGCCGGCTGAGCCCGTCGACGTCGAGCTGCACGATTTCTACGAACGCCTCGTCGGTTGTCTTCGCGACCGGCCCGAGCTGCGCGACGGAGAGTGGCGACTTCTCGATTGCCATCCGGCGTGGCACGACAACACGACCTCGGAGCAGTTCATCGCGTATGCGTGGACGGGCGAGGGGGGGGGCCGCACGCTCGTAGTTGTGAACTACGGATCCGGACAGGGTCAGTGCCTCGTGAACAGCGCCTTCGAATCGCTCGAAACCGATCGCTACACGATCCGCGACATGATGGGAGACGCGATCTACGAGCGCTCGCGCGAGGAGCTCTCCGACGGAGCCCTTTACATCGACCTGCCCGGCTGGCACTTCAACGTCTTTGACGTGTCGCCGTCCGGCGACGAATAGCGGCGATTCCATGCACGGAAACGGGAGAATGCGAGACATGCAATTCGGACGTAGTCATTCGGTGCGTGCTGCCGTCCTGGGCGGCCTTGTCGTGCTGCTGTTCGGAGCCGCCGCGCCGGCACCGGCGCAACGCAATTGGTCGACGGTCGAGATGAAGACGACGAAGGTTGCCGGCAACGTCTACATGCTCGAAGGTGAGGGTGGGAACATCGGCGTCTCGGCGGGACCAGACGGCATCCTGATCGTGGACGACCAGTTCGCGCCGCTTGCGGACAAGATCCGCGAGGCGCTCAAGGGCATCGGGAACCACAAGCTCCGGTTCGTTCTCAACACCCACTGGCACGGAGATCATACCGGCAGCAACCCGGTGTTCGGGCCGGAGGCGACGATCATCGCGCAGTCGAACGTGCGCCGGCGGCTCGAGAACGGCGGCGTCGTCCTTGGCAACAAGATCGATCCGGTGACGAAGGAAGCGCTGCCCGTCATCACCTTCGACGAGTCACTGTCAATCTACCTGAATGGCGAAGAGATCCAGGCGACGTGCCGAGCGGACACACGGACGGCGACAGCGTCGTGTTTTTGCCGGATCGAACGTCGTGCACATGGGCGACCAGTTCTTCAACGGAGCGTTTCCGTTCGTCGATCTCGACAGCGGAGGGAGCGTCGAGGGATACGTTAAGAACGTCGCGACGGTGATCGGAAAGCTTCCGGCCGACGTGAAGATCATTCCGGGGCACGGGCCGCTCGCGACGATCGACGATCTGAAGAAATACCACCGGATGCTCGTCGAGACGACTGGATTCGTGATGAAGCGGATGCACGAGGGTAAGACGGCCGAGCAGATCAAGGCGGAGGGGTTGCCGGCCGAGTGGAAGCCCTATGGCGCCGGGTTCATCAAGGAAGCGATCTGGATCGACACGATCGTCAAGGGACACGGAATGGTCCACAAGCATTAGAAGAGCTGCGCACACGGAGGCACCGAGTCACAGAGGCACTGACTTGTCGCTTTCTCTGTGACTCGGTGCCTCTGAGGCTCTGTGTGCGAAGCTCGCCCCTCTCGCCAGAGACGATGAACACCCACCCCTTCATCTACCAGATCTACGTCGACGCCTTCGCCCGAGGCTCGTCCGGCCGCTCGCCCGGCCGCCGCCGCGGCGGCGACCTCGAAGGCGTCATCGAGCGCCTCGACCACGTCGCCTCGCTCGGCGCCGACGCCATCTGGCTCACCCCGATCTTCGCCTCGACTTCTGATCACGGCTACAACATCACGGACTACTTCCGCGTCGACCCGCGCCTCGCGAACGATGAAACGCCCGGCGCCGCGGAGGACCTCTTCGGCGACCTCGTCGAATCGGCCCACCGCCGCGGCATCGCGATCCTTCTCGACCTTCCGCTCAACCATTGCGGCCACGGCTACGACCTCGCGACCACGCACCCGGACCGCGACGTGCGCATCCGTCCGGCGCGCACGCGCCAGGAGCGCGGCTGGTCGCGCGACCTCAAGTATTTCGACGCGGACCACGAGGACACCCGACGGTTCCTGTTTGACGTTGCGCGCCACTGGGTCGAGCGGTTCGGCGTCGACGGGTACCGGTACGATTACGTGCACGGCATCGCGAATCCGTTCTGGGAAGCCCTCTACACCGAGCTGCGCGAGATCCGGTCTGACCTCTTCGTCGTCGGCGAACATTGGGACGACATGGGCGGACCCGAAGCAAACGCCGCCGACATCGCGTCTCGATTCGACGGCGACGAGGGACCGTGCTTCGACACTCTGTTCGACTTTCCGTTCCAGGCGGCGGCGGTCGAGAGCATCGCGGCCGGAGAGCCGTCGGGACTTGTGAAGATCCTCGACTACTGCGACACCGTTTATCCGCGGCCGACCTGCGCGATGCTCGACAACCATGACACGGCTCGGGTGGCTGACTGGGCCGGGCGCAACTCTTTTCGAACGGCGGTCGCGCTCAAATTGCTTGCGGCGCAGACCGGTCCGATCAGTGTTCTGTACGGGACGGAGACCGGCCTTGCGGCGGGAAAACTGCCGAAACGGGCCGTCGACGAATCGAGCCGCGTGCCGATGAACTGGGATTCGCCGGACGAGACATTGCTCGAGCTTTCTCGGCGCGTGTTTGCGCTTCGCCGGAGTGCCGCGGCGCTTTGTGAAGGCAGGGTCGAGCGCCGCGCGGCGATCGGATCGCTCTACTTCGAAGTAAAGCGAGCGGCGTCGGGAGAGAGAATTGCCGTGATGCTCAATTTCAGTGACGAGGATGTCCCTGCCGGTACCGAAGTCGGCGAGATCCTCGGACAGAAGTTTCAGTCGGACGATCTCTCGGGCGGTCCGCCGCTCGACGTCCGCGACGGACGGCTGCGCGCGCCCGTCCCGAGTCTTGGCGGAGGATATTTCGCGTTATGACCGTTCATCGAAAATCCGCGTTCGCAATACTCCTGCTTCTGACGATTCTCTCGACCGCGCTGCCGGCCACGGCCCGCCCGCAGACGCTCGCGAGCGCGGGGCAGGGCGAGCCGGGCGCAATTCTCTTTTCGCTCAGGCCGCCGCAGCCTGCGAAGTCCGTCACGCTCGCAGGCACGTTCAACGCGTGGAATCCGTCGGCGACGCCGATGGTGGACGCCGACGGCGACGGGGTCTGGCAGGCGACCGTGACCTTGACTGCCGGCCGTCATCTCTACAAGTTCATCATCGACGGGAAGTGGCAGGCGGACACGGCGAACGGCCGCACCGAACCCGACGGCCAGGGCGGCTTCAACAGCCTGCTCGTGCTAGGCGGCGCGGCGTTCGAGGGCTCGTCGGGCAGCGCCGCGCTCGGTCCGTGGACGGGTCCCGATGCAACAACACCTGAGTGGGCGCGCCGTGCGGTCTGGTACCAGATCTTTCCCGAACGCTTCCGCAACGGCGATCCGAAAAACGATCCGCCGGGAACCGTGGCGTGGACGCATCCGTGGTTCGAGCGCGCTCCGGGAGAGGTGGGCGACTTCTACACGTACATCTTCGAGCGGCGGTACGGCGGCGACCTGCAGGGCGTGCGCGAGAAACTCGATTACCTCGAGTCGCTCGGGGTGACGGCGCTCTACTTCAATCCGGTGTTCGAGTCGCCGTCGCTGCACAAATACGACACGGCGGACTTCCGCCACATCGACGACAACTTCGGCGTGAAGGGCGACCTCGCGACGCTGAAAGGCGAGACGGACGACCCGAAGACGTGGCAGTGGACGGCGTCCGACAAGCTTTTCCTCGAGCTCGTCGCCGAGTGCCATCGGCGCGGGATGAAGGTCATCGTCGATGGCGTGTTCAACCACACGGGCAACGAACACTATGCTTTCAAGGACGTCCTGAAGAACGGCAAGGCGAGCCCGTATGCGAACTGGTACAAGATCAAGAGCTGGGGACCGCCGGTCGAATACGTCGGCTGGTTCAACGTCGACACGTTGCCCGAGGTCGCGCAGACGCCGACTGGCGTTGACGACGACTTCAAGAAGCACATCTTCGCCGTGACGAAGCGGTGGATGGACCCGAACGGCGACGGCAATCCGTCGGACGGCATCGACGGGTGGCGGCTCGACGTGCCGAACCTGATTCCGCTGGGGTTCTGGGAGGAGTGGCGCGCGCTCGTGAAGGGCACGAACAAGGACGCGTACATCGTCGGCGAGATCTGGGACCCGGTGCCGCAGATGCTGGACGGCAAGACGTTCGACGCGCAGATGAACTACCCGCTGCTGCGCGCCGTGATCCGGTTCTTCGTCGATTCGGCGCCGCGCTCGATGCCGTCCGAGTTCGCGAAGGAGATCGCGGACCTGCGCGCGCTGTACCCGAAGAGCGTGGTGGCGGTGCAGCAGAATCTGCTCGATTCGCACGACACGGACCGCGCGGTGTCGATGGTCGTGAACCCGAACCGGCGCTTCGATGCGGCGAACCGGCTGCAGGACCCGGACGGCAAGGCCTACGACACGCGCAAGCCGGACCCGGCGGCGTACCACCGGCTGAAGCTGATCACGATTTTCCAGATGACGTACCTCGGCGCGCCGATGATCTGGTACGGCGACGAGGTCGGCATGTTCGGCGCGGACGATCCGACGGACCGGAAGCCGATGGTCTGGCGCGAGCTGCAGCCGTACAAGGATCCGGATGACGTCGTCGACGAAGGAATGCTCGAGCATTACCGGAAGCTGCTCGCGATCCGGAACAGCTACGACGCGCTGCAGGTGGGCGAGTACCGGCAGGTGCTCGCGGACGATGCGACAGGTGTGTTCGCTTTCGAGCGCAGCCACGCCGGCAAGCGGGTCTGGGTAGTGATCAACAACACGGACCGGACACAGTGGGTGAAGTTGCCGGTCGAGCGAGGCAGCTGGCACGACGCGCTCAACGACACGCGGTATCGCTTCGAGAAGTTCACCCGACCCGAAACCGGGCCCCGCCAGGTGATCGCCTTCGACCGCAGGGCCGAGCACACCTACACGACCAACGACGGCCACATCCACGTCCGCATCACCGGCGGCTGGGCTTCGATCCTCGTCGAAGACGTCGGCGCCGGCAGTCGGATGCCGGGCTGAGCGGTCAGCCATCGCGACTCTCCTCCGAGTCTCAGTGCCTCCGCGTCTCTGTGTGCGCAGCTCTTCCGACGCTTCGCACACAGAGACGCTGAGACACGGAGGCACGGAGAGCACGGAGCTACTTTCGCTTTCTCGGCGGCTTGGTACCAATCAGGCGGGCGTCGAAGCGGAAGGGTGCAAGGGGACCAATCATGAGTTTCGCCAGGTCGCGGTGGGCGGGGTTCAGCAGGAGGTTGAACTCGCCGGGGGCGACGACGCTCGGGACTTTGAGCAGGACGGTCTTGCCGGCTGCGATCCATTCGTCGCCGATGGCCTGGGTCTCGTGACTGGCAGGGATGTCCTTCCAGGTTGAAGGCAGGTCCTTCGCCGCGAGAGTCGTGACCAGTGTGCTGCGTGAAGAGGTGGCTTTCGTGGCATCGTACGTGACCTCTCCGATCGAGTAGGACTCGAGCAGCGTCGCGTCCTCCGTGTGAACGAGCACCTCGAGCATCGCGAGCGAGACCGAGCCGGCGAGGTACACCACCGCCGTGCCGGGGCAGTTCCACCGGCCCCCGTAGAGCCGCGCGCCCTCGCCACTGTAGGCCGTCGCCGCGAACTTCGTCTTGATCAGGCGATACGCCGTCGCCATCAGACCACGACGCCGTGCTCGAGCCGTCCGATCAGCCGCTCGATCTCTCGCGCCAATGTCCGTGCGCACCGCCGTCGCCGGGCTCACGTTTCCCAGTCCCCGCTGCGGGCGCTCGAACCACGCCTTCGCGGCGTCAACGTTGCCTTCGAACAATCCGACCGCGAGGCCGAAGATCCGGGCGACGCGGAAAAACCGGTCCGACTCGTTCGCCGTGAGGCGGCCTCGGCCTTGCGGCGCACGAGCGTGCGGTCCGGGACGTCGATGAGCGCCGCGACACCAGCGAGGGAGAAGCGGGACCGTTCGCCGAAGACCTCGAGCGTCCTGAAGGGCAGGCCCTCGCGGACGAGAGCAGCAAGGCGGAGCGGACTTGTCGGCCGGAGGCCCGTGAGCGACGTCGTGTAGGAGCGGGGCTGCTTCGAAGCGGCCGCGGCCGTCTTGCGGTTCGTGACCATATGGCAGGAAGTTAGCCGCCATATGGCGGAGAGGTCAAGGGGGCGTGACAAGGATGTGGGAGAGAACGATGATTGCCAGCGATGCGAAGGATCGATGCGATGTCCGCGAGTGGTCGAGGCTCTGTGACTCCGTGCCTCCGTGCCTCTGTGTGCGAAGCTCTGCAGACGCTTCGCACACGGAGGCACAGAGGCACGGAGGCACGGAGGGCGATCGGTCTCGTGCTGCTGGCGGCTGTCGTGGCGCTGGGTGCGAATCCGGGATGGGCCCGTGACGATGTCAACCAGGCGCCAGCGCCGCCGGTGACGGGTGGGATTCTCGATCGGCTCGTCATCACCGTTCCGCCCGAAGCGCCGAGGCCGTTTCTGTTCACCAACAAGCGCGCGGCGTTTTACGCCGGGATGACGTCGGGGCCCAATTCGAGCGAGTATCACGGCTTCAACGTTTTTGGGCGGAAGGCCGTCGAGGACTTCGAGATACGGGTCTCGGGAGTTCCGCTCGACCGACGGACCGCGACGGCATTCGTGACGCCCGACCGGATCGTCCGCGCCTATCCGAACGGCGTCCGCGAGACGATTACGCCGATCGACTGGGACGACGCGCTTATCGTCGACATCTCCCTGCCGGGAGAAGCAGCCGCCGTGCAGCTCGCGCTGCGATTACCGGCAGCGACGAAACCGCCGACCGTCGCCGACGCCGGGATGATGAACTACAAAACGCCGGTTCCGCCGGTGCTCATCGCCACGCCCGCGGAAGGCTCCGACATCGAGCAGTCGACTCCGCGGTCCGTGTCGGCGTGGGCATATCCCGTTGGAGAATCCCACGCAAAGCCAATGGATGGCGCGGGTTCCGAGTTCGTCGGCACCGTCGACATCAAGCCGACGAAGGCTGCCACGTTCGTCATCACCGTCGGCGCCACTGAAGACCATTGTTTTGGTCTGAATCGAGCCCTCGCCGACGAGCTCGAAGACATCCGGTACGCCCGCTCTCAACGCATCTCGGATCTCGTCGCCGAGACGTGGGTCGAGACCGCCGACGAACGATTCAACCGCGCCCGCGCCTGGGTCGTCGCGAGCGGCGACGCCCTGGTCACCGAACAGGCCGGCCGCGGCATCTGGGCCGGGCTCTACTGGTTCAACAACTACTGGGGCCGCGACACGTTCATCGCACTGCCCGGCCTTCGGCTCGTCACCGGACAATTCGACGACGCGCGCGACATCCTGCTTTCGTTCGCGAAGTTTCAGAAGACCGATCCCCGCGACCCGCTCTTCGGCCGAGTCCCCAACCGCGTCAACTCGCCGACCGACATCATCTGCAACACGGCCGACGGCACTCCGTGGTTCGTCCGCGAAGCGTGGGAATACGTCGCCTACACCGGCGACCGCGAATTCGCGCGCGAGATTTTCCCGTCCGTCCGTCGCGCCACTGAAGGCACGATCCGGTACCGCCTCGACCGGCAGGGATTCCTGACCCACGACGACGCCGACACGTGGATGGACGCGAAACTCGACGGCAAGGTGCCGTGGAGCCCGCGCGGCAACCGCGCCGTCGAAATCCAGGCGCTCTGGCACGCGCAACTCGACGCGTCGGCGCGACTGGCGCGACTCGCGGGCCAGCACCGGCTGGCGGCCGCGTGGACGGCGCGCGCCAAGGCGCTCGCACAGTCGTTTCGGGTCGCCTACGCCGAACCCGGTTCCGGTGGTCTCGTCGATCACCTGAACGCCGACGGCACGAAGGACACCCAGATCCGCCCGAATCCGATCTTCGCGCTCACCGTCCCGCTGCGGCCGCTCGTGACGAAAGCCGCCGGCGAGCCGGTTCTCCGCCAGGTCTTCAACGAACTCGTGTACCCGTACGGCGTCGCGTCGCTTTCGCCGCGCGACCCGGACTTCAAACCCTGGCACCACGATCCGAAGTGGCATTTCGACTCGGCATATCACAACGGAAACGTCTGGCTTTGGAACTCGGGCCCGGTGTCGACCGCGCTCGTGAGGTACGGCCGTCGCGACCTCGCGTGGTCGCTCACCGACGCGATGGTCGACCTGGTGCTCGAGCGCGGAACCGTCGGGACGATCCCGGAGCTGCTCGACGCCACGCCGCGCAACGGCCGCATTGGCCTGTCGGGCGCCGAGAGTCAGGCGTGGAGCCTCTCCGAATTCCTGCGCGTCGTCCACGAAGACTACCTCGGCGTCCGTCCGGACCTGCTGCGTGGCATCGTGACCATCGATCCCCGCCTTCCGCAGGCCCTCGGCCGTGTCACGACGACGATCCGTCTCGGAAGGGCCGCGAGCGCCGAGCTCACGATCGTTCCGGACACCATCCGTCCCGGCAGGAACGCCACCTGGACCGTCACGCTAGTCCCGCTTAAGTCCGTCCCGGGCCTCCGCGTCTCGATCGGCGGCGCCGCACCCGTTGCCGTAATCGCTAAACGCCCCATCCGCGGCATCGCCCGCGAAGGAAAAGGAGAGTTGACAGGATTATCAGGATTAACAGGAAAGCAGTAGGTATCCTGAAATCCTGAAAATCCTGTAATCCTGTCAACTCTCCATGATCGGAACCGTCCTCGAAGGCAAATACCGCATCGACGCCCTCATCGGGAAGGGCGGGTACGGCGCTGTGTTCCGCGCCTGCCAGGTGCAGCTCGACAGGACAGTCGCCATCAAGGTCATGCGCGACCGTCGCGACGAGCCCAGGCATGCCGAGCGCTTCTCCCGCGAGGCCCTCGCCATCGCGCGTCTCAAGCACCCGAACATCATCACCGTCTACGATTTCGGCGTTGACGAGTGCATCGGCTCCTACATCGTCATGGAGTACCTCGACGGTCGTTCGCTCCGCCAGGAACTGCAGTCCGTCGGTGTGCCCGCGCTCCCGTTCGCCGTAGCGGTCGCCCGCCAGATCGCCCTCGCCGCGCACGCCGCACACTCGTCCGGGATCATTCACCGCGACATCAAGCCCGAGAATGTCTTCCTCGAGGTCGTCGGCGAGGGACGCATCGCCGTCAAGGTGCTCGATTTCGGCATCGCCCGGCTGTCGAAGACACGCGACCTCGATGGAACCGTCATGCCGTCGCTCACCGGAGAGCACGACCTCATCGGCACGTTCCTCTACGTTGCTCCGGAGCAGGCCAGAGATGACGACGTCGACGAGCGCGCCGACGTCTACTCAATCGGTTGCGTGCTCTACGAAATGCTGACCGGGAGGCCTCCGTTCACGGGCGCCTCGCCGATGGCGGTTATCCTCAAGCACACCGAGGAACTTCCGGTTCCGCCTGTCGAGCGGCAGCCAACCCTTTCTGGGCCGCTCAACGGCATCGTCATGCGGACACTCGCGAAGAGTCCCGCCGATCGATTCGCATCCGCGCTCGAGCTCGCCGACGCGCTCGAAGCCGTCCTCGCCGACCTGGAACCGGGGCTTGCCTCCAGCGGAGGTCTCGCAGTCGGACGCACGGCGCAATCGGTTCCCTCGACGGATGACCGTCCCACGTTCGCCGCTTCGTCATCGGACCATCGCAGCACGAAGGCCGACGTGCCGAACAACCTGCCTCGCACACCGACGAGCTTCGTAGGGCGCGAGCGCGAACGCGCGGAAATCCTGCGGCAACTCTCCCGCCATCACGTCGTCACACTGACCGGTCCAGGCGGAATCGGAAAGACGCGACTGGCGCTCAAGACGGCGTCGGACGTGTCGGCAGGAGTCTCGGGCGGGATCTGGTTTCTGGATCTCGCGCCGGTCACGGACCCGGCGCTCGTGGCAAGAACCGTCGCGAACGTCCTCGGCGTTCGCGAAGAACCGGGCGTGCCGGTGGCCGACACCATTGCCGCGTCGTGGCGCGAGCGCGAAGCGCTCTTCGTCCTCGACAACTGCGAACACGTCATCGAGGCCAGCGCCGAGCTCGTCGACACCCTGCAGTCATCGTGTCCGGGTATCCGCATTCTTGCAACGAGCCGCGAGCCGCTAGGTGTCGACGGCGAGACGGTGTGGGCGGTCCCGCCGCTGGGCGTTCCCGACGGCCGGCAATCCCTGGCGACCGACGACTTCCTCAAGCTCGATGCCGTTCGGCTTTTCGTCGACCGGGCGCGACTCGCCGTTACCGGCTTTGCTCCCGATGTAGGTGAGGCGGCCTTGATCGGAGAGCTTTGCCGCCGCCTCGACGGTCTTCCGCTCGCCATCGAGCTCGCTGCGGCCCGCACGCGCGTGCTGTCGGTGTCGCAGATCGCGGACCGCCTCGGCGATCGTTTTCGGCTGCTCGCGCAGCGCGGAGCCTCGGGCTCGGATCGCCAGCGGACCCTGCGAGCGACCATCGACTGGAGCTACGACCTGCTCGAAGATGCCGAGCGCGCCATGCTCGATCGCCTGTCGGTGTTCGCCGGAGGCTTCACGCTCGAAGCCGTGGAGCGTGTCTGCACCGCGGACGAGACCGATGCCCTTGAAGCGCTCGACCGGCTGACGAGTCTCGTCGGAAAGTCGCTCGTTGTCGTCGACTGGCACGCGGATGGCAACAGATTCCGGCTGCTCGAGAGCATCCGCCATTATGCCGCGGGAAAGCTGTCTGAAGCGGGCGATTCGTCGGCGTATCGGGCCCGTCACTTCGCGTATTTCCGCGATCTGACGAAAGACGGTTATCGAATACTCGGCGGGTCGGAAGGCGAGGCGTTCGGGCGGATTCTCGATGCCGAGCTCGAGAACATCCGGCTCGCGCTCGAAGCGGCTCGGGAGCTCGACGATCCGAAGATTCTCTTCGACATGGCCATGGATCTGTGGCGATTCTGGTATCAGCGAGGACATCTCGCCGAAGGGCGTGAGTGGATGGAGGCGGCGCTTGCGAAGGCCGGCGACGCGCTGACTGCCGGCGAGCGCTCGAAGGCGCTCGGCCGCGTGGGGAACATCGTTGTCGACCAGGGAGACATCGAGGCGGGCACCCGGTACCACGAAGAGGCGATACGAATCGACCGCGAGCTCGACGACCAGTCGGGAATCGCCGTCGGACTGCACAACCTCGGCAACGTCGTGATGTTGAAAGGAGACTTCGAGGAAGCGGCGCGGCTATTGGAGGAAAGTTACTCGATCCTGCAGGCGATTGGCGACGACCAGCGCACCGCGCTCTCGCACGTGAATCGCGGCACGATCGCCATGGAGCGCGGCCTGTACGTCGAGGCCCGTTCGAACCTCGAGGCGGCAATCGTCATGTTTCAGAGCGTCGGCTACGGGTACGGTGAATCGCTTGGGATGGAAGGCCTGTGCGAGCTCGTGGCTCGGACCGGCGACCTGGGGGCGCTCGGACCGCTGCTCGACGAGACGATTGCGCTGTCGAAGAAGCTCGAGAACCAGCACAACCTCGCGGCGATCGCGAAGTTGCGCGGGGTTATCGCGGCGCGTGCAGGCGACACCCAGTCGGCGAGGGCGTACGGCGAAGAGGCCCTGGCGATGTTCCGGGACATGGGCGACCGCCAGTGTGCGATCGAGGCGCTGGCGAACTTGTCGGAGGCGGCGATCTTGGCGGGAGACACGGATTGCGCTTACGCGCTCGTGAGCGAAGGGCTGACGACGGCAAACCGGATCGGATTCAAGCGGCACGTGGCGAGGTGTCTCGAGCGGATGGCGGATGTGGCCATTGCGTGGAATCGGGAGGACCGGGCGGCCGAACTGCTCGGGGCGGCGGAGGCGCTGCGCGAGAGGATCGGTGGTCCGTTACCGCCGCTCGATGCCGCGTCGATCGCGAGGATGCGAGGTCAGGTGGAGGAACGGGTTGAAGCGTGGCGGCTGGGGAGGGAGGAGCAGTTCGGTGATGCGGTGGCGACGGCGATGGCGTTGACGAAGGGGTGAGAGATTCACCGTCTCTGCGGTCTCCGTGTCTCTGTGACTCTGTGTGCGAAGCTCTTCAGACGCTTCGCACACAGAGCCCCAGAGTCACGGAGCCACGGAGAAGACACGGGGATTACTGCGCGTCCCAGTTGCCCGCGAGCGGCTTCATCCCCGGCGGCCCGTACGCGAACACGCGGTCGGCCCCTCCAGGCGAATTGGAGTTGCGCAGGAACCACGCGCCGGTCCCGGTCGCATACACCCCGGCCGTATCCGTGAAGTCGCCGTTCCAGTCGCCCACGATCGGCAGCATGTTCGGCGCTCCGTACTGGAACACGACATCGGCCCCTCCCGGTCCGTTCGCATTCTTGAGGAAAAACGCACCGGCCGACGGCAGGTACAACCCGATCGAGTCCGTGCGGTCGCCGTTCCAGTCGCCGGCTATCGGCACGTAGCCCGCCCCTCCCGCGCCGAAGACGAACGTCAGGTCGGCGCCGCCGCTCGCGTTCGTGTTTTTCAGGAAAAACGCGCCGGTCGCCGGGTTGTAGATCCCGATCGTGTCTTTCCCGTCGCCGTCCCAGTCGCCGACCAGCGGCTCGAACCCAGCTCCGCCCGGTCCGAAGACGAACACACGATCCGCGCCGCCTCCCGTGTTCGTGTTCTTCAGGAAAAAGGCGCCCGTCGACGGGTCGTATAATCCTGGCGTCGTCGTCAAGTTGCCGTCCCAGTCGCCCGAGATCGGGATCCAGTTCGCCGCCACCGGACCGTAGAAATAGACCAGTTCGGCGGGTCCTCCCGTTTGACCGTGCTTCAGGAACCACGCGCCAGTCGACTGCGCCGTGATGCCCGGCGAGTCGCCGGCGGTGTCCGGCCGATACGTGCGAACGATGCGCGACGTATGGCCCGCTGCGTCTCTCATGACCACCGTCACTGTCAGGTTGCCGGATGCCAGATCCACTGCCGCCGGCAGGTTGATCGAGATCGCGCCGCCGTTCGGGATCACGCGTCCGGCGGCGATATTCGTCCCCGCCGGTACGCCTCCGACCGTGCGGTCGAGCGTGACCAAAAGTGACGCCTGGTCGAGCGCGCTGTCCATATCGTAGGCGCCGATGACAAGACGTGTCAGCAGGCGTGTCGCGGCCGCGTGCTGCGGCGTGGGCACTAGTGAGAGAGTCGGTCGAAGGTCGTCTTCGAGGTAGCCGGCGAACGTGAGCCCGCCCTGTCCCTGGATGATCGCAGTCAGGTCGATCGGCGAACCGAGGTCGATCCATCGCGCGATCTTCATCCTCTCTTCCCAGGTGAGCGAGATCCCCGACGCCGGGGGTGGCATCTGTTGGCCGGTGTAGTCGAGGTCGCAGTCCGAAAAGTCGACGCCAGCCGGAATCGTCGACGGATTGCCCGGCACGGTCTCAGTCGGGCGCGCCGCGTTCGTCCGGCCGTCGAGGCGCGCGCCGAAGATCTTCCACGCGAGCAGGCTCTGCCGCGACTGCCCGCCGCGGATGTACCGCGTCACCTGCGGTCCCCACCAGTTGCCGTCGGGGGTAATCGCACGGGGCGTCGGGTTCGAGCCGCTGCGTGAGCGCGCGATCCACGAGTACGTTTTGGGATACACGCCGTCGACGAACTGGTCGTCGGCGTCGAGGTCGAGACCAGCGGCCGGCGTCTGGCCACCCCGAGACGTGTGGCACGACGCGCACTTCGCCAGGAAGATCGGCTTGATGTCGCGCAGGTACTCGAGCGCGACGGCCGGGCTCGCGACCGTCGTCGTGCCAGGTGCCGGCGAGCCGTCCACCGCGAGCAGCGGCGTCTCGAGCGCGAAGTCGCGGACGACGTAGCCTGGCGTGTCGGCCACCGTCGTCTCGAAGTCGAGAGCCGGCTGCGCGTGCGCGTGGCAGCCGCCGCAGTCGTAGCGCTTTTCGCCCGGACGCACCTGGTGCCACGTCTGAGCGCTGTTGAGCACGAGCCCGTTCCGGTCGAGCGTCTGGAACGTGAACGGGACGTCGGCCGGGACGCGCACGAGGAACGACGTGTCGACGTTGCCCTGCGCGTCGATGACGCCCTCCTTGCGGACCGGGATTTCGCCGAGAATCTTGATCCGCTCGGCGAGATGCGAGTCGAACGACCTTCCGTTGTTGGGGTAGGTCCGGTCCGTCACTCCCTGCAGTGCGAGGATCCGGATCGCGTAGATGTCGGCATCGGTATAGACGCCGGCGTCGGCGCCCTGCCTCATCAGGTTTCCGTCGCCGAAGTTCTCGTGAGGATAAAACCGGTCGCCGCGGTACGGTCGCGTGTCGCGCGAGATTAGCGACGAAGAGCCGATCAGTCCGAGCGGCGTGCCCTCCGGCAGACGCGCGTCGACGAAGCCGTCGTTCGGCAAACCCGGCAGGACGACCGGATCCGTCCCGTGGATACGTGCGTACGAAACGACGGCGCGCGGCGAGATCTCATTCCACGCCGGATCGTTCTTCACGAGCACGAGGTCGTTCGGATTGGCGAGCGGCGTGTCGGCGCGCATCTTGTAGATGCCCGCGTCGTAGAACGGCGTCGCAAGCCCCGAGCTGACGTATGAGCCGTTGTGGTTCGCCGCTCCGCGCGTGTAGACGACGAGCGCGTCGTTGTCGACCGCCGCCGACGGCTGCGTGAACTTGCCGACTCGTGTGTTGTTGCCACCGGGACACGGAACGGGCGGGTACTCCGGGGCGCCGACGGTGCACGGGGCGGGGAAGTCCTCGCCGGTCGTGAACGGCGTCAGGCGCGAGTATCCAACGCGCTGCATCGGGATCTCGCCGGACTGATTGTCGGGCGGGATCGGCTGGAAGAGCGGGGCCCCCGGGGCTCCCGATCCATTGATCGGGAAGCCGTACAGCTCGCCGAAACCGTTGTTGTTCAGGTTGTAGTAGCGGCAGACGACGACGTTGCCGTTCGAGATCTGCGTCATGAAATGGTGCGCGAAGTGCGAGTCGCCGAAGCCCGAAAACGGCTCGAAGCGCGAGCCGTCCGGCCAGATCGTCCAGAGCGCGAAGGCGCGGTCGTCGCGAAGACCCATGTTCTCCCACGACGTGAACGCGATCCGGCCGTCGCGCAGCACGAACGGATGTAATGCGGCAGAGACGTTCAGGTAACCGAGCTGCTCGACGTTTCGACCGTCGCCGTCCATCACGTAGAGCTGCATCGTCCGCTGGCCAAACGAGAACGCCTTGTTGGGCAGGAAATTGTTGCGCGTCGACGTGAAGACGATGCGGCCATCGGGCAGGAATGCCGGACCGGTGTTGAAGACGCCGACGTTCGGGCAGTTCGTGAACGGCACCTGGCAGTTGAAGTTGGCGCCGTTGCCGGTGTTGGGCGTGAACTCCTGGAAGGTGAGCCGCGTGACCTGTCGCGTTCCGAGGTGGATCCGGTAGATGTCGGCGCCGGCGTACGAGACTTCGCGCTGCGAGTTCACGACGCGGGCGTTGTGGTAGAAGGCGAAGACGACCGCGGTGCCGTCGAACGAAACCGTCGGGTCGACGACTGCTCCGTCCGCGCCGGCGTTGAAGAGAATTTCCTCGCTGCCGTTCGGATGCAGAAGCATGAGGCTGGCGCCCGGGTCGGGCACGAGCGGCGTCGCCACCTCGGGCAGCCGCGAGTTCGTGTTGTCGCCGAAGCGAGGCGCGCGGACGTAAACGATGTCGTAGTCGATCGGCGCGGCTTCGGCCGGGGAAGCGCACGAGAAAAGCGCGAGCCAGGCGAGCGCGCAGAACGACGCCAGGAACGGGAAACGCCTCGTCATATCGGAACTTCCTGAGGGGCGAAATGGTTCGGGGGCGCGACTCGGCAGGCGAGGGAACCTTCTCGCAAGACGTAGAGCGAGTCAAGAAGTTCTGACTCTGTGTCTCTGTGGCTCGGAGTCTCCGTGTGCGTAGCTCTCCAGACGCTACGCACACAGAGACACGGAGGCACTGAGTCACAGAGGGAGAACTTATTCTCGCACCAGGAACTCCATCATCCTCCCGAACCGGCGGCCCCACGCCCGCTCCGTATGTTTCGCGCCATGGGCCTCGTGGTACCCGAGGTCCTCTCCCTCCCGCCAGCCCTTCGCCACGAGCAGGTCCCGGAAGTTGCGCGCAATGTCGAGCATCCCGGGCCCCTCCTTCGTCCCCGTGTCCAGCCAGAGCCGCTGGTGGGTCCGGGTGGGCATCCTTGCCACCATCCTGAAGAGGAACTTTCGGTCCCACCACACCGAAGGCGAAAACGCCGCGAGCGCGCCGAAGACGTCCGGTCGCTTCAATCCGATCGACAGCGTCGCCAGGCCCCCTAGCGACGCCCCGGCAAGCGCGGTGTTGCGCGGCCCGGGCAGCGTCCGGTAATGCTCCATCAGCCACGGCAAAAGGTCTTCGACGATCATCCTGCCGTACGCGTCGGCGTGCCCACCTGCCTGCCGGCGTGCGTCGCGGGTCGGCGTGTATTCGTGAATGCGATGTTCGCCGGTGTTGTAGACGCCGGCGAGCACGAGCGGAGGGATCGTCCCGCTTCTGATCATCCGGGCAGTCGTCCGATGGGCGTTCCACGTGTGTCCGGGAATGAACGACGTCTTCGGGTCGAAGAGGTTCTGCCCGTCGTGCAGCACCATGACCGGGAATCGCGCCGTTTCGTCGACGGCGTACCCGGGAGGAGTCCATACGACGACGTTTCGCCGATGCTCGAGGTGCCGCGAGTAAAAGTCCTTGTGGAGCCGCAGTTTACCGAGCGGATGGCGTGGTGCGGTGCTTTGGGCGGCCTTCGGCATCGGGCGAACCTACACGTGCGGCGCAATCCGAGGCAAGGCCAGCCAGAATGACCCGGTGCCGATCTGGTCCGGGGGCGATCCTCCCGGGCATTTCGTCCCGCACGCGCGCCAGCTGGATCGCCACTGGAGTGGTCGTCGCGCGAAATCGCCCGTGTTTCGGCCCAATCGAGGTGTGAACCGGCGCATCCGGAAAGCGGTCTAGCGGGGGAACGGCACTTGCCTTAGTTGGAGGCGATACGTCCGACGATTCCGGCTCGAGTTCCGAGTCGACGACCGCCGGAGGTCGTCGCCTTACGCCGCGGGTGTTGACCCGTGCCCCTGTCCACTCAACGAATCGGCTCGAGTCCGACACCTCGCGACACGCGCCGAAACGACGAGGAGGTTCAATGCTGACACCAAGATTTCGAGAAAGCAGCAAGACGTCGACAGTCAAGCGCAAAGTGCTCGTCGTCGACGACAGCAGCCTGGCGAGGCATCTGATGCGATCCGCCCTATCTCAGACGTTTGACGTGGTCGAGGCCAGTGACGGGCTCGAGGCGATCGGACTACTGTCGCATTCGGCGGACTTTGCGTGCGTCGTCACGGACGACCAGATGCCCGGTTGCACCGGCATCGAGGTCCTCGACTTCATCAAGCGCACGCCCGCGACGAAGAAGATTCCGGTCGTCATCATCACGGCCGGAACCGAGCAGGCCATGACGAGGCACATTCGAGGGCACGTCAGCGGCGCGGCCGTGTTCATGAACAAGCCAGTCGCAAGGGATCGACTGTTGAGCATGGTGGTCATGGCAGCGAGGTCGGTGCAGTCGGACTCGAACCGAGACGCTCTTCAATAACGTCGACTCTCGACGGCTCGAAGCCGAAGGAGACGTCGCCATGGTCACCCTCGAATCGATCCAGCACGCCTCAGCCGTCGATGACCGGGCGCACGAGCTGTTCACCCAGATTCGTCGGCGCATCTACGAGCAGACGGACCGTACCTTCGTGTGGCTGCTCGGCTTTCAATGGCTGTTGGCAATCGTGCTGGCGATCTGGCACACGCCACCGATACCCCCCGGGACGCTCGAGTCGACACAGGCCAACGTCTGGGCCGCCGTCTTCCTCGGCGGCACGTTGGCAGCCGTGCCAATTCTCCTGATATTTCAGAGACCAGGCGAAGCATCAACTCGAATCTCGGTGGCGATCGCGCAGATGTTGACCTGCGCATTGCTCATCCACGTCTGCGGCGGGCGGATCGAAACGCATTTCCACGAGTTCGTCTCGCTTGCGTTCCTGACGCTCTATCGGGACTGGCGCGTGCTGGTAACGGCAACTCTCGTGGTCGCGGCCGACCACCTCATTCGCGGAGCGCTGGCGTCCGAGTCCATCTATGGCGCCCTTAGCGCGACGCCGTGGCGAGCGTTCGAGCACATCGGGTGGATTCTGTTTCTCGACTTTGTGCTCGTCCGCGCGGCGTCCTACAGCCTCAACCAGCTGAAACGAATGACGATTCGGGGCGCGACCCTCGAAACCGAGGTCGCAGAACGCAGTCGAATCGACAATGAACTGCGCGTTGTCCACGGCGAGCTCGAGGCGCGTGTCCAGCAACGCGTCGCAGCTGATGTGGGTCAATACATCGTTGCAAAAGCAGATTGTGGAGCGCGAGCGTGTCGAAGCCGCGCTCGTGATCGCAAAGACGAAGCAGAACAGGCCAACACTGCGAAAACCGGCTTCCTGGCGACCATGAGCCACGAGATCCGGACTCCGATGAACGGGATCATCGGAATGAACGGCCTGCTGCTCGAGACTTCGCTCACGTCGGAGCAGCGAGAATTCGCCGTGGCCGTCGAGTCGAGCGCCGAGGGACTGCTCACACTCATCAACGACATCCTCGACCTCTCCAAAATCGAGGCCGAGCGGCTCGAGCTCGAGCCCATTCCGTGCGACCTCGAGACCGTTACGCAGGAAGCGGCCGACCTCGTGGCACCGCGGGCGGACGCGAAGGGGCTCGACTTCGTGCTTCGGTACGATCCACAGGCGCCAAGACACGTCGTCGCCGACCCCGGCCGTATCCGGCAGATCCTCGTGAACCTCCTCGGAAACGCTGTCAAGTTCACCGACTCCGGCCACGTCCTGCTCAACGTCGCGTGTTCCGACAGAACCGAAACGGACGCCCGAATCGAGATCTCGATAGTCGACACGGGCATCGGGATTTCGGAGGACAAGCTCGAGTCGATCTTCGAGCGATTCTCGCAAGCGGATCTGACGACGACACGCCGATTCGGCGGAACGGGACTCGGGCTGACTATATCGCGCAAGCTTGCGGAGCTGATGGGTGGAGCGATCGACGTGTCGAGTCGACCCGGCGTCGGCTCGACGTTCCGACTTTCGGTGCGACTGGCCCTCTCATCCGAAGCGAGCATCCCGATTCCCGTTCGATTCGACATCTCCGGGTTGCGGGCGCTGATCGTCGACGACAACGGCACGAATCGGCGCGTGCTGATCGGCAAGCCGGTAAAACCGGAGGCACTCTATTCGGCATTGGTGCGATGGCTGCCTTCGAAAGTGAAGGAGGATGCGGACCCGGCAAATTCCGGAGGACGCGCCGACCGACTCGCCGACCCGTCACTCACCGTCAGCATTCGCAAGCTCGCGGACGAGTTCGGTGATGCGGACGTCGGCGAGATTCTCGAGCTCTTCCGGATCGAGATGGACGGCGCCGTTTCCGCGCTTCGCACCTCAGTTCGTCAAGCAGACTCGGACGGGATTCGGAAAGCTGCGCATTCGCTGAAGGGAAACTGCCTGACGCTGGGCGCTTCGGGACTCGGGGATCTCGCGCGCGAAGTCGAAGCCATGGCGGCATCGACACCCATCGAGGAGATCGCCTCGTTCGTCGACAGAATCGAACGTGAGGCAACGCTCATTGGCGAGGCCCTCGCGACATAGCAACCCAAAGCGATCGGCACCGCTCGACCGTCCGTAGGACGCTCGCTACCGCTCGCGGCTCATAAAACGGGGACCACCCGCATCGTGCACTACCAGGCAGGACGCTCCGCCGGCTCCCCGTTCGTCGAGCCGCGAGCAGTAGCGAGCGTCCCACGGACGGTGCCTGAAATCGCAGATTTGTCGTTTCGGAAGGATAGAAATGATGGGAAACGTTCACCGCCACCCGCCGTCTACCGCGCTGCGGATTCGTTAAGCGAGCGGGTTCCTCCCCCTACCTGAAATCAGAACGTCGATCCCCAGTTCGGGAACTGCAGCTGCGCGATCTTCTCGGCCATGTCGTGATCTGGGAGAAAACCGAGCTCGGCGGCGGCAATCCGGCTCGTGCGCACCTTCATCTTGACGACATTTCCCTGCGGGATGCCGTCGACGTAGCCGATGAGCGGACGCTTCTCGCCTCCGAGCGACGTCCATTCGATCTCCGAGTCGAGTCCGAGCAGCGCCGACCGGAATCCCGGCGGTTGCATCACGTTCGACCCGACGATGACTATGGCGGGCGTATCGGCGAGCAGCGGCTCCGCGCCCATGGATCGCGCATACGCCGTCGAGCCGGCCGCCGTCGACACGAGTACGCCGTCAGCGACGAGTTTCGGCAACCGGGCCTGGCCGTCGATCTTTACCTCAATCCAGGCCGTCTGGCTCCCGGCGCGTTCGAGCCACGTGTCGTTGAAGCATAGGTCGCTGCGAACGACTCCGTCCACGCCGTGGGTCTCGACGTAGAGCATCGGCAGGTGGCGCAGCGTGATGCCGTCGTCCGGGAAGAGCGAGTCCGGAACCCGGTCGTTGCCGTTGAGCAGGTAGCCAAGGTGGCCCGCGTTCACGCCAAAGAAGGGAAGCCGAAGGCGCCAGTGCTGACGAATCGCGGCGAGCATCGTGCCGTCGCCGCCGATGGCGAGGATGCAGTTGGGCTCGGGCGAAGCGAACTTCGAGAACCGCTCTGCAATCGCGACGGCCTTCCGGGTTGCGTTCGTCGTGGAAGACGAGCAGTTTCGGATCGGCGCGCCAGGTCGCCGTGTTGCTGACAATCGTCCCGCGATAGAGGCGGTACCGGTCGATGTAGCTCGCTACCTCGGGAGTGACCATCCCTTCGAGCGACTGACGTCGAAAGGCCTGCTCGCGGATGGCGAACGTCGAGCCTTCGACGGCTGCCTCGACGATCTCGTGGTGTGGCGGCAGATCCTCGGGAAGTATGGTGAACCCGGTGCGACGGACGACCGCGAACCGAAGGGTGTTCCAGAGCTCGGGGCCGCGATCCCACACTCGATGGACGAACGACTCGCCGGTGGCGCCGCCCTGGATGATGTCGGATCCGACGACGTGCCAGATCTCGCCCTCGCTCGAGAACATCCGCTCTAGCTCGTCCGTGCGGGTGAAGGTCAGTGCTTCGAGATCGAAGAGCTCGAGGCGGACGTTCGGGATTCCTCGAAACGCGAGGTCGTTCATCACCGCCCGGTGTACCGGCGCCACATCGCTCGTTGCGGGTTTGTCTGGCCTGGGACCGTGCGGAACGATTATGACGCGGTCGAATTGACTGGCGAGCGCGGCGACGAGCTCTCGGTGATGGAGGCTGGGAGGATTGAAACTACCGCCGAACACGGCGATTCGATTGGACATTTGGGGGTGACTCCTCGGAGAAGGGTGGCCCGCATCCTACACCACGGAATTGGGCCCTCAAACGAAGTTGGTCGAACGTGCCGGTGCTTGTCGACGTATGGAGCCGCGGTTATGATCGACAAGCAGTCGACCACAAATGGGAGCACGAACCTGGCGATGGCCATAACCTGTCCGAAGTGCGGAGCCGAGAACACGGACGAAGCCCGGTTCTGCCGAATCTGCGGAGTTCAGCTTGGTGCGGAGGGCTTCCACGAAGCCCCGACGCGGAACTTCGAACAGGGCAAGACACCGTCACCGACGCCAGCGCAGGAGGTCTCGCCCTTCGCGACTTACGGCGCCGATGGAAGCGCGATCCTGCCGCCGCGCGATCCGCGGATGTACGTGCCGCCGTCGGTCGTGCAACAGCCCGGCGCGATGATGGGGTATCAGCACGGAACGGCGCCTGCGGGTCCGATTCCGACGAACCCGCTGCAGACCGGGCCCGTGCGGAAGAGCAAAGTGGGTCGTGTTCTCGCGATCGTCGCCGGCATCTTCGCGTTGATTCTCGCCTGCCTCATCGGTCTCGGGATCTGGGTTGCGAGCAACATAAAGGTGAACAACGAGCCTGTGGTTGGGGGAGCTGGTCCGGCTGTCGCGGAGAAAGACCGCTCCGCGCCCGCCTCGCCCGCCGTATCGATGGATGATTGGGTCTACGACGGAGCGACGGTTGATATTCGTAGCGAAGGCTCGGCTTTCGGAATGGAAGGCGGTCTTCTCAAGATGACGACGGAGGACGACGTCGAAACAGTCGGGGACTTCTACCGTGACCTACTCGCCGATGCGACCCAGAAGCAGGAAATAAGAGAGCCGGATAAGCTCGTCTTCATCAGCGATGGCACCGTCGTGGTTGTCGAACCGTCGGAGGACACGGAGGGAATGACATCGATCAATGTCGTGTTCGGCAACATGGCCGGCATTCCCGGTGCGAAGGGGGGCAAGCCCGGCATGATCCCGCCGATTCCGGTGGAACCTGTCGTTGCCCCTCCCGAGGCGCCCGCGCCTCCGACGACCTCCGACGGCAAAGCGAAGCCCGGCACGACTGCGCCGAAGGCAGAGGCCACTGCGCCTCCCGCCAAACCGGCCAAGCCGTAGCCCTTCTTCCGCTGAACCAGTCGGCTAGCGCCCCGCGCCGGCGGCTTCTTCCCTGGTATACGGCTCGAAACACTTCCGGCAGCGCGCTTCGTACGTCGAGTCGCCGACCTCGATGAGTGCGTCGCCGCCTTCGAGGCGCTGAGAGTAGTGCGCCGGCGATCCGCACTGCATGCAGACCGCGTGCATCTTCGACACGAGCTCGGCCACGGCGAGCAATCCAGGCATCGGTCCAAACGGCCTCCGCAGGTAGTCCTGATCGAGCCCAGCGACGATCACGCGCTTTCCGGCATCGGCCAGCTCCATGCACACATCGACGATCCGTTCGTCAAAGAACTGCACCTCGTCGATGCCGATCACCTGCGCGGCGGGGTCGACCCGTTCGCGAATCTCGTCGGTCGAACTCACGACTACCGCGTCGAACTTCCTGTTGTCGCGCGAGATCACCCTGTTGGGATCGAATCGCGTGTCGATGGCCGGAACGAACACCTGCAGCGGCACCCGTGCGATCTGGGCCCGGCGCAGCCTGCGGATCAACTCTTCCGACTTTCCCGAGAACATCCCGCCGGCGATCACCTCGATCCACCCGCCGCTCATCCCAATGCCTTCCACGCGCCTGTCCCCCTTTCTCTCCATCGTAGCAGGGAGAATTGACAGGATTACAGGATTAACAGGATTAACAGGATTCTCTTTGGTTAGTTCGCGGGCTTTCCAATCAAACCAAAGTAGAATCGTGTTAATCCTGATAATCCTGCGATCCTGTCCACTCTCCATGTCATGAAGAAAGTCGTTAACCGAGAACGCAACAAGACGTATTACCGCGTCCTGCATGTCCCGATCTGGATCTGGGTCTTCTTCGTCATCCCCGGTCACCTGACGTACGCGCTGTTTGCCTACGGACCTGACATCCGGCATGGCATATGGCTCGCCATCGTGACGGCCGTCTGCGCGTGGCGCGGCTACGCGGGGCGACTCCCTGGCGCCGAGGAAGCTCCGTACATCACCTACTACGGCGTCGACCAGCCGAACCTCTGGTACCGCGTCGTCTGCTACACCGCGGCGTGGATCGCGCTGATGGTGCCGTTCCTTCTGAACGTGTCGGGTATGGTCGTCGCCGCGTTCACGGGCGAGTGGAAGCTCACGCTGCTCTTCCAATGGTTCTACTACCCGCTTGCGGGGCTATTCGTGATTGCAGCGGCCCTCGACCTCATCCCGCGCGCCAAGCGATCGACGCAATTCGAAGGCGCCGAGCGTGCCTGGTTCTACGTCTGGATCTGGACCGTCGTGCCGTCGCAGGTCGTCGCCTGGGCGGCCTGGCGACTGATGAAGACGACGACGACTCTCGATCCCGTCGACCTCGCGCGCGTCCGGGTGTCGATCCTCGTCTTCGTGGTCGGCGGGCTCTTGACGCTTGGCGCGCGCGGCATCCTGCCACGGACCGGTCGATATCATGTTCAGGGGGAAGCCACGTGACCGTTCGCCTCATCCGACATTTCCTGCTCGCGGCGATTGTCGTCGGTACTGCCGCGCCGGCAGTGTTTGCGCGCACCCAGGAGACCGCGTTGAAACCGACGCTCGAGCAGCGGACGGCGGGACTCCAGCGGATCGACGGATTCGTGCCGCTCTGGTGGGACGCCGCGCGCGGCGCATTGCTGATGGAGGTCACTCGTCTCGACGCAGACTTCCTCTATCAGGTCTCGCTCGGGACGGGTCTCGGGTCGAATCCCGTCGGTCTGGATCGTGGGCAGCTCGTCTCGACGCACGTCGTGCGCTTCGAGCGCGTTGGCCCTCGGGTGTTTCTCGTCGAGCAGAACACCGGTTACCGCGCACTTGGCGCTCCGCCGGCCGAGCAGCGCGCGGTCGACGAATCGTTCGCACGGTCGATACTCTGGGGGTTCGAAGTCGAGGCCGAGGTTTCCGGAAAGCTTCTCGTCGATGCGACTGCCTTCCTGCTTCGCGATGCGGCCGCGGCCGCGCTTCGGCTCGGCGAAGCGCAGCAGGGCGCCTACGTCCTAGATGTTTCTCGTTCAGCGGTCTACCTGCCCGCAACCAGGGGATTCCCGAAGAACACCGAGCTCGAATCCACGCTCACGTTCACGACGCAAGCCCGCGGCGGATCTCTCGTGGCAAGTGTCGCACCGTCGTCGGCGGCAGTGACGCTCAGACAGCATCATTCGTTCGTGGAGCTCCCCGGGCCCGGATTCGTGCCGCGCGACGTCGATCCGCGAATCGGATCGCTCTACGTATCCTTCTATGACTACGCGTCGAAGATCACTGAGCCGATCGAGAAGCGCTGGGTCATCCGCCACAGACTGATCAAGGCCGATCCGGCTCAGGCGATGTCCGAGCCAGTCGAACCGGTCGTCTATTACGTCGATAACGGGACGCCCGAACCGATTCGGTCGGCACTCGTCGATGGCGCCGCCTGGTGGAACCAGGCGTTCGAGGCGGCTGGTTTCCGGAACGCATTTCAAGTTCGCGTGCTGCCCGACGGCGCGGATCCGATGGACATCCGCTACAACATGATTCGGTGGGTGCACCGATCGACGCGCGGATGGGCTTACGGGCGAGCGTCGTCGATCCGCGCACCGGAGAGATTCTCAAGGGGAACGTGACGCTCGATTCGCAGCGAGCTAGGCAGGACGTGCTGCTTGCGAGCGGTCTGGATCCTCAGCACGCCGGCGCGTGCGGGATGGCAGCCGGGCCTGACTCTTCGTATCTCGTGGATCCGGCGGATCGAGCTTCGGCCGAGTCGATGGCTCTTGCGCGCATCCGGCAGCTATCGGCGCACGAGGTTGGCCACGCTATCGGTCTCAACCACAACTTCGCGGCGTCGACGCGCGACCGGGCTTCGGTGATGGACTATCCCGCGCCTCGGGTGCGCATCGTCGACGGCCGGGTCGACCTGTCGGACGCCTACGCGAACGGAATCGGGGCATACGACAAGACGGCGATATCGTACGGGTACCGGCAGTTTCCGGCTGGCGCCAATGACAAGTCCGAGCTCGATCGTCTCGTGAGCGACGCCATTGCCGGCGGAATGCGGTATCTGGCGGACGACGAAGCCCGCCCGGCTGGCGCGGCCGATCCTCGCGCCAGCCTGTGGGACAACGGCGACGACGCGGTGGCGAATCTCCGCCACGAGCTGCGTGTACGCCGACTGGCGATCGAGCGATTCGGCACTACGAACATCGCCGATGGACAGGCGCTCTCGCAGCTCGAAGCCGTATTCCTGCCGCTCTACTTCCACCATCGGTACCACCTGCAAGCCGCGGTCAAGACCGTCGGTGGCGCGCACTTTTCGTTCTCTGTTCGAAAGGACGCGAAAGTGAGTCCCGAGACGCCGATCGAGGTGATCTCGCCCGAGCGACAGCGCGAGGCGTTGGCCTCCAGTGCTCGACGCCCTGGAGCCAGCCGAGCTCGAGGTTCCGGAGCGCATCGTCGCGCTTGTTCCGCCAGTCGCGTGGGGACCGACTCGGTCGTGCGCGAAGCATTTCCAAAACGTACGGACCCGTTCTTCGACCCGTCCGGCGCCGCATCGATTGCAGCGGACATGGTCGTGCGCGGGCTGCTCGAGCCACACCGCGCGGCGCGTGTCGTGGCGTTTCATGCCCGCGACGCCCGCCAGCCTTCGCTTGACGAAGTGATCGAGGCGATCGTCGGCCGGGCATTCTCGAGCGAGCCGCGCGAGACTGCGAACCGGGCGCTGGTCCGTATCGAGGTGCAGCGCGTCGTCGTCGATGGGCTGATGCGGCTATCAGGCGATGTGTCGGCCAGTCCGGCAGTGCGCGCGATCGCGACCGACGGACTCCGCCGCCTGTCACAGCGCCTTGGGGTGCGGCGTGCGCCAACGTACGAGGCATTCCGAAGGATGCTGCGCGACGACATCGAGCGCTTCCTCTCTCGCCCATTCGAACCCCAGAAGCCGACCGAGCGATTGCCGGTGCCGCAGGGCGACCCGATCGGCGGGAGCTAGGACAAAATGCCGTATCGCCTCCCAGACGCCATCCGTCACGCCATCGAAGAGTCAGCAACGGGAGTTCCGGTCGCGGCGCTCGCGAAAGCATCGACGGAGCTCTCCGAAAGTTATCGCGCGCCTAAGCACCACGGCGCAAAGCAGCACGTGGCGTCTCGCGAACAGCGACTGGCCTATGGCATCGCGCGGGCGCCGGCAACGTTCGGCGCCGTGTCGGCGGCTCTCGAGGCGGTGCGCGAGGTTGCTTCCGAAATCGTGGTCGGATCCGTGACCGACCTGGGCTCGGGTCCCGGCACGGCCGTCTGGGCCGCTGCCGAGACCTTTCCTTCGCTCGAGAGCGCCTCGTGCGTCGAGCGTGACGGCGGTTTCATCGAGATGGGTCGCGAGCTCGCGCGTGCCGCCTCGTATCCCGTCGCGTCTTCGCTGCGGTGGGTCTCCGCGGATCTGGTGTCGGCCTCCATCCCGCCCGCGGACCTGGTCATCGCGGCGTATTCGCTTTCGGAGGTCGACCCGGATGAGGTCGAGGGAATCGTTGAACGCGCGTGGGCTGCGTCACGTGTCGCGCTCGTTATCGTCGAGCCCGGGACGCCGGCTGGGTACGCGGCGATCATGCGCTATCGGTCTCGACTCATTGAACTGGGAGCGCACGTCGCCGCACCGTGTCCTCACTCCGATTCGTGCCCGCTGGCCGAGGGCGACTGGTGCCACTTCGCGGCTCGCGTCGACCGGTCGTCGCTCCACCGACGGTTGAAGGGGGGAGAGTTCGGGCACGAGGACGAGAAGTACTCGTACGTCGCCGTGACTCGAGAAGCCGTCACGCCGGCGCCAGCCCGGATTCTCAGGCATCCGCGGAAGCCGCCGAAGGTCGTCGAGCTCGAGCTCTGCACCACTGAGGGACTGCGACGTGGACACGTTGGCAAGGGCCAACGCGACGCGTGGAGAGCGGCGCGCGACGCGCGATGGGGCGATGCGTGGCGGTTCTAGAGCATTGCGCGCAGCGCCTTGGAGTGCGGCGTGAATCGCCGCTTTGGATTCCCGCTTCCGACTCGTGAACGCGTCGGGGGAGAATCCAAAGCGGCGCTGCGCGCCGCACTCCAAAGCGCTTCGCGCATTGCACATAGGCGCTGTAAGCTGGCCGGCGACTCCTAATTCCACTTCCGCCACTGGAGAGATTCGAATGTCTCGAACCCTGGGATTACTCCTCTGCGCGCTCGCGCTCGTCCCGTCATTCCCGGCCGCCGCGAAGACAGCTACTCAGGCAACACGGCCGGATCCCGCATCCGTTACCGAGCAACTCGCCGGCCTGCGGTATCGCTCGATCGGACCGTATCGGGGAGGTCGCGCAACTGCAGTGGCTGGAGTCCCCGGAAACGATCGCCAGTTCTATTTCGGCGCGTGCGGCGGTGGAGTATGGCGAACGGACGACGGCGGACTCTCGTGGCGCAATCTCTCGGACAAGGACTTCAAGACCGGCTCGGTGGGCGCGATCGCGGTCGCGGCGTCGGATCCGAATGTGATCTACGTCGGAATGGGTGAAGCGCCGATCCGCGGCAACGTCTCGCACGGCGACGGCGTGTACCGTTCGACCGACCGTGGCGCGACGTGGAAGCGCATGGGGCTCGAGAACACCCGTCAGATCGCGCGTGTCCGGGTGCATCCCGACAATCCGGATCTAGTGTACGCGGCGGCCCTCGGCCATGTCTGGGGCCCGAACCCGGATCGAGGGATCTTCCGCTCGAAGGACGGCGGAAAGTCGTGGGAGAAGGTGCTGTTCGTCAGCGACAGGACCGGCGCGTCGGACCTCGTAATGGACCCGACTAATCCGCGAATCCTGTACGCCGGTTTCTGGCAGGTCCGGCGGACACCGTGGTCGCTCGAGAGCGGCGGGCCGGAGGGCGGAATCTGGAAGAGCTCGGACGGCGGTGACACGTGGACGAAGCTCGGGGGAGGACTGCCCGAGGGCTCGTCGGCAAGATCGGAGTGACGGTGTCATCGGCGCGGCCCGAGCGACTGTGGGCGATCGTCGAAGCAGAGAAAGGCGGTGTCTTCCGCTCCGACGACAGCGGAAAGAGGTGGAAGCTGGTCAACAGCGAAAACAAGCTCAGGCAGCGAGCGTGGTATTACTCGCGACTCTACGCCGACCCGAAGAACCCGGATCAGGTCTACGTCCTCAACGTCGGGTTCCACGTATCGAAGGACGGGGGGCAGACGTTTACCTCCATCCGCGTCCCGCACGGTGACAATCACGATCTGTGGATCGACCCCGACGACCCCGAACGCATGATCGAGTCGAACGACGGCGGCGCGGCCGTCACCTACAATGGTGGTAGGTCGTGGTCGTCGATCGACAACCAGCCGACGGGGCAGTTCTATCGCGTCACGACTGACGACCGCGTTCCGTATCGAATCTACGGTGCCCAGCAGGACAACAGCACTGTCTCGATTCCAAGCCGGACGACCGGATTTGGAATCGACGAGTCCGACTGGTATTCGGTCGGTGGTTGCGAAAGCGGCTGGATCGCGCCGAAACCGGGCCCGGCAGAGATCGTGTATGCCGGCTGCTACGGCGGAGCGATCGGGCGTTACGATCATCGCACCGGTCAGGAGCGCGAGATAACCGCCTGGCCCCAGCTGGCGATAGGGCTTGCGCCGAAGGAACTGAAGTATCGGTGGCAATGGAACGCGCCGATCCTCGTCTCGCCGCACGACCCGAACACGCTCTACCACGCGGCGCAGGTCCTGCTGCGGTCGCGCGACGAGGGTCAGACGTGGGAAGAGATCAGTCCAGACCTCACCCGCAACGACAAGTCGAAGCAGGAGGCCTCTGGCGGGCCGATCACGAAAGACAACACGAGCGTCGAGACCTACTGCACGATCTTCGCGCTGGCTGAGTCGCCGCACGAAGCCGGCACGATCTGGGCCGGCACCGACGACGGGCTCGTGCAGATCACCAGAGACGCGGGCAAGACCTGGCAGAACGTGACGCCGAAGGGAATGCCCGAGTGGATCCAGGTGAACTCGATCGACGTGT
Source organism: Blastocatellia bacterium (assembly GCA_016705245.1). GTDB lineage: Bacteria > Acidobacteriota > Blastocatellia > UBA7656 > JADIYM01 > JADIYM01. The sequence goes on along the minus strand of JADIYM010000004.1, from coordinate 121,556 downwards.
CGCCTCACGACAAGGGCACGGCGTACATCGCCGCGACAATGTACAAGCACGACGACTTCCGGCCGTATCTCTACAGGACGACGGACTACGGTCAAACGTGGACGAAGATCGTCGGCGGCATTCCCGACGGCGCCTTCACGCGCGTCGTACGCGAAGACACGGCGCGGCGAGGACTGCTCTATTGCGGAACCGAGACGGGCGCCTTCGTGTCGCTTGATTCCGGCGCCAACTGGCAGCCATTCCAGCTTAATCTGCCCGTCGTGCCGATAACCGACATGAAAGTGACGGCCTCGGATCTGGTGATTTCGACGCAGGGGCGAGGATTCTGGATCCTGGACGACCTGACTCCGGTGCGTGAGCTCAACGCATCGATTGCGGGCAAGCCGCTCCACCTGTTCGGTGTGAGGCCGGCGATGCGCTGGAACGGATTCGGGGGCGGTACGGACGAGGGCGGTGGCGCCTTCGGACGCAATCCCGCAAACGGTGTCGTCGTCAGTTACATGCTCGCGGCGAAACCGGACGAAAAGTCGGCACTGACCATCGAGGTTCTTGCCGGCGACACGGTGCTGCGGACGTTCACGACGAGGAAGGCGGAAGGGCCGCCGGATCCGGCAATCGAAACACTCGGCGAGCAGAAGGCGGGATTCAACCGGTTCGTCTGGGACATGCGCATCCGTGATGCCAAACTCGTGCCGAACGCGATCATCTGGGGATCGAGCGACGGGCCAAAGGTCGCGCCGGGGGCGTATCGGGTTCGCGTCCGGCTCGGCGACACGGTCGCGGAGCAGTCGTTCACGATTACCGCGAATCCGATGACCGGCACAACGATCGAGGACTACCGGGCGCAGTACGAGCTCTTGAAGGACTGTCGCGACAGGCTGACCGACATCCACGCGGCGGTGTTGTCGATTCGCGAGATGAAGGCGCAGATTCAGGCCATAGTCGATCGCGCGGCGAAGATGGGGAAAGACGCGGCCCTGAAGGAACCGGCGAAGGCGCTCATCGAAAAACTCTCGGCGATCGAGCGACGGCTCGTGAACCCTGACATCAAGAGCAGCCAGGACGTCTTGAATTTCCCGCCGTCGCTCGACCATAGCTTCGCGGGCATTGCGTCGGTGTCGAGCGGCGCCGACGCGCGGCCAACCGCCGGTTCCCTGATTTTATATCGCGAGTCGAATGCGAAGTTGACTGCCGTACTGGCCGACTACAAGGCCATTCGCGAATCCGATGTCTCGGGCTTCAACGCGGCCGTTACCGCGGCGGGCGTTCCGCCGGTCGGGGGGGAATAGCACCGTGCGCGGTAGCGCACTGTGCGATCGCGAGTTCATGTGACTGCTCTACGACGGACCAGGGAGGCGAACGAATTGTGATCTGTGCATGGTGCAGCAACAGTGACGACGCGGAGTCCGGGGAACAATCCCACGGTATCTGTGCGCAGTGCTTCAAGCGGATCCTGGGGATTCCCCTCCTTGACGAGGCCGATCTCGATGCCCTTCCATTCGGGTTGATAGAGGTCGATTCGGCTGGATGCGTGCTGCGGTACAACTCGGCGGAACAGGTACTCTCGGGAAAGCCGTCTGCTGACGTCGTCGGGAAGAACTTCTTCACTGAGATTGCACCGTGTACTGCGATTGAGTCGTTCCGTGGGCGCCTCTCGTCGTTTCTGGCGTCGGATGCCGAACCTGAGAGCTTTCAGTTTGCGTTTCCGTTCCCGACCGGAACGGTCAATGTCAGCATCGCGTTCGTGAACTCCGGCCGGGGCTCGAGCTTTGTGCTGGTGAAGCGCAACTGAGAGCGAGTGATTGCGCTGAGGCCTCTGCGTGGCGCGGTATGAGCTACACGTTCGCATCCTCGAATCGTGCAGTCCCGGGCCCAGCCCGACGAGACATGATGAGCACGTTCGAACGGTGTCGTAGACGATACGGATCGGTGTAGTCTGTCGATCCAGATTCTGACCTTCCAGGTCGAGGGCAGGTGGAGAACCAATGGGAACCGACAACAAACTTGTTCAGTCGAAGCTGATGTCGGCGGAGGACGCTGCATCCTTGCTGCCACGCCGGGGAACACTCGCGACGAGCGGGTTCACGAACGCCCATCCGAAGGCCATCCCGGTAGCGCTGGCGAAGCGCATTGAGTCGGAAAAGTGGGAGGGCAATTTCGGTTACAACCTCTACACCGGTGCATCCACGGGTGACGAGCTCGACGGGGTCCTGTCTCGCGCGAACGCCATCAAGTATCGGTTGCCGTTCATGTCGACGCCCGACTTGCGCAAGCAGATCAACAGCGGCGAAGTCGAGTTCGTCGACATGCACCTGAGCCACGTTGCCACCTACATCGAGCACGGGATTCTCGATCCGATCGATTACGCGATCGTAGAGGCCGTCGATGTGACGAACGATGGCCGAATCTACCTGACGACGTCGTCGGGGATGAGCCCGACGTACGTCCAGTTCGCGAAGGAAGTCTTCGTCGAGCTGAACTCCATCCACCCGATCGAGCTGAAGGGTTATCACGACATCTTTCTGCCGGAGCCGGCCCCGTACGGACGGCCGATCCACATCACTTCGGTGGATGACCGGATCGGCGTGCCGTACATCGCATGCGATCCCGACAAGATTCGCGGCATCGTCAAGACGGAATTGCGCGACCGAGTCGATCCGTACCGGGCTCCGGATCCGATCTCAGAGGCGATTGCCGGACACGTGCTCGATTTCGTGCGGCACGAGGTTGCGTTCGGCCGCATTCCGAAGAATCTGCTCCCGTTCCAGTCAGGCGTAGGAAACGTCGCCAACGCCGTGCTGGCTTCGATGGCACACGCGGATTGGGTGCCGCCGATCCGGATGTACACGGAGCTGCTGCAGGACTCCATCTTCGATCTGGTCGAGGCCGACAAACTGGAGTTCGCTTCCACTTGCTCGCTCACGTTTTCTCCCGTGGCGGAGAAGAAGTTCCTCGACAGCATCGAGGAACTCAAGCGGAAATTCGTCATCCGGCCGCAGGAGATCTCGAACAACCCGGAAGTGATTCGCCGAATGGGGATCATCTCGATGAACACGGCGCTCGAAGTGGACATCTATGGCCACGTGAACTCGACGCACGTGATGGGCAGCTCGCTCATGAACGGCATCGGCGGCAGCGGCGATTTCACGCGCAACGCCTACATCTCGATCTTCCTGACGCCGTCGATGGCGAAGGGCGGGAAGATCTCGGCGTTCGTGCCGATGGTGTCTCACGTGGACCACGTGGAGCACTCGGTCCAGATCGTCGTGTCAGAGCACGGACTGGCGGATCTGCGCGGGCTGAGCCCGGTTCGGCGTGCCCGGTCGATCATCGAGCGGTGTGCGGCGCCCGAGTATCGCGACATGTTGGCCGAGTACCTCGACCACGCGATACGGGTCTCTCCGGGCGGGCATATGCCACACGACCTCAGCCGAGTTTTCGATTTCCACCAGCGATACATCGAGACCGGCTCGATGCTGCCCGAGTAAGACGACGCGAGTTGGGCGACTTGATCTGGGCAACGATGACCGACGGACACTGCGGAACTTGGCACTGTCTGTGGGCAACGTTGCCCAGATTTGTCGGCAGTGACTATGCAACTCCTCGCGTTTGCAGGGATTAGCGGCCGGAACGGTAGTTGCAGCCCGGGAGTGTTGAGCGGGCTCCAGGAACTGTCATGGCCAACATCCAGCACGAGGACGACGAGCGGGCGAAACGCGGTGCCTTCTGGTCGCGAATGGCGGTAACGCTCCTCTCGCTCAGGGCCAGCCTCGACAAACGCGTCGAGGCCGAGTTGGAGTCTTCGGGTCCGACGGGGAGCCAGGGGCCGGACGGTCGTGGCAATCACTCGAACGGGAACTCGAGGGAGGAAACACGAGGCAAGGACGAGCCGAGGATGTGAGTTGGGGACACGGCCCGGAGTGGTAGACTCGCCGGCCTATGCGCGAGGTTCATGAGTCGGTACCAAGCGGCGGTATGCGCGTCTCGGTAGAGTGCTTCGAGCCCGAGGGCTCAGAGAATGCTCCCGCAATCGTTGCGTTGCACGGATCCGGTGGAATGAGCCGTGGCGCCCCAATCGTACGCGCCCTCATCACGCCGATCGTCTCGATGGGGTATGCGGTTTATCTGCCGCATTATTTCGATCGAACGGGCACTGAACGGAGCGACCCGCAAGCGAGCCGGCTGCATTTCGTCGACTGGACGAAGACCATCGGCGACGTGCTCGGGTTCGCTGCGGGACGAGGCGGTGTGGATCCGGAGAGGATCGGGATCATCGGAATCTCGCTCGGCGCGTTTCTCGGGCTATCGGTCGCCACGTACGATCCTCGGGTGAAGGCGGTGGTGGATTTCTTCGGCGGACTGCCGCCGCCGTTCGACCGTGACATCGGAAAGTTGCCGCCCACACTCGTTCTCCACGGAGAGGATGACCGGATCGTCCCGGTGTCGGAGGCGAAACAGCTCGCCAAGGGTCTTGCGGAGCACGGCGTTCCGTTCGAGCTGCAGGTGTATCCGAATGAGGGGCACAACTTCTCTCCGCTGACGGCGCTGGATGCGGCACGACGGACGATGGCGTTCCTCGGAAGGTGGTTGTAGGGGCGCTTTCTATGCGCTCGGTCATGAATTGCGTCGCGGACGACCGTCCGCAGGCCTGCTCGCTACCGCTCGCGGTTCTGATACATCGTCTACGCTGCCGCGCCTCGTGTCACCTGCAGCGTACTTTGGCGTAATTCCTGCAGCATTCCATGGCGTAGACGAGGTGTTGGCGATTTGCTCTGCTCTTGAGATATCACTCTTCATTGCCAAGCAACTCGAAGGCTTCCTCGAAGACGCCTCGTGCATCGGCATTGAGCGGGACGTTCGACTGCGCGCAAGAAGGCGCACTGCTCCAGCAGATCGAGCCATCGCGGTCCGTGTTGCTCCTGTAGCTCGAACTTGGGCACTCTGAGCGCATGCGTATCCGACGTGAGCCCGGCATCGGCAGCCCAGTGCAGGAAGCATTTGAGCGAGGAGAGCTTGCGGTTCGTAGAGTTCGGTTTGAGCCCTCGGTCGACGACGAGCCACCGTTTGTAGTCGCCGAGGTTTGCCGTCGTGATACGGGTCGGGTCGAGATGCTCTCCGTTGGCGTCGAAGAACCACGCCGCGAAGGCCTTCGGATCGGCGCTGTAGTTCTTGATGGTCGTGGGGCTTCGCTCGGACTATTCGACGAAGACTACGAAGCAGTCCAGGCACGCGAGCATTACACGTCACCTCGCGACGAAGTGGGCCTCCAGTCCTCACGACAGGATGCGTCAATCATAGAGTCCCCATTACCAGACTCTGCCGCGCCGCCTCGACGACCTCCTGCGAGATCAGTTGGATTTATACCTGTATGTGCACCGGCCGCCGCCCGAGGAGCCCAGACCAGAAAGGTCTCGCCTCAAGCGCTACAACAATGACTGAGAGCAAAGACATCCGCAGGGTCCCGTTCCTTGTGACCAAACAGCACCAGCGTTTCACCGAGCTGTGCGACGCATGTCGCCGCTGCCAGATCGCACGTCGCAGCGTCAACGCAGTCTTTAGGATCGACGGGCTGCTGAAGCTCAGATCGTAGTCGGGGGCGGCTTCAAGAGCGCGAGCCCTTGAATGAGTCGCAGCAAGTCGGCGGTGACGTTGCGATGCCCACCCGCATCCTCTGCACGACATCGTTCGCTCGCGGCGTGCGGGCACAGGAGTGACTCAAGGCAGGCAGGCTGACCGATGGCGACGGGCATATATATCGGTTTCTTCGATGTAACGTGTCAATACTTCCTATTTGTCATTGGTACGAATCGCGCCTATAACTTGACGCGTTGCGGGAAACGAGCTTCGTCTGGGGGAGAGAGGAAATGAACTGCCCGGTATGTGCTGTTGAGTTGACGATGTCGGAAAGAATCGGTGTGGAGATCGACTACTGCCCGAAATGTCGTGGCGTGTGGCTCGATCGCGGCGAGCTCGACAAGATCGTCGAGCGATCGTCGATGGAGGAAACCGCCGGACCGGGCGACAGATACGAATCACGCCGTCACCAGTCCGGCGGAGAAAAGTACGACCGGGCTGGCAAGCCGCGGCGCAAATCGTTTCTCGGCGATTTGTTCGACTTCGGTTGAGGCGAGAGGTCGTGGACGGAACCGCATTGGTTTTCTGCGAAGGGGCGTTCGGAACGCCCCGGGGAAAGACCGCGAATACGCTCGTCAGGCTCGGGGAACGCTACGAGGTCGTTGGCGTGATCGACAGTCAGCACTGCGGCCTGAGGGCGGGAGCGGTCGTCGAAGGCGTGGCCAGCGACGTTCCTGTCTTCGAAAGCGTTCGTCAGGCGATCGACCGACTCGGCAATCAACCCGACTACTTCGTCGTCGGCCTTGACCCCGACGACGGCAGACTCGAGCCGCGGTTCCGCAAGTCGATCGCGGAAGCACTGCGGCTCGGGATGCACGTCGACAGCGCGCTGCGACCATACCTGCACGACGATGCCGAGTTTCCGGGTATCGCGATGCTGAGTGGCGCTCGAATGCGCAGTGTTGGCAGACCAATGGCCGGCGGTTCGAACACGCAGTACACGGGCCAGGTGGAGGAATTGCGCGTCTTCAGAGTGGCCGTCGTCGGCACGAACGCCGTTGGTGGAAAGATCATTACGGCCGTCCGTCTGATGCAGTCGTTTCGTCGGGCAGGGGTTCGGGCCGAACTGATTGGCACGAGCCAGCTCGCATGGTTTCAGGGCATTGCGCACACGACGATTCTCGACAGCGTGCCGCAGGGGTACGTGGCCGGAGAGCTGGAGGCCACGATGCTCGCCGCGTGCGCGACGGCCTCGCCGGACGTGCTCGTTCTGGAAGGGCGAGGCGGGCTCCTCGATCCCGCGCATCCGTGCGACCTCGAGCTCCTGACGACGGCCCGGCCCGATGCTGTCGTGCTCCAGCACGCCCCGGCGCACGAGTCCATCTCGGCGGAGGACACGTTCGGATTGGCGGTCCTGTCGCGACACATGCGCGTACTCGAGGCCGTCACGCAACGGCCAGTAGTTGCTGTCTCCCTCAGCCATGCGGAAAGGACGCCCAGACATGTCGAGACGCGGCAACCCTCTTTCGAGGGACTCTGGGTTGCCTCGTCACGGACATCGTTTCGGACGGACCGGAACCGCTTGCCGCAACGCTTCTTGGGCTCCTGGTGAGCGGGACCTTCTCTGGAGCGCAATGTGCCCAGGCGGGTGGCCGAGAGCCAATCGCATAGTCGTCAAAGAACGGAGGATAATCATGAAACCGCAGAAAAGGTCGCCGAGGCCTTCACGAAGTCGAACCAACGGCAGAGCAGAGCGCCGAGATACGGCAGACGTGCAGCCGCGATCGGCGAGTCGCCTCGAGAACATCGACGCACTCCGAGGCGCAATCGGTATCACCGACGATGCCGCGCTGGAAACACTTGGCGACCTCGGATTCACTCCCGAAACGGTACTGCTCCTTCACTTCGTGCCGGTCGTGCACGTAGCGTGGACCGAGGGTGGGATGAGCGGGCGCGAACGCAACCTCATTCAGGGTCTCGCCCAACGAGGCGGCATCCAATACGGAAGCCGAGCCTACGAGGTACTCACCGAATGGATCGAGCAGCCGCTGCCCCGCGGCTACTTCGAGAGCAGTCTGGCGGCAATAAGGGCGTCGCTTGACGCAATGCCCGGCGGCACCCGGGCCGAGAGCGTGCGATCCATCGTGGACAACTGCACGCGAGTCGCGACTGCGTCGCGCGAGTCGGCGACCGGCCGCGAAGGCCTCAGTGCCGGGGAGCACGACGTTCTCGAGTTCATCGTCGAGGCGCTCGATGCTTGATGACCACAGATCACGATTTGGAATGGCACGCGGCGAGCCGGAGAGGTCCGTTGCGGACGATTCTGCAGAGTCATCCATTCAAAGGCTGGGCCTCCTACGATGAGCACCTCCACCTCGGGTGACAGGCCAAGCCAGCGCGACCGAGTCCGCAGCTTCATCGAGAATCGGCGCTTTGAAAAAGCGATGATCACGCTGATCGTCGTAAATGCCGTCACTCTGGGAATCGAAACCTCTCCACAGGTCGTCGCACGCTTCGGCGATGTGCTGTATGCATTCGACCGAACGGTACTCGGCGTCTTCGTTGTCGAATTGCTGTCGCGCTTCTACGTCTACCGCAGCCGCTTCTTCCACGACCCGTGGCGCGTATTCGATTTCGTCGTCGTGGGGATTGCGCTGGTTCCAGCGGGCGGCGCGTTTTCGGTCCTGCGTTCCCTGCGCGTGCTACGCGTGTTGCGGCTGGTTTCACTGGTGCCGTCGATGCGCGGAGTGGTTGGCGCCCTGCTCACCGCGTTACCGGGCATGGCGTCGATCATCGGCCTGATGACGCTCGTGCTCTACGTGTCGGCAGTCATGGCCACGAAACTGTTCGGTGCCATTGCGCCGGACCACTTCGGCCATCTCGGCAAGTCGATGTTCACGCTGTTCCAGGTGATGACGGTGGAAGGCTGGCCCGATATTGCGCGCGGCGTGATGGAACAGTCGCCATTTGCCTGGGTCTTCTTCGTGATCTACCTGCTCATCGCAACGTTCATGGTCTTGAACCTGTTTATCGCCGTGGTCGTCAATGCGATGCAGTCGCAAGTCGCCGATGACCTCAAGGGCGAGGGCGAAGCGCACACGCGGCTGATTGTCGATGAGTTGCGCGCGCTGCGGCTGGAGATCGAGGCGCTACGCGCCCGGGCGACATCATGAACACGCGCTCTTCTGGGGAATCCTCGGCGCCCTGGTGATGAGCGGCGCCATGATCGCCCAGACTCGTGGATCGACACGCTCTCTATGCGCTCGGTCATGAGTTGCGTCGCGGACGACCGTCCGCAGGTCCTGCTCGCTACCGCTAGCGGTACCGATACCTGCGCCGTCGTGGCAATCCGCCGTCAATCATCCGGGCGGATACAACGCCGAGAGCTTTCGTACCGTCGTGACGTTTCGGAACGTCACCTTCGTGCCGGTCGCCTTCTCGAACTTCACATTCGAGAACTTCGACTCGCCGATCTTGACCGAACACCTCCAATAGACCTCGCGCCCGTTCACGTGAAACGAGTCGAAGTCCGTCTCCATCCCGTCAATCGCGATGCGAGCCGGATCGGACAGCGTCGTCGAAAGAAAGCCGACGTGCGTCCTTCCGGCCACTACCTCGTCACTCCCCTCGAACGGTTCGTACGCGGCGACGGCGGCGACCTCGGCATCCGTTCGAAGCATCGTCGCGACGTCAAATCCAAGCGCTTCGCGCAGCTTGCTCTCGATCCTGCGCTCGAGAGTCAAAGCGGCTGCGGATCGCGTTTCAAAGATGACGTTGCCGCTCGCGATGAAGGTCGAGACCTGCTGATAGCCCAGCTCCTCGAAGATCGAGCGCAGCGCGGCCATCTTCACGATGCGTCCACCGACGTTCACGGCCCGCAGGAAGGCGATGTATCTCGACATTCCGAGAGTCTAGCCCAACCAAAGTCCAAGGCTGTAACCCGCGATGAGGCCGCACTTGACCCTTCGCTCTACAGTGCGAACAATGCCTGAACGCCAGTCGCGGGCGAGCACCGCTAGCGCTTCGGCAGGCGAACGACGAGGTTATTACAAGGGGGAGTCCGTGCGTTTCAACCTGCTGAACAGGAGAGTTCACCACTGGGCCAGCATTGCCGTAGCCGTGCCGATCCTGGTGATCATCGGGAGTGGACTGTTCCTCCAGGTCAAGAAGCACTGGAGCTGGGTACAGCCCGCCGAGATGAAGGGTACCGGAACGACCCCCGTCATCGGACTGGACGACGTGCTTGCGAGTGTTCAGGGCGTGACTGGGCTGGGCGTCAGCGGCTGGCACGACGTGAACCGTCTCGACGTGCGACCGAGCCGCGGGATGGCGAAGGTCTGGCTGCACAGCGGCTGGGAGGTCCAGGTCGATCTCGGCACCGGAGATGTGCTTCAGGTCGCATATCGCCGATCGGAGCTCATCGAGTCTATTCACGACGGCTCGTTTTTCGCGGGTGACTGGTCGAAGCTCGGACTGTTCCTGCCCAGCGGATTTGGACTCTTCGTGCTTTGGGCAACCGGCCTATGGATGTTCTGGCTTCCGTACTCCAGAGGGAAGAAGAAAAAGACGACGGCAAAAGAAGACCAGAGCTAGGGACCCGCATCAGGTGGCTGTATCGCAAGTGCGTGTCGAGCGGCGGCAGCGCCGGCAACCCAGCCGCTCGACCAGGCCCACTGAAAGTTGTACCCGCCAATGTATCCGTCGACGTCGAGAATCTCGCCTGCGAAATACACGCCGTCGACAACCTTCGACGCCATGGATCTGGCGACCACCTCGCCAAGCGGCACGCCGCCGGCCGTGACCTCGGCCTTTCCGTATCCGGCTACGCATTGCACAGGGAGCCGAAAGTCCGTGAGGTTCCGAATGAGCCTTAGTCTCGCGTCGCGCCCAAGTGTCGCGAGCATCGTGCCCGGCTCCACTCCCGACGAGTGCATCAGGATGTCGGCAAGTCGAATCGGCACGAACTCGGCCAGCAGATTCGCGACGTGGCGTCGAGGCGCTCGTCCGGCCTCGGACAGCACGTATTCTCCGACCTCGTCGCGCGATCGACCCTGACCGAAAGACCCCCGGATCTCGACGTCAGGGTCTTCCCAGGACGTCCGCTCCCAGTGCCTGCTGATGTCGAGCGCGACAGGACCGCTGTAGCCTGTGTGCGTGAAGAGGAGCGATCCGCTCCGCGTCGCCTATGTTTTCGTTCGCGAGACTACCCTCAATTCGGCGTTCACGGAGAGACCCGACAGCGATGCGTGAAGCGCCGGCGATGCGATGAGCGGAGTGAGGGCCGCTGACGTCCGCACGATCGAGTGTCCGAGCTGCGCGGCGATTCGGTATCCGATTCCGTCGCTTCCCGTCTCGGGATACGAAAGCCCCCCGGTCGCGATCACGACGGCCGCAGCGGGAAAACTCCCGGTGGAAGTCCTGACCACCAACCCGGTTTCATATCGTTCGACGCCGGTAACCAGCGATTCCCGGTGAAGCTCGACGCGCTCCGCGTCGACTGAGCGAAGCAATCCGGCCAGGACGTCCGTTGCCGAGTCGCTGACGGGAAAGTACTTGCCCGTTGGCTCGAGCTTGAGCTCGACTCCCACCTCGGCGAAGAACGCTCTCGCCTGCTCGGGAGAGAACTGTTTCAACACGTTGCGCACGAATGGCGATGACGACGCATTGAAGTCGCGTTCCGAGACGGCCTGGTTCGTCACGTTGCACCGGGTGCCGCCAGACATGAGGATCTTCGCGCCGACCTTGCGGCGGCGGTCGAGTAGCTGCGTCGCAGCGCCGGCCCGGGCTGACGAAATTGCGGCCATGAGTCCGGCCGCGCCTGCGCCGATGATGACGACGGGAAGTCTCGACACGGCGCCATCATACAGACTCGGTCCGTGCGGCGGCCCGACGTCGTCTCGCGTTCAGCCGGATCGATCCGACTCGATGGGCGTGATCTCGAGGATTCGTCCGTATGTGTCGAGGTGGCGGGGGGCGGCGTCGTTCGATTCATCCGGCCGGGGGCCGGCAGCGCAAGACTCGCGCACCGGAACCGGGAGCGGCGACTCCGCCACGTCGAGTCGGGCGATCGCCTTCTGCAACTGCAACTGGGCGGTGGCGCGCTCCGCGCGCAGTCGCGCGAGCCCGCCCACGAGCGCCCGCGGGTCGTTGCCGTGATTCGTCTGTCCAAGCTCCGTTGCGATGAGATTGACAGCCGCTCGACGACGCCGAGCTGCTTCCGCCACCGCAATCAATCCGAAGGCGCCGCAGACGGCGCCAGCTGTCGGCGCCCATGCCGGCGACGCGTATGGATTGTCGGCGAGGTGTGTTCGGTCCGGAGCGTTGCCGTGCGTCTGGCCGGGCGACGATGCGCGAGCCACGAGCGATGTGAGAAGGACGTCCGCCTGTTCCGGACGACCGGCAGCGCGCGCCTGAATGGCGATCTCGATTACCCGCGCCGCCTCGACACGCTCGTCGCTGAGAGTCGTGGGCTCAGCCGATACGGCCGCAATCCACGCGACCGAGAGGAGCACGATGGAAGCTCCCAGAAGCGCGATGCCGGAGGTTTCGAGTCGATCGGTTCTCACAGGCAGCAGAGTGGCAAGCGCAGTGCCAGAGAATTCACCAGTGCCGCAGCGCGGCCGAGCAGGCGCAAGTGTCGCGAAGTCAACTGGATACGCTCGACTTGCGTCTGCACGCCCACTTCGCGCTTCAAATTCTTTTTACTCGGATCAGTCAAAGACTTGAGTACCGCGATGAAACCGCAGGTTTCGGAGCCGCGGAATCGTCCTGTCCGGATTCCCGGACACGGGGAATCAGCAGCCGTGCGGCCAATCCGGGATGCACCGGACTGGACGGTCGGAAGTGATCTCGTCGCAATGACTTGCGGCGTACCGTCGCTTTCAGGAGGCGACGCGCACGCGAATTGCAACCGCCCAACACGGACGACCGAGAACAGTCTCGGGAGAGCCACGCCCGAGAAGCCTCGATAATCCGTCGCGCCGTCGTGCGGTGGATAGGTCCCGAGGCCTTAGACTGCAGCGACGAATGGAACTCAAGCCGTGAAGATCCTCATCCTCGATGACGAACCGGACATCCGATATCTGGCTGCGCTCGGACTCGAGCGGTTCGGCGGGATGACGGTTCGTGAAGCCGCGACGGCCGACGAAGCCATCGAGATCGCGAGGGTAGATGTCCCGGACGTCATTCTGCTCGACGTCGTGATGCCCTCGGCCGATGGCCCTGCCGTCCTCGAGCGGCTGAACGAGGATCCTGCCACGGCGGGGCTCCCCGTCATCTTCATGACGGCGAGCCCGGCGGAAACCGACATCGAGCGATTGCTGGCGCTCGGTGCTGTTGCCGTGCTCTCGAAACCGTTTGATCCTGTGACACTCGGTGACGAAGTTCGAGCGGCACTCGGGGTGGAGTTGCCGCCGAAGTAGCGTGGCTCGAGGTCGAGTCCAGGGCTGGGCGGGCAGACGCTCAACAGGGTCCCCGTTCCTCGAGCCGCGAGCGGTAGCGAGCGTCCCACGGACGGTGGCTGAATCCGCAGATTCGTCGTTGCGGAAGGACGGAAGTGATCGGAAGCGTACGACCGGTCGTGGGACGCTCGCTACCGCTCGCGGCTCGAAAAACGGGGACCGCTCGCATCACACCTTCGGCAGCGTCAGCCAGAAACGCGTGCCGCCCGCCGGTCGGGCCTCGAATCCGACCCGCCCACCCCAACGCTCGACAGTAATGCGGACGAAATACAGTCCGAGCCCAGCTTTTCCGCGTTCGCCTCGTCCCTGCGTCAGGCGTCGGAAGATGGATGGCGCGACGTCCTCCGGCACGCCCGATCCTTCGTCGTCAACCTCGATGCGGACCTCGGCGGCATCCGCCTTCAGTCGCACCGTGATTCGGCTCTCGGCCGGCGAGTGGCGAATGGCATTCTCGACAAGGTTCGAGATCACTCGCTCGAGCTGAAGACGGTCACCGATCACGCGCAGTCCCGGGCCATCCGCGGCGAGCTCAGGCTCGATTTCCAGATCGACGCCTTTTGATTGCGCCGCCGGGGCCAGCGCGTCCACGACCGTGCGGGCGCACGCCACCGCGTCAGGCGCCGTCGCTGGATCGAACGACGCGCGGTCGAAGACGCGGCGTTCAGCGGCAAAAACCGCCAGCATCTCCCGGATCAGCTCCTCCTGTCTCGAGGTCTGACGCGCACCGATCTCGACAAGGCGAGTCATCGTGGGCGGAAGTGACTCGCGCTCCAGCACCGAGAAGATTGCCTTGATGCTCGTCAGCGGACCAGTCAGGTCGTGAACGATGCAATGAAAGAGAACCTCGCGCTGTTGAGCGTCTTTCTTCAGACGGTCGAGATCCAGACTGACCTCGCGGGCGCGCTGGATCACGCGCCGCCGCTCGTCGCGCGATTCGTCCACGTGGCGAACGACGAGGAATCGTCGACCGTCCACGTGAACCGCCGTTGCGTCCAGACTCGCGTCGATCCCTTCGTCATCCGTTTCGTCCCACGTTCCCCCCTCGAGGACCGTGCCCTCACCGCCATCCCAGAAATCGCGCGCATCGACGAGAAACGCCTCGAGGAACGCGAACCTGCTGACCACATCGGCTCCGGACGCAGTCGTCTCGAAACGCATGTAGCGCTCGATCCAGAGGGGCGGCTTTCCGATGGCCACGAGCAGTCCATCCCGCTCCTCCTCGATGACGAGGGCTCCTAGAACCGCAGCCAGCGTGGATGGCACGTCACGCATCGCCGGCGCTCGGACGTCGAGAGCAGCGTGCCGCGCCTTGAGCAGATTCAGATCGTTCGAGCGCTGTTGGACGAGCCCGCGAAGGATGGCATCCGACGAGGCGTCAAGCAGCAACACCCAGTCGCCGTCGGTGCTCGGGATGAAGTGCACGTCGGCGGGAAATCCGGTTCCCATCGAAACGCACGGTAGCGTGAGCGCGTCGTCCAGCGGCAACAGACCCTCGAGAAACGGCACGATTTGCGCGACGCGGTCACCTGGAGCCATTACCTCGATGCCATAGACGCCGAGCGGTCCTCCGCAGTCAACCAAAGCGCCATCGCGCGCGATGTGGAGCCACGCCGGCAGCCTCGTAGCTACGACGGCCGTCTCGAGATACTGCGCAACAAAGTCAGGAAGGTCCACCATAGATCACCGCTCCGTCATCGCCGCGGCAATCCGCTGGAACGCTTCCTCGACGCCTTGCCCGGTCTTCGCGCTCGTACGGAGCACGGTCCACCCGCGCGCTGCGGCCGCCTCCAGGGCCTCGGCCTCGACATCCCACTCGGCCTCGAGGTCCGCCTTGTTTACGAGCACCACGAATGGAACGTCGCCCACTGCCTCGGTCGCGCTGCGGTGCAGCTCGACAACCTTGTCGAGCGTCGCGCTGCGCGTCCCATCCGCGACAAAAAGAAACCCGGAAGATCCTCTCAGGTACGCGGACCGGATTTTCTGGAACTCGTCCTCGCCGTGCAGGTCCCACACGATGAGCGAGACGTCAGTGTCGCCGACCCTCACGACTTTCTTGTCGATCTTGACGCCGACGGTCGTCAGATACTGCTCGCGATAGATGCTGTGGACGAACCTCGCGACGAGACTCGTCTTGCCGACGGCAAACGATCCGAGCATGCATATCTTCTTCTGGATCACGCGAGATTCATTTGTGGGCGAGCGACGACTCGTCGACGTCGAAGGTAACAGTTCGGTCCGATTCCGGCGTCGCGCCGAGACCCTGCAGGTCGAAGGACAGGTTCCGGAAACGGGCCGCGCCGACGGCCTCGGCGACCGCATCGGCGCGGAGCTTGCTTATTCGGGCGTTCGTCGCCTCGGTGCCGGTCGCATCGGCCTGGCCGATGACTTGAATGCGCAGCTGCCGGCCGCCGTCTCGAGCCATTGCGTCGAGACGCTCGAGCAGTTCGGCGGATCCTTCGGCGACAATGCGCGCTTCGGGCTCGAGCGTGGCCGAGCCAAGCGGGAAGGGAATGTGCAGCGCCCTGAGCTTTTCCGCCTCGGCGCGGATCGCGGCACCCGTTGCGTCGAGCAGTTCCGTGTCGCGGTACGAGCGCACCCCGGCCACGAAGGGCGCGAAGGACCTTGCACGTTCGATCCACGACGACGGCGCGTGTCCCGTTGCGGCGAGCTCGCCGTTCTCGAACGCGAACGTCACGGAATCCGGAGCCTGTAGCACTTCACGAGCGCGAGCCATCACGATACCGGGATCTGACGACGCGAAAGGCTGTAGCGCAAGACTCACGTCCGACGAACGGTAACCGCGTGCAGCGAGCAACTGTTGAGGATCCGCCGAGAGCGGGTCACGAAGCCCGACGACGCGATTCGCGCCGAACCATGAGCGGTCAGATTCGACGACGACGATTCCGGGCTCGGCCTTTAGTGCGGCAACGGCTCCGCTCCACGACCAGCTTGCGTAGGCCCACATTCCGAAGGCCACGAGCAACACCAGGCCGAGGACAGTGAGGGCTACCCTGAGTACGGGGGACGCGCCCTGCTGCGGCACTGCGTATTGGGCGACGAGACAGGCCTCGAGAGCCGGCCGAGCCGCCTCGAACGGCGATGCGTCACCCTGAAAGTCCTCGAGAGCCTCGAGCTGTTCGAGGTGAATCCGCTCGACCGTCTCGCGCAGGACGTCCTTGAACGAGAGCGGTGCCGAGCCACGGATGACCGCGGCAACGATTGCGTGCGGACCCTGTTCGATCCACAGGGTCAGTTCACCAATGTTAAGACTGTTCAGGGTGTCTTCGTGCGCAGCGTCGAAGGTGTCACGCGCGAAATCGCGGATCGCGGTCAGCATGGCCGAGGCCATGTCGGCGTCCTTGACCGCGGCCTGGCCCGATTCGACGTGCTGGAGCAGCAGACCGGTCTCTCGATGCACGAGGAATACCTGCTCGACGCGGTAGACCATGCTGCGCAGCATCACGACCTCGGCAAAGGGCCGGCCCGTGCGAATGGCCTCGAGGCGCCATTGCAGCCCGCGAACCGAGAACGTGTGCTCGACGACCTGGTTCAGCGACTGGATCATCTCGCCGAGCGTCGCCGCGATCGCCTTGCGAATTGCCGAGCCCAGGGCGGGGAAGAGCGCGTCGGCGAACGACTTCGGATCGCGGCGCATGGAATCGCGCATCGCCTCAGACACGACCGGGCGCATCGAGACCAGGAGCCGGTCGTCGCGGCGCGAGCGGATTGCGATCGCTTCCGGCAGGACGCCGCTCAGGTCTTCAGCGCGGTGGCGCGGGTCGTCGAGCCGCTCGGTGAGCTTACGGAGACGCTCCTGCTCGGGCGCGAGCAGGAGCGACCGCAGCTCGTTGAACGGCTCGGGTGGAGTGGCAGCCCCGTCGTCGGGCGCCTCTCGTGGATCGGGACCGGACACGCTATTCGTCAAGCGGCAGGTTGAACTCGTTGTTGAGCCGCATACTCAACTCCATGAAGAGCGATGCGAGTGCCGAACGGCTGGCCTTGTCGTTCGTCAGGTGCTCGGACTCGCGATCGAGAGCGGCCGAAAGCTCCTCGGCCTTCGCTCGGATCTCTTCTCCAAGCGTCTTTGACTGATCGAGCAGCGCCTGACGCAGCTCGCGATCCGCCTTCGCCGTCTGCTCGTCGAGAGCCGAGATGCGCGCCTCGATCGTTGACGATGTTTCGCGAAGCTGCTGACCGAGATCCTTCACAGCCGACGCGCGGTCGTTCTGCTCGGCGCGTATGCGGTCGACGAGCGAGTCGACTTCCCGCTTCACGTAGGAATCAAGGTCGTCGATACGCTTCTTCGTTTCGTCGCGAAGCAGGGACGTTTCCTTGACGATCCGCTCTTCGAGCTTCTGGAAGCGCCGGTCGAGGGCCTGCATCTGCGATCCGAAGAGGATGTCGCGGACCTTCTCGAGATTTCCGGAGCCGGCCGCCTCGCCGGCAGCGCTGAGCGCTCGGGCTTCGGATTCGGCGTCGGGTCGGTTCTTTCCGGACGATGTCGTCATCGGTGTTCTCCTCGCTGCTGGTTTGACTGTCGTCGTTTTCGGTTTCTTGGCCGGAGGCGCCGCTGCAGTGACTCGCGCCGGCGCCTGTGGCGCCGGTCTCGAAGGCTTGGAGCGGCTCGTGGGTTTAGAGGCAGCTTTCGGCTGCGTTTTCGTCGTGGTCCGGGCGCCCTTTGCGGGTTTCGCCGACCTGGAGGGCGATGTGCGGGAAGCCATCCTCGTTCTCCGTCGTGAGGCGTGATTCAGTTGGATATCACCGAGCTCGAATCGCGAAACATATGCGCTTCGGACTCGAGCGGTGCGGTCGAGTTCCGCTCGAGGTCCGCCTCCTCGCGAATGGAAGCAACGTGCGCCTCAATGCCGTCGAGTTGATCGACCGTCGGCGTTGTTGCCGCATCGAGGTGCTCGCGGCACAGCGCCTCTGACGCCGCGGCGTTCGCGGCGATTCCGGCAAGACCAAACGAGCCGCCGGACCCGACGATCTTGTGCAGGACGAGTCGGAGTGCCGAAAGGTGTTCGATCGAACGTGGCTCACGGCGCAGACTGGCTATCGCCGATTCCGCGTCATCGGCGAACGAGGGATTCGATCGAGGAAGGCGCGGCGGAGTCCTGCGAGGGTGCTTTCCCAGTCGTCCATCGGAGGGCCTCCCGACGCTCGAGCGACTCCGGAACCACGCGTCCGGAAATCTCGGAAAATGGTGGTGACTTCGCCGGACTGGCAAGTCAGGGTATGGGGATTATCGGCCCGGAGTCCTTGATGAGCAAGGGCTTCTGGCTGCATGCGGCCTGCGCCTGCGAGTCTGGGCGCCGCCCGCGACTCTGAGAGGACCTCGCCGTTGGATCAGGGTTCTCACAGAGCCGCAGAGGACTCGCGGAGTCGCGAGGTAGATATGCCGCGCGAGCGAGAGCCTCGCTTACCCCAACAAGCCCCCGAGCTTTCCGGCGATGTCGTCGAGCATGCCGCCACCGGCTCCGCCTTCCGCAGGCGCATCGGCCCCGATGAATCCATCAAGCTGTGACGCGATGGGCTCGGGAAGTTTGTCCTTGATGAATCCAAGGACCGTCTCCACCGCCGTCCTTGCGGTCTCGATCGGAATGCCGGCCTTCTCGCTGACCATCTGTACGAGCTGCTCCATATCGACCTCCGGGTGTACCCACGAGTGTATGACTGCCACGCATATGCGCCCATCATGCACCAGCCCGCAGCGACTGTGCCACAAAACGCACCGCGACGGTGAGTCAGTCCGGAATCCGGGAGACTCCAGCGTCCGGTATTCCGGAAGTGGCGATGAGGAGGACCACTTTGTCCGCTATCTGGAGTGCGTTTCGGGCACTTTTCGGAGGCTGGACGTCGTGGCTCGCTTCTTGCAATGACGATGTGACGACGGGAAGTGACGTCGGCGGAGGTCGTGAAATGGGGAGCGGCGTGGTGACCGAGATTCGAAACATGGTGTCGTTCGCGGAGCTCGCGGCTGGTGATCGGCTCGTCATCGAGACGGCGCGAAGCACTTACACGTTCGCGATGTCCGATCCGTCACAGAGGCTGGGATCTCTAGGCGGAGGAAACCTGCCCGACACGCAGTCGGCGTTTGCCATTGGCGCGGTCAGCGGTGAGCACGCATTCTGGAAGGGCGGTGTTCGCGTGGGCGATCGCGCGGTTTTTCTGTCTCCGAATCTCCGGGCGCACGACACTTCCTCGCGACTCGTGACGTCACAGGTCGTTCGCATCAGCATCGAGTGGCGCGAGCCGCACGCGGCGTAGTCGATAGGTCTCGTGTCGGACCCGGCGCTACCGCGCCCGGTACTGATACGATGGAGCCCGCGTCCTTCAGGGACCTTCACGACGGATCCGTGAGCGACTTACGGAGCGCGTACTCAACGCATCAGTTACGGGCGCGGTAGCGCTCGGGTCGGTCCGGCGCAGCGACCGCGCGATGCCACACAACACGGTCCATCTCGTGAGTCTTACCCGAGCGCTACCGCGCCCGGTACTGATGCACTGAGGTCCGCGATTCACAGGGATGTTCACAGGATCGTAGAGAGCGGCTCTCCCGGGCGCGTACTCAATGCATCAGTACCGGGCGCGGTAGCGCTCGGGTCGATCCCGTTTCCGTCCCTGCCAGACCCGGGATCGCTTCAGCGATCGGAGGACGCGGTCGACGGATCGATCGCATGCTTCTTGAGACGCTCGTAGAGGCTGCTCCGCGACAACCCGAGGACTTTCGCAGCGGCGACGACCGAACCGCCGCTGGCGCGCAAAACGCGCTCGATGTGCCGCCGCTCGTTCTCGGCGAGCGACGAGGTCGTATCAGGAACCGCGCTGCCGTGCTCGATCAGGGCGCCGCTGTCCACTGAGTTGGCAAAGCGGAGGTTGCGCGGCGTCAGTTTCGATCCATCGCGCAGCAGGATCGCTCGTTCGAGAACATTGCGGAGCTCCCGGATGTTTCCCGGCCACGAATAACCGGCGAGTGCGCGCTCAGACTCCGTCGTCAAGCTGACGTCGCCGGCGCCAAGGTCGATTGCAATATCGACAACGAGCCGTCGCGCGAGCGGAATCAGGTCTTCTATACGCTCGCGCAGCGGCGGAATGACGAGCGGAATCGTGCTGACGCGAAAGTAGAGATCCGCACGGAACGATTTCTCCTTCACGAGCTGTTCGAGATCCTGATGGGTCGCAGCGATCAGTCGCACGTCGACCTGACGGTCGCGAAGCTCGCCAACGCGTCGAAATCGCTTCTCTTCGAGAACCTTCAGGAGCTTCGGCTGGATCTGGACGTCCATGTCTCCGAGCTCGTCGAGAAAAACCGTGCCGCGATGCGCAACCTCGAGCAGTCCCATCTTGGCGCTCACGGCACCAGTGAACGCGCCGCGTTCGTGGCCGAAGAACTCCGTCTCGACGAGCTCGCGCGATAGGCCGGCGCAATTGAACTCCACGAACGCTTCATCGGTGCGCGGTCCATGGCTGTGCAGCCACCGCGCCAGGACGCTCTTCCCGGTGCCGGTTTCTCCCTGAATGAGGATCGGACTCTCGGCTGAGACTACACGGCGACTGTCCTGCGCAAGTTGCCGAATCGACGCACTGCTTCCGAGGAAGGGCTCGATGGCGTCACGGGCATCGCGCGTCCGGCTCGCAGCGAGCTTCCTGCGAGTGCGCTCACGCTCGAGCGCGCGCTTGATGAGGACGTGAAGCGCGGCGAACTCGAGGGGCTTCGTGAGGAACTGGTCGGCGCCTTCCTTGATGGCTCGCACCGCGAGATCGATGCTGCCGTGGCTCGTCAGAATGAGCACCGGCGTATCCGGATCTATGTCGCGCAGTTTGGGAAGCAGATCGAGGGCATTGCCATCACCGAGCAGGTAATCGACAACTGCAACGTCCGGCTTGAAGGTCTGAAAGAGGTCCTTCGCCTTCGCGCACGAGTTGGCCTCGGCTACCTCAAAACCGTGGGCGCACAAATAGGCGCGAATGCCCTCGCGAAGGATGTCTTCGTCGTCGACTACCAGGATTCGGTGGCTGGGCATGGTTGAGGGGTCTCCGGGCGGCCGGTATCTTTGCGTGAAAACTGCGGCAGTACAAGCGCGTGCCCGGCGACCCCGCGCAGAACCCGAAAACCGGAGCTACGATCCAACAACCCTCAGCGCGCAAGGCTCGACCGTCTAGCGCGTTCACTCCATTGCACCGAGCGACGGTTTTTGCCACAGTACGCTCAGTTTCCGGTTCGACTCACTTCAAAGCACCAGGATAAGGCGGATGCAACCGCAGAGCCCCCGCGGCTCTCACGGCTGACGCAGGCGCATTCCGCTGAAACTCGGAGGTCATGACGTCATGCGATCACTGAATCCTCGCGCGGCGATGCTGCTCCTCGTCGCTCTTCTCGGTCTAGGCTCACCTGCAATCGCCCAGTCGTTCGGCTCCGTCGGGGGTACCGTTCGTGACGCGCGCGGCGACGCGATTCCGGGGGCCACCGTAAGCATCGTCAACGCGGGCACTAATGCATCGCGCGAGGCGAAGACCGACACACGCGGCGTGTGGCAACTCGTGCAGGTTCCGCCAGGAACTTACGACATCAAGGTGACCGCGAACGGATTTCGACCTGCGGCGGTTGAATCCGTTGCCATTCAGGTCAACACGCCGCTGAGTTTCGAGATCCAGCTCGAAACGGGATCGGTAACCGAGACTGTCGACGTTGTCAGCGGCGGCGAGACGATCAACCGCACCGACGCCACGATCGGAAATACCGTTGGCGAGCAGCAGATCCGGCAACTCCCGATCGAGGGACGCAACGTCGTCGATCTTCTCAGCCTGCAGCCTGGCGTCACGAAGACAGACCCGGGTGACGGACACGACGACCAGCGCTCGGGAGCCGTGAACGGCGCCCGCGGGGATCAGTCGAACGTCACGCTCGACGGCATCGACGTGAATGACCAGCAGGAAGGACTCCCGTTCCAGAGCGTCATTCCCGTGACACTCGATTCAGTGCAGGAGTTCCGGGTCGTGACCACAGGTGCGAACGCCGACGGCGGTCGCGGAGCCGGCGCCCAGGTTTCGCTGGTGACGAAGTCGGGCACCAACGAATTCCACGGCTCGCTCTACGAGTTCCACCGGAACACGGTCACGACGGCGAACACCTACTTTAACAACCTGGCAGGGGTCGAGCGACGGAAGCTGCTCCGGAACGTATTCGGAGGCTCGTTCGGCGGACCATTCTGGAAGGACCGGTTCTTCTTCTTCGTGAACTACGAAGGCCGTCGTGACGCCCGCGAAGACAGCGTGCTTCGCACCGTTCCGTCAGCTCTTCTCAGGCAGGGCATTCTCCAGTACGAGACGACCAACGGCGGCGTTCGCGCGCTCGATGCCGGGGACATCGCCGGCATCGACCCGGCGGGTATCGGCATCAGTCCGGTTGCGCTGTCGATCTTCAACCAGTACCCGCTTCCGAACGACGATACGACCGGAGACGGACTCAACTTCCAGGGCTATCGATTCAAGGCACCCGTGTCGGTGAAGGACAACACCTACATCGCACGCGCCGATTTCACGATCAACGACAGGAACTTCATCTTCTGGCGCGGAAATCTCGCCGACAACTCGGCGGATTTCCCGCCGCAGTTTCCGGGCGGTCCTCCCCGCTACCGCGACATCGACAACAGCCGCGGATTCGCAACTGGACTCACGAGTGTCATCACGGACTCGATCACGAACTCGTTCCGCTACGGGCTGACGCGACAGGGACTCGAGTCGGCGGGCGCTTCCTCGGAAGCCGCCTTCGGGTTCCGGGGCCTCGACAGCATCGTGGCGAATACCTATTCGTCGAGTCGCGTCATTCCAACTCACAACGTTGCGAACGACCTCACGTGGATCAAGGGCGCGCACACCCTCGGGTTTGGCACGAACATGCGGTTCATTCGCTTTCACACGCAGTCCTTCGACAACTCGTTCCCGTTCACGCGGTCGAATTCGTCGTGGCTGGAAGGCACGGGAGAGGAACTGACACTTCCCGACCTGAGCTCGAGCTTCGAGGTCGCATATCTCGACGCCATGGTCGCGACGCTCGGCCTGCTCGATTACGTGTTCATCCAGTACAGCTACGACCAGCAGGGCAACGCGCTGCCGGTTGGCGCGCCGGTTGTCAGGGACTTTGCGGCTAACGAATACGAGCTCTACATACAGGACTCGTGGAAGATCAGGCCGAATCTCGTCCTGTCCGGCGGACTTCGCTGGAGCCTCTATTCTCCGCCCTGGGAGACGAACGGACTCCAGGTTGCCCCAACGATCCCGCTAGCGGAGTTTTTCCAGACCCGCGCCGACAACGCCGCGAACGGAATCCCCGCAAACGCTGCTCCACCTGTTGCGTTTGACCTCGCGGGTCCGGCAAACGGCCGCGACGGCTACTATCCGTGGGACAAGAACAACTTTGCTCCTCGCGTCGCGATTGCGTGGTCGCCGGCATTCTCCGATGGATTCTGGTCCAAGGTGTTCGGCGGACCGGACGGCAGCTCGATACGTGCCGGATTTGGCGTGTACTACGAGCGGATCGGCGCCGGACTGGCAGGCACGTTCGATCGCGACGGATCTGTCGGACTGACTACCCAGCTCGAGAATCCTTCTGGCGGCTACGACGTTGCGACGTCGCCGAGGTATTCCGGGGTCGGAGTGCTGCCTCCGCTACCGGCAGCTCCTCAGGGCGGATTCCCGGCTTCACTGCCGGCCGACACATTTGCCATCACGTTCGGTCTCGATCGCGACATCGTCACCCCGGTCGACTACACGCTCAATGTGTCGTTTTCGCGCGAGCTTCCGTGGGGCATGACGATCGAAACCGCATACATCGGACGGTTCGCGCGCAACAGGCTGGCGCAATCGGATCTTGCGCAGCCGGTCAACTTCCGTGACCCGGATTCCGGGCAGGACTGGAACACCGTCGCCGACATCTTCGCCGATTACCTCGCCACCAGCACGCGCGTAAAGGACGTGCCGAAGATTCCCTACTTCGAGAATCTGTATCCCGGGCTGGCGGCCAACGGACTGACGTCCACGCAGCGCGCTTATCGGCTGGCGGGCTTCCTGGCTCCGGACTGGACGTTCGTGCAGTACTACCTCGACTTCGTCTTTCCATCGAGGTTCGGGCCCGGTCTCTACTATGACGACCAGTATTCGAGCCTCGCAGCGTGGCGCTCGAATGAGGACACGAACTACAACGGTCTTCAGATCATGCTGCGAAAGCGTCTGCATCACGGACTCGTGTTCGACGTGAACTACACGTGGTCGAAGTCGATCGACCTGACGTCAGAGGGCGAACGCACCGGTCAGTTCGGTAGCGACTACAACACCACGGGATTCATCATCAACGCGTTCGACAAGAACCAGAACCGCGCGGTGTCAGACTTCGACACCACGCACGCATTCAACGCGAACTGGCTTTGGGAGCTTCCGGTTGGCAAGGGGAAGTGGCTCGCGTCGGACGCGAACTCGGTCGTTGACGCCTTCATTGGAGGTTGGCAGTTGAGTGGCATCGTGCGGGCGTCGTCGGGCTTCCCTGTCTCGGTCAGCAACGGAAGGATTTGGCCTACCAACTGGAACATCCAGGGATGGGCGACGCCGACGGGCGACATCAAGGGAAACACGACGAGACTGGCGGACGGTCCGAACCTCTTCGACAACCCGGACGTCGCCATCACGACGTTCCAGAACACGCGGGCCGGCCAGTCCGGAGGCCGCAACATCATCCGCGGCGATGGCTTCTTCTCGCTCGATTTCGGATTGGGGAAGGAGTTCAAGATGCCGTGGGAGGGCCATCGGATCCAGTTCCGGTGGGAAGTGTTCAACGCGACGAACACGGCGCGGTTCGACGTCTCGTCGATCTCGCTCGACCTGACGAACAGCGGGACGTTCGGACGGTACCAGGACACCCTGTCGCCGCCACGCGTGATGCAGTTCGGAATTCGGTACGAGTTCTGATCTTTGCGCCTTTGCGCCTTTGCGTGTGCGAAGCATCTGGCGAGCTTCGCAAAGAGACACTGAGGCACGGAGACGCAGAGCTATCAGCGAACCGGTGCCTACGTCGCGAAGCGAGTATTCTGCGGGGTTTGAGGCGGAGGCAGCCCGGCGTAGTACCGCATCGCCCCGAGCGAGGCCGAGAAGGCGTTGAGCACGAGCAGTCCGGCGACCGCGAGTGTGTCCGCAGCGCCTGCTTCCAGGTCGCGTCGTCGCTTGATGAGGTTGCGCAGGTCGATTGCGCATTTGGCCGGCATGACGGCCAGGGGCGCCAGCGGCCCGAGTCGCCGGAAGAGCGTTGCGTATTTCACCGCCGGCGAACCTTCGAGCCGCAGCCTGAGGAAGCAATAACCCCAGTAGACGCCGCGTCCGTGCTGCGAGGCGAAGCCCGGCTCGTGGTCGTGAATGTTGCGAGCAGCAGGGATGAGGACAACTCGCCCACCGACGTCGAGAATCCGGGTAACCATTTCGACGTCGGGACCGTGGAAGAACGGATCCTCGCGAAACGGTTCGGAGACGATCCGATCGCGCAGGACGGCGCAGTTGCTGGCGGCGATGCTGTCGGTGCGCCGCTCGGATCGACCGACCTGGTGGGCGAAGATGGTGACGAGGAAGGCCTTCGCGAGCCACGATGTGCGTGAACGCGGGGTGTCGTACGCGCCCACGGCGAATGCCGGAGGTTCATCGCTCCGTTGGAGCGCCTCGCACATTGACTCGGCCCATTCCGGCGCGGCCTGGCAATCCGCATCGACGTATCCGATGACGGCGCCGCGTGCCGCGACGGCTCCGGCGTTCTTCATTGCATAGTAGTGAGTTCCCGACGGCACCTCGAGTATCAGGACGTCGGGCCACTTCGCAGCGAGATGGAGAGGAAGCTCCGGCTCTGCCACCGGATCGACCACGACGATGATTTCGCAGGAAGACCGGTCGATCGTCTGTTCGCTCAAAGCGCCAAGAGCCGTGTCCAGGGGAGTGAAATCGTGCGCGTCGCGAAGATTCAGCGTCTCGACGACAAAAGACACATCCGGCTTCCTGTAGGAGACGTCAGCGGGCACGTAGAGAGTTCGCCTGTGATCGATGGAGCATAGTGAAGCCCGTCGCCGGGCTCCACGCCACTGCCGTCGTCATTTTGCCGCGGTGTTGAGGGTCAGCTTCAAGACGACGTTATCGCGAATGAGATCGTCGGCCTTGCCGGCGTAGACGATTCCAAAGTCCTTGCGGTTGATCGAGAACTCGGCCTGCATCGCGACGGCATCGCCGCTCCGGACGATCGAAGCGGGAAAGGTTATTGATTTCTTTACTCCGTGGATCTCGAAGTCACCCGTGACCTCATGAGTCGAGCCCTTCTCACCCGGCTTTGCGGTGATCTTCGTCGATGAAAACGCTGCCTTCGGGAACTTGACGACATCGAAGAAATCGGCCGACTTGAGGTGTTCGGTTAGTCCGTCCGCATCGGTCGTCACCGAAGTGGTGTCGATCTCGACGTTTACCGAGCTCTTCTCGACGCTCGCGGGATCGAGCTGGACCGATCCGGAGAGCTTCTTGAAGTACCCTTCGTGGCTTCCGGTGACCTTCGAGCCCGTGAACTCGACAGAGGTGTTGAGGTGGGTAAGGGCAATGACCCTGCCCCCGGACGATGTCGGCGCCGGTGATGTTGGTGCGGCGTTGGATGGAGCCCCGACCGTGGCTTTCGGCTTGTCAGCCGCCGGATCTGCGCATCTGAGGTTCCGACGGCAAGCGCTATGAGCACTCCCGCCGCGGCGAGCGATCCAATCCGGTATCGATGAAAAAACGAGCTCATTCCGATTGTGTACCCTTTGAAGTGACTCGATATACGCGATGCCTAAGTACCACGAAGCGTCTCGAGCGATGCGTTGAGCGAGGTGAGCGCTCGAGGATCGAGACTGGTCATCGCCGATTTGAGAAACGCGGTGACGGCCGGATTGGTGCGCACGAGAACCGCGAGTCCGGCCGCAGAGATTCGGGCGACGACGACGCGTCGATCCGTTGTCAGGCGTTCACGTTCGACGAGACCCTGCGCCTCGAGTCGATCGAGCAGCCGGGTGACGTCGGGGTCGCGCGTGACCATCCGGTCTGAGACCTCGCGGCACGGCAACCCGGCCGCACCGGCTCCCTTGAGAATCCGAAGCACGTTGTACTGGGTGGCAGTGAGGTCGAACGCCTTGAGGACCTCCGCCAGTCCGCCCATCAAGGACTCGGCTGTGCGCTGGAGGTTGAGAAAGACTTCCTCCTCGATCGAGTCGAACGGCTTTCGCTGTGATTTCACGCTGGAGCGATCCTGTCACGGCGGGAACGATAGTCCGCACAACGACTATTGTCAATCGGCAAATCTTAGCGGATTGGCGGTCGCGTGCGGCGTCGGGTATGGTTTGGGCTGGACCGTAGACGTCGTACGAAAACCACTGGTGGCGGAGGCAGGATGGTGAGGGTATTTGGTTTCCTTGTGGTAGCCGCGATGGTTCTGGGAGGGTGCGATACCTCGATGGCTCAGGACCCCGAGGATCCCTTTGGAGCTCACGATGGATATGTGCTGTCGATCCTGGCCGGAGGCGACATGGCCGGCGCCATCGACCCGTGCGGGTGCAAACTGCCGGTGGGAGGCCTCGCGCGCCGCGCGGGCTACGCACGGGGCCTGGCGAAACGCGTGGAAGGTCGTTCCGCTATCCTGTCGGTCGACGCCGGACGGATCTTCGATCCCGCAAAGCCGCAGACCGAAGCGATCTACGATGCGGCCATCAAGAACGAATGGCTGCTTCGAGGTCTTGGCGTCGCGGATTTTGCTGCGCTGAACGTTGCGGTGGCTGACTTGAAAGCTCTCGACGCGTGGCGTTCGAAAGATGGCTTTGCCGATCGGGCCAAGGAGTTTCCGGCGCTCGAGCGGTTCGTTTCCGCCAATGTCGAACCTGCGTCCGGCGATGTCGTCGGCTTTCAGCCCTACGTGATTCAAGAGGTCTCGCCGCCTTCCTCGACGGCTCCGGCCGATCGCATACGAGTTGGAATCATCGGGTTGACCGAGATGCCCGACAAGGTGTTGCCGGGAAGTCGCTGGAAGGTAAGCGACCCTCTTGCCGCTGCCCGCAAGTACGGCGCCGAGTTGCGAAAGTCGTGCGACTTTCTGGTGGTGCTTGCCTACATGAACCAGGACGCGGTCAACCGTCTCGAAGAGTCGATTCCGGGTGTCGACCTGATTATCGTGGCCAATCGAACATCGGCGCCGAAGGGCGAGATTGACCTCGAGCGGCCAGCGACCGTCACCGTTGAAGACGAGGCCAAGGCGTTGACGGAAGTCAGGCTCTATCCATCGATGTCGGCCGTGGCTTCGAGGCGCTGGGCAATCAAGCGCCGAACTGTCCAGCTTGGTCGCAATGTTCCGGATGATTCGGACACGCGATTGATGATGCAGCGGGCGAAGGGCGCCTCGCGCAAGCAACCGGTCTCGCAGTAGGCCGGAACGTGTTCAGGATTCGACGCGTCACGCCGAGATTTGGACGCGCCATCGAAAGCGAGCGGAGGCCGAGACAGGGAAGCACCCGAAATGAGCCGGCCGGAAAGTGGCTACGGTCGCTTGCGTCGATTGTCCTGGCAGTTTCCGTCATCGCTGCGGGGGCCTGCGGTGCCGAAAAGCCAGTGGATCCTGTAGTTTTGGAATTACTTGGTCCTGATGACGGGTCGAGCTTCGTTGTTTTCTACGGCTCCGAGATCATGGGATCACTGGAGGGTTGCGGCTGCATGGGCAACCCGAGACTCGGCGGTTTGCCTTACCGGAATGCCTTGACCCGGGCCTTCAGCACGTCATACCCGTCGGTGGAGAGCATCAGCGTCGATGTCGGCTTTACGTCGAGTCTGATAACGAACCGCAATAATCCGATTTCAGGTGATGTCGAGGCCGCAATCGATACCACCTATGCAGCCCTTGCCGACTCGGGATTTACAGCGATCAATTTGACGGCTAACGACATTCCCGTGGCGCGCAAGTACCTGGCGCGCGATGGCCCGACCGCCGGCATTGCCGGGCTACTTGTGTCGGCTAATCTCGAACCGGTGTCGCCGGATTACAGGGCTCCGCAGCCTTTCGTGACGAGACGGGTGGCGGCTTCCGCTGGCCGGGCCTCGTTCGACATTGCCTTCGTTGGCGTCACCGAGTTTCCGGGACGGCTGGATCCTTCGAGCGGTTATCGTGTCACTGATCCCGTTCCTGCCCTCGAGCGCGAGATCGGAAGAGCACGGAGCCAGGCAGCAATCGTGGTCGTCCTCATGTACATGTCGGCATCAGCCGCGGACGCAGTTATTGAGGGACTCGGCGAGAAACCTGACATTGCGATCGTCGCGAACTCGTTTGGAGCCGGCTCGGCGGATGGAAGCGTGATGGGATCGGGCCTCGAACCAAGGCTCGACGGCCCGCTCCGTGTCGTCTACTCGTGGTACAAGACGCAGAAACTGGGAGTATTGCGGGTGAAACTCGGAGAGGGGAACCGCATCGAGTCGGCGACGAACAGCTACGTCAAGCTCGACGCGCCCATTGTTCCCGACTCCGATGCCGAAAGGATGGTGGTCCGACAGAAAGAGGCCGTCCGGAAGGCGAAGGAGGCGCGCTACCGCGCCGAAGGTGTGCAGGCGACGAACGCGTCGCCGTGAGCACCCACTTCTTTTCCCATCGACATTCCGTCCTGACGCGTCGTCAGTTCTAGCGGCCAGCCGACCGATACCGGAATTCCTGCGGCTTTTCCTTCTCGGTCCCGTCGCCCTCGATTCGCGCCGTCAGCGATCCGTCTGTGCTCTTGCGGTAAATGATCCGCTTCGGGAAATCGTGCGCGAGATTCTCGAAGACGGCTTCCTGGTCGGTGGCCCGCACGAGCTTGAAGTCGACTCCAGGATGTCGGCCCTTCGGTTGCGCGACGTAGAACACGCCGTCCGGCCGCGTCTCGATTCTGAGGAACTCGAAGAACACTGTGCGTTCTCCGGCTACGGTCCGGCTCGTTCCCATCATCATTCCGCCAGCTATCGGGCTCCATCGCTCGTCCGTCTGGACGCGACCCGGTTCGGTTTCCCAGTTACCGACCATCCACGAGACGCTCGCGACTGTTAGCGCCGGCGCCGGTCTTGCGTCCCGCGCCATAACGTTCGAGTCCGGCGCGGCAACCACCGCGAACAACACTCCCAGCGCAACGCCAGCGCGGAAGAACAACATTGAGATCATTCGCATTTCGTTCACCCTCACGTGAGATTGGTCGAGTCGTCAGTCGCCTCGATGCGGTCGTCCAGGCTCGACGGGGCGAGTCTGGACGAATGCGCGTTCCGCGTATTGGACGAAAGCGACGTCCGGTTCTTTCGGGTGAAAAACTCGCCAAATTGCGTGAGATCGGCGAGCAGGCTCGCGGGCGTGTCACCGCCAAACTGTCGGAAATCCCGAATCAGGTGCGACTGGTCGTAGTAGCCGCATCCGGCTGCAACGTCTGCCCAACGTGAGTCGCCTTGCTCGACAGCCTGAAAGACCGTCTGGAAGCGCAGAATCCTGCAGAGCAGCTTTGGGCCAAGTCCTACCTCGATCACAAACCGTCGCTCGAGTTGACGGCCGCTGATTCCAAGGTCGTCCGCAATCCGGTCGATCGACACCCGCCCGGACAACAGCATCATCCGGTGAACGTCAGCTCGAATCGGCCCACGCCGGTCCTTGTACCGTCCCAGCTGCTCCGCGAGCACAATTTCGGCAGCATTCACGAGCTGGTCCGGGGCGTGAGTCGGGTCCAGCCTTTCGGCGAGTTCGCGTTCGAGCCGCCACGCCACCGCATCGAGCGCGACGATGCGATTCGTGAGCTCGGCTGGTGGTCCGTCGAATAACGGCACGGTCCCGCCTGGGGTGAAGCGAACGCCAAAGAGCCGAACGCTGCCCATCGGCGTGACGTAGACCGGTCGCGTCATCTGGCCGGCCACGAATCTCAGCGGCTGAACGACTTCGGACCCGTCGTCCAGACGCTCCCGAAACCGGTCGCCGAGGTTGACGATGAGCTCGATACAGCCGTCCGGCATAAGCCTTTCGGGTCTGGCCGACGCCGACGGTTCGTATCCCTCGAGCAGCCAGAAGCACTCTAAGTCGGGCGACAATTGTTCGGAGGGTCTGAATTCGCGGTAGCGCATTGCGGTCAAGCGCGATCGGTCGCGACCCGCCCAGCTTGGCACGGCCGCAGTCCGCGCGTAAAGGATTGCATTACAGGAGTCCGCGATCCGTAGTCGGACGGGGAACGGGCTTTTCAATCCCGCGAATCGGACTACGCGTCGCACCTCGTAGGTTCTGCAGCACCGGCCAATCCGCAGTCCTCCAGTGTTTCGCGTCCGCTCCGGCGGGCTGGAATACTCCGGACCGGCCGGTCCATGTAATCTGACGACGACACTGCTCGGCTCACGGAGAAACTGCATGACGTCAACCATTGAGCGCACGCACACGGATTACCGGCGCATGGTGCTCGAAGGCGATTCGCACGACCAGGTCCTCCTCGACAATGTCCATCCCGCCGAATGGACGAATCCGACGCCGTCCGGAAAGTACAACCTCGTCGTGATCGGCGCCGGGACGGCTGGACTCGTCAGCGCCGTCGGCTCTGCTGGACTCGGTGCGAAAGTGGCGATCATCGAACGGGCCCTGATGGGTGGCGACTGCCTGAACGTGGGCTGCGTGCCCTCCAAGGGAGTGATACGCGCCGGCCGCGCCGCGTACGACGTCGGCGAGGCTTTGAACTTCGGAGTTCGGTTGCGCGGCGACGTGGAGGTCGATTTCGCTGCGGCAATGGAGCGCATGCGACGGCTGAGGGCGAAGATCAGTCCTAACGATTCCGTCTCGCGACTGCAGGGCCTCGGCATCGACGTCTTCATCGGCCAGGGCCGCTTCAGCGGACCGGCGTCAATCGAGGTCGATGGCCAGAGGCTGAGTTTCGACCGCGCCGTTATTGCTTCCGGTGCACGAGCGACCAAGCCCGATATTCCGGGGCTTGCCGAGGCGGGATTTCTGACGAACGAAACGGTCTTCCGGATGACGGAGTGTCCAGATCGGTTGGCCGTTCTCGGGGCCGGCCCCATCGGTTGCGAGCTCGCCCAGGCGTTCATGCGGCTTGGGAGCCGGACGACGCTCATTGCACGTACGGCCCAGATCATGCCGAAGGAGGATCGTGACGCGGCCGACATCGTGCAGCGTCAACTCGAACGCGAGGGGATGACAATCCTGACCTCGGCGTCGGTGCTTGAAGCGCGACGCGACGGAGCCGAGACTGTGCTCACGGTGGACGCTCCGGGCGGTTCGCTGGAGCTGCGATTCGACGCGGTGCTCGTTGGCGTCGGACGAACCCCCAATCTCGAGGGACTTGGATTGGAGGCGGCCGGTGTGTCGTACGAGCGTAGCGGCATTACGGTCGACGACACGCTCCGGACGACGAATCCGCGAGTGTATGCGGCCGGTGACGTCTGCTCTAAGTACAAGTTCACGCACGCGGCGGACGCGATGGCCCGCATCGTCATCACGAACGCGTTTTTCCGGCCTTTTCGGACGGGCAGGGTCAGCAACCTCGTCATTCCGTGGAGCACCTACACCGATCCCGAGATTGCCCGTGTCGGCATGTCGTTGGACGAGGCAACCGCGGCCGGACTGTCGGCCGGTGTGATAACTCATGAGCTTGCGGACAACGACCGAGCCATCCTCGACGGCGATGAAGCGGGTTTTGCGCGCGTCGTATACGACAAGAAGTCGGGAAGGATCGTCGGAGGAACCATCGTGGCGCGGCACGCTGGCGAGATGATCGGTGAGCTCACACTGGCGATCGCGACGAAACAGAAGGTGAGTGTGTTGTCGACGACCATTCATCCTTATCCGACGCAGTCCGAGGCCGTGAAACGGCTCGGGGACATCTACATGCGCGGCAGCCTGACGCCGACCGTGAAGAAGGTGTTCGACCGATTGTTCCGATTCCGGAGGCGGTAGCGACCTGGGGGATCAATCCGGAGGAGCATCGACTCGTGCGTCTGTCCGCCGGCCAGCTCGCTACCGCTCGCGGTTCTGGCGCTCCGGCGGTGCGTCCTGCATGGTAGTGCAAGATGCGGGCAGTCACCGTTTTATGAGCCGCGAGCAGTAGCGAGCGTCCTACGGACGGTCGAACGGTACCGATCACTTCCGTCCTTCCGCAACGGCGAGTCAGCGATTTCACGCACTGTCCGTGGGACGCTCGCTACAGCTCGCGGCTCGAAAAACGGGGACCGAGGAAAGGGGGACCCGGCGGCGCGCCCGACAGACCAGTCTCTCAGCGGCCCTGGGCATCAGTACCGTGCGCGGTAGCGCATAGGTTTCTATCTGGTGGAAGCAATGGAGTCGACCGAGCCTGGCCTTGAAGCGGTAGCCAAACGACTGGAGCAGGAACGGTCCGGTTCCGACCGCTCCGCGGTCGCGGAATCGACTGCTCCGCGGTCGGTCGGAGAACCCACGGCATACGCCGTGGGCTAAGGATCTGTCTCGCCTACGGCGCTTTTCGGAGGTCAGGTCGACAGACTCCGGCACCGTCGTCACTTGTGCTTGAGTTCCGTTCGGCGTGTCTTGATTCCTACCGCGCAGCGGTTTCGTTCAGCGCACGGGTCGGTCCAGCGCTCAGACCAGAAGGATCGGCTCGTACGAGTCGCCCTTCTCCACGACGAGCAACAGATGGAATCCCCGGCGCGGGCCCATCCGGATGAAGCCCTCGTATTTCGTGAGCTTCTCCTCGACCGCCAGCAGTCCCGTACCTTGCGGCCGCGTCTGCTCCTGATACGCCTCGATCATGCTTTCGTCAAAGGTCGGCGCCAGCAGAAATGCTCCCCCGACGTCGCCCGTCTTCGTCCTCGCGCGCTTAGCCTCGACAACCCTCCCGACAAACTCCGCGAGCGCCTCCCGCGTCCCGCGTGGCACGCGATGGCCGATGTGCAGGACCTTGTCGCTCGAGTCGTAGGTCACGAGATCGAAGAAGTCCGACTTGTTCCCGTCGGGCCTCGGCAGGTTGTGGTGCAGAACCGCTCTTCGGATCAGCGGTATCCAACCGGCAAGGTACTTCCAGGAAGACGTCCTTCCGCGCTCCTGAAAATACGCGGGCAATTCGTCCAGCGCCCACGTGAGAAAACGATACGCCGGATCCGACTTGTAGAAGGACGCCAGCGCATTGAGATCGCCCGAGTCGTCGGGCCGTCGAACCGGCGTCAGGCGTCCCGACGACTTCCGTTCGCCACTCGTCGACTCGTCGGTCAGGTTCGACGTCTTGCGAATGAAGACCTGCTTCAGCTTGTCTCGTTTCGTTTCGTCCTGCGGCGCCGCCACCCAGAATCCATAGTCCCGCAGCTCCCGCCGATACGAGAGATGCGCCGGCTTCCAGACTTTCTCGAGCAGCGTTCCCTTGAGCGACTCGCGTGAAGCCCACGACTCCCACGTGTTTTCGACCGGCAGCTCCTCCCAGCCGTCCGAGAACATCGAAAGCGCGGGCTGGCCCTGATCGAAAAAGATCGCGCCAGTAGCTTCGCCTCGCTCGAGCGTGAGGATGCCGTCGAAGTGCTCAGTCGAGAGCTTTCGCGACAGCGCGGGGAGGTTCACGAGCGACGTGTCGAGATCGTTCAGGCGGTACTTGGGTTCGTGGAGCAGCGACGCCATCATCGGAATCAGCGAGCACGGCATGTCCGGCGGAATAGTATGAATGACGACAGAGGCTTCCTCGGGCAGTTGCTCGCAGACTTCGTCGTGCGACCGGCCCGAGAAGTCGACGGCTCCAAGAATGAACCCGCCAAAGATGAGCACGCAGTAGCCACCAATGAAGGCGCCACCGGCAAACGGCGGGGCGTGGAGTGGTCGCTCGAGGAGCCGCGCGAGGAGAATTGACGTCTGCACCGTCCCGAGGTTGCGGGATGGCCAGCTTTCGACGATTCGGACGATCGACATGCGCGAGCAGCGCGGCATTCCAGTCAGCGTCGGATACTTGGCCGGTGACGAATCGCGAATCGTCTCCGCGGCTTCGGCATCGGCTTCGGCCTGGGCCAGGAGGGCACGCGTTACACTCGAATCGGGACTCTCGCCCGAAAGTAGAGGTCGCAGCACGTCAGCCATCTGCGCGGCGCTCGCGAATCGTTCGGTGCGATCGCGACGAAGCGCGGTCATTACGGCGCGTTCGATCGCCGGATCCAATCCGGGACAGTACTGCCGGATCGGCGTCGCCTCTCCGCGCGCCAGCGCGGCCATGAGCTCGAAAAGTTCGCCCCCGCCCAGGGGAATTTGCCGGAAAGCAGCAGGTACAACACGACGCCCGTCGAGAAAACGTCGGCTCGACCGTCGACATCCTCACCCTGGAGTTGCTCCGGCGAGGCGTATTGCGGGGTGGCAAGCACCGCTCCCGCACCGGTCTTGACGAGATCAGAGTCGGCGACACGTGCGATCCCGAAGTCCGTCACCTTGAGGCGCCCGTCATTGAGGAGAATAAGATTTGCGGGTTTGACGTCGCGATGAACGACGCCGGCGCGGTGTGCGGCCTCGAGCGTGTCGAGGAGATCCACGCCGATGCGCGCCACTCGCGACGGGGCGAGCTGGCCTTCCTGGCTGGCGATCTGCTCGAGTGTCTGACCATCGAGCCACTCCATGGCTATGAAGGGCAGCCCGTCTTCCTCCCCGATCCGGAAGATCGTCGTCGCACCCGGGTGTGAGAGTGCCGCAGCCGCTCGGGCTTCCTGCATGAAGCGCCGGCGATATTCATCCGCGACCTCCGGCTTTTCGTCCTCGAGGATCTGGGCGCGGAGCACCTTGATCGCGACCCGTCGATTGAGGGCCGGCTCGAACGCTCGAAACACGACTCCCATTCCACCCGCACCAATCTTGGCTTCGATCTGGTAGGGAAAAGTACCCGTCATCGTCTTTGAGGGCGTAATCATGGGCGTTGCCGTCTCCTTCATTCGTCACCGGTACCTGGCAGCGGGGATTCACCGGTACCTACGGCGGCCACAGCCAGACTAGATCTCGACCTGGAGGCACCTGCGCCTGATGCGTGTCTTCCCCGGAGCTCTCCATACCTGTTATAGAGGATGGGATGCCGACGTATCATTCCAACCTTTCGCTCGCCGCTGTGTCGCTCGCATTCGCGCTGGCCCAGCCGGTCAGCAGCGCGACGCCGCTCCTTCGCGGAGGAGCGGCGCCACCGTTCAGGGTCGGTTTTTCGAGCTTCGTCGGTGGAGCCGGACGCGACACAGTCACGGGCGTGGCGTTCGCACCTGATGGAAGCGTTATCGTTGCCGGAGAGACGACCTCCGCGGATCTGCCAGTGTCGAACGCCGCGCAGGCGATGCGACGCGGGCAGACAGATGCGTTCGTCATGAAAATCTCGGCAGACGGTTCGACGATACTCCACGCCACCTACGTGGGCGGATCGGCGGACGATCGGGCTTCAGGGGTCGCGGTTGATCCGGCGGGAAATATCTACGTGACTGGTGTGACGACGTCGCTCGATTTTCCCGTCACGCCGGACGCGTTCGATCCTGAGAACGGGCGGTTCCCGACGTGCGTCGGGGGCGACTGCATCGACTCTTTCGTTGTCCGGATTCCCGCGAATGGCGGACCGTTCGACTACGCGACGTACCTCGGAGGCGAACACGACGACTACGCGGCCGGGATTGCCGTCGACGCGGATGGCAACACATTCGTGACGGGCTCGACAAATTCGTTCGGAATCCCTCGCGACAACGCCTTCGAGCCAGACAAGAAGCAAGGTTCGGAGGGTTTCATCACGAAGCTGAACTCCTCGGGCTCGGATGTCATCTTCTCTTCCTACATTGGCGGGAATCGCGGCGACGGAGGAACGGCAATCACGGTCACGTCCGACGGCGGAGCGGTCTTTGCCGGAACGTCATTTTCGACCGATTTTCTCACAAAGAACCCGATTCAGGCGGTAAACGGTGGCGGCTCGTCACCTGAGACGAGTCTTGACGGCTTCGTGGCACGCGTGACATCGGCTGGAGCGCTCTCGTGGTCGACCTATCTGGGCGGAGCGGGCCGAGACGCGATTCGCGCAGTCGCGGTTGCCCCGAACGGCGACGTCGTGGTCACCGGGACGACTGACTCTTCGTCATTTCCAACAGTCGAGCCTTTGCAGGCGTCACCCGGCGGCGGCGGCGATGCCTTCGTGACAAGGCTCTCGCCAGACGGCTCGACGATCAGGAACTCGACGTATCTCGGAGGATCGAATGCGGACGAGCTGCTTGCGGTGACGACATCAGCCGGCGGCGACATCATCGCGGTTGGATTGACCCGCTCGCCCGATTTCAACGTTGTCAGTCCCGTTCAGGAGGCCTGCGGCGGATGCGTGGCTCCCGGCTTCTTCGCGGATGCAATCATTGTAAGAATCAGTGAAAGTGGGACGGCAGCTTTCGCCACCTATTTTGGTGCTACAGCAGAAGAATCAGCGTCGAGCGTCGCTGTCGATTCGGAAGGGAATGTCGCTGTCGCAGGGCACACGTTCTCGGCTGGATTTCCCGTGACGGCGGGCAGTTTCGGTGCCCTGTGTCCGTGTCCGCCTGGAAGCGCCGAAAACGGCTTCGTGACCACAATCGTGCCAGAGGGCAGCAATATCACTCCTCCAGTTATTTCTCAGGTAGTGAGCCTTAAACATCCGTATCGAATGACAATATCGGGCGAAGCCTTTGCCGACGGCGTTCTCGTCTACATCGGGGCTGATCCGACGCCGTGGCCGACGGTAACGGTCGGCGGGCCGACGTTAATCTCGCTGGGTGGCGGCAAATCTCTCAAGGCGCGATTCCCGAAGCGTGTCGCGGTGACCATTCGTGTGGTGAATCCGGATGGTGGCGAAGCGATGACGATATATGCGCGTTGACGAAAGGGTGATCTGAATATGGCCATCAGCCAACCAATCTCGATCGAGCGTACCGCTCCCAGGGCCATCCGGATCACGTGGGACGACGGCCACGTGAGCGATTTCGCTACGAGCGGGCTGCGAGAGTTCTGCGGCTGCGCGAATTGCGTTGACGAGTGGACCGGCGTGACGCGAATTGCGCCTGGGTCGATACCGGAATCCGTTGACGTCGTCGAGTGCGAGCACGTTGGCTCGTATGCCGTTCGTTTTGTCTTCACGGATGCTCATTCGGATGGAATCTACTCGTGGCAGCGACTCAGGAAGTACTGTCCGTGCGAGTCCTGCGCGATCGAGCGTGCTGGCGCGGGTCGCTCCGAGGTGAGCGTTTCCGGCGAGTCACCCGAGTAAGCGGTCAGAGGACGCTCCACGATCGAAGGCATGTCCGGGTACTCCACGACACCACTGGCCAGGAAGCTCGGAATCCGTGACGAGGGCCGTTTGCTGTTGCTCGGCGCGCCGGCTGGATTCGAGGTCTTGCTCGAGCCTCTTCCGTCCGGGGCTCGCAGGGTTCGAGCCAATGCGGACTTTGACGTTGCAGTGGTTTTCGTGACGCGGGCTGCCGCGGCGCGCGATCGTATCGCACAGCTCGAACCGCGACTGATTTCGGGTGCGAGGCTCTGGATCTGCTGGCCGAAAAAGGCGTCGGGGATGAAGTCTGACTGTACATTCGATCTCGTGCAGGCCGCCGGACTCGAGACCGGACTCGTTGACACGAAAGTGTGTGCAGTCGATGAAACATGGTCGGGATTGTGCTTCATGCGGCGCAGGGCCGACCCCAGGCATTCGACACGTGATGCCGACGAAAGGTGAGAACCGGAAGCTGGCCTGACCGCTCGGTCGGCGCGACAGCCGACGGGATAAGGTCATGCTACGTTGAATCTATCGACGGTTCTGGTGCCGTGAATCGCGACCCGACGAAGTGCTCGCGTTCGGATTGGCTCCGGCCGCGAAGTCTTCCGAACTACTGGCGATTGAACCGGACCGCGTCGGTTTCCAGTCGATTCGGCCTCGGACGTAAGCGATCCAGCCGAGAAGAGCCCCAAACTGGCGCAACAGCTGGAAGAACACCGGCTCGAGTAGCGTCGCGGCAAGCGCTCTTCCGTAAAGTCCGGCCGTGGGACGCCGTCCCTGCCATTGCTCGTAGAGCTGGAGGCACCGCGCATAGCAGGCAATGTCGAACAGCAGCTTCGCGATGACGACGCCGAGAATTCGGGAATCGAGACCATAACCCGTCACAAGCAGCACTCCGAGTGTGCAAGCCGCGGCAAGACCGTAAACCGGCAGGAGCATGTCGATCGTCTTCACCGGCAGGTGGAACGTTCCAAACCGTCCGTGATTCAGCGATCCCACGAGGTCGGCGTTGCGATGCATGGTCTCGATAAAGCCGGCGAACCAGCGCGTTCGCTGTCGAAGAAGGCACGCACGCCTGCAGGAGCATCGGTGACGGCTCGCGCATCGCCGATGACGGCCACGGTCAGCGGCTTCCCCATGTCGTGGCTCGCGCGGTGCAGGCGGAACATCACCTCGTAGTCTTCGACTCGGCTCGTAGCGTCAAAGCCGCCAACCGAAACGAGGGCCGAACGACGATACGCCGCGAAAGCGCCTGAAACGAGAACGAGCGTCCGGTCGCGCATCCATGCGAGCCTCCAGAGGAAGGCGCGCAGGTACTCGAACGTCTGGAAGAGCTGGAACAGTCGCGCCGACGTTCCGACACTGCATACCGGTGCGAGCACTCCGCAGGCCGCTGTCAGGTCGGGATCGCGGTCGAAGGCCCGCCGCACAGCGGACAGCGCCACAGGTTCGAGAATGGTGTCGGCGTCAATAGTGACGACGACATCTGCCACCATGAGCGCCAGGGCCTGATTAAGCGATGATGCCTTGCCGGTGTGCGGCTTTCGAAGGACGAGGATCGAAGGCTCGGTGAGCGATCGGCCCAGATCGCCTTCGAATTCAACGTCGTACGCGGACGAAACCCAGAGGAGCGAATCGTCCGTTGAGCCGTCATCGACGAGCACGATGGCCTCGGCACGCTCGTCCTGTCTGAGCAGGGCATCGATGGTCTTGGGCAGGACCAGACGTTCGTTACGAAACGCGATGAGGACCGCGACAGACGCTCGCTCATCCTCGTCGAGCGAAGCCGCTGGAGGCGTCGTATCCTCGTTGACTGCGCGCCGGCTGGATCTGACCATCGTTGCGAGCAGCCACGTGTCGTAGAGGATATACACGAATCCGAGCAACCACGCCCAAGGCACCGGCAGCACGAACGCAGCAACGAGGGTCGCCACGAGCAACACGCCGGCGCCGTAGAGCAGAACTCCAAAGGTGACAGTCGGAACCGGGAGCCCGTCGGGCGGCAAATGATCGGCGGTTGGCGGGTGCATCTCGTGTTTCGGAACGCGTGAATGAACCGGTACTTACGGGATGGCGACGGTGGGAGTTGCGATCAATCGAAAGATGAGAACATACGCGTGTTGTTATCAGACGCATGTTCTTAATACGATTTTGGATTTGAGGTCGTCAGGAGAACTGAAGTGGCGGGTGAGATGGAAGCCGACCGGATTTTCAGTCCCCGAGCGTATCGACACGGACGGCGGACAACCACCAATTGCCTCGCCAATCCTTGCGTGCCGGCGCCCGGGGCTCATTCCATGGACGGCATTCGCGGAGCAGGGCGTTGCCTCGCCCATGTCCACCGCCAGGCGTCCGGTGCGTCCGTTGCTTGACCCGGCGTTATCGATGGCCGAGGATCGGTCTCAACGGACGAATCGGCCCAGTCAGGAATGAGGAGCAACTACGTGAAAGAAAGTGAGGCGCAGGCGGTCCGGGACGAGGAGCACCTCAAGTTGCTCCGAATCGGGTATCTCGTGGCTGGAGGCGCGGACGCGCTTTTTGCGCTCTTTCCACTGATCTATGTCGGCATTGGGCTCATTCTCGCGATCTCTGGCGCCGGGAGTTCCGGACGTGCCGGAGAGCCGAGCCCGGCAGTGTTCGGCTTGCTTTTCGTGATCATCGGACTCGTCGCGTCCTTCATCTTTGCGGTGCAGGGAGCGCTCAAGCTGGCCGCGGCGCGCGCGATCGGCCAGCGGCAGTCGCGGACGATGTGCCTGATCGCGGCAGCGCTTTCGTGCGTCCAGCTTCCGTGGGGGACGTTCCTCGGCGTGATGACGTTCATGGTTTTGAGCCGGCCGAGTGTCAAGGATCGGTTCGACGCGACGGCGTCGCCCGGGCAGTTGTCGGCTCCGCCAGAGCGCGCTGCAGCGAGCCTCTTCGACGAGGAAGACGCAAGAGTCCGGTGAGCTCGGGGCTCTGGGTCAAACGGAGTGCGGTCACACGGCCGGTCAAAACAGACCATCGCCGACCCAGAACCCGGAGCGCAGCGACGGGCCGACTGTTGACTCCTCGCGATGCGGGTTGAACGGTCGGCCCCTCGCTGCGCTCGGGGTTCTGGGTCAAACGGGGTGCTTTTGGAGGAAGAGCTGGAGTGCATAAGCATCCTTATCAGACGCGACGTATACCGATGACTCACTCTCCTCCCGAGGCTCCGAGGCTCCGGAGGCTCTAACCATTCACTCGTAAATAGCTCTATGTGCTAGACTTACGGGCGGAGCACGCTGCTCCTCCGGTCGACCCGGCGGCGACGGCATACTCGGTGACATCGCCCGGTAACAGGCCCCAGCGGCAGCCGAATCCCGGAGAATCCGCAATCCCGCCGTCGACGAGGGTTCATGACGAGCCTATGGTCGTCTCTGCAACTGCTTCCTCTGGTCGACTCCGCATCGCACGCTCTCCATCGGCCAACTGCACTGGATTCTGCAACTCTCGACGGTATTCTCTCGACGGCGGCGCAACCAAGACGAGAGTCAAGCATCCGTGCAGTTGGCCGCTCCCACACAGCCAATCCACACCGAGAGAGGTACGTAATGCGAATGGCAGGCTTGGTCCTCTTCATCGTCCTCGCCGCTGGTATCGCCGCCGCCCAGGAGCGCGGCAATCAGAACTACCAGCGGGACAGCGGCAACCAGGTCTACAGCAATCGGAATCCGGGAGCGACGATTCCGCTCGCTGGAGATCTGCTGCTCTACGACCCCAAGGACACGCAACCCGCGCCCTACGTCGAAGCCTACGTCCTGATGAACGTCAAACCGGACGCGTTCGTCGCAGTCTTCGGCGTTGCCCAGGAAGCTCCGACCGCGGTCGAGAGCAACCGTCGAGTCGACAAGGTCGTGACGGATCTCACGACGGCCGCCATCGCACTTGGCATTCGCCGCGAAGACGTCTACGTCGACTTCATCACCCAGAACCCCGTGTACGACTTCACGGTCACCGGACGAACCTCGCGCGAATCGCTGACCGGCTTCCAGACGAAGAAAACGGTCGCCCTTCGATACCCGGACCGCGCCGTCTTCGAGCGACTGGTTGCCGCCGCGGCTCAGGCCGGTGTTCACGACCTCATCAAGGTCGACTACGTCGTCGCGGACATGGGCGCCGCGCGGACTCGATTGCTCGAGGAAGCGTCTCGTCTGGTGAACCGCAAGATCGCCGGTTACAACTCGCTGCTCGGCGTCGCACTTCGGACGAAGTCGGTCTCCGACGAGCGTTACGCGGCATTCTCTCCCGGCGACCTCTACAAGACGTACACGGCCTACGAAGCGGGCGAGGCGTCGACCGCTCGCGTTGTCGAGCGGCGCAAGTCGAGCACGTCCTACTACGACCCGCTCACGAACGAGACGTTTGACGCCGTCATCAATCCGGCCGGCATCGAGCCAACCGTGCAACTCACGCTATTCCTCAAGGTTCGCTGTCAGTGGGTACAACCCTGACGCTCTTCACCCGTGCAGCCGCGAGACGAAGGACTCCGTCGAAAAACAGTCTTCGCCTCGCCGGCCGCGCCGGTCCTTATTCCCGATCTGCCGGATCGTTGAAGAGTACCGTCAACTTGATACTGCCGTGACCCGCCTGTGGGAAACCCGGAGCCGTCCGGTCACCCGGATCAAGGTTCGACGCCGTGTCGTCAGGTGGGAATAACACGAGCG
Organism: Blastocatellia bacterium; assembly: GCA_016705245.1. Classification (GTDB taxonomy): domain Bacteria; phylum Acidobacteriota; class Blastocatellia; order UBA7656; family JADIYM01; genus JADIYM01. The sequence goes on along the minus strand of JADIYM010000004.1, from coordinate 78,566 downwards.
AGTTGAGGAACTCGAGAATGGCGTCCTGCTTCGCCCTCGGCAGTCGCGAGAACGCGTCGCGTGACGCCTGGGACTCGCCGCCATGACGCAGGATGACCTCGCGCAGGTTGATGCTTCGACCATCGTGGCCGTACGGTCCCGTCGATCCGACACCCCACAACGGAGTCGTGATGAATTCGGTCTGCATCGTCCCGGAGTAGTTCCGCTCGTGGAAGTTCGGTCCCAGGTCGTGGCGCTTGAAGTCCGAGTACAGGTTTCGAACGAGGAACGAGCCGTAGTTCGGCACCTTCATCGCCGGCAATCCCGATCCGTCGTCGACCGTCCGGAAGAGCGGTGTCGCCGTCGAGAACAGGTTGTTGTAGATGGCCCTCGACGGGTCGAACACGGTCTCGACATCGGCAACCCGGCGGTCGCGGTCTACCGTCAACTCGGGCACATGGCACGTCGCGCAGCCGACTTTCCGGAACGACTTGAGACCGCGCTCCGTTTCAGCCGTCTGTTCGTACGTCGCCGGCTTGAAGTAATTGAGCAGGTAGAACTCGAGGAAGTCCACGATACTCTCGGGTACCTCGTTGACGCGGCCGTCGAAGTCCGCGTCGTCGGTCGCGCTCGAGACCGGCAGGAACTCGATGACGTCCTTCGAACCGTCGAGCACCATTCCGCCGGCCGTCGTGATGGTCGTTCCGGCACCCGCGGCGCGCAGCTCCGGATCGAATGCCTGCATTCCCATTTCGTTGTTGAGCGCCCCCACTACGAATTCACGGATCGAGATCGTGCCTCCGTGGGAGAAAAATGGCCTGACGCGCAGGTCCGGATCGACGCCTCTAACTCCCGAAGTATCGACTGAACCGTCGGACCCCACGGTAATCGAGCCATAGTTGATTCCCTTGCTCGTCAGGGTTCGAGTCACCGATCCCCTGACCTTCCGGGCCTGGGCTTTCGCGGCTGCCTCGATCGATCGCAGATCCGCTGTGATCTCATCGGCAAGCATCTCCTTGAGCCCGAGGCCGAACAGGTGCGGAGCGTCCCGGCTGTCGGGGCGCGTGACGACATCGCCGCCGAAGCCGGCCGAGCCTCGAGGTCGGCCGTGGCACGACGCGCAGCTGTCACCGACGCCGGCGCCGAGTGCCAGTTCGACATTCATGTCACCGGCACCGTCGCGGTGCCTTGGGCCAAGCCCCTGCGCCATGCTGAATTTCCGCTGGAAGAGCTGGCGCCCTCGGCGTATCGCGCGGAACGGATCGCGTCCGATGATGTACGCGGACGAGTCGGCCGTCATCGCGTCGCCTCGGCCCACACCGGCCTGCTGTGCTAACGACTTGTTGATTCCTTCGTTGAGCGCATTTGGCGACATCGTTCGATCAACCAACTGCGCCGCCACCGGAATGGCAAGCGCGCCGATGCAAACGCACCACGCCGCGGTCGCGAGCATCTTCATGCCACTGAAAGTCTTCATTGGTGTACCTCACGAAACGAGGGCTGTTCGTCGTCCTGAGAACGCCGAACCTGATCAACCGGGATGTCGGACGCGTGAAGATGTCAGGGCATGAACAATCGTGCCCGTACCGATGAAGTTGAGACGCACCGTCTGGTGCCTGTCTTCAGGCGCGACCGAGATGTTGCAAACGAGTGGGGACCGAATGGGAACCAAGTGGGCGAATGAAGTGAGCTCGGAGTTCCTGGGTGCTGGAACTCGACGCGTCTACCGTATGGCCGTCTAGATCATCTGTCAAGACTTCTGGCAGTGAGTCAATCTGACTTCGTATCGCGTCGACTCGAGAAACTCTTCAAGCCGTTGAAGAGTTTCTCGCAAAGGCGCAGAGGAAGACGCAAAGACGCAAAGTGAGCAGTGAGCCTGCACCAAGCCAAGGCAGGGATCAGTCAATTCCGCTGCCTGCTGCTCTTTTCGGATTCTGATCATCCTTGGGGGCGCCGCCTCGCTAGTTCCCGTTCGGCGAAACTTCGGCGATACTGGAGCGCTCGACATGACAGACCATTCCACGAACACGTCAACGTCGCCGATGGCCATCGACCTTCGCGATGTCACGGTCGACTTCGACGACCTGAAAGCGCTCGACAACGTGTCGCTTCAGGTGGCGCATGGGGAGATGGTGGTCGTGACGGGAACGTCCGGATCCGGCAAAACCGTACTCGTCCACGTCATCGTGGGTTTCATCAAACCGACGACGGGTCAGGTCCTCGTCGAGGGAAACCACGTCGAGTCGCTCAGCGAGCGGGAACTGCTGTCGCTCCTGAGCTCCCCAGTCGGGCTCGTTTTTCAGGAGGACGCCCTGTTCTCGGGACTCTCGACATACGACAACCCCGCGTTTCGGCTGGTCGAGCACGACTGGCCCGCCGACCGCGTCGACAGCGCCGTCAAGGAAATTCTGACGTTCGTCGGCCTCGAAGACGATGCCGACAAGCTCCCCGAGGAGTTGTCCATCGGAATGCGACGCCGCCTCGAGATCGCGCGAGCGCTCATTGGGTGGCCGCGTGTCATGCTCTTCGACGAACCGACGGCGGGCCTCGACCCACTGAATGCGCGCCGCATACTCGATCTGCTCATCCGCGCCCGCGACGTGCACGGTATTGCATCGATCGTCGTGACGAAGGAAATGCACGAGATTCCGTACCTCGCCGATCACGTCGCCCTGCGCGGTGACGACGGCAACGTCACTGTTCGCGTGCGCGAACCCGATGCGCCGCCTCGCGCCCGCGTCATGCTGCTCGATGCAGGCAGTGTCCGGTACGAGGGCGACGTGGAAGTGTTCTTCCACAGCCACGACCCGGCGATCGCCGAGATGACCGGCATTCAGGAGAACGAGACCTGAGTCGGCGCCCTGCAGAACCGGATTCCAGGAGCACGAGACGAAAACGGGTCCCGCGCGAAGAGCACGGGACCCGTTTTCGTTCGAAGCACGCGGAGAGGCTAACCTACTCGTGCTTCACGGCTGGCTTTGCGGACTTGCGGACCATCGTCTTCAGCGGCAGGTCCTCGACCGTGTAGTCGGCCGGCGGAACGAAGAGCGACCTGTCCGGCTCGGCACGGCTGATGTTGGCGAGGCGATAGCTGGTCTCACCGAATCGCGGATCGCTGTGGCGACTGCTCACCACGACCTGCAGTTCGGGCGAGTACCAGCGCTCGCTCACGATGTCGATCGGCCGCTCGTTGCCAATCTTGCCGGCGGCGATCGATACGGTCGTCTTAGTGCCCTCACATTCGACGCCCTCTACGACCTTCTTGCCTAGCGATTCGCGGACGGGTTCGCCCATCTCGGTCACCTCGTAGCGGAAGCCGCCGGCCATGGGGCCAACGGCTCCGTGCATCGGCGGCGCGGGCGTCCGCATTCTCACCGTCTGCGGACCGTCCGGTCCACCTGCCGTCGTCGTCACCACGATGACGTCACCCCTCGAGGCATCGACCGGTCCCTCGATCTTCTCGATCCGCTCCGTCTTCACGACGGGCTCGGGTCCGCGAATCTCCTTTGTCACGACCTTCGCACTGCCGTCTTCGCTGGCATCGACCGTCACGACAACCTTGTCACCGCCCACGACGACGTCGCCCTGATTCTGATCCGTCCACCCCTGCACGTTCGGAAGCGGCATCTTGCGAACCGTCTTCTCATTCGTGTCGACGATGTAGTTTGCATTCGCGACGGGATCGGTGATGAAGATCATGGTCGAAGGCTCGCCGCTCTTCGCGAACGGGCCGAAGCGGCTCAACGAATGCTCGCGCCGAAGCCGGCCTTCGCTGTCGCGAGCGACTGTGCCGCGGTTCGTCGAGACGATGCGGTTGCCATCGGCAAGCGTCTGGATCGACTCGTTGATCGTCTCAGCTGAATACGGCGCGCCCTTCACGGTCTTGCCTTCGAAACTCATCTCGGAAGAGATGAAGACAGCCTGCGACTTCTCACCGGGGTGTCCGGACTGTGTTCGCATCATCATCATCGGCGCAGCATCGCCGTGTGGCCCCTGGCCAAGCGCCGCGGTCGACGCGAGCGGCAGGGCCACGAGCGCGGCAACGCCGGCAGCCATCACATTACGAATATTCATCGGGTTCTCCTCTCATCAGTCATTCTTGGTTGTACGAATCGAATCGCGTGCGCCACACCGTCGTAGCCCATTACGAGGTCCGCGGTCACCGACCCGTCCGGGTTGCCGACGGGAATCGGCACGCCGAGGGAAGCGAGCGACGAGCGGGGCACCTCGAGTCGGACGAGCTGGCCACCCTCGGTCGGGGCAAAGCCCGATGCTGGCACCAGCGAAAAGAAATCGGTCACGAGCTCCTGAGCTTCGGATTCCGGAAGGGTCTGCGTCGGACGCGAAATCCGCCGGCCGCCTGCAGTGTTCGACACGGGAATCACAGGGCCGCCCCCACCGCCCCGTCCGGGCGCGACGCCAGGGTACTGACCATCGTCGGGCCTCTTGTCCACTGGTGGAGCGACTGGAGGCTTCGCCGGGGGGCGCTCTGTCGGAGTCTTCTCTGCAACTAATCCACGATCCGATGGCGGCGCAACGATAGGTCCGCTCCTCATTGCCTGCCACGAAACGAGCGTCGCAGCAACACCAACCACGATCGTCGCGGCAACAGCCATCCAGCTGTGCGAGAACCGGCGGGCAGCAACGACCGGCGCGGTCGCGACCGGCCGCATCGGCACGACGTTCGCCGTCCCGTGCGCAAGCCGGAAGGCACCGAGCACCGTGGCCTCGATCCGATCGGGCGTCTCGAGGTCGGCATCCACTTCGGCCACCGCGCCGAGCAGTGACGTCAACCGCCGCTGCTCGTCGAGCGCCGTTGAACACGACACGCACTCGCCGGAGTGGATTCGAGCGTCGCGTTCCAGTTTCACGTCGAGCGGTCGCCCAGTCGCCAGCTCGTGAATGATGTTGTTGAAGGATTCGCACGTCATACGACAAACCTCGTCGTCGCGCTTCGCGACGTTTCCGGCGACGATTCGCGAACGAACTGAAGCCGTTCCGCGAGCATCGCCCTTGCCCGGTGCAACCGGGATCGGACTGTCCCGACGGCGCACTCGAGTGCCGCCGCCGCGTCCTCGTAACTCACTTCCTGCAGATCACAGAGCACCACCACTTCCCGATAATTCACCGGAAGCGACTGCACCGCGCGGCGGACGATCTCGACCGTCTGCGCGCGTGCCAGCTCACCGTGTTGATCGGTCGTGGACTCGACGGCGCCCAGTGGATCGCCGCCGTCGCGCTCCTCGTCGATCGATACGAGCGTCGCCCGCTTGTCGAATCGCCGCAGCACCTGATTGCGCGTCATTCCGAACAGGTACGACTGCAAAGATCCCTTTGTCGAGTCGAACCGGCTGCCGTCTCGCGCAAGGGCCAGAAAGACCTCCTGCGTGACGTCTTCCGCGATCGACCTCGAACCGCTCATCTGCATCGCGAACCGAAACACCGGACCCTGAGTCCGCCGATAGAGGTCGAGAAACGCCGCCTCGTCGCCGGCCAGCGATCGCGCCAGCAAATCAGCGTCAGTTGGTTCGGGCGATCGGCTCATCCGGATGTTTTCAACTCGTTGCCGGCTCACACCCGTATTGCGCGATCCGGCGGCGAAGGTTCCATGAGTTCCGTGACAAAATGCCTTGCAGCGACGGCCAGGAAAGGCGACGGGCTCGCCAATTGGCGAGCCCAAACGCACAACATCACTACCCCGAGTGACTTACCGGCGATTCCCGAAGATCCGCAGCAGGAAGAGAAACATGTTGATGAAGTCGAGATAAAGGGTCAGCGCACCGAAAATCGCGAGTTTCCGGGCAGCCTCGGTACCAGAGACGACCATTCCTCCCGACACCATGGCCTTCAGTTTCTGCGTGTCCCACGCCGTCAGTCCCGCGAAGATGATGACGCCTACGACCGAAATCGCCCAGGTCAGCGCCGGACTCTGCAGAAAGAGATTCACGACCATCGCGATGATCAGCCCAATTACGCCCATGAAGAAGAACTGTCCCATCGCCGACAGGTCACGCTTCGTCAGGAACCCGAACGCGGAGAGCGAAGCGAACATCCCGCCCGTGATGAAGAACACCACCGAAATGGACGTTCCCGTGTAGACGAGGAATATCGAGGCGAACGCGACGCCGTTCAATGCGGCATAGAGGAAGAACAGTCCCATCGCGAGGGGCGACGTCAGCCGCTCCTGCAGGAAGCTCATTGCTAGGACCACACCAAGCGGCGCGAGAAATACGACCCATCGCAATGGCGTGCCGAAGATCGCCTGGATGAGCAATGGCGAACCGGCGACGAGGAACGCGATAACACCGGTCGTGGCCAGACCAAGGGTCATCCACAGGTAGACACGACGGAAGAAGTCGGCTACGACGCCTTCGAGAACGCCGGCTGCGCCGAACGAAGTGCGCGGAAGTGGGTTCGTGTTCATGTCGCGAATTGTAGCATCGGGGTTGATACCGGACGCGACCGACTCTTCAGGAGCCTCCGTGCCTCAGTGCCTCGGTGTCTCTGTGTGCGCAGCTCATATGGTGAACAAAGAGCTACGCACACAGAGACACGGAGACGCGGAGACACGGAGGCACCGAGACTTCAGCCCGTCAAGCGTGCTCTCGCCTCGATGACGAGTCGGGCCGCGGCCTCGGGAGACTCGGCCAGCGCCGTCAGGTGACCCATCTTTCGCCCAGGCTTCGGACGCAGCTTGCCGTAGAGATGCACCTTCACCTCGGGAATCCCGCACGCAGCCGCCCAATCCGGCTCCCCCTTCGCCCACAGATCCCCGAGCAGGTTTGCCATGGCCGCTGGACGGAGCAACTCGGTCGAACCGAGCGGCAAACCACACACGGCCCGCAGCTGCTGTTCGAACTGGCTCGTCACACACGCGTCGAATGTAAGGTGCCCGGAATTATGCGGCCTCGGAGCGAGCTCATTGACGAGCAGCTTCCCGTCGCGGGTGCAGAAGAACTCAACGCACAACACTCCGACGACGTCGAGCGTTTCGAGCACGCCTCGCGCGATGCGCACCGCCTCTGCCGCGATCTCCGGCGGCACACCGGCCGGAGCCACCGACACGTCGAGCACGTGATTCGCGTGGACGTTCTCGAACACTCCCCAGTCCGCACAGGCACCGTCGACGCCTCGCGCGGCAACAACCGAGAGCTCACACGCGAAATCGATGAAGCCCTCGAGGATCAACTCCTCGTCGATTCCCGCTTCCACGACCGCCGCGACGTCCTCCGGCTTCCGGAGTTTCGTCTGCCCCTTGCCGTCGTAACCGAAACCGGCTGTCTTGAGAACAGCGGGCAGGCCAATCGTCTCGACGGCCGCTTCGAGATCGTCCACCGACCTCACGGCTACGAACGGAGTCACGGGGAAGCCGTTCCGGGCGAGGAAGGTTTTCTCGCGGAGCCTGTTTTGCGCGATGTGCAACACTCCGCCCCCGGGCCGGACGGGCACGAGCTCGGTCGCCGCGTCGACTGACGCCGAAGGCACATTCTCGAACTCGAAAGTCACGACGCTGACGTTCGAGGCGAACTTGCGAACCGCCTCGAGGTCGTCGTACTGACCGATGATCTCGACGTCGGCGACCTGTCCGGTCGGCGTGTCACCCTCCGGCGAGAACGTATGCACGCGGTATCCCATCCGGCGCGCGGCGATCGCAAACATCCGGCCAAGCTGTCCGCTGCCGAGGACACCAATAGTGGCGCCCGGCAGAACGATGGGGAAAGAGTCGTTCGTCATCGGCCGAAAACCGTCTGCAGAAAAACACGTCGCCTCCCTTCCGGAATCGGCCGGTCGGCCGCATCGGGCAGGAGGCGTTGAAAGCCCGGCGATTATTCCCCAACGATCACGGGATGGGCAAGGAAGTCGGCCCCGTCCGATGCCTTGAGAGCATCACGCCGACGAGCGCCGCGACCATCAGGTTCAGATCCGAGGAGTAACAAGTCACGAGCGTCAGCCCGGGAAGCGCGTAAAGGACCATTAGCCCGATAGATTCGACGTCGCGACGCCGCCACGCTTCGCCCGCCATCGTGACCCCAGCGATGACGAAAGGCACCAGCCCGAGAAGTCCCAGCTCGGCCCAGACGCTAAGCACATTGTTGTGCGGATGGCTCTCGGCGCCCTCATCGCCGACGGTCTCGACCTCGACGTACCAGGCGTCGCCGAACTTCTCGACAAAGTAGGCGTGGTAGTTCGTCAGCCCGACCCCGACGAGCGGATGATCAGCAACGATGTCGGCACCGGCGAGGTACGTCGCCGCACGACTGAAGCCGCTCGACGGATCGATGATCCGGTCCTGGAACACCGCCGTCCCGGATACCGCAAGCACGGCCGGCAGTGCCGCTACCAGGAACAACACGCCGACGAGCGCGCCCCGTGCCATCGCGCGAATGCGGAGGCCGACTATCCACGGCACGGCGAGCGCGACGATCAAGGTGGCCAGCACCGTCCGGAACAGCGGGAGCGCCGCGGCAAGTGCCGCGCCAGCGATTGCGATGATCCAGATCGACCGGGCAACGCCACGAATCCTCACTCCGAGTGCGCGCGGCGACCAGACGAGAAACAGCGCGACGAGGGCGCCGACCATCGCGTACGAGTTGTCGGTGATGAACGGTCCGTTGGGGCGCACGATTCCGGTGCGAAAGATCGACGCACCGGCGTAGGCGAGAACGTCCGCGCCAGTGAGGAACTCCATGAGTCCCGCAAGCGGCAGCGCGACTCCGAGCAACACGGCTCCGAGCACGACCGCGGTCCGACCGGCCTCGACGTCGAACCCGCCACGCACGGCGTACAGCAGCGCCGCCGGCAGCAGGAAGGCATCGACGGCGGTTCGCATGGCGTACCCCTTCTCGGCGGAGAGCAGGGCGACGCTCGCCATCGCCACGACGGCAAAAGCCAGCGCGGCGACTTCGCCAAGATGGATCCTCGGCAACCGGCCGTCACGGCTTACCGCTCTTGCGAGCAGTCCGCAGATGATGGCAGGAATGATGAGACGATCGAACGTGACCACGGACTTGAGATCCGGATAACGCAGTGCGTACGAGAGCCACGGCGACAGCACGATCCATCCGGCGAGTAGCGACTCGGGCGAGCGCACGGCAACGGCGACCGCTGCCGACGCGGTGACTGCCAGCGCAGCAACGGTCCACTCTCCGGTCGCGGCTGCCCATACGACAGCGAGTAGTGCCAGTCCGTAGAAGCCCACTAGCCACGGAAGCGTCGGCATTCTCAGCGATCCGCCAATCGACGGGCTCTCGACAGATGTCGTCACAACCCGGCCATCCTACCGCATTACAGAGCCGTTCACGGACGTGCCACAGAATTGATGAAAACTCTTGCATCGCACGCCTCACGCATCAGTACCGGGCGCGGTAGCGCTCGGGTCGATCCAGGCGTGTGACGACAGCAACCGCGGGCTAACGGAGGGACCGACCCGAGCGGTTCCGCGCCCGGTACTGATGCGTGGACCGCCCGTCCTCGAGGGGGCACGATGAACATCACTCAGCTCGACGCTGCAGAGCCGCTCATGGTCGTGTCACATGTTCGATGAAGACGACTGCATCGCACGCCTCCCGCATCAGTACCGGGCGCGGTAGCGCTCGGGTCGATCCCGAGCGCGTGTGACGACAGCAGCCGCGGGCTAACGGAGGGACCGACCCGAGCGCTACCGCGCCCGGTACTGATGCGTGGACTGTCTGTCCTTGCCTACCCCCTGGGCCGGATCGACAGCTGCCCCTTCCTCGAGAAGTTGATCGACTCTCCCAGAATCCTCGCCGCCTCGCCCGGCGCGTGGAACCCAGTCGAGTTCTCGGCTTCCACGAAGTCCAGGAAGAACTGGGCCTTTCGCTGGAAATCCCTCGCCGACGCAAGTTGCTCGTCCGTCTTCCCTGCCGCCTTCGCTGCCTTGATGTCGTCGATCAACTCGACGACGGCGTCCATCGCCAGGTTACGGAGCGAATACGTTCTCGCCTGGATCGATTCGACGCGCGCCTTCAATTCCTCTTCGGTCGCCTTGTGACACGTCTGGCACGAGCGGTTGATGTTCAGCAGCGGGCTCTGGATGTGATGGTCGCTGATCTTGAGCGCGCCTTCGCGCTGGTACGGCATGTGGCAGTCGGCGCACGCGACCCCGGAGCGGGAATGAATTCCCTGGTTCCACAACTCGAACTCCGGATGCTGCGCCTTGAGCGCGGGTGCGCCTGAATCGGCGTGCGTCAGTCCTTGTGCTGCACTTCGTCGTAATACGCGAGGATATTGTCGACCTTCAGGCCCTTCGGCCATGGAACGCGAGCCTCTTCTCCGGCCCCTTGGTAGTACTCGACGTGGCACTGTCCGCACACGAAACTGCGCATCTCCTGGCGAGTCGCCATCGTGTTCACGTCGTAATTCACCACTCCTTCGGACTCCTTGAGCGCGCGCATTCCCTCCATGAAGGCCGGACGCGTCACCCGCAATGCCATCGTCGACGAATCGTGACAGTCGATGCACGCCACCGGATGCGTCACTTCCTTGCGCGCCTCGAAGTATCCCATCTGATTGAGCGCCTCGAAACCCTTCACGATGTCGCCGTTACCGAGGCGTTTGTAAGCCGTGTACGCCGACGCGTGACAATGGATGCAGGTTCCAGGCTGCTTCACGACTTCCTGGCGTTTGGTGAACGTCTGGTCGTCGAGCATGTAGGCGTGTCCGCGTTCCTCGTTGAATTCCTTGGAAAAGGCGTAGCCATTCCAGATCGTCACGAGGCGCGGATCCTCTTCGAGTTTCGACTGCGCGACAACGCTGCGTGGATCGACCGCCGAGGGTGTTCGCGGAACGGCCTCGCTCCCGCCGTACCGCGTGCGCGACTGGTCCACCGTCTTCTTGTACCCGTCGTACTGCATCGGGAAGTTCTTGCCCCAGATGGCCGGATCGTCAATCTCGTCCGTCAACTCGACGACCCTGTAGAAAGGCGTGCGCGCTTCCTGCTTCCGCTCGAAGATGTTGATGAGCAGCGCCGTCGCGCCGATTCCGACGAGCAGGGCGGCGCCCAGTGCGAGGAAGAACATCAATCGACCGCGTTTTTCGGTCTGGGGTGCTTCGGGTGTGGTCCGTCATGGCTGGTCCTCCAATCGGCCGGTCAGATCCGGCTCGGTGTCAGTGAAGGTGTCCGACGCTGCGATGACAGCGCACACAAGAGAGCTCGGGGTCGCCGATGTGCGAACCCTCGATCGCGTCGACCATGTCGCTGTGGCACTTGCGGCACGCCTTCTCGGTCACCATCGCATTGCGTTCGCGAATTCGGATCGGCTCGGGAAAGGCACCGGTCGTGAAATAGAACGAATGCCAGAACCCGTTCGACGCCTTCGTCATGTACTTTCCGATCATGTCCGGTGGCGTGTGGCAGTCGTTGCAGGTCGCGACGGCGTGATGGCTCGACCGCGTCCAGCCGTCGTACTGCTCGTTCATGATGTGGCAGTTGGCACAGGCGGAAGGGTCGTTGCTCAGGTACGAGTAACCCTTCGCATACACGAACGTGTAGCCCATGATGCCGACGGCGCTGCCGGCGGCGATCGCAAGCACGAGCCTGGCAATCCTGTTGCGCGTCAGTGTGAAGCCAAATCTCGCGGTCATTGTCGGTTTCCTGACGCTCGCAACGCGAGCCGTGTCCGGCAAGTCCTTCAGAATCGGTACGTCAGGGACGTGTAGATGAAGTCCCTCGCAGCTCCCGGAGTCGCCGCTTTCCAGAAGTCGCCCGGGAACCAGTGCCCGTATCCAATACCAAGCGTCACACCGTTCGCAACGGTAATGTTGGACTGAACGTCGAATTCGCGCGCGACATGACGGTCGGGCGCTCCGGTGATGATCCGCGCAACGAGGTTTCCGCCAGCGTCGAAGAGACCGTCCTTCGCCTCGGCCAGCCAGAAGTCGCTGTAGTCAACGTCGAGCACCACACGCGCATGGGGTTTCATCGTCGCACCGAGGCGGAACTTGTGGATGTTCTTCCAGCCAACCTGATCGATGAGTCCGTTCTTGTCGTGAGCGGTCGGAAAGAGCTGATCGAAAGTGCCGCGACGTCCGTCCGTCGGATCGCTGTCGCCCGAAGCGTAGTTGTACTCGACTCGCGGACGCGGAAGGGCCGCGTTCTTCCACAGGCCAACCATCAGCCGTCCGTGAAACGCCGCCGCACGGATGTCCGTTGTCGAAAACGTACCGGCTTGGCCGACCGCTTCGATGCCGTAGTCCACCCGGCTGCCCGCCTTTCCGGCGAGTCGTGATCCGAAGGTCCACGTATCGGCATCACCCAGTCTGGCCTTCTCGTCGAGCACCAGCGGGTTCGTCTTCCAGAACGCGTACGCGTCGACCTGCCCCTTCGGCACCACCTTGAAGAAGTTCGCGTAAAGGCCGAAGAAGTTGGCTCCGTCCACGTGTTTGTCGAACACGTTGTCCTGGATGACTACGACCGACGAGGCGAACGCGTCGACGTTGAGAAGATCGTTCGTGTAGGACAGTTTCGCCGCGTCGAACGTCCGGGTCGTGTTCGTCCAGTTCAGCGAGCCGACGAGCCGCTGATCGCCAAAGTTGAGCTCCTGACGCCCGACCTTGAAAGCCCAGCCGTTTTTCTCCGATTGCCGGAACTCGATCCACGCCTGGCGGAGGTCGAACGTGTTTTCGTGAATTGGGGGATCCGGATTCGCGGCGAAGCCGCCGACCTGTGAGTCCTGTCCCTGCACGAAGAGCCGAACGTGTTTCCCGAGCTTGAAGAGCAGGTCGAGCCTCAGTCGCGACAGCGCGTAGCCGTCCTGGGTGTCCTCGACGCCCTTCACGCCCGAAACCGACTCGAAGCGGAACCGGTACTCGCCGCCGAATCGGACCCACTCCGGCAGTTCTGAATTCACTTGCGCGGCAAGGCTCGTCGAATTCGATGGCGCCGGTTTCGCTTCCGCGGGAGGAGGTGCGGCGCTGGCTACCGGTGCTGTCGCCTGGGCCGCCGCCGGCGTGACGAGAGCCGCCAGCAGGAGCGTCGCCGTGCAGATCGTTTTGAGAGATTTCATGACGTGTGTGTCTCGAAGTGCGTCTCGAGGTGGGGCGACGCCGAATGCAGCATTCGCCAGACGGTCAGGTGCAGCCGCATGAAGCTGACGGCCGTCAGGAGAAAGAGCACGAAAAACGTCGTCTGCGGAATCCATGTCCACTCGAGCAGGAAAGCGAAGATAGGCGGCAGGAAGAATCCGCCGAGCGCCCCGAGCAGTCCCACGAGTCCGCCGACGGCGCCGACGTCACGCGGAAAGTACTCGGGAATGTACTTGTAGACAGCGGCCTTGCCGACGCCCATGCCGACGCCCACGATGAAGACCAGCGCTGTGAACCAGTAGACGTTCATAGTGACCGGCATGACCTCAGTCATCCCGTCGGCGTCGAAGCGCCCTGGCACGTTGATGACGATATGACCGCTCGGTCCCGAAAGCAGAAACGTAGCCACGGTCATGGTTCCGAAAACCCAGTACATCACGCGTCGGGCCCCGAACCGATCGGAGAACCAGCCTCCGAGCGGCCGAAGCAGGCTCGCGGGAAAGATGAAGAGCGCGGTCAACAGCGCGGCGCTCTGCAGGGGCAGCCCGTACACGTCGACGTAGTACTTCGGCAGCCATACTGACAGAGCGACGTAGGCTCCAAAGACCACGACGTAGTAGAGGCTGAAGCGCCAGACGCGCACGTTGTTGAGCGGCCGGAGCATCTCGGCCATCGAGCGGCCCTTTCCGGGCATGTGGTCGTGCTTCGGGCTCCCGAACCACATCGCTACCGCCAGCATCGCGAGCATCACGCAGTAGAGAAACGGCACGAAGCGCCAGCCACCTGGAATCCACCCGCCGTAGTAGCCGGCGACGGGGATGGTCGCGATCAGGAACGGACCGATGAACTTCGTGACCGATGCGCCGACGTTGCCGGCACCGAAGATCCCGAGCGCGAGTCCCTGTTGCTGGCGCGGAAACCACGCCGAGTTCCAGGCGATGCCGACCGAGAAGGCGTTGCCGGCCAGTCCGACGAGAAATGCATAGAACAGGAGCTCGTAGTACGACGACGCCTGGCTCACGAGATAGGACGGCACGATCGTGGCAAGGATGAGCGCGGTGAAGACGCGGCGCCCGCCGAAGCGATCCGTCGCGATCCCGAAGAGCAGCCTCCAGATCGAGCCGTTGAGGATCGCGATCGCCGTCAACCATCCGAACTGCACCTCGGTGAGGTTGAACTCCTTGCGGATCGGGATTGCGAGAATGCCGAACATCAGCCACACCGCGAACATCAGCGTGAAACCGATGGTCGACAGCGCGCATATGCGTGTGCGTTGGGCAGGTGTGCCAACGCCCTCGAGGGCGTTGGCGAGCGGGGCGGGGGGAACCTGCGAAGCGGTGGACATGTTCCGAGTCTCCCTAGCTGGGCTTCTCGCAGCCCTTGCGCGTGTAGAACCACCAATTAATCGCGGTCGCAATGGCGTAGAACGCGACCGCACCGATGAAGAACGGCTGTGCCGAACCGGTCGACGTGATCGATGCGCCGATGAGCATCGCAAAGAGGAACGGACCGTAGGCGGCGACGGCGGCGGTCCAGCCAATCACGCCGGCAGCCTGCCGTGGACTGTGCGCGAAGATGATCGGGTACTGCCGAAACGTTGCGGCGTTCCCGACCCCGGTCAGCAGGAAGATCGTGAGCATCAGGATTACGAACATCGGAAACTGGTCGACCGACGTCGGCGTGAGCAGACCGCTGAAGACCATCAAGCACGCCACAGGCAATGATCCCGATGCCGACGACATGCGTGAGGATCGCGCCGCCGATCTTGTCGGCGACCGGTCCGAAGAGCACGCGCGAGCCCGATCCGAGGAGCGGTCCGAGAAAGGCCCACTTCAACGGATCGGGTGCGCCCGGGAAACCGCCGTAGACCTTGACGATCAACAAGGGAAACACCGCCGAGAATCCGGCGAACGAGCCGAACGTCATCACGTACGTGGCCGTGCAGTACCAGGTGTGCCGATTCTTGAAGATGTCGAGCTGCTCGCGGAAACTCGCTCGAACCGGAACGCTTCGGAGAAACCACCAAGCGGCGACACCCATGATCAGCAGCAGCGGCACGTACCAGAACGCTGCGTTCTGCAGCCAGATGTTGGACGTCTGCCCGGCCTTTGTCATCGACTGCGAACCGCCGGCGAGGGCGCCGAAGACCGGCACTGCGATGATGAGTGGGGTCACGAACTGCGCGACGCTGACGCCGAAGTTGCCGAGGCCGGCCTGGATACCGAGTGCCGTGCCCTGGAGACGCTTTGGAAAGAACACGCTCGTGCTCGGCATGTACGACGAGAAATCGCCGCCACCAAATCCGGCCGAGAACGCGAGCACGAGGAACAGCCAGTACGGCGTCTCGGGATTCATCACTGCGAGGCCGATGCCAACGCACGGAATGAGCTTGAGCAACGTCGCGATCGTGATGACGTGCCGCGATCCGAAAATCGGAATCAGGAACGTGTGCAGGATTCGCAGCGTGCCGCCCGCAAGTCCCGGCATCGACGCGAGCCAGAAGAGCTGCATCGTGTCGAACTTGAATCCGATCTGCGGCAGGCGCACGACGATCGCGCTCATCATGAACCAGGTCGCGAACGACAGGATCAGGGTAAGCGTGGTGATCGTCAGCGTTCGCCACGCGATCCGGCTTCCGGTCTCGGCCCAGAACTGCGGATCGTCCGGCTCCCACCGATCGAGCCAGGTGCCCCCCGAAGACTTCACCGGTCCTGGCAGCGGCGGCAGGACGTTCACGTCGATCGGTGGATCAGTCGTTTTCATGCGGGCCTCCTTGGGGAATCGTCGTGAATCTAGAACCGGCCGTCTTTCGAGTCTGTGACGAATGTCACAAGCCTTCAATCTAACGGAGTTGGGACTTTCGAATGCTGCGACACGGCAAACTCCGTGCCTTGGGAGCCTGTCGGAGGAAAGGCATCGCGCGTCAAGCACTTCCGGCGCTGGACAGAACCCCGAGCGTGAGCGAGGGGCCGGCCGTCCAACGCGGACTTCCACGACTGAAAGAGCATCTGTGGGCCCGAAATCGGTTCACGTGAGAGGCCGGCCCGTCGCTCGCGCTCGGGGATCCGGTCCTCCTTCGCGCGTCGAAATGACTCCCGCACACCCCCGGGTCAGTTGGGTTCTGCAGGATTAGCGGATGCGGCGGTGCGTAAAAGAACGCAGTCACGGGGAAAAGCGCCGCGCCTGGGCACGATCGGAAGGTCACCACGATCTCGGCGACGGTAACGGAGTACTCCCGGTCGCCGCCCCCTGACGACGCCAATGCACCCGCAGACTTCGAACCGCGCGCTCTGGCACGGCACGTGCCAATCGGGCTCAGACAAAGGGTTCACGTCAGCCTTGGACCAGCTTGTGATTCTTGTCACAGCGCTCCGTCGTCGAAGCGCCTAGGTTGGATCCCGACATCAGTTGCTCACGCGGAGGTACAGTGCAAACGAGCCACCAACCATCGTCCCGCGCAAGGTCCGCAAAGATCGCGGCGCTCCTCGCTGTCGCGGCGCTCGGGGCTTTCACGGCATCCGGGCAGACTGGCGCAGCGCCTGGCCAATCACCGGCCCCGACGCCGGCTGTTTCGAACGCCTCGGCCCCGCCGGTGACAAACGGCGGTCCTGCCGGGCAGCCTGAGGCGCCGGCGGCTCCGGCGGCCTCAGCGGTGACAGTCCCAACCGTTGCTCCTGTTGCAACGGAAGGCGATCCGGCGGCGAAGCTCTTCCTTCAGAAGTGCGCCGGCTGCCACACCGTCGGCAAGGGCAAGCTCACGGGACCTGATCTCAACGAGGCCGCAACGTGGCAAGCGCCCGACCTCGACAAAGGCATCAAGGCCATGGAGGTGAAGGTTGGCCCGCTGGCGAACGAGGACATCGTCGTCCTGCGCGACTTCCTGAAGTCCACGGACGTTCGCGACCGGCTTGCCGCGGAGCAGGAGCGATTCGCCAAGGCCACGGCCGCGTCATTCGATCCGCCGTCACCGGCTATCGGCGAGGCACTCTTCACGGGCCGCACGCAGCTCTCCGGTGGCGGCATGGCCTGCGTCGCGTGTCACGCGGTCTCTGGAAGCGGCGGCAATCTTGCCCTCCCACTCGACGGCGTTCACGCCAAGCTCGGTGAGACTCCGCTGCAGTCGGCGATCGAGAAGACGAGCTTCAAGGTGATGACCGCCGCCTATCGCAACCATCCGGTCACCAAGCAGGAAGCAATCCACCTGACGGCGTACCTGGGATCGCTTCAACCCGCGACGACAACGACTTCGACACGCGTGCCACTCGCGGGAGCGATCGGCGCCGCCGTGCTCTTCGTGGCACTCGGTCTGGTTTACGGCGGACGACGAATGAGCGTCCGGCAGCAACTTCTGAGGAGACGACGCGATGGCCTGGATTAAGGACATCTTCGCACCCGAGCAGCGCAAGTGGGAGGACTTCTACCGAAACCGGTGGTCCTACGACAAGATCGTGCGCAGCACCCACGGCGTGAATTGCACGGGGTCGTGCAGCTGGAACATCTACGTCAAGAACGGAATCGTGACGTGGGAGATGCAGGCGCTCGATTATCCGATCCTCGACCGTGAGCTGCCGCCCTACGAGCCGCGCGGCTGCCAGCGGGGCATCTCGTACAGCTGGTACGTCTACAGCCCGCTGCGCGTGAAGTACCCATACATGCGCGGCGCCCTCCTCGACCTCTGGCGCGATGCGAAGCGCGAGCACGTCGACGATCCCGTCGCCGCGTGGAAGTCGGTCGTCACCAATCCCGAATCGCGGAAGCGCTACCACCGCGCCCGCGGCAAGGGCGGATTCCGGCGCGTCTCCTGGCCCGAGGTCAACGAGCTCATGGCCGCCGCGAACATCTCGACCGTCAAGGAGCACGGCCCTGACCGCATCGTCGGATTCTCGCCGATTCCGGCGATGTCGATGGTGAGCTACGCCGCCGGCTCCCGGCTGATGCAGCTGATGGGCGGCGTTTCGATGTCTTTCTACGACTGGTACTGCGACTTGCCGCCCGCGTCTCCCGAGATATGGGGCGAGCAAACGGACGTCGCCGAGAGCGCCGACTGGTTCAACTCGAAGTTCATCGCCGTCGTCGGCTCGAACGTCCTGATGACGCGGACCCCCGACGCGCACTTCCTCGTCGAGGCCCGCCACAAGGGCACGAAGGTCGTCGTCTTTTCGCCGGACTTCAGCATGACGTCGAAGATCGCCGACGAGTGGGTGCCGCTCAACCAGGGGCAGGACGCGGCCTACTGGATGGCCGTCAGCCACGTCATTCTCAAGGAAGCCTTCGTCGACCGATCGGTCCCCTATTTCCACGACTATCTGAAGAAATACAGCGATGCGCCGTTCGTTGTGATGCTCGAAGAGGCCGGCGACGGCAAATACCGGCCGGGGCGGCTGCTGCGCGCATCGGACATCGCCGCACACTCCGGTGAAGAAAACGCCGAGTGGAAGCTTTTCATGCTCGATGCGGCTTCCGGAAAGCTCCGCATGCCGCAGGGCACCGTCGGCCACCGCTGGCAGTCGCAGAAGGGCCGCTGGAACCTGAAGCTCGAGGACGCCGACGGCGTCGCGATCGATCCGGCTCTCACGCTCGACGGCGCGAACTCAGTGCCCGTGCTTTTCTCGGACTTCACCGACGGCACGTCGTCCGTCTTCCGGACGCGCTCGGTGCCGACGATGACGGTCGAGACCGCCGACGGCCCCGTCCAGGTCACGACCGCGATGGAGCTGATGTTCGCGCAATACGGCGTTCGCCGGCTCGACTCGCTCGAGGGCGAGTGGCCAACCGGCTACGAAGACGATCGTCTGCCGTTCACACCGGCCTGGCAGGAACAGTTCACGGGCGTGCGCGCGACCGACGTCATCCGCTTCGCCCGTCAATGGGCGAAGACCGCCGAGAAGAGCCGCGGCAAGTGCTCGATCATCATCGGTGCCGGCGTCAATCACTGGTACCACAACAACCTCATCTATCGGTCCGCGATCACGACGCTCATCCTCACCGGCTGTGTCGGCGTTAACGGCGGTGGTCTGAACCACTACGTCGGACAGGAGAAGCTAGCGCCGATGGCCGCGTGGGCGCCAATCGCGTTCGCCACTGACTGGGGCGGCCCGCCGCGGCTGATGAACTCGCCGTCGTTCCACTATATCCACTCGGACCAGTGGCGCTACGACAGGAAGTTCTCTGAGGTCTGCGCCGTCGCCGACGACGGTCACGCCATGGCGACCGGCCATACGGCCGACAAGCAATTGCTCGCCGTCCGGAACGGCTGGCTTCCCTGCTATCCGCAGTTCACCACGAGCAGCCTCGACGTCGTGCGCGACGCCGAACGCGCCGGCGCATCGACCGATGCCGAGATCGTCAAGCACACCGTCGAACGCCTGAAGAACCGCACCCTCAAGTTCTCGATGGAGGACCCGGATGCACCGAGCTCGTTCCCGCGCGTCTGGTACATCTGGCGCGGAAACGCGCTGCTGTCGTCGGCCAAGGGCCACGAGTATTTCCTCAAGCACTACCTCGGCACGCACACGAACACGATCGCGGCGGAGGTCGCCAAGCAGGACATCGTGGACGTCGAATGGCGCGATGACGTCGAGTGCGGAAAGTTCGACCTGGTGGTGGACCTGAACTTCCGGATGGACTCGTCGGCGCTCTACTCCGACATCGTCCTGCCGGCGGCGACCTACTACGAGAAGAACGACCTCAACTCGACGGACATGCACACGTTCATCCATCCGTTGCAAGCCGCCGTTCCTCCGTGCTGGGAAGCGCGCAACGACTGGGACATCTTCAAGGAGATCGCGCGCGAGACCGCACGGCTCGCCGACCGCTACCTGCCCGAGCCGGTCAAAGACATCGTCATCTCGCCGCTTCAGCACGACACGCCCGCCGAAATGGCGCAGCCGACCGTGAAGGACTGGTCGCGTGGAGAGTGCGAAGCCATTCCGGGCAAGACGATGCCGGGAATGACGGTCGTGACGCGCAACTACCGCGACCTCTACAAACGGTTCATTTCACTCGGGCGCAACTACCGCGACAAGGGACTTGCCGTCCATGGCACGCACTACGACATCGACGACGTCTATGACGAATACATGATGAGCCGGCCGGTCGAGACGTGGAACGACACGACGTACCCGTCCCTCAGCAAGGATGTCGACGTCTGCAACGCGATCCTCGCGTTCGCCGCCGAGACGAATGGCGAGCTCGCCTACCGGGGCTACGAGGCCGAGTCGAAGAAGACCGGCATCGACCACACGCACCTCGCGGCCTATACACGCGCCATCCGGATGACGTTCGAGGACATCATCAACCAGCCGCGACGCGTGCTGACGACGCCATACTGGACCGGAATCACGAACGACGGACGCGCCTACACCTCGTACGCGCAGAACGTCGAAGAGCTGATCCCGTGGCGGACCCTTACCGGTCGCCAGCACCTGTATCTGGACCACGAGACGTACCGCGCGTTTGGCGAGCACCTGCCGACGCACAAGCCGCGTCCCGAGGCCCGCACGATGCGCGACCTCGAGAAGACTTCGTCCGGTCACAATTCGCTCGTTCTCAACTACCTGACACCGCACGGCAAGTGGCACATCCACTCCACGTTCGGCGACACACTCCGGATGGAGACCCTCTCGCGCGGCATCGAGCCGTTCTGGATGAACGACAAGGACGCCGCGATGATCGGCATCGAGGACAACGACTGGGTCGAGGTCATCAACGACCACGGCGTCGTGTGCACACGCGCGTGCGTCAGCGCCCGGCTGCCTCGCGGAATGGGAATGATCTATCACGCGACGGAGCGGACGCTGTCGGTGCCGAAATCACCCGGCCGCGGCGCGCGACGAGCTGGCGGCCACAACAGCCTGACGCGCGTGCGCCTGAAGCCGCTCTTCATGATCGGCGGATACGCGCAGTTCACCTACGCCTTCAATTATTGGGGACCGACGGGTGTCAACCGCGACACCTACGTCATCGTCCGCAAGATGGACAAGGTCGAGTTCTAAGGGGAATCAGCGAGTGTACCTCCCTGACATCAAATCCAACCCTTGGCTGAAAGGTGCGCGAATCTTCTGGAGCAGAAGAATCGTGAACGGCCTCCCTGTCGCCAGGGGCGCGAGCTTCCTCCTCAGCGCCGGAGGCGCGAAAGAACCTGAGCCCATAGCGCAAGCTATGGGTCCTCGTTCGAACTTCGGTAGAGCGCCGGAGGCGCGAAACACCCCGCTCGGTGCCTGGCCTATGGGTGAAGCCGTCACCGTGAGCGTTGTTTCGCGCCTCCGGCGCTCGGCCGCTGCTTCCGGGACAGTCCCACGGCTTGCGCCGTGGGCTCAGGTTCTTTCGCGCCTCCGGCGCTTTCCCGACCGCCGCTTCCATTGCGTCGTCCGAGGATTCGGTCATTCGACAATGCCACATCAGGAGCCACCGAGATGAACGTTCGATCCCACGTCGCGATGGTCTTTCACCTCGACAAGTGCATCGGCTGCCACACGTGCAGCATCGCGTGCAAGAACGTCTGGACCGACCGCGCCGGCGCCGAATACATGTGGTGGAACAACGTCGAGACGAAGCCGGGCACCGGCTATCCGACGCTCTGGGAGAACCAGGACACTTACAAGGGCGGATGGAAGCTAGCCGGAGGCAAAGGCTCGCGGCATCTGAAGCTGCGCTGCCAGGACAAGCTCTCGGCGCTCACGAAGCTCTTCTACAACCCGAACCAGCCGGGCCTTCAGGACTACTACGAGCCGTGGACATACACGTACTCGGACCTGTTCGACTCGCCGGAGGGTGACGACCAGCCGACCGCCCGTCCGATCTCGCTCATCACTGGCGAGCACATCGATATCGAGGCCGGCCCGAACTGGGACGACGATCTTTCGGGCTCGCCGATTTATGCCGAGAACGACCCGAACCTCGACAAGCTGACCGAGGCCGAGCGCGAGATGATGTTCGAGATCGAACGCATCTCGATGATGTACCTGCCGCGCATCTGCAATCACTGCGCGAATCCGAGCTGCGTGGCGTCGTGCCCGTCGGGCGCCCTCTACAAGCGCGGCGAGGACGGCATCGTCCTCGTCAACCAGGAAGCCTGCCGCGGATGGCGCGCCTGCGTCACCGCCTGCCCGTACAAGAAGATCTACTACAACTGGCAGACCGGCAAATCGGAGAAGTGCATCCTCTGCTACCCGCGCCTCGAGACCGGCCAGGCGCCCGCGTGTTTCCACTCGTGCGTTGGTCGCATCCGCTACATCGGCGTGCTTCTCTACGACGCGGACCGCGTACCAGACGCCATGACGGTCCCGAACGAGGGACTCGTCGAGTCGCAACGCTCCACGATCCTCGATCCGCACGACCCCGAGGTCGTCGCTGCCGCGCGCGCCAACGGCATCAGTGAAGAGTTCATCGAGTCGGCCCAGCAGTCGCCGATCTACAAGTACGTCATCGAATGGGGCCTCGCGCTGCCGCTGCACGTCGAGTTCCGCACGATGCCGATGCTCTTCTACGTGCCGCCCCTGCTACCCGTCAGCGGACGCTCGGCATCGGGCATCTACGCAAACGACGGCGATGCGTTTTTCACGGACCTCGAGCGCGCCCGCATGCCAATCGAATACCTCGCGAGCCTCTTCAGCGCCGGAAACGTGCCTATAGTCGAAGGCACGAAGAGTACGTCGACGGCTTCGACGATGGACCGTCAATCGCCAAGGGCGAGGTTGGTCTCGGGTTCGTCCAGATCGCACGGAGGGGCGCATGAGCACGGTCGTCGCAACCACTTCAATCGACGATGGCCTGCGTGCGCCGAAGGCCGAGCTCGTCCAGGCACTCGTGGCAATGGCTCCCTTGCTCGACTATCCGACTGCAGCTCTTCCGACGGACGTAATGATCTGCCGGCGACAGATCGCTCGACGTTGGCCGGAGGCCGCCGACCTGCTCACGCCGTTTCTCATGTGGACGCTCAACGAGCCGCTCGACGTGCTCGAAGAACGGTACACTCGTACCTTCGACATCTCGGCCGTGTGCGCGCCGTACGCCGGCGTCCACATCTTCGGCGAGGAGAGCTTTGCGCGCGGCGAACTGATGGCGCGACTTCGCGATTCGTTCGACCAGCTCGGTTTCGAGGCCGGCTCCGAACTGCCTGATCACATCGCCGTGCTGCTGCGGTTCGCCGGACTTCTCGACGAAGAGGCGCTCGACGAGCTGATCGAATATTGCCTGTCGCGCGTCGTCTCGACGATGGCGAAGCGCTTCGCCACCCTCGAGAACCCGTACCGCGAGCCCATTTCCGCACTGAACCTCATCGTTGGCGACGCCGTGACCCACGGAGGCAGACCATGATCGACACATTTCTGCTCGTCGGACTCCCGTATCTCGCGCTCGTCGCGTGCATCGTGGGAACGATCCAACGCTTCCGACGCGAGCCGTACAATGTCTCGGCGCTGTCGTCGCAGTTCCTCGAGCACCGGACGCTCAAGTGGGGCTCGGTGCCGTGGCACGCGGGCATCATCGTCATTCTGCTTGCGCACATCTTCGTCTTCCTGTTTCCGGGCGTCTGGCGGGCCATCACCGCGAACGCAATCGCACTAGTGGCGATCGAGACTGTCGGAATCGCGCTCGCGTTTCTCTGCATTGCCGGAATGCTCGTGCTGATCGTTCGGCGGCTCGTGTCTCCCAAGGTCCAGGCCGTGACAACGAATGTCGATCTCGTCGTGCAGGCATTGCTCCTCGTGCAGATCGTGCTCGGGCTCAGCGTGGCGCTGAGCTATCGGTGGGGAGCTGCGTGGGCTCCCGGAACCGTCGTGCCGTATCTCTGGAGCATCGTCACGCTTCAGCCGGACGCGACGTTCGTCGCCGAGATGCCCGGGCTCGTCAAGGCCCACATCGCGGGGGCGTGGGTCATCATCGGCCTCATACCGTATTCGCGGCTCATTCACATGTTCACGGCGCCTCTGCATTACGTGATGCGCGCTCCGCAGGTCGTCGTGTGGGGCAACCTGGCGCGCCTGGGCAAGGTCGCGGGCGACAAACTCGTCGCATCGCGTCGACTCTTCATCACCGGGACTGTCGCGACGGCATCGGGCGTGGGCTTGCTCGGAGTTGGCGTGCTCGACAAGTTCGTGCGGTACTTCCAGGGGCCGAAACTGACCGAAGAACAACGCGCTGACCTTCTCGAGGAACGCCTCGTCCGCGTCAAGGCGACCGCCGAGCAGCGCGAGCTCGAACTCGAGCGTCTGCGGAGCGCCTACATCGCGGTGGGGCCGCTAGCCCAGCTCGACGCGAAGAAGGGCCGGTACTTCATCGATTACGAGATGCGGCCCGCGCTTGCGTTCAAGGGCGACGATGGCATGCCGATCCTGATCTCCGCCAAGTGCACCCACCTCGGATGCACCGTCGCCAGTGAGGTGAACGATCAGGGACAGATCCTCTGCCCGTGTCACGTCTCCTACTTTGACATCAAGACCGGAGCACCGAATCCGGGGCCCCCGCAAAGGCGCCGCTCCCGCACCTCGACTGGGTATTGATGGACGCGGCTGGCGCCGTCGTGGGCCGCAGCACCGAACCGCCTGCGGTTCCGGCGAGTGAGCTGGCTGCCTGCACTGTCTACATCCCGAAGCGGACCACCGAGGAGGCGTGATGAACGCAGTGTCTAAACTCTCCGCCCTTGCCGGCTTCGTGGCCGATCGCTTTCCGGTCGAGAAGATGAACGTCGCATCGATGATCGGCAAGAAGGTCGTTCCGCTGCATCGGATGAGCTGGGCCTACTACCTCGGCGGACTGACGCTCTTCTTCTTCCTGATCCAGATCGGAACGGGACTGATGCTGCTCTTCTACTACGAGCCGACGGTCAGCGATGCGCACGCCTCGGTCGAATACATCACGAACCACGTCAGTGGCGGCGCGCTGATCCGCAACCTGCACGCGTGGTCGTCTTCGGCAATGATCCTTTGCGTCCTCGCACACCTGATCACGACGTTTGCGATGAAGGCGTTCGAGAAGCCGCGCGAGGTCATCTGGCTGAGCGGCGTTCTGATGCTGTTTCTGACGTTCGGATTCGGCTTTACCGGTTACCTGCTCCCGTGGAACCAGATCGCGGTCAACGCAACCAAGATCGGCCTCCAGTCGATCGAGGAAGTCGGCGCATACCTGCCCGGCAGTCTTGCGACGCTGCCGGCGACGATCAAGGAAACGATCCAGGGCGAAGCGACCGTCGGACAGGCGACGCTAAGCCGGTTCTACGCGATCCACGTGGTCGTTCTGCCGCTGCTGACGCTCGGACTTCTCGGAATGCACGTCTTCGGCATCCAGCTCCACGGCATGAGTCGCGGAACTGAGGCCGTCAAGGTCCGGTTCGAGAAGTTCTTTCCCGATTTCGTCATCAAGGACCTGACGGCGTGGGGAGTTGCGTTCCTCGTGATCTTCGTCGTGGCGATCTGCCTGCCCTTCGAGTCGTTTTTCTCGTACACGCTTGCGGAGCCATACAACCCGCTCGGATCGACACCGGAGGGAATCAAGCCGGAGTGGTACTTCTTCTTCGTTTATTACCCGCTCGAGCTGCTGCCGTTCTGGGTGATCATCCTCGCCAGCAATGCGGCCGCGCTCGTGCTGCTCGCCGCACCGTGGATCTTCCGCGGGACGAGCCGGAAGACGCTGCGAGCGCTGGCCGTGGCAGGCGCCGCGTACCTGATCATCGTCACCATCTTCGGGCAGCAGATCTACGACGCGATCAAGGGAGTTCAGTGATGCGAATGCGACGATATGCAATCGCCGGCGCGGCGTTCGCGGTGCTGTGGACGGCCGGAGCCGGAGTCGCTAACGCCTATCCCGAGTATCAGAAATACTCGCAGACGAACTCTGGCCGCGTGACGAACTGCGCGATGTGCCACGCCCATCCGGACGGACCCGACGGCGCCGGCCACGGTCAGATCGGAAGTCTCAATGCCGACGCCCTCTCGAGGCTCGGACGGGCACGGGCGGCCTTCGAGCCGGGGACCGAGGTCGACAGTCCCATCCTGAACGGTTTCGGCAACACGATCATCCGGACGGTCGGCAAGTCGAAGGTGATCGAACTTCGGTCGCGTCCCGGCGAGCTCGCCGGGATGCTCGACCAGGCGAGTGATCTCGACGGCGACGGCATTCCGGACGCGCGCGAGTACGCCGAGGGAACACACCCTCTGCAGGCCGGAAGCGGTAATCCGTGGTCGCTCTTCGCCACGAACCTGCGCAGATCGGGATTCCACATTGGCGCCATCCTCGTCGCGTCGATCCTCACGATGTATGGATTGGCGAACCTGCTTCGCGGATGGCACGCCGCTGCCGCGGCAGCTGAGGCGTCGGACGAACGGTAGTGCAATGCGCGAAACGCTCTGGAGTGCGACGTGAATCGCCGCTTTGGATCTCGATTCCCAATCGATCGCGTGAGCAAATCCAGAGCGGCGATTCACGCCGCACTCCAAGGCGCTTCGCGCATTGCTCTCAGCATCGACCGGCTTGCTTGCCAGGCTCCGCTCCGCCGTTAAGCACCGTGTAGGCGGCGTTGATCTCTTTCATTCGCTGGTCGGCAAGGTCCTGGAACTCGGGCGCGAGCGTCGCAACCTTGTCTGGATGGTATAGCTGGGCGAGCTCGCGATACGCGTTGGCGATGTCGGACCGCGACGCCGTTGCTGTGACCCCGAGAACCTCGTGCGGCTCGAGCGTCCGGTTTCTCGCACGACGCGCAGCCGTCCTTCGCGTCCTGCGCGAGCGCGCCCCGCCGGGCGCGCCCGTCGATGCGCGGTCGAGCAACTCGACGTACCGGATCGCCGACCGTCGCACTTCGCGCGACCCGTTCGAACCCGAAGCTCCAATGAAGCCCTCCCTCTCGAGTGCCGTCAGAATCCTCGCCGCGCGGCCGAATGCGACGCCGAAGTGCTTGCCGACGGCATCAACGTCGGCGGAGCCGCCGGTTGCAAGAAACCGGAGGGCATCTTCGAACAGGTCATCGTCGACGCCGTCCGTGGGTTCCTCGCGCGACTCGGATTCGTACTCGTCTTCGCTGGTTGCGGAACGCTCCGGCTCGTCACGAAACGCGAGTACGTCGATTGCCGCGGCGAAATCCTCGAGCGCGCCGGGAACGGAACAGTGAAACAGCTCGGCGGCGCCGAACGGTCCGGCAATCTCGAGCGCACCGTAGAGCACGATCGGATATCGACGGTTGTTCTCAACGGCGGGATCGGGGCCGCCGTCCGGGGCAAGGTGCAGCCAGGTCGTCTCGACTGTCCTGGCATCAGTCGGGACGTCTTCATCCTCGACAACGAGCGCCTCCGTCGTTCGCGGCGCCAGCCGATCATAAGTCACCGCCCGCACACCGCGGTCGTCGTAAACAAGCACCCGATCCGGAAAGAAGAAGTACTTGCGCGATTCACCGTAGACCGTCGGAACGGTGAGGTTGACCAGCGTGCGCGCCGGCGACGAGAGCCCGGGGCGGATGCGATACCGCCTGAGGAATCGGCGCGCACCGTACTTCTGCCTGGGATCGAGCAGGCGGCCCTCAGATGCGACGTGCCACATCCGCCCCGCTGCGGATAGTTTCTGCGACGCGGCCTGCAACGCTGCGAACCTCGCCGCGGACGGCTCGTCGAGACGGTAGACGAGGAGCGATGCCGAGGCAGCCGTGTCTGCGTACCCGGCAATCCTGTGGGCGATCCACGTGACGGCGACCGAGGCCGTTACGGCGATCGCCACGACTATGGCGCTTCCACGCGAGAGCAGGACCGCCGCGATGACGAACCAGACGAGGAAGACACCGGCCAGTGGGATCCATGGCGCGAGCTCGCGCCGGCGGAACGCGCGGTCGAGCTCGCGAAGAATCTCGGCACCATCGCACGGCACCGCCCCGGCGATACCGGCATCGCCAATCGGAAGTGCAGGGATCGTCGCCCCCGTCACCTGGCGGGCATCGAAGCAACCGAGCGCGTCCGGATCGGGCCGCACGAGCCGCGCATACGACACCCCGTCGTCCCGGACCGCGACGACGTATCCGATGGAAGGGCGCCTGGGGTCGTGCGTGTTCATGGCCACTGCGACGGCGCGTTCATCGTCAGACCTCTGTCTCCCTCGCCGTCACTCCACGAGTTTCGCCCGAACCGGGGCGAGTTCGCCATCCCCAACGCCGTCGGGACCAATCGTGGCCAGCGGACCCGACAGCCCGCCGCGACGCCGGCGCAGATTGATGAGAGCAATTCCGGCAATGATGCACAGGCCGCCGGCAATGGATCTCCAGGTCACTTCCTCGCTGAGAAAGACCACGCCGACGCCGACCGCGATGAGCGGAGTCACGAGCGCAATGAGCATGGTCGTCGTCACGTCCATGTTTCGGACGAGCCAGTAGTAGAGCAGGAACGCCACCGCCGATCCGACAACCGCGAGATAAACGAGGCACGCAATTGCCGACCAGGTCCAGTTGAACGCGAGCGGATTGCCTTCGAATATCGCGCCGGCCAGCAGAAGCGGTACGAGTCCGCAGATCATCTGGCCCCCGGCCAACACGCCCGGGTCGAGGTGGCCACACCTGGCCTTCACGAGTACGTTCGCGTATGCGCACGCTACTGCTCCCACGACGATGGCAGCGCTGCCCCAGAACGCCATCCCTCCCTCGACCGTCAGCTGGTTCGAGAAAATGACTCCGACACCCGCGATGCCGAGAATCACGCCGCAGATCTTTCCCGGCGTGACCCGTTCACCGGGCAGATAGAAGTGCGCCACCACGAAACCGAAAGCGGGAATGGTCGCCTGAAGGAGTGCCGCGAGTCCCGACGAGATGTACTGCTCACCCCAGAACAGCAATCCGTAGTTGACCGTGAATGCCAGAAATCCCGTGATACCGATGAGCAGCCAGTCACGACGTGTCCGCGGCAGCGGAACGCCGCGAGCGCGGACGATCGCGTAGAGAATCCCGACGGCGAGCACGAAGCGCAGCCCGGCGAACGACAGCGGCGGCAGGTCGCGAAGCCCGACCTTGATCGCCATCCACGTCGAGCCCCAGATACCGCACAGGATCAACCAGACGATTCGCGCCTTCATGCGAGCGCAGTCTACAGGAGACGCCAGAACTCACGACCAACGCGAACTCCTGAAGCAATGCGCGATGCGCTGATGGCTCTCGGTCCTACTCCACGACGAAGAAACCCAGATCGCTCGAGGCGAACCGGTTCAGGTTTGGCAGAACAGTTGGCAGGTCCGACGTCGAAACGCCATACCACTGCGCAATCGTCGCCGCATACTGGTCGACGGCCGTCGTAGGAATCCACCTTCCCTCCGAGCCCGAGTCGTCCGGTCCCCCGAGCGCGAGCGTCGGCCACGCCCCGTATACGTCCCCGCCGCGCACGGCGCCGCCCATCACGATCTGGTGCGAGCCCCACGCGTGGTCGGTTCCCGCGCCGGCCGCCGGCTGCAGCGTCCGGCCAAAGTCTGAAAGCGTGAACGTCGTGACGCGCGATGCGACACCGAGCTTCTCGGTGGCATCGTAGAACGTCTTCATCCCGAGACTCAGCTGCTGGAGGAGCGACGCCTGCGCGGTCGCCTGACCGTTGTGCGTGTCGAATCCGCCGATCGAGCAGAAGAAGATCTGCCGTTTCAGGCCGAGCGTCTCGCGGCGCTCGATGATCTTCGCGACGCGCAGCAATTGCCGGCTCAGCGATGCGCTCTGCTTGGCGAACATCTTCTCGATCGTCGACGACGTCGAGTTCACGATCGGATCGATCACCGTGCTGTAGTCGATCGCCTGGTCGATCGTTCCGGCCGAGCGCGCGACGAGCGTCTTGTCGGCGTCCTGCGACAGCAGCGTCTGCATCGCATTGAAGCGCGCCGTGTTTGCCGCCGATGAACTGAATCCCCTCAATCCGAAAGTGCCCGTCGACGGCACGTTGAGCATCTCGTGCGCCGCGCTCGTCGCAAAGAGGTTGTTTCCGGCGACCGATAGAACCATCGGGAAGTTCACGCCGCCGTTCTGTGGCCACGTCACGTCCGCCATCCGCCCGCCCCATCCCGTTCCCGGCAATCCTTCGGACAGCGACGCCTGCCACTGGTTCTGCTGATCCGAGTGAGAGAAGAGGCTTGCCGGCTTGATCGCCGTGTTTGCAAGGTACTGCGCCCGCGTCATCGGCTCGACGAGCGTGCCGACGTTCGAGACGATCGCCACGTTGCCGCGATTCCAGAGCCGATGAAGGTGCGGCATGCTCGGATGGAACCCGAGCTGTCTGTTCAGGCTCGGCGGCCGGATCTGCAGCAGCGTGTCGCGAGCGATGTTGATGCCGGATGCCGTCGTGCGCACCGCGGCGTACGCGTCGTACTCAGCCTGCTCGTGCGGGATGATCATGTTGTTTGCGTCGTTCCCGCCAAACATGAAAATGCACACGAGCGCCTTGTAGTCCGATCCCGACTGCGCCGACGCCGTCGTCGCGAAGTTCAGCATCCCGAGGCTTCGGGCAAAGGCGGCCATCGCAAGTGCGTCGCACCCGCGCTTAAGGAATCCCCGTCGGTTCAGAATGATCATGGCGGTTACCTCTGCACCTGGAACTGTGACGACGTCGCGACGAGATATGCCGCGCATCGCGCGCGCGCGAGCGTGTCGGTCGAGCTCTGCGCGTTGACGGCCGTTATGATCGCGTCTTTCATTGCCTGCGACATCGAGCCGTTCATCATCACCTCGTTGAGCTTCTCGACCATTGCTGCCGTGTCCCCGGCCAGCGCCTGAAGATTCGCCAGATTCACGGAGGTTCCTGTCGCGCCCAGGACCGAAGGATCCGGAGCGATGAGCGTCGTGTAAACCACCGAGTTCACGAAGTTCGATCGGCTGATGGCTGTCGATGAGTTCATGATCGCGAACTCGGGCGCCAGCAGCGTCGTTCCCGCAAGCCGGTAGTCCGGCGGGTAGTAATTGAAGACCGACGGCGAATAGAAGAGGTTCTGGCTGAGCGTTGACGCCTGCGAGCGAAGGTACACGCCGTCCGACTGTCCATTGAGCCCACGGACGATATTCAGCATCAAGAGCACGGGCTCCTTCAGCTTGCCTGCCTGGGCGGTCAGCATCGTTGTGTCGCGGGCCTCCGGATCGTTCAGAATGGCCCGAACGACGGCCGCAAGATCGCCCTTCACGCCCGCGCCGTTGTCGTTGAACACGGTCGCGACACGGGCCACGAATGCCGGCGACGGATTGCTCGTGACCAGGTGCTGGATCAACCGCTGACTGATGAACGGCGCGACGTTCTGGTGAATGAAGATGTTGTCGAGCGCGTCGTTCAGGTCCGCGACGGCATCGTCACGGGCAGGCAGCACCCAGCCATTGAGCAATGTCTTCGGCTCTGTATCGTGGTTGCCCGGAAACGCCTCCATTGGACCGCGATAGTTCGTCGGGTTGTGCCTGATGAGCGTGCCGCCGGGTATCGTCGGATACGTCCATCCCGTAAAGGCGTGTGCGAAGCCCTCGACCTCGGTCTGGCCGTAGGTCGGAACGGGAGCACCGTCCACGAGCACCCTCGTGCCGTCGAGATTCAGCCTCTCGGTCCCGATGGTGAACAGCTGCAGCAGCTCGCGCGAGTAGTTCTCGTTCGGCTGAATGGTCCCATTCGCACTCGGCTTGTCGTTGTTCACCATGTCGAGGTACCGCCCCATCACCGGATTGAGCGTGACCTCCTGGAGAATGCTGCGGTAGTTGCCGAAGGCGTTGACCGTCAGCATCTGATTCCAGTCGCCGCCGGCATAGGCCATCGCGACCTCGTTTCCCGAGACCACGAGGATCTGGCTGAGGGCGAAGGCCACGCGCTGGCGCAGCTGGTCCTCGCCGTTCATCGCGTTCTGGAAGAACTTGAGCTGCACCTGGAAGAGCGAGTAGTTGTCGCGGCTGCACTGCTGATTCGGATCGCCGGTGACGTTGATACAGTCCGCCGGCCTGGTGATCGGGTAATACGGATAGACCGGGTAGCCAGTCGTGGGCTTTGCGAGCTGTTCCTCTATCCACGCCGGGACTCCGATCTGCTGAACGTGGTCGAGGAGTGCCTCAGTTGCGCCCCACGTCGTCTGCGCGAGCACGCGGCCGGCCTCAGCGCGGGTCGCCGGGAAAAGCGCGGTCTGGGGGATGACCGCCTTTTCGAAACCCGGGCGGGACCAGGACAGGCGAATAACCGCGGGTCCGCTCTGCTCGAAGTACTCGAGCTTCAGGTCATAGACTTTGCCGGCCACGAGCGCGATGGTCCCGATATTCTCGGTCGCCGTGTGGATCGTGTAGTTGTCGATCACCTGGACGCCGTTCACCCAGAGACGCACGCCGTCATCCGACAGCGTGTAGAAAGTGTGCGTGGCCGTAGCCTCGGCGCGGATCGCGCCGGTCCAGCGGATCGAGAACGTGTCGCCATTGATCGTCGGATCCGGCGAGAGCGCACCGAAATCGAAGTCGACGGTCGGGTCGATCCGCGACACCTTCAGGTCGTTGAAGTTCTTGCTGTCGAAATACTGCGCCTGAAGTCCCACGCCCGTAAGCAACCCACCCTGGGCCTTCGCAACGGGCGCCCCCGCCCCGAATCCCAGCGGATGAGCCACGACGACGATTCCCAGAAGCGCCTTCATCAATCTGCTTTTCATGATCAATCCCCCAGCTTGCACCGGAAACCGCCGCGCGCGGCCCGGCTCCTACAATCCGTCCCAGTCACCGGCGAGCGGATTCGCACCGCCGCCTCCGAACGTGAACACGAGATCGGCGCCGCCGTTCGCGTTAGTGTTCCGCAGGAAGAACGCTCCGGTCGACGGCGCATACAGCCCGATCGTGTCGCTTCCGTCTGCGTTCCAGTCCCCGGCGAGCGGAGAGAAACCCTGCCCACCCGCTCCGAACGAGAAAACGACGTCGGCGCCGCCATTGCTGTTGGCGTTTCGAAGGAAGAAAGCTCCAGTCGACGGCAGGTAGAGGCCGATCGTATCGGAGCCATTGCCGTCCCAATCGCCGTCGATCGGGGTGTAGCCCTGCCCGCCTGCGCCGAACGTGAAGACGACGTCTGCGCCGCCGCTCGCATTTGCGTTCCGGAGGAAAAACGCACCCGACGACGGCAGGTAGAGCCCGACCGTGTCGGTCGCGTTTCCATCCCAGTCGCCCGTCAGCGGCACGAAGCCCTGACCGCCGGCTCCAAACGTGAATACAACGTCCGCCGGACCGCTCGAGCTCGAGTTGCGCAGAAAGAAGGCGCCGGTCGCCGGGTCATACAGGCCGGGCGTGTCGAGGCCATCGCCGTTCCAGTCACCGCTGAGCGCCACGAGCCCCGCACCGCCGGCTCCGAACGTGAAGACGAGATCAGCCGGGCCGTTCGAGTTCGAGTTCCGAAGGAAGAAGGCGCCGGAACCGGGAATGTAGAGTCCGGGACCGTCCGCACCGGATCCCGCTGCGCCGCCACCTCCGCCGATCTGACAGTTTTTCGCTATCGAGAGCAGATAGTCTCCGGCAGCCGTTGTCGTGGACGACGATCCGGCCGAGACGCGCACGAAATAAGTTCCGGACGTCGTCACGCGATACACGATCGACTCACCGGGCGATCTCGGCGCCGTTGCCGAGAGCGACCCGGCGCCCGAGCTCGTGTTCGAGCTTGCGTTTCCATCGTTCACGCTGAGGAGCACATTTCCGGAACCGTCGAGCAGCTCGAGCCGCGCGTTGAGCGGCGTGTTGGCCCGCGTCGGGTCTGCGTCGAGCGCCACGAAGAGCAGATCCCCCGTCATCGCCGGCGTCTGGAAGACGTCGAGGTCAGTCGAAGGCGAGGCGCCCGAAAGTGCACCGGAGAAGTAGTTGCCCACCGCGGAAGATGCCTGAGCGGTCGTTCCGTTCGGTTCGGCCTCGACCGCCGCCGAGGCGCTAGAGGGCTGAACGACGGCGTAGAGCCGGTATGGCTCCGCTTGCGTGCTCGGGTTTACGTGGGTCACGCGAAGGAACGCAGTTGCCGCCGTCAGTGGAGTGCCCGAGACGTTTGGCGAGAACGGCCCGAGCGGCGCATCGTTGTCGGCGTCGTCGTATTCGAGCGTGTCTGTCGCCGTCGTCACCCGCAGGTCGAAATCCGACGAGTTTCCGGCGACGCCGTCGATCGAGGCGAACACCCGTTGACCTGTCGAAGTGGCGCCGAGACCGTAGAAGTCGGCGTCCGCGGCCGGCGTAAGCGAGCCCTCGAGCCCGCACGTGAGCGGATTGGACGTCGCCGCGGTGCCGTTCGGCTCCGCTTCACGAAGGCACGTCGTGACTTCGATCGTGAATGAGGTGCCGACAGTCAGCGTCGACTCGTCGACGAAGACAAAGACCGGTACGCCGGCAGCAAGCGTCGCGCACATCGACTCTTCGGAGGTCCCGCCCGGAGTGCGGTTCGCCGCGTTCGAACAGGTCGTCACGGTTCCGGGATTCCCGGGCGACGACGACGGGCACACCGTCGAGAGGTAGATCACCGCGTTGGACGACGGATTCACGTTCGTGACGCGGAACGAATAGGCCGCGCTCGACGGAGGAGTGAAAGAGTAGACGACGTCGCGTCCGACCGAGGTCGAGACGGACTGGCCGACTCCGGTGAAGCAGCTTGCGGCGGCGGCCAGCACGTAGTCGTTCGCGGCCGACAGTGTCGATCCGGCAATCGGCTGCGAGAGCGTGAGTGGAGCCGCGCCGGCGCAGACGTCCGCGGACGGGATCGGCGCCTGTGTGACCTCGAGCTGCACGGCGGTATTGCCTGCGGTAGGCGCGGCGGCGCCGAACAGCCAGACGACGACGTAATAGGTCGTCCCGGCCGAGAGCTCGGTTACGACTTCGGCCTGGTTCTCTTCGTTCGAGCAGGAATCGTCGTCGCAACCATTCGTGTTGGCAGTTGTCGGAACGACCGTGAACGGACCGGCGCAGCCGGCAGCGGATGTGTAGACGCCGACGACCGTGTCATCCACGGTTGTCGCAGTACCGGCATCGGCGCAAGTAGAAAGCGTGTACACCGCGGTGGTCGCCGGAGTGAACGCGTACCAGATCGACCTCGATACGCTTGTTTGGCAGGCCGGTACTCCCGGGTCGCCGGTCGTCGTTGCCTCGGTGATGTCTGTGGTCACCGCCGAAAGCGCCGGAAACGGTCCGGAGCCCGGAATCACCTCGGCTCCCTCGCACGTGTCGTTGACGGGAACCACGGCGGGAACTCGCGGAGATGCGACCTTCTCGGCGGCTTCGCGCTCGGCAAGGAGCCGCATCTTCTGGTCGAGAATTGCGGAGGAGCGCCGGGACCGAGCGAGCTCGTAGGCTTCGAGTATCTTCGCGTCAGGGTCAGAGAGTTCCAGACCTGCGACGTACGATCGGTAGAGAACGCGGGATCGAAGCACCTCGAGCTCTAGCTCGTCGAGCGTCGCGCCAGACGCCCAGCGGCGCAGGAGCGCGCCTTCCTCGAGGGCGAATGGCTCGCCGGCGGAGAGCTGCAGGTAGAGGTCGGTGAGCCAGCGACGGTGCTAGGAATCAGGATGCTGAACGGACTTTGCCGCCGGCTCGATGATGCGTCGATCGAGGCGCGTGCCCTGGACGCCGAATGCGACGACCGGCAGGCCGAGAGAGACGGCGAGGAGCAGCGCTCCTGAAGCGACAGAACGGAACGGTCGTTGCATTCGGTTTGAACTCAGGGAAGGGGCGAGCGCGACTGCCGCAATCTGGTGCGGTCGAGTCCGAATTCTCAATCAGGGGCCGTCAGTGGTAGGGAGCAGCATCGACTTGGGGTCTGGTGATGTTACCGCCGTACGGAGGATGCTGCCACAACTATTTTCAGCGCAATGCGCGAAGCGCCTTGGAGTACGGCGTGAATCGCCGCTTTGGATCGTAAATCAGTCACGCGCCACGAGTGGAAATCCAAAGCGGCGCTTCGCGCCGCACTCCAAGGCGCTTCGCGCAAGAGTCGATCGCGGTTGCACTTGGTCGCATTCCGTCGCAGACTCGCGACACTTTGCCCAAGACCTTCAAGTGTCCCTCATGCACTGCCCCGCTCGAGGTTGCATCGGCGGCGACCGAGGCCGTTCGGTGCTCGTACTGCGACTCGTCCGTTCTTCTTTACGACGTTACCGGTGAAGGGCTGGACTGGGACGTCGAGACCGGCGAGCCGCCGTCCGTCGACGAACTGCAGCTCCTGGCGCGCATCTCCGAGATCCTCAAGCGAGGCAACAAGATCGCCGCGATAAAGGTCTACCGCAGCGCCTATGGCACCGATCTGAAGTCTGCAAAGGATGCAATCGAGCGCATCGAGCGTGGTGAGCGCATCGTTTTCACCGAACAGGTACACATTATCGATACGACCCACGTACAGAAGGCCATCTCGGACGCCGCTCGTCTGCTGGACGATGGGATCGACGAGGGCAAGGCCATCGCAAGGGTTTTCCTGATGGTACTTGTCGCCTGCATCGTGCTTGTCGTGGGCAGCGTCGCGGCACTCTTCGCCTACGAATCGTGGAAGAATCCAGAGACTGTGATCGCCCCCGAAGCTGACCCCTCCGGGTCCGCGCAATCGCCAAACGTAACCGACAACAGGTCTCTCAGCACAAACCCGGCCGTCGCCGAGGTCGTCCTTGTCTTCGGCACCGACGGCATCGGCCCCGGTCAGTTCAAGGACGCGCGTTCGGTCGCGGTGGATCGCACGGGCCGGATCTACGCGGCGGACTACACCGGCGGACGCGTGCAGGTCTTCGACCCAGCGGGTGGATTCGTCAGCCAATGGATGATGAATCCGAGGACCGCTCTGCATCGCCTGGCGACCGACAGCTCGAGCGTCTGGATACTCCAGGCCGGCACGGTATCGCGCCACGAGCCGGGTACCGGCAAGACTGTCGGAACCCTTCCCGGGAAGCCGATCGAATGGATCAACGACCTGGCATTCGGCCTGGATGGATCCATCACGATCGTCGGCCGGTCAGAGTCGATCGTGCGACTCCGCCCGGACGGCAGCCGCGTCCTCGAGGTTCGCGACGCAATCTCCGGGATTACCGATCAGACCGAACTGTCGGTCAAGGTTGCAGTCGACGGAAACGGCGACATCTTCCTGCTCGGCGGCTTTCACAAGGCTGTCTTCCACTACTCCGCGGACGGTAAGTTCCTCAACCGTTTCGGAAGCGGTGGCGATGGCCCGGGACAGTTCCGATCGCCGCACGACATCGCCGTGGATGGGCAGGGACGCGTGTATGTCTCAGACACGAGCGGCATTCACGTCTTCGCGTCGGACGGGCGGTATCTGCACGACTTTGCGCCGGGGTCGGAGATCGTTTTCGGACTTGCCTTCGACGACCGCGGCGACCTCTATGCAGCGTGCAGGACGAGAGTTGTGAAGTTCATCCTCAAGACGCAGGTCTGACTCGCGTGTGGACTACTCCCTGCCGGATTCGTCGGCGGGCAATACCTGCGGCTCGGCGATGCCGGGGCGGTCGACGAGTGCGATCATCGTGGCTTGCATGGCGGCGACGAGCGCATCGTCTCGTGCGTCACCGTGGATGGCGTGGACCTCTGCCGCGCATACGGTGAGCGTTCGACCCGCCCGGATTACTCTTGCGATCGCACGGAATCGTTCGCCGGCAGCCGGAGCAAGCAGATTGACCTTGAACTCGACGCTCAGGACGGCGGCCTCGGGTGGCATGAGCGTCAACGCGGCGTATCCGCAGGCGCTGTCGGCGACGGCCGCGACGACTCCGGCGTGGATGAAGCCGTGTTGCTGGGTCAGGTCATCGCGAAACGGAAACTCGATGATGACCGCGCCGGGTTCGACCGATGTGATCGTCGCGCCGCACGTCGCCATGAATGCCTGCTCGGCAAAGCTGGCGCGCACGCGTGCCTCAAAGTTCGGATCCTGGGTGTGGCAGTCATCCGCAGAGCATACCTAATCTCCGTGTCTCCGTGCCTCTGTGCCTCTGTGTGCGAAGCGTCTGAAGAGCTACGCACACAGAGACGCCGAGGCACGGAGGCACCGAGACAGGATCGTCAACGCCACTTTCCGGGCTCTTCGTCGTACGGTTGCCCGATGCGTCCTCCGCAAAGACACGCAACGTGTAGTCGCCTGGCGCGAGCGCCGACACGTCGAGGAACTCTTCCCTCGCCTCTCCGTCCCGCACGATGTTCGTCACTGGATGGATGAACACCGTCGGACCGCTGAACCACGATCGGCTGCCGCTCGCATACGCGAGCATCCCGCCCCGCGAATCCCGCGGCAACCGGTCGAACGCGATGGTCGGACGTTCGACACCGTCGCCAGCGACCCGTGCTCCGGCTGTATCGAGGACTTCGTAGCCGAGTCGGAACACCCCGAGCCGCCGTCGCTCAGCGTTCGCGTCCGTCCGATCCCACGCGCGCACGAGCACACGCACGCGGCCCGATACCTCGATTGGCGCACCGCCAACGGCGGCTATTGGTACCCGAGCCTCGGTCTGCACTGTTACCTCTTCGATCGTCGGCGACACGGTATCGACGAAGCCTGGCAGCCGCAGCACGAGCAGCGGGTTCACCTCGGCACCAGGCGCGCCCATCGTCAGGTGGACGTGACCGTATTTGTTGAGCGTTCCGAGCGCCTGTCCCGCCGCGATCCGGGTCCCCCGGCGCACCGTGACGCGACGGACCGTGCCGTCGTCGGCACGTGCAACCTCGAACGGCGAGTTCGGAAGCGGACGGTCGTTCGTATCGCGGCCCACGCGCATGTGCACGTACGCGAAAAGAGGCATTCGCAGGAACTCGCTCCGGTCGCCGGGTCGGATCGCCGCCGCCGGTCGCGTGACACGTTCGTCGAGCATCGCGCGAACGACCTCGCCATACGGACCGGGTATGTCGATCGCGTTGTGAAGCCAGACGCCTTCGTCGGCGTTTTCGGTTCGTGCCTCGCCGTACGTGGCCGCTATCTCGCGCGTCCGGTCGGGGGGAGCGTACGGCCAGCGGGGCGGGATCGCCGCGCGAAGCTCCTCGACGTCGTATTGCGCTACCGGGTCACTGACCTCACGGCCGCCGGCAAAGTCGCTTGTGACGACGGCTCGAAGCGCTCCGTTCACGCTGTCGGCGACGACGACGGATCCATCCGGTGCGAAAGCGACGCCGGTCGGGCGATTGAACCTCGCGGTGCCGATTGCGCCGTCGGTGCGTCCGAGGTAGCCGTCGCCGGCGAGGCGCTTCGGTCCGCCGGAGTCGAGCGACCAGATGCTGGCGTCGCCAGCGTCGGCGACGAGAATGGTCCCGTCGGTGCCAATCGCGACGCCTGTTGGTTCCGAGAGTCCTTCGGGGCCGGCAAGGACGCCGATCGCACTGTCGCGGTCGATGCGAACGACTCGGGATTTTGCGGTGTCGGCGACGATGAGTGCTCCTTCGGCGGCGACGGCGACGCCGCACGGCGTGTCGAATTCGCCGTTTCCGCCAGCGACGGTCGACACGGCTCCGTCCGTCGCGATCCGTCGGATTCGGTGGTTGTAGGTGTCGGCGACGTAGACCGTCCCGTCGGGCGCCGCCGCCACGCCGACGGGTGCGTCGAAGCGGGCGGCCGCAGCCGGGCCGTCGGCGTATCCACGTTCACCGGTTGCTCCCGCGAGGATCGTCGTGGCTCCGGTTGTCGAGTCGACTCGGACGATCGTGTGCGCTCCGGTGTTCGCGACGACGAGGCCGCCGTCGGGAAGTACCGCGATCGCCGATGGCATGTCGAGGCCTTCGGCGACCTGGGTCAGGGCGCCGTCCGGACCGATTCGGAAGACGCGGCCCCCGGTGCCGTCAGTCACGAAGATCGCGCCGGCGTCGTCGA
Organism: Blastocatellia bacterium; assembly: GCA_016705245.1. Lineage (GTDB taxonomy): Bacteria > Acidobacteriota > Blastocatellia > UBA7656 > JADIYM01 > JADIYM01. The sequence goes on along the minus strand of JADIYM010000004.1, from coordinate 38,802 downwards.
CGGCGACTCCGAACGGATCCGAGAGGCCGGTCGAGGCGATGCGGGGGCCTTCGCCGGCGAGGGTGACGACCTTCGCGAGGCTGCCTGGCGGCGTCGGACCGAACCAGGGCCAGGCTCGCCAGCCGAGGTAGGCGACCGCGGCGACGAGGATGATAACGGCGACGGCCGGGATCCACCGGGGGAACGTGCGGCGACGGTTCGAGGTGAGGGGAGGCTTGGGCACGTGGGGGAATCATAGCGCCTTTGCGCCTTTGCGCCTTTGCGCGAACTTCTTCGGAAGATTGAAGAAGTTCGCGCAAAGGCGCAAAGGCGCAAAGGCTTTAAAGCAGGACAGCGCCAAGCTGTTCGGGTTTTGTATGGTACCCTTCCTCCCGAGGCCGATCCCTATCATTCATGTATGTCGCGCCGGCGCCTCCGGCCTCCCATGCGCATTGCCGCCGTCCACATCCCCTTCTTCGCCATCGTTGCGCACCGCCGCCGCGACCGCGACCTCCGCAACCGCCCGCTGCTGCTCGTCGACGCGACCGGCCGCGGCGGCAAGCCCGTCGTCGTCGCCCGCTCGCCCGAGGCCGTCCGCCTCGGCGTCCTCCCCGGAGCCCCCGCCGCCTCCGCCGCCGCCGGCTGCCCCGACGCCATCCTCTGCCCCATCGACCTCCCCTACTGCCGCGGCGAGCACGAACGCATCCGCGCCGTCCTCTTCGACGCCATCCCCGAAATCGAGGACGAGTCGCTCGGCTCGTGGTGCTTCCCCACCGCCGGCCTCGAACGGCTGCTCGGCCCCGACGCGACGCTCGCCGCCGACGTCCGCCGCCGCGTCCAGGCAGCCGGCTACGCTTCGCGCGTCGCCGTCGCGTCGGGCCGGTTCGTCGCGCTCGCCGTCGCCCGGTTCGGCAGCGCGAACGAGCGCGTCGTCGCCCCCGGCGCCGAAGCCGCCGCGATCGCGCGATTTCCGCTCAGGGCGCTGCCGATCGAGGCCGACACGCTGCGGTCGCTCGCGGTGCTCGGCGCGCGGACGCTCGGCGAGTTCGCGCAACTTCCCGAGGCCGGCGTGCGCTCACGATTCGGCGACGCGGGTGCCCGCGCGCACGCCCTCGCGCGAGGCATCGACGCCGCGCCACCCATCGCCCGCCCCGAAGTCCCCGACGCCGAGGTCGCACACGAGTTCGATCCGCCTACCGAAGCACTCGACGAGGCGCTCTTCCACCTGCGCATGCTCTGCGATCGGCTGACGGTCGAGCTCGAGCGCCGGGGCCTCGCCTGTGCCGAAGTGCTCGCCGAGCTGCACCTCGAGGGCGCCGAAGCCGTCGAGATCGCCGCCCGCCCCACGCGACCGACGCTATCGGCGCGGATGTTGTGGACGCTGCTTCGATTGCAGATGGAGCGGGTGACGCTCGACGGACCGCTCGTCGTCGCACGGCTCGCGGCGACGGGAACGGCGACAGCGCGCGCAGTCCAGCGCGACCTTTTTCACTCGCGGCGGGACTCGGACCGACTGGAGGCGGCCATCGCGCGGCTCATCGCGCGGTTCGGGAAGGACGCGGCGGTCACGCCCGTGGCCGTCGACACCCACCGGCCTGAGGCGCGCGTGGCGTGGCGGCCGTACCGGGTTGAGGAGCCCAATACGCGGCGCGGGCCGGGCGACGACGACATGGCAGGCCTGCGCATCTGCCGGCTCCTCGCCGAACCGCAACCGATCGCGATGGCGGCGCAACGGATCGCGGCGATGTCGCACCCGGAGCGGCTCGACGGCGACTGGTGGGAATCGGAATTCTCGCGCGAATACCGCATCGCGCGCTTCGACGACGGCCGCGTCGCGCTCCTCTTCCACGACCTGCTGCTCGATCAGTGGTTCCTGCAGGGCGAGTTCGATTAGGGGGGGAGAGTGGACAGGATTACAGGATTTACAGGATTCCCAGGAGGCTCTGGGGTAGGAGTCGTCGCTCCGTTTCCACCCAAAAGTAATCCTGTAAATCCTGATAATCCTGTAATCCTGTCCACTCTCCCTCCCTACGTCGAGCTCAACTGCAGGTCGCACTACTCCCTGCTCGACGGGGCGTCGCCGCCGGGTGAGTTGGCCGCACGGGCGGCAGAGCTGGGGATGGCCGCGCTGGCGCTCACCGACCGCGATGCGTTGTACGGCGCAGTGCAGTTCTGGAAAGGCGCGAAGGACGCCGGGATCCGCCCCGTCTTCGGTGTCGACGCCGGCATGGAGGACGGCTCGCGCCTCACGCTGCTTGCCCGCAACGACGACGGATGGCGCTCGCTCTGCCGCATCGTCACCGCCGCGCGCGCGAATCGGCCGAAGGGCACCGCGCTCACCGCCTGGAAAACGATCGACGAATACAACGCCGGCCTCATCGCCCTCTCGGGCGGCGCTGAGGGCCGCGTCGCGCGCCTGCTCGCCGCAGGCGACCGCGCCGGCGCCTCGCGCGAGGCCGCGCGGCTGACCGAGCTCTTCGGCGGCGACTTCCACATCGAGATCCAGCGCCGCCTCATTCCCCGCGAAGACGCCATCGCCACCGCCCTCTATGGGTTCGCGCGCACCGAGGGCCTGCCCGCCGTCGCGACGAACGGCGCCGTTCTCGCGCGCGCCGGCGACAAGCGCGTCCACGACGTGCTCACGTGCGTCCGCCACCACACGACGCTTGCCGACGCCGGCACGCGGCTGCTGCCGAGCTCCGAGTTCCGACTCAAGTCCGCCAGCGAGATGCTCGCGCTCTTTCCGCGCGCTCCGGAACTGCTCGAAGCCTCGGTCGCCATCGCCGCGCGCTGCGACGTCCCGCTCGACCGCGTCGCGTTCCGCCTGCCGGTGTTCGTGCCCCCCGAGGGCGAATCGCAGTTCGGGTACCTCCACCAACTGGTCCACGAGGGCGCCCGCGACCGCTATCGCCCGGTCACGCCGCGCGTCGTCGAGCAGATCGCCCGCGAGCTCGCGCTCATCGAACAGCTCGGCCTCGCCGGCTACTTCCTCATCGTGTGGGACATCGTGCGGTTCTGCCGCGAGAACGACATCCTCGCGCAGGGGCGCGGATCGGCGGCGAACTCCGTCGTCTGCTACGCGCTCGGGATCACGGCGGTGGATCCGATCGCCCTCGACCTGCTCTTCGAGCGTTTCCTCTCCGAAGGCCGCTCGGAACCGCCCGACATCGACATCGACATCGCCCACCGCGAGCGCGAGCGCGTCATCCAGTACGTCTACGAGAAATACGGCCGCGACCGCGCGGCGATGGTCAACGAGGTGATCAGCTACCGCGGCCGTTCGGCGGTCCGCGATGCCGGCAAGGCGCTGGGGCTCTCGGTCGACCAGGTCAGTGAGATTTCGAAGGGCACGGGGTTCCGCTACTTCGTCAATCCGAAAACGTTCACGACAGCCGTCAGCGAGGCCGGCCTCGATCCCGAGAATCCGCGCATCCCGCTGCTCGCCGACATGGTCGCGCGGCTCGCCGAAACGCCGCGCCACCTGTCGATTCACGTCGGCGGGATGGTGATCTCCGAGCAGCCGCTCGCCGACATCGTCCCGGTCGAGCCGACCGCGATGCCCGACCGCAGCGTCATCGCGTGGGACAAGGACGACGCCGCGGCCGTGGGGCTCGTGAAGATCGACCTGCTCGGCCTCGGCATGCTCTCGTTGCTCGCGGAGGCCATCCGCCTCGTCCGCCGGACGAAAGGCATCACCGTCGACCTCGCGCGGCTCGGCTACGACGACCCGGCGGTCTACGACCTCATGTGCCGCGCGGACACGGTAGGCGTCTTCCAGATCGAGTCGCGCGCGCAGATGAACACGCTGCCGCGCATAAAGCCGCGCTGTTTCTACGACATCGTCGTCGAGGTGGCGCTCATCCGCCCCGGTCCGATCCAGGGCGGCATGGTCCATCCGTTCATGCGTCGGCGGGCCGGACGCGAGGAGGTCACCTATCCCCATCCGTCGCTCGAGCCGATCCTCAAGCGCACGCTCGGCGTGCCGCTCTTCCAGGAACAGCTCATGAAGACCGCGGTCGTCGCCGGCGGGTTCACGCCGTCGGAGGCCGACCGGCTGCGGCGCGCGATGGGCCCGAAGCGATCCCGTCAGGCAATGGAAGCGATTCTCGGCCGCCTGCGCGAGGGTATGCGCGCGAACGGCTTCGACGAGGCGACGACGAACTCGATCGTCGAGCAGATTATGGGCTTCGCGCAGTACGGTTTTCCGGAGTCGCACGCGGCGTCGTTCGCGACGCTCGTCTACGCGTCGTGCTGGTTCAAGCACTACCATCCGACGGAGTTCTACACGGCGCTGCTGAACTCGCAGCCGATGGGGTTCTATTCGCCGGCGACGATCGTCGGCGACGCGCGGCGCCACGGCGTGAAGATGCTGCGCGTGGACGTAAACCGCAGCGCGTGGGAGTGCACGATCGAGGAGGACGGCGCGATGCGGTTCGGGATGTCGACGATCCGCGGCGTCGGCGAGGCGGAGCGCGACGCGATCGAGCGCACGCTCGCGCGGCGGCCGTTTGCGGATGCGCGCGCGTTCGCGACGGTGGCGCGCGAGGAAGGTGTCTCGCGCCACGCGCTGCAGGCGATTGCGGCGGCGAAGGCGATCGGCGGGCCGAGGCGCGAAGACGTCTGGGTGGCGCTCGGCGCGGGCCGCAGCGGGCCGGGACCGCTCGCGCGCGGGGACGAGACGGACGAGTCGCGGCCATTGCTGCCCGAGCCGACGCCGATCGAGGAGGTCGCGCTCGACATGGTGACGACCGGGGTGTCGGTGGACCGCCATCCGATGGAGTTCCTCCGCGAGCAGCTCGCGCGAAGCGGCGTGATGACGGCGGCGGACGTGATGGAGGCGAAAGCCGACGCAGTCGTCGACGTCGCGGGTGTGGTGATCTGCCGGCAGCGGCCGCCGACGGCGGCGGGGATGCTCTTCATGACGCTCGAGGACGAGACGGGGCTCGCGAACGTCGCGGCGTTTCCGTCGACGATCGAGAAGTTCGAGCGGGTGCTGCTGCGGTCGCCGGTGGTGCGGATTCGGGGGCGTATTCAGCGGGAAGAGGGCGCGGTCAGCGTGCTCGCGCTGGCGGTGACGGACCTGAATGCGGACGGGAGGTGGGTGAGGTCGAGGGACTTCCGGTGAGGAGAGCAGAAGAGCTACGCACACAGAGACACGAAGGCACAGAGGCACGGAGGAACAGGAATGACAAAGGCACGGAAAGCGTAGAGACTCTGTGTCTCCGTGCCTCCGTGCCTCTGTGTGCGAAGCTCAGTTGTCCTTCGCTGCTAGTTCACCGGCTGGAACACCCGGTCGTAGACGTAGTCGGCAACCTGCCGGCCCTGCGAGATGCCGCCGTCAGCGTCGAACTGCCAGTGGATCCCGAGGTAGATGCGGCTCCGGCCGTTCTCGGCCTCGGCCTGCGAGAGCGTCGTGAACGAACGCGGCAGCAACGGACGCGGATTGCCCTCGTTGTCGAGCGTCTCACCGTTGAACTCGTCAGACGTGAACGTGAACGCGATATTGTCCGTGCCGTAGATCTTCCGAAGCGTCTCGAAGAGCGCGCCACCGAACGTCGCGTGGCCCGACGGATACGCCGGGAACGGCGGCGTGAAGTTCGGACCCGTCAGGTTGCTGGCCGGGGCGCCGAGCGGCGAATACGTCGCGTCGCCCGCAGTACCCGGGTTGTCGTCGCCAAGACCGCTCGGGCCCGTGCCCGCGTCGGCTTCGCGAATGCCCGTCACCGGACGCCAGTAGGCGTAGAAATACTTCGAATCCCACGCCGCAATACCTGCCTCGGACATCGCGACATTGATGAGCGCCAGCATGCGCGCCGTGTCGATGTCATTCGTGGCGCGCTGATCCGCAAGTTGCATGGCAATCTGGTTGTAGAGCCGCGGCGGAGCGCACAGGCTCGGCGTGCCGTCGTAGGCCCAGAAAATACCGAGATGCGTCTGCTCGTCAGTCCGCTCGGTCGGCGTGACGATGCCGTCGCCGCCGAGCCGCTTCACCTCGTTGTAGGCCTCGGCGTATTCGGCGCTGTCGATCGCCGGCGGCGGCGGCAGACGGAACTGCGAGGCCGACGTCATGAGGAACGGACGAACCTCCATCCAGCGTCCACCAAGAGCCAGCGGAATCTGGCTGATGGGATCCTGCCGCCAGATGCCCGGCGCGTCGCTCGGGACGTAATCGACGTTCACGCGCGGCTCCGCATGCTTCGATCCGTCGTTGTAGCAAAGCCCCAGCGCTCCGAGAGCAGCAGTCCTGCCAACAAGAATGGCATCCGACTTCTTGGTGTTGTTCGGAACTGCAGCAGATCCTCGTTCAACTTCGTGTCGAAGAGGGCCTTCTGCGACGGGAACAGAACGACGAGGGTATCGTGGGCAGCCTGGGCAATTGCAACATCACGATTCGTCTTCTTCGACGCCGAGTACATCCCGACGTGGCTGTCGTACTTCTTCACAATGGCGTTGAGAGCCTCGAACACTGCGATCTGAACGATCGCAATGGCGCGCGAGGCGCGGCACGGGCCGAGTTGCTCGCCGAATGCCCGATCCTCGCCGGGAGCAGGCGGGTGTGGTCGAGTCCGCTCGCGTCGATCGCGATCTGATTCCACCGGCGCAGTCCGGTAAGTCCCGAGGCCTTGTCGGCCTGATATCGGTACTTGTAGGACGTGTAGCCGAACTTCGCGCCCCAGATCTCTTCCGTGGTGCGGTATTTCTGTTGGGCGCTCACAGGGACGAGCAATGACGACAAGGCAATGGCCAGTGCGAGGGCAGACAGCCAGATACGGTGCTTGGGGATCACGTGAAGTCCTCCGTCAATCCGAATAAGTATGGGAGCAAGGGTGTATTCGTTACTGAAGCAGCGGTCGCCAGATTGTTACTACGGAGAGGATCCGATAGCGTGCCGCGCCTCGTACCGTTCCGACAAGCAATACTAGTCCTCAGGTCAATGAACGGGCAACTGTTCAGCAGAAAAAAGCCGCCGGTCGTGTATCAATGTTGACTGTTCGGGTTTCGTATGGCACGTTGTCGCCATGACCGATCACCTGACCCGCAAGCAGCGCGGCGTGCTCGATGCAGCGGCAGCGATCGCACGCCGACAGGGGCACGGCCCGAGTGTCCGCGAAATTGCCCGCGAGCTCGGTGTCACGGCGGCGACCATACAGGGACACCTCGTCGAGCTAGAGCGCAAGGGATTCGTCCGGCGGTCCGGTGCGGCCTTCGGACTCGAGCTCATCGATCAGGGAAGGCGGCGCGGCGTTTTGCCGTCCGACGAGGTCGTCGACGTACCCATCGTCGGCCAGATCGCGGCCGGCGTCCCGCTCGAGGCGATCGAGGACACAAGCGAGCGCATCCCGCTTCCAAAGAGCATGCTCAGGGGTGATTCCTATGTTCTCAGGGTGCGTGGCGAGTCAATGCGCGACGACGCGATTCTCGATGGTGACCTCGTGGTCGTGACGCGACGCTCGACGGCCGAGAACGGCGAGATCGTGGTGGCGCTGCTCGAGGACGGCAGCGCGACGCTCAAGCGGGATCTACCGAGGAGGGGCGGATTCCGGCTGCAACCGGCGAATGAAGCGATGGCGCCGCTGTTCGTGTCAGTGTCGAGGTCCAGGGTGTGGTGACGGGCGTGATCCGGCGCTTCGGCGACACAGATTGAACTCCTCGGCGGCTTTGCGTGAACTCTGCGTCTCTGCGAAACTCGCTCCTGGAATGAGGTTTCGTCGCAGAGACGGAAAGTCCTGACCGACATCCCTCTTGACATTAATCGTTGTCACGACTATCCTCTCGTCGTTGGTCAACGCGAGCGGGAAAGTCGCAGACCGACAGGAGGATGAAATGGCACTGAAGACGATCCGACGCGCTGACGAGCGCGGCCACCTCGACCACGGTTGGCTCGACACGTGGCACACGTTTTCGTTCGGCAGTTATCTCGACCCGAAGCACATGGGTTTCCGCGCGCTGCGAGTCATCAACGACGACCGCGTCGAGCCGGGAATGGGATTTGGAACTCACGGGCACCGGGACATGGAGATCATCACTTACGTCCTCGACGGCGCCCTCGCGCACAAGGACAGCATGGGGAATGGCTCGGTGATTCGCCCGGGAAACGTCCAGAAGATGAGCGCCGGCCGGGGAGTCACGCACAGTGAGTTCAATGCCTCTGAGTCCGAGCCCGTTCATCTGTTGCAGATATGGATTCTGCCGGATGAAAACGGCATCCAGCCGTCCTACGAGGAAGCCGAGTTCACCGCGGACGACAAGCGCGGACGTCTGCGTTTGATCGCTTCGCCGGATGGCCGCGACGGAGCGGTCACGATTCGTGCTGACACGCGCGTCTATGCAACCTTGCTGAGTGGCCCCGAACGAGTGGTCCATGAACTGGCTCCGGGACGTCACGCCTGGATCCACGTCGCAACAGGTTCGGTTCTCGTCGATGGCGAAAGCCTCGCCGCCGGAGATGCAATTGCCATCAACGGGCCGGGCGAGATCTCGATCGAAGGCCATGAAGAAGGAGAGGTCCTGCTGTTCGACCTGGCCTGAAGAGAGTCTCCCAGTGACTCTGTGACTCTGTGACTCGGTGCCATTGTGTCTCGGCGTGCGAAGCGTCTTACAGAGCCGTTCATGGCGTGTCCGTGATTGATGAAGACGCTCGCATCGCACGCCTCACGCATCAGTACCGGGCGCGGTGGCGCTCGGTGACGTTGTGCCGAAGCTCCTTCACAGTGACACGGAGTCACCGGGGGACTGACCTCGTGACGCAGGTTGTGGTACACAGAAAACGTGATCCGCGACGACACGCGTTACGCGAAGATTCAGACGACGGCGCTCGTCGTCATCGCGCTCGCCATTCTCGGCGTGATGCTCTATCTGCTGCGGCCCGTGCTTGTACCCTTCGTGCTGGCGCTTCTCCTCTCCTATTGCCTTTCGCCGGTAGTCGACGTCCAGATGCGCTTTCTTCGGTTCTCGAAGGGTCTCGCATGGATCGGTACGGCCATCCTCGGCGTTGGCGCTCTGACGCTCCTCGGACTCATCGTCGCCTCTACGGTTGCGTCTCTCACGGCGAGTCTCGGCTCCTACCAGGCGCAGTTCGGCCGACTCGAGGCCTGGATAGTTTCGCAGGCACCGATTGAATCACTTGGGCTGAGGCCCGACCCTGCGACCGGACGCTTCTTCTCGCTGCCCGAGAACGCCGCCAATGCCCTCATCACGGGAGTGGCTTCGGAACTGACGGCGCTGATTTCGAACGGAGCAACCGTTCTCATCTTCCTCATCTTCATTCTGTATGGAAAGAAGCGGGAAGGCCGGTCACGGGCCACCGCCGAGCTGCTCGGGAAGATCGAGAATCGTGTCCAGATCTACGTTATCCAGATGGTCTTCATCGCCGGCGGCGCCGGTATGCTCATAGGCGCCGTTTACTGGCTGCTTGGCGTCGAGTTTGCCCTGCTTTTTGGTTTCCTCACGTTCCTGCTCAACTTCATTCCGACGATCGGCACGCTCGTCGCCCTCGCCCTTCCCATACCGGTCATACTGCTGAACCCGACGCTTCCGTTCTCCGCAAAGGTCCTCGCGCTGACCATCCCGTCGGTCATTCAGTTCGTGATCGGCAACATCATCCAGCCGAAACTGCAGGGCGACGCACTCGATCTGCATCCCGTCGTCGTCCTCATGGCGCTCATTTTCTGGGGCATGATCTGGGGTCCCGCGGGACTCTTTCTCGCTACTCCCATCACCGCCGTCATCAAGATCATCTGCGAGCACATTCCCGGCGCGCGTCCGTTTGCCGACGTTCTGGCCGGCAATCTATGCATGCCGATGTACCTGCGCCAATGGTCGCAGGAGCGCGCAACCGGTACGCTCACGGTGGTGTCGACAGGGCAGGATCCGTCGGTCTCGACCGTCCTCGTCGAAGACGGAGCTGTTGTCTTTGCAACATCGCGACGCCGCCGCGACCCGACGGGTGAGCTGTTCCTCGAGCTCTTTCAGGTGCCCGAGCTCGATCCGGACAGCGTCGAGGAAGTCGCACGGATTCGCCGCCAGGTCACGCGCATCGTCGCCGAGCTCTTCAACATGCCGGTTGCCGACGTCTCGTACGCCGACGGTATTCATCTATCGAGATGGCCGAAAATGTCGCTGTCGGTCGGTACGCTTCTGCTCAGCGGAATGCGACACGTCCGCGACACCGATCGCGTTCTTTCGTGGATCGGGAGCTCAGACCAGGTTTTCGTGACGACGACGGACCCGTTCAGCTTTTTCAACGTCGAGTTGTCGGTTGACGAAGCCTACTTCCTTTCGAGGATCGCGGACCGGGTTCGGCTCGAGGACCTGCTGTCAATGGCGATCATCGAGCGGGAACACGCGGTTCGCCTCGTGGCGGCGCTTCTCTTCGCCGGGGCGATCGAGCCTGCTGAGGACTTTCCCGTGGCACCACCTTCCGCAGAGCCAGCGTCGTCGGCACCTGCGATTGACCCGGCGGAAGCGGCGTTGTTCTGGTACCGCGTGGAGGAGAAGCTCAGCGACATTGCCCGCGGAGTCGATCACTACGGCCTGCTCGGGGTGAATCGAAGCGACTCGATCGACGAAATTCATCAGCACTACGAAGCGCTGGCGCGTGACTTCCACCCGGACAGGTACCGATTCCTCGCGCCCGCCGGAATCAACGTCGAGGGGCAGCTCGACGAGATCTTCGACGCACTCACTATCGCGTACATAGTGCTGACGAACCCGCGATATCGCGAAATCTACGACCGGCAACTCGCCGATCAACGCGCCGCCGCCGGCGTTCGCGTGCCTTCCAAGGTCTCATCTCCGCGGCCAGCGCCGGCTCCGTCGCCTGCGCCACCTCCTCGTGCAGTCCGTCCGCCATCAGTGCCGCCGCCGGGTCCGTCGACACCGCGCTCCAGTAGCACGGAACCAGTCCGGCCGGCTCCGCCACCGGCCAGTCCGACCGTCCAGGGCTCGCCGGTGCCGCCACCCGCGGCTTCGAGACCGGCTCCCGATCCGGCAGTATTCACGGCGCCGACCGGCCAACTCTCGATTTCCGACCTCATCGAGCGCGGCGTCGCGTGGGCCGCTTCGGGCGACCACGACCGCGCCGTAAAGGCACTCGAGCGGGCAATCCTGCTGGCCCCCGAAAATCCCCGTCTCCATATGGCGCTCGGGCATTCTCTCGCGCACATTCCCAGCCAGCGCCGCCGAGCCGAGGCCATCCTGCTCCAGAGCACGACGATGTCGCCGTTCGCCGTCCAGCCCATCGTCGATCTGGCGAACATCTATCTCGAGACAGGGAGAACCGACGAGGCGAGAGAAATGCTCAAGCGAGCCGTCAGCCTCAAGCCCAACGACAAGCTCGTCCGTGAGCTTCAGACGAGCATGAGCCAAGTAGAGAAGCGAGGTGCTTCACACCTCTTCCGGCGCTTCTTCCAGAAGTCGGATTCCTAGCTCCGCACCAACCTCAGCGGACTCTGCCGCGGATCGACGCTAAGCCAGCGAGACCTTCAACATCGTCTCGCCGAGCTTCACGACATCGCCGTTGTGCAATGGCTGAGGGGTCCGCGGGCTCAACTGCAACGTCCCGTTCACGGACGTCCCGTTGGCGCTCCCAAGGTCCTCGATGAAGTACGTCTCACCCTGACGGAAGATGCGGGCGTGGCGCCGCGAGACCTTCGTCTGCACGTCATGTACCGTCAGGTCCACCTCAGGGAAAATCGACGCGTTCGGATCCGCGCGACCAATGAGATTATCTTCCTTGTCGATCGAGAAGACGTGCGACGTCGGAGAGTTGAGGGTCGAGAGCTTGACCTGCAGTCCGTGCGTTCCGATTCGCTGTCCGGTCGCGGCTCCGCAGTGCGGGCAGAAGGCGTCCTTCGCCCCCATTCCGCCGCCGCACGTCGTGCAAAGCGCAGAGCTCGGGACGGGCACGGGAGCAGCAGCAGGATTCGACAAACGGCGCTCGTGATCATCGAGCGCCTTCTTCAATGCTGCCGCCGATGCCGGCCGATCTTCCGGCTTGTGCGCCACCATCTTGACGATCAGCTCGTCCATTTCCGGCGAGAGAGCCGGGTTGATCTTCGCGGGCTTGGGGTGCTTGGTGAAATCGAATATGAGGAGCGGGTTATCCTGCGGATCCGAACCCGTCATCATGTGGAACATCGTCGCGCCAAGCGAGTAGAGATCCGATCGGGGCTCGACCTTTCCGGAGAAGAGCTCGGGAGGGGCATATCCCATCGTTCCGATCGCCGTCACTCCCTTCTGCGACGGCGCGACGAAACGCGCGATGCCGAAGTCGATGAGCATGATCTTGTTGCGCCGCTCGTCGAGCATGAGATTCGCCGGCTTCATGTCGCGGTAGATGATCGGCGGTTCCATCTCGTGGATGTACGCGAGCACGTCCGCCACCTGCGACGCCCACCGCGTCATCGTCAACTCGTCACAGCGTCCGCCACGACGATACATCTCGGCTTCGAGATCGCGTCCCTGGATGAAATACATCACCAGGTAGTAGCGACCGTTCTCGATGAAGTAGTCGAAGATCGTTGGGATCGACGGATGGTCCAGCGACGCGAGCAGTTCAGCTTCACGAAGGAAGTCGTCGACGGCCTTCTTCTGCTGACCCTCGTCGGAGAATTGCTGGATCATCTCCTTGACGGCAACCAGCCGTCCCGAGAGTCGCTTGTCGCGGGCGTTGTACACGGACCCCATGCCGCCGCCTCCGATGCGCTTGACGATCTCGTAGCGGTCGTTGAGCACCGTCCCCGGCTGCAGATCCTCGGTGAACCCCTTCATCGACGTGTGTGACCTCTGCTCCTGTAGTTGTACGCCGTCTGGATCGCCGGCGGATGTCCGGCTTCCGGCAAGTCGAATGCTGGATGCTATGCTATTTGCGCAGCGTCCTCAAGCCGGTTCCCAAATTCAACAACTGGAGAGCGATCCGATGGCACGTCGACCTGCTCCGTTTCTCGTCGCAGCCGCACTCATCAGCCTCTCATCGACATCGACCATCCCTGCAATCGCACAGAACGGCGGCAAGTCCATTCGAGCCACGGCCGAGGTCTACGAACGACGATGGCAGACTGGAGGCTCAGGCAGGTTGTCTACCAGGTCTTCGTGGATCGATTCGACATTGGGATGAGCGGCCCCGAGAAAGCGAAGTTGTACGAGGCGCCGCGTCGCCTTCGCGCGTGGACCGACCAGCCGACGAAGGGCGACTACGTCAAGGACGCCGAGATCTGGCGGCACGAGATCGACTTCTGGGGAGGCGACCTTCCCGGACTCACAAAACGGCTCGGCTACATCAAGGCACTCGGATGCAACGTCGTCTACCTCAATCCGATCTTCCTCGCGTACTCCAATCACAAGTATGACGCGACGGATTTCTTTGCGATCGATCCGCAATACGGAACAGTTGCCGACTTCGAGAGGTTGTGCGACGAAGCCCATAGACTCGGCATGCGAGTCATCCTCGACGGTGTGTTCAACCACACGGGACGGCGGTCCGTCTGGTTCCAGGACGCCGTGCGCAACCAGCAGAGCCCGTATCGCGATTACTACTCGTTCGGCGCAGGAATCAAGAACGGCTATCTCGCGTGGATCGACATCCCCAACCTTCCCGAGCTGCGGTACGAGTCTCCGATCGTCCGCCAGCGTGTTTATCGGGACGCCGACTCGATCGTGCAGAAGTGGTTGAAGTACGCGGACGGCTGGCGCCTCGATGTGGCCTTCGAGCTCGGCCCGGAGGTCCTCACCGAGCTCACGTCGGCGGCGCACGCGGCGCGTCACGATTCCTACACGGTCGGCGAGAACTACAACTACCCGGCCGACTGGTTCCCGTCGCTCGACGGCGTGATGAACATGTATCTGAGCCGGATAATCTTCCTGCTTGCGGAAGGAAAGATGGAGGGCCCGAAGGCCGGCGACATGATCGACGTGATGATCCAGGATGCCGGTATCGAGCCGATCCTGCGGTCGTGGATCGTCCTTTCGAACCACGACCGCTCGCGTCTCGCTACCAGCCTTCCGTCGATGCGCGACCGTGAATTCGCCATCCGGCTGATGGTCACTCTTCCGGGGGCACCGCTCGTGTACTACGGCGAGGAGCTCGGATTGACTGGGAAGGAAGACCCCGAACAGCGCGGCCCCATGGACTGGAAGCGCGCCGAGGCCGGAGATGCGCCCGAGTTCGCGATGATCCGACGGGCGCTCACGCTCCGCAACGCGAAGCGCGCCTTGCAGGTCGGCGATTTCGTTCGAATTCCGACGTCGAAGCTGCTCGGGTTCGCTCGCGTCACGTCCTCGGTTCGCGACACGGTCGTGGTGCTCGCGAATCCGACCGACGAGGCGGTGACGGAAGTCATCACGCCGCGCGACGGCTGGCTGCAGGACACTGCCCAGTTGCGCGATGTCGATGGCGGTGACACATTCGAGGTCGGTTCGGGCATCGCCACGGTGACGGTTCCGCCGCGAACGGTGCGGGTCCTTTCGCCGGTGATTCCTCCGGACGGACCCAACTACACGCGGTACAAGCGGGTGCCGTAGCCGTAGCCACGAAAACCGATTCGCCGCGACGAGCGTAGAATCGTCACGATCGATCGTTTCCAGGAGGTCCGCCCGTGTCTTCGTCAACCCCCGTCCTCGGTGCTTCCGTGGAGGAATCCACGCCGCTTCGAAACGCGTCGCCCGACGAGATCCGCGCGACGTTCGCGCTGCAACAGGCCAACAGATGGATGGTTGCGTCCAGAACCGCTGCCGAGCGCATCGAGTCGCTCAAGCGACTGCGGTCGGTGCTGCTCGAGACCCGGACCGATCTCTTCGACGCGCTGTGGACGGACCTCCACAAGCCGGCGACCGAATCGGAGCTGACCGAACTGCAGCCGGTTCTCAGTGAGATCGGCCACACGATCAAGCACCTTCGCAAGTGGATGGGCCCTCGGAAAGTGCGAAGCACCATGACGATGTTCGGGACCCACGGAGAGATTCGAAGCGAGCCAAAAGGCGTCGTTCTCGTCATCGCGCCGTGGAACTTCCCTTTTCAGCTTCTCGTCGATCCGATCGTCGCGGCAGTGGCCGCCGGGAACGTCGTCTGCGCCAAGCCGTCGGAGAAAACTCCGAGCGTTTCCCGCTACATCTCAAGGCTCATCGCCCGGGTTTTTCCCCCGGAGGAAGTCGCCGTCTTCGAAGGCGATGCCGAGGTGGCGAAATCGCTACTCGCCCTTCCCTTCGACCACATCTTCTTCACTGGAAGCACGATGCTCGGCCGCATCATCATGGGGGCTGCCGCGAAGCACCTGTCGTCGGTGACGCTCGAGCTAGGGGGCAAGTCGCCGGCGATCGTCGACGCATCGGCCGATGTCGAGGCCGCCGCGGATCGCATCGTCTGGGGCCGATTCGTCAACGCGGGCCAGACGTGCGTGGCTCCGGATTACGTGCTCGTTCACGAATCCGTCAAGGCGCGGTTTCTCGAGAAGGCGCGCGATGCAATCGGTCGCGCCTATGGCGCCTCGGACGCGGATCGAAAGAAGTCGGGCGATTACTGCCGAATCGTTGACGGAGCGGCTTTCGACCGACTTAGCGGATTGCTCGACGATGCCATCGAGCGCGGCGCGCTGCTTGCGGCCGGGGGTCAGCGTGACGCCGCCGAGCGGTACATTGCACCCACGATCCTCACCGACATTCCATCGGATGCCGAGATCCTGAAGGACGAGATCTTCGGACCGATTCTGCTCGTCGTCGGGGTCCGCTCAATTGACGAAGCCATCGCCGCCGTCCGGTCGCGTCCGAAGCCGCTCGCTCTCTACATTTTCTCGAAGGACGCGCGAGCCACCGAGCGAGTTCTAGCGCAGACGACGGCGGGCGGAACGGCCGTCAACAACGTCGTCATCCACTTCGTGCATCCGAACCTGCCGTTTGGCGGTGTCGGCGAGAGTGGTCTCGGGAATTATCACGGAGAGGCCGGCTTCCGGACCTTCTCGCACGAGAGGTCGATCCTGCGGCAGGGCCTGCCGGCGCTGTTCGGCTCGTTTTATCCGCCGTACACCCCGCGGGTCGCGAAGTTCGTAGGCGCCGTGACCAGGTGGCTCTCGTCTTGACTGTCCTCTTTGCGAGAAGACGGAGTTTTGCGTCTCGGACATCCGCCCGTAGGACGCTCGCTACCGCTCGCGGCTCATAAAACGGGGACCACCTGCATCGTGCGCTACCATGCAGGACGCTCCGCCGTTTCCCCGTTCCTTGAGCCGCGAGCGGTAGCGAGCGTCCCACGGACGGTCCCGGATACCGCATACCTCTGTGTTGTGAATGGACACGAAGCCTCACGCATAGACCAGGTGCTGACGCAGGAAGCGTTCGAGCGCGCGAAGGTACGCGTCAATCGTCTCCGCCTTCCTCCAGCCGTGCCCCTCGCCTGCGTAGACGTGGTACTCGTGCGGAGTGCCACTTGACCTGAGTGCAGCAACGATTGCATCCGACTGGCTCTTCGGAACGACTTCGTCGTCTTCGCCCTGGAAGACGGCGAGTGGTCGACGAATCTCACCCGCACGGAACTCGGGAGACCGCTCCCGATATTGCGGCGCAAACTCAGGCAATGGACCAATCAGCGAGTCGGTGTAGCGCTCCTCGAATTTGTGCGTGTCGGCACACAACGCGAACTGGTTCGAAACTCCGTATAGCGACACGCCAGCGGCAAAGACATCGGGTCGGTCGATCATCGTCTGAAGAACAGTGAATCCGCCGGCGCTTCCGCCCATGATCGCCATCCGCGCGCCGTCCACCCGACCCGAGCTCGCTAGCTCCTGCGCTCCGGTCACGCAGTCGTCGACATCGGTGACGCCCCAGTTGCCCTTCAGCGCGAGCATGTATTCACGCCCGTATCCGGTGCTCCCTCGATAGTTCGGCACAAGCACGGCAAAGCCGCGTGTCGCCAGAAACTGATGCACCGGAGCCCATCCGGCGACGGCCTGCGTCGTTGGTCCACCGTGAACGACGACGACGAGCGGAGGGCGCCCGGTCGAGGTGAACTGCTCGGACGTCGGTTCGTAGAAGAGCCCGTGCACGAGTGAGCCGTCGGTCGCGTGCCACTCGATCGGTTCCGGATACGCAAGCGAATCGGCCGGAACGTTCTCGGACGCCGACCTGCGCACGACACGCTCCGTGCCGTCGGCCTCGACGACGATGAGCCGCGATGGAACGACCGGCGACGAAGCGATCACGGCGATCGCGCTGGTATGCAGATTCACGGACGGCTGCTCGATCGCCGTCACTCCCGACAGGACATTGAGCCGGTCGATGCCTCCCGACGGCAGGTGAACCCGCGCGAGCTGATGAAATCCGCGATGGCTCGCAACGGCGAAAGCAACTGACGGATCCGGCGTGCTGCACACCGTCCGCATTCCCTGGAGCCACGATGGTGTCCCGAACTCGGTGTCGGGCGCGACGGCCTCGCTCGACGCGCCGGTCTCGAGATGGACAGTGGTGACGCGTCCCCAGCCGTTCGTGTCGCTGATGAGGATCAGCGAGGACCCGTCGCGGGTAAAGGACGGCTGCGATGCGGCTATGGCATCTCCGCCGGCGATACACCTCGGAGCGGCCTTGAGCTCGGGCAAGCGGCCGTCGCGAAGCTGAACATCTGCGACCCACGCGCGCGCGCCGTCCCACGGCATGTTCGGGTGATCCCAGGCGATCCACGTCACGCGGAGGCCGTCGTTGCTCCACGCAGGCTGCATGAAGAAGTCGTGTCCCGAGGCTATGATCTGCGGCCAGTGATGACCGTCGATATCGACGATGCCAATGACGTCCTTGCGCTCCGTGCTGTTGACGAACAGCACGTGACGTCCGTCCGGAGAGATCGCCGGAGACGCAAATTTGCCGAAAGCCGGAGTGACGGGCGCGGGCAATCCACCCGTCAGCGGAACTCGCATCAGTCGGCCGGACTCCTGGTCGGCGAAGACTGCGCACTCGGCACCGACTGAGAAGTCGCCACCGCCGTATCCAACGCGCGCCCGCACGCCCACCGTGTCGGTCAGGTCACGCGGCGCGGCGTCGCCTTCCTGGGCGACGAGCACGCCGCGTCCCGACCTTTCCTCGCGCCATACGAGCGCCAGACCATCACTCGACCACTGAACGTCGGTGATTCGAATACCGGAGGCCACGGCTGCGGCCGTGACCGGAGAATCCCACATGCCGAATTGCCGAACGCGTCGATTGTTTTCCACGCGGTGCCTCCGTCCGATTCACGAGTGTCGGGGAGCGAAGGCCGGATGATAGCTCAGCTTGCGCGTCTTTTGATTGAGCGGAGTCGACCGAGCGCCGCGGCGGCCCGACGGCTCATAGACCGACGCACACGAGCTCGTCGCACCTCCAGCATCAGCAAGCCGCAGTGCCTCGGCGTCAGGTCGTAACCACAGCGGCACCCTGAGGCTCCTCGACAACGGTACTTGCTTCCACCTCCGCAATGGCTCGGCGGGCCGCCCGGGTGACGAGGATGACGACACCGATCGTCGCCAGCAGTCCGACGCCGAGCAGGATCTGCTTGAACAGGCCCGCGCCCTCGCTCAGTCCACTCGAGAGAGTCGCTCCTATGTAGACGTAGAGAAAAGTCCCCGGAAGCATCCCGATGAGGTTTGCGAGGACATAGGAACCCACCGACACCTTCGTGAGCCCGAGCAGGTAGTTGAGAAGCGTGAATGGGAATGCGGGACTCAGCCGCGACAGCAGGACCATCTTGAATCCTTCCTTCGCGATTGCGCGGTCGAGGGCGTCGAATCGAGGGTTCGCCTTCGCCCATTCAGCAACCTTGTCTCTCAGGAGGGTTCGGGCAAGGAGGAAGGAGCCGAGTGCCCCGAGATTCGCGCCAACTACGACGACGGCAAGTCCCGTCCAGAGGCCGAAGACCGTTCCGGCTCCGATGGTCAGGGCGCTGCCCGGGATGAGCAGTACCGTCAGGAGCACGTACGCCGCGGCAACGACCACCGGACCGAGCGGCCCGAGCCTGTCGACATATACCTGCAACGCCGTGAACCACTCCCGGACCGGCAGAAAAAGGAATCCGACGGCGAGTGCGATGAATAGGACGCCAAAGACTATGGCCTTCTTCTTGGACACGGCCGAACCTCCAAACACTCATCAAGCTGCGGTATCGGGACTACGGGCCGAACCCCGAAAACCGATCTCCAGTCGGGTACATCCGTATCGGTACTCTCCGTATTCCACGGGCCACACCGGCCGTCCTGAACCCGAATGAGACTTTGCCGAGGTTTGTCCCTGCCTGGTAGTGCACGATGCGGGTGGTCCCCGTTTTTCGAGCCGCGAGCGGTAGCGAGCGTCCCACGGACGGTCGAACGGTTCCGATCACGTCTGTCCTTCCGCAACGACGAGTCTGCGATTACAGACACCGTCCGCGGGGCGTTCGCTGAACGAAACCGCTGCGCGGTAGGAAGCGAGCGCACTCGACCACGGGCGTATCCCGTCTCAAATGCGACCCGCTCGCTATCGCTCGCGGTACTGATCCTGCCACGGCATGCATGGCGACATGCCGGACGCGATCTGAAGGGCACATTCCGCTGACGGGAGATCAGAACCGCGAGCAATAACGCGATCTGAAGGGTACATTCGGCTGACGGGGGATCGGTACCGCGAGCGATAGCGAGCGGGTTCCCCACCCTCCAGATAGAAACACCTCGAGGCGGTCGGCAGTGCACTGCCGGCCGCACGTGACTCACGGAAGGGAACACCTCGCGCGTCGCCATTCCTATGTAACCGTTGCACTTGCCGCGTCCCGAGGCGTCTGCTAAACACTGAACACCGCACGTGGCAGGCGTCCGTCGCCAAACCCCGATACAGGTAAGACATCCATGTTTTCGAATCGCCACGTCCTCCGATGGTCTGCCCCGGTCGCCCTCGCCCTGATCTGGGTCGCCGAGATCTGCGTGGCATATCCGATCGGAGAATTTCCGATCATCGACGACTGGTCATATGCACAGTCTGTATGGTGGACCGTTGAGGCGGGAGCCCTCCGGCTTCACGACTTCACGTCGATGCCACTGCTGACGCATGTCGTAATGGGAAGTGCCTGGACGGTCGCGTTTGGAAAGAGTTTTACGGCATTGCGCGCCCTGACCTTGTGCACGGGGCTGGCTGGCATCCTTTCTTTGTTCTACCTGTCCCGCACGCTGGGCGCTTCCCGTCGAACAGCATTCATTGCTTCCCTGGCCCTTGCGCTCAATCCCATGTACCTCGTGTTGAGCTGTTCGTTCATGACGGACGTAGCATTCATCACTCTGGGGCTGGCGGCCTCTGCGCTTTTTGTCGGCGGATTCAACTCCGAACAGAGGCTGCACCGAAACCTTCTGCTCGTGCTTGCCTTTGCAGTTGCCCTGGCGGCAACGTTCGAACGGCAGGTTGGGCTCGCCCTTCCGATCAGCTTTGGCGTCGCTCTGGCGTTTCGTGACGGAGGACCGAAATGGCGACGTGCCAGATTCTTTCTTCCAGCACTCGCAACGATGCTGTGCCTGACGCTCTACGAACGGTGGCTGTCCGCAGGTCCGGGCCTTCCGGTTGAATATCACGTGCCGCTCGCGAAGATCCGACTTGCGCTTGGCTATGGTGTCGCAGGCTTTGCCACGCACGTGCTCGGGAACCTGACAGAATCGCTGCTCCTCATCGGGTTGTTCGCGATCCCCATTGTCGCCCTGATTTCGCTGAATCGTGAATTTTGGCAGCCAAAGGCGCTATGGGCCGTAATGTCAGTGATCATTGCCGTACGCTGCGCCGAGCTCGGGGTGCAGGCCGCTTTTTATGCTGAGACGTTCTTCGACCTCGGCGTGGGCGTGATTGCAATGTACAAGTGGCAGACGATCCTCGAGCCGACCCTCTGGTGGCCGGTCATGCTCTTCGTCACAGCGGCATGCATTTACTCGGTTGGCGCACTCGTGGCTCTCGGGCTGACCCATCGCTCCCAGCTGATCGTGAACCCACTGGCTCTTGGCGGAATGTCGCTCCTGCTCCTGTCTCTGGCCCCGATCGTCGCAGGTGAGTTGCACGACCGCTACCTGCTCTTTCCGATCGCGCTGGTGCTGGTGATGTGCGCGGTGAGTCTTCGCGACGTCGCACTCAGTCGGGTTGCCACTCCCGTCACCGTTGTTCTGCTTGTCGGACTCTTCTGGTTCTCTGCCGCCGGCGTCCACGATCTTTTTGCGATGAATCGCGTGCGCTGGGCGATTCTGAACGGCCTGATGGATTCCGGAGTCGAGCCTTCCAGCATCGACGGCGGATTCGAATTCAACGGCCTGCATACGTTCCATCTCGGATCTGCACTCAAGTTCGGATTGACGGGTGGCAAGTCCCCCTACTGGATCGTTGACGACGAATGGGCCGTCTCGCTTTCACCGGACGACGATCGGGGCTATGTCGTCGTGGAAACGCACGATGTGGATCTTTGGCTGTCGGATGATCTTGGCCCGCTTTACCTGCTAAGGCGATTCGAGCCACAGGCAATGCTTGTCCCGTCGGCGGCTGAGAGCGAGAGCCCAGCTGGAGTTCCGGACGAGGCAATCGTTCCATCCCGGACAGGATCGGAAGGCAGTTCGTAGGGCCTGTGACACTAGAAAGCGCCTCTGCGTCTGCACTTTGCGTCTCTGCGGGAAACAGGTTCCCGCAGAGACGCAAAGTGCGGACGCAGAGGCGCAAAGACTTCTGCTATCAGGACTAGGTCGCCCTACAGCGTGCCGTGGCCCCCATCGAGGAAGAACTCCTTGAGTCGGCGGCACCGCGACGGATGCCGCAACTTCGCGAGGGCTTTCCCTTCGATCTGGCGAATCCGTTCACGCGTAACGTTGAAGTGACGGCCGACCTCTTCGAGCGTCCGTTCTTCGCCGTTGCTGTCGAGACCGTAACGCAGACGCAGGATTTCGGCTTCACGCGGAGAGAGCGTGGACAACGCCTCAGACGCAATGTCACGAAGGCTGTTGCGCATTACGGACGAAGACGGGCTTGCCGAGTTGCGGTCCTCGATGAGGCTCGCAATGGTGGCGTCGCCGTCGTCGCCAATCGGCGTCTCGAGCGAAATCGGATGCTGCGCGACCTTGAGGGCCTTGATGACCTTCCAGGCCTGCATGTCGAGCCGATGCGCGAGTTCCTCGGTCGAGGGCTCGCGTCCCAGTTCCTGCACCATCAGACGCTGCGTACGCAGGATCTTGTTGATGACCTCGACCATGTGGACCGGGACGCGGATCGTGCGGCCCTGGTCTGCGATGGCGCGTGTCACGGCCTGGCGAATCCACCACGTCGCATACGTCGAGAACTTGTAGCCTCGGCGCCACTCGAACTTCTCGACCGCGCGCATGAGGCCGATGTTGCCCTCCTGAATGAGGTCCGACATCGGAAGTCCGCGATTCAGATAACGCCGGGCAATCGACACGACGAGTCGAAGGTTTGCCTCGATCATGTGCGAACGCGCGCGCTCGACCTGCATCTCGGCCAAAGCGAGCCGCTGCGACGATCGCTTGAGATCGACGATGGTCACACAGTACTGCTTCTCAACCTCGCGGATCTGCTTTCGGACCCGAGTCTGCTCCTTCTTGAGCATCGCCTGCCGCTCCGGCTGACGCGCACGGGTTCGCGATGTCGTCAGACGATCCAGCTCGGCGTCGAGCGATCGGGCCTTCAGGCAAGTCTCACGGATCTTCGTCAGGAACCGGTCGCGGACGTCGACAGTGAACGGCAGCTGCCGAACCATGTGCGACAGGGCCACGACGAGCTCGGCGCGCTTCCGGCGCATCCGCGGCAGCTTGCGCGAGGACTTCGGCTCTTCGAGGATCGCCGCGTGCTGCTTCCGGATCTTCACCGCCTGCTTGGCAATGCTTATGAATACCGTCTGCGCGTAGTCGTGGTAAGTGTGGTCGGCGTCGTGGTGATGGTCCTCACCCTCTGGCTCCTCGGACGTGATCCGGATGACCTGCTTGAGCGGCATGTCGCCGTTGGCGAGCCGCTTGGCAATCTCGATGATGGCGTCCGCCGTCATCAGGGAGCGCGAAAAGACCTTGTCGATCTGTCGCTTGCCGCCTTCAATCTGCTTCGCGATGCGGATCTCGTCCTCGCGCTTCAGGAGCGGAACCACACTCATTTCACGCAGATACAGCCGCATCGAGTCGATCGACGGGTCTGCATCCGGTTCGAGGTTCAGCACAACGTCGGGAGTATCCGGTTCGGCTTCGGGGGCCTGCTCGGTCTGCTCCTCTTGATGATCCAGATCCCACGGGGTGGCGTGTTCCATCTCCGTGAGATCCGAATCGAGCTTGGTGAGGATCCGGTCGAGATCGTCGATGCGGGCCACCGCAGAGCCGTTCTCTTCCTCCTCACCGGTCCAAATGTTGGCACTGTACTGCGCAGAAGACATAGAAGACTGCCTCTCCTGAAGATCGTCCGTGAAATTGTACTGCCGAAAAACTGTCAATTTAACATATGTTTATCGGCAGTCCAACCACAAAACCTGAGTCGCAAGAAAATCACAAGATTCGTGTGGCAAAATGCCACAGCTCAGGCTCGCAATCCGGGAATCCGGACAAGGAGTAGTCGCATCTCCGTGGCTCTGAGCCTCCGTGTCTCCGTGTGCGAAGCTCTTGGAATCGTGTCAAGAGCTGCGCATACAGACACGGAGGCTCATAGGCTCCGAGCCGTTAGGCTCACCCTACAACTCCGGCAGGGTGTACTTCCGTCCCTTGTTGACCTTCTTCAGGTGGGACATCAGCGGTTCGAAGTACCGAACCATTGCCTTGGCGCTCAGGTCCTCACCCGTCTTCTCTCGAAGCAGCTTCCGCCAGTCTGCCGACGCGCCGGGACGCATGATGTCGCGAAGAAACGCGCCCACTTCCTTGCTCCCGTAATAATTCGTCGATCGGGGATCCTGCTTGAGGATCTTGCGCGAGATGTGGTCGTGAAGCTGGAAAAGAAGCACGTATGACAGCGCGTAATCGTAGTACTGCGCCGCATCGTCGATCACATGCGTCTTCGTGCACGCATCGCAACCCTCGCTGCCCCGCTGGGTTGGCGGAACGATTCCCTGGTACTTCCTGGCGTATTGCCACCATCTGGCGTTGAATTCCGCTTCCGGCAGGTTGTTCGAGTAGAGGTCGTGCTCGAACCGCGTCATCGTCCCGGTGGACCACGGAATAAACGGTACGTACTGAAGGGCTTCGCGCATCAGGGCCTGCGTCAGGTCGACACTCGCACCCTTGACGGCAAGGCCGCGTCCTTCAAGAAACGGCTTCTGCATCGACGCAAGACCCATGAGGCTCCCGATGGCCTCGTGATATGCCCGATTTGCGCCTTCACGAAGTAGAATCGGTACGTCCGGGTTCGTGTACTCCATGAAGTAGTACACGTGACCGAGCTCGTGGTGCGTGGTCTCGTACCACTCCGCATTCGGCTCGACGCTCATCAGCGAGCGCACGTCCGTCTTCGTATCGAGATGCCACGCGCTCGCGTGGTTGTTCTTCTTGTAGGAGGCGCCTGCTGGCGGCGGATAGAGCGACGACTTCTCCCAGAAGCTCGCTGGCAGCGGCGCAAAACCGAGGCTCACGTAAAAGTCTTCACCCTGCTTAACGATCCATTCCGGCGACTTGTCCTTGAGCGCCGAATCCACATCCACGCCCTGGACCGTTACGAGCGAGCTCCAGTCCTGCCCCCATCGATTCGGCAACCAGTCTGCCGGCAACTCATTGGGAACGGCGACGTTGTAGCGTTTCGCGAGCTCGTAGCGAGCCCATGTGTGCAGTTCGCGGAAGAGAGGCCGGAGATCCCTGTTGATCTGGTCGACGAGCGCAAGCATTTCGGCTTCGGTCATCCGGTACTCCGAAACCTGGTAACCGAAATACGACGAGTAGCCGAGTGGACGGACGGTACCATTGCGCAGATCTCGCAAGCTCGCGAGCGTTCCCTTCAGGACTCCGCCGACCTCCTTCGACGATTCCCAGACCTTTCGCCGCTCTTCGAGCGACGTCGACGACCGCATGAGCTCATCGATGCGATTCGGCGTGACCGGCTTGCCGTCGATCTTGAACTCGAAGCCATAGAGCTTCTCGGTTGCCGCCGTCTCCGCAGCGATGCGCTGCTTCACGAGCTCGGCGGCGGTCTCTGGTGAGTTGGCCGCCGTGTAGAGCACTGCTTCGAGTTGCAGGATCTGGAGTCTCGTCAAGTCCTTGCGCTGCTTCAGAAACTGGGTCGCGGCTTCGATGTTGGCCCGGCTGCCGGTGTATTTCGTAAGCGCCTCGAGCGCCGCCGTGGTGGCCTTGGCGTTCGAATCGTCGCCTTCGACGATGTGCGTGTTCGACTGCCAGTCTGCGAGCTGGTACGCGTAGGAAAGCTCAGTCGCCTTCACCGTATACGCGTCCAGAAACTGCTGCGCATCGGCGCGAACGTCGGCTGCCGGCGCGGCGGCCGTGGATCCGGTGGAGCCAGCCGTCAACACGGCCAGCGCCAGCGCGCCGGCCAGAACACGAGAAACGATCCGCATGGTGCAGGTACTCCCTCTTCTATGTAGGACGTGACTAACTTGCTGCGATGCCGGCCCCGTTCTCCCCGGTGGCCTCCGGCGGACGTTGCCAACGCCGCAGTATCCATATCGACAGGGCGAGCGGAAACACTGCGACGACCGAGATCCAGATTGGAGGTTCTCCGCCGGCGTCTCCACCTGCGTAGGCCGCGACGACCCCGATCGCGTTGTTGAGCCCGTGCCAGACCATGGCCGGGAAGATCGACCCGGAAAACACCGTCACAACCGTCAGGATCGCCCCAAGGAACGCGGTCGAGACAAGTCGAAAGAGCGCGAAATGGAACAGACCGAACACTACGCCGATGGTCAGACAGAGTTTCAGGACGCCCATTCTGCGACGCAGGCCGTAGAGCAGCATTCCACGGAACGCGAGCTCTTCGCATATGCCGGGCAGCACCGCCACGAAGAAGAGCATCTGCCAGACCGCGATCCCCTCCGGAAAAAGGCTCTTGCTGAAACTCTCTAGCATTTCCGACGGAACCGGCAGCACGAGACTCGCCAGGCGCGACACGCCGACGGCCACGAGCAGGCTGGAAGGCGCTCCTATCGCGACGGCGAGCCACGCAGCCGGATGCGGCGCACGTAGCGAAAGCGCTTCTCGCGGATCGAGACCATAAACCCTGAGCATCAGCAGCGTTGCCGTAAGGAAGACGCCAATGAGGTTCACGACGACCTGGATCCGCACCTCGGCAGTGCTGAAATACGTCGAGAGCACGAGGAGCAGCGCCCAGGTCACGGCGAACCATCGCCACACTCGCCGCTCGAAGAGCGCTCGGCCCGTCCGCGCTGTCGTGCTTTCGTCGGTGGCCGCAGACACCGCGCCTTCGCTCGACAGGAGACCCACGACGCGACGCAGCACGAATCCTGCCGTCAACAGCGTCGAGAGCATTGCGATGGCGGCCATCAGGCCAGTCGGCGCGACCCGCAAGTGCGTCTCGCACCGAGACAGCGATACCTGCGATCGGAACGACGGAGATTGCGGACCTCGCCATCAGCCCCGGCAGCACGGCGGCGAGGCCAAGACCGGCGCCGCCCAACATCAGTGGAAAGTAGTACTGCTGCGATTCCTTGTAGGACCGGGCGCGCGCCGATACGAGAAGGAGCATCGCGGAGGCGAGCGCCGCGACCGGCAGATAGAGCGCAACGAGTGAGGCGATCGTCCCCGGAGTTGCCAGCGTCGCGATCTCGGGCGGCAGGTCGAGTACCCTAAGGCTCGCGTATACGACAACGCTCGCCAACTGCACCACGACGATTACGACAGTTACCAGAAAGATCGACGCTACCTTGGCAGCAACGATGTCGGATCGGGCCGCCGCGGTCGTCAGCAGGGTCTCGAGAGTTCCCCGCTCCTTCTCGCCAGCGATCGTGTCACTCGCGACGGCGCCACCGCCAGCGAGCATCAGAAAAATGACGAGAGCGGTGAGGAATCGTCCGACACTCGAACCGGTCGCAGCCGATGCGTCGGCGACGCTGGTCGCGTCGATCCTCGCGACGTCGGAAAGCGTGACCGCCGGACCCTTGAAGGCAAGAGCAGCCTCGCGCGCCCGATCGCGTTCGACCCGCAATGTCTCGACGAAGGCCTCGGCAGCGAGTCTCGAGCGGGTGTCATTCGAGCGGTAATACACGGCAACCGCGGGGCCGAGTCGGTTCGAGGCGGTTTCTCACCCTCGACGGGTGCCGGTTTCGGGAGTGCGTCCGAGTCGCCCGCAGCGATCTTGTCCGCCCGGTCCGGCTCCGCCAGTCCGGCGTATGCCGCAATCGACCCGTCGCGAAGAGCAACCGCCGGATCCAGCCCTGTCACGAGCTGCAGTGTGACGGCGGACGTCGTCGTCCCAGGTGCCGGTGCGTCGGCTGTCGGCGCTGAGCGCGATTCGACCGCCGAATGAACGAGATCCGAGATCCAACCGGGTGCATCGGTCGCAACGGCGACTCGCATCGTTTCGCGCTCGATCTGCTTCTGGCGGCGCTTCTCGATGGCGCTAGACGCGAACAGGAAGAGCGGCATGGTCAGCACCGGAAGCGCGATCGACATGAAGACCGTCCGGCGATCGCGCACGAGCGATCGCAGCTCGAGCAGGACGAGCGCTCGAATGGTCGACCAGTTCATGCGCGCACGCCCTCGGCATCCGCACGGGCCTCACGAACGTAATGAACGAAAATGTCCTCGAGGTAGTGCAGTCCAGTCGCCTCGCGCAGCGATGCCAGAGTTCCGGTCGTGTGAATCCGGCCCTCGTGAATGATCGCGATCCGGTCGCACAGTTTCTCGGCCTCGCTCATCACGTGCGTCGAGAACAGCACGGTCTTGCCCGCGTCTCTCAACTCGCCGATGACGGCGCGCATGTCGAGCGCCGCGAGCACGTCGAGCGCGACAGTCGGCTCGTCGAATACCAGCACCGGCGGATCGTGGGCGATAGTCCGTGCAATCGAGACCTTCTGCTTCTGTCCGCTCGAGAGCTTGTCGACGCGAGCGCTCGCGAAGGGCTCCATCGAGAAACGCGAGATGATCTCGTCAACACGCGCCTGGACCTTCGCCTCCGGATAACGGTTGATGCGCGCGAAGAACTCGAGCGTCTCGCGCGCGGTCAACCGAGGGTAGAGCGCCGTCGAGGACGAGTAGAACCCGATGGATCGGCGAACGTCGGCCGCGCCCGCCACGATGTCGAATCCGGCAACCGTTGCCGTGCCGGACGTCGGAGAGAGCACGGTCGAGAGCATCCGGAGAGTTGTCGTCTTCCCGGCGCCGTTCGCGCCCAGGAGGCCAAAGACCTCGCCTGGCCGGCACGTGAAACTGATTCCATCGACAGCACGAACTTCGCCTCTCGCGTCGTCGGTGTAGATCTTCGTGAGGTCGCGGACCTCGACGGACTCATCACTCATTCGGTTTTACCCTTCGATCGACGACCGCCGAACCCCAGACGTTTGGTCGCGAACGTGAAGAAGCTCCCGCTGAACCCGCCGACGATGACGTCTTCGAACGCGAGAACCTTCGTGGCGATCCAGAGGCACCCCGCCACCGCGACGATCTCGACGGCAGCGGTGAGCGCGATGAGCGGCCAGTTGAAGACGCCGGCGATGGCTTCGCGGACCACCATCGCAACGTTCGCGACCGGGACGAGCGCAAGGCCAGGAGTGAACTCGATGTCCGGAGACTGGAGCAGCATGATCGGCAACATTGTCGCGAGGTAGAACGGACTGGCCATCGACTGCCCTTCCTTGAACGTGCGAGCGAACGACGCGAGGATCATCAATCCCGCAGCCACGAAGAGCGCTACGACGATGGTTCCGACGGCCGTTACCGGTATCGCCGACATCGGAAAGACGAACGCCGCCTTGTCGGTGCCTCCACGGGTGAACTGGCGAATGATCGGTCCAAGCGACAACACCATGGTCACGATGTTGAGCAAGCCAGCGGCTGCTCCAAACGTTGCGACATACAGATACTTCGCAGTGACGATCGAGGACCGCGACGCCGAGACCGAGAGCGCTGTTTCCCACGTGTTCCGCTCTCGCTCGCCCGCCGTCGTGTCGATGGCCGGATAAAAGCACCCGAGCGAAACCATGACCATGAGGATTGTCGGCACGAGCAACTTGAGGATGAGGGCGCCGATGTCCTCTCGCGACGCCGTGTCGACGGCTCCGACGTGAAACGCCTGCCACGCATCGCTGGCGATTCCGCGGGCAGCCGCTTCGCCGTGCAGCACGTCACGCCGTACTTCGTCGACGGCCGTCCGTACGCGAGCCGCAGAAAGGCGACTGCGGTCTTTCGACTCATCGTAGCGAGCCGCGAATCGACAGCTACCAAGCAACGAGGGCTCGACCAGCACGGGCGGAGCGCCAATTTCAGCAGCAGTCTGGACGATGACGACGGCGTCGATCTCTCCAGCCCGGATGCGCGCATCACCGGCGGCGGGGTCGGTTTCGCTCCCGACGATCTCGAGTTTCGGAACGCTTCGGAGCCGCTCGGCGAGCGCATCTCGCACCGCTGGTTCTCCGACGAGGATCACGCGGGACGTCAGTCCCTCGGTCTGGCCCTGGACGAAGGTGAACCCGGAGAGCATCAGCCAGAGCATAGCCGGATAAAGAAGTAGCGGCAGCAGGAGGCTGTTGATGACGATATTGCGCTCGCGCAGCGCCGAGCGGATCTCCATCGCGTACCACAGCCAGACGTCGCGAGCGCTCACGTTTGTACCTCTGGTTCGATCTTCGGGCCGCTCCCGGGCGCTGTAGTATGATCCGGCGCTCGAAAATCGCCAACCGCAGGGAGGAGTCGTGTCCGAAGCCGTCACCGAAGGAATCAGGATTTCCGTTCGATCGATGTACGTGCCCGAGCGTTCGAACCCATCGGGCAGCTATTGGTTCTTCGCCTACGAGGTGACGATGTCGAATGAGTCTGACGAGCCCGTGCAGCTGCTCACGCGTCACTGGATCATCACGGACGGAGACGGAGCGGTCGAAGAGGTCGTCGGCGAAGGCGTCGTGGGCGAGACACCGAGGCTTGCGCCCGGCGAATCGTTCACCTACACGAGCTTCTGTCCCTTGCGGACCGAGAGCGGGACCATGCACGGGACCTACGGACTGGTGCGGCCCGACGGAAGGACATTTGACGCGACTATTGCTCCGTTCACGCTGACTGAGCCTTACACGATCAACTAGAACAGGTCACCTGCTACCGCCCCTGCTGGACGTTGATCTCGTGGCTCGACACGTCGAATGCCGCGTGTGTCGCCGTCGTTCCCTCCGGCAGCGCCTCGCACTGTGCGACGGTCAGGACTTTACGATGCCCGTCAAACCAGACAAACGTATGCGTCGAGCCGGTACGCAACGGGCAGTTGAGTTCGAAATAGAGAGTTTCACCGGTCGCGCGATCCTGGGCCTCAACGAGCATGGGTTCTCCTCGGGGTTAGAAGTATTGACGAGTTTCTACACTGTCCGCCGGCCGGCTCGCTACCGCTCGCGGTTCTGATACGTGCGTCGTCACTTTCGATCAAGGTCCCAGCACAGACACTCTTGCGTCTTAACGTCTTCCTCCGCGCCTTTGCGAGAACTTCTGCGACGGATAGAGGAGTTTCTCGCAAAGTCGCAGAGGAAGACAAGCAAGAGAGCACCCAGGACCGAGTTGACGCGAGACGATGTCAGATTGACCCACTACCGCAACTCAAAGTGTTTCTCCGGAAACGCGTTCACTGTGCTATCTTCAGCGTCTGCTCGCCTGATCTTGCTGAGGAGTCTTGCGCCTGTGATCGTTCGCCTTCTGTTTGCCGTGGCTGTCCTCGCCGTCATCCCCGTTGTGGCATTGGCCCAGGACGTATCGGATGAGATCGAAGACGTACCCACGATGTCGCTGCACCTCGAGCGCCCGGTCCAACCGAATCCCGAGGACGCGACGACCGGCTCTGGAGTTCGACTTGCGCCGCTCAGCATTGACGGCGTGGGCATCTCGGAGGGTGTCCCGGCCGATGGATATGCCCAGATCATTCCGCTTCCTCCATCGATCGTATCGAAAGCGACCAACGTGCCACTCGGACGAGCCTACGGGTACTCGTCTCGAGTCGCGTCGACCGGGCGTATGCCGATCAACAGCAACTTCGGATGGCGACGCGATCCCGTCTCGGGCGGCGGCCGTATGCACACGGGTGTCGACATAGATTGCCGCCACGGCCAAACGGTCGGGGCTTCGATGGGCGGCGTCGTTTACTGGGCTGCGCGGCGGGGCGGGTACGGCAACCTCGTAGTCGTCGACCACGGCAGGGGCGTCACGACGTTTTATGCCCACCTCTCGGCCATTCACGTTGTTGCGGGCCAGCGCGTCGTCGCCGGACAGACATTGGGACTCGTCGGATCCACGGGACGGTCGACCGGACCCCACCTCCACTACGAGGTTCGGGCCAGAGGTTGCCCGGTCAATCCCACGTCTACGCTCGCAATCGACGGTAATCGTATCTATGCGGACGGAAAACTCGTCGACGGCCCGGCAATCGAGGCCGGGACGAAGTTGTCGCGACGATGGCAAAGAACAATTCGAAGCCCGCGCCGCCGGAGCCGCCCTTGTTTCAGAACGGCGACACGCTCTCGAACGCCCAGTATTAGGCCGGCGCCTTCATCGAATGAAGTCGGCGCGAGCGCGATAGACCATCTGGAGCGTCTCGGCATCGCTCGGAATTACGGCATCGAGCAGCGTCGATCGAGCGACGAAACGCCATCCGCCCGCCGGCTGTTTCCATCCGCGAACCTCCGTTAACGATCGGGTCTGGAGCACGACCGGTACCACTGGCGTCGTACCGGCCATCGCGGCGACTTCGGCATCCGGCAGGAAGTTGTTCGCGACAAGGACCGCGTCGAATCCGGCAATTCCCTCGGCGATCGCTCGCGCACGATCGACCGGTCCGTAGGCGAGCAGCACCACGACATCGGACTGCTTGCGTACATCCGGCAGGACGGACGCCAGGGCGGCGATCGGGTCTTCGATCCGATAACCGTAGAGGTTGGCTCCGGTTTCCGGTCGCGCGGCACACACTCCGATAATGCCAACTCGGACCGGCTTGTCTCCCAGCCTCGTTGCCTGCACCTCTCGCACGATGTACGGCCGAAATCGCACGATTCCCGGACCGGCCGGTAACACATTGGCGGAAATGACGCGATCGAGCATCGGAAAGCGCACGACACGCGCATCGCGATCCTGCAGGACGTTCATCTGGGACAGGTAACGCAGGTCCGTGATTCCCACGTTGATCGCCGCGACATCGCGCGCAATGTATCCCCGAAGGACCCATTCGCTTCGAATATGCGGAATGACCTCGTTCCGCCCTGTGTCCACGGTGTCGTCGAAGGCGCCACCCGCATCGAGCCGTACCAGTCCGGCCCCGCCTTGCGTCAGTTCAAGCACCGCCTTCTCGTACCCCACCCGGCGCGCAAGTCCGCCGAGCGGCTGACGACCGCATCCGCACGTTTCGAGACTTCCCCTTCCGTCGGCGCTGGCCGTGATCACCAGGCCGAAGCCGTCGTCGGCGCCCGTGCGCCTCGAAAGCTCCGGGTCCAAAGTCTGCGTACGCAATTCCACCTGGGCGAAGCACGACGCTACGACGGCGAATGCGAGCAACGGCGCCGAGGCCAAACGAATGAGAGAAAAAGTCATCGGGACTCCAGATTCTAGCTCGACTTCACAGAGATATCGACAGACGAAACTACCACGGCCCTCCGTGCAGCGGCCACGCGAGGTTCGTGCACGGCGGCGTGGCAGTCTGGTGTCCTGTGGGTATGATTCACGTCGTGTTGACCGAACGACCATTGCTGCTCGTCGGCGTCGGCTTTGTCGCAGAGGCCGTCGCAGAGGCGGCACGACCACGCCGCATCGCTGGCACGACCCGCAATCCGGCCGCGATTGCAAGGATTGCTGCGCTCGGCATCGATCCCGTACTGCTGGATTGCCGCGGGGGCATCGAGTTAACTGACGATCTGGCGGAGGCGGACGTCGTCGTGACCTTTCCTCCAGACGGAGAAAGCGATTCGCAACTGGCTCCGCAACTCGAGCGGTGCCGAAGGATCGTCTACGTATCGTCAACGGGCGTCTACGGCGACCTTCGCGGCCGGATCGACAACGACACCCCCGCAACGCCGAACGACGAGACGGGACGGCGAAGGCTCGCCGCTGAGGACAGCTGGCGATCGATCGGTGCGACGGTCGTCCGCGCACCGGGAATCTACGGACGTGGCCGCGGTCTCCATCGCCTGATCGCATCGGGTGCCTATCGCCTTCCCGGCGATGGCTCTGGAGTTGTCTCGCGAATCCACGTCGAAGACCTCGCGCTGGTGCTCCTTGCGGCGCTCGACCGCGGTGCGGCCGGTGCGACACTCGTGGTCGGCGACCTCTGCGCGGTTCCTCAGCGAGAGGTGGTCGCGTGGCTCTGTGACAGGCTCGGCCGCGAGATGCCTCCGTCAGTCCGTCTCGAAGATGCTCCGCGTACGCTGCGAGGGAGTCGTTCGGTCGACCCGTCGGGCACCTTGAAGGCCCTTGAAGTCACTTTGCGATATCCGACCTACCGAGAAGGCTTTGAATCCTGTCTCGAGTCTGATGGCTTCGGTCCGGGACGTGTGGAGGACCGGGATCACAACCGTTAGCCGGCGGAAATGCCCGTGCAGCGGAGCGAAGTCCTCCCTCATCTAGGACTTTGACTTCTTCGAACCTTCTTTCTTCGGCTTCTTGCGACTTTCGACACTCAGTCGAGGGTCCTCGTCGAAGACGACCTGGTAGCCACCAAGGTCGTCGACGAAAACCACGCAGCCCTTCCCGGCGATCGTCCCGTGTGTCACACCTTCCGGCCGCATGGACTTCGAGAACTTCAGCTGCCGGAACTTCGTGACACGACCAGCCTCGTTTCCGTCCCAGAGGTACATCTCGAAGGGTGCCTTGGAGCTGCTCGTCGAATTCCCGACGATGACGAGGTGCGCGTTGCGCGACGGATCGAACTCGATACTGCGGATTCCCTGTTCGTCGCCACCTCGCTCGATTTCCAGGTGGATCGGAGCAAGGGATTCAAAATTCGAAACGTCCCACGGCCCGTTCAAGGACTTCATCCGTACCCTGAGGATGATCGGCTTCCCCTTCACGACGGGCGACCGGACACCAAAGAGCAGCGCGCCGAGTTTCGGATCCCACCCGAGTCCCTCGACGTTCAGGCCATCTTCGTCAGGGAGCCACCGTGCAGCCTTCCTGATATCGGGACTGCGATCGATCAACCAGTGCTTGAAGTCCGGCACGATCTCGGCGTTCAGGCGCTCGCCTTTCCCCACGGAAATCCGCAGCAGCGCGTTTCGCGGTGAGAACTCCTCGCCCCGCTCGGAGCGCTTCTTCGCCTCGACGTTTCCCTTCTTGAGGCTCATCGACGTCGACACGAAGATCGTCGTCCGTCCATCCTGCTCCACGGCCGTCATGCCTTCCATGTCGTCGACCGCCCCATCCGGCAGCTTTCCAATCTTGAGGCGCCTGAGCCCGCCGACCATCTGACCCTTCGAGTCGATGCGCAACTCGAGCAACTCGGTGTTGAGGTTGTTATCGCAGAAGATGAATCGACCGTCAGAAATCGGAACAAGCTCGGACGCGTTGAAGACGTCCTCTCCGGCCTTTTCCGGAAACGGAATCGCCTTGACCTTCTCGGAGGCTGCGGCCGGCTTTACGTTTGCGGACTTCGACGAGACTTTCCTGGGTGCTGGGGTGCTCATGATGCCTCCTTCCGAAAGCGGGGGTGCCTTGCTGGACTACGACACGCCGGAAATATTCCGGATCGTACTCGACATCTCTCGACGAGACAAAACCCCGGATGCGAGCGGGATTCTGGAGTGCCCGGGGCCGCTGTGGTATAGCCTTCGTGCGCCACGGCCGCCGGGCCGCCAAAGACGCGCACCCCACGCCAACCTCACTCGCGTCCGGAGCTCCACATGTCCGGACTCTGTCGAAAGGAGACACTCATGCAGCTCGGAATGATCGGACTCGGAAGAATGGGCGCGAACATGGTCAGGAGGCTTGTTCGTGCCGGCCACGAATGCGTCGTCTTCGACATCTTTCCCGACTCCGTCGCGAAACTCGCCGCCGAAGGCGCCGTCGGCGCGGCGTCGATGGAGGATTTTACCGCGAAGCTCTCTGCGCCTCGCGCCGTGTGGCTCATGGTACCGGCCGGAGTCGTCGACTCGACGCTTGCGTCGCTCGTACCCCACCTCGGCGAGGGCGATATCGTCATCGACGGTGGAAATTCGTACTACCACGACGACATCCGTCGATCGAAGGAGCTCGCAGCAAAGGGTATCCATTACGTCGACGTCGGCACGAGCGGCGGAGTATGGGGACTCGACCGCGGATACTGCCAGATGATCGGGGGCGATGATGCCTCGGTCGGCAGACTGGACCCCATCTTCAAGTCGCTCGCGCCCGGAATCGGAAATGTGGAGAGGACCCCTGGACGCACCGGCGATCCGGGCCAGGCTGAGCAGGGTTACCTGCACTGCGGCGGAGTCGGTGCAGGCCACTTCGTGAAGATGGTTCACAATGGGATCGAATACGGGCTGATGGCCGCGTATGCCGAGGGTCTCAACATCCTCAAGCACGCCAATATCGGGAAGGCGGGCGGCAGTGCCGGCGATGCAGAGACGACACCGCTTCGAAACCCGGAGCACTACCAGTACGACTTCAATTTGCCGGACATCACGGAGGTCTGGCGTCGAGGAAGTGTCGTCGCGTCGTGGCTCAACGACCTCACGGCGA
Organism: Blastocatellia bacterium; assembly: GCA_016705245.1. Taxonomy (GTDB): domain Bacteria; phylum Acidobacteriota; class Blastocatellia; order UBA7656; family JADIYM01; genus JADIYM01. Next base: position 3,049 of record JADIYM010000004.1, on the reverse strand, counting down.
TCGCACTGCTGAAGAACCCGGATCTGTCGAACTTCGGCGGCCGCGTTTCCGATTCGGGCGAGGGCCGCTGGACGATAATTGCCGGCATCGACGAGGCCGTGCCGACTCCGGTGCTGACCACGTCGCTTTATTCGCGTTTCAGCTCGCGCGGCGAATCCGAGTTTGCCGACAAGGTGCAGTCCGCAATGCGCTTCGAGTTCGGCGGGCACCACGAGAAACCTAAGGAGTAATCGGTTTGGTCTTTGCCCGTTTCGGGCTGCCCCCTATTCGGGTGCTCCCCGTTTTTTGAGCCGCGAGCGGTAGCGAGCGTCCCACGGACGGTCGAACGATTCCGATCACATCCGTCCTTCCCCAACGACGAGTCTGCGATTTCAGGCACCGTCCGTGGGACGCTCGCTGAACGAAACCGCTGCGCGGTAGGAAGCGGGAGCACGTAGCTGCAGTCTCGGGCTTCGGGCGGCGGTGCGTTGGCTCAGGGCGTCTTGCGACGTCGCAGGTGGGTTGCGTGTCATCTGCGGATCGGATGGCTGAGGCGGAGAGCTCCTTGTCGGTGAAAATGCTGTTGTCCAAAAGCTGCAAACCCCCCAGACAAAGGACCTCGTCATACTGCACTCCGCCAGAGAATGATAGACGACATGCGCCTGCGAAACTTCTCCGCGCAGACGAAAAGGACCTACATCCGCTACGTCGCGGCTTTCGCGAAGCACTTCGACCAATCGCCCGAGCATCTAGGTCCCGAACAGGCTCGCGCCTTTCTGCTTCATCGTCGACCGTGGACTTTCGCCGAGCACGGTCAATCTCGCCCGGTGCGCGATCCGATTCGTCGAGCACGTGACGCTCGGTCGAGAATGGTCGACGCCCTACATCGCCTATGCCAGACGCGAGTACCGGCTTCCGGTCGTGCTCTCACCCTCCGAGGTCCTCCGCCTGCTCGACGCGGTCGTCAATCTGAAGTACCGCACGATTCTGGCGACGATCTCTGCGACCGGGATGCGGTCATCGGAGGCGACGCACCTGCTTGTCGGTAACATCGACTCCGAGCGCAATCTCATCACCGTGCGCCAGGGCAAGGGACTCCGGGACCGCCACGTCATGCGGAGTCCGGCACTGCTCAAGTTGCTGCGAGCGCACTGGAGACGTGAGCGGCCCGTCTACTGGCTCTTTCGAGCGCCGACCCGTCGACGCCGGTCGGCATCTCGACCATTCGCTACGTCTGCAAGCGCGCGTCCGTCGATGCCGGCCTCTCAAGCGCGTGACCCCTCGCACCCTGCGCCACTGCTTCGCCACGCATCTGCTCGAGGACGGAAACGACATCCGCATCATCCAGGAACTGCTTGGCCACCGGAGCCTGCGCACGACGGCGCGTTACACCCCATCTCCGGGCATTCGGATCGCATCCACTGCGAGCCCGCTCGACCGCATTCTGCCGCCGATCGGGAGCGACAAGCCGTGAGCGCGCGGCCACGCTTCAGGGTGGCCGACGTCTTCCACAAGTTCGGAGCTCAATTTCTCGCTCGTTTCGGCGCGTCGCTTCTGCCGTGCAGCGTCGCGTCGCGCGTGCGATCGAGAGCTGCCGGACGGCCGCCCTCGGCGGTCACGTCGAAGCCTGCGATGCCTGCGGCCACCGTCGCAACGCCTACAACAGCTGCGCCAGCCGCCACTGCCCCAAGTGCCAGTCGCTCGAAGCGCGTCCGGTGGGTCGAGGCCCGCTCACCGACCTGCTCCCCACTCATTGCTTCCACGTCGTCTTCACTCTCCCGGAAGAGATCGCCCACCTCGCCCTCCAGAACAAGCGCGTCGTCTACGGCATCCTCTTTGCCGCCACCGCCGAGACCCTCATCTCGATCGCCTCGGATCCCAAACGCCTCGGCGCACGCATCGGCCTGCTCGCCGTCCTGCACACCTGGGGACAGACCCTCACCCACCACCCCCATCTGCCTGCATCGTCCCGGGCAGCGGACTCTCTGCAGACCCGCTCGCGCTGGATCCGCTGCCGAAAGCGCTTCTTCCTTCCCGTAAAAAGTCCTCTCGTGGCGCTTCCGCACTCTCTTTCTCGATTTGCTCACGGCCGCCTTCCGTCGCGGCGACCTCTCATTCACGGTCAGCTCTCGCATCTGGCCGATCCGGCCCCTCTTCGCCCGCTTCGTCGCACGTCAGTCGAATCTCAAGTGGGTCGTCTACGCCAAGCGTACCTTCGGCAGTCGAGCGCGTCCTCAAGTACCTCGGCCGCTACACACCCCGCGTCGCCATCTCAAACCATCGCATCACCGACATCTCCGACTCCCACGTCTCCTTTCGCTGGAGGGACTACAGCGATCACGGCTCCGAAAGATCATAAGCGATCACCGTCGACGGAATTCATTCGCCGCTTCCTGCTTCACGTCACTCCGTCGGGCTTTCACCGCATCCGCTCTTACGGCCTTCTCGCCAACTCCTGCCGCGCCGCAAAACCTCGACCTCATCCGTCGTCTGCTTGGCGTCACCGTCCCGCCAACCAATCGACTCGAGCACTGCCGAACGGCCAACCAGATACTCGAAGTCCTCACCGGCCTCCCCACCGACCGCTGTCCCAAATGCCTCAACGGTCTGTCGCATCATCGAGATCATCCCGAGCCTGTCTCGATCTGCCGCGTCGTGTCTGACCGTCCCGAGCCAACTCGCCGAGCCTCAACGGATCCGCCTCGACTCATCGTGACCAGCAACCCACAACGCCTCGCTCCCGTCCGACTGCCTCTCCGGCGGCACGCTCATCGTGTGCCCGCTTTCACTCCGCCACTTCCGCAGGACAAGCTCCGCCCATTTCTCACGCCCCAATGGACCTGCGCTCACCACCACTAACCTCACTTCCGGGGCTCACCAGGCGCCAGACTCGGAACCCGGACGCGCTCAGGTCTCCCAAAAACGAACTATCCCCATAGCACCCGCCACACAGCCATCCGTGCCCCTCCGCGGTTTCGTTCAGCGATTTCTATCTGGCGGCTCGCGACGCCCACTACCAACCGTACCTCCGAGTCCGTCGTCGCTCCCACCAGATAGAAACCTCTTCGCT
>JADIYM010000003.1 GCA_016705245.1 Blastocatellia bacterium | reverse complement strand
TATGTTCCTGCCGGGCGAGACCGACGGAGACGTAGACTGGCTGACTCCGGTCGTCCCTGGCGACGGGGTGAAGCCCATCGTGGTGGACGGTGTCACCGTTGCGACCGATGCGGTCACGTTCGTTTACCAGGATAATCAGTTCAATAACGGCCGGGCCGTCGCCGTGAATGCGGTGGCTCATTCGACGAACACGATCAACGTCTTTCCCGACAACGCCGCTGCCGTTGGGGGCGATCTCTACGTCTACATCATCGACGACGGTGTGCAGCCGGCGATCGGGTCGCTTACCAACATCGACGGCGGCAACCAGCTACGGTTCGCTTCGGGAGATCCGCTCGGACTCAACAATCCCGGAGGCGGAAGTACCTTCTTACCGCTGCGCCAGGCTGCGGCCTGCAAGCGGATCACTTGGGTGACCTACTTCGTGAACGATCAGAACGTCCTCATTCGACGCTTGTACGGCCAGACGGCGACGCTCGTCGGCGCTGGAGTCGAAAACGGGGGTCTCGGCGGTATCGTTCCGACCGGGGGAAGCGGAAGTGGCGCCGGTTTCGTTGAAATGCCACTTGCTTACGGCATCGAGGACTTCCAGGTGCAATACGTGCTCATCGACGGAACGACTGTCGACGACATCGGCCCGACCGTCGACGGCGAGGGCAACCCGGTTCCCAGGAACGCCAACCGTGCGAACGTCCGACTCGTGCGCGTCACCGTGGCCTTGCGTGGCAGCCAGATCGATCCGAAGACCGGAGAGCCGGTTCGCGTGACAGTCAACGGATCGTTTTACACGCCAAACCTTGTCGTCGAGGAACGACCGTCCGGTGACGGGGCTTAATGCGCCGCCCTCGAAGTGGAGAAAGTAAAATGAAGACGAACACGAAAGCCACCCGAAAGTCCCGTTCGCGAAGCGGCCGAACGTCCCAGCGCGGCACTGCGATCATCATCGCCGTGATGATCATGGCGCTGCTTGCGATCTTCGTCGCGGCGACGATCTCGCGCGTAACGAACGAGACGTTGATGATGTCGAACGACCAGGCCAACACGGACGCGTATTTCGCGGCGCAGGCCAGTCTCGACCACATGTCGCGCAACTTCAGCGACGTGTTCGACGTCCGGATCACGCCGACGGCCGTCGACATCGCGAACATCGAGGCCGACGTTCCTGCGGGCTTCCCGAATTTCTTCATCGACCAGGATCTTCAGCGCGAGAACCCCGGTCAGCCGCCCGAGCAGACGACCGTCGACGTGAGCTCGCCGTTCGCCGGCCTTGTTGCGCTTCGTGAAGGATGGCGCATGGACGCGACGGCACTCGGACCGACGAATGCCGAGGTCCGGCTTACCCGAACGCTCAACAATTACACTATTCCGATCTTCCAGTTCGGCATCTTCTACGACGATCCGCAGGAGCATCACCCCGGCCCGCCGTTCAACTTCGGCGGCCGGGTGCACACAAACGGTGACATCTACCTGATGGCCGGCAATACGAGCACGCGGTTCCGCGATCGTGTAACCGCGGCCGGTGAGGTTGTCGTCGACGTGGCCCGCAACGGGTCGCCCTACACGAACTGGGGCCAGCGAGTCCGAGTGAACGACGGTACCGGAACCTATCGAATCGTCTCGTCCGGGAGCGTCGTCGGCGGTCCCGACATCACCAACTCGGATCCGGACGAGCCGAACGGCACGGTCAACGCCGGCTGGCCGACGTTCTCCGCACACCCGCGGGAACCTCGTGGCCCGCACGCCGCGACTGCAGCTTCCGCTGCAGCTCGGCGGACAGCCGCCGGTTGCGATCATTCGTCGGGGCCTGCCGGCCGATGACGCGATTCTTCGCGATTCGCGCTACTACAACAAGCCCTGCATACGGGTGACGCTGAGCAACAGTCAGGCCCAACTCCCTGGCGGAGCGGGCGGCGTACAGCTGAATGCCGTTATCCAGCCGAATGCGGCGAACACTGTCGGCAACGGGGCGAAGGGTTATTGGCCGACGGCGCGGGGGGGCGGTCAGCCCCGCGCACACAAGATCAACGGCGAACGTCTGACGACGATCGCGGATCGCCCGGTGTGGATCAAGGTCGAGGCGGTTGCCACGAACCCGGCAACGCTGGTGCCGGAGGCCACCGACATCACCGTCGACATCCTCAGCCTTGGCATGACCGATCGGACGCCGGTGCCGCTCGGTCTGGCCGCTGGCGGTGGGTCGACGGGACCCCAGCGTTTCGGCGACCAGGACGCGATTCTCAAGATCCAGCGTTTCGCAATCGCCGGCCCGCCCCTCAAGGTGAACAACGCCAACTACCTGGTGTCGGCGACCGAGAACAACACCCCGAACCATGCCCCGCAGGTTCCCGACAACTTCCTCGGTATCGCGGGGAATCAGTCGACTTCCGTGGCGCGCCTGGCCCTGAACCGGTCGGTGTATTCGTTCATCCCGAGCAATACCTTCGTTCCATCGCTCGGAGATGCAAACCGCGGAGCAAACGTCGTTTGTGAGGTCAACGCCTATCTCGACTCGCGCGAGTCCATCTTCGAATGCCCGCTTAACGGAGTCGGCACCTACGGAACGAGTTTGCCGATCCGGCTCACCGTGCCCGATCCGGGCGCGGCGACGTCGTCGATCCGGAACGTCCACCTCGTCCCGTTCCCGATCATGATGTTCGACACGCGGGAAGGGCTCTACAACGAGTCGCTGCCCGACACTGGCGGCACGAGCTGGACGAGCCTCTACATGCCGAATGCGAACAGCCAGCGGGTGCCGGTCAACGGCGTCATGGGCTTGATCGATTTCGACGTGGCGAACTTCAGGCGGCTCATCAACGGGGACTTCGACGGAACGATGCCGAACGGTCTCACCGGCGCGTCGCTTCCCGACAATGGCGGGATCGGCTGGATCGTCTACATGTCGGACCGGCGCAACGACCTCGACAATGATGGCGAATACGACGGCGAAAACGTGTACGTCGCGAACGCGACCGACACGACGGGCTTTGCCATCGGCGAAGACGTCAATCGCAGCGGCGGCCTGAACCACTCCTACGACAACGCGGGTCTCGGCAACGGCGAATCGGCGACGTATGCAACCGGGCTCGACGCGCCGATCGCGGCGGTCACCGATACGCGCTGGAATCGGCGCGCTTCGCGTCTCATCAACGGGTCGCTGCTCCCGGGCAACCAGTTCAGGGGCTTCTCGTACGCGAGCGAACAGGGCGTCTACATCCAGGGCAACTACAACGCCACGGGTGTCGTAGCCATCGGCACGCCGACGCCGTTCAGCGACTACCGCAATGCGGGCGGCGACATGGTCCCGGCCTCGGTCGTGGCCGATGCCGTGTCGATCCTCAGCAACCAGTGGAACGACGGCAAGAGCTTCCGCTGGGCGTTCGACTTCGGCACGACGACGCTCGACGGGCGGTTCCCGACCACCGATACCACCGTTCGCACCGCCCTGCTGATGGGCGACACGATCAGCTTCAACGCCACCGACGGACCGAATCAGGGGGGCGGCGACCCGCACCTCGCGGGTGGCGTCCACAACTTCAAGCGGTTCCGCGAGAACTGGAGCGGTCGCACCGTGAACTACTGCGGCTCGCTCATCAATCTCTTCAACAGCATCAACAACAACGGCCCGTTCAAGTGCTGCGACCAGGTGTACCAACCGCCCACCAGAAACTGGGTGTTCGACGAGAACTTCCTCGATCCGCGACGCCTGCCGCCTGGGACGCCGTTCTTCCAATACATCAATCTGACCGGGTTCCGCCGTACCTACGTGCAGGACAACTAGTTTCGAGCGCCACGTTTCTCGCTCATTCGAGAGCGCTCCGGTTCGCCGGGGCGCTCTTTTTCTTTGAGCGCACCGAAGCCCCGGTGCTGCCATCCGCTCGAGGGCCGCGGCGTAGACGTTGCCTGCCACGTGCAGTACACTCGGCTGCACCCCTCCTGGAGCACGGCATGAGCGAATCATCGGTCGTTGGACTCTCTGAGTCCCTGCACGACATCGCGGATCATCGAAAAACCGGCGTGCTCCGGCTGAGCGTGAACGGCCGATTCCGCATGGCGTTCTTCGAAGAAGGGGAGCTCGTGTACGTCGTGTCGGACGCCCCGGAAGAGAGCCTCGCCGCCTACTTCACGCGCGCCGGCCGCTTCGAGAGCGCCGCCGAGCGGCTCGTGCTTTTCCAGCTCGAGAAGGAGGTCACCCGCAAGAAGTCGCTCGTCTCGCTCGTGCTCGAACAGAACCTCCGCGATGCCGAGACGGTTCGCGTCTGGCTGGCCGACTATGCCTTCGACGTGTTCGGCCGCGCATACGACACGTCTGACGCGACGGCGAAATTCACGGGTGGAATTCAGGCGGAACATCCGCTTCCGATTCGCATCGACGTCAGCCACCTCATCCTCGAGGCGGTGCACAGGATGGAGAACGAGGGGCTCATACGCAGCTTCGTCGGCTCGCTTGCGCAGTGCACGGCTCCGGCCGAGGGCTTCACCGGCCGGCTCACGACCCTTCCTTTGAGCTTCTTCGACGGTCTGGTCGCCTCGCAGATCACGGCCGAGGCAAAGCTCGAGGATCTGCTGATCGTCACCGGCATTCCCGAAGCCGAGGTCCTGAAGGCGCTCGTTGCATTGCGGCTGACCGGGGTCATCGAACCATTCCACGATCGGCGGGTCTCGGACACTGACCGGTTGCTCCGGCAGCGGCAGGAAGCCGTGGAAAGCGGCTTCGTCGTGGATTCCGAAACCGCGGCTGCGGCCATCCATATGGCGGCCAGCATGCAGTCCGACGAAGATCACGCCGGCGCTCCGATCACGATGGGCGAATTCGACGGGACGGCGCCATACGTTCCGCCGGCGCCGGTACAGCGAGGCCACTCGGCGCCGTTGCAGTATCCCGCCCCCAGGCCGAGGGGCGATACGGGCCGGTTGAAGCTGCTGGCTTCCGCGTACATCCAGATGGGGGAATCCGAAGCGGCTGCGGGGAACTTTGCCGCGGCGGTTCAGTGCTTCGAGTCGGCGCTGTCCCAGAAACCGAACGACATCGACACGCTCGTCGCGTACGCGCGCGTGCTGGCTAAGCGGCCCGGCGGAATGGCATCGGCCGACAAGGTGCTGCGCCAGGCGAGCGACCGGAATCCGAGAAGCATCAAGCCGCTCGTCGAGTTGGCGCGCCTCTACCACAAGGCGGGGAAGAATGAGGAGGCCGAAGATCTGCTCGACGAGGCGAGGCGCATCGAGCCGATCAATGCCGAGATCAGACGCCTCACCGAAGACATCCGCAAGAGTGCGGGCGGAGGACTGCTCGCGAAGTTCGGGTTCCGGTCGGACTCGAAGGTCAAGGCGCCGCCGCCGAAGCCACCCGTGGTCTCGAAGCCTCCGTCGTCGGCCGGCTCATACGCCCAGACTCAGGGTGCGGACCTTCCCGCGCACATGAAGTGCCGGAACTGCGGGCGCCCGCTGCAGGGTCAGTTGCGATTCTGCCGATTCTGCGGCGCGACGCAGTAGGGAGAGCTTCGCACACAGAGACACTGAGACACGGAGGCACGGAGTCCAGGATTCTCCGTGCCTCCATGTCTCCGCGTCCCTGTGTGCGAAGCTCTCTTACGCGGCTTGTGGCGCATCGCTCGTTCGGATCGAGGTCTCCTGGCGTCGACCGCCTAGCATCGTTGCCGCCAGGGCTGACATCGGCCCCGCACTGTCGCCTGAGACATACACCTCGGGCGTGATCTTGATCTGGCCATCGCGCACGAGCTTGAGCATCTCGATGCCGATGAGTCCCTCGCGCCCGATCTCGGCAATGAGTTTCTGGTACGCCGCGCTGTTCGCGTCGGCGCGAAGCTCGATCTGCCGCGCCTCGCCTTCGGCGGCCGCGACCATCGCAGCCGCGGACGACTTCGAGATCTCGACCGAAGCGTGCGCCGCAACGATGTTCTTCTGCTGGTTGGCGAGTGCCGTCGCGCTCTCGAGCTCGCGGCGCGTGTCCTCCGCCGTCTTCTGCTCGCGATAGGTCTTCTCGCGCTCCTTTGCGAGGAAGCGGTCGGTCTGCGTCTTGAGCAGTTCTTCGGGAATCCCGACGTTGCCGACGAGCACGTCGACGGTCTCGATGCCGTATTCGCGAAGCATGACCGTCGTGACGTCCTTCGCGTTCGCCTGCTGCACCGAGCGGTTGTTCAGGAAGTCGAGCGCGTCACAACGCTCGGCATTGTTGCGGAACGTTGCGCCGATCGCCGGGTGAATCACGCGGTCGACGGCGTTCTGGATCGAGCCGATCTTCGAGACCACGAGGGGCGCGTGCTCCTTGAGGACCCGAATGACCACCTTGACGTCGACCGGGAACGAGAATCCGTCGCGGCTCTTCACCGTGACCGAGTCACGCGGCGTGTCGCGATTCTCGGTGCTCCAGTCGATCGTGATGTTGAGCGTCGAGATAGGGAACACGACGTACGCGATCGGATTCAGGTAATACGTGTTCGGCTCGAGCACGGTCTTGAGCACGCCGCGGTACCCCTCGTCGACGAGATCCGGAGTGCGGCCGTCCTCACCGACCGGAGGCAGGATCCCGACGTTCGAGCGGATGACGCCGACCTCGCCGATGTTGATCACCGTGGCGTCCTGGACCGTCACGTCGAAAAGCAGGGGATTGATGTACATCCCCGGCTTGAGGATGTCGAGTTGCGGACCGCGCTGGCCGCCCGCGTCGAGAAATGCCTGGGCGGACTGAAAGTCGTCGTGCCCGCGGAGCGAGTCGCCGAGAATCTGCTCGGTGCGCAGTTCGGTGCCGTCGAATGCTTCAACGATGCCGATCTCGCCAGTACGGACCTTGACGGCATTGCCCAGCTTCACGCCAAACATCCGCGGGTTGATGTAATACATGCCGGGCGTCAGGATCTCTACCTGAGGTCCCTTCTGGCCTCCGCCGGCGAGAAACGCTTCCGCATCCTGAAAACTGCTGTGGCCGGCCGTCGCCCGACCGAGAAGCTGACCCATCGGAAGCGGCGCACCGTCGATCGCCGTGACCGTGGCGATGCGTCCCTCCGGGACCTCGATCGCCGCGGCGATGTCGACCTCGAAGAGCCGCGTGTTTATCCGGTACTGGCCAGGCGTCAGGATTCCGACCTGGGCGCCTTTCTGACCGCCGCGGCTCAGGAAGGCCACGCCGTCCTGGAAGTTATGGTGCCCATCGACGGTTCGCGCCAGCAGCTGGCCGATGTGCAGCGGTGCGCCGTCGATCGCCGTGATGAGGGCGATGAATCCCTGGGGCACACGCGTGAGCGGAATCCGCCACACCTTGAAGAACGGTTTCGGCATGAAGTGCAGTCCGGGCGCGAGGGTGCGGGCCTGCAGTCCCTGCTCACCGTCGGCCGCGACGACGCGGCCCGCGGGAAGGGATCCGCCGAGGACCTTTTTTTCGACGAGACCGACTTCGGATTCGCGAATCAGGTAGAGCGACGGCACGATCCATCCGACCACGACTGAGAACACGAGGATCGCGAAACCGAACAGGGTCGACTGAACAACGACGTTCATTGACTTCCTCCGAAAGCCGACTGGCTTTCCTGGCAGCGCGCGGTGGCGCGCGAATTACGCAGTCGCGTCGAGATCGACGACGACCGATGATGGACGAAACTCCTCGCACACGCGGCCGAAGACGCCGGCAATTCGCTTGCAGACGACCTCGATCGGTTCGCTCGGAGACCTGAGGCAGGCTCCCGGCGGCGCGTAGCGCGCCACGGGGGCGTGTCCTTCGTCGCTCAGGTCAATCGTCACGGCATAGACCGCGCCGTCCGGCTCGTCACCGATGCGTTCAACCGCGTAGTGGCGAAGCAGCCGGCACGGGAAAGTGCCTCGCAAGGTCTGCTCGAGGCCGGCGAGGCGGACCGTGCCCCGGTGGACGGCGCGTGGCAGGTTTCGAGCGGCTCGCACGCGAAGGCGGCAAACGCCGGTTCGCGTGCCGTTTGCCGTCTCGACGGAAGCGTCGAGGACGGTCACATGGACCAATGCCTGTGTGGACATGACGGTCACTCCAACAGGCGGGGAGCGGGAGTAGGCAGACAAAGGCGCCGCGCCCAGGAGGAGAAAGCATGGCGCGGCGCAGGTTCACGAGGCGGCCGTAAAATCAAAAGGGCCGCCGCGCGAGAGCCGGAGACTCTCATGCGGCGGCCCCGGGACACAGCAAGTCCAGGAGTCGCCCATTGACAGACGGCTCTTCCACCAGCCTACGAGGTTAGCTGACGGGTTCGAGCTGGAAGATGCTCTATCCGCGGCCCTCCGCGGAATTCACCCCAAAAGTTGGTTCCCCCGCACCCCGCCCAAGCGGGATTTCGGCTCCAGTGCAAATTCAGAAAGAACGTGAACAGCGCACACTACGACACGGGCCTCGGAGGGGTTCAGGTTTTTTTTGGCCGAGCCGGTCGTGATATGTCTCACCCAATGTCGAACCACCCGATCCTCGTAACCGGTGGCGGCGGCCTGCTCGGACGCACGCTCGCTTCGCTCTCGACGCCAGATCGCCCGATCGTCGCGGTTGGCCGCTCCGAGCTGGACGTGACCGACGCCGAGTCGATTGCCCGCGCGCTCGGCCGACACCGACCGACGGCGGTCGTCAATGCTGCCGCGATGACGGATGTCGACGGTTGCGAACGCGATCCGGAGGCCGCGATGCTCGCGAACGCCGCAGGGCCCGGATTGCTCGCCGAAGCGTGCACGAGATCGGCCACCCGGCTCGTCCACGTCAGTACCGACTTCGTCTTCGATGGAACGAAGCGCGAGCCCTACACGACCGACGACACACCGAAACCGATCAGCGTCTACGGCCGCAGCAAACTCGAAGGCGAACTTACGGTCCTCGCCGCGCAGCCCGGTGCCCTCATTGTTCGCACTTCGTGGCTCTTCGGCGTCGGAGGCAAGAACTTCGCGAGCCGGATCTTCGAGTACGCTTCCGCGACAAACCGGTTGAAGGGAATCGTCGACATGCGAAGCCTGCCGACATACGCCCCGGACCTGGCCGCTCGGATTCTCGAGCTCATCAATCTCGACACGTCGGGGACCTTTCATTGCTGCAACAGCGGCGAGCCGGCCACGTGGTTTGACGTCGCCCGCGCCGCCCTCGACGACGCCGGACGATCGGACGTCGAGCTGATTCCGGTGACCGTTGCCGAATTGGGGCTTCCGGCTCCGCGTCCAGCCTTCTCGGCCATGCGATGCGTGCGGTCGGAGGCCCTCGGACTGGCCCCGATGCGGCCCTGGCGAGACGCCATCAAGGCCTTTGCGGCAGAGGCGGCGATCGGTCCCAGGCCTGCCCCGAAGTGACTGGGAACAGGGGTGATGCGATCCTCTGGAGGGCGGCGCGATTCGCATCCGTGCCGGATGCCGTGCAATCCGCGCAACCTATTGACACCCCAACTCTTTCTGTATACTCTGCCATCCGCTCCACTACAGCGTTTCACAGCTCCGATTTCGACTGACAATTCGGCAGGCCAGTCTCATCTCCTGAGGTACGGGACCAACCCGCTCTAACGTTATTGACCGTTCTGTCGACAAGTGAGAGGGAGGTTACTGTGCCTCCAGCAAGAATCGTGGTATCGGGCCGTAATCGTTGTGAGTGGTTGCCGATCAAGTGGACGGGGCCGCTGCAGGCGTCGGGCCATGGCCTTTTTGAGGACAATCCATGAGCTTTCTCTCGCGACTCTTCGGACGTAAAAGAAAGAAGAACCTGAGCCGCCTCGACCCGCGCAGCCTGTTCAGCGCGAAACCCCAAAACCCGCGCCGCCAGCTCCGAAACCGGCGCCACCTCCGCCTCCAGTTCAGTCGCCGCCAAAGCCCGCTCCGGACTTCGCGACCATCAAGACATCGGTTCCCGCGGACCTCTCGGCCGCCAAACCGGGAACCGCTACCGCTCCGCTTGGTTCCTCTGCTGAAACAACAGCCAAGGCGGCTCCGCCCTCGGCCACTACGACGCAGCCTTTCGATCCGAACATCAACCAGATGACGGTTCCGCTGCAGAGTCCCTTCACGCCGTCTCCTCCGTCGGCTCCTCAGGGAATGGCTTCAGCTCCTTTGCCCACGCCCGCACCTGCAACGGCTCCGCTCGGTGGCGGCGACCTCGGGGAGGGCTTCCTCGACGACCTCGATGACTTGCTCGGAGATTTCGACTCGAACTTCGACGCCGCGATTGCCGGTGCGACCGGCGGCGGCCAGTCCGCTCCCGTCGGTGACGCCTCCTCACACGGAGTCGTTGTGGACCAGGCGCCGATCCGCGATCTGTTTGCCGACATCGCCGCGAATTACGTTCGTGCCGTCCGCAACTTCATGATCGAGATCAACCGGGGCGATACGGTCAAGGAGTGGATCGACATCTGCCAGCCGGCCGTGCTGTCGATCAAGCGCGCCGCCGAGAAGATGGAGCTGCAGGACGTTTATCGCGCCGTCGAGGATTTCGACGCCATTCTCGAGCTCGCGTCGAACAGCGAAGGACGCATGATCACGGGCGAGATTCGCGAAGAATTGATTTCGACCTACGACACGCTCATCGAGCTGATGCCGCAGGCCTTCACGCTCGACGCCGAGCGCGACCAGCGCGAGTCGATCATCATCCACTCGCTGCTCATGCAGGTATCCGACGTTCGAAAGGTCACGGTCGACAAGCTGTATGCCGCCGGCCTCACGACGCTTGAAGTGTTCTTCCTGGCAAAGGCCGAGGACCTCGCCGCAACGGCGGGAATCCCCGACTGGCTGGGTGCGAAGATTGTTGAGAAGTTCCAGGGCTATCGCGCCGAGATCCAGTCGGTGGCGCCCGATGCGAACCGCACGGCCGAACGGGCGAAGCTTGCGACGCTCATCGGCGACCTCAAGGCCCAGCAAGAGGGCTACGAGCGTGCGTCGAACGGTTGGACGGAAGAAGCCGCGGAAGAAAAGAAGCGGCTTCGGCAGGCGCGGCAGGATACGCTGCTGCAGATCAATGTCGTCCTTGCGCAACTTGGCGAGGTCGACCTGATCCACGAGATCGAGAAGCTCCCGTTTGAACGCCGAATCGACCGGCTCGCATCCTTCCTCGTTGAAGGCGGCGCCGAGAACATCCCGCTGTAAGCATTCGCCAGACGTAGCGACCAAAGTTTCTGGGGAGGTAAGCGACTCCAATGGCAGATTTCACTAGAGAAGAAGTTCTGGAGAAAGTCCAGAAGGGCGAAAGCCTCGAACGTGCCGACCTTTCGGGCGTCGACCTTTCGAAGGCAAACCTCGAAGGCGCGAACCTCCGTCGCACGGATCTCGAAGGCGTTAACTTCGAGGAGGCGAAACTCAAGGGGGCGAATCTGGCGAACGCGAGCATGGGGGAGGCCTAAGATGCTTGGCGCGGACCTGACGGGAGCCAACCTCGAGAAGGCCGACCTCGAGGAAGCCAACCTCGAGATGGCCATCCTGGCCGGCGCGAAACTCAATCGCGCCAACCTCGAGGGCGCCAATCTCGAAGGTGCGAACCTCTCCGGAGCGCACCTCATGTATGCCCAGATCGATGAAGCCAAGCTTGGTGGAGCCGATCTGAGCGACGCCGATGCTTCGTATGCCGACCTCGTCGAGTGCGACCTGAGCGGCGCGAAGATGTCGAAGATCAACCTGACGAGCTCGAACGTGGAGCGCGCGAACATCGAGGAGGCGGACCTGACGGGGGCCATCCTTGCCGACGCGAATCTCTCGGGCGTCGTCGGCCGCGGCGCCAAGCTCGCCGGTGCTGACCTTTCGAAGACGGATCTCTCGAAGGCGGATCTCACGCGAGCCGACCTGACGGGCGCCGACCTTCGACGGGCGTCCATTTCCGGGACACGCCTCGCAGGCGCGATCCTGACCGGCGCGAAGGTGTTCGGCATCGAGGCAGGTGGCGGCGATGTCGAAGGCGTTATTGCCGAGTGGGTCGACAACAGCGCTGACGGCGACGGATCGGTCCGGGTTACGGGTGATCAGATTGCGGCGGTGCTGTCGGGCAAGGCGGCAGCGGCTGCAGCGGTCGCCGCGGCGACCGCCAGTGGCGGTGATGACCGGATCAAGCGCTACTTCGGAAAGGGTGACGTGCTTCGAAACGCGAACCTCGAGTTCGGTCAGTCGGCGTACGTCGAGATCGAAAGCCGCTTCGAGCAGTGTTCGATCGCTCTTGGTGAAGGCGCGGAACTCGTCGTCGGGCAGGATGGCGTCCTCGTCGACTGCCAGATCACCGGTGGTGGGAACATCACGATCCACGGACAGTTTTTCGAAGGTGCGAGCCCGGGCATCGTCGGACCGAAGCGGCTGGTCGTCAGTTCGCACGGATCGGTCGTTGGAGTTGTGCAGCAGCCGGATCAGTCGACGCATTTCGCGTTCGAGCCCGGCTGCAAGCTGCGGATGCGAATCCTGCACGCCAACAATCACCGGTAACGCACACCGAAAGAGGAGGGAGCCGGCATGGCGGATCCGAAGAAAGCTGAAGCAGCAGCGAGCGTCAAGAAGACCCTTGTCGAAGAAGGGACTGAGTTCAAGGGCTCGATCGTTTCGAAATGCCCCGTGGCCGTGAGCGGCCGCGTCGAGGGCGAGGTCCACGCTCCGTCGTTGACCGTCGCGACCGGCGGCGCGGTGTTCGGCAAGATGCGCGTCGGGCAGATCACCTCGGAGGGCGAAATCGCCGGGGAAGTCGAAGCCGAAAGCGTTCTGCTCTCCGGTCGGGTAAGCAACAACACGATCATTCGGACGAAGACGCTCGAGGTGAAGCCCGTGGCCGAAGCAGCGGCGCTTCGGGTGACGTTCGGCGACTGCGTGCTCGAGGTCGGCGAAGAGCCGAAGAAGACTCCAGGTACGAGTCCCGTTCAGGGAACTGCGCCCGCAGCCCCGAAGGCGGACGGTGGCGGTGGACAGCCGAAGCCTCCCGCGCCTCCCGCGCCGAAGCCTCCGCAGGGCTAGACGTCGCCTCAACGACTGGCGAGGCCGTGCGAGCCGAGAGGTTCGCGCGGCCTCGCTGCGTCACCACTCTGTGCCTACGTGTCTCTGCGTGCGAAGCGAGAGAGTGGACAGGATTGACAGGATTTTCCGAGGATTCGAGGGAATGCTTGTTGAGAATCCGAGCGCGCCACAACCTCAATCAAGCCGTCCCGACAATCCTCTTCAAATCCCGTGAATTCTGTCCACTCTCCTGCACCGCACGAAGTCACTGAGCCGAGAACCGCGCGGTGAACTCCTCCACCGTCATCGCCCCGGCCGACGCGAGTTTCGACACCTGCTCCGGATCCTCGAAGTCTTCGGGTTCAACTCGCACCATGTACTCGCGAGCTACCCTGTAGCCCTCCGTGTCGATGTCGACGTACCGCATCCGTCCGCGGCCGGTCACCGGATCGAGCGCGTCGGCGAAGGGCACCGGATGGAACTCACCTCCCTGCAGGATCACAATGGCTCCCGTACCCCCGTCGAGCAGGTGCGTGACCGCCGCGTAACCAAGATCCCTCGCGTATTCGGCGTCGAACGGTATAGGTGCAGCGCAGCGCAACTCGTAGCCGATGGTCTTGTCGACGATCGTGGTCGAAATTCCCCGGCGCTCGAGCCGCGACTGGACGGCGTTCTTCACCTTCCGCCCGAGGTCGATCTCAGTGACCCGGATATTGCCCTGGGCGTCCCGATCGACATCGGCGAGCTCCGCGACCTCGTCGCTGCGCATTCGCTCGGCGAGCGACTCAGAGAGGACGGCAACGCCAAAGTCGCGCCCGCTCGCGCGTCGCTTGATCACGGATCCCTCGAGAATGTCGGCGATGTCATCGAGCGACACGTCGCGGGTGCCAAACTCCTCCGGGATGATCGTCACCGTCGCGCCTGCGGCCTTGCCAATCCCTAACGTCAGATGACCCGTCGGCCGGCCCATGGTGACGGCGATGTACCATCGGCCCGTCGTCTTGGCATCCTCCATGAGGTTCTGGATCATCCGGACCCCGACGTGCCGCGCGGTTTCATAGCCGAGTGTCGGAATCGGGAGCGGCAGCCAGACGTCGTTATCGATCGTCTTCGGAACGAACGCGACGCGGATGGCGCCGTTCGACGCCCGCTCGAGGGCCGCGGCGCTTCGCAGAACGTCGTCGCCGCCAATGGCAACAAGCGCCTCGACGCGAAGCTTCTGCAGCGCGAGCACCGTGTTCTCGAGGGACCGCTCGTCCTGCGCCGCATCGATGCGCGACGTGCCGAGGATCGTTCCGCCCCGCAAGTGGATTCGCGAGACTTCTGCGATCGAAAGCTCGTGTTGTTCGTCCGTGAAATGCTGGGCCAGCCATTCGAACCCGTTGTGGAGGCCGAGAACCGAGCAGCCGCGGTTTATTCCCTCGATGGCAACCGCTGCAATCACTCCGTTCGTGCCAGGCGCCGGTCCTCCTCCAACGAGGACCCCGATTCGTTCGAGTCGCATTGATATCACCGTCCCAGGTATCCGAATCGGGCAACGAATGCGTCGGGCTCCATTCGAGCCGCCGCCGCGAGCCGTGCAATCCGATCTGTTCGCTCAAAGTCGCTTTCGTCGAGTCGGATCATGTATTCGCGAGCGACGCGGTAGCCCGAGCTCGACGTGTCGACGAGTCGAACGCGCGTCTTTCCGGTCTCGGGATCGCGGATCGCCGAAAAGGGCAGCGGAACGAGCTTGCCGCCCTGAATGCTGACCATGGCATTGCTCTCTCCGGACAGAAGGTATCTCACTGCCGCGAATCCGAGATCGCGGCAGTATTCGGCGTCGAACGGAATCGGCGGCGCGCACCTGAGCTCGTACCCGATGGTCTTTGCCGAGATGTTCACCCTGACTCCGCGGTCGAGGAAACGGCCCTGTACCTCTACCTTGACGCGCCGCGCCAGATCGACCTCGGCGAAACGCACGTGGCCGTGGTCGTCGCGCTCGACATCCTGCAGGCCTTCGAGTTCGGCCGGATCGAGTTTTTCGATCAGCCCTTCGGCGAGCACGGCGACACCGTGGTTCCGGCCAGCAGCGCGCCTCTTGATGATCGAGCCCTCGACGATGTCGCAGAACTCAGCGAAGGGGACGACGTCGCGCCCGAATTCCTCTCCGATGATCGTCAGCGTCGCGCCAGCGGCTTTTCCGATGCCGAGCGCGAGGTGTCCCGCCTTTCGACCCATCGCAACAACGACGTACCACCGTCCCGTGGACCGGGCATCCTCCATCAGGTTCTGCACGAGCTCGACGCCGACGTGCCGGGCCGTCTGGAAGCCGAACGTGGGAATGTGAGGTGGGAGCGGCAGATCGTTGTCGATCGTCTTCGGGACGTGCGCCGCGCGAATGCGACCGCCCGAGTGCGCGGCCACTGAGCTCGATGAGAGCGCCGTGTCGTCACCGCCTATCGTGACGAGGTGTGTGACGCCCGCGCCGAGAAGAGTCTCGACAGCCGCATCGAGTCGCTCCGGCGACTTCGTCGGATTTTCGCGCGAGGTCCCGAGGACCGAGCCGCCCGCGAGGTGAATTCTCGAGACGTCCGGAATGCCCAGCTTCCGC
Organism: Blastocatellia bacterium; assembly: GCA_016705245.1. Lineage (GTDB taxonomy): Bacteria > Acidobacteriota > Blastocatellia > UBA7656 > JADIYM01 > JADIYM01. Next base: position 468,669 of record JADIYM010000003.1, on the reverse strand, counting down.
ATTTGCGACGGATCACGCCTGACGAGCCACTTGAAGCCGTCCTGAACGCCGAGTACCGTAAACCCCGCGTTGATTGCCTCGATTGCGGTGGCCGCAATGACAGAGTTGATGCCTGGGGCGGGTCCCCCGCCAACGAGAATGGCCATCGTGCCGGGTGTTGCTCGCATTCGGCAATTCGAGCACAGGTGCACACCGGAATGCACGCGGCGACGTGCCGATCAGCGCAATATCTCGTAGCTCTGTCGACTCGAGCGAAGCTGAACCCCGGGGCGCGTGACCTCGATCCGAACCGCGTGCGGCTTCCCGTCGCGTTTAGCCGCGTCCGACGGGTAGAAAGCGACCTGGTAGCCACCGGCGGCGTCGCCGGCAATGGCCTTGAAGAATGGGGCGTAGTCATCGCCGTCCGCCGAGAAATCCACGCCGCCCGTTGCCGGGACGATGCCGTGAGCATCCAGGATCGTGAGAGCCCGTCGCCGGGTTCCGTCGAGCGCCTGGATGTAGGACGGCAGGGTAATCGAGTAGATCGTCGCATTTGCGGCTACCGCCCGACGGATGAGCTCAATCGAGTTGATCGTGCTCGAACTGTCGATTCCATCCGTGATGGTGACGACTATGCGACGCATCTTGCGTCCACTGCGAGTCGACGGTGTTTTTGCGAGCATCGACACCGACTGGTCGAGCGCGTCGAAGATTCGCGTCGCGCCGCCGACATCCTTGATCTTGTCGAACGCCTTGCTGATATCGCGCTTCTCGGCGGTGAATTTCTGGAGGACCTTAACCTCGTGGTTGTAGGCCACGACCGCGAACAGTGACTCTGGCCGAACGAGGTCCGCGAACTGCAGGGCCGCGCGCCGCTGAATCTCGAGTTCGTCGCGCGTTATGCTCCCGGACGTATCGAGAGCTATGACGACGGCCAGGGGGCGTGACACGTCCGGTAGGGCTGCCGAAGCGAAGAAGTCGATCGACCGGGCGGCGCCGTCCTCGAATAGGCGTATTTCGTGGAGTTTGAGATCCGTGACCGGCTCACCCCTGGCATTGGTGGCCGCAACGTCGACCGTGACGAGGTCGGATTCGAGCCGAACGATCTCGTCGTCCTGCAGCGGTAATCGCGCCGCCGCGCGTGGTTCGCCCGGCGCCGTCCACATCAGTCCGGCCAGAACCAGCACTGCAATGAGATTGCGCGGCACGAATCGTGATACGCCACTCTGCCGCTTGAGGTTGCAGCAGGGTCGTGACCGAAAACGCATCCCGTTGACACGCATGAAGTCGAAAGCCATAATGCGGCCATCCGGGTTTCTCCCAAACCATTTCGACAACATTGATACGACGAGTTCCGAGTCCGAGGACCGTTGAGGAGACGAGGTATGCAAGCTCTGCTCTGGGTAGTGGGATTGGCGGCTGCGGCCTTTGCGATCTACGAGTTCAACGAGTACGCGAAGCACAATACGGAGTCAGCTGGCTTCACGCACATGATTCTCGCCATTGTCGGAATCGCGGTCTTCTGTGTGTGTGCCTTCGTGATCTTCTACAAGAAGTTCCACTCGGACGCCGACCAGGACATCAGCATCACGAAGTTCTGAGCGGGAGTCAGAACATCGTCTTCGCGCTCCCCGGCCAGAAACGCCGGGGGGCCCACCTCAGTCGTTTGCCTGCCCTCTCGGCGCTGATCGTCCACGCGCCTGACGAAGGCACCGTCGGCCCACCAGGTGCCGCTCCGGGCCGTCCGACACGCGCACCGGCGGTCCCACCACATGCCGATCCGGCCCGACCGCCACGCACACCGATTGGCCCAGAACCCGGAGCGAAGCGACGGGCCGACCTGAGCCTCTCGCATCTCGAGATGAACCTCCAGCCCTCGCTCCGCATCGGCCCGGCTACCTTCGATCGAGAAAATCCCGAATCCGCTCGACAGCGCGCTGCAGGTCATCAAGTGCCGTAGCGTACGACAGTCGAATGTACCCCTCAGCACCGAACGCCGAGCCGGATGTCACCGCGACGCCAGCGTGTTCGAGGAGGGCATCGGCAAGAGCACGGGACGTAGGCAGGTCATCTGCAAGCACTCCCCGAACGTTCGGCAAAGCGTAGAACGCGCCCTCGGGCATCACACACGTGATTCCCGGTATGTCGTTGAGTGCCGGAATGAGCCAGTCACGGCGCCTCCGGTACTCGTCGAGCATCTCGCGGACCGAGTCCTGTCGCCCGGCAAAAGCCTCGATCGCGGCATACTGGCTGATCGATGTCGGATTCGACGTCGAGTGACTCTGGATCATCAGCATGGCCTTGATCCACTCCGACGGACCGAGGGCGTAGCCGATACGCCATCCGGTCATCGCATATGTCTTGGAGAACGACCCGGTGACGAGGCAACGATCGCGCAACTCCGAAGGCAGGCCGATAGCGGAGAACGGCGCGACCGGCGGATAAACGAAGTAGAGATAGCAGTCGTCGATGAGCACCCAGATGTTGTGCTCGGCCGCGACCTCGACGATCCGGCGCATTTCTTCTGCCGGCACGACGCGGCCGGTCGGGTTGTTCGGCGAGTTCACGACGAGCAGCTTCGTCTTTGGCGTAATCCGCTCGCGCACGGCATCCGCGGTCAGCTGGAACTGCGTTGGCTCTGTGTCGATCAAGACCGGTGTGCCGCCGCAGAAGTGCACGACCTCGGGAAACGTTACCCAGAACGGCGCCGGAATGAGCACCTCGTCGCCAGGATTCACGATCGCGGCGATGGCCTCGAAGATCGCCTGTTTGCCGCCGACCGTGGCAATGACCTCCTCCATTCCGTACTCGCCGCCAAAGTCCCGCCGCATGCGCTCGATGATCGCGCGACGCAGGTCGGCAATACCGCCCGCGGACGTGTACTTCGTGAAACCGGCTTCGATCGCGGTGATCGCAGCCTCGCGGATGTTCTCGGGTGTCGGAAAATCCGGCTCGCCGGCCCCGAGGCTGATCACGTCGATGCCTTCGGCGCGGAGTTTCTCGGTCATCTGCAGCACTCGCAGCGTGGACGACGAGGTCATCCTGGCGAGTCGATCGGCAAGTGGGACGCGCGGCGGGGAGGTCATCGGTTCGTCGTATCCTTTCCGTCGGCTCGTTCGCGAAGCCTCTGGGCAAGCAGTGACTCGACGAGAGGCGGCACCATGCCGGTCACCGCGCCGCCAAGCGACGCCACTTCCTTGACGAGACGCGAACTTACGAACGAATACGCTTCGTTCGACATCAGGAAGATGGTTTCGACACTCGGTTCCAGCCGGCGGTTCATAAGCGCCATCTGCAGCTCGTATTCATAGTCCGACACGGCCCGGATACCCCGGATGATGGCCGTCGCCTGCTGTTCGACCGCGTAGTGGACGAGCAGGCCGTGAAACGTGTCGACGCGAACGCGGTCCGAGCCGGCAACCTCGGCGATGATCGCGAGGCGCTCATCGATCGAGAAAAGCTACTGCTTCGACTGATTCACGAGGATCGCGACGACGACCTCCTCGAAAAGGAGCGCGCTCCGCTCGATAATGTCGAGGTGGCCGTTCGTCAGGGGGTCAAAGGACCCAGGGTAGATCGCGCGTCGCATCATTGTCGGGTCACCTTACGTCCGGGCGACCTGACGGGGCAACGGATAGCCGAAATTTCGCGCAAAGGCGCAAAGGGCAAAAATTGCAGGTGTGAAATAGCCGGTGAATCCGGTGTACTTTGCGCCTTTGCGCGAAACAACCTGGCCCGTCGACCTCAGTACCCTATCGCCTTTCCGCCATTTCGAGCATCCGAGGCCCCGAGCCTCACGCCGGTCCCTCTCTCGATCATCACGGCGTGCGCATCGCCGAGGTACGGCCGCCACGAATCAGCGAGATCGGCCCGGTCGACAACGGTGTGTCCAAAACCCGTGAGCACCTGCTCGACATCGCGCGGCATTCCAAACGGCTCCCTGACGATGCGATCCGGCAGCCACTGGTGATGGATGCGCGGCGCGTCGACCGCCGCCTGGATGTCCATTCGATGATCGATGACGTTGATGATCACCTGAAGGACCGTGTTGATGATCGTAGGTCCGCCGGGACTACCGACGGCAAACCAGAACTCTCCCTTCTCATCTAGCACGATCGTCGGCGTCATCGACGAGAGAGGTCGCTTGCCTGGCGCGATCGCGTTGCTCTCCTTCTGCACGAGCTTGAACTCGTTCGCAGTGCCGGGTTTTGCCGCGAAATCGTCCATTTCGTTGTTGAGCAGGACGCCGGTTCCCGTCGCCACGACGCCAGATCCGTACCCGAGGTTCAGCGTGTAGGTGTTCGTCACGACGAGGCCGTCGCGATCGACGACCGTGTAGTGCGTCGTCTGCATCGACTCGCGAACCGTGCCCGTATCGCCAGGGCCGACCTCGGTGCTCGGCGTCGCCTTGCGCAAATCGATCGACGCGGCCCGTCGCTTTGCGTAATCCGCGGACGTCAGGACGTCGACGGGAACCTTCACGAAATCGGTGTCACCGAGGTATTCCGCGCGATCCGCGAACGCGCGCCGCATCACCTCGGCGAGCAGATGCAGCGAAGCCGACGAACCGTGTCCGAGCGCGGCGATGTCGTGGACCTCCAGCATGTGCAGCATCTCGATTAGCGCGACGCCTCCCGAGCTCGGTGGCGGCATCGAGAGAATCTCGTGTCCTCGGTAGGAAGTGCGCAGCGGAGTGCGCTCCATCGCGCGGTACCCCTTCAGGTCATCGAGGGTAACGAGGCCGCCGTGAGCAAGCATGTCCGCGGCAATGCGGCGGGCCGTGACGCCTTCGTAGAATTCGCGCCAGCCACGCCGCTGCATCCGCATGAGCGTCGACGCGAGCTCCGGTTGCCGCAGGACTTCGCCTTCTCGAAAGGGCCGGCCATTGCGCAGGAAAATGCGATTCGAGTCGGCGAACATCGCGAGCTTGTCCGCTTCGTCGTCGAGACTTCGCTGCTCGCGCAGGTCGACGACGAAACCGGACGCGGCCATTCTTCGGGCCGGTTCCACCAGACGCGCCCACGACCACCGGCCGTATTTCTCAACGGCCAGTCCGAAACCGGCCGGCGTACCCGGAACGCCGACGGCCCTGTATCCGACGCTCGAAGACTTCGGGACGACGTTTCCGTCGGCGCCGATGTACATATTGCGGGAGGCCGCCGCCGGCGCCATTTCGCGGTAATCGATTGCCGTGGCGCGGCCGTCCGGGAACCGAATGAGCATGAACCCGCCGCCGCCCAGGTTTCCGGCAACCGGGTAACACACCGCGAGGGCCAGACCCACGGCCACGGCCGCGTCGACGGCGTTTCCTCCACGTCGCAGGACGTCGACCCCGACCTCCGAAGCGAGGTGGTGAGCCGACGCGACCATGCCGTGACGCCCGCGCACGGGCTCGCGAGCGGCGGCCTGGGCCCTCGGGCTCGGCGCAAGGGTCAGAAGCATGGCGACGCCGACGGCGATCGCGGTTCCTCGGAGTTTGATCATTGTGTGCTCGAGTTGGTGGAATGGGTACGCGACGTGCGATCCGCCGCGCATTCTCGCACATTCGGCGACGATTCCGGGTCCGTCGGCCGTGCTTGCCAACACCCCGGGCGGCGGGTAGAGTTCGGGGTTCCGCAGCACTGCCGATTCGTTCAGGAGGCGATTCGTTTGGCCATTCACAGCGATCTGCTCGAGATCCTCGTCTGCCCCGCGTGCAAGGCGAAGGTCGAGTTGAAGGCGGACGGCAGCGGGCTCGTCTGTCCCGAATGCCATCGGGTGTATCCGATCCGCGACGATATTCCCGTCATGCTGATCGACGAGGCCAGGATCGAGGAGGATGGCGACGCGGCCTGACATCCCCGTCGCGTCGTTCGTCGGCCGGCCACCAGTGCTCGATCGCATCGAGCGGGTGCTTCTCGTCCGTCTCCGCTCGATCGGCGATACCGTGTTGATGACGCCCTGCATCTCGGCGCTCAAGCGCTGGCGGCCCGATGTCGACGTAGATGTCGCACTCGAGCCGTTCTGCGCGCCCGTGCTCGAATCGCATCCGGACGTCCGGCGCGTCGTGACAGTCGGGCGGTCCACGACCGCGCGGCTTCGTGCCGTCCCCGAAATCCGGCGCGAGCGCTACGACCTGGCCGTTAACCTGAACGGCGGATCGACTGCATCGCTGCTTGGACTGGCGAGCGGGGCCCCGATTCGAGTCGGTTTCGCGGGGTACCAATTCGCCGGCCTGTCGAACTGCCGGGTCACGTCCTCGTTGGACGTATGGAGGCGATCACACGTGCACACGGTCGAACATCAGCTGGCCCTGCTCGCCGGCATCGGCATTCCGGTCGAATCCGGCGGGCCGACGAGTCTTCGAACTCCGGCGGCGGCGGTCCCCGAGATCGAGAGGCGGCTCGACGAGGCCGGGTTGTCGGGAAGGACTTTCGCCGTTTTCCACGTCGAGGCGTCGCTCGAATCGAAGCGCTGGCCGGCAGCGCAGTTCGCGTCTCTTGCAACGCGGCTGCTCGAGAATCGCGGAATGCACGCGATCGTCGTTGGGCGGGACGCCGAGCTCGTTCGCGAGGCGTCAGGTCGCGATGGGGTGCCGATGCCCGATCTATCGCTCGCCGAAACCATGGGGCTCATCGAGCGCGCAGCGCTCTTCGTCGGCAATGACAGCGGTCCCGCCCATATCGCGGCGGCCTTTGCCCGTCCTCTGGTCGTGATTTTCGGACCCTCGAATATCGATCTCTGGCGGCCCTGGTCGTCCGGACCGTGGCGAACCGTGAGGGCCCGGTCGGCCGGGCAGGTTCAGGCCGCCTCCGTCGACGAAGCCATCGAATCTGTCCTCCTGGAGGTACCCGCGTGACGCGAGCGCTTCACCTGGATCCGGCCCGGATCCTCGACATCTCGAATGGATTTGGGGCGCAGCGAATCGTCGTCCTCGGCGATCTGATGCTCGACCGGTTCATCTGGGGAGCCGTTCGCCGCATCTCGCCCGAAGCGCCAGTCCCGGTCGTCGAAGTGGACCGAGAGTCACAGCACCTCGGAGGCGCCGGCAATGTCGTCGCAAACGTCGTCGCGCTCGGCGCCCACGCGCGGCCCGTTGGTGTGACTGGCGACGATGCGAACGCCGACCTTCTCGATGCCGAGTTCCGCCTGGCCGGTGTCGACACGACCACGGTCGTCCGCGATGCGACACGTCCGACGACGACGAAGACGCGAATCATCGCACACAGCCAGCAGGTCGTTCGCGCCGACCGCGAACGGCGTCATCCGGTTTCCGCCGACATCGCCGACGCACTCCTCGAGGCCTTTGCGGTCGCATTGGACGACGCATCGGCCGTCGTCGTTTCGGATTATGACAGGGGCCTGCTTGGTGGCGACGCGCGCGCGAGCGCTCGCAATGGCGCGCCAACGCGGCGTTGTGGTCTGCCTTGATCCCAAGGTTCGCCGCTTCCACGAATACACGCCGGTATCGGTCATCACACCCAATCACCACGAAGCCGAATCCGCCTCCGGACTTCCGGCGGGCACTGACGACGAGATCGAGGCGTGCGGCCAACGGTTGCAGCAGATGCTCGGCGGCCCGGCAGTGCTGATCACGCGCGGCGAGTCGGGTATGACTCTGGTGGATGACGACGGTTCGGCCGTTCACGTGCCTACAATGGCGCGAGAGGTCTACGACGTGACGGGCGCGGGCGACACGGTCATCGCGACGCTGGCGCTCGCGCTTGCGGCGGGAGCGACGATGCGCGAAGCGGCTGTGCTTTCGAACATCGCGGCCGGCGTCGTGGTCGGCAAAGTTGGAACGGCGACGCTGTCGGTGGACGAGTTGATCGCGGCGGCCGATGCCGCCCATACGAGGGACTGAATGGGTACGGAGCGAAGCACGGAGTTTGTCGAGCGCATCCAGGCGCGGACGGTGCGCGTCGGGGTCGTCGGCCTAGGTTATGTCGGTCTCCCGCTGGCGGTCGAGTTCGCATCGAATGGGTTTGACGTGACGGGCTTCGAGATCAGCGAAGAGAAGGCCGCCGAGATCAACGCGGGCTCGAGCTACATTCAGGACGTTCCGACCGACGAAGTGCGAAGGCTGGTCGACCTGGGCCGGCTGCGCGCGACCGTCGACTTCGAGCGACTCACGGAGATCGACGCGATCATCGTGTGCGTACCGACGCCGCTCAACAAGACGAAGGAGCCCGATATCTCGTATATCCTCTCCGCCGCGGAGCGGATCCGCGCGGCGATGCGACCCGGACAGCTCATCGTCCTCGAGTCGACGACGTACCCCGGCACGACGGACGAAGTGCTGTTGCCGATCCTCGCGGCCTCGGGACTCGAGCTCGACGTCGACTTCTTCCTGGCGTTCTCGCCCGAACGCGTCGATCCAGGGAACCCGACTTTTCAGACGCGCAACATCACGAAGGTCGTCGGCGGCGTTTCGGAACCATCGTCGCTGGTTGCGGCAGCGCTCTACGGCACGGTCGTCGAGACCGTCCACCGTGTGTCTTCAGCGCGGGTCGCCGAGGCGGCAAAGCTGCTCGAGAACACATTTCGCGCGGTGAACATCGGCCTCGTCAACGAGATCGCCCAGATGTGCTACCAGCTCGGCATCGACACGTGGGGAGGTCATCGGCGCTGCGAAGACGAAGCCGTTCGGGTTCATGGCCTTCTATCCGGGACCCTGGCATCGGCGGCCACTGCATCCCGCTCGATCCGCACTACCTGTCGTGGAAGGCGCGTGTGCACGGCTTCGAGGCAAAGTTCATCGGCCTTGCGGAGGAAGTGAACTCGCGGATGCCCCAGCACGTGATCAACCTGATCACCGAAGGGTTGAACCGGCATCGAAAGGCGGTGAATGGCTCGCGCGTGCTCGTGCTCGGAGTGGCGTACAAGCGCGACATCGACGACGTGCGCGAATCGCCTGCGTTGTCGATCATAGACAAGCTGATGGATCTGGGTGCCTCGGTGTCGTACCACGATCCGCACGTGCCGACATTGCGGCTCGATGACGACCACGGACCGTCGCCTGGATCGACCCGGGCGGATTCGACGATGTCGAGCATCGATCTGACGGATGAAGCGATCGGTCAGTCGGACTGCGTCGTCGTGGTGACCGATCACGAGGGCGTCGACTACGCGCAAGTCCTGCGACTGGCGAAACTCGTCGTCGACACCCGCAACATCACGTCGGGCATGCTGACGCCCGAGCTGGCCGCCAAGGTCGTGCGGTTGTAGAGGGAAGGCAGAGCTTCGCACACAGAGGCTCGGTGACACGGAGTCACTGAGATGAGCAGACTCAGTGTCTCAGTGTCCCCGTGTCTCTGTGTGCGAAGCTCCCACTCCTTCGACACCAAAGTGCCGCTCACCCGGCATCTTCGCGACGGCATCGATGTCGGGATATTCGGGCGATACGCGGATGCACGACGCGAAGTGCTCCGGCTGGATCTCGCGAAGCGCGGGAACGATCCTCGCGCACGCAGCGATCGCGTACGGACACCTCGTGTGGAAGTGGCATCCCGGAGGCGGGTTGATCGGCGACGGCACGTCACCCTGGAGCACGATGCGTTTCCGCTGCTTCTACCTTCGGATCGGGGACGGAACCGCCGATATGAGCGCCCGGTGTACGGGTGAATCTGGCGGATGTAAATGTCCTTCGAGATCGCGAGCTCCGCGATCTTGCCGAGGTACATCACGGCGACGCGGTCGCTGACGTGTCGAACGGCCCGCAGGTCGTGCGAAATGAACAGGTACGTCAGCCCGAACTGCTCCTGCAGATCCTCCATCAGGTTCATGATCTGCGCCTGAATAGAGACGTCGAGCGCCGAGATCGGCTCGTCGGCGACGATGAACTCGGGGTCGGCCGCGAGCGCGCGCGCGATGCCGATGCGCTGGCGCTGTCCGCCTGAGAACTCGTGCGGATAACGCTTGACGTATCGCGGGTTGAGCCCGACGACGCGCATCAGCTCCTGTGTGCGCGCCGCCGATTGTGACTCCCCGAGGTTGATCCGGAAGTTGCGGATGGGCTCGGCAATGATCGATCCGACCGTCATACGCGGATTCAGCGATGCGTACGGATTCTGGAAGATCATCTGGAGGCGCCGCCGGTACGGCTTCATGTCGCCGTCCTTCACTTCCGAAAGGTTCCTGCCGGCGAACATGACCCGTCCCGACGTCGGGCGGACCAGCTGGAGGATGGCGCGGCCAGTGGTCGACTTGCCGCAGCCGGACTCGCCGACGAGTCCGAGCGTTTCGCCGCGGCGGATCTCGAGCGAGATGCCGTCGACGGCCTTCACGATTTTCTCCTTTGCCCGTCCTGTCGCCCGGGCAATCAGGCCGCGGTGCGAGAGGTCGAAGTGGACCTTTAGGTCGTCGATCGTGATGAGCGGCTCGGTCATTGGTGCTCAGCGAATCCAGCAGCGCGAGATGTGGTCCGGTCCAACTTCGTGAACCGGTGGAAACCCCTCGCGGCACGCGTCGACCGCCTCGGGACACCTTTCGGCGAACGGGCATTGCGTCGGCGAGAGTTGCGACATATCCGGAGGCATGCCCGGTATCTGAAATAGCCGATGCTGCTCGTGAAGCGGATCCGGCACGGACTTGAGCAGTGCGCGCGTGTACGGGTTGCTCGGAGTCTCGAAGAGATCCTCGGTCGTCGCCGCCTCCATGATCGAGCCGCCGTACATCACGATGATCTTGTCCGTCATTCCGGCGACGACGCCGAGGTCGTGCGTGATGAGAATGACCGACGTCCCGGTCTCGTCCTTGAGCTCGCGGATGAGCTCGAGAATCTGCGCCTGGATCGTCACGTCGAGCGCGGTCGTCGGTTCGTCGGCGATGAGAAGCTCGGGTTTGCAGGATAGCGCCATCGCGATCATGACCCGCTGGCGCATGCCACCCGAGAACTGGTGGGGGTAGTCGTCGATTCGCGCGGCCGGGTCGGGAATGCCGACCACCTCGAGCATCGAGATCGCGTGCGCGCGTGCAGCCGCCGATCGGAGGCCTAGGTGGAGTTTAGTCAGTTCCTCGAGCTGCGCTCCGATCCGCATGAACGGGTTCAGGCTCGTCATCGGATCCTGGAAAATCATCGCAATGCGCTTGCCGCGAACGTGGCGCATCTGTTCGTCCGTGATCGTGCGCAGGTCGCGGCCGTCGAAGAGTATCTGGCCGCCGACGATCCGGCCGGGCGGATCCGGAATGAGCCGCATGATCGAGAGGTTCGTGACTGACTTGCCGGACCCGGATTCGCCCACGATGCCGAGCGTCTCGCCGCGTCGCACGTCGAAACTCACGTCGTTGACCGCCTTGACGACGCCCTCTTCCGTGAAAAAGTGGGTCTCGAGGCCACGGACCGAGAGGAGAACGTCCCTGCTGTCGTTGATCGGTTGCGTGCTCATGAGGGGCCGAAGGTCAGAGATTGTTACGTAGGTCTACCATAGCGGTTTCACGAGCAGGATGCAGCGGGATTGCGCCGTGGCTATGTCGAGCGGGTTGCATTCAGTTCATGCCGGCTGCCACTGGCGGGGGGCAGGACGCTCCGTCCGCCCCCGTCCCCGCCCCCGTCCCCGTTTCTCGAGCCGCGAGCGGTAGCGAGCGTCCCACGGACGGTGCGTGAACTCGCAGACTCGTCGTTGCGGAAGGACAGAAGTGATCGGAACCGGTCGACCGTCCGTGGGACGCTCGCTACCGCTCGCGGCTCAAAAAACGGGGGCCGCCCGCCGTTCCCGTCCCCGTTTGTCGAGCCGCGAGCGGTAGCGAGCGTCCCACGGACGGTGGCTGAAACCGCGGACTCGTCGTTGGCCGCACTGAAGTGATCGGACCGTTCCCCGCCGCCCGCTACCTACCGTGCAGCGGTTTAGTTCAGCGCGCAGGTCGCGTCTGTACCGCTTACTGGCGCTCGCGCGACAGGAGGCAGAGCTCTTCCCAAGCGGCCTCGGTGCGGCGTCGGGTGTCGTCGAGGGTCCCGGTTGTGTCGATAGAGACCGAGGCGTATTTGAGCTTCTCCTCTTGAGGCATCTGCACAGCTATCCGTCGATCCGCTTCTTCAGAGGTTATGCCATTGCGCGCCATCAGGCGCTGGCGCTGAACTTCCGGCGCGCAGTGCACGACGACCAGGACGTCGAAACGCCTGTAGCCCCCGGACTCGATCATGAGCGCGGCGTCGACGATGACGATGGCATCCGGCCTTGTCGCTCGAACCTCCGCAATCAACCGGTCCTGCTCGGCGATGATTGGTGGATGCAGAATCGCCTCGAGCTCGCGCCGACGCTCGGGACTGCCGAAGACGATCTCGCCGAGCGAGGCTCGATCAAGCGAGCCGTCCGGCGAAAGGACGCGACTCCCGAACGCCTCGACGACGGCCGCGAGCGCGGGCCGACCTGGTTCGACAACCGACCTTGCAATCGCATCGGCGTCGAAGCACACCGCGCCGAGTTCGGCGAACGTCTGCATCACCGTGCTCTTTCCCACTGCTATGCCGCCTGTCAGTCCAACCGTCAGCATTTCGTCAGGTTCCGGGATGGCATTGTCACATCGCGAGCCGATAGGCCTTCAGGGTGTTCTTGAGCAACATCGCGATCGTGAGCGGACCAACGCCGCCGGGGACGGGTGTGATCCGTCCGGCAACGGTCGCGGCGAGCCGCGGGTGAACGTCGCCAACGAGCGTCTGTCCGCGATTCGCGATGGCCGCGAAGCGCTTTTCGTCGTCGCCGAAGAACTCGCGCGCCATCGCGGGATCCGTGACGGGATTGATGCCGACGTCGATGACCGTCGCTCCTGGCTTGATGAATTCATCGGTGACGTAGCCGGGCTTCCCGATCGCCGCGATCAGGAGGTCGGCCTCTCGACATACCGCCGGAAGGTCCACCGTGCGCGAGTGGCAGACGGTGACGGTGGCACTGCGATTGATCAGCAGCGCCGCCATCGGCTTGCCGACGATCGTCGAGCGGCCGATCACGACGGTGCGCGTGCCCGAAATCGGGATGTTCGAACGCTCGAGCAATTCGATCACTCCGCTGGGTGTGCACGGCGTCAACGCCCGCTTCTCCTGGCCGAGGTAGAGCAGACCGACATTGATCGGATGAAAGCCGTCTACGTCCTTATGCGGTTCGATCGCGTCTAGGACTTCCTGCTCGGCGATGTGCTTCGGGAGCGGGAGCTGGACGAGGATGCCGTCGATGGCGTGATCGGCGTTGAGTTTCGCTATGAGCGCGAGGAGCTCGGCCGTCGTCGTGGATTCGGGCAGGTTGTGCCGCTCCGAGTGGAATCCGAGCTCGGCGCACTTCTTCACCTTGAGTCCGACGTAGACAATCGACGCCGGGTCGCCGCCGACGAGTACGACGGCAAGTCCAGGCGGCCGCCTCCCCGCGTCATCCGTGCCGATAACGTCGTTCCGGACTTCGCTGAGGATCTCGTCCGCGATGCGCTTTCCATCGAGCAGCTCTGCCATTCGAGAAGTCTCCTGAGTTGTTGTTGAAGTCAGTGCGAGGCCGTTGATCCCGCGACGACGAGCGCCTCGGAGGGAAAGCGCATGGTACCCGAACGGAAAAACGATCGCGTCGCCTCCCGGACGGCATCGTCGAGCGACGCGGCGACGGCTTCGTCGAGTCGACCCACCTTCTCGCGAAGTGTATCGGACAGCTCGATGCGCATTTTCCAGAATGCGTCGAAGTCGATGGGGAGCGCGATGTCGAATGCCAGCGGCGTCTCGGAGACGTCGACGAGTCCGGCATCACGCAGGTGGCCCGCGAGGACGCCGCGCTCCGCGAATCGCCAGGCATTGAGCGCATCCGGCGGTTCGGGATCGGGAGCGACGAATCGCGCGAGGACCTCCGTCGCGACGCTGATGAACGGGGTGCGATCCGGCCCGCTCCAGACGACATAAGCCACACGACCACCCGGTCGCGTGACGCGCGACATTTCGCCAGCGGCCGACAGGATGTCACGAAAAAACATCGCTCCAAGTCGACAGACGCTCCGGTCGAACGAGCCGTCACGAAACGGCAGCGCGAGCGCCGAACACACCGCGCACCGAAGATTCGCGATCCCGGCACGCTGTGCTTCACGACCCGTGGCGGCGACCATCGCTCCGGCAACGTCGGTGGTGACGACGCACCCATCCGAGCCGACGCGATCCGCAATGGCGAGTGATGGCTCGCCAGCCCCGCCAGCGACGTCGAGCACTCTCTGGCCCGGCGCGATCGATGCCGCCTCGAGAAGCGCATCGGTGAGCGGCGCGTACATCTGGCGCAACCGATCGCGGTATTTCTCCCAGTACGGGGCCGAGGAGCCCCACGCGTTCGCAATCCGATCCTCTTCCTCGCTTCCCATCGTCGGAGAATACCGGCCCGAGTCAAGACGGTCCAACTCGCATCCTGAACATGGTGCAGGCTCACTGCTTACCTTGCGTCTTTGCGTCTTCCTCTGCGCCTTTGCGAGAACTTCTTCGACGGCTCGAAGAGTTTCTCGCAAAGGACCGAGTCGACGCGAGACGAAGTCAGACTGACCCACTACCGGGAGCCCAGAAGGCTTGTCGGGCGCTGACGGCGCGTGCTACGGTCACCAGTTCGGCGCCGAACGGTGCGCTGAGTTGTTCGTAACATGATCCAAGCAACTCGCCTCGACAACGGAGTCCGCATCGTCACCGAACGAATGCCGCACGTCCGGTCCGCGAGTGTCGGCGTGTGGATCGAGACCGGTTCGCGCCACGAGCCCGCGGCTCTGAACGGCATCTCGCACTTCATCGAACACGCGATCTTCAAAGGGACATCGCGCCGGACGGCCAAGGAGATCGCAATCGAAGGCGATCGCCAGGGCGGCAACCTCAACGCCTCGACCGGTCAGGAAACGACGTGCGTCTATACGCGCGTGCTCGATGAGCAACTCGGACAGGCAATCGACCTCATCGCCGACATGCTGACCGACCCCGCGTTTCTCGTCGACGAGATCGAGCGTGAGCGTCAGGTCATCCTCGAAGAGATCAAGATGGTCGAGGACACGCCGGACGAGCTCATGCACGACATCTTCGCCGAGCACTTCTGGCCGGACCACGCTTTCGGACGGCCCGTCGCGGGCACACTCGACACGGTCGCGAGCCTGCGGCGCGACGACCTCGTCGACTATCACGCCGGCCGCTACCGCGCGGACGGAATGATCGTCGCAGCTGCCGGCAACCTCGATCACGAGGCGGTGGTGGCTGCGTTCGCCCCGGCACTCGGACGGCTCGCGCAGCATCAGGTCGCGGCCGACCTGACCGCGCCGCGGACGGCGCCGGCTTTCGTCCTTCGCTCGAAGCCTGAGCTCGAGCAGGCGCACCTCGTCCTCGGCACGCCGTGTCCGGTCGTGACCTCGCCGGACCGCTACGCGGCGAATCTGATGAGCGCGATTCTCGGCGATGGCATGAGCTCGCGGCTCTTCCAGCGCATTCGCGAGGAGCGCGGGCTCGTGTACGGAATCTACTCGTCGGTCGATGCGTTTCTGGATACTGGCGTTCACGCCATCGGCGCTGGAGCTTCTCCCGAGAACCTGCCGGAGGTAGTTGAGCTAATCATGGAGGAGGTCGGCGCCATCAAGCGCGACGGCCCCACCGAGGATGAGCTCCGGTTCGCAAAGGAGCAATACAAGGTTGCGACGGTTCTGTCGCTCGAGTCGACGTTCAATCGAATGTCGCGGCTGGCGCGTCACGAGATGGTCTTTGGCCGGCAGATTCCAGTCGACGAGGTCCTGAAGGCCATCGATGCGGTCACGTGCGACGACGTCACGCGCGTGGCTAACGACATCTTCCACGCCGACGCCTTTGCGTTGGCCGCATTGGGCGACATCGAGGGCATCGACCTCGACCGCCAGATGCTCGCCTGCTGAGGAGCGAGATGCGCGTCCGGATCATCGGGTCGGGGAGTTCGGGCAACGTGCTCTACATCGAGTCCGGAGACACTCGCGTGCTGGTGGATGTGGGACTGTCGGCGCGCGAGACGGCCCGGAGGCTGACCGAAGCGGGAATCGACCCGTCGTCGATCGACGGCATCATCGTGACCCACGAGCACGGCGATCACGCACGCGGGGTGTCCGTTTTTGCCCGCAGCCATGATGTGCCGGTATACACGACCGCGGCAACGCGCGAAGCATGCCAGTTCGGCCGATTCGAGTCGAAGATGCGGTTTGCCGAAGTCCGATCGAGCGAGTCGTTCCAGATCGGCGCGATCGACTTCCATCCGTTCACGGTGCCGCACGATGCGGTCGATTCCTTCGCCATCACGATTGAGGCGAACGGAACGAAGGTCGCGCTCGTGACGGATCTCGGATACATCACGCAGCTAGTGTGCGACCGTGTGCGGGGCGCCGACGTGCTCATTCTCGAGTCGAACCACGACGTCGAGATGCTGAAGATCTGTCCGCATTACCCTTGGTCGCTCAAGCAGCGCGTACTCTCGAAGCACGGCCACCTCTCGAACGACCACGTGGCCACGTTTCTCGCGGAAGAATTCGACGGCCGGGCCCGGCACGTCGTGCTCGCCCACCTGTCGAAGAACACGAACCACCCTGAGGTCGCAAGGCTCGCGGCGCTGCAGGCGCTCGACCAGCGCGGGCCACTCTTTTCGTTCGACGCCGAGCGGCGCGTGGGCATCGCCGATCCGGACGGACTGAGTCCGTGGATGAACCTGTAACGGGCGCCGAGTCGCGCCGAACCGTAACGAGATGATCGAACGCTACACACTGCCCGAAATGGGCGCCATCTGGTCCGACGTCGCGCGCTTTCAGGCGTGGCTCGACGTCGAAGTCGCGGTCTGCGACGTGCACGCCGAAATGGGGACGATCCCGGCGTCCGACGCGGCTACGATTCGCGAACGGACGTCCGCGTCACCGGTCGACGAGGCCTTCGTCGCTCGCGTGAACGAGATCGAGCGCGTGACGCGACACGACGTCATCGCCTTCACGACGGCCGTCGCCGAGCGCGTCGGCGAGTCGGCGCGGTTCGTGCACTACGGCCTGACTTCGTCGGACGTCGTCGACACGGCAAACGGACTCCTGCTCAAGGCATCGGGCGAGCGCCTGCTCGCACGGTGCCGGGAACTTGCCGATGCGCTGCGGCGCCGGGCGGTGGAACACAAGGACACCGCAATGATCGGGCGCACGCACGGCGTGCACGCCGAGCCGACGACGTTCGGCCTCGTGCTGCTTCTCTATTACGCGGAGGTCGAGCGGGCTATCGAGCGCCTCGGCCGCGCGGTTGCGGCTGTCAGCGTCGGGAAGATCAGCGGCGCGGTCGGCACTTTCGCCCATCTCGACCCCGAGGTGGAGGAGCGTGTCTGCCAGCGGCTCGGCCTGGGCTTCGCGCCGATTTCGACGCAGGTCGTGCAGCGCGATCGGTATGCCGAGTTCGTTTCCGCGCTCGCCGTGCTCTGTTCGACGCTCGAGAAGATCGCGCTCGAGGTGCGGCACCTGCAGCGGACCGAGGTGCGCGAGGCGCAGGAGCCGTTTGGCAAGGGACAGAAGGGCTCGTCTGCAATGCCGCACAAGCGCAACCCGGTCGTCTGCGAACAGATCTGCGGACTCGCCCGCGTCGTCCGCGGCAACGTCGTGCCGGCGATCGAGAACAACGCGCTCTGGCACGAGCGCGACATTTCGCATTCGTCGGTGGAGCGCGTCATCCTGCCGGACTCGTGCATCCTGACCGACTATCTGCTGGCAAAGACGACGTGGCTCGTCGATGGACTCGTGGTGTTCCCGGAGCGCATGCGCGAGAACCTGAACGCGCTTCGGGGCGTGATCTTCAGCGGACAGGTTCTGCTCGAGCTCACGCGAAAGGGTGTGAGCCGCGAGGATGCCTACGCCCTGGTGCAGCCGCAGGCGATGCGAGTGTGGGACGAGGACCGTGAGTTCCGAGAGCTTGTGCTCGAGGACCCGGCAATCGGGGCACACATGTCGGTCGGGGAACTCGAACGCGTCTTCGACCTGGGGACGCAACTCCGAAACGTGGATCGAATCTTTGAGCGAGTGCTTGGTCCGGCGACGGCCTGAGCCAACGAGAGGTCTATGAAAGCCGAAGTCTATGTGACGTTGAAGCGCGGGGTGCTGGACCCGCAGGGCAAGGCCATCCATCACGCGATCGAGACGAACGGTTCGAACGCGATCGCCGCGGTGCGGCAGGGCAAGTACTTCGAGATCGAAGTGGCCGAGTCACTCGCGCCGGCGGCGGCGCTCGCCGAGCTCGATCGCATAGCGCGCGAGATCCTGTCGAATCCCGTCATCGAAGACTATCGAGTGGAGATTCACGAATGAAGTTCGGAGTCGTCGTCTTTCCGGGGTCGAACTGCGACCACGATGCCTACCACGTCATCAGCAAGGTGATTGGCCAGCCGGTCGACTTCATCTGGCACCGCGATTCGGATCTCGACGGGTACGACTGCATCGTCCTGCCGGGCGGGTTCTCGTACGGCGACTACCTGCGCACGGGGGCTATCGCGAGTCTTTCACCGATAATGCGCTCGGTCGTGAAGTTCGCGGATCACGGCGGAATCGTGCTCGGGATCTGCAACGGATTTCAGATCCTCTGCGAGTCGGGTTTGCTGCCGGGCGCGCTGCTGCGCAATGCAAGCCTCGCATTTGCATGCCGGCATGTGAACCTGCGTGTCGAACGGTCCGACACGATGTTCACGCGCGACTACGAGAAGGGCCAGGTGCTGTCGATTCCGATCGCGCACGGCGACGGGAACTACTTTTGCGACGACGAGACGCTCGAGAGGCTCGAGGGCGAGGGACAGGTGCTGTTCCGGTACGTCGATGCGAAGGGCGAGCCAACGCCGGACTCAAACCCGAACGGCTCGCGTAACAACATCGCCGGAATCATCAACGACCGCGGCAACGTGCTCGGCATGATGCCGCACCCCGAGAGAGCGAGCGAGGATGCACTGGGCTCCGCGGACGGTCGAGGTATCTTCACGTCGCTTGCGGCGGCCCTGGCGGAGCTGGCGAAGGCGTCATAAGGGGTCCTCTCCGTGACTCCGTGACTCCGTGTCTCTGTGTGCGAAGCGCTCTGAAGAGCTGCGCACACAGAGACAC
Organism: Blastocatellia bacterium; assembly: GCA_016705245.1. Classification (GTDB taxonomy): domain Bacteria; phylum Acidobacteriota; class Blastocatellia; order UBA7656; family JADIYM01; genus JADIYM01. The sequence goes on along the minus strand of JADIYM010000003.1, from coordinate 449,664 downwards.
GGAGTCACGGAGCCGCGGAGGCGAGTCGTCTCGCAATCCTGCGAGCTTGAGCGGCCACTCCCCCAGGCGTATGCTCATGCCGCTCTCCAGAACGTAAACCGAATTTTCCGTGCCCTGGCGCCGAACGGCGTGGTCGACGCCATGGGCTGGAGTTGTCAATGAGCAGGAATGCGGCCGCACTAGACGCTCCGTGGCTGGCGTCTCTCGTCTCGGATCTCGGCCCAGCACTTCCATTGTTTGCCGTAGTCAGCGGCGCGCACCTCTATGGATTTCCGTCGTCGGAGAGCGACGTGGACATTCGGGGGGCCCACGTTCTTCCTCTCGAGTCCGTAATCTCGCTTCGTCCGCCGCGCGAGTCGCACGACCGTGACGATACGGTCGACGGCATGCGGATCGACCTGCTTTCGCACGACATCGGCAAGTACCTGCGGTTGCTCGTGGCAAAAAACGGCTACGTCCTCGAACAGATCACGTCACCGCACGTCGTCGTCGCCCGGCCCGAGTTCGAGCAACTCCGCTCGCTCGCTCACGGATTCGTGAACCGGACGCTTTATCATCACTATCGTGGCTTCGTCCGCGGACGATGGAAGGCGTTCACGTCCGAGGAGCCGAAGCGGGTAAAGACGCTGCTCTATGTCTATCGCGTGCTTCTGACGGGAATCCACTTGATGTCGACTGGAGAGGTGGAGTGCAACGTGACCCGGCTCGCCGCGGATCGCAACGTCGATGGGATTGCCGACCTCATTGAGCGAAAGCGATCCGGCGATGGCACGACCATGGGGCGTGACGAAGTCGAGCGACACGCCCAGAAGATCTCGATGCTGGAAGCCGAGATGCTGCGTGCATACGAGCGATCGTCGTTGCCGGACGCGGCGCCCAATATCGCCGAGATCGACCGATTCCTGATCGACGTGAGAATGGCTGCGTGCGGCTGACCCGGTAGCTAGGGACCGCACGAAGGCGTAGCCGCACAGAGAGCACGGAGTCACAAAGCACACAGCGGAGCGTGAATTCCGCGACCGCGGAGCGGTAATTCGCGACCGCGGAGCGTTAATTCCACGATCGTGGAGCGTTAATTCCGCGACCGCGGAGCGGTCGATGAAATAGCCGTGGGTCGCGCGGGGGCGAGTGCAGCGAGCCTGCGCGCGACCCGCATGCCGCCAGCCACGCGCGACCGCCGGGCGGTCGCCTTGTTGCGAGTGGGAAGCAACTCAGGCCGTGCGGATTTCGATCATGGGCCAAGAGAGCAAGGCCCATGGCACGGACACTGATCGAGGTCTACCTGCACATCGTGTTCCCGACGAAGCATCGAGCGAACGACGTGGCTGAAACGCCACGAGGCGGTCTCGAGGGACTTCAGCTGGCAGGACGGATACGGAGGGTTCTCCGTGGGAAGATCGGAATTGCCCGCCGTGCGCCGTTACATCGCGGCACAGAAGGAGCACCACCGGCGCGTGTCCTACGACGAGGAGTTCGTCTCACTACTCGACGAGCACGGTGTCGCCTGCGACGCACGTTATCTTTGGGACTGAAGATGCGACCGCTCCGCGGTCGGTGCGTGGCGGCCGGCGGTTCCGCGGGTCACGCGAGGGCTCGCTGCACTCGCCCGCGCGCGACCCAGGCTTCTTCATCGACCGCTCCGCGGTCGCCCAGGTTGACCGGTCCGCAGTCGCGGAATCGACCGGTCCGCGGTCGCGGAATCGACCGGTCCGCGGTCGCGGAGTTGACCGGTCCGCGGTCGCGGAGTTGACCGGTCCGCGGTCGCGGAGTTGACCGGTCCGCGGTCGCGGAGTTGACCGGTCCGCGGTCGCGGAGTTGACCGGTCCGCGGTCGCGGAGTTGACCGGTCCGCGGTCGCGGAATTGACCGGTCCGCGGTCGCGGAACTGACCGGTCCGCGGTCGCGGAATCTGCCGCTCTACAGTCGCGTGTGTGCGCGGCCGGGCGCTACCGCGCCCTGTTCCGTGGCGAACGGCGGGCGTAGTTCAGTTTCACTTGGTACAACGCGCCGCGGTCGCTCGCGACGCCGGGGCGGTATAACACCGTCTGCGGGACCGGATCAGCCTTCGTCAGCGATCGCGTACCGTCCGAGCCAGCGTCCTTCTCCGCGCTCGTCCAGGGCTTGCCGGCACCACCCTGCATCTCCAGACGGCCAGCCTGACCGCCCCACTGCTTGTCCCACGCCGCGACCTGCTCCTCCGTCAACCGCAGCTGCTTGTCCGTAATGTTCAACCCCTCGATCGGCGTCGGTGACACAATGATCGTCACACTCTCCGCCACGTGCTCGGGCTGGCTCTTTTGCAATGTGAAGAACGGAGGCGAGTCTTCCTGCGCAGGAATCTCGATCACGCGGCCCACGCGGACCTGGTTGTCGCCTCCGCGTGTGCGCGTCGTCGGAAAGATCAGGATCGGCTCGCCGCGTGTGCCGTTGGCATATTCCTCGCGATTGACAACGTAGAGGTAGCCGGTCCGGGCCGCCTCGATGCTGATCCGCAGGCGATCGCCTTGCGCAAGCCGCGTCGTCGACGACACGCGCTCCGGCACCCAATCGACAGCATCCGGGCCTTCGTGCGTGATGATCCGCTCGCCGGCGTCGGACCGGCGCGCCGGTCGCAGCCTCCATAGCGTCACGCCGACCACCGTGTCCGCAGTCACGCCAGCCACTGGCACCTTCGGCGTAGCAATCCGGTAGATTCGCCTCGCGGGGCGCCTTCTCGCGGTCGTGCCGGGTGCGGGGGCGATGTACGCAGTGTTCCACAGGTGCCGCGTTCCATCATCTGGCCCCGCGGGATCCTGCGCGACAGCCTGAGCCACCGACAGGTGGATGAAGAGACCGACGGCAAACAGACAGATCCATTTCCTCACGACACCATCCTCCCTTTCCGAGATGGCCTTCTCTTTCATAAAGGAAACCGCAACCCGCCGCCGGATCCACTCACGCTAACGCCATTCTCCTTGCAGCACGAACGCGCCCCAGTAATAGGGCGATCGCCACTGCTTCTGCTTCCACATCTCCACCTGCGCCGCGCGTAACGCAGCCGCTGGCCGCTCGCCCCGCTTCAGCATCCTTTCGTAGAACCTCGTCATCAATTCGGCCGTCGCTCTGTCGTTCACGTTCCATAGGCTGACGACAACCCGGGCCGCGCCCGCATACATGAAGCCGCGCGTCAATCCGATGAGCCCCTCACCCTTCACGTCCTTGCCGAGCCCCGTCTGGCACGCACTCAGCACCACGAGGTCCGCAGGCAGCTTCAGGCTGTAGATGTCGTTCGCGCGAAGGAACCCGTCCTTGGGGTTGCCATCCGCATCCACCATGGACAGCACGAGCGACGACAGACCCGGTCGCTCGCTGTCCAGCAGTCCGTGCGTCGCAAAGTGCACGTACCGATACTGGGAAAGATCACCGCCGAGCACCGCCTCGCGACTCGCATTGAAATCGACCGCACCGAGACTCGAATTCGGCGGCGCAAGCGCGATCAGCCGCGTGGCTTCCTGCCGGGTGAAGGGAAGCCGCGGGATCACGACACGCTTCGTCACGGCGCCGGCCTTCGAGTTCTCGGCGAGGTGCTCGATCGTTCGCGCGTCGTTCGCCGCGATCACCTGCACGTCGTCCTTCTCCGCAGGCTTTCGCGCAACCGCCTTCACCCGTGTATCCGTGGCATCGAACACAGGATCGGCGATGACCGCCAGAAGCTTCGGAGCCGGCTGCCGGCCCGCAAGCTCCGCACGCTGGACTGCCAGCGCCGATGCCGACGGAAGGCTCACGACCTCGTGATCCACGATGAGCGGACGCCCATCCGCAACGGCCGGAGCCGGCAATACCGCAAACGGAATGTATTGCAGCGCGCCGTCGGCCACCACGACCACGCGCCTGGTCCCGAGGTCAGCCGCGACCGGCGCGAGCACCATCTGGGCGAGCGCGCTGGCAGCTGTCGAGATATCGGCATTGCGCGTCTTCAGCAATCCGTAGACGGCGAGCGCACTCTTCTCGATATCCGCTCCCTTTGGCAACTCGTAGCTCTTGAGAGAATCCCTGGTGATCGCCCAAAGGTAGCTGCGGTCCGTCCCAAGCGCGTACTCGAGCAGCAGCGTGTCCGGATCGAGCAGCGCCTGGATTTCCCTCAGTTTGAGCGGCTGTGGCTGAACGAGCGACGCATAGTGCGGGTTGTTCTTGCGGATCGCGACCTGTGCCCGTTCGAGCTCGGTCTCGAGCTGGCCGATTTCGAGCTTCACTCTGGCAGCTTTCTCGGGCGTGTCAGTTGGCGTACGCGCCTTCTCGCTGAGTTGTCTGGCCAGGCTCTGCTCGCGTTCGAGCAGCACCGGATCCACTCCCTTGCGGAAATCGGCGCCGGCCTCCACGAGAAGATCGAGGAGGCTGCGGGCGCGCTGCCGCTCACTGACGTCGACCGCCAGTTCGTCGAGTCGCTTCGACGGATCCGCCTTGTGCTGGCGCATCAGGATGTCCGTGTAGAGCTGGTAGGAAGTCTGCACGGAAGCCAGTAGCGACGTGCGCGAAGCCGGGCTCACGAGATCGGACCGAAGCGACTCGGCGACGTTCAACCCTTCCTCGATGCGCGAGCGCGCCGCCGCAAGATTCCCACGGTCATTCTCGGTCCAGGCCAGAGTCGTGAGGGCATTCAACTCGTACTCTGGATTCTTCACCTCACGGGCAATTGCCAGCGACTGTTCCGAGTTCTCGATCGCCTTCTCGAACTGGCGTTGCGACCGGTTGACCTGCGCCAGCATGTTCAGCGTGCCGCCCTCGTGCGGCCGGGATTTCGCGGCACGGAAGATGGCCAGGGCCTGCTCGTATTGCTCGAGGGCCTTCGCCGGCTGGCCTTGTTTGTTGAAGACCGTTCCGAGCGAGCGGAGCGTGAAGCCTTCCACCATCACGTCCTTCTGTTCGCGATTGATGACCAGTGCCTGCTCAAGGTGCTCGGTTGCCTTGTCGAAGCGGCCAATCGTGAGATAGACCCCGCCCATGTCGCTGAGCGTTCGACCTTCCGCGTAACGGGTCTTGGTCTCGCGAGCGATGGCGAGCGCCTGCTCGGCATATTCGAAATACTTGTCGTAGCGGCGCAGCGCGGAATACGCATTCGCAATACTGGCGAGCGTGACGGCCTCTTTGCTCCGAGATTTCAGTTCGCGATGGACCACTAGGGCCTGCTCGAAGTACTCAATGGCCTTCTCGAACCGGCTCAGCGACTGACTTGTGACACCAAGGCCGCTCAAGGCGCTTTCCTGGCGGCTCCGGTCATTCAGTTCGCGGAAGATCGCAAGCGCCTGTTCGAAACTCGCGATCGCCTCCTGCGACCGGCTCGCGCCAAGGTATGACCAACCGACATCGGCGAGCGTGCCTCCTTCTCCGGATCGGTCCTTCAGCTCTCGCTTGATCGCCAGCGCCTGCTCGTAATAAGGGATGGCCCGGTCGGCGCGACGCATCGTGTTGTACGTTATGCCCAGGTCGTTGAGCGTGATGCCCTCGCCAGCCCGATCATTCAGTTCGCGCTGGATTACCAGGGCCTGTTCGCTGTATTCGATCGACTTTTCATACTCGCGCGTGCCGTAGCAGAACCCACTCAGCGCACTCAGCGCGGCGGCTTCGCGTGCCCGCAATCTGGACTCGCGTGCAGATGCCAATGCCTGCTCGTAGTACTCGAGCGCCTTGTCCGGACCGGTGCCGTAGAGTACGTCTCCGATGGCGCCCAACGTGACTGCGATCCACGACGGCTCCTGCAACTCGCGCCAGATCGCCAGCGCCTGTTCGAGCTTCCCGATCGACTGCGTCGCCGCATCCGGGCCGGACTTTCGGAGCGCCACGCTCTCGAACATCAGGCTTGCGCAACCAGCTGCTTGCGATCCGATGCCGATGCCGGCGTATGGATCGTCGCTTCGAGCCGGTATGAGCCGAGCCACGATGCCGCCGGATTGCTCTGCACAGTCAGCCGATGATCGCCGGTGGTGACTGCCTCGATTGCGAGCGATTCCTGTTCGCCGGTGCCGGTGAAGTCCATCTCGGCGAGTTGCTTGCCGTCCGGCGCCGACAGGACGAGGCCACAGTCGAGGGACCTCTGGTCGAGACGGAACAGAACGAACTGGCCAGCCGTCAGCGCGACTCGGTACGTATGCGATTCGGCTCCGGATATAGCGCGCTCGACGGGTTTCTCGGGACCGAACGATTGGGCATCCGGGCTCGACTGGCCGATTACGTCTGGGGCGCAGCACAGAACGAGCACGAGGGAAAGCAGTGTGCGTGTGTTGCTTGCCATACAAACTCCAACGAAAGAACCGCAGATTCGATGTGAGCCCCCTCACGGAGTGTCCGGGCGGACGTAGGGTCAGTGGTGCGAGAGCCTGATGACGTGGACGAGGATATCACCGCGGCCGCGAAGGGTTGCTTCGGCAGTGGCCTCGCTCCGCTCGACCGAAGTCGCGGCAGGGGAGTGGGACTTCAGAAAGGCGTCAACTCCAGCGCGCAGACCTGCGTCGCCGACGAGTCCCTTGTCTCGTGCGTTGGAGAACTGCTTCACGGCTTCGATCTCGTCGACCGCGCGATCGGCCCAGACCAGCCAGATCTTCTCGACGCCCTCCTGTCCGTCGAACTGAAACCAGCCCGGCTCAGGTATGTGAACCTGCTGGTTGGCGGCGAGCAGCGCAGGCTGGCTGGCGGTCGTCGGATACATCACGACGTACGAGGGCACGCCTCCGTCGAGCACCGGGCCCTCGTTCAGCAGGTACAGGTAGCCGCTCTGCGTGCTGCCAATGTTCAGCCGCAGCCGATAGTCCTTTTCGAAGTTGATGTCGTCGCGCAGACGGATCGGCTCCAGATATGGCTTGCCGTCCCGGTACTTCTGAACCTCGATCCAGTAGCTGATGAAGCGCTCTGGCGCCGCAACGCTCTCCGTGGCCGGAGGCGCCGGTGGTCGCAGGTATGGCCACACTACGGCGACGGCGATCGGCAGCGCGATGAGGAGGCCGACTAGCGCCAACAGTAATCCTGTACGGTTCTTCCTTTCGCTGCCTTGGGGTTGTCCGGCCGGAATCCGGATCGACGCGTCCCTTTCGAGCCGCTCGCCGAAGGCGAGCTCCTCCTTGAGTTTCTTCAGATCCACGAGCAGGCCGTGCGTCGACTGGTAGCGATCGCGGCGGTCCTTGCGCAGCGCCTTGGCGACGATGCGCTCGAGCTCCGCAGGCGTTCCGGGCACTGCCTCGGACAGCGGAGCGGGTTCGCTCGAGATGATCGCAGCCGCCACGTCCAGGCTCGTTTCGCCCGAGAACGGAGCGTTACCCGTGACCATCTCATAGATCACGACGCCGAGACTGAAGATGTCGGTCCTAGCATCGGTTACCAGGCCGCGCGCCTGCTCGGGCGACATGTACTTCGGCGTTCCGAAGATCATCCCGGGCTTCGTGCCGCTCATGATCGCGGTGCTGTGGTGCGTATCCACGTTCGCCTCGCCGGGTGGTTGCGCCTCGGTGAGTTTCGCGAGACCGAAATCCAGGACCTTCGCGTAGCCGTCGCGCCTTATCATGATGTTCTCGGGCTTGATGTCCCGGTGAGCGATACCGGCCTTGTGCGCCGCCTCGATCGCGCTCGTCACCTGAATCGCGATATCGACCGCTTCGGCGAGGGCGAGTTTCCTGTGGGCGAGATGGCTGCGCAGCGTGTGGCCCTCGATGAACTCGGTCGCAATGAAGTGCGTGCCGTCAGCGTCGCCAATCTCGTGAATCGTGATGATGTTCGGATGGTTGAGCGCCGAGGCCGCCTTGGCCTCCTGCATGAACCTGCGCAGACGATCCTCGCTGTCCGTGAAACGACCCGGCAGCAGCTTGAGCGCAACCTTGCGACCCAACTGCGAGTCCTCGGCGAGAAAGACCTCGCCCATGCCTCCCTTTCCGATCGGCGAGACGACCGTGTAACGGCCGAGCGTGCGACCCAAAGTGAACCTCCGACGCGGCTTCCTCGATTACCTCGAGAGCCGCTTCGATGGCCGGCACACCCAGGAACGTTCCTTCGCGGCCGTCCGCTTCGAGCAGCGCCTGCAGCTCCAGACCGAGCTCGGGTTCCGATGTCTTTACATGCGAGACGAACGCCGCCCTCTCTTCGCCGTCGAGCTGGGCGGCTTGATGAAACAGCTCCTCGAGACGACGCATGTCGGAGGGAGACATCATGCGTTTCTATGCCTCGAGCTCGCGGCGAAGCCAGGCCCTGGCAAAGTTCCAGTACCGCTCGACGGTTGCGTGCGGGAGCTTCATCGCTACCGCGGTCTCTTCGATGGTGAGGCCGCCGAAGAAGCGCAGCTCGATGACGCGACTGTAGTCGGCCTCCCTCTCGGCGAGTCGCTGCAGCGCAAGATCGAGGAGGAGCAGATCGACGTCAGGCTTCGTTCCGACGCGGTCGGCCTCTCCTAGCGACAACATCAACTGGTTGCCGCCACGTTTCGCCGCGTGCCGCCGCCGCGCGTGATCGACGAGGATGTCGCGCATCAGCTTTGCCGCGAGGCCGAAGAACTGCGCCCGGTTCTCGAAGGTTATCGAGGTCTGATCGGCGAGTTGCACGTACGCCTCGTGCACGAGCGAAGTCGCCTCGAGCGGGCGCTGGCCCGACCGGCGCCGCAGATACGAGGCCGCTAGACGTCGAAGCTCGGAGTACACCAGCGGCACGAGCTCGTCGAGCGCAGCTTTGTCGCCGCCGCTCCAGCGAGCGAGCAGTATCGTGACATCGTGTTGTGAAGGTGCACCTGTCCTGGGCATGCCGACCAGAGTCTCTATCGCTATACCGTTTGACCTCGCGAGTCTCCAGTTTGACGGGGCAGGGAGTAGACATCAAGAGTTGATTGCGGCGGCGGACGAAACACCACGGACGACACGGCTGAATCTGGACGCGCTGAAGGGCTGGCCCCGGCACCTGCCGGGGGGTCGTGGAGCGAGGATGTGCCGATGGTCGGGATGTTCGGGAAGGACGGGACGGTGGGAATGGCCGGGGATAGCCATTGCGGCCGGGAAACGGTGCGATTCCGAGCGCGTGACGTGATTGATCGTCCGGCGTCTGGTCTTACGGACATGCGCGGACGGGGAAGTTGGCCCGTTGCTTGCGCTCCGGGTTCGACTCCCGGCGGCCGTCCGCGCACTGGTCTCCGTTCGTTGCCTACTTCGGCGCCAGGACGATCTCGCGACCCAGCCGATTTCCAAGCACTTCGCGCATCTCGGATCGATCCCGGTACCCCTGCTCCTGCTTCTTGTCGTCGCCGACGATCCGTTGCGCGAGGGCGTCGGCCTTGTCCTGATTCGCCTCGTATGTCGCGAGGTCCTTGTACTCGGTCATCAGGAGCATGTTGAAATCCTGCGTGCCGTGCGCCTCGGTCGAAATGACCTTGTACGAGAGGATGATGCCTTCCTTCTTCATGGCCTCCTGGTTGGTCTTCCACTCGGTGGCGAGATAGGTCTTGTAGGCTTCGCCCATGCCCGGCTTGACGCGAATCTGGCCGATCCCCCAGACACTGCCGTTGTGGTACGGGCGCGAAACCTGGGCTCCGACGGCAAAGCCGGCGGAGAGGATCACGACTGCTGCGATTACGGTGAGGATGCTCTTGCGATTCATCGGTTGCTCCTTATTGACGTGGGTTCCAGGTGAGCACGTTGCGACCGCTGCGAGCTGGCCTCGGAGGCAGTGCAGCACCGGCACGTTCTGCCCTTCAATGAGAGCTACCGGATTCTTCGACCAGATCCCCTCACACGAAAATTGGACCTGACCTGCCCGATCCGGTAGCCAGGGACCGGAAGAAGGCGTAGCCGGACAGAGGGCACAGAGTCACGAAGCACACAGAGACGATCCGTTTGTCTGCCCGTGCACTCCGTGACTCTGTGCTCTCTGTACGGCTACGCCTTCTTGACACCCCAATCCGGCCACTTTCCCACCCGGGCGCATCCTCTGCTAACGTTCCCGGTTCGACTCACGCCGAGTTTCGCCACAGGAGACGCCATGTCGCAGCCGTTTACGCCAGAGGTCATTGCCGAACACGGGCTGACGCCCGAGGAGTACAACCGGATCGTCGAGCTGCTAGAGCGGCCCCCGACGATTGTCGAGCTCGGGATCTTCTCGGTCATGTGGAGCGAGCACTGCTCCTACAAGTCGTCCCGCGTGCACCTGAAGCGGCTTCCGACCACGGGTGAGTGCGTCGTCCAGGGACCGGGTGAGAACGCCGGCATCGTCGACATCGGCGAAGGCTACACGGTCGCGTTCAAGATCGAGTCGCACAACCACCCGAGTTTCATCGAGCCCTTCCAGGGCGCGGCGACCGGCGTCGGCGGCATTCTGCGCGACATCTTCACGATGGGCGCGCGCCGATCGCGGCATGAGGGCGTCGTGCGAGGCATCGGTCACTACGGAAACTGCTTTGGCGTCCCCACGATCGGCGGCGAAGTGCACTTCGCGGACCGCTACGACAAGAACCCCCTCGTGAACGCGTTCGCGCTCGGGATCATGAAGCGCGACCAGATCTTTCTCGGCAAGGCCGAAGGCGTCGGCAATCCGGTGATCTACGTCGGCGCAAAGACCGGACGCGACGGGATCCACGGCGCGACCATGGCGTCGGCCGAGTTCGACGACGAGGCGTTCGAGAAGCGGCCGACCGTTCAGGTCGGCGATCCGTTTCTGGAGAAGCTGCTTCTCGAGGCGTGCCTCGAGGCCATGCGGTCCGGCGCGGTCGTCGGCATTCAGGACATGGGCGCGGCCGGCCTCACGTGCTCGACATGCGAGATGGGATTCCGGGGCGGCACGGGCGTCGAGATCGAGCTCGACCTCGTACCTCAGCGCGAGACCGGCATGACGCCGTACGAGATCATGCTGAGCGAGTCGCAGGAGCGGATGCTGCTCGTTGCATCGCACGGGCGCGCCAGGGAAGTCATCGAGATCTTCCACAAGTGGGAACTCGACGCCGTCGTGGTCGGCAAGGTAACCAACGACGGGAAGATGCGCGTGCTCGAGCACGGCGAGGTCGTCGCCGAGATCTCGAACGTATTTCTGACAGACGAAGCGCCGGTCTACCATCGACCGCTGGCGAGACCCGAGGGTCAGGTCGTCCTCGAGGTGCTGCACAACGCAGTCGACGTCGATGCGGAGGGCGCGCTCAAGGCGCTGCTCGCGTCGCCGAACATTGCGTCGAAGGAGTGGGTCTACGACCAGTACGACCACATGGTGCGGACGAACACTGTCGTACTCCCGGGATCGGACGCGGCGGTGCTCCGGGTCAAGGAGACGCGCAAGGCGATTGCGATGACGCTCGACAGCAACGCGCGATACTGCGAGATCGACCCGCGGCTCGGCGCCATGCATGCGGTCGCTGAAGCGGCGCGAAACCTTTCGGTCACGGGAGCCCGGCCGCTGGCGGTGACGAACTGCTTGAACTTCGCCTCGCCGGAGCGACCGGAGGTGATGTGGCAGTTCAGCGAGACGATCGACGGAATGTCGGAGGCGTGCGTCGCCTTCGGAACTCCGGTGACCGGAGGCAACGTCAGCTTCTACAACGAGACGGACGGACGGGGGATATATCCGACGCCGGTCATCGGAATGGTCGGACTGATCGACAATCCGAAGCACGTGACGACGCAGTGGTTCGCCCGGGAGGGCCACGCGGTCCTGCTCATCGGCGACGAGACGCCCGTGCTCGGCGGCAGCGAATACCTCGCAACGGTGCGCGGTGTGCTGACGGGTCCTTTGCCGGAACTGAATCTCGATCGCGAGAAGGCAGTCCAGGAAGCCGTGCGAACGGCCATCACGGAAGAGTGGATCGTGTCGGCGCACGATTGCTCGGACGGCGGCCTGGCCGTAACGCTGGCCGAGTGCTGTTTCTCGAGTTACCGGCGAGCGGCGGTCGGCGCCACCGTCGACGTCGATGTCGACCTCGACGCGATGACTTTGCTGTTCGGCGAGGCACCCTCGCGTGTCGTTGCGTCGGCGCCGGTTGGGGCCGTCGCGAAGATCGCCGAGATCTGCTCGCGCCTCGGCGTCGTGTGCCGTCAGATCGGTATCGTTGGCGGTGACCGCCTCAGGATCGACGTGCGGGGCGCGACGGCGATCGATGTTCCCGTCTCTGATATCGAGTCGGCCTGGCGCTCCCGAATCTCGGCCGCAATGGCCGTCGGCAAGTAAGTCAACTTCACTGCTTGTCTTGCGTCTTTGCGACTTCCTTTGCGCCTTTGCGAGAACTTCTTGACGGCTAGAAGAGGTTCTCGCAAAGGCGCAAAGGAAGACGCAAAGACGCAAAGTGTTTATCTGTTGACTCTTAGCGAGCCAACCTCAGCGGGAGGCGGTGCCGCCGGGCCAGTTTGCCTCATCGCCGGCGCAGTGCCACCCGCCGAAGCGGGCTGTGAGATCGGTCGCGGTCGGGAGCGGGCGGCGAGTCTCCGAGAGGCCGACAGTGGATTCTCGCGGCCCACGCCCGGCGCGACTAAGCGACTTGGACAATTGTCCAAGTCGGAGAATACGACGTGTCCTCCGTTGCGTCAAGCACGAAGTTCGAGCGGTGGGCCGACAGTCCTCGCACGCGGTGGTAGACTGACGCGCATGGCTGCTTCGCTTACCCGAGACGACGCCATCCGAATCTCACTGGCCGACGCCGAAACGCGCGCCGGTGTTCCAGCCGTGCTGACGTCGGTCGATGCCGAGACGTTTACGAACTCATCGCTTGGCGCGTCGCGTCCGGGCGAAATGAGTGCGGACGTGATGACGCCCGGTTGGCGAATCATCGCGAACGCCGGGGGCCGCTCGTACGTTTACCGGGCAGGCGCCCGACAGATTCGCCACGTGGCAGACGATGGCGCCGTGCTGCTGATTTATCCACACTGACGCTCGCTCGGCGGCCTGCAGCCGCCCGGTCCGCGCCGCGGAGGTCCACATGACCCGAAATCCCTTGCCGCACATCATCGTCGGCGCGCTCGTCATCCTTCTCGCAGGCGTCGCCGGCCGGATCTCCGATTTCACGCTGTCTCGTCGAGCGAAGTCCGACCGGGAGCCCTGCGTTCTCTATCCTTCGACGGCGCCCGTCGGCCCGACGTGGCAGATGACGCCGACCAGTGGCGGTCCGGTCCGCGTGCTCGTCAAGTACCGCACCGAATCTCTGCCGGAACGAATCGTCAAGGAGATCCTCTCGGGCGCGACCATCGCACAGGCCGAGCGCCCGGGCGAAGGCGTCGGTCTCGAGCGATTCGCGTCGATGCCCGGGCTGGCTGTGCTCGGTTTCTCGGACATGGGCTCCGCCGAGAAGGCGCTCGTCGCGTTCCGGCGAGACAAGTCCGTCGCGTACGCTGAGCTCGACGCGACCTGGCACGTCGATCAGGCTGGCCCGCAGCCGAACGATGCACGGTTCCGAGAGCAGTGGGGACTCAGAAACACCGGTCAGCCGGTGAACGGTCATCCGGGAGGGAAGGATGGAGTCGACGTAGATGCGGTCGGCGCCTGGCAACACGGGATGGGCAGCTCGGACCTCGTGGTCGCGGTCATCGATAGCGGCATCGACCTGAAGCACGAAGACCTCGTCGAGAATCTTTGGGTGAACGAGGGCGAAACGCCGGGCAATGGCATCGACGACGACGGCAACGGCGTAGTTGACGACGTGCACGGATACGACGCGATCGCGAACTCGGGCGATCCCGACGACGACCTCGGTCACGGCACACACGTCGCCGGAATCATCGGCGCGGTGGGCGACAACGATCGCGGTGTCTCTGGCGTCAACTGGACGACGCGGGTGATGGCGCTCCGATTCCTTGGTGCGACCGGCGGCGGGCAGACGAGCGATGCGATCGCCTGCATCGACTACATCCTGAAGATGAACGAGCGCGGTGCGAACGTGCGTGTGGTCAATTGCAGCTGGGGAAGTACCGAGCGCTCCGCGGCGCTCGAGGAGGCCATCAACCGCGCCATCCGGAGCGGAGTCCTCTTCGTCTGCGCGGCAGGCAACGACGGAATCGATTCCGATGCGACGCCGCACTACCCGTCGGCGTACCCGAACATGGGCATCCTCTCGGTTGCCGCGCTTTCGCCGAACGAAACAATCGCGCCGTTCTCGAACTTCGGCGAGCTGTCGGTCGACATCGCCGCGCCTGGCGTCGACATCCTGAGCACGCTGCCGGACGGAGCGTACGGATTCGCGTCCGGGACCTCGATGGCTTCGCCGTTCGTGGCCGGAATGGCCGCGCTCGTCGCGAGCTCGAACCCGAAGATGCCGCTGGAGTTGATCCGCGCGCGCGTGCTTGACGGCCGGCAGGCTGTGCCGGGCTTTGACTCTCGTTTGATGACGGGCGGCCGTCTCAGCGGAGGCGGAGCATTCGCCGCGGGTACTTCACGCTGATCGTCGAACCGGTCGCGGCGACGGCGGATCGCATCGTCCGCGTCGTCGCGGCAATTTCGCCAGAGCTTCGACCGGTCATTCTCGACAGTTCGGGTGCCGACGACGTCGCCGCGAGATGGCTGCTTGCCGCCTGGGACCCCTTCGACACGATCGGCGATTCGGAGCGTGACCCGATCGCTGACCTCGACGCTGCGTTGGCTGCATTCGAGTCGGCCCCGCACGACACCGGATTCCCGCCGGGCGCGGCCATCGGCGTTCTCTCGTACGACCTCGGCAGGCGCTTCGAACGAATTCGGGCGACGGCGGCCACAGACGCACCGTGCGCCGAGGTGTCGATCGGACTGTACGATCGGCTCGTCCTTCACGACTACCTGACCTCGGAGAGCTGGGTCGTCTCGACGGGAATACCCGCCGCAGCTTCCGCCCGCGCCGCGCGCGCGACGGACCGCGCTCGAGAAGCTCTGGACCTGCTCGCACACGGGCCGGAGGTCGAGCGACAGCCGGGCGTCTCGGCGCTCGAGCCGGAGTCGAACTTCGATCGACAGACGTACGCGGCTTCGGTCCGGCACGCTCAGGCGCACATCGCCGCGGGCGACGTCTATCAGGTGAACCTGACGCAGCGATTCGCCGCGCCGATGGGTGAGTTGACGAGTGCCGAGGTCTTTCTTCGGCTGCGCGAGCGTAACCCGGCGGCGTTTGCGGCGCTGCTCGCCGAGTCCGGGCGATCGATCGTCAGCGCCTCGCCGGAACGGTTCCTTCGCGTGCGAGGCCGAGACGCCGAGATGTGGCCGATAAAGGGAACCCGGCCTCGCGGGGCGACGCGTGAAGAAGACGAGAAACTCGCTCAAGAGCTGGTCGAGAGCGTGAAGGATCGTGCCGAAAACCTCATGATCGTCGACCTGGTGCGAAACGACCTTGGCCGAGTCGCCGAGTTCGGCAGCGTGGCCGTCGATGAGCTTTTCGGTCACCGTCGGCTGCCAACGGTTCACCACCTCGTCTCGCGCGTGTCGGCGCGACTTCGAGACGGGGCGAGAGGGTGTGACCTCCTTCGCGCGGCCTTTCCGTGCGGATCCATCACGGGCGCTCCGAAGATCCGCGCGATGGAGATCATCGAGGAGCTCGAAGGCGTCCGCCGCGGGATATCGATGGGCGCCATCGGGTACTGCGCTTTCGACGGACGGATGGACTGGAGCGTC
Organism: Blastocatellia bacterium; assembly: GCA_016705245.1. GTDB lineage: Bacteria > Acidobacteriota > Blastocatellia > UBA7656 > JADIYM01 > JADIYM01. The sequence continues at coordinate 434,119 of JADIYM010000003.1, read as the reverse complement.
GCCATCCGGACGATGGACGTCGATGGTGACGTGGCGCGGTTCAACGTCGGCGGAGGCGTCGTGGCGGATTCGGATCCGGAGGGCGAATACGACGAGTCGATGTGGAAGGCGAGGGCGCTGCTCGAGGCGCTGCGGGGGTGAAAAGGTGCGAGCGTATGGCGAGAGGTATCAAGTAGCCATTCCACCCCCAGTTTTCATGCGACTCTGCGTCTTCACTTTGCGTCTCTGCGAGAACCCCCCCTCACGCACGGGAGAAGAGGTTCTCGCAGAGACGCAAAGTGAAGACGCAGAGTCGCAGGGCTGCAATGGGAGCTATGCAGCCAAGGCTCTCCGGCGCATGATCACGACGTGGTTCCCTTCGTCTGGCTAAACGGCGCAGTCCTTCCGATTGGCGACGCGCGCGTGTCGCCGCTCTCGGCGGGCCTTCTCTACGGATGGGGCGTCTTCACGACTCTCGGTATTTCCGATGGCCGCGTCCGGCACTCGGCGCGTCACTGGGCTAGGCTCACGTCGCACGCTGCCCGGCTCGGGGTTCCGCTCGAGCATTCGCTCGCCGACTTCGAAGCTGGACTCGCCGAGCTCGTGGCGCTTGGCCGGATCTCGACGGGTCGTGCGCGGGCTACAGCGGTCCGCGGGTCCGCGGGCCCCTGGCGAGACGAGAGCGCGCGTTCCTCCGATCTCTGGATTCTTGCAGCCGCGCTCGACGAGAGTCGACGAGGCGCGGCGACGGGATTTCGACGATGCCATCGTGCTCAACGAACGCGGCGAGGTGGTCGAGACGTCTTCGGCGAACCTCTTCTGGGTTCGCGATGGCGAGCTCTGGACGCCGTCGCTCGGAACCGGCTGCCTTGCGGGGATCACGAGGGCGCTCGTCCTCGAGGCCGCAACGAGATTGCGAATACGAGCCGTCGAAGGCGCCGCCACGCTTCACGTCCTTCACGAAGCCCACGAGGTCTTTCTGACGAACTCGACGCGAGGCGTTCAGCCCGTCGCGGAACTCGATATCCACCGCTTTGCCGCACCGGGACCGGTCACGACGCGTCTCGCGGCGGCTGTCGCGGAGTCGGACCGATGACGCATTCGACGACGACTCGAGCGTGGCACGGAAGTCACTTTTGCGTTTTTCTCGGCCTTCGTTGTATCCTCGCGCAAGAGCCTTTCAGCTCGTACTCATCCTGTAAGATTCGACCGACCGAAACACTCGTGGTGCCGATTGTCCGCACGTTGCTGTCGACCGTCGGGAGGGCCAATCTGAGGAGTAGCCTGCGATGATCACCTGTCCTCGATGTGGAGCGGAAAACAAGGACGACGCGCCCGTCTGCCGCATGTGCGCGACGCCGCTCGATGCGGCAGCGGCGGCTCCCGGTCGGCCTGCTGCACCTGCTGCGGCGGACATGCCGATGACGGTGCTGATTCCGTCTCCGGGAAATCCGGCGATGGAGGCTCCGGGTGGACGCGTGCCCGCGGGCAAGTCCATCTGTCCGGCGTGTGGCGCGACGAATGACGCGGACTGGGCGTTCTGCCAGCAGTGCGGCTCGCGACTCGCGGTACAGGCCCCGGCTGCGCCGGCGCAGCAATGGAGCGCGCCGACCGTCGTGACGCCGCCTCCGCCGCTTCCGCCGACTGCCCCGCCACCGCATGTTCCGGAACAGGCGCCTTGGGGCGCCCCGACCGTGATCAGTCCCAACCCCAGTTTCGGACAGCCACAGGCTCCTCCGGCTCCTCCTCCGCCGGCAGCGCCGGCGTGGGGTGCGCCGACGGTTATCACGCCGGCTCCTGACCTCAGCCAGTTCGCGCCGCCCCAGCCTGCAGCACCTCCCCCGCCACCGCCTGCTCCCACGTGGGGAGCGGAGACGGTCGTGACTCCAAGTCCCGATTTCAGCCAGATGGTTCCACCGCCGCCACCCCAGCCCGCGTGGGGCGCCGCGACTGTGGTGACACCTCCTCCGCCAGCAGCACCGGCGCCACCGGCGCCGCCGCCAGCTGCCGAATATCTGCCGACTGTCCTCAATCCGCCGCAGCCGGAACCGTCCGCCTACCTGGACACGATCGTCGACCCGGATCAGGCTCCACCGGGCGCCGGCGGAACGACCGGCTTTGCAACTGACGATGTTCCGACGGCAGGCGTCCCGGTGGTGGCTCCCGAGCCTTCCTACGTCACCACGCCGACACCGACGGCGACGCCTACGGCCGGCATCGGTCAGGCCGCGCCTCCGACCGGTGCGGCGCCGCCGCCCGACCAGCACACGATCGTCATGTCGTCGACACCCGTGGCGTCACCGCCAAAGTCGGGCCGTCTGCTCCTCATCATGGAGGGCGGAGACGTCGGCGAGACCTTCCAGCTCAGGCCGACCGAAACTGGGATCGGTCGCGTCGACGGTGATATCAAGTTTCCGCACGACGGTTACATGTCGAGCCGTCATGCCCGGATCCTCCAACGAAACGGGAGGTTCTTTCTCATCGACAACAACTCTCGAAACGGAACTTTCGTGAAGATCCATCAGGAAGTCGAGCTTCATGGTGGGGATGTCGTGCTCATTGGAAAACAACTGTTCCGATTCGAGGCCGATGAGTAGGACGACGAACGTGGCCATCGGCAGCATGGAGCCCCTCGCGTGAGCGCGTCGCAAAACGGCGACGTCCAGGTCCGCGTCTCTGCGCGGACCGATGTCGGCATGATCCGGCGAGGAAACGAAGACTGTTTCTCGTGGCGGATCTGACGACCGGCAACACCGGGCTGACACCGGAAGTGAGCCACCACCGTCTTGGCTCGATGGGAAGCCTGATGGTCGTGTCGGACGGCATGGGCGGCGCGGTCGCCGGCGAGATCGCCAGCGACCTGGCGGTCAACGGCGTGCGCGACGAGATGCTCAAGCCTGGCTCGACGCCGCTCGACGTCTCGCAGCGATTGCAGATCGCGGTCGAACGGACGAATCGCACGGTCTGGCAATACGCTCAGGACAATCCGCACCTCGCCGGAATGGGCGCCACGCTGACGGCGGTGTTGTGCCACGGCAGCAAGGCCTACGTCGGGCAGGTTGGCGACTCGCGCGCCTACCTCGTGCGCGCCGGTCGAATCAAGCAACTCACCAAGGACCAGTCGCTCGTCCAGCTCCTCGTCGACGCAAAGGCGATTCAGCCGGATCAGGCGAATCAGGTTCCGAACAACGTTATCCTGCAGGCGCTCGGCACGCGGCCTGACGTCGTCGTCGCGGTCACCTCGGTAGACCTGTGCGCCGGCGATGCGATGCTGCTTTGCTCGGACGGATTGTCGAACAAGGTATCGGCGGACGAAATGCGCGACGCGATCGTCCAGAACGTGCCGGATCTGGCGGCCGCGTGCCGGCGGCTCATCGAGCTTGCGAACGCCCGGGGCGGAGAAGACAACATCACGGCGCTCATAGCGCAGTTTGACGGGTCTTCACTCCAGAGCTCGGCCGAACAGTTCTCGATCACGGGCAGCATGCACGCGCTGACGTCGAACGACCTGCTGCGCATCGGTGGACAGCAGCTCGACTATTACCAGGACACGGCGGCGAATGCCGCGCAGGGACCGCCGAGCGTCAACGGGGTTCTCGACAACCTCGGAATGCAGCTCATCGCAACCCAACCCGGGACGGGACCGGCGCATTCGGACATTCCCGTGACCCACGTCGCGATCCCGCGGCTGCAGCAGCCCGCACCGTCGGCGCCGTCAAACGCGCCCGATGTGGTCGTCCCGCCGGCCATGCACGATATCGCCGCTGGCATGCCGACGGCGCCGCTTGCCTCGGGGGATCCTGCTTCTCACCAGGCGACCGTCCCGCTTTCGTCGATGCCCGTCGCGCCGCCGCCAGCACCAGTGCAGGCCCCGCAAGTTGCGGCGCCTCCCTTGCCGCCGCAGCCGGCGCCGCAGGCGGCAGCGCCGGCTTCGCCACCTCCAGTTGCGGTGCCCGCGCCAGCCCCGACGATGCCGATTCCGCCGACAGCTGCGCTCGACATGGAGCCTCCGAAAAAGGCCGGAAAGTCGGCCGGAAGCAAGGTCCTCATCGGGCTCGGAGTGATCTTCATCCTGCTCGCGTTGCTGACGGTGGCGGGGTTCGCCGTGTGGTTCTTCGTCTTCGCGAAGGGCGACTAGGCTCGTCGGCACTGCGCGGAGCGCCTTGGAGTGCGGCGTGAATCGCCGCTTTGGATTCCACTCTCCGGGAACCCGAAATTACAATCCAAAGCGGCGATTCACGCCGCACTCCAAAGCGCTTCGCGCATTGCACGGGCTGAAACGATTTCGCCCCTCGTCCGTACTCTCGACATCCCCGAAGGAGGCACGATGGCTGAAGATCCAGTACCGACCGATTCGCCTGTCACGAGTGGAAATGTCTCGCGGCGCGGGTTTCTCAAGGGCGCCGGACTTGGAGCCGCTGGAGCCGCAATCCTCGAGACTGGCCTGAACGCGGTGACGGAAGCGTCAACGGCGCTCGCCGGTCCTGCCGCGGTGGGCCCGGGACGTGTCGCCGTGACGCTGAACGTGAACGGCTCCGCCCGCAAGCTCGACATCGAGCCGCGGACTACGCTGGCCGAGGCATTGCGCGACGACCTGGGACTGACCGGAACCAAAGTGGTTTGCGATCGCGGTTCGTGCTCGGCGTGCACGGTTTTGCTCGACAAGACTCTCGTCGTGTCGTGCATGACGCTGGCAATCGACGTCGGTGACCGTGCCGTCACGACGATCGAAGGGCTCGCGAAGGGCGACGTACTGCATCCGGTCCAGGAAGCGTTCATCGAGCACGACGCGATGCAGTGTGGATATTGCACTCCCGGAATGGTGATGAGTTGCGCGGCGCTGCTCGACAGAAACCCGTCGCCGTCGCTTGATGACGTGCGCGACGCGGTCAGCGGCAACCTGTGCCGTTGCGGAACCTACCCGAAGGTCTTTGACGCGACGCTCGCGGCGGCCAGGGTGTCGCGCCGCTAGGCGCGGGGAGACGAACCGATGCAAGACGCTACGAAACCCACACGAAAAGAGAAGTTCAAGGTCGGAATCGCCGGCGGTTCGATGACCGAGGTCGAATACGAGATTCCGGCGAGCGAGCCGCCTGTGCTGCCACCGAACGCCGAGCTGTCCGTGATCGGAAAGCGGACTCCCAGGCTCGACGGCCGGTTGAAGGTAACCGGCGCCGCCCGTTACACGGCCGACGTCAAGCTGCCGGGTATGCTTCACGGGAGGGTCGTCGGGGCCACGGTTCCGCACGCTCGCATCAGGTCCATCGACGTTTCGGCAGCCGAAAAGGCGCCGGGCGTTCGTGCTGTCTACGTGCACGAACGGCTGATGGGCAGCGCGGTAGTCAGCGACAAGACCAAGGAGCTCTCGTCGAATTATCCGATCGTCCGGTACGCGGGCCAGCCTATCGCCGCGGTCGCCGCGACGACACCGCAGGCCGCCGAGGACGCCGCAAAGCTCGTGAAGATCGACTACGAAGTTCTGCCGTTCGTCGTCGATGCCGACGACGCCCGGAAGCCGGGCGCCCCACTCGTTTTTCCGGCCCCGGCCGACATGGCGGGGACTGCGGGAGGCGGCGGCGGGCCGGCCGGCGTGCCGCAGACCGGCAACGTCCGCGGCCCGGTGAAGGGCGGGATGTTCGGACCGCCCCGCGGCGACGTCGGGAAGGGATTTACGGAAGCCGACGTCGTCGTCGAAGGCGAGTTCCGAACGCAGGTTCAGACGCACTGTCCGCTCGAGACGCATGGCGTCGTTGCCGACTGGAAGGCGGATGGACTGACGGTCTACGCCTCGACACAGGGAACATCGAGCGTTCGCGACGAGCTGGCCGAAGTCTTCGGCCTGCCGAAGACCCAGGTCCGCGTCATCACCGAGTTCATGGGCGGCGGCTTCGGAGCGAAGTTCGGCGCGGGCAACGAGGGCGTCCTCGCGACGCACCTCTCGAAAAAAGCCGGCGCTCCGGTGAAACTCATGCTCGACCGGCGTACCGAGCACCTGTCGGCCGGTAACCGCCCGAGCTCGCACCAGATCCTGCGCGTCGGCGCGAAAAAGGACGGCTCACTGACGGCGATTCACCTGCTCAACTACGGCACCGCGGGCGTTGGCACGGGCGCGGGAGCCGGCGGCCCGGCGCAGAACATGTACGACTGCCCGGCGGTGATGACCGAGGAGGCGGACGTGTTCGTGAATGCCGGTCCCGCGGCCGCATTCCGGGCTCCGGGGCATCCACAGGGCTGTTTCGCGCTCGAGCAGGTGATCGACGAGGTAGCCGAGAAACTGAACATCGATCCGCTGGCCCTGCGCGACAAGATCGATTCGAACGAGGCCCGGCGGACCGAACGTCGACTCGGAGCGGAGCGCGTCGGCTGGTCGAAGCGCAAGGCTCCCGGCAGCGACGCCGGACCCGTCAAGCGCGGTCTCGGCGTCGCCCAGTCCGTCTGGTATCGATTCACTGACATGGACTCGTCGTGTGAGGTGCGAATCACCCGCGACGGTTCTGTGGAGCTGCTCTCGGGAGTGCAGGACATCGGCGGCGGAATTCGCACCGCCCTTGCGCAGGTGGTGGCCGAGGAACTCGGGCTGAAGGCGTCCGACATCACGATCCGGATCGGCGACACTGCGTTCCCGAACGGGCCCGCGTCGGGCGGCAGCGTGACGACGAACTCGATCACTCCGGCGGCCCGAAACGCGGCGTACTTGGTGAAGATGCAACTCGCCGCGCTCGTTGCCACCGATCTCGGAGTGCCCGCAGCGGACGTGCTGATGCGCGCCGGAAAGGTCGAGGCGAAGACCGGCGGCAAGTCGATGACGTTCCGACAGGCGGCGAAACACCTGAAAACAGAGCAGATCTCGAGTCTCGCGACCCGATCGCCAAACTACTCGGACGGTAAGCGCGTGTTCGACAAATACGGCGGGGTGCAGTTCGTGGAGGTCAGCGTCGACACGGAAACCGGCGTCATCCACGTCGACCGGGTCGTCGCGGTTCACGACTGCGGGCGTCCGATCAATCCGCTCGGCGTCGAGAGCCAGGTCAACGGCGGCGTGCTGCAGGGCATTTCCTACGCCCTGTACGAGAACCGGCAGCTGGATCGCAACACGGGACTGATGGTCAATCCGAATCTGGAGCAGTACAAGATCCTCGGGTCGAAGGAAACGCCCGTAATCGAGACCATTATCATCGAGGAGTACCGGGGCCGAAGCAGCACCGACGCCGGCGGGATAGGCGAACCGGCAACCGTTCCGACGGCTGCGGCGATCGCGAATGCGGTCTACAACGCCACGGGCGTCCGGATGCGCGAGATACCGATGACTCCGGCGCGTGTGCTTGCGGCGCTGGCCGCTGCCCGGAAGGAGGGAGCCCGAACATGAATGCCTTCGAATGGGTGAACGCAACGACGGTCGACGAGGCGCTCGGGCAGATGGGGTCGACATCCCTTCTGAAGGCGGGCGGCGTCGACGTGCTCGATCGTCTGAAGGAAGGGCTCGACGCTCCGAAGCGGCTCGTCAACATCCGCAACATCAAGGGGCTCGACCGGATCGAAGGCGATACCGCGACGGGACTGCGCATCGGCCCGCTCGTGACACTGGCGCAGCTCGACGTGCATCCCGTTGTCCGTCAGTCGTTTACGGCACTGGCCGACGCGGCCGGGCACGCGGCGACGCCGCAGATCCGGAACATGGCGACGGCCGGGGGCAACCTACTGCAGCGACCGCGGTGCTGGTATTTCAGGTCCCGCGATTTTCACTGCCTGAAAAAGGGCGGTGAGACCTGTTTTGCCCAGAAGGGCGAAAACCAGTACCACGCGATCTTCAGGAACGACGTGTGCGCGATCGTGCATCCGTCGGCGCTCGGGACGGCATTGGTGGCGCTCGGTGGCTCGCTGGAGCTGACGGGACCTCGAGGCAAGCGAGTCGTTCGGGCCGAAGAGTTCTTCACGCTTCCGGCCGTGGCCGTCGACCGCGAGAACAGCCTCGGGGCCGACGAGATTGTCACGCTTATCGTCGTTCCGCCGCTGGTGTCTGGCTCGCGATCCGCATACACGAAGCTAGGAGAGAAGGAGTCGTTCGACTGGCCGATCGCCGAGGTGGCGGTGGTCGTCGAACGGAGCGGCGTGAACGTGTCGCGGGCGTCAATCGTGCTCGGCGCGGCGGCGCCGGTTCCGTATCGCGCCGTGGCGGCGGAGAAGGTGCTGGTCGGGAAGCCGCTCGATGACGCGAGCGCGCGAACTGCGGCGAAGGCCGCGCTCGAGGGCGCAACTCCTCTCTCGGGAAACGGTTACAAGACGACGCTGTTCGAGACGGTCATCCGGCGAACCCTGCTCGAGGCTGGAGGCGCGAAATGACGGGCCCGACGACGGAACGGACCGAAAACGGTCGAGCCGAGGCGACGCCGCCGGTCGTGTGCCGGCTCCTGAGAACGAAAACCGCGTTCGGGACGCTCGTCGGCGACCGGTCGGATCCGGCGCCGTGGCAGACGGGCGTGTCGACGACGGCGGTCTACTGGTGTCTAGGGACGATGGCGAGCGCCGGTCCCGACGACAGCCTCGCACATCCACACGCGTGCTGTGGGTCGCGTGCCTGTTTCCAGGCCGATATCGAGTAGAATGCCCGGCCGCCGATCGAAGGGAGCGCGTTCGTGCTCCCTTCAATCCATGTGAATCGGCGACCGGGAGTTTTCCGTGGCCACAAGCACGAAACCGGCGAAGGGAATGCGCGACCTGTTGCCGCGCCAGATGCTCAGGCGCGAGCGCGTGATCGACACGGTTAAGTCGGTATATCGGTCGTTCGGGTTCGAGCCGCTCGAGACGCCGGCGTGTGAGCGACTCGAGGTGCTGCTCGGCAAATATGGCGAGGAAGGCGATCAGCTCGTCTTCAAGATCATGCACCGCGGGGAAAAATCGAGCGCGCGCTCGCGTCCGGAACGGCGGTCGAGAACGACGTCGCGGACATGGCGCTGCGGTACGACCTGACTGTCCCGCTGGCGCGTGTCGTTGCCGAATACCAGAACGAGCTTCCGAAGTACTTCAAGCGCTATCAGATACAGCCTGTGTGGCGCGCGGATCGGCCGCAGAAGGGCCGATTTCGCGAGTTTTACCAGTGCGACGTCGACGTCGTGGGCTCGTCGTCGCTGACGGTCGAGGTTGAGGTGGCGTCGGCGGTGGCGACCGTGCTCGAGCAGCTCGGGTTCACGGACTTCTCGATCCGGTTGAATCACCGGAAGCTACTTTTGGTCTGATCGAGTCGGCCGGGATTCCGGCCGCGCTCGAGGGCACGGCACTCGTCGCCATCGATAAACTCGACAAGATCGGCGTTGACGGCGTCCGTAAGGAGCTCACCGAGCGCGGCGTCGAGGGCGTGGCAATCGACCACCTGGTTGGAATGCTCGCGCTGGCGGAGTCGCCGCAGGACGAGATGCTGGACCGGCTTGCGGAAGCTGTTGGCGAGAACGAGGCGGGAAAAACCGGCGTCGATGAGCTGCGAACGCTGGTGGGCTATGCGGCAGGCACGGCAGCCGGAAGGTACTTCCGGATCGATCCATTTCTTGCGCGCGGGCTGAGCTACTACACCGGACCTATTTTCGAGGTCGCGGTTGCGGACCTGGCTGGATCACTCGGCGGCGGCGGCCGGTACGACAACCTCGTGGGCATGTTCCTCGGGCGGCAGATCCCGGCGTGCGGGTTTTCACTTGGACTCGAGCGGATCATCGTGGTGATGGAAGAACGGGGGATGTTCGGTGACGCCGAGACCGTCGCGGACGTGATGGTCGCGGTCTGGGACGAGGCGTCGATCGGGGATTCAATTGCGTTGGCGGGGGAGCTTCGGGCAGCCGGATTGTGCGTGGATCTCTTCCCGGACCTCGACAAGGTTGGCAAGCAGATGAAATACGCGGACGGTCGAGGTTATCCGGTTGTCGCCATTGTCGGCCCGGATGAACGCGCCGCAGGCAAGGTCACGCTCAAGACCCTGGCAACCGGCGAACAGAGGCAGGTCGAGCGATCTGAGGTCGGGAAAGAACTCGTCCACAGGTGAACACAGATGAGGAGACAGTCATAGGTTTGTAATGAACGTGTCTCAACGACGCGCGGTCAACGCATCAGTACCGTCGCGGTAACGCACGGGTCGCAATGGGTCGCGAGGAAGTGTCGTAAAACAGCCAGCGGTTGACCCAGAACCCCGAGCGTAGCGAGGGGCCGACTGTGATCTCCACGCGACTTGGGTCGTACGTCGGCCCCTCGCTACGCTCCGGGGTTCTGGGCCAATCGACGCGCGATGGGGTGGCTATTCTCTGTAGCCCGTCAACGGCGAAATGTTCTGCGTAACGATGATGGTGTCAGTTACCGCCACGCCGTTGCGTATGGCAGGCTCGAACCTACATCGATAGATCGAGTCGATCGCCGCCTGCGTTCCGCCATCGGCGAGCGTGTTGACCGGTATGACGCTCAGGATAGAGCCGTCCGGACCGATCGTCACTCTCAGCTTCACCGTTCCGAAAGAGCCCTTCTCTGCCATCTTCTTCGGAATCTTGGGGGGTGACTTTCGCACCATCCGCACATTGCGGTCCTGTACCCCGCCTCCGGGGCCGTTGCCTCCCGGGCCGCCGACACCACCAGTTCGGCCATCGGTCGATCCGCCGGGACCCGGCCCGCGGCCGCCCGGACCACCCGGTCCGCTTCCCGATCCGGGGCCAGTTCCGGGTCCTCCTCCATCGCCGCGACCGTCGCCGACACCACGGCCGCCGTCAGCACCGGTCGACGGCTCGCCCGGCTTGTCAGGCGCTCCGGGCAGGCCAATCTCACCAGCGGGCGGCGGCACCGCCAGGTCCGGACCCTGAATCGTTGCCGTCATCGGCAGGCTGACGGGAGTCGGCGGAGGCGGCAGGTTCAACGGTACCGGCGATGGCACGGGCGATGTCGGTGGCAACTCGCCTCCCGTCGCCGGTTTCGTGTCGGTATTGCTGCCGCCGCCGTCGGCCGGTGAGCCGCCGGGTCCGCCGTCAGGGGTCGCCGGCTCGGAACCTGGCGTATCCGGATTATCCGCCGGCCGGAATTCGTTGGGCGCGACCCAGACGTATTCCTCTTTCGGCTTCTCGACGAACGTCATGATCGCGTATCGACCGAACAACACGATCGCAACCAGGACGCCTGCGTGAACGACAAGTGCAAGCGCGCCCGCGATGCGAAATCCCTTGCGGGGCGGCATCGTCGGATCCGGCTCGAACGACGGAATCAGCGCGTCGAGGCTCCAACTCGCTCGGAGCCGGTCGAAGAGGCCCGGCTCGGGCAGCGGCCCTATTCGCAACACATCCGTCGTAACCATCCGCTCCTTCGCCGCAATGGCGACAGGGGGGCCAACTTCAGCAGCCCCCCTGTCGGTCACATCGCGTTGCGTACTCGTGGTCACCTGATAGTGAAGTTCACACTCACCGTCTGCGTTGAATCAACGGGTATGCCGGCGCCGTTTCGCGCCGGCTCGAAGCTGAGCTTGTAGGCAGCTTCGATGGCTTTTTCGTTGAGCCCATCCGGAAGCCCGCGCACGACCGACGCCGACTTGACGCGTCCGTTCGCGCCGAAGGTCACTCGCAGCGTCACGCTGCCCTGGGTCTTGTTCTGCCGAGCCTGCTCCGTGTACGCCGGACGCGGGCTGTTGAGCACGCGCGCCTTCGACACCGCCACCCGCGATGAGGCGCCGCCACCGTCGCCACCGCCGCCGTTGCCGCCAGGCCCGCCGCCGCGGCCGAAGCCCTGGCCGGCGCCTTCGCCGCGACCATCACCGCCACCAACGCCGCTGCCGGCGCCGGAACCATAGTTGCCGCCCTTGCCGGAGCCATCGGACTCGGGTCCCACCTTGCCATTCGGATCCCCGAGCCGCGAGAGATCGTCGGTCCGATTCGGTACCGCTTCCGCAAGCACCGAGTTCGGCAGATTGAGGGGCTTCGGCGGAGGCGGAGGCAGCGTCTTCGTCGTCAGATCGGCGATCGGCTGATCCATCTTCATCGAGGTCTGAGGAGGAACGCCCTTCGCAACCGGCTGAGGCTCGTTCTTGCCGCCGCCGCCGCCGCCCGCATCACCCGGCTTGCCGGCCTTGCCCTGCTTGTCGGTCGGAGTCGGCTTCTCATACGGCTTGTCGAGCATCGTGACGTCGTAGAGCGGCGTGTCGGTCGACGCCTCTACGTTCGTGAGCGGACGCCCATAGATCATGAAGTAGATCAGGATGCCGAAGAGGAAAGCCCCAATCAAGCCGAGCGGCACGATGACCGTCAGCGCCCACGCCGCCTGCCGGGTCTTGAGCTGGTCGGGATTGCTCTCGTCGGGCGAAACGAGCACTTTGACGAAGCCGGCCGGGTCGCGCTGCAGTTCACCAAAGGCGAATCCGAGCTGCTCGGCGAGCCGTTTGAAGACGATCTCCTCACGAATCATCGTGAAGTGGACCGGGGCATCCCCCGGAACGTCACCTTCGCCGGTGCTCGCCGCCCACGCCGCCTTGAAATTGCTGAGCATTCGGGCGAAGAAGTTGTCCTTCGGGTCGAATGCTTCGCCAAACATCATCTTGTCCGACATCATATTTCGTCACATCTCCAGATTCGGAAAAACCGGCGATTCGCCTCCACGCAGTAGAGTCGATTGGACCTTGTCTCGTTTGCCCGCGCCCCACTGGTTTGACGGCGCCGCCTCAAAAGACGCGGCGCGGCGTTTTCGGTTCCCGCTATTCTGGCTGATGGTTAAACGCGGGGTTGATGTCGAGGTACGCTAGTCCGCCGATCGAAATGGCGCACAGGAGGCTGACGACGAAGGTCTCGGACGTCTTGAGATTGCCGATAGAAGCGGCATACACGATGCCGATGGTGACGATCGTCGCAAAGACGGACCAGAAAATCTTGTTGGCGTTGTTGTTGTAGGGTTCGGACATTACAGCGGGCTCGCTCCTTCGCGTTTCGACACGACCATTGAAACGGGTCGGCCGTAAGAATCTAACAATCCTGCACGAGTAAAGTAACAGGGGGCGCAAACAGGCGTCAATTGGAGCGTTCGGAGGGGGTTAGGGGTAGGGGAACGGAAGAGTGGGACAAGCCTCGCGCAAAGGCGCAAAGGCGCAAAGGAAGATACGGCATTCACTGCCCTGAAGGTCTTTTCTGGACTTTGCGCCTTTGCGCCTTAGCGCGATCTTGTCTGCGGTCCCGCTCACTCCTCCTCGAGCTTCAACCTCTTCATCTTGTCGAGGAACGTCGTCCGCTTGAGCCCGAGAAGCTCCGCGGCCTGGCTCTGATTCCCGGACGCCATCTGCAGGCTCTGCCTGAGCAGCTCCCGCTCCACGCTTGCGAGAACGTCCTCGAGGTTAATGCCGCCCTCGGGAACCCGGATCTGGCTGATAAGGTCCGGAATCCGCTCTCCGACGACCTCCGCCGGCAGATCCGTCGGCAGGATCTCGCCACGCCCACGGCTGAGCACCACCGCGCGCTCGATGGCGTTCTCGAGCTCCCGGACGTTGCCGGGCCAGTCGTAGCTCATCAGCCGCTTGATGGCGAGATGAGTGACGACCTGATCTTCGAAACCCAGCTCGTTCGAATACTTCGCGACGAAATGGTCTACCAGCGGGGGGATGTCCTCAGGGCGGCTGCGAAGCGGCGGCATCTTGATCGGAATGACGTTGAGCCGGTAATACAGGTCCCGCCGGAACGAATTCTCTTCGATCATGCTCTCGAGGTCGGCGCTGGTCGCTGCGATGATGCGCACGTCGCACTTGATCGTCTTCGAGTCGCCGAGCCGTTCGATCTCTCGCTCCTGCAGCACCCGCAGCAACTTAGCCTGGACCTGCAGGTTGATGCAGCCGATCTCGTCGAGAAACAGAGTCCCGTGCTGGGCCTGCTCGAATCGGCCGACGCGCGCCGACTGCGCGCCGGTGAACGCTCCCTTCACGTGCCCGAAGAGCTCGTCTTCGAGAAGCGTCTCGGGGATGGCTGCGCAGTTCAGCCCGACGAACGCCTGACTCGCACGCCGGCTCCGCCGATGCAGCTCGCGGGCGACGAGCTCCTTGCCCGTTCCGGTCTCGCCGGTGACGAGCACCGTCGAGTTGCTGCGCGCGACGATCTCGATGAGCTCGAAGACCTCGCGCATCCCTGAGCTGATGCCGATCATGCTCTCCGGCGTCGTGTCGGCCTCGGCCTCGGCCAGAGCCGTCTGAAGGTCGAGCGGACCGGTCGATCGAGACCGTCGGTGCGCACGTTCGAGTCGCTCGCTGATTGCGCCCTTGAGCAGGTCGGTCAGAGCGAGAATGTCGAAGGGCTTCGAGAGAAAGTCGTACGCGCCGAGCTTCATGCACTCGACGGCCGCCGCGATGGATCCCGCCCCGGTCATCACGACGATGATGGCATTCGGATAGATCGTCAGCGCCTGCCGCACTACGTCGGTGCCCTTGAGGCCCGGGAGGTTCAGGTCGGTCACGATGGCGTCGTATGGCATCTGCCGGACCTTGATCAGAGCTTCCTCGGCATTGGGAGCGCTCTCGACCTGAAATCCATCTTCGGCGAGCGACTCGTTGAGCAACTCGCAGATCGTTTCGTCGTCGTCTATGACGAGGACGGTGGACGGTTCAGCGGCAGTCGACATATCCCGAATCCGATCGCGGGAGCTGGAGGGCGGAAATTGTGGGTGTCGAGCCGGGCGTTGGGGGGACGCACGGCAGAAAACTCGTCAGCGGAGAACCCAGCCGTGGACGTCCTCCTCGAAGCAGAAACCGCACTGATAGGTGTTGGTGTGGGCGTCGTGTCGCGAATTGCGAATCGTGGCCGGCGCATTGAACTTCCCGTCCGGAGTCGAAACGCGAAGAGTCGATCCGATTCGGAGGCGCCTGGTCGTGATGAGCGAGCCTCCTTCTTTCGTCACGACGCGCGTTTCCGTGGTTTCGGTGAAAGTCTCGCCGAGTGCATCGCTGCCGGAAAGGACGATCTTCAGCTTGAGGTAGCGACGCGGTCCCTTCCGGCGGTTTCGCGAGGCGGATGAATTCGAAAGCATTCTGTCAGCCTCCTCATTCGGGACCGGTCGCGACGGCGTTCCGGTGAGCAATGGCCATCAGGATCCCGAGCATTGCGAAGGATGTGATCAAAGACCAGCCACCGTGGCTGACGAAAGGAAGTGTGATGCCGGTCATCGGCAACATCCGGATGACGCCGCCTATATTAACGAGTGACTGGAATCCGACAAAGGCCGTGAACCCGGCGGCCATCAGCTTCGTGAACATGTCGCGCGATCCGATAGCGACGACGGTGCCAGACCAGACGAACGCCGCGAGCGCGAGAAGCACCGCCAGGCCTCCCAGAATGCCGAACTCTTCGCCGATCGCCGCATAGATGAAGTCGGAATCCGAGACCGGGACGATTTCCGGATACCCGAGCCCGAGGCCCTGTCCCCGGACCCCGCCGTCGGCGATTCCGAACAACCCCTGCGCGAGTTGCGACGACTGGTCGTACCACGCATCGTCGTTCGAGACGGCGAATCCGTAGTCGGACCGCTTTCGTGCGAGGAACGGCTGCCACCAGCCCGTGTCCTCGGCCGGCGCCTGCCACGTGTTGAGCCAGAGATGGAACCTCAGGTTCACGCGCCCGGGAACGCCGAATCCGAGGTAGAGCAACGGCGCGAACGCGAGCACGATCGCCACGGCCCACGCGAGTTGTACCCTGGAGCGCACGGCGATCGCATAAAGGACCGCATAGACGCCGAAAAACACGAGCATCTGACCGAAATCCGAAAGCACGAAGAACGGGATCATCGGGATTGCCGCGACGACGAGGAACGGCAGCGTGAACCGCGCCTGCGGAATGCCCCACCGAGTTCGCGCGAGGTGGCGGTACGCGTCGGCGAGCATAGCCGCGTAGGCGACGAGGAAGACGATCTTCACCGGTTCCCACGGCGTTGTCTGTCCCAGGAACTTGCCGTCCGAACTGAAGACGATGACGATAAGAGCGAACGGCAGCAGCGTCGCGAGCGCGATGAGCATCGTGTGGCGCTGCAGCCAGAGAAGGAAGTTATCGCTCCGGAACAGCCGGAATGCGAGGCAGAACGCCAGGAGTCCGATGAGCGGTATCCAGGTGTTCGTCGACGTCAGAATGTCGCCGAGCGTGTATTCGGTAGCACGGGCGTCGGCCGGCGGCGCCTCGGGCACCTGCGTGGACCCGAAGATCGCAGCCTTCTTTTCGTCCGAATACCCGGTCTGGATGTTGAGGTACCGGATCGTCTGCGCCTTCGCCTCGCGCGCCTCGCGCCTGGCGATGCCGCGGGCGCCGTATTCTGGATCCGTGAAGAGCCGGTACTGAACGGCCAGCCCAAGCGTGAAGAGCAGCACGGCGGCGGTGTAGAGCACCATCGATCCGCGATAGCGCTGGCTGCGGCCGAGCCATAGCACGACGCCGATGAGCGGGACGAACAGCGCTACATTCCGAATTGCCACCACGAGGCTCGGGTCGAACCTCTCAGGGCGCCCGCTGATATCACGCCGGCGTGTGCCGCAACGGCCACGAGCGACAGGAGCGCCACGAGCAGGATGTGCAGCGACGGCCGGTGCGACGCCGGCTGCACCGCAACAGCCTTCACGGAGGCCGGCTCGGCGTCGACGGCGACTGGCGGTCGGTCAGCGGGTGCCGTTGTCACGACGTCGCTCCCTTGGTTGATCGGCGGTTTCGGCGGGCGGCTTGGCCGTGATCAGCTTCAGCTCCAGTGCCTTCTTCACGATTCCGACGGCGACGGGCGCAGCGGCCTTCCCGCCGTGGCCGGCATCCTCGACGATCACGGCGTACGCGATCTGCGGATTCTCGTAGGGCGCAAAACCAATGAAGAGCGCGTCGACACTCGTGTCGCGGACGACGTATTCCTCTCCCTCGCGATTGCGCCGGGTCTTAGGTTCGAGCGTTTTCGGATCGTAAACGGTCACGATGCGCTGTGCCGTGCCGGTCTTGCCGCCAGTCGCGATTCGTCCGCGGAGCGATCCGAACGCACCGGCGGCCGTTCCGCCGTCGACGACCGACTTCATCATTTGACGGACGCGCGCCGCGGTCTCGGGCGAGCAGACCTGGCCGAGCATTTGCGGCTCGACGCCGGCCTCGAGCGCCGGCTTGCTCAAGCGACCGTCCTGCGATGCGACTCCGGCTGCCAGCAGCGCGAGCTGAAGCATCGTCATCTGGTTCGGTCCCTGGCCAAACGACTCGATGGCGAGGCTGTACGGCGTGAACGTGTCATCGAAAGTAGCCGGAAGGAATACGCGCGACGGCGGAGGACCAAACGCCGAGACGAAGTCAGTCGGATCTGCCGCGGCCGAGTGCCGCCAGAGGTCCGTGTCGCGCACCTCGCGGAGGGCTCCGGTCTCGATTCCGAAACGCTGGGCCACGGTCGAAAGCCGTCCCGTGCCGAGCTTGACGCCCATTTGCGCGAAGTACTGGTTGCAGGAGTGCTTCAGCGCGTCGTCGAGGCCGATCGTGCCGTGCACGCTCCCGCTGTCGTCGAGAATCTCGCGACGCGACGAAGGCGCGAGATAGCCGCCTCCGGTGCACGTGAAACGCTCCTCACCCAGGCCCGATTCGATCGCCGCGATGGCGACGAGCACCTTGAAGGTCGACCCAGGGAGGTAGTAGGTCTTGAGCGCACGGTCGGTCAGCGGACTCAACTCCGGAGCCTTCACGGCGTTTTCCTTGAGCGTGCGCCACGCGGCGTCGTCGCGGAGGGGGATCTCGGGATCGAACGACGGGCTCGAGACCATTGCCAGGACCTCGGAATTGGGAAGCGAGAGTACGACGACGGCTCCACGCCGTCCGGCGAGCAGTTCGAAAGCCTCACGCTGGAGGTCGATGTCGATCGTCGTGGTCAGATCAGAACCGACGGGCGCCGGCGACGACAGGGTGTTCACGGCGGACGACGGCCTGGCGAGCAGGTCGGCGTAGCCTCGCTCGAATCCGGCGGCCCCGTATACGAAATCCGCATACCCGGTCAGGTTCGCTGCCGATTCGCGCAGCGGATAATCACGGACGATCTTCCGGCCGTCGAGCCGGTACTTCGCAAGCGCACGTTCGGGCCGGCCGGTCCGGTCGAACACCCAACCGCGCAGGCTGGCCTCAGACAGGCGGCGATTGCGCTGGTCGCGGACGGCGATTCGATCGAACTCGTCGCTGCCAGGAGCGCCGAAGACCCAGAATCCATGAAAACAGAGCGCGACGACGCACGCCGACAGAAAGAGTGTGCGGATGCCACGCAACCAGCGGTTCGTAAGTGCGGGGCCGTATCGCGTAGGGTCGACCGGCGCGTCGTCGGGGACGAGCGAACGCGGCGCTCGTCCGCGCGTTGCCGCTGCGAGCAGGAGCGCACCGAGCAGAACGAGTGCTGCGCACACGATCAGCGAGAGGGTGAAGGGTACGATGACCACCGGTTCGGTTCCCCCGTTCGGCGCCTGGTCGTCAGGCGCCGTTCGAACAACTGGGACATGTAAATCCACGGACCACCCGCGCGCTACCGCGCACGGTACTGATGCGTGAGGCCGTCAATCTGACAACACCGTATCCATCTTAGTAAGCATCGATATCGCGCGCCCCGAAATGGCGCCCCTAGATCGCGCCCCGGGTTCGGCCCTCCGAGCATCAGTACCGTGCGCCGTAGCGCACGGGTCGGTCCAACCTGAACACCCTCACAGCTTCTCGATCCTGAACGGCACATCGCCGAACGCGACCGTATCGTCGGGTACGATGATGCGTGAACCCGAGATCGGGGTTTTCTCGCCGTTGACGAACGTTCCGTTCGTGGAACCGAGATCCGAGACCCGAAGGCGGCCGTCAACGGACATCGAGATCGTCGCGTGGAACTTCGAAACGCTGTCGTGATCGACGTGCAATCGATTGCCTGAAGCGCGTCCGATCGTGACGGGTTCACCGCCGGGCGCGATCGTGACCTTGACGACCGGCTTTCCTCCGGGACCCACGAGACGCCACGAGCTCTCCGACGAGCCGGGCCGCTTGACGGCACCTGCCGAGGCCGGGCGCAGGTTCCGGGCGGTTCCGTCGGCCGTTTCGCCCGGGGCCGGCGAGAACGTCGTCTCGATTCTCGGGTGCTTTGCGAAAATGTCGGTCCCGACCTCGACGTACACGCGGGCGTTCGTGGCGTAGCGCCGGTTCTCGATGTACTCATAAGCCGTCGCAGCAAGCTCGGCGGCGAGCGCCTTGCGGTCACTGTCGGCGAGCTCGGCGTTCTGTTCGTAAGTCAGCATCACCGCGATGCGGTCCGGTGCAAGCCGGCGTACTCCGCGCGCATCGGCCTTGAGGTGGGCTTCGATCTCGTCCTCGACGGCAGCCGCGAGACGGCCGACTACGTTCGACTTCAGACGGCCACCGCCGGCGAGCTTCTCGTCGACGCTCGAGCCGATGCGCTCCAGAACCTTCTTGAAGAGACCTTCGGCGCGCTCCAGGGCGCCTTCGTCGCTATCGGCCATTCCGGGAGTATAGCTTCCGGCCCGGTTCCGATGGGTCCGAAACTTTACAGGGTTTCGGGGCGAGTTTACGACCTTGTTACAAAGTTTTCCGTTCCTTCGTCGTTATAGGTGGCTGGAACCGGGAAGAGGGAACGAACAAGCATGTACGAGCAAGGTGTACGACGTCTCGAAGCGGTGGCCCGAGCGGCCGCCTTCTCCGCCACACGGCGACGCCCAATGGACGTCGCGGTCAGTCTCGTCCGGCAACGACTCGTCGGCGCAAGCCGGTGGGCAGGAGCGGCTCCGGCGCTCATCGCCGCGCGAGCCAGTTCGGTCGGTCCCGTCGTCATTCACGGCGAGCCCGGCACCGGAAAGCGATTCATCGCGCGACTGCTGCACGATGCCGGCCCGTGGCCATCGCGCCCGTTCGTCGAAGTAGCGCCCGACGACCTGTCGGATTCTGCGCTCGTGGCACTTCTGCTCGACGACACGGCGACGGTTCTACCCATCACGGCGCGCGCCGAGATCGAACAGCTTGCCTCACGGGCTGCTGGCGGAACGGTCTATGTCTCGGGCTCAAATACGATCGCTCACGACGTGCTCGATCGAGTTCTCCTGTTCGACGCCTCGTCTCGACCATCGCACGAGTATCGGAGCGCAATCGGTGCAAGGGTCATCCTCGGAATCGAAGGCTCGATTCCGAGGATTGTCGAATACCCGTCGCAGCGGTCGCAGGCCGTTTCGGCCCTGCTTCGCGTTCCGCCATTGCGCGAGCGTCCCGAAGACATAGAGCTGCTCGCCGAGCACTTCGCGTCTGATCTCTGCTTGCGCCTCGACAAGGAGCCCAGAACGCTCGCTCCGGCCGTGGTGACGGCACTGCGGAGCTACGACTGGCCGGGAAACGTCGCCGAACTGCGACGGACGATCGAGCACATGGTGCGGCGGTCCGGCCCGCCTGTGCTCGAGGCCGCTCACCTTCCGGTCCACCTGCGCGGCCAGAGCACGTGGTTGGGCGGCCAGGCCGACGCGATGCTCGACGGCGGCCTCGACCTGCACGCGGAGGTGCAGCGTTATGAGCGATCGCTGATCTCGGCGGCTCTCGAACGGTGCGGTGGCGTACAGACGCGGGCGGCTGAGTTGCTGGGGCTGAAGATCAGCACGCTGAACTCTAAGCTCTCGGCGCACGGCATCGATGCGCGGACGTTCAAGGTGCGGGGGAGGCGCGTCCGGTAGGGAGGGGACGTCGCGTTCCTGATCTCTCTGGGCCTCCGTGTCTCTGAGACTCTGCGTTCGCCACCTGGAAAGGCTTCGCGAACGGGACTCAGAGGCGCAGGAAGGCGCAAAGTCTCAGAGCAACCCGGGCGCGCTCCGCCTTGCGGATCGCCTCGAGCCGCGTGTGCGCGTCGAGCTTCCTCAGGATGTGCTGCATGTGGTTGTTGACCGTCGTGCGGCTGATGCCGAGTTGCGCTGCGATAGCCGAGCTCGCCGCGCTCGCCGCCGAGAGCCTGAGGATCTCCAGCTCTCGCGCCGTGAGGTCGACGTCGCTCGTCGCAGATCGTTTCGACGCGAGCAACTGCACGACCTGATCTCCCGGCAGGTTCGTCTCGCGAACGACGAAGTCGCGCACCGCGAACTCGAGCCGCTTCTGCACGTCGATCGGCCGGATCACGTGAATAGTGTAGGGAAGTGAAGCCGCTCCGTCCTGCGCCACAAGCACCGAGACATTGCACCAGCGGCGGCCTTCGCGGCCCGCCACCTGGATGTCGAAGCTCTTGACCGGCTCGCCGTCGCGCGCAACGCGTTGCACGGTGCAATCCTGCGAACAGACCGTCCCGCACTCGTCGGTGCCCTGCATGATCTCGTCGCAAGGCCGGCCGATCGCTCCATCCGGCTCGATCCCGAAGAAGGCCGTCGCCGCCTTGTTCCACGCCGCGATGCTGCCGAGGCCGTCGACAGCGAGCGCGGGATCGGACGTCGAATCGACGAGTCGTTTCACTTCTCTGAGCTTCACGGGACTCCTGCTGGCGACATCATGGAAATGATTCAAACTGATTATTTTCACGCGGCGACGGAAAAGCAATCCTACCGGAGAAATAGGTACGGTTGTGAATCCGGGGATGCTTCTATCGAAAACCACAGGATACGGGATCCGGTCGCTCGCCTTTCTGGCGCGTCAGCCGAAATCCCGACTGTGCGGACTGCAGGAACTGGCTGAAGGCGAGAAAGTGCCGCCCGTCTTCCTGCGTAAGATCCTCGGCGAGCTTCGGCGGCATCGGCTGGTCACATCGCTAAAGGGCATTCACGGCGGCTACGCGCTCGCAAAGCCCGCCGACGAGATCACGCTCTGGGACGTGTTCACGATTCTCGATTCGGACCCCTACTGGGACCGGTGCGTGCTGACTTACGCGGCGTGCTCGACCGATTCGCCGTGCGTCTTCTGCCCGATGTGGCAGCGCCAGCGGCAGGAGTTCTTCAGCACCCTGAAGAACACGACGATCGCCGATATCGCTCGAGGAGGAAGTCCCGCCGGCGTCGAGCCGCGGTGACGGACAGGTATGGACATCACGTGGATCGCCGTCATCGCGAGCCTGTTGATGGGAGGAGGCGCCGCCCTGTTCTTTGTCTTCGCCGTGAAGCGCGAGTACTTCCGCGATCTCGAAGACGTGAAATACCAGGTGTTCTGGTCGGATCTCGAACCCCTGATCAATGAAGCCGCGGAGGAGAATCGGAATGAGCGGGATGACGAAAACGCAGACCGGGCCTGAAGACGCGAACGGCCAGCAGGTGACGCGACGCCGGATGCTCGCGTGGTTGACCGGCATCGGATTCGCAGGATCCGCCGTCATCAGCGTGATCTCGAACCTGGTGTTCATCAAGCCGCGCGTGACCTACAGCGAGCCGAGTCGCCTGAGTGTCGGCAAGCCCGACGACTTTCCGCCGGGTACGCGACTGGCGCTCGGACCCGAGCGAATGTGTCTCGTTCGCGAGGAGAACCGAGTCGCGGCTATCTCGACCACGTGCACGCACCTCGGCTGCATTGTCGGGCTCTCCGAGACCGGGTTCGCCTGCCCGTGACACGGTTCCCGGTTCGATCACCATGGCAACGTCACGGGCGGACCGGCGCCGAAGCCGCTTCCCTGGTATCAGGTAAGCGTCGCGCCGAACGGTGAGCTCGAGGTCGACAAGGGTACGGAAGTCCCGTCCGGGACGTGGTTGCCGCTATGAACGGCACGAACGAAACGCCGTCGCTCTGGGGCTCGATCCGGATGATGCCGTCGAACATCTGGCATTCGCTGTTCCGGCATCCACTGCCGTCGTCCGACCTGGGCCGCGCACAGACGAGCTTCACGAACTTCTTCCTGCATCTGCACCCGGTCAAGGTCAATCGACACACGCTGAAGGCCTCGTACACGATGGGCCTCGGCCTGATCAGCCTCTACCTCTTCATCATTCTCACGGTTACCGGCATCCTGCTGATGTTCTACTACGTGCCGGCCACTTCGCAGGCGTACGACCGGATGCTCGACCTGCGCGGCGCCGTCGCGTTCGGCACGTTCCTCAGGAACATGCACCGCTGGTCGGCGCACGGCATGGTCGCCGTCGTGTTCCTGCACATGTGCCGGGTCTTCTTCACGGGCTCGTACAAGCCGCCGCGCGAGTTCAACTGGGTGCTCGGCGTCGTCCTCTTCCTGCTGACGCTTTTCTCGAGCTTCACCGGTTACCTGCTTCCCTGGGATCAACTCGCGTTCTGGGCGATCACCGTCGGTGCCTCGATTGCCGGTTACGCGCCGTTCATCGGCAACGACGTGAAGTTCCTCCTGCTCGGCGACACGCTCGTCGGCCAGGAAGCGCTGCTCCGGTTCTACGTGCTGCATGTCGCGGTGCTACCCGTCGTCATGACCTTCCTCGTCGCCTTCCACTTCTGGCGGATTCGGAAGGACGGCGGCCTCTCGCGGCCTCCCGAGGCCGACGCCCCGCCGGCCGCCCCGGAAGGCGCGGCGCCACTGCCGGCGCTCGCCATGATCGGCGCGACCGAGGGCAGCGTGTCCGTCATCCGGCCGAAGCGCTACGGCGTGCAGGGGCTCGTTCGCGGACCGTTCACCAAGGTCGGCAACGTGCCGGACAACTCGGTCTTCAGCTGGCCGAACCTGCTCATGGCCGAGCTTTTCGTGTTCGCGATCACGGTCGTCGGCGTCCTCATCGTGTCGATGCTCTTCGACGCGCCGCTCGAGGAACCCGTCAACATCCTGCATCCGCCGAATCCCGCGAAGGCGCCGTGGTACTTCCTCGGCCTCCAGGAGATGGTCAGCTACTCGGCCTTCTGGGGTGGAGTGGGCATTCCCACCGTCGAGGTGATCATCCTTCTCCTCGTCCCGTACCTGGACCGGTCGAAGAAGGGCATCGGCCGGTGGTTTGCACGCGAACGGCTTCTCGCGAACGTCCTCTTCCTCACGTTCGCGCTCGTCAACATCGGGCTGATCATTATCGGAACGTTCTTCCGCGGCCCGAACTGGGAGTTTGTCTCGCCCTGGTGAGCATGCGCTCCCAGCTCCGAGGCAGGGTGCAGACCCTATGAAGATGAGACTTTTGCTTGCGATCGCCGGGTTCATCATCCTCGTGGTGCACGGTGCGGTCTTCTACGACCAGTTCTTCCACGAGTGGGAGCGGTACCAGACGGCGTACTTCGATCAGGCCCGTTCGATGAGCAAGACGGATGCCGAGCGCGCTTCGTTCGACGGCCGCCAACCCAAGATCGAACAGCTGTTAATCACGCGCTTCGGCGATGCGCGTGTCGACCGATGCACGACGTGCCACGCCGCGATCGACGATCCGCGGTTCGAGTCGTACGCCGAGCCGCTGAAGTCGCACCCATACAGCGAGGCACTCGGCGACCGGAAAGTCGACGGCAACTGGGAGCGGCGTCACAAGTTCTCGGACTTCGGCTGCACGGTGTGTCACGCCGGCCAGGGTCGTGGCCTCGAGGCGTTCGACGCGCACGGCGGAGACCACTTCTGGCCGGAACCCATGCTCGGGTACGTCACGCAGGCCAACTGGCGCGCCGACTTCAAGGACAGGCTCGTCGGCGCAGACTACATGCAGAGCAACTGCGTGCAGTGCCACACCGACCCCGAGTTCGCCTCGACGCCGCTCGTCACGCGCGGCCGCCAGCTGTTCGTCGAAAAGAACTGCTATGGCTGCCACAAAATCGAGGGCATCGCGAACGGAACCCTCGGACCGGACCTGAGCGAGGTCGGAAAGAAGTTCAAGAACGACTACATCTGGGAATCGATGGTCGATCCGCGTGCGAATCTCGCGACCTCGTTCATGCCCCGGTTCAACCTGACCGACGATGAAACGAAGGCGCTCGTCGTCTTCCTGAAGAGCCGCCGCGGCGTGAACTTTGCCGAGACCTCTCTCGATCGCTACCGGCAGAGCCTGACGGCGGTGTCGCCGGTGCCTCCGGGTGGCGCGGCAACCGCCGCGGGAGACCCCGTGGCGATGGGAGAGCGACTGCTCGGCGAGCGGGCGTGCCTTGCGTGCCACAAGCTAGGCGAGAAGGACGGCGGTGTCGCTCCGGACCTCTCTTTCCAGGGGCTGCTTCGCGACGAGCCGTGGCTCGTCGAGCACTTCCGCAACCCGCGTGCTCGTGTGCCGGATTCGATCATGCCGTCGTTCGCGTTCCCGGACTCGGACTTCTCGGCGCTGTCGAAGTACCTGCTCAGTCTGACGAAGCCGCCCGAATACGCGAACGCGTCCGAGATCTACTCGAACTACTGCGCACGCTGTCACGGTGAGAAGGGCGACGGACTGGGTCCGATCGCGGTTTACCTCGACCCGGCGCCGCGCGACTTCACGAAGGCGAGCTTCTTCACGTCGCGGCCCGCCGAGCGGTTCGTCGACTCGATCAAGAACGGCGTCCCAGGCACGTCTATGCCGCCGCTGTCGCGTGTGTTCTCGGAGGCGCAGATCCGCGACGTGCTGGCATACGTCGAGACGAACTTCGTCAAGGACCCGCGGCGCGAGCTCAAGCCGCGCGACATTCCCGACCAGAGTCCGATCGCGATGTCGGACGATTCCATCCAGCGCGGCGCACGCACCTACGCGATGCGCTGCACGGGCTGCCACGGCCGGAAGGCCGACGGAAAGGGACCCAACGCCCTCGACATCCTTCCTCGGCCGCGCAACCTGCTCAACCGCGATTTCATTCACTCGATACCGGATCGCCGGATGTTCGAGTCGATTCTCTACGGCGTTCAGGGCACGGCGATGCCGAGCTGGATCGACTACGGCATGACGAAGAACGACGTCGCGGACCTCGTGAACTATATCCGGAGCCTCAACGGGCCGCCGGCTGGCGGTGGACGGTGACCCGTCGCCCACTTGCTCGACGATCGAGCACCTGGAGGATCTATGGCTGAACGAACCACTCTTGCGGACGCGGGCGAAATCCCGGTCACGAGCACCGCGAAATACACCGAGTCGGTGCACGAGGACGCGACGGCGCGCGCCTTCATCCTCAGCTCGATCGGCTACTTCTTCATCGTCGGCATCGTCGCCCTCCTCGTCGCGGCGAAGTTCCTCTGGCCGAGTTTCCTCGGAACGATTCCGATGCTGACGTACGGCCGGCTGCGGCCGCTGCACGTAAACGGAATGCTCTTCGGCTGGCTGCTCGCCGCCGACATGGGACTGATGTATTACGTCGTCCCGCGGCTGTGCGGCGTGAAGCTCTGGAGCGAGAAGTTCGGACTGGCGACCGCGGCGCTCTGGAACGTCATCATCCTCGGTGCCGTCGTGTCGCTGCTGATGGGTTGGAACCAGGGATTCGAATACGGCGAGCTGCCGTTCGTCCTCGACGTCGCGGTCGTCGTCGCCTGGATCATGTTCGGGACGAACATGTTCATGACGGTGGCGACCCGCAAGTACCAGCAGATGTACGTAACGCTCTGGTACATGATGGGCACCGTCCTCTGGACCGCGTTCGTCTACCTGACGGGCAACTTCGCGGCGCTGCTCGTGACGGGCGTCAACCAGGCGAACCTGAACTGGATGTACGTCCACAACGCGGTGGGACTGATCTTCACGCCGATCGGTCTGGCGATCGCGTACTACTTCATTCCGAAGACCGCGAACACGCCGCTGCACAGCCACAAACTGTCGATGGTCGGATTCTGGTCGCTCGCGTTCGTCTACGTCTGGACCGGCGCCCACCACATGCTGCACGGGCCGATCTCGCAGTGGCTGCAGACGATCGCCATCGTCTTCTCGGTCATGCTGCTTATTCCGGTCTGGGCCGCGGTCTACAACTTCTTCGCGACGATGCGGGGCCAGTGGCATCAGATGCGCGACAACGTCCCGATCAAGTTCCTGATCTCGGGCGTCGTTTTCTATTTGCTCACGTGTTTCCAGGGGCCGATGCACAGCCTCAGGTCCGTGAACGCGATCGTATCGAAGACCGACTGGATTCCCGGTCACGCGCACATGGCGGTGCTCGGCGCATTTTCGTTTTTCGCCATCGCCGGCTGCTACTACGTGGTTCCGCGGATGTTCAAGCGCGAGCTGTATTCGGATGCGCTGGCGAACTGGAGCTTCTGGCTCTTCCTGATCGGCGGCCTCGGCTTCTTCGTCACGCTGTGGCTCGGCGGTTTCTGGCAGGGCTGGCAGTGGAACAACCCGTCCATTCCGTTCATCGACACCGTCGTGAACCTTCAGCCCGTGTGGCTGGTGCGGTTCTTCTCGGGCGTGCTGATGTTCGGCGGAATCGCGGCATTTGCCTACAACATCCTCGCGACGGCGATCGGCGCCGGCGGTGAGAAGGCGACCGACGGCGCGGCCGTCGCAGCCTGAGCGGAGGACCCACCATGCTACGTAAAGCTGACAACAGCGCGGTTGCGTTCGTCATCGGGGCCCTCGTGCTCTTCTTCATCGGCGGCATCCTCACGACGGTCGTCCCGCCGCTCGTCGATGCGAGCTGGTCGAAACCGTTCGAGAACTCGGATCCCACAAAAGGCCCGACGGGAAAGCTCAAGCCCTACACCGAGCTCGAGCTCCAGGGTCGGGCGATTTATGTGCGCGAAGGCTGCTGGTATTGCCACACGCAGCAGACGCGCACGATTCTCGCCGACACGAAGCGCTCGGGCTGGCGTGGCGTCGACTCGCCCGTCTCGACCCCCGACGAATTCGTCTACGACAACCCGCACATGTTCGGAACGAAGCGGACGGGCCCGGACCTGTCGCGCGTCGGCGGCAAATACGACGAGCAGTGGCACGTGACGCACTTCCGGAACCCGGCTGATCTCGTGCCCGGCTCGATCATGCCGCCGTTCCCGTGGATCGCAGCGGATCCAGCGGAGTCGAAGGCGCTCGTCGCTTACCTGCAGACGCTCGGCCGGGCCAAGGACTGGCGGCCGGACGGCGACTTCGAGAAATAGGAGGCGCGCGATGGTCGACCACAGTTATCCCAGCGTTTTCTTCGCCTACTTCGTCTTCTTCCTCCTGGCCTCGGGCGCGCTGTTCTTCTTCACGCGCACGATTCGCGACGGCTACTGGGGAAAGGACGCGGAGGAGGTCAAGTACCGGATCTTCGACGACGAGCCGGATGAATCCAAGCCCAATGAACGGAGGCCTCCCAATGGACGAGCCGAATGAGACCACCTCGGAGGTGAAGGAGTACGCGGACGGCTGGATTCTCGAGCGAAAGGGCACTGACGTCCCGATGTTCCTGAAGTTCGCCTTCATCGTGATCGGCGGAGGCGCAATCACCTACTTCATGATCTACATGAACGGCGAGACGACCCACGACGAGCGCGGACCGCTCGTGCGGGCCTTCAATACGACGACCGGTGATGCCAACTGGCTGATGTACGGCGTCGCGGGGCTCGCGCTGATCTATGTAGTGTCGCTCATCGTGTTCGTCTTCCGGGCCTTCCACGAAGACTGAGGGTCGAAATCCGTCATGGCCGAAGACTCGTTCAAGTTCGAAGTCGCCGACACGACCGGTTCCGACTACTGGGTCGAGATGGTCAAGTGCCAGTACGCCTGTCCCGTGCATACGAACGCGTGCGGCTACGTCAACGCGATCGCCGAAGGGCGCGACGCCGATGCGTACCGGATCGCTCGCGCGACGAATCCGTTCGCGTCGATCTGCGGGCGGGTCTGCGGCGCACCCTGCGAGATGAACTGCCGCCGCGGCTCGCTCGACGCGCCGGTGACGATCCGGTCGCTCAAGCGGTTCGTCACGGGCAAGTTCGGTCCAGAGACCGGCGACTACTCGGCGTACGTCACCGGCTACGACAGTCGGATGCTGCCGCCCGAGCGTGGCAATCACGAACGAGTGGCGGTCGTCGGCGCCGGCGTGTCGGGGCTGACGGTAGCGCACGATCTTGCACTGCTCGGCTACAAGGTCACGGTTTTCGAGTCGCACACGTCGCCAGGCGGAATGCTCACGGTCGGGGTGCCGATCTACCGGTTGCCGCGAGATCTCGTGAACCACGAGATCAACGCGATCCTCTCGCTCGGCGTCGAGCTGAAGTGCGGGGTGCGGCTAGGCCGCGATTTCACGATCGCGAGCCTGCGCGCCGAGGGGTACGCGGCGATTTTTCTCGGCGTCGGATTGCCGAAGGGCCGGAAGATCCCGATTCCGGGAGCCGACAAGCCGGGTGTGTTCGACGGCCTCGATTTCCTGCGAGCCTTCAACGAGGGCACGCCGATGGAGATCGGAAAGCGCGTCATCGTGATCGGCGGCGGCAACGTGGCCTTCGACGTAGCTCGGTCGGCCGTGCGGCCCGGAGCGGTGCCGATGTCCGATGCTGCGTCCGATCTCGAACGCAGTCAGCGGATTGCGTACGACGTCGCCCGCTCGGCTCTCCGAATGAGCGGCGACAAGGAAGTTCACGTGGTGTGCCTCGAATCGCGCCACGAAATGCCGGCCGACGAAGTCGAGATCATCGAAGGCGAGGAGGAGGGCATCAGGCTCCACCCGGCGCGTGGCCCTCGCGAGGTGCTCTTCGAAGACGACTTCGTCACCGGGTTGCGGACGGTGAAGTGCACGTCGGTGCTCGATGCCGATGGGCGCTTCAGCCCGACCTTCGACGAATCGGTCGTCGAGGACATTGCGGCCGACACGATCTTCTTTGCGATTGGCCAGACGTCGGATCTCTCGTTTCTGTCTCCGGAGGACGGCGTCGAAACCGATCGCGGCCTGATCAAGGTCGACCGCGACACCTACCAGACGACGGCGCCCGACGTGTTCGCGTGCGGTGACGTCGCGCATGGGCCACGGCTCTTCATTCACGCCATCGCGTCGGCGCAGATTGCCGCGCGGTCCATGCACGACTGGCTTCGCGGAACACGGACGGACGTCGTCGTCCGGAAGCGCTGGAACCCCGCCGAGTACCAGATGACGGAGGGCTGGGACGAACTGCGGCGAGAGAATCCTCCCGTGCTCGCGAGCGAAGCGCGCGCTGCGTCGGTCGATATCGTCGAGGAGCCGTTTCCCGAGCGCGAGGCCCGTGAGCAGGCGGCGCGGTGCCTGCGATGCAACGTCAACACGGTTTTCGACACGAGCATCTGCATCGCGTGCAACGGATGCGTGGACGTCTGTCCGCAGAACCTCATCAAGCTCGTCGGACTGGCGGACCTTCGGCGCGATCCGTACCTCATGCGAATTGCCGGCGAGAGCCTCGACATCGACGAAGAGGCGCTCGCCGCGTGCGGCGACGACGAGCTGAACGCCATGGGCGCCCTGATGCTCAAGGACGAGTCGACGTGCATTCGCTGCGCGATGTGCGCCTCGCGCTGTCCGACGCAGGCGATCCAGATGAAGCGGTTCGACTTCTATCGGGAGTGCGTGACGATTCACGCGCCGAACCCGAAGCTGCGAGCGCGGTCGGGTTCCGCGGCTGGGGGAAATCCCCCGACCTGAGGCGGCGAGAATCCGCAAACCGCCGGGGAACTCCGATCATGACCGTCGTCGATTTCACGCTCGCGTTCAGCCTCGGACTGCTCAGCAGCCTGCACTGCGTGCAGATGTGTGGACCCCTCGTGGTCGCCTACAGCATCCCGCTGGCGAAGCACCCGGCGTCGCGGCAGTCGCTCGCCCACCTCGCGTACAACGGCGGCCGGATCGCCACGTACACAGTTCTCGGGGCGATTGGCGGGTTCCTTGGAAACACGCTCGGAATAGTCGGCCATCTCGCGGGGGTGGAAGGGTTTGTGGCGATCGTCGCCGGAGTGCTCATGACGCTTGCGGGCCTGGTGATGCTCGACATGATTCCACTCGGGCGCCTGCGGTCGGCCGACCCGCTCGGGATCACCTCCAGGCTGCTTCGCCCGCTCGCCGGCCGCATGTCGTCGGATGGAATCCGCGACAAATTCTCACTCGGGCTCCTCCTCGGGTTCCTTCCGTGCGGGCTGGTTTACGCCGCACTCCTCAAGGCCGTCAGTACGGGAACGCCGGTTGCAGGTGCTGTCACGATGTTCGCATTCGGCACAGGCACGGCGGTTTCGCTCCTGGCGGTCGGTTTGTTCGCGCTGGCGTTCCGGGTGCGGTCGTGGCGATGGGGAAGCTGGCCAGCGGCGGTGAGCATCGTCGTCGTGGGACTGATCCTCGTCTGGAGAGGCGTCATGCCGATGGTGGCGATGGGTGGCGGAAATCCGCCGACTGCCTGTCCGCAATGCGCGAACGAGGCCGGGGAGATGGAATGAGCACGACGCACGTCGAGGTTGAGGAAACGCCCGTCGACCCTGTAGGCGACGGGGCCTCGCCCGTCGCGCCTGTTCCGGTGACGAAGCCGAAGCCGACGCGGCCGAATCCTCGGCTCGTGAAGACCGGGCCGCCGCCTCCTGCCATCTGGCATCGCCGTCGAAACGTCGTGCACGCCCTGTGCGTCACCGTCTTCGTCGCGTTGCCGTTTTTGACGTGATGCGGTTCGACATACCGCGGCAGCGTTTCTACCTCGCCGGCCAGGAGATCTGGATCAACGAGTTCTCGATCATCTTCTTCGCGCTGCTGTTCCTGATGTTCTTGATCGTCGGTGCGTCGATGCTCTACGGACGGATCTACTGCGGCTTCATGTGCCCGCAGATGATTTTCAGCGAGGTCTCGCTCAATCTCGAGAAGAAGCTCCACACCTTCATCAGCAAGCATTTCAGGAAATGGTCGCCGTCGGTCCGCCGTTGGGCGCACCACGTCGCGTTCTACTCGCTCATCTGGATCGGCTCGGTGTTCGTGTCGTTCGTGTTCATTGCATATTTCGTCGAGCCCCGAGACCTGTTCTGGCGGTTGATGTCGCTCGACGTCGTCACGGCGGGCGGGATCGCAGGGGCCGCGACGACCGTAGTGACGTTTCTCGATTTCGCGTTCGTCCGGACGAAGTTCTGCACGACTATCTGCCCGTACGGCTACCTGCAGGGAATGCTCGGCGACGACCACACGCTGATCGTCCATTACCGGGCCGAGGCCAACGAGTGCGTCGAATGCCGGAAGTGTGTGCGGGTCTGCCCGATGGGGATCGACATCCGCGACTCGCCCTACCAGATGGAGTGCGTGCACTGCGGAGAGTGCGTCGACGCCTGCACGCAGATCATGGACCGGTTCGGCAAGGAGAGCCTCATTCACTACACGTGGGGCGAGAAGGGCGAGCTCGTCGGCGCGGGACGGATCCCGCTGCTGCGCCGCATCGGCCTTCGCGATGCGAAGCGGGTCATCGTGTTCGCGGTCATCATCATCTACGCGTCGGCGCTCGCCGTGGCGCTGACGCTTCGTCACGACGTACTCGTCCGGATTGCCCCGGTACGCGCGACACTGTACCGGGTCGGCGACGACGGCCGGATCTACAACACGTTCCGGATGACGATCGCGAACCGCGGCAAGGAGCCCGCGACAGTCGGGCTCTCGGTCCGCGATCTGCCGGATGCGGTCTTCACGATTCCGGTCGACGCGTTGACGGCGCCGCCTGGAGATGAGGCGAAACAGGAGTTCGAGATCTCGGTCCCGGCGGGGCAGCTGTCCGGGGGCGTCACGCATTTCCAGGTCGTGGCGGAGGCCGCGCCGTCCGGAACGCGCGACGAGTTCGACATGACGTTCATCACACCGATGGGAGAGCGAACCCAATGAAGCGAGTGATCACTTTCCTCTCGCGAACGCAGGGAATCATCGTCCAGTGCATTCTGACGTTCGTGATCGTCCTGTTCATCGGGATTCTCGTCGCCGCGTATTTCATCGCGCGCGAGGCCAACCCGGTCCTGCTCGACGAGCACGGCAAGCCGATCAACGCCGAGGCTTCGCGGTCGGAGTAGGGGGACGTCGAGTGTCGACCGACGCCACGCCAGCACTAGCCGGCTGCAGTCTTTGCGGGTTGCGGCTGCGAAACGATCCGTTGACCGGTCGGTTCGGCGAGACCGTCGAGTCCTTCTGCTGTCTCGGCTGTCTGAACGTCTACACGATCCTCGTGGAGAGCGGACTGGTTGCCGAAGGCGTCGAACTTCGCGACACGGAGTTGTTCAGGCGAAGTCTGGCGCTCGGACTCATCTCGGCGCCGGATGCGAAGCCGTCGTCGCCGCCCTCGTCGACCGATGTCCGCGAGGTCGTGCTCCGCGTCGGCGGGATGTGGTGCACGTCGTGCGGCTGGCTGATTGAGCACGCGCTATCGAAGGAGCCTGGCGTCGTCTCGGCGGAGGTGTACTTCAATTCCGATCTCGTGAACGTCAAATATTGCCCGCAGTACATGCCCGCCGATCGAATCGACGCGCGCATCAGGTCGCTCGGCTACACGACGGGCGATCCAGCCGATAGCGAGGAACGCTCGGACGAGGAGATGCGCGATCTGCTGCTGCGAACGGGAATCGCGGGGTTCCTGTGGCTCAACATCATGACGCTGAGCGTCGTGCTCTACGTCGGCTACTTCGAACGAATCTCGGAGAGCTTCCGGCGAGGGATGCCGTTCGTGCTGATGGCGCTGGCGACGCCGGTCGTTTTCTACTCCGCGTATCCGATCATGCGCCTGGCGTGGCGGGGCATCGTCGCCCGCACGGTCGGGATGGAGTCGCTGCTCGGTCTGGGGATTCTCGCGGCGTACGTGTACAGCTCGATCCAGGCGTTCACGGGCGCGGAGCACGTCTACTTTGACACGGCGTCGGCAATCGTGACGCTCGTCCTGATCGGGAAGATCATCGAGCGAGGGGCGAAGCAGCGGACGACGCGCGCGTTGTCGACGCTTTACGGACTGATGCCGAGCAAGGCGCGAATACTTGCCGACGGCCGCGAGCGGTTCGTCGCCGCGGAGCACTTGATCGCCGGGGACGAGTTCGTCGTGAAGGCGGGGGAGCGGATTCCGGCCGATGGGGTCGTCATCGAAGGAACGTCGCACGTCGACGAGTCGCTGCTGACGGGCGAATCGCGCCCGGTCGAAAAAGAGCCGGGGGATTCCGTCGTCGCGGGCAGCGTGAATACAGGGACGGTCCTGCAGGTACGTGCAACCCACGTCGGAGGCGATTCGACCGTGGCGCAGATCATCCGGCTCGTCGAGACGGCGCTGCGGAGCCGTTCGGCGCTCGAGCGCACCGTCGATCGCGTGGCGCGGGTCTTCGTGCCGGCCGTCGTTGCGATTGCGGTGTTGACGTTCGCCGGGGCGTGGCTGGTCGGGTCGTCGACGCCGGGCGAGGCGATCATGCGGGCGATCACCGTTCTCGTCATCGCGTGTCCGTGCGCACTGGGGATGGCGACGCCGCTCGCCATCACGACGGCGATCGGGGCCGCCGCGCAGCGTGGCGTCATCGTGAGCGACGTTGGTGTGCTCGAGAAAATCCGGGGCGTAGACGTCGTGCTCTTCGACAAGACTGGAACGATCACCGAGGGCGACTTCTCGGTGCGCGAGTTCGCGTTGGCTTCGACTGTGGTGGCGACGGCCGCAGCTGGAGTCGAGCCTTTGGCCGGCGGCTCGCAAGTCGGGGCCGAGGTCGATGCTGCGGTGCGGCACGCGTGGTTGGCGAGCGTCGCCGCCCTGGAGCGGTACTCGGAGCATCCGCTGGGCCGGGCGGTCGTGCGTGCGGCGGAAGCGGAGAGTCTCGCGATCCGTCGCGCGGAGGGCGTCGAAATCCGAAATGGGCAGGGGATCGTTGGAAGGGTCGGCACGAGCAGAATGTTCGTCGGCAATCGGCGGCTAGTGGAGCTCGAGGGTGCGCGGATCGACGCGGATCTCGAAGGGCGGGCGGCCGACTGGGAAAGGGATGGACTGACGGTGTGCTGGTTCGGCTCCGATGGCGTCATCGAAGGCGCCATCGGACTCGGCGACCACGTGCGGCCCGAGGCGCCGGCGGTGGTCGGGGAACTGCAGCGACGCGGTATACGCGTCGTGGTCGTGTCGGGGGACTCTCGTGCGACGACCGCGCGTGTAGCTGCAGCCGTTGGTGTCGACGACTTCGTCGCCGAGGCGTCGCCGGAAGAGAAGGTTGCGGTCGTCGAGTCGTATCAGTCTTCGGGAGCCATCGTCGCGTTCGTCGGCGACGGTGTGAACGACGCGCCGGCGCTCGCGCGGGCCGAGCTTGGTGTCAGCATGGGGTCCGGAGCGGACGTGGCGGCAACGGCGGCATCGCTCGTGATCATGGGATCGTCGCTGGATCGCGTGCTCGCGGCGTTCGAGATCGCGCGGCGGACTCGACGGGTGGTCCGACAGAACCTCTTCTGGGCGTTCGCCTACAACGCCGTCGGTATCTCTCTCGCCGTCGCCGGCGTACTGACGCCGATCGTCGCAGCCGGCGCGATGCTCCTCTCGAGCCTCTCGGTCATCACGAACTCGCGCCGGCTGGGGCGGTGACGCAGCGGAAGGAGTCCGCGACCGCGGAGCGGTCGATTCCGCGACCGCGGAGCGGTCGATGAAATAGCCGTGGGTCGCGCGGGCGAGCGCAGCGAGTCCTCGCGTGACCCGCGGAATCGCCGGCCGTAACGCACCGACCGCGGAGCGGTCGCATCGTCAGTCCCAATAATGACGTGCGTCGTAGGCGACACCGTGCTCGTCGAGTCGTTACCGTTGACGGCGATGCACCGGGAAGCGAGGCCGTGATCGACATCCGCACGGATTGACTAGCGTCCCTCTCGCAATACAGTGCGACCGCTCCGCGGTCGGTGCGTGGTGGCTGGCGGTTCCGCGGGTCGCGCGTAGGCTCGCTGCGCTCGCCCCCGCGCGACCCACGGCTATTTCATCGACCGCTCCGCGGTCGCCGGTCGCGGAATGGACCGATCCGCGGTCGCGGAATGGACCGATCCGCGGTCGCGGAATGGACCGATCCGCGGTCGCGGAATCGACGCGCGGATCCATGGCGAGATGCTAGCTTGACGGCACCTGCGGGAATCACCTCCCGGCCCCGATCACCGCCACAGCCGCGTACGTGCCGGCGACGGACGTGACCTGCGCACGGTGCCGGTGCCAGAAGTCCGGCGTCAGCGGCCGCACGCGGAAGCGCGCCAACCACGCACGCATCGCCAACGCCGCGAATCCCGGCATCCCCTCAAACGATCCAAAGTCCACCGCGACGACCGAGCCACCCCGCGCGAGCGCCGCGAGCGCTCGATCGAGCGCTCGCTCAGGCTCTGGGATCATCGACAGCGCGTACGAGAAGAGGATGCGGTCTGGCGCCTGCCCATGAACAGCCTCGATGTCGGCATCTTCGGCGTATCCGTGCTCGAGACTCGCCCACGGACACCTCTCCCTCGCGTGCTCGACCATCGCGTCGCACGCGTCGATGCCACCGTATTTCGCCGTCGGACGTCGCGACCGAAGCCGCTGCAGATTCCGGCCCGTTCCAAAACCGACCTCCACGATCGATGTCCACGGTTCCGACAGCAGCATCGTCAGTGCACGGTCCCTGCCGAGCAGGTAAGGCTTCCTCGTGGCGTCGTACACGCGGCGCGTCGCGCCGTAGTACCGGTTCAGGAAGTCGCGATGTTCGTCGAGCGATTGCACCGACCCGCTCATTGAACCACCTCGTAGAAATTGACCCGCCGATACTGCCTCGTTCGGTCGAGCCGCGACGCCTCGTCCGAGTCCGGCTGTTTCAATCGAAACTGCTTCTGCAACCCGAGTCTCTCGACGATCGATCCGTCTTCGACCGATCGATAGAGCATCGTCCCGCCATCGCGGCTCGTCCGGTGGATCTCGGCGAACAGGCGGCGCTGCACCGGCTCAGGCATCCAGTCGACGGCGTCGCAGAGCATGTAGTGTGACCAGGTCGACGCCGGCGCCTCTGCCAGCCGGTCGAGGATGCTCGCGTGACGGAACGACAGCCGAGTCGTCGCACGAATGGAGCGTTCGTGATTGCCGGCGCGAACGAACGGCGGCGCGGCGTCCGAACGGTCGTGGTTGAACGTTCCGGCGATCGCGTACCACGCAAACCAGTTGGTCTCGAGGTTCGTGCCGGCAACGGCACGAAGGTGCGCGAGAATTAGAGACGAAAAATCGCACCCGCCATTCTCGGCGAGCAACCGATCCCGCTGAGTGAAGTTGATCCCTAGACTCAGCAACTGCGCCGGCGACCTCAGCGCGGCGGCGATGTGCGGCTTTCGAATCGCCGTCGCGAAGACGTCGTCGATGTCGCGCATGCGATCGGCCGTCGACTTTCGCACGAGCGACCGCATCCAGTCCGCGTCGACGCCGGTCAGCCGTCGAAAGGCCGACAGCATCCGCGCCGTCAGGCCGCACTGGTAGAGCGACGACCGGAACAGGTGCGATCGCCGCGCCCAAAACACGGCGATCCACGGAGGCAGACCGTCGACGAGCCGGCCGAGAACGGCGTCGGGGTGCGTGTGCACGCCAAGTCCGAACAGGGCATAGAACTCGTCGTAGGACCGCAGTCGCATTGCGGCCGTTGCCTTCAGCGCTGCCAACGCCAGGTGATGACGATTGATGTCCACGGCGTCTACGGACGCCGGATTGTGGGCCACGAGTCCCGCCACACCGCAACCGGCCGCTGAGATCGCGAGGACTGCCGACGTCTCGTCGAGTCCGAGGAACGCCGCATCGACCTCCGAGTCTTCCCAGAGGATGTTGTAGACGAACAGGTTCGAGAAGACCGACTGAAAGGCACGATCCTTGAGAGTCGTGATCATGCGGCCATCCTCCGTTCGGTCGCGTACGCCAACCGGACGGCGTTGCGTAGCGGCCATCGCTCTAGCGACATCGTGAGGGCGCGCGACGCCTCGATCGCGAACGGTCCGGATCGGGCGCCCTCCCAGAGCTCGGAGAGCGTCTGGAAGTGCCCGGAGCCGTCTCGGACGAGGATCCGGTCTGTCCACTGACGTTTGCCGTCCGAGTGTTCGGGATATTCGCGCAGCACATCCCACACAGCCTGGAGCTTTCGAAAGCCGAGCGGCTCGCGGTACTGCGGCATCAGGACGATTTCCGATCGCCGCTCGCGGCGGATCTCCAACACGAATCCGGCAAAGCAGTCCGCCTGGCTTAGGTTGAGCACGGCAGCCGGCTCGCAGCCGTGCCGATCTCCGCCCGCGACGATCGGCAGCCCGGCGGCCTCCGACATCGAAATCGCCACGCTGTTCTCCTTCCACGGCCGAAGTCCGTTGACCTCGACGGCGTGGATGGCGTGGCCGTGAACGGCAAGGAACCGCCCGATCAGCCGGCGATTCTCGGCATCGCCTATCCCGCCGAGGTCCCACGCCGGATGGTTCAGCACCGTCAGGGCATCGCCGTACCCGCTGATCTCTTCGAGCAGTTCGCCGAGCGCTTCCGATCGCCACCGAGCCTCGGGAAGCTCGCGGTGGGCCCCGAAGCAGACGGTGTCGCGATCGCGACACTCGGTGCAGCCCTGCGAGATGCGGTGCATGCGCCGTTGAAGGCTCGCGATCGCCCGCCGCGGGACATTGTGAATGCCGAGGTGGATGTAGCTCGACTCGAATGGCACGGTCCATTCGGTCGAGAACGGCACGCTGACTTCCGCGAATCGATCGTGAAGAACCTCGGCGCTTTCAAAGGTATCGTGGTCCGTGAGAGACACGAATGACTCGAGGTCGAGCGAGCGCTCGATCTGGCCGCGCTCCGCTTCGAGCGCCTCTCGCGGTGGGAGAGGCGGTGTGAAGTGGAGATCCGAGAAGTCGACCCTTGATCGCCTGCTTCCGATCCGCATGCGCTCGGCCCGTTCGACAAGTCGACGGATCAGGACGCCGCGCTCCTTCCAGGTTCCGACGATGGCGAGCGTTTCGAGCGAACAGGACGTGTGGCTGTGGAGCGAGACGGCCGACCGCGCCTTTCGGGCGGTCGCAGCATCGCCGTACCAGCGAATCGTGTGTCGAGGCATCGAACGTTCCTCCTTCACCTGCTCGTGCTTGAGGCAATCGTCAACGAGGGCTAGAGTGACGGCTTCGGATTGCCGGCGTGTTCACGCCTTTCGATCCTCTTGTGAAATCTTCGTGACTGCAGTGTGGACGGATCTCGCCGTGGGCGTGGCGTAGCGATCCTGGGGAGGGGTATGGGTCTTCGACTGGGGCGTGGAATGCGCCGGGTGGCGGCGGCAAGTGGAATCCTTCTGACGGTTCTCGTGGTGATAGGCGGTGGGAGCGCGACTGCGGGTGGGAGCAGCGCCGCGACCGTGCCTCGAGGGCTGAAGCGGGTGATCCTCGTATCTTGGGACGGAGCGCCTGACTGGGTCATCGACAAGATGCTTGCCGAGGGCAAGCTGCCAAACGTCGCGCGACTCGTCGCGTCCGGCGTTCGCGCCGAGGCCTCTCGACCGGCGTGGCCGTCGAAAACGGCGTGCGGCCACGCGGCGATCTGGACCGGCGCATACTCTGACGTCAATGGCATTTCAGGCAACTGGGTGCCGCAACTTCCGAAGGCGCAACACACGCTGCTAGAGGATCGCTCGGGGTACCACTCGACCGGACTCACGGCCGAGCCGCTATGGATCTCGGCGGCGCGCGCCGGAAAGAAGGTCGTCGTGCTTTCGGCGACACACACGTTTCCAAGCGACCGCGATCGGAAGGCGCTTGCCGAGGCCGGTATTCCAGGGGACCGGCTGAAGACCTTCAGCGGATTCGAATCGAAAATCGCCAAGGCGACCGTGTTGACTTCCGCGGACCTTCGACCGGCGGCGGTCGCGGAGTGGAAACTCCCTACCGCCGGTGCCCCGGGTTCCCGCGAGATTGTCGTGGAGGTCGCAGAGTCAAAGTTCTACGGACTCGTTTTTGACGATCCGTCCGATCCGGTGAAGGGGCTCGACACGCTTCTCATCCGACAGGGGAGCCGCGATCCGAAGGCCGCGATCGCCGAGTCGACGATCCGACCGAGGGAAGCCACTGACGACATCCTGAGCTTTAGCGAGAGATTCCGGATCGCGAAGGGGAGCTTGTTCGGGTTCACGTACTTCCGGCTGTTCGACCTCGCGCCCGACGGCTCGCGGATGACGCTTTACCAGCGAGGCGTCAGCGGACTGCAGGGGCTCGCGAGTGCTGACGAGATCACGGCCTACACGTCCGCGTATGGCGGGTTCCACGATGAGGCGTTCTTCGGCCTCTACGATTCGAAGGAGCTGGGACCGAGACTTTGGGAAGGAGGTGACGGTACGGCCGAGCGACGGGTTCTCGAGCTGGTCCGACTCGACGTCGAGTTTCGTATTCGAGGCATTCAATACGCGGCGCGAACCTGGAACCCCGACCTGGTCTTTCATTACACGCCGACCACCGATAGCGCGGGCCACTTGTGGATCGGTGCGCTCGATCCTGAAGGTCGCCGATATGACCCCGCCCTCGCCGAAAAGCTGTGGCCGGTCTACGAAGAGGTTTTCAGGTTGGAAGACCGATGGCTTGGCCATCTGATCGATGCGGCGGGACCCGAGGGCGCCGTGTGTCTCGTGAGCGACCACGGCATGGCCGCTACCGACGCGTTTTTCTTTCCGAATGCGGTACTCGAGCACGCCGGTTTGCTTGCGGCGACGGGAAAGACGATCGATCTCGCGCGCACGCGCGCGTGCGTTCCTCCATGGAGCGATTTCTTCGTCACGGTGAATGGAACGGAGCGACTGGGTGGCGTCGTGAAGCCGGCCGACCGGGAAGCCGTCCTTCTAGAGGTCGAGGAAGCGCTGCTCTCCGCGCGTGATCCAAACACGGGGCGGCGCATCGTTCGCGCGGTGTTCCGACCCGCGGAAACGGTCGGACTCGGCATCGACGGCGTGGCGTGCGGTGATCTCTATTACGATCTCATGCCGGGTTACTACCCGTTCTCGCGCGTGTCGTCGCACATCGTCGAGCCCGACAAATCGGCAATCGGATCGGGAAACCACGGGTTCTTTCCTTTCCGCCGGTCGATGCAGGCGATCTGCATCGTGGGCGGTGCGGGCCTGGCGGCCGGCCGCACGATCGGGCCCGTGCGACAGATCGATATCGCGCCGACGCTGTCGTATCTGCTCGGGATACCACCTCCGCGCGACGCACGAGGTCACGCCATCGCCGACGTCATGAAGTGACGCGCATCATTACCGGGCGCGGTAGCGCTCGGGTCGGCCTCGGGATCCAGGGCTGCATCCAAATTTTCGTTCGCGCAATTGCTCCCGGCGCGTGCACGAACAGATGCCAGGCGAGGTCCAGGAAGCCTGTGCTGTAAATCAAGGTAAAAGACAACACCCTCCGCGCGGTTTTCGGTTGGCCGATCCGGTCTTCGAAGCCTCCGACGGCGACTGGTCAGTGCCAGAGTTCCGAGAGTTCGGAACGATCTTCCGAACCGCCGCAAATCGGTGCTCACTGACGACCGTCATTGAGGTGCACGTCGACGTGCTATTGGACGATTCGTTGCACACGATGCTCCTCGATCGTCGCAATCCGCAGTTTTCCTAGGAAACTCTGCGGTCTTCAGTGAGGCACGGGCCTTGCACTCTCTGTCGGCGACACCGGCCAGAGGCCGATTCATCCGAATGGGGAGGAGATCAACATGCAATCCCGAACGCGCGGCGGTCCGACGCAAGCGGCGAGCATCATGCTCGCGCTGCTCGTGGTCCTGACCGCCGTCTTTCAGACGCCAGTCTACGCACAGGTGGAGACCGGACAGATCGCCGGCACGGTCGCGGACCCTCAGGGCGCGGTCATCGCCGGAGCCACGATCGTGGTCCAGTCCAAGGGCACCGGCGCAACGCGCACGCAGAAGTCGATGGGCGATGGTTCGTACATCTTCTCGAACCTTCAGCCCGGAGACTACGAGGTCAGGGTTGAAGGCAGCGGCTTCGGCGCGAAGACCGTTCCGGTCCGCGTCACGGTCGGCACCAAGACGACCGTCGACGTCGCCCTCGACGTAACCGGGACGGGTGAGGTCGTCGACGTCGTCGCCGGCGACCAGGGCGTCCAGGTCAACACCGAGAACCAGGTGCTCTCGACAGTGGTCAGCGAGAAGCAGATTCGCGAATTGCCGACGATCACGCGCAATCCGTACGCACTCGTGCAACTCGCCGGTACCGCGGTCGCCGTCGATCCTGAAGCGCAGGATCCCAACACCACGACGTCGGATCGCGGCGCAGGCTTCAACATCAACGGCCAGCGCTCTTCGAGCACGAATGTCATGCTCGACGGCGCTGACAATAACGACACGTATGGCTCGGACATCGGCAATGCCGTTCCGCTCGACTCAGTTCAGGAGTTCACGGTCCTGACGAACAACTTCTCGGCCGAATACGGCCGCGCCGGTGGCGGCGTCGTCAATGTGGCGACCAAGGCCGGCACGAACGAGTTTCACGGCACGATCTACGAGTTCAACCGCATCTCGGCGCTCGCGACCGATAGTGCGAACCTCAAGGGCCAATTCGTACCGAGCAAGAAGGGTGTGTTCACGCGCAACCAGTTCGGCTATTCGGTTGGCGGCCCCGTCGTGAAGGACAAGCTTCAGTTCTTCCAGTCCACCGAGTGGCTGCGCGTCCGCAGCCAGGACACGAGCATCGCGCTCGTTCCGACCGCGGAGCTGATCTCGCAGACGCCGGCCAACGTGCAGGCGTTCTTCGCGCCGTTCGCGCTGGGTCCGTCCTCGCCGGGTCGCGTGTTCACGGTCGGTGAGATCGGCGGCACGCCTGGCG
Source organism: Blastocatellia bacterium (assembly GCA_016705245.1). Classification (GTDB taxonomy): domain Bacteria; phylum Acidobacteriota; class Blastocatellia; order UBA7656; family JADIYM01; genus JADIYM01. The sequence continues at coordinate 391,650 of JADIYM010000003.1, read as the reverse complement.
GACCGTTCTCGCAGCTCCCGTCGAACCTGCCGGCCTTCCAGGAAGTCTTCTACACCATCCCGGCGGATGCCGGCGGCGGATTCCCGCAGGACCAGTACCAGATCGTCGGCCGCGCCGACTGGAACATAAGCGACCGCACGACGATGTATGGCCGCTATGCCTACCAGAACATCACGTTCGCGGAAGGCGCGCTGTCGTTCAGCCCGTACCAGGGCTTCAACTCGCCGTCGATCACGAAGAACCACAACTTCCTCGTATCGGCGACTCACGTCTGGAGCGACAACTTCGTGTCGCAGTCTAAGTTCGCTTTCAGCCGCGTGGCGAACGATCAGCCGCTCGGCGAGCAGCCCGCGACGCCGTCGCTCTACCTGCAGCAGAACGTCAAGTCGACGCTGCTCGGCCGCGACGTCGGCCTTCCGGGCTACTATCCGTTCTCGCCGTCGGCGGCGATTCCAGCCGGTGGTCCGGCGAACATGTTCCAGGTCTACCAGGATCAGACGTGGACCATCGGATCGCATGCAATCCGCTTCGGCGGCTCGTTCATCCGCATCCATGACGACCACTTCTTCGGCGCGTTCGAATCGGCCGTCCAGGAACTTGGCGGCAGCTCGTTCGCCGGTCTCGACAACCTCCTGCTCGGCCAGACGGCCCGCTTCCGGGTCGCCATCGATCCGAAGGGCTCGTTCCCCGGCGACACCGTGCAGTTCCCGGTCTCGGCGCCGCAGTTCCTGCGCAACAACCGGTACAACGAAGGTGCTCTCTACATCAACGACTCGTGGAAGATCCATCCGCGCGTCACGCTGAATCTCGGCCTCCGCTGGGACTACTTCGGCGTCCAGCACAGCGCGGATCCGAGCCTCGATTCGAACTTCCACCTCGGAAGCGGCAGCACGATCTTCGAGCAGATCCGCAATGGCGAGGTGTTCCTGTCCGCAGACAACCCCGCGGGCGGACTGTGGGGCAAGGACAACGACAACTTCGGGCCGCGCATTGGTATTGCGTGGGACGTGTTCGGCGATGGCAAGACGTCGCTTCGCGGCGGCTACGGCCTTTCTTTCGAGCGGAACTTCGGCAACGTGACGTTCAATGTCATCCAGAATCCGCCGGCATACGCCGTGCTCGACCTGATCAATACGGTGCCGATCTCAATCGACAACCTCGGCCCCGCGGCCGGCGCTGGTGGTTCGTTCACGCTTCCGCGAACGAGCCTCAGGTACGTCGACGAGAACATCAAGACGGCGTATGCGCACTTCTGGAGCGCCTCGCTCGAGCATGAGTTCGCGAACGGCCTCGTCGGCTCGCTCGAGTACTCGGGTTCGAAGGGCGTCGACCTCTATTCGCTCGAGGACCTGAACGGTCCGTTCTCGGCCATTCACTACGGCCTGCCGCTCAGCCCGGGCTCGAACGGCCGTCTCAACGAGCAGTATTCGTCGATCAACGCGCGCCGCAACGGCGGCTTCTCGAACTACAACTCGCTGACGGTGGGCGTGCAGTCGCGCGTGTTCCAGTCGACGGGCCTGCAGTTCCTTGCGAAGTACACGTGGTCGCACGCGATCGACAACCTGTCGTCGACGTTCAGCGACGGTTCGAACCTGTTCAACCTCGGCTTGATCGATCCGTTCAATCCCGAGACCGACAAGGGCAATGCCGACTTCGACGTCCGTCACCGGTTCATCTCGAGCGGTATCTGGGAAGTTCCGTTCGCGAAGAACACCGACGGTTGGCAGAAGCACCTGCTCGACGGCTGGCAGCTGAGCTACATCGTCAACGTGCGCACTGGCGCCCCGTTCACGATCTTCGACTGCACGAACGGCTTCCTGCGCTGCAACCGCCTGCTGCAGGCGGGCCCGATCGACATAGACGGCCAGGGCACGACCGCGCCGCAGAACACGCAGGGCAACCTGTACACGTACATCGACCTGACGAACCAGCTGTCGCAGGCCGGTGCGTACGCCGATCCGTTGACGGGTATTGCGGACTACGGTCCGTATCCGTCGAACATGACGGCGCGCAACAACTTCCGTCGCCCGGGCTACTGGAATCTCGACGGTGGTCTCTACAAGAACATCGCGTTGTCGGAGCGCTATTCGATCCAGCTGCGCGGCGAGTTCTACAACGTGTTCAATCACGCGAATCTGTACATCAACGACGGCCAGACCGACATCTCCGCGTCGCCCTTCATCACGGCGTACAAGGAAGGCCGGCGTCAGGTGCAGCTCGCGATCAAGTTCATCTTCTAACCATCGCTTCGGGGCGTCACTTGGGTGGTGGGCGTCCCGTTCGATCGCAGCCCGGCTGCGGTGAAAAGGCCTCCGCGGGATCCTTCCCGCGGAGGCCTTCGCACGGAAGAGTAGACAGGATTACAGGATTATCAGGATTCATCCTGTAATCCTGTCCACTCTCCGTGGTAGAACGCACCTCGTGACGACAGACCACGCAAACCCGGCCACGCCCGCCGCCGAGCTCGTCGCCAGAGTCAAACGCAGCATGGAGAGCGTGATCGTCGGCAAGCCCGACGTGATCGAGCTGACACTCATCGCCATGCTCAGCGAGGGGCATCTGCTCATCGAGGACGTGCCCGGAACCGGCAAGACGATGCTTGCTCGCGCGCTGGCAGGCAGTCTCGCGCTGCACTTCAAGCGCATCCAGTTCACGCCGGATCTTCTGCCGTCCGACGTTACGGGCCTGACCGTCTACCATCAGAAGACCGAGGAATTCGTCTTTCGGCCGGGCCCGGTCTTCACGAACATCCTGCTCGCCGACGAGATCAACCGGGCGACGCCCCGCACCCAGTCTTCGCTGCTCGAATGCATGGCGGAAACGCAGGTCACGGTCGACGGCAACACCTACGCATTGCCCGGCACGTTTTTCGTCATCGCGACGCAGAACCCGATCGAATCACAGGGGACATTTCCGCTTCCCGAGGCGCAACTCGACCGGTTCCTCATGAAGATCAGCGTCGGATATCCGGCGCGCGCCGAGGAGGTCTCGATTCTGTTTGCGCAGCAGCACGAGCACCCGATCAATCACGTGGTGCGCGTCCTCGGCGAGGCCGACGTCTCGGCCATGCGGACGGCAGTCAAAGACGTCCACGTCGATCCTGCCATCGGCGAATACGTTGTCGACATCGTCGCCGCGACGCGCCAGCATCCATCGCTCATCGCGGGTGCGAGCCCGCGCGGGTCGCTTGCGCTAATGCGGGCGTCGCAGGCGGCGGCATACGTGCGAGGCGAATCGTACGTGAGGCCGCACGTCGTCAAGCGTATCGCTCCGTTCGTGCTCTCGCACCGGTTGATGCTCCACCCGCAGGTTCGCATTTCGGGGATGACGGCCGAGCGTGTGGTGACCGAGATCCTCAATCGCGTTCCCGTTCCGACGCAATTGCGTGAAGGCAACTGGCCCGAGCCGCGGCGAGTCTGAGCTGGCGGCAGAAGTCGCGCGGCGGTCGCGTGTCAGCAGAGGAGTGAACTTGGCGACACGAATGTCGGTCACGGTCACCCCGACGGCAATCGTCGTGGCGTTCACGGCGCTGATCTCTTTCATCGTCGCGTTTGCGATGAGCTCGATGCTGGCACACCTCATCGTCGCGCTCGCCCTGTCGCTGCTTGCTGCATCGATCGCGCTTGCGGTCTTCTCGGTACGTAGTCTGACCGTGACGCGGACCGTTCCCTCGACGGCATTCGACGGCAATGCGCTGCGGATGGAGTTCGAGGTTCGGAACGATGGCCGCACATCTCGGCGGCTCGTCGAGGTGACGTGCGGGTATTACGCATCGCACGTCGTCAATGGCCGGCTGTCGACGCTTGCTGCCGAGATTCCCGCCGGCGGCTCCGCCGTCCTGTCGGCCACGATCGAGGACGCCCGCCGGGGCGAATACGTGTTTCAGCCGCCGACGGTGATGTCGGGCGATCCATTCGGTCTCGTCATCGTCGCGCGGACCGCCGACGAGCTCGAGGAACCGACGGTGCGCGTGACGGTTTTCCCGCTCACGTTTCCCATCGACCGCATGTCTATTCTCAGCGAAATGTCGTGGTCGTTCACCGGTGTTGAGCCGACGAACCGCCCCGGGCTCGGCGGCGAGATTCTCGGTACGCGCGAGTATCGATGGGGCGACAGTGTTCGCGCGATTCACTGGCCGCTGTCGGCGCGAATGGGCGAGCTCATCGTCAAGGAGTTCGAACGGAGCGCCTCGACCGAAGTTTCTATCTTCGTGGACCTTGACTCGAAGGCTGCGTGGGGAACGGGTCGGGATCAGACGCTCGAATATTCGGTCCGCATCGCCGCGTCGGCTGCCGATTATGCGTGTCGGCGGGGCAACAGCGTCCGGCTCGTGGCGTACGGGTCGCAGTGGATCGTCGTGCCGCCCGGAAAGGGCATGCACCATCAGCAGATGCTCATGCATTACCTCGCCGCGTTCCAGTCCACGGGGCAGACGCCGTTCAACTACGTCATTGGCCAGATGGCGCCACGCCTGCGCGAGGGCTCGAGCGCCGTGATCGTCTTTCCGAACGAGCACCTGCACCTCGATCTCTTCGGTCCGGCGCTCGAGGCGCTGTGGGCAAGGCGGATTCGCCTCACTGCTATACTGCTCAACGTGGAGAGCTTCCTCGAGGGTGCCGCGGCCGGCTCACCGCCGGATTTCAGCGCTGCCGCCTACCTGAGCGGCCGCGGGGCGACGGTTTACATGGTCTCGCGCGGCGACGACCTCGGTCGATGTCTGAGTGTTCCAGTGTAGGTCTCCGGAGGGACACCCTGTGAGCGACAGCCCCGGGCGAAAGCCCTACTCCCGACTGCCCGAGACGTTCGCGCTGATGGCGCTCGTCGTCGGCCTCGACCTCGTTGCGATGGCGTGGCCGGTCTCGAACGTGTCCGACTTCCTGCTCCGCACGATCGGTTACTCCGTCATGCTGACGACGGCCACGGCGCATTCGTGGTTCTTTGCGCAGCGCGCGCTGTGGACGAACGCCTCGAATGCCGTTGCAACTACGTTCCTGTGGCTCGTGGTCCTTGCGACGGGCGTGTTCGCGATCGAGTGGTATGCCGGCAGTCCGGAGCTCGGGTGGGTTGCCTTCACGCAGATCGTGCTCTGCTCTTTCCTGTTCAGCCACGCGACGCTGCGGCTCACGCATTTCGTGGCGTTTCTCGTCATGCTCGTTGCGTCGACGCGGTTGCCGCTTGGTATCGGTGGCGCGGCGTGGGTGGTCTTCGCGGGACTTTCGATGCTCGTGCTTGCCTATGACCGCACGGCCCGCAAGGCGGGCCCGTCGGGATACGATCGGGGCGAAGCGCGTTGGCCGTTGCAGCGCCTGGGGGTCGTGTCGGCGGTCGCGACGATCTCGGCACTGTTGTTTCTCGTGACGCCGATGCTTCGGTGGCCGGACTTCGATTTCGGGCAACAGCCGCGGACACCGCCGTCATTCCGGGACCGTAAACCGTCCACGTCGTCGAACGATCCGTTCCGGATTGGTGGCAACACCGAGGCGCCGGATCCGGGAAACGATCAGCTGCCCGTAATGCTCGTCAGACTCGATCCCGAGGTCGGATCGCCGCTATACGTACGCGGCCAGTCGTTCGACACCTTTGACGGCGCCTCGTGGGCGAACGACGATCCGGAGGTGCTTACGATCGACATGCGTCCTGACGAATGGACGACGCTGCCGGTCGAACAGCCGTCCATTACGCCTGCCACGGTGATCCGGATCCGGCAGAGTTACGAGATGCTCGTCGATCTCGAGGGAGTCGTTTTTACGGCGTTCCGTCCGGCTAGCGTGCGGTTCGCCGACTCGAACGTCGACAGCGTCTTTGTCGACGACACTGGACGAACGGTTCGAATCGATGGAACCCTGGCGGCGAAGAGCAGATACGAAGTCGACGGTTTTCAGGACGTCTTCGCAAAGGGGACGCTCGTTAGGACGAGGTCGGCGCATCGACTGCCGGACACCTATCGGAACCTCCAGGTGCCGAAAGGGATCGATCCGCAGGTGAAGCGGATCGCCTTCGAGCAGACAGCCGGCCTGACGACGGACTATGACAAGGCGGTCGCGCTCGAGCGGTACCTGCGGCGCAACTACTTCTATTCACTCTCGCACGACGTTGGCGGCGAGCAGGTCGTCAACGACTTCATGTTGCGGACGAAGCGCGGCCACTGCGCGCTCTTCGCGTCGTCGATGGTAGTCATGTCGAGAAGCGTGGGCCTGCCAGCCCGGTACGTCACCGGCTTCCTCGCGCAGGAGCAGTCGGTGGACGGATTCCTCGTGCGCGGTTCGGATGGCCACGCGTGGGTCGAGGTCTATATCGACGGGGCAGGGTGGTTGAGTTTCGATCCGACGTCGGGGACGATCGCGCGGGATGACGTCAAGACACAGGCACTGACGACTGACAATGGCAGGAGGGACGTCCGTGTCAGCGACCCTGCCGGACGCAATGGCGGCGGAGGCGGGGGAGGACTTTACGGTCGGGGAGATCGCGACCGGGACGGCGGCGATCCGCGCAATGGAGACATGGCCCGCAACGACGGTGTCGGCGGAACCGGGGGCGGAGGCTCGACTGGCGGAGGCTCGACTGGCGGCAGCTCGACGTCCGGCGGGGACGGCGTCGGCCCCTCCGGAGGAAGTGGAACGGTCAACGGCGGCGATCTTGCTCGCAACGGCGATCGACAGTCCGGTAGCGCGGGCACAACGGACGGCAGCGGAACCGCTGGCGGCAGTTCGGGGGGAAGTGGCTCGACGACGGTCATTCCGCCTGGAGGTGACACGAGCCTTCCACAGCGAGGAACTGGCGGTTCCGGCGGGTCGAATCGGGGCGGCGGAGGCAACGGTTCGGGAACAGCGGCCGGAACGGGCGAAGGATCAAGGGGCACGGGCGAGGCTCCATCGTCGGGGACGGGAAAACCGGTCGACGTGAAACCGGCTCCGAAAGCGGACGCCGTTCCGGACGCGAAGGCCGTCGAGCGAGACTGGAGTCTTCTGGTGTGGTTGCTGGCGGGAATCGGGATCATTGGGCTCGCGGTCCTCGGAATCTGGACCTTCGGAGTCAAACGAGTGACCGAGCGACGTGTGATCCGCGAGGCGTTGCCACTTGCCATCGACGACGATCCCGATCCGCGTCGCCTGATCGTGAAGCTCTATCACGCGATGGTTGGAGGGCTCGGCCGCGTGGGATTCGTGCAGCGGGAGGGAACGACGCCCGCTGAATACGCCGCGACGGTTGGCGATCGAGAGCCGTCGCTGGCGGAGCCCGTCGGCCAGATGACGGAGCTGTTTCACGACGCGCGTTATGACGGGATTCCGGTCACGCGCGACCAGGCGGAGAAGGCGCGGTCAGTCTGGCGGCGTATTGCGACCTCGGTAAAGCGAGTCGAGCCCACGGCGGAGTGAGAAGGCCTCGGTGCTCTCAGTGACGCAGTCCGAGACCGCGGACGGGACGATTCCGCGATCGCGGATGGGACGATTCTGCGACCGCGGATGGGACGATTCCGCGACCGCGGAGCGGTCGATAAAATAGCCGTGGGTCGCGCGGGGGCGAGTGCAACGAGCCCTCGTGCGACCCGCGGAACCGCCGGTCTCCACGCGCCGACCGCGGAGCGGTCGCACGCATCGTGAGAGGGACGAGGAGTTCGTTGCGCTACTCGACGAGCACGGTATCGCCCACCCCGGACGTTATCTTTGGGGCTGACTATGCGACCGCTCCGCGGTCGATGCGTTACGGCTGGCGGTTCCGCGGGTCGCGCGAGGGCTCGTTGCACCGCCCGCGCGCGACCCACGGCTATTTCATCGACCGCTCCGCGGTCGCGGGAATCGACCGCCCCGCGCGACCCACGGCTATTTCATCGACCGCTTCGCCGTCGCGGAATTGACCGCCGCGCGGTCGCTGAATTGACCGCTCCGCGAACGGCAATGGCGTGGCCATGCAGAGAGCACAGAGTCACAGAGAGCGCAGAGTCACGGAGAGCTCAGGGATGAACTCGTCAGTGAGGCACTCCTCACTCGTACCGCAGGCACTCGATCGGGTCGAGCCGCGAGGCCTTGCGCGCCGGCCAGACGCCAAAGACGATTCCGATCGCCGCCGACGACAGCAATGCGGTCGTCACGGCCCACATCGGCACCTCGGCCGGCAACGACGGGACGAACATCATGAGGATCCAACTCGCGCAGACGGCGAGCACCACACCAAGCACTCCGCCAAGAAACGTCAACGTCATCGCCTCGAACAGGAACTGACGCACGATATCCGAACGTTTCGCGCCGATCGCCTTGCGAATGCCGATCTCCGCCGTCCGCTCCGTCACACTGACCAGCATGATGTTCATCACGCCGATCCCCCCGACGAGCAATCCGACGCCCGAAACAGCGATCGCAATTAGTCCGATCATCGCAAAGATCGAGTCGAACTCGCCGATCATCTTGTCCGCCGTCGACAGGTCGAAGTTGTCAGGATCGGACGGCTTAACGCCGCGCTGGTTGCGGAGGATCTCTCTCGTCTGGCCAAGAGCGTCCGCGATCTGGCCCGAGCGGGCGCGGATGATGAACATCATCCATTCGCTTCCCGGCGAGAGCTTCTTTCCCGTGCCCAGCGGGATGTAGATGGCGCTATCTTCGCCGTCGCTCCCAAACAGGGTCGACTTCCGCTTCTCGAGCACGCCGATGATCTCGTACATCTTGCCGCTCATCTTGACCTGCGTCCCGACGACGGTGCTCTTGAACGGAAAGAGCGCTTCCACCACATTCGATCCGACGACCATTACGTTTCGCTTGTGCTGGTCGTCGATCTGTCCGAAAAACCGGCCCTCCTGGAGCGACAGGTTTGCCGCGCGCGCGTAGTTCGCGGTGACCGCCTGCAGGTTGCCTTCCTTGTAGTTGGTCCCCTCGTAAGCAAGCGTGTCGTCGACGAAGCCGATGAAAAGCACCGTCGCGACGTCTTCGACTGCAGCGGCCCGCTCCTCGATCGCGGCGGCGTCGGCGAGGCGAAGGGGCTTGCGCGTTCGCTCCTCGCCATAGTTGCCGTCGCTGAAGCCGGTCGTCAGGTGAAAAGCGTAGATGTTGTTCGTCCCGTATTGCTCGACGAGGCTGACGATGCTGCCTCGAAGCCCGGTCAGGATCGAAGCGACGGCAATGACTGTCGCGACGCCGATGACGATGCCGAGGACGGTGAGAAAGCTGCGGAACTTGTTGGCGCGCAGGTTGCCGAGCGCCATCCGCACGTTCTCTCCCGAGATCAGGGTCAGGATCTTGTGCATCGCTTCGGTCCCTCAGCTCTTCTGCAACGCAGCGATCGGGTCGAGTTTGGCGGCCTTGAAGGCTGGATAGATGCCGAAGAGCATCCCGATGCCGCCCGAGACGGCGAGCGCGAGCACGACGTAACCGGCCGTGATCGTCATCGGGACCGGCGTCGCGATCGTGATGATCCACGCGATGCCCGATGCCACCAGCAGTCCGAAGAGACCGCCGAACGCCGACAGCAGCGAAGACTCGATCAGAAACTGGAGCAGGATCTGCCCCCGCCGGGCGCCCAAGGCCTTCCGCAGTCCGATCTCGAAAGTCCGCTCTGTCACGGATACGAGCATGATGTTCATGACGACGATGCCGCCAACGAGCAACGAGAGCAGGGTGATGGGCGTGACGACAAGGGCGATGGCGCCCGTGAACTGATCGATCGTGGTGTTGAGCTCCTCGACATCTACGAGTCCGAAGTTGTCGGGCTCATTGCTGGTCAGCTTGCGTTTCGTCCGCAACGCGACACGTGCCTCGTCGATGGTCGCCTGAAACTGCTCGCGCGCCTCTGCTTTTCCGTGAAGCTGAAGGCTCTGCCGGCGGCCGATCATTCGCTCTGCCGTCGAAATCGGCACGTAAACGTGTTTGTCGAGCGACTGGCCGAACATCGAGCCGCGAGCCTCCTCGACGCCAATTACGGTCATTGGAATGTCGCGGACGCGCAGCGTGCGTCCGATGGGATCGACGCCGGGGAAGAACTTTTCGCGTACGTCAGCGCCGAGAACGCAAACCAGGTCGGCGGTGTCGATTTCGTGATCCGCGAAGAAGCGTCCGTCCGAGATGGTCTTGTCCTCAATGATGGCCATGTTTGCAGTGACGCCGGCCATCTCGACGCCCTTCAGCTCAATACCGTCCTGTTTGAGGTCGACCATCGTGTCCATCTGGGCTCCGACCTCGGCGCAGCTGTCGCACTGGGCCTTGAGCCACTGGTAGTCCTCCCACGTCAGCCGTTTGTTGCGCTTGTTCATCTCCTCCCACTCCGCTTCGGTCATTTCGCCGTGGTGAGCGGTGCGCGAGATCATGAAGTGGTTGGCGCCGAGGACTTTCTCGACTTTCTTGACGACGTACGTGTTGAGTCCGTTGATCGAGGCCCCGACGACGACGACCGATGCGACGCCGATGATGATGCCGATGAGCGTCAGGAACGATCGGAGCTTGTGCGCAAGTATGGATTGCAGCGCAATGCGAAGGGCGTCGGAGTAGAAGGAGACGACGGGCTTCATGACAATGGGAGGGACCTCGATTTACGGGGTATCCGGGAGGTATACGCGAGGCCGGGCGAATGCGTTCGGATTAGTTTCGAAGGGGAGCCTTTGCGCCTTTGCGTGAACTTCTTCCCGCGATAAAGCAGAGTTCACGCAAAGGCGCAAAGGCGCAAAGGCCAGGAGTGCTCTCGTCCTAACCTGCCGCCAGCGTGTTCACCGCGCGCCGGATCTCGGTCATTGGCGGCGAGCCGTACACCGGATGCGTGCGGTTCGTCATAAGCGCTACTACGCGCATTGCGTGCGGATCCACCCAGATGCTCGTTCCGGTAAAACCCGTGTGGCCAAAGGCGTCGTCCGGCATCGCGGGCCCGGCGCTGCAGTCGGGCGACGAGGCAAGCATCCATCCGACCGACCTGTGCTCTTCGAGCCCGGGAGTCAGGTTCGTGCGGACGAGCGCGAAAGACTCGTCCCTCACAAGCAGACGGCTGCCTGGAAGGAACTGTTCGGCGACCCGAGCCGCCTCGCCGGCCGTTCCGAAGAGTCCGGCGTGGCCCGCGACCCCGCGGAGGAAGTGTGCGTTGCCGTCGTGCACGGTTCCCCAGATCGTTCCCGTCCTCCAGCCGTCGTACCCCTGCGCCTCTTCACCGGCGAGCGCCCGCTCGTATTCGTTTCCGGTCTCGGACGCGGCGATTCGCGGCAGGAACGATCCGTCAGGGCGATATCCCATCGAATTCAAGTCGAGAGGTCCGGCGATCTCCGATTCGAACAATGCATCGAGCCTCGCATTCCCGATGTGCTCGAGGGCGAATCCAAGCGCGATGTAGTTCGGATCGCTGTAGACCACGCGGGATCCGGCCGGATAGGCGAGCGGCAGGTCCGCGATCGCGCCAATCGCGCGTGACGGCGCCTCGGCGACAGCGTATAGCGGTACCCACCTCGGCAGTCCCGACGTGTGCGTGAGCAACTGGCGGAACGTGATCGCGCGTTTGTCCTCCCGATCGAATTCCGGCAGGACGGAGGCCACGGCCTGGTCAAGGGCAACGTAATCGCGCTCGAGCGCGAGAAGAAAGAGGAGCGCCGTCGCAAGCGGCTTCGTAAGCGACGCAAGATCGAAGATCGTCTCGGCCGTAGCCGCGATGCGCTCGGGCACGACTACAGCATCGCCAGTGGCAACTGCGACAACTGCGGAGCCCCGCTCGCGAACCACTGCCACGGCACCGGGAAAGTCGCCACCCGCGACGCGATCGCGAAGAAACGCCTCGATAGAGAAGGATCGGTCAGCCCTGCCCATCGACCGCACCGTGATGAACGCCGACACGTCCGGCGTGCTCGGCGATCGAGTCGAGAATGCGGACCGCGACGACGAGCGCGCGGCGACCATCCTCGCCTGAGACGACGGGAGGATGCTCGCCTCGAACGGCCTCGAGGAACGACGCGATTTCAGCCTTCAGCGGTTCGACGTCGTCGATGTCGAGCATCGAGGCGGAGATTGCCGGCCTCACGTCGCCCGGCTGCGGCGGTAGCACACTGATGCGTTGAACTTCCTTGGCCGCCGTGTCGATCGAGACGTAGTCCCTCGGCTGGAAGAGTCTCAGCTTTCGAACACGCTCCGCCGAAACGCGGCTGGCCGTCACGTTGGCGATGCAGCCGTTCGTGAACTCGAGGCGCGCATTCGCGATGTCGATGCGCGGCGTGAGAACTCCGATGCCGGCGGCGCGCACGTCTTCGACGTCAGCCCCAACGAGCGAAAGGATGATGTCGATGTCGTGGATCATGAGGTCCATGACGACGTCGATATCGAGGCTTCTAGGAGTGAACTCGGCGAGGCGGTGGCACTCGATGAAGCGCGGCGTCGTGATCACCCGGGCGGCGGCGACGACAGCAGGATTGAATCGCTCGATGTGACCGACCTGTAGGACCGCGTTGCCGGCACGCGCAGCGGCGATGAGCCGGTCAGCTTCCTCGAGCGAAGACGCGATGGGTTTCTCGATCAGGCATCCGACGCCTGTCTCGAGCAGCATCGACCCGATCTCGGCGTGATCGACGGTCGGCGCCGCGACGCTCACGGCATCGACCCGGCCAAGCAGCTCGCGAGCGTCCGAAAGCGCGTCGCACGAGAACTGCTCGGCGTATTCTCGAGCCCGACCCAGGTCGGCATCGACGATGGCGACGAGCTCGGCTTCAGGCAATTCGTGGTGAATTCGGGCGTGATGGCGGCCAAGGCTGCCGACGCCGACGACTGCGGTTCTGAGCATCAGTCATTCTCCTGCGATACGGCACCAGAGCCGCACCGGCGTGTTGTATCGCGGCATGGACCGACGCGCCAAGTCAGGAGCGGCCGGACCGGGACTTTACGACGGACACTGCCCTGGGCTCTACTTCGTCCTCGCGCATGGAGTGGCTACGACAGTTGGACCGCCGGGAGCGGTGGGCATTGGCAGGCATAATCGCCCTCATGGCGGTGTGCTTCCTGCTTCGCCTCGGCGGTGTTCCGCTGCTTGGAAAGGACGAGCCGCGTTATGCCGAGGTCGCGCGCGAGATGGTCGCGGCCGGCGACTGGATCACGCCCCGGCTCGCCGGTCACACGTGGTTCGAGAAACCGGCGCTTCCGTACTGGCTGATGGCCGCCGGATTTTCGGTCGCCGGAGTCACGGAAACGGCCGCACGGCTTGGTTCCGCGTGCCTCGCGATGGCCACCGTCGCTGCCGTCTACACGACGGCACGACGGGCGGGAGGGCCGGGGCGAGCCGCGGTCTCGGCAATGGTGCTCACGACGTCCGCCCTGTGGCTGGCCTTTGCCCGGGGCGCGAGCTTCGATATGCCGCTCGCGGCGACGATGGGATTCGCGCTGTGCGCATTTTTCTTCTACGAATCGGCGCCGACGCCGAAGTCCAGAGTTGCGTGGGCGGCCGCGCTCGGCGCGGCGACAGGCGCGGCGATGCTTGCGAAGGGACTTGCCGGCCCGCTGCTCATAGGGATGATCGTGACCGGTTATGTGGTGACGAGCGGTGCATGGCGCCGGTTGCGGGTGGTCGACGCCGCGGCTGCCTCGGCGTCTGCCGCTCTTGTTGCCGCTATCTGGTACGTGCCCGTAATCGCGGTCAACGGATGGCCCTTCATCCAGGAGTTCTTCGTCGACCATCACTTCAGACGCTTCCTGACCAACCGCTTTTCGCATCCGCAGCCGGTGTACTTCTTCGTGCTCATCATCCTCGGTGGGCTGCTTCCGTGGACGTTCGTTTTCCTTTCCGGGCTGCGAGGACTCGCTGGAACGCTGCGGCGCCAGCCGCAGACCGACGACGCCAAGCTCGTGTGGCTGGCCGCCTGGTCGGTCGCCGTGCCGCTCGTGTTCTTCTCGCTGTCCACGTCGAAACTGCCGGGATACATCCTGCCGGTCTTTCCCGGATTGGCGATCCTTACAGGATGGGTGGCGTGCCGGATCGAGCGGGGCGAGCAGGGACGGTGGTCGATTTACGCATCCGCCGTCACGCTCATGGGTCTCGGCGTGGCGCTTGCGGTGTACGGCGTGCGAACGCTTCACGCTCCGGTCTGGGAGGTCGTTCTCCTCGCAGCGCTCCCGGCATCGGCAGCTGTGGTTGCGGCGTTGCTCGCCTCGCGAAGGCACACGCTCGCCGCGTTCTGGACGATCGCGGCGGGTGGTGCCTCCGTTGCCGCACTCATCACTGTATTCCTGTTTGCCGAGATCGGGACGCGCGAGTCGCTCCCGCGCCTGATGGCCCGCGCCGACGCTGTGCTATCCCCGGGTGAGCTGGTGCTCTGCTACGGCGTGGTCGAATACGCCCCGGCGTTCTATCTCGAGGGACGCGTCGTCGTTGATTCGGCGGGTAACATCCTCATCGCCGCCGCGCGTGACGAGGTCGTCGCCACCGTCCGTGGGTCGGAAACAGGCGAAGTGCTCGTCCTGACCGACGAGCGCCGGTCGACGGAAATGGCCTCCGATCCCGAGCTCGTCGTCGAGGTGCTCGGGTCCGAGCGCAATCGCGTCCTCTTGCGCGCGACAGCGCCGTAGACCGAACGGCCGGCGGGTCTACTTCGAGGCTGGAGCGGGTGTCGCCGATCCAGGCGCCGCAGGCTTGCCGCCCGCCGCTGCCTTGGCCGCTTCACCCGGACGCGTGTATTTGGGACGCGCAGGCGGAATGAAGTCGGTCGCCTGCGTAAAGAACGACACGATCGCGTCGTCGTAGACCATTGCATCCTGCTTGATGAGCGACGATCCCGAGCGCGTTCGATCCAGCTCGAGAACCTTGGCGTTTGGCGCCATCGCTGCGGCAGTACGCGAATACGCACCGAGCGGCGACAGTTTGCTCGTGATGATGAGCGAAGGCCGATCACCGATCCTCGAGAAAGCCTCTGACGCAGTCAACGGTTGCGATCCCTTGACGCCGTAGAAGCCCAGAGTCGTCGCGAGAAGCGACTGGAAAGCGCCGACCTCAACGAGCGAGGATCCCGGAGGACCCGTCGAGCCAATCTGTGCTTTCGTGAGGTACCGATACCACTCGTCCTGCGAAGGGTAGATCGTATCGACGGCAATGGCCTTGATCGCCGGATCGTCGGCCGCGGCCGTCAGCGAAATGAACCCTCCCATGTCGATGCCGTAAAGTCCGATTCGACCGTCGGAAAGTCCGACGCCGGCTTCGTTCTTCAATTCCTTTGCGTAGGCGATCGTGGCGCGCAGGTCGTCGAGCTCGCCAAGGCCAAGTGACGAACGGACCGTGCTGCTGTTGCCGTGCCCACGCAGGTCGTACGCAATGACGTTGTAGCCCTGATCCCAGAGTCGGAAGCTCGTGCTGAGCAACTCTTCGCGGTTCGATCCGAACGCGTGCGAGAGAATCACGGTCGGCGCCGGCTGATCCTGATAGATGAGCCAGCCGGACATGGTCGTCGATCCGCCGCCCGGCCACGTCTTCTCGTCCCAGATCGGCTTCTGCAGGATCTGTTCGTAGCCCTGAGGTGTGTTGATGACCGCGCGGCGTTCCGGGTTCACCATGCGATGCGCGAGGTAGACGTCCGCCCCAACGATGCTGGCAGTCAGGAAGACGACCAGCGGGACGAAGACTGCCATGGCGCGCTTGAGCAGGGCCTTCTGTCGACGATCCATCGTGCTCTTTCTCGCTGTGTGAGAGTCGTGAAACGGGGCCGGACGTGGTTGCTGAAAAGCGGCGCCATCATAAGTCGTGGTCCCGGCAATTGCAATAAGCGCGTTCGCCGAACACGTGACGCGCCAATCGGTTGCACGCACATTCCCTCAACGCGAACGTTCCCTCAAAGTGAACATACCGACCCGTCAGTTGGTTCGTTACAGAAGACGGCTACCTCGCTGGTGGCAGATCGCCCGCAATTACAGAACCGCGAGATGTAGCGAGCGGTCTGCGGACGGTCCTCCGGGTGGAATTCTACGTGCCTGCCGCCTGTAGGGCGGAACTTCAGCCTTCATGGGAAATCCGTCTCGGCCGGCACGGTCCGCAGGCCGCTCGCTGAACGAAACCGCTGCGCGGTAGGTGGCGCGCACTCGACCACCGGCGTAACCCGCCTCCAATCCGACCCGCTCGGTGTCGCTCGCGGTACTGATCCTGCCACGATACGCATGGCGACATGCCGGGCGCGACCTGAAGGGCAAAGTCCGGTGCCGAAGGATCAGTACCGCGAGCGAGCGGGTTCGCCTCCCACCAGACAGAAACCCTTTCGCTATCGCTCGCGGTACTGTTACTCGCGGCAGCGGTCAGTGCATTGCCGGTCGCACGAGACTCGCGGTAGCTCGGGTTCACCGAGACCGCCCTCAAGGCAGCCGGCTGTCCTCGGCGATTCGGCGAGCATCGGCGAGATCCTCCGGCGTGTTCACGTTGCGAAGCAGCTGGCCGGCGTTCTCGAGATGTGCGTAGTCCGAGAACGGCACGAGATCCGTCGAAATTCGAACGAGAAGGGCTCGTGGCGTGCGTTCGCCGCCATCCAGGAGCTCTTCGACGAGCGGCAACGCGGAGCGCGGATAGACACCGCAGAGAGGCGACACGCGTCCATCCGAATCGAGAGGAATGACGGCCCCGTCGGGGCCGGCCTCTTCGCGGGAGATGAGAAGTTCGAGCAATGCGGACGTGACGAACGGAAGATCGCAGGCGACAATGAGCGCCCGATCCGCAGCGCACGCGGCCAGCGCGGTCTCGATACCAGCCAGGGGTCCGAGGCCGGGCCGGCGATCGGGCAAGGCCGTCAGTTCGGTGAAGCGCGGGCCGCCGCCGACGATCGCGATCGACCGCGCGACCGGTCGAACGGCCGCCAGAACACGATCGAGGAAGGCCAGGCCCTCGAGCTCGATTGCGGACTTGTCCGTTCCCATCCGAGCGCTCTGCCCGCCGGCGAGGATGAATGCGTCCGGAGCCTTCACTGCTCGATGGCCCCTTCCGTCGGACGCCGCCGGGGCGCATTCGCGTCTGTGGTACCATCCGCGCGCTGAAACGAGAAGCGCACTAAGCACTGTGCGGGATTGGAGCTTTCGAGCATGAGCGAGGATGTTAGCAGCGCCGGCGGCATCGACCAAAACGAGGTAATGAGGCTCTTCGAAGAGACCGGAGCGCTGCTCCGCGGTCACTTCGTTCTGACGTCGGGTCTTCACAGTCCGAACTACCTGCAGTGCGCGCGAGTCCTTCAGTACCCGCGGCTCGCCGAGCGGCTCGGCGCGGCGATCGCCGACAGATTTCGCGACCGGCGCGTCTCGTGTGTCGTGGCTCCGGCCATCGGCGGTATCGTCATCGGTTACGAGGTCGCCCGCGCACTCGGGGCGACGTCGATCTTCACGGAGCGCGAGTCGAATGGCGAGATGACGCTTCGTCGAGGGTTCACGCTCTCGGACGATGAGCGCATCCTCGTCGTGGAGGACGTCATCACGACAGGTGGATCGACGCGCGAGACGATCGATGCTGCAATTGCTGCGGGCGGGAAGGTGATCGGCGCAGCCTCGATCATCGATCGGTCCGGTGGAGAGGCGGACGTTGGCGTGCCGCGCGAGGCGCTCGCAACCCTGCAGGTCGAGACGTACGACCCTGCCAAGTGTCCGCTGTGCGCGAGCGGTTCGCTTGCGGTGAAACCCGGCAGTCGGAAGCGATAGCCGTTTCGCGCGGCGGGGCGACACCGTGCGGCTGAAGATCACGATCCAGTACGACGGGACCGACCTGAGCGGCTGGCAGTCGCAGCCCGGGGAATCGACCGTGCAGGGTTGCCTCGAGACTGCGTTCGAGGCGTTCGGATGTGGTCGCGTCGTCGTCCACGGCGCAGGCAGAACGGACGCTGGCGTGCACGCCCTCGGACAGGTGGCCCACGTCGACATCGACAAGGTCCTGGAGCCCGCTACGTGGATCCGGGCACTTAACGTGAAGCTCCCGGTGGACATACGCGTTTTGCGGGTGGAGCAGGTAACCGAAGCGTTTCAGGCTCGACGGAGTGCGACCGGCAAGGTCTATCACTATCGTGCCTGGACTTCGGCTGTAGTCAGTCCGTTCGAAAGGCGATTCGTCGCGCACGCGCCATACCCACACGACCTCGACCGGATGCGTGTGGCGGCGGAAGCCCTGGTCGGGCTTCACGAATTCGACGCGTTCACGGTCGCCGATCGAGACACGCTGACGACAAGGCGAAACCTGCGCCGGCTCGACATCGACGTTCACGGAGACGAGCTTCGTATCGAGGCCGAGGCGAACGGCTTCCTTCGATCCATGGTCCGCACGATAGCGGGCACCCTGCTCGCCGTCGGAGACGGCCGGATGTCCGTCGACCAGGTGCTTGAGGCCCTCGCCACGAAGCGGCGCGAGTTGGCGGGTCCTACCGCTCCGGCACGAGGGTTGACTCTCGTCCGCGTCGACTACTAACATCGGCCGTAACGTCGCACGCCGCCTCGGAGGGTTCATGATCGACACGTTCGAGGGCCTCGTGGAGCGAGGCTCGCCGGAGGAGTTTCTGCTTCGGCAGATCGACCCGGGCCGGCTCCCGCGGCACATCGCCGTCATCATGGATGGCAATGGCCGATGGGCGAACCGTCGGAACAAGCCTCGAGTGTCCGGCCACCGGGCTGGCGCCACGTCGGTGCGCGAGACCGTCGAGACCTCGGCGCGTCTGGGCATCCGGCATCTGACGCTGTACGCCTTTTCGACCGAAAACTGGAAGAGACCCCGCCTGGAAGTCGACACACTCATGCGGTTGCTGCGTGAGTACCTCGGAAAGGAGCTCGAGACACTAGTTCGCAACCGGATCCGGTTTCGCGCAATGGGCCGGCGCGACGAACTGTCGCCCGGCGTTCGGCGCGACATCGAGCGGGCCGAGCGCGAGACGGCGCACCACGACGGGATGATTCTGACGGTAGCGCTCAACTACAGCGGTCGGAGCGAGATCGTCGATGCGTGCCGACGAATTGCCGCCGAGATCGTCGCCTCGGGGGGCGATCCGTCGCGAATATCGGAAGCCGACGTGGAGCGAAGCCTTTACGAGCCGGGCCTTCCCGATCCCGACCTCCTCATACGCACGAGCGGCGAGATGCGCGTGAGCAACTTCATGCTCTGGCAGATCGCCTACACTGAGATTCACGTCACCGAGACATTGTGGCCGGATTTTCGCCGGACACATCTCTTCGAGGCGATTGTCGAGTATCAGAAGCGTGAGCGGCGGTATGGCGGCGCCATCGATCGGGTGTCGGAACCCGAAGTTCCCCTGACCACGGTTGCCGGTCCCCAGGGCGGTCGATGAAGCGCGTTCTGACGGCGCTCGTCGCCCTTCCGCTGCTGCTCTTTGCTACCTGGTGGTCGAGCCCGTATCTGTTCGTAGCGATCGCCGCCCTGGCGTTGCTCGCGGCGCTTCACGAGTTCTACTTCATCGCGGACCGGGCCGGCGCCCCGCCGTTCCGGATCGTCGGGTTCGTCGCAGGCGCGGTCATCATCGGTATCGCTGCCGGCGTCGGACCCCAGTGGAACGCGCTCGTGCTCGCGGCGACGACCGTCGTCGTAATGGTCTCGACGCTCGGGCGGGTTGAGGACAAGAGCCGGATCCTCGTGTCGGCCGCGGCCACGATGCTCGGCGTATTGTACGTGGCGACGCTCGGCAGTTATCTCGTCGCCGTTCGGACACTTGCATCGCCGCCCCAGATTGCGGCGAAGCTGATCACGATGTTCTTCGCGATCGTGATGATGAGCGATACGGCGGCCTACTACACGGGAAGGACCTTCGGACGGCACAAGCTAGCGCCGCGAGTCAGCCCGGGAAAGACGATCGAAGGCTCGATCGGCGGGCTCGTGGGCAGCACGCTCGGGGCGGTTGCCGCGAAGTACATCTTCTTTCCGGAGCTGCCGCTCGGCCACGCGCTCGCGCTTGGTGCGGGAATGGGGCTAGTCGGACAGGTGGGAGACCTCGTCGAGTCGCTCCTGAAGCGCGGATCAGACGTCAAGGACGCCGCGTCGATTCTCCCGGGACACGGCGGTTTTCTCGATCGTCTGGACAGCATGCTGCTCAACGCGCCCATCCTGTATGCCTACGCGGTGTACGTGTTCGGGGCGAAGTCGTAGTCCGGGGCCGGAGAGCTACGCACGCAGAGACACGAAGGCACGGAGGCACAGAGAATCTGACTCCGTCTCTCCGAGCCTCCGCGTCTCTGTGTGCGTAGCTCTCCTCGGTTGACACCCCCCAAGTCGCTGCGTATTCTGCTCGCTTGCGTTGAGCACACGTTTTGCGGAGATAGAGATATGAGCACGTTTATTCCGAGTGGAGCGAACCTCGAGGCGCAGCGCGCCTGGTACATCGTCGACGCGACCGGGCAGACCGTCGGCCGCATGGCGACGCGTATCGCGATGGTTCTGAGAGGCAAGCACAAGCCCACCTACACGCCCTTTCTCGACATGGGCGATCACGTCGTGATCATCAATGCCGAAAAGATCGTCTTCACGGGCAACAAGCTTGAAGACAAGTTCTACCGCCATCACACCGGCTGGCCGGGTGGCCTGAAGGAGATCGCCGCGCGCGACCTTCTGGCGCGGTACCCGGAGCGGATTCTCGAGCAGGCCATCCGGGGGATGCTGCCGAAGAACACGCTCGGTCGTGCGATGGGCAAGAAACTGAAGGTGTATGCGGGTCCCGAGCATCCGCACTCGGCCCAGAAGCCCGAACCCCTGGCGGTCTAAAGAGAGGTCTGACTGGTGAGCAGCGACATGCAGTATTACGCAACGGGGCGCCGCAAGACATCGACGGCGCGCGTCTACCTTCGGCCCGGAACGGGCGAGATCACCGTCAACAAGCGGGCATTCGAGAACTACTTCCCGAACGAGACGCTTCAGATGGTGATACGCCAGCCGCTCCAGCTGACCGAGACCGCCAACAAGTTCAGCATCCACGTCAACGTGAAGGGCGGCGGCATCGCCGGCCAGGCCGGTGCGATACGTCACGGCATCACGCGGGCGTTGATGGAGTTCAACATGGATCTCCGCACGCGTCTCAAGCGCGCGGGATTCGTGACGCGAGATCAGCGACAGAAAGAGCGCAAGAAGTACGGACAGAAGGGCGCGCGCGCGCGCTTCCAGTTCTCGAAGCGCTAAGGTCCGCAGGGTTCCGTTTCGATGGCCAGCGGTCGACGCCTTGCGCGATCGATCCTGGCCATCGTTCACGAGGGCCCGGTTTTTCAAACCATTGCCGTTCCTGAGTTGGTTGTCCGCAACGTAGAGCGGACGTCGGGACGGTGAGTACACAAACCGATTCAGCGAAGGAGAATTCCCTTGGTCAATGTCACGATGAAAGAGCTGCTCGAGGCTGGCGTCCACTTCGGGCATCAGGTTCGCCGGTGGAATCCGAAGATGAAGGAATACATCTTCGGCGAACGCAACGGGATCTACATCATCGACCTGCAGAAGACGCAGCGTCTCTTCAAGGAAGCCGTCAAGTTCGTCACGGGCGAGTCGGTCAATGGCCGCAAGTTCCTTTTCGTCGGCACCAAACGGCAGGCGCAGGATGCCATTCAGGAAGAGGCAGAGCGTTGCGGAATGTTCTATGTCAACCAGCGCTGGCTTGGCGGTCTGCTGACGAACTTCCAGACGATCCAGAAGTCGATTGCACGTTTGAAGGACCTCGAGGCGATGAAGACGGACGGCCGTTACGACTCGATGACGAAGAAGGAGCGGATCGGTCTCGATCGCGAGCAGGACGGCCTGTCGCGCAATCTCTCCGGGATCCGCAACATGGGCGGACTGCCCGACGTGATGTTCGTCATCGACTCGAACAAGGAAGAGATTGCGGTCAAGGAGGCGAATCGCCTCGGAATCCCGATCGTTTCGATCGTCGACACGAACTGCGATCCGGACCTCATCGACTATGTTGTTCCCGGGAACGACGATGCGCTCCGCGCCATCCGGCTGTTCCTGCAGAAAATGGCTGACGCGATCATCGAGGGCCGCGAGCTCACGAAGGATGCTGGAGCCGAAGAGGCCGAGGCTGCGGCGGCCGACGCAGATGGCAGGCCGCGCCGCGACGACCGTGAGCGCCGACCGCGTCGTGACGATCGTCCGCGCCGCGACGACCGAGCACCGCGAGTCGACGCGCCCGCGCCGGCGCCGGATGACATTCGGGCATACCGGTCCGCCGATGGCCGTCCCGCACCGGAGGAACCCGAGGGTGAGACCGAGACCGTGACGGAGACTGGTGACACCGCAGCGGCTCCCGCGGCGGAGACCGCGGCTGCCGAGGCCGCACCGGCTGGTGACGCGCAAGCGTAACCTGGACAATTTTCGACGCTATGCCGGTCGCCGCGCCCCGACGAACGGAGCCGACGGCCGGTGCACGCGAGAAGCAGGAGAACGAGGGAGAGCATGGCAGAGATCACAGCAACCGCGGTCAAGGAACTGCGAGAGAAGACCGGCGCCGGCATGATGGAGTGCAAGAAGGCGCTTACCGAGGCCGAGGGCATTGAAGAGAAGGCCATCGAGATCCTGCGCACGCGTGGGCTCGCGGGCGCCGAGAAGAAGGCCGGTCGAATTGCCGCGGAAGGCGCCGTCGGCAGCTATATCCACATGGGTGGCAAGGTCGGTGTGCTCGTCGAGGTGAACTGCGAGACGGATTTCGTCGCGAGGGGCGATGACTTCCAGACCTTCCTCAAGGACATCGCGATGCACATCGCTGCGATGGATCCGCAGTACGTTTCGAAGGACGAGGTGCCCGAGACGGCGCTGGCCAAGGAACGCGAAATCGAGATGGAGCGGCTGAAGAACGACGAGTCGATGGCCAAGAAGCCGGCCGACGTGCTCGCCAAGATCGTCGACGGCCGACTCTCGAAGTTCTACGAGACGGCGTGTCTGCTAGAGCAGCCATTCGTCAAGGATCAGACCTCGACCGTCGGCGAGCTCGTGAAGAGCCTCACGGCGAAGATCGGAGAAAAGATCGCCATTCGCCGCTTTGCAAGGTACAAGATGGGCGAGGGGCTCGAGAAGAAGGAAGGCGACTTCGGAGCCGAAGTTGCCGAGATGCTCAACCGCTAGCTGACAAAGGGCCCCGATGACGGGGCCTTTTCTATTACCGGCCGTCCGGCCGGGCAGGGGAGGACGATCGTGAGTACAGGAGGAGCCGTGGGCGAAGCAATGGCGGGCAAACCGGTTTTCAATCGAATCCTGCTCAAGATCAGCGGCGAGGCGTTGATGGGTTCCGGGAAGTTCGGAATCGATCCGGCTGTCGTGGTCGAGATTGCGGAGGAGATCAAGCAAGTTCACGACCTCGGCGTCGAAGTTGCTGTCGTCGTGGGCGGCGGAAACATCTTCCGCGGCATCGCCGCCAGCACGCTGGGCATGGATCGTTCGGCCGCGGACTACATGGGCATGCTGGCGACGGTGATGAACTCGGTGGGGTTGCAGGACGGTCTCGAGAAGATCGGCGTGCCGACTCGGGTCCAGACGGCGATCGAGATGCGCCAGATCGCGGAGCCATTCATCCTTCGGCGGGCTATCCGGCATCTCGAGAAGGGGCGCGTCGTCATTTTCGCGGCCGGAACAGGGAATCCGTACTTCACGACCGACTCGGCCGCCGTCCTGCGCGCGCTCGAAATCGGAGCTGACTGCATCCTGAAGGCGACGAAGGTTCTGGGTATCTACACGGCCGATCCGGTCACCGACCCGACCGCCGAGTTCCTCGAGACGATCACGTACGACGATGTCCTGAATCGAAGCCTCAAGGTGATGGACGCGTCGGCCATCTCGCTGAGCCGTGATAATTCGCTGCCGATTGTGGTTTTCAATCTGCGCACGCGTGGCAATATCCTCAAGGTCGTCACCGGTGAGAACGTGGGTTCGCGGGTTCACGCGAGGCCTTAGGGAAGATCAGAACCGGGAGCGTTAGCGACCGGGTCGACGCAAGTTGAGGTCAACATGGACATCAATCAGGTGAAGACGGACGCCGAGGCCCATATGAAGGCGACAGTGGAGGACGCCCGACGGAAGTTCCTGCACATCCGAACCGGCCGGGCATCGGTCAACCTGCTCGACACAATCGTTGTCGATTACTACGGTTCGCCGACGCCCCTTTCGCAGGTCGCAGCCATCAGCGCGCCCGAGCCCTCGTTGCTCACCGTGCAGCCGTGGGATCCGTCCGTGATCAAGGCCATCGAGAAGGCCATCCAGACGTCCGACCTCAATCTTAATCCTTCGAACGACGGCAAGATGGTGCGCATCCCGATTCCGCAGCTCACCGAGGAGCGCCGCAAGCAGCTCGTTCGCGTCGTGCACGACATCACCGAGGAGCATAGGACGGCAATCCGGAACATTCGCCGGGACGCGAACGACCGTCTCAAGGGGATGCTCAAGGACAAGGCGATCTCCGAGGACGATGAGCGCAAGGCCCTCGACGAGGTTCAGAAGCTCACCGATGGCTACATTTCGAAGCTCAACGATCTGGCCAGACAGCGCGAGACCGAGGTGATGACGGTCTGAGCACGTTGCGCGAAGCGCTTTGGAGTGCGGCGTGAATCGCCGCTTTGGATCGATCAAAAGCGGCGATTCACGCCGCACTCCAAAGCGCTTCGCGCAATGTTCGCAGCAAGTCTCTCAATCCAGGAGGTCCGCCGCAGACAGGTCCGGTGCGGACTTCTCCGACTCCCATCGCAAGAGCCCGAGCTCGGCGTAGCGCGGCCGGATTCTGTCCGACAGAAGGCCCGATCGCTTGAGGTTCGGGACTATGCGGCGGAACATCGACTCGCGATAGAAGGCCATGAGGTCGGACTCGAGAATGATTCGGTCCCACGCGTTCCGCGAGAGTGCGTGTCCGAAGTGCTCGTCATAGATCTCGTGCATGAGGAAGCGGTTGCGAAGCAGGATGGAGAGCTCGAACGCGAGGTCTTCGCGATCGCGGCGCTCCCGCTCGGTCAGTTCGGACAGGTAGAAGCGCTCGAGCGACAGCACGCCGTAGTGCACGTGGCGTGCTTCGTCCGTGATGACGAGCTTCAGGATGTCGCGCAGCGTGGGATCGGCAGTCAGCCTTCGGATCGTGCCGAAGGCACCGAGCGCGAGACCCTCGATCATGATCTGCATCCCGAGGAACTTCACGTCCCACCTCGAATCGGTCATGAGCGCATCGATTACGACGTAGAGGTTGTCGTTGATCTCGAAGATTCGTCCGAGTTTTTGCGTCAGATAAGCGTGAAAGACCTCGACGTGGCGACCTTCGTCGACGACCTGCGTGGACCCGAAGAGCTTCGCATCGAGCCAGGGCACGGACTCGGTTACCTGCGCCGCGGCAAAGAGCGCGCCCTGTTCGCCGTGCAGGAACTGACTGAGGAACCATGCCAGCAGGTCGTGCCGCTGCGCCGCGCGTTCACGGTCGGTCATCCTTCGCCAGACCGGAAGTGTCGAGGCCGGATGAAAACTGTCGGGAAGCAGCGGATGCACGGTATCGAACGGATCGACGGGCCTCGACCAGTCGATGTCCACCGTTGCGTTCCATTGAGACGACTTGGCTGCTTCGTAGAGCCTCGTGATCTCGGGAAACTCTCGCGTGTATCGCCAGTCGAAGAACGCGGAGTGATCGAGCGGCATTTCCGTGCCATCGGCACCCTTCGCCAGTTTCCGGATGAGCCCGCGATAGGCCGGTCCGAGGAGCGTGGCGAGTACGCGGAGGTTCTTCGTCGACGCGGCGTCGGCGAGCATCGCCGGACCGTTGGCTCGAATCGTGTCGACGGCGTTGCCGATCTGAGTTCCGAGGTGCAACTGCATTGTTGTGCTCCCAATCCGGCAAAACCGGAATCCCCAGCGTGTTCGTCAGCGGCGGACCGGTTCGAGCGGAGGCGCAGCGCCCCCGAGGGCGACAAAAGCCCCATCCTCGTCGGCCGGGCGGCGGTCCTCGGCGAAAACGCCGAGCGCCATGAAGGCCCAGAATGCATCCGCTATCTGTTCGGGAGACCGTCCGCCCGCGTGGTCCTCGTACCACTGCGCGACCCAGTTGATGGCGCCGAACCCGAAGAGCCGCAGCAGCTTGAGGTCGATGCGAGGTCGGATCTGGCCGGAGCCGGCAGCTTCGTAGATAAGGCCGTCCCAGAAGGCCTCGTAGGTGTCACGCATCCGCACGATGGCTTCGCGCGCCGTGTCGTTCGACACTGCACGCCAGTCGTAGAGCATCACGTAAACGGCGTCGTCGTCCGAAAGCAACACCCGCAGGTGCGCCCGGAGTGCCAGGCGAAGGCGTTCGGCCGGATCCCGAGTCGAAGCGACGGCCTCGCGAACGGATTCGGTCAGTCGCCCGATGGCACGCTCCATCAGCGAAACGAGCAGCGCTTCCTTGCTGGCATAGCGGTAGTGCAGGCTGCCCGGCAACATTCCGGCTGCATTTGCGATTTCTCGGACCGTCGTCGCAGCGAATCCTTTCCGACGGAACAATCCGGCTGCGACGTCGAGCAGCTTGTCGATGGAGGCTGCGGCGTCAAAGGGTTTGGTCACGCGACCAAGCTACGCTCGGAATGCAATAGATGCAAGAGAATTAGTAGGAGAGTACCAGGTTGGCCGACCGACCAAGCCCGGCGGAAGTCGCCGCCCTGGATTCGATTTATCCCGATCCTCACAGGAGATCACGCATTCGTTGCACGCCGACTTGTAAAAGAGTGCAAAAAGGAGCCCGAAAGTAGTTAACGCGTCGGCACTTAGTAGCGACTTGTGCGTATGAGAGAACACCTACGGTTGTGGCAGACTCGAGCGGCGGAGAGACCCATGACGAACAGACTTCGGAGACTCGCGATCTTGTTGGGCATACTGTGTGCGCTGACGCCGGCTAACGTCCTGGCGAGTGAAGGCGACGAGGCGGCGGCCCCCGCGGTCATCGCGAAGAAATCCGAGCCGCCGGCCAAGCTTGGACGACTCGACTCGGCGCCCGTCATCGACGGCAAACTCGACGACGAGGTTTGGAGCCAGGCTGTGGTCCTCAAGGACTTCCTTCAGGTTCAACCTGGCGACAACATCGAGCCGTCGCAGCGGACCGAGGTCTTGCTCGGTCACGACGGCAAGACCCTCTTCATCGCGTTCCGCTGCTTCGACAACGAACCCGACAAGATCCGCGCGACGATTCCGAAGCGCGACCAGATCTTCGACGACGATTATGTCGGCATCTACCTCGACACCTTCAACGACCAGCGCCGCGCGTACATTTTCTTCTTCAACCCACTCGGCGTGCAGGCGGACGGTGTGTTCACTGAGTCGCAGGGCGAGGACTACAACGTCGACGTCGTCATGGACTCGAAGGGGACGACGACCCCGGACGGGTACATCGTCGAGGTCGCTGTCCCGTTCAAGTCGATTCGCTACGAAGCGGGCGAAGGGAAACAGTGGGGAGCGCACGTTTTCCGCCGCATCAAACGCGGGGCAAATGAGCTCAACTCGTGGATGCCGCTGGCGCGGAACTCGCAGGGGACGCTCATTCAGGCTGGCAAGCTATCGGGCTTCGAGTCGATCGAGGCGACACGCACGCTCGAGATCATTCCCAGCTTCACGATCTCTGAGACCGGCAAGCGTCTGCCGGCCCCGCCGATGCTCGGCGATCCGTTCCTCGACACCACGAAGTTCGTGAATCGACCCATCGAGTTCGAGCCCGGCCTGACGCTCAAGTACAGCATCACGCCGACGATCACTCTCGACTTTGCCGCGAATCCCGATTTCGCACAGGTCGAGGCCGACCAGCTCGTGATCACCGCGAATCAGCGATTCCCGATCTTCTACCCCGAGAAGCGTCCGTTCTTTCTCGAGGGCATCGACATCTTCCAGACGCCCCTCCAGGTGGTTAACACGCGACGAATCGTCGATCCGGACGTTGCGGTGAAGCTGACTGGAAAGCTGGGCCGTACGTCGTTTGGCCTGATGCTCGCGTCCGACGCCGCACCGGGCAACTTCTCCGAAGAAGAACGCGAGAACCCGGACCTTGCTTCGTTCATCGAGCCCTTCGTCGACAGGAATGCCTTCATCGGCGTTCTGCGTGCAAAGCGCGACATTGGCAAGGAGTCGAACCTCGGATTCTTCGCGACAACCTACAACTTTCCGCAGAGGCACAACGACATCGCCGGCTTCGACGGTCGATTCAAGCTCGACTCGAAGACCGTCCTGAGTTTTCAGACGGTAGGCACGACGACACGAGGGTACTTCTTCGACCCGGATACCACTGAGACGTCCTACAAGACAGGTAACGGCTTCGGCTATCTCGTGAACTACGACTTCACGGACCGGAACTTCGGCTACTTCGTTCAGACACAGGGTCGGACCGAGAAGTACCGCGCGGACGTCGGATTCACGCGGCGCGTCGGCACGAACAAGTCCGACCTGTTTCTGCGTTGGAGCACGGATCCGAAGCCGGAAGGCTTCTATACGAACTGGCGGATCTCGAACTTCTCGTCCGCAAGCTACGACTGGAATGGTCGCATGCAGCAGGCCGTCGACGAATTCCAGTGGCAGTTCAACTTCAAGAAGGAGACGTTTGTCTCGGTCGGCTACTTCGGCGGCCACGAGCGGCTCTTCGAAGAGGAATTCGGTCCCAGACGTAGCCTTCTGCACCCAGGAGCATTTGCGGGTCACGGCGAACGATCGACGAACCTCAACCAGATCTTCGCCTACGGCGGTTCGACGCCGAACAAGTTCATCTCGTTCTTTCAGTTCGTCGGCATCACTCGTGGCGCCTTCGACTTCGATTTCGGCAACGGTCCGAAGTACCCGCGCGTCAGTCCGGCAGCGCTCGCCAATCCGTTTGCACCGCTGGACCCGGGCCGGGGAAACGAGCTGTTCCTCGAGTCGAACGTGACGCTCCAGCCGACCGACGCGCTGCGCACGAGCGTGAGCTACTTCAAGAGCCGGCTGCACCGGTATGACACGGATCGCGTCGCCTACGATTCGAACCTCATCTCGATTCGCGCGACATACCAGTTCTCGGCGTTTACGTTCGTCAGGGCGCGGTTCGACTACGACTCGCTCGGGTCGCGTGCGTATGGCCAGTATCTGTTTGGCTGGACGCCGGGTCCGGGGACGTCTTTCTACGTCGGCTACAACGACGACACGAACGTGAACGGTTTCAACCCGATCAGCAGCCGCATCGAAGACGGCTTCCGCCTCAACGGCAGGACGTTTTTCATCAAGATGTCTTACCTGTTCCGGAAGAACCTCTGACGCGCTCGGGGTCAAGTTCCGCGTCTCGGGACGGTCTCCGGGACGCGGTGCTTTCGCGGGTTCCATCGATCGCGTAGACTTCGCCGCGTGTCCGATGCGTCGCTCGACAGCATGCTTGGCCGGGAGTGGCTCGAGACGAACGGGCTCGGCTCCTTTGCGTCGGGCACGGTTTCGGGAGCAGCCACACGTCGATACCACGGACTGTTCGTCGCCGCTCTCGAACCGCCGGCGAAGCGGCACGTGCTGCTGTCTCGCGTGGACGACGAAATTCTAGTCGGCGAGACGAAGTACGAACTGGCCACGAACGTCTACCGTGACGCGGTCGCTCCGGAGGGCTACCGACGCCTCGACCATTTCGAGGCCCGGCCGGTCGCAACGTGGCTGTTCCGTGTGGGCAACGTCGAGGTCGAGCGCCGGGTCTGGATGCCCCAGGGCCGGCAGATGTCGGCCGTGACCTATCGGATCCGGGCCGGCCGTTCCGTGGAAGGCCGGGTCGTGCTCTCGCTTCGGCCGATGGTCTCGTTTCGAGACTTCCACGGACTGGCGCACGAGCGGGACGGCATCGATGCCGGTCTGGCCGTCGCGCTCGGCGTCGTCGTCGTGCAACCGCGTCCAGAGCTACCGCCGCTCGCTCTTTATCACAGCGCCAGTCGGTTCGCTCCGTCACCGCAATGGTGTAACGGGGTCGAACTGCGAGAGGAGCTCGCCCGCGGCTACGATGGGCACGAGGATCTCTATTCGCACGGCGAGTTCATTTTCGAGGTGTTGCCCGGCGAGGAGTGTTTTCATTATTTCATCGCGTCGCTGGAGATCGTCGATTCATTCGGCGAATCCGACGCTCGCGCTCTGGAGCGCAATGAGTTGAA
Organism: Blastocatellia bacterium; assembly: GCA_016705245.1. Lineage (GTDB taxonomy): Bacteria > Acidobacteriota > Blastocatellia > UBA7656 > JADIYM01 > JADIYM01. The sequence goes on along the minus strand of JADIYM010000003.1, from coordinate 361,660 downwards.
GCGGCGTGACGACCGTTCGGCGCGCGCTCGTGCCTCGTGGCGCGCGGGGCTGCCTTCGCCGGACGCTCAAGGAACCCTCGAGCCGCTCGATCGATGGACCGAGACGTTCGCAACTCGACTCGCGGAGGCTTCCGAACAGTTCCTGGTGTCGCGCAAAGACGGAGGCCGCAGCGTGATTGCCGGATATCCGTGGTTCGGCGACTGGGGCCGCGACACTTTTGTCGCGCTGCCTGGGCTGGCGATTGCGACCGGGCGATGGCCTCTGATGCGAGAGGTACTCAAGTCGTTTGCGAGTTCGATCTCGGGAGGCCTGATCCCGAATCGGTTCTCTGACGACGGGACACGGTCCGATTACAACTCGGTCGATGCCTCACTCTGGTTTATCGAGGCCTCGCGGCGAGTCGTCGGAGATTCCGGCGACCTGGATTTTGCCCGGTGGACGCTCTTCCCGGCGATCGAGGCGATTCTGGATGCCTACGCTTCCGGGACGAGATTCGGCATCGGCGTCGATCCGACTGACGGACTGCTATCGGCGGGGGCGGATGGAGTTGCGCTGACCTGGATGGACGCCGTTGTGGACGGCCTTCCGGTGACACCGCGTCGTGGCAAACCCGTCGAGGTTAACGCGCTCTGGTACAACGCGCTCATGTCGGGAGCGGATGTCGCCGATGCGCTCGGGCTCGACGCGCACTCGCGCGTATGGCGTCACGATGCGGAAGACGTGCGGAGATCGTTCAACGACCAGTTCTGGAACCCCGAGTCGCGGTTTCTCTTCGACGTGATTGACGGTCCGGGCGGCGGCGATCCCGCGTGCCGGCCGAATCAGGTCTTCTCGATCAGCCTTCACCACGACGTGCTCGACGAGAATCGGCGCGAGGACGTGTTGCAGGCCGTGCAGTCGCGACTGCTGACACCAGTCGGGCTGCGGACGCTCGACCCGGCTGACGCGCGATATCGCGGACGGTGCGCCGGCAACATCGTGGAACGCGACGGGGCCTATCACAACGGAACGGTCTGGCCATGGCTGCTGGGGCCTTTCTGCACGGCGCATCTCAGGACGCACGGACGGACCGATGCTGCAAAGTCTGCAGTCCGTGAGTGGATTGCTCCGATGGCACGTCACCTCGGCACCGAGGCTGGACTTGGGTCGATCAGCGAAATATTCGACGGCGAGGCGCCCCATTCGCCCCGCGGGTGTATCGCCCAGGCGTGGAGCGTGGCGGAACTGGCTCGCGTGTTGCTCGAGGAACTGCGGCTTTCGTAACCAGTGTCGCTGCTCTGTGAGTCTCAGTGCCTCTGTGTGCTCTGTATGCGAAGCCCTCGCACAGAGAGACGCGGACAGATTCTACTGCCCGAAGCGGAAGCCGGCCTGCTTGACGGTCCGTCGGTAGTCATCGCCGGTCAGGATGATCATCTTGCACATCTCGTGAAGCCGCGATCGCAGCCTCGCTCCGACCCGATCCGTCAGCGTCTCGTCGTTCGGAGAGGCTTTCGTGTCGAGATAGTTAGAAGTGAAGATGGTGACCTTCCGGTCGTTGTACCGCTTGTTGATGATGTGCGTCATCGTGTCCTTGACCCACTCGGTCGGCTTCGAGGCGCCGAGTTCGTCGAGCACGAGCACTTCCGCTTCGTAGACCGGTGCGAGAATCTCCATCTCCGAGGTCTGCGTCTGTGTGTTCCAGCTCTCCTGGATTTCCTTGAGAAGGTCCCGGAAGTCATAGAAGAGACAGGGAATGTTCTTCTCGAGCAGCGCATGGAGAATGGCTACCGACAGGTGCGTCTTGCCGATTCCACAGGTGCCCATGAAGAGCAGGCCGATGTCGAGGTTCGGAACCTCGTTGGCAACACGGCGGGCGAACATACCTGCTGCTTCCTGGGAAGGATTCAGTGGATAGTAGGATTCGAAATCGCAGTCCTGGTATCGGCGCGGGATACGTGCCGACGCAACGAGCGAGGTAGAGCGGCTGAGCGATCGGCACGAGCATCGCCGCACTTTCGCGTCGTCCATCTGTTCCCAGCCGGAATCGCCGCAACGAGGACACGACTCAGCAACTCGGAGACCGATCTTTTTCTCTGGAACCATGGTGTTTCGAACCCGACCAGGAAGTCTGCACGGCGGATGGCATCGCGCCACGAACCGGCTGCGTCATGGGACAGACATGCCAGCCTGTTCGCCGTATTCGGCTCACAGTCTGCGCATGACGTACGCAACCTCGCCCTTCCGCAACCCGCCACCCTTATAGCAGACGGTCATGACGCAGTGCAAGCATCTCGTTCATGACGACGCAAATCTTTTGTTTTCAATGATCATGAGGCTTGACACGCCCCGGGAACGGCCCGTCAAATGCGGCCGATGATGGAGCGCATGCGGGCCTATGTACTTTTGCGGTCTGGGGCGGACTGCTGGCCATCCTCGGCCCATTCTGCATTGCGCTGACGGCGCTCACCCGGATTCCCGAGTTCGTCACGATTCCAACGATGTGCACGATCAGGCTCGGACTCCTGCTCGCCGGCGTGCGCTACTCCATCGAAGGGCGAGATCGTGTGGATCCGAGAAAGACGTACGTCTATGTCTCGAATCATCAGAGCACGCTCGATCCCCGATGATCTGGCTTGCGCTCGGGTCTCCGCGTCACCGAATAGGTTATCTCTTCAAGTCGCAGGTCGAGAAAGTGCCCTTGCTCGCGACGGGAGCCAAGACGATCGGAATGATTGCCGTCGACCGATCGAACCGCGACCAGGCGGTCGAAAGCGTTCGTCGCGCAACAGAAAGCCTGAAGCGGGGCCAGTCGTTCGGCGTGTTTGCCGAGGGGACCCGCACGCGTACGGGGGAACTCCTGCCCCTCAAGAAGGGAGCCTTCCACATGGCGATCGGCGCCGGGGTTCCGATCGTTCCCGTCACGATCGACGGGGCTTTCGAGGCGATGCCTCCCGGCACGGTTCGCCTCCGGAGTGTGCCGATCCGGATCGTCATCCATCACCCGATTCCGACGATCAGCATGACCGAAGCCGACGTCGATTCGCTACTCGAGCAGACGCGCGCGATCATGGCGGCCGAGCTCGAAAAGTCGTAGACGCAAGCCGGACGGCGGCAACCCATAGCCGCGCTCGTGCATCCATGGGGCGCCTCGACAAGTGTGCCGCATGCCTTGCGGATGCCGTCGAACCCCTGAATTGACAGCCTTTCAACCCCGGCCTATAGTGGCCGAAGCAGTCGTGGACGATTCAAATACCGTCCAGTTCCGTGATAGATCGCAATCCGATGATCCCGCCTCCTGCCACGGCCGTCCTCGCACTCGCGCAGGATGCCGGGCGGCAGCAGCACGTCGCAAAGGAGCCTTCGTTTTCCATGAACAGGAGCAAGTACGCAGTTTCCCTTCTCGCGGTCCTCGTCCTGGCCTCGACCGCATTCGCCGCGACCCCGCAACGCAAGACCGGTGGCGGAGTCGACGAAAAGGCGACACCCGCAACCGAGATGAAGGCCGGTGGCAAGCCACGGCTCTTCGTCGCGACATCGGCCGAAACGAACGAAACCTGGGCGAATCCGATCACCCGGCAGGCTCTCGAGAGCGCCCTCGTCAACAGCGGACGGTTCGAGGTCATTGCCGGCGCCCAGCGTGACAATTTGCTCAAGGAACAGGGGTTTGCAAATTCCGACGTCGTCAGCCCGAGCGATAGCGTGAAGGTCGGCCAGATGCTTGCGGCGAAATACGTCGTCTCGGGCACTTGCCAGAGCGTGACGGTGGACTCCACCCGCACGGGCGGCATCGGCGGCGCGCTCGGCGGGCGCGTCGGCATGGGCGGCGATCGCGAACTGAGCTCGAAGGTGAGCGCGAAGGTTCAGATTCAGTTGCTCGACCTTGAGAAGGGTACGGTCGTCCTTTCTCGCGATTATGACGAGAAGGGCGGCGAGAGCTCGATGGGAACCAAGAGTTCGAGCAACAAGGAAGAAGCGGCTTACCGCGATATCATCTCGCGTGTCTCCGCCCGATTCGTGGCTGAGCTCGGTGACTCGGTGCCGATCGACGCGCTGGTCGTACTAGTTGAGGGCAACCGCGTTGCACTCACGGCCGGTTCCGCGGCAGGGGTGAAACCCGGAATGCGATTCGAGGTGTTCGCGGAAGGCGAAGCCATCAAGCACCCCGTGACAGGAAAGGTCCTCTCGCGCAAGACCTTCAAGTACGCCGTACTCGTGGTCGAGTCGGTGGAAGAGGAACTCGCCTGGGCATCGATCAAGCGCACGTTCGATGACGCTGGTACCGAAGACGCCGTTCCGAACCCGGGGCGTGTCTCGGCCGAAATGTCGGCACGCTCGATGGCGGGTGCTGCTGGTGCCGGCGCCGGCGATGGCAAGAAGAAGAAGGACAAGCCGCAGGACTAGTGACGACGGTCAGGCTCCACGAAAGTTCCGGAGTGTGAGGTCGAACGGCCACGCACTCCGGTTCGATTCGTCGCCCGCTCGACGCACTCCAAGGAGACCCCTCGTGAAGACATCAATGATTCGAGCGATGCTTGCGATCGCGATCCTCGCGGTCATCGCTGTGACGGCTCAGGCCGAGGTGAAGCGAAAGCGATACACCTTCGAGTTGAATCCGAGGTTGCGCGGTTCGTCGCTCCAGAAGGCACGCAACCAGGCGAAACTCGCATTCCTGCGTGACTATCTTGGCTCCAAGTTCTCTCCCGAGATCGTCAATCGATATGCCGAGGACATCGACATTGCCCTCACGCCACCGGATCGATTTCTCACGTCATTCAAGATCATTCAGGAAGACGAAGACTCGCGACCCGGCGAGGTCGTTCTGACGGTCGAGGGACAGATCGACCTGGCCGCGATGGTCGCGGCGCTCGTCCAGGGCGACGTGCTGTCGTTTGGCGACGACGCACCAAAGATCATGCTCATGCCGAGCCCTCGCTTCACGAGCGACACGCCGATCGAGCCGGTCCGCGCGCTCATCTACAACGACGTGAAGCAGGCGGGACTGCGTCCGGTCGACTACACGCAGATCAAGGAAAACGTCTCGATTCAGATCACGAAGGGCGGACAGCTTGCGCCAAATTCGATCAAGATCCTGGCGCGGCAGGCACAGATCTACAATGCCGACTTCCTGATCTATGTGGACATCGACCCGCAGGTGAAGCCTTATAGTCAGGGCGGTTACATTGCCGATCCAGACCTGCTCTACACGATCGTAAGGCCGAATGCGAACGAGATCCTCGGTGAAGGCGTCATCACAGCCCGGGGAAGCGGATCGTCGCCGAAACTCGCTTACAACAAGGCCATCGACGAAATCGCGCCGGTCCTTTCATCCGATATGGTCGGCCACCTGTACGAGTCCATCTACGCGCAGAGCGACGTCATCACCGATACCGTGCAGCTCAAGAACCAGATCGAGCTGACGATCGACGAAGGCAAGCCCGAGCAGATTCAGGCCATCCTGGACAAGCTGCGCGGAATGGGCGCCAATGTCGACCTCGCTGTTGGCAGCGGCAGTGGCATGGTGAGCCGATTCAACCTCGAAATCGCCATGGACGACATGCAGCTCTACGAGATGTTCAACGGGATGCGACTTTCGGCCGGCGGTCGCGAGTTCAAGACGCCGGTGGTTTTCTACGCCGAGAACCGCGTTGAGGTAGAGGTCGTGCCGATTGCCGGGGTCTCGCGAAAGGCTGCGGCACCACGTCCGAAGGCGCGTCCGAACGGCGGTCTCGCCAGCGGCAAGGGTGGCTATGGCGGCGGTCGCGGCTCGTCGGGCGGCACCGGCGGAACGCAACTTGCCGCGAAGGCCAAGATCACGCTGCAGCTGAAGCGGGCGAAATTCAGTCCCAACTAGTAGTACAAGTTGGTCCTGCTCGGACCATTCTCGACACAGTCAGGTGATGGAGAGGCGCGAAGGGCACGCCCGTCGCGCCTCTCTTGCGTTTACCCGGACACAGGTTCTGTCCTACACTCAGGCCACTTGCTACCGATTTCTCCACGGAGTTGACGAAATCTCGATGAAACGCTGTTCGGCCTGCGCGATGGAATATCCCGATACCTTCAGGGTCTGCCCCAAGGACGGGTCTAAACTCGACGACGAGACCGTGCTGGTCGCGGCGCCAACCATCCCGGAGGTCGGTGAAACGGCTCCCGTCTCCGCTGACTTCCTTGTGGCGCATCGCTCCGTGGAACGGATCGGATCGACGATCGCCGGACGGTTCCGCATCGAGACGAAGCTGGGCGAAGGCGGCATGGGCGCCGTGTACAAAGCCGAGCACATCAAGATGAATCGGCCTTGCGCCATCAAGATCCTGTCCGCGTCAGCACTCAACGATCCTGAGGCGCTTCCTCGATTCACCCGCGAAGCGCAGATGTCGAGCCGCATCGATCATCCGCACGCCGTGACGATATATGACTACGGCGAGTCGGAGGATGGACTCGTCTATCTTGCGATGGAGTACATCGAGGGCCACACGCTGACGAAGGTTCTCGAATCCGACGGGATGTTTCCGCTCGAGCGCGTCATCGCCGTTGTGAAGCAGATTGGGGATGCGCTCGACGCCGCGCACGCACTCGGTATCGTGCACCGTGACCTCAAGCCCGACAACATCATGTTGACGAAGAAGGGCTCGGGTGCCGACTTCGTGAAGGTGCTGGACTTCGGCATTGCGAAGATGGCCGAGAGCGAGGACAAGCGAAACGACCTCACGCAGGCCGGGCTCATCATAGGGACACCTTTCTACATGTCGCCGGAGCAGGTCTCGGGCGAGAAACTCGACGCGCGGTCTGATGTCTACAGTTTCGCGCTCATCGTCTACGAGATGCTCGCCGGTGCGTTGCCGTTCGAAGGGCAGAACACTCAGGCGGTAATGGTGTCGCGCCTGGTGACCGCGCCAAAGCCGATTCGCTGGATCAACCCGAACATTTCGCCGCTCATCGACTCTGCCGTCATGCGCGCTCTCGAGCGCGACCGGAACCTCCGCACTCCGACAGCCGGTCAATTCGTTCGCGACCTCGTTGACGCGTTCGAGGGTCGCGTTCCGACGCAACCCGGAGGAATGCAGGCCGTCGGGGCGCCGATTACGGCACCACAACCGAAACCTGACACCGTGGCGGTCGCTGCGCCGCAGGTCCAGGCTCCGTTGGCAGCGCCGTTTGGACAGGTAGTCCCGCCGACGGACGCCCATCCGCCGCCCGCAGGATATGCGCCGACCGCTGTTGAACCCGCGCAGTGGGGCGTAGCATCGTCGCCGCAGCCGGCCGGATTCGGCCACCACACTCCCTCACCTGGCTACGCTCAGCCGGCTCCAAAGAAAAGCGGAAAGGGAGTCGGGATCATTCTCGGAGTTCTGGCGCTTCTCCTGCTCGTGGTTGGCGTGGGCGGGGTCGGTATCTTCGGGTACACGCAGGGTTGGTTCAGTCGTGGAACGACGACTGCTGGACCAACAACCAGTCCCACGACCGGCCCCACGACTGTACCGACCACGGGTCCGTCGACCGGGACGACATCGGATCCTGCGACCAATGCGGAGGCGGACCGTCTCTTCGACGAAGGCTACAAACTTCAAGTCGCGGGGAAGGAAGGCGATGCCATCGAGAAATACGTCCAGGCCATTGCGAAGAATCCGAGCCTCGTGAAGGCTCACCGCAACCTCGGTGCGGCGTACGTGAACACTGGACGTTTCCAGGATGCGGTCAAGTCGCTCGAAACTGCTCAGAAACTCGATGCGAAGCCCGACCCACAGGTGCTGACCAATCTTGGACTCGCGTATTTCAAGCTGAAGGATTACCAGAAGGCTGCCGAGTCGTTCGAGAAAGCCGCGCCGCTCGGCAATGATGCGGAAGCCTATGCGTACGCGGGGTTCGCCTATGACAACGCCGGGAATCCCTCGCTCGCCCGTGAGGCGTACACCAAGTTCCTTGCGAAGGATCCTGGCGGCGACCTGGCTCCGCTCGTGAAGGAAGTGATGTCCGGCAAGGCGAAGGCGCCAACAGCCGAGGACTTCGCGATCTAGCTCGCTGGTGAACGCATCAGTACCGTGCGCGGTAACGTACGGGTCAGACGCAACGTCGAGTCTGCGATTTCAGGCACCGTCCGTGGGACGCTCGCTAACGCTCGCGGCTCAAGGAACGGGGACGTGGCGGAGCCTTGCCAGGTAGAGCACGATGCGGATGGTTCCCGTTTTTTGAGCCGTGAGCGGTAGCGAGCGTCCCACGGACGGTCGAACGTCTCCGAACCACTCTGATCTTCGGCAAAGACGAGTCTGCAAATCAAGGCACCGGCCGCAGGCCGCTCGATTCCAAGAGCGTCTCAGTAAGGCTCAAGGTTTCACTGGCGGTGGCGCCTGGATCGGCGGAGGCAAGTCATCGGGCGGCGGTTGGGGCTCGGGTTCACCATCGTCGGGCAGGACCGTGATGTTCCCGGTGAACTGCCGATAGTTCGTGTACTTCACAACCAACCGCACGGGAACGTCGTCGCGTTCGAACTGCAGGACGTCATCGGCGTACGTGTACGTCGGAAACCAGTACTTGCCGTCGATGTTCTCGCGATAGGTTTCGAAGCGAGGATACCGATTGTTGTCGATCTCGGGACCCGCCTTGCCGGCGACCTTGACGATCATGAAGTCCTGATCCTCGACCCAGACCTTGCCGGCGAAATACCGCTCGCCGCGCTTCGCCATCCCTGCCGGGTCGCGCGGCGCTACGTCGAAGACGTACGTCTGGATCTCGTCGATCGTCTCGCGGCCCGCCATCTGCACGTTGTACTTCGGCAGCTCTTCCGCAGTCAGGGCGAAGGGCTGGATGATCCCGAGATCCTCGAGATCAGTCTGTGTAACGACGAGAGTCTTCAACGTCGAGGGCGGAAAATACGTGATTCGCTCAGTGCGACGGCCGTCGTCGGTGAAGATGATCTCGGAAACGCGATGGAAAACGCCCGTCACGGCCTGCCCGGCCATGGTCTGCATGAGCACGTCCTGCTTGAACATGTAGCTCGTGCGCGCCTCGCGCAGTCGTGACTCTGCCTCGGTAAATCTGCGGATGATGTCGGCCTCGTTCGGCGTGATTCCTCCGCGAATCTGCGCCTCGGCTCCACTCGCCATCACGCTGATGGCCGCGACCACCGCCAGTATTCGGGCAAGACGTGAACTCAAACACATGTCTCCAATCCCCCTGATTCCGTAACGCCCCGATTGCGATGACCTTTCGCCGTGCCGGCGTTGCCGTTACGAATCGGAAGGCGGGCGCGGTGAGAGCAAATAACTGCAGATCGAGATCTTCTGTCCGGGCACGACTGAAGCCGATTCACCGGTATAGACCTCGACGTCGTCGACGAAGATCGAATTCCGGCCCTCGCACGTGACAACAAATGCATCGCCCTGCCTTTCGAGCGACGCATGGTGGCGGCTGACCTCGAGGTCGCCCTCGAGCCTAAGGTCGACCGCTGTCTGCTTCGATCCGCGTCCAATGGTGATCCGACCCTTGAAGAATTCGCGCTCGTCTTTCGGATGCGGCGATGTTTGCGAATCTCGCGTGACCGAAACCACGAACAGTGGCGACTTCGTCACAGCCTGCGTGCGAGGGCGTACGATAGTCGAATCGTCGTTCGACTCGACGGGGCTCTTCGTCTGTTCCGGTTTCGAGGCGCGCGGTTTCACCATCGTCCGATCCGATGTCTTGTCCCAGACCGGTTGAACGCGAAATGCATTTCGCTCGAGCGTGCCGTCGGTCCGCAACTCGATGACGAACGATGAAGTCTGAAACTCGGTCGTGCCGGAGAGTTGAGCCGCCCGGTTGCTGAGTACGTAATGGAGACCGCGCTCGAGACCCTCTCGCTTCTCGCCCTGCCAGTCCCCATCGTCTTCAGGACTGAGGAAAACGATGTACTCCCGGGGAATGTAGGTAGGACCTCCCGGCGGAGTGAACATCTCACGCTGCATGACCGCCTCGACCTCGCGAGCGATCTGCACCATGAAATCTTCCCACTTGCTTCGAGGACGCGGCTCGTCCGTCCCTTGTGTGGCCTCTTCGCCGTCCAGCCATCGTCGAAAACCTTCGACGAGATCCTGAAGTCCCATGCCGCTCCTCCGTGACGAACACAAGCGGGGCGAGTATAACAGAGGAGTCGGAAGCTCACCGGTCAGGCGGCAAGTTCACCTCGATTCAACATAAACGTAACATTTTCGCGATATACAGCGGCCGGTGTAGATATGCCGAAAGTCCAACGCAGCAAGTCGAAGAAGGCCGAGTGCCCTCCGGAAACGATCCCTTGTCGATTACGAGGTCGAGGTCAAGCTCCCGTGCGATGAGCTGAGTCGTCTTACCGATGCCGGACTGACGCTCGAACGTTCAAAGGCCCGGCACTTCGAGGACAACTGGGTCTTCAAGCTTCCCGACGGAAAACTCCGCAAGGGCCAGTACCTGCGCGTGCGTCACACGGGAAATGGAGATGGTGCCGGACGTCGACACGCAGGAGTGCTGACGTACAAGGGCAAGTCGCGCCGAACGAATGCCGACGCGAAGGGAAAGTACAAGGGAAAAAGGTCCGCGAGGAAGTTGAGACCACCGTCGGACAGCCTGCGAAGACCGTCAAGATCCTCAAGCGCCTAGGCTTCCAGCGGAGCTTCAGATACCAGAAATATCGAACCTGCTACACCGTAAGACTCGACGACGGGCGGACGCTGCAGGCGACGTTTGACGAGACACCGATAGGCAACTACATCGAGCTCGAGGGCGATGCCGCGACGATCGAAACCGTGGCGGAACTACTCGGATACCCCTCCTCGGCTTTCATTTCGGAGAGTTACGTCGAGATGCAGGTGGCCCGTTGCGCTGGCAAGGGCGAACCGCTCTCGGACCTTCTGTTCCCGAGGCGCAAGAAAGCCAAGAAACCGGTCTCGAAGAAATCCGAAACGGCTGCCGCCTCGTCGCCGGATGGGCAGAAAACCAAGTCGGCGGGAAAAGGTGAGCGGAAGTCCAATTCGGGACAGCGCAAGCCGTCGCGGCGTTCCAGGGCGGACCGAAGCCGTTCCGAAACCAAGTCGGAACCCTCTGCACCGGACGCTCGAGGCACCTCGGCATCTGCGTCGTCAGGGTGAGGTGATTCGGGCCGCGGACCCGGCCGGAAAGACTTCGATGGCTCCTCGCAAGCCTGCTTCGAGGGCCCGCTCGATATCAGAAATGACGGTCGGAACGGCCAGTTGACACTCCCAGGACCGTGAGTTAGCGTAGCGTTCCTTTTCGGCCGTACGGCCGCCTGCCGGCGGACTTCGAGGACGGCAGCTCACCATCTTTCATGTCCCGTGGAGGAGCAGCAATGGCAATCAAGGTCGGCATCAACGGATTTGGCCGCATCGGACGCAACATCCTTCGGACCGCGCTTGGCGACAAGGACTTCGACTTCGTTGCCGTCAACGACATCACCGATACGAAGACTCTCGCACACCTGCTGAAGTACGACTCGATACTCGGGAATCTCGACGCGGACATTTCGGCGACTGAGGGTGGCATCTCGGTCAATGGTGACGAGTTCAAGGTGTTCTCGGAGCGCGATCCGTCGAAGATCGATTGGGAATCGGTCGGGGCCGAAGTCGTCGTCGAATCGACCGGGCTCTTCACCAAACGTGAAGACGCGGCCAGGCACCTGCGTGGACCGGTCAAGAAGGTGATCATCAGCGCCCCGGCCAAGGGCGAGGACATCACCATCGTTCTCGGGGTCAACGAAGGCGAATACGACCCGGCGACGCATCACGTCATTTCGAATGCATCGTGCACGACCAATTGTCTCGCTCCGTTCACGAAGGTCCTCCACGAGTCGTTCGGCATCGTGAACGGCCAGATGACGACGATTCACTCGTACACGAACGACCAGCAGATCCTCGACTTGCCGCACAAGGATCTGCGCCGGGCAAGGGCTGCCGCGTTGTCGATGATTCCGACGACGACGGGCGCCGCCAAGGCTATTGGGCTCGTGATGCCGGCGTTGAAGGGAAAGATCGACGGCTACGCGATGCGGGTTCCGACGCCAAACGTATCGGTCGTTGATTTTACGGCGACGCTATCGAGGTCGGTGACGGACGTGGAGGTCAACGATGCGCTGCGGGCCGCCGCCGCCGGCCCCCTCAAGGGAATTCTGGCCGTCGAAGATGCCCCGCTGGTCTCGATCGATTTCCGGGGAAATTCCAATTCGTCGATCGTGGATTCGGCATTCACGAAGGTCGTCGACGGCAACCTCGTCAAGGTTCTGTCGTGGTATGACAACGAATGGGGATATAGCTGCCGAGTGCGCGATCTGATCAAGTACGTGGCGGGCAAGGGGCTCTAGTTCCGGCGCGTCTAGTACTGCTCCGAATCGACCGAGCGCGTCGGTAGCCGCGGCTCCCGGCGCGCTCGACCTTTCAGCCAGCAACCTGGGGATTCGACCATGAACGTACTCTCAATCCGCGATCTCGAACTCACGGGCAAACGCGTGCTGATGCGGGTGGATTTCAACGTACCAATCCACGACGGACAGGTCACTGATGCCACGCGAATCGAGGCGGCGCTTCCTACGATCCGATATGCCCTCGAGCGTGGCGCGCGGCTTATCCTCTGTTCGCATCTGGGACGACCGAAAGGCGTGCGGAACGACAAATATTCGCTGGCGCCGGTCGCGGTGCGACTCGGGGCGCTCCTCGCACAGGATGTGGGAGTCGCGTCGGACTGTGTCGGTGCCGACGTCGAAACGGCAGTCGCGAAACTCGCTGACGGCGACGTTCTTCTTCTCGAGAACCTGCGGTTTCACGCCGAGGAAGAAAAGAACGACGCCGATTTTGCGCGCCAGCTCGCAGCGCTCGCGGACGTGTATGTCAACGACGCTTTCGGAACGGCACATCGCGCGCACGCGTCGACGGAGGGCGTCACGCATTTCGTCGCCACATCGGCGGCTGGACTCCTGATGGAGAAGGAGTTGGAGTATCTGGGACGAGTCGTCACGGACCCCGCGCGGCCGTTCGTCGTCGTTCTCGGTGGAGCCAAGGTCTCGGACAAGATCGAGGTCATCGAGAATCTCCTGAAGAAGGCCGACACGATTCTCATCGGCGGTGCCATGGCCTACACGTTTCTGAAGTCGCAGGGCCTCAACGTCGGGAAATCCCTCGTGGAGGACGACAAACTGGATGTCGCGAGGGACGTCGAGCGCGATGCCAAGGCCCGCGGCGTCGGACTCTGGCTCCCAACCGATCACGTGTGTGTGAACCGGGCCGACGTCGAGGCTCCGCCTCGGACGATTGGCGTCAATGAAACGTGCGACGACGACGCGGGCCTCGACATCGGTCCGGAAACGGCCGCGCGGTATGCCGAGTGTGTGGCGGGGGCACGAACGATTCTCTGGAATGGACCGATGGGCATGTTCGAGACGAAGCCCTTCGACGACGGCACGGTTGCGATTGCCAAGGCGGTTGCAGCCTCTGGGGCGACGTCGATCGTCGGTGGTGGCGACTCGGTCGCGGCGATCGGCCAGGCTGGATTGACCGATAGCATCACGCATATCTCGACGGGCGGTGGAGCGTCGCTCGAGTTTCTCTCGGGGCGCGAACTGCCGGGCGTTGCGGCGCTCACGCACAAGGACGCCTGACGATCCACGCCGGAGCGAAGGAGTGACGAGATGCGACGACCTGTCATTGCCGGAAACTGGAAGATGTACAAGACCATCGACGAGGCGGTCTCGACGGTCGCAGACCTCGTTCGCCTCGTCGACGGCGTCGATGATCGCGAAATTCTCATCGCGCCGACGTTCGTGGGGTTACAGGCTGTCGCGAACGCTGCGCGCGGCACGAACGTGCTCGTGGCTGCGCAGGATTGCGCGCCCCATCCGGGGCAGGGGGCCTTCACCGGCGAGGTCTCGGCAGAGATGATCGCCGACACGGGAGCGACGCATGTCATCGTCGGCCATTCGGAGCGCCGCCAGTATTTCCACGAGACGGATGCGTCGGTGAACCAGAAGATCCGGGCGTGTCTCGGAGCCGGGTTGACGCCGATTGTCTGTGTTGGTGAGCTCCTCTCGGATCGGGACTCCGGGGCTGCGGAAGGCGTGGCAGGACGCCAGATACGTGGAGCTTTCGAGGGGTTGACAGGTGCGGAGGTGGTCCGTACTATCGTCGCTTACGAACCCGTCTGGGCGATAGGCACGGGCCGAACCGCGACGCCGGAGATTGCGCAGCAGATGCACCGGCTGATTCGTGAAACGATTGCGAATCTTGTCGGGAGTGATGTTTCAGAAGCGATCCGGATCCTGTACGGGGGAAGCGTCAAGGCCGAGAACGTCTCGGAGTTGATGCAAGAGCCGGATGTCGATGGTGGCCTCGTCGGCGGAGCCAGTCTCGACGCACTCAGTTTTTCGCGGATCGTGCGGTACGAATAACTCAAGGATACGGCAAGTCGAAGTGCTCAGTTACACACTCTATACGCTCTTTATCATCTCCTGCTTCGTCCTGATCCTCGTCGTGCTGTTGCAGCCCGGCAAGGGTGATGTGGCATCGGCGCTCGGCGGCGGCGTCAGCGGCGCGGCCTTCGGTCCCAGGGGGACCACGACACTCCTGGCGAAGATCACGATCGGCGCGGCAATTACCTTCATGGGAATTGGTTTCTCGCTCTCGGTTCCAGGGTTCGTCACAGACCGCTCGGTGACGTCGGGTGTTTCGACACCGGAACTTCCGGCCGAAGAGACGCCGGTTCCGGCGGATGGCACTGCGCCGGCGACGCCGGAAGGCGCCGTTCCTGCTGGCGAAATGAAGGTTGATTCGAGCGGCCAGCTCACGACCGAGGCTCCGGCGGCGCCGGCCGCGCCTGTGGAGAACAAGCCTGCGGAATCGAATCCGGCCCAGACCCCGGCTCCGGCCGAAGCTCCGAAATAGTTCTTTTTCAATTTGCGGAAGTGGTGGAATTGGTAGACACGTACGTTTGAGGGGCGTATGCCGCAAGGCGTGGGGGTTCGAGTCCCCCCTTCCGCACCAGTTCGAAAAGGCGGCGCGAGGATTTCGATCCTCGCGCCGCCTTCGGTTTTACTCGCTCGTGGCATCGGTCCGCCGGCAGGGCGTCGTGCCGAGAAGGCATCAGGACCACGAAGCGCCGGCGACAGGCCAGCGCCGCTCGCCGGGCATGGAGGGAGCGGACGGGCCGCGTCCTGCCCCAGACGCGTTAGCGACCGACCGTCGCTGACGCGATCGTCGCTGTAAGGGCTACCGACGGGGCCGGCGTCAGTCCGCGATCACCGTCGCCGCGCCCGATCCGATGGTCGACTTGAACTGACGACAGAAGTCGGTGAACGCGCGAACGGATGACGTGTGCCGCTTCAGGTAGATCATGTTCACGTCGCGCTCGAGGCGGTGCGAACCGAGCGTCAGGACGTGCAGCCGACCGGTGGCGACCTCGCGCGCGACGGCCCACTTGGGGATAAGGGCGATACCGAGTCCGATTTCAATCAGGCTCTTGACCATCTGGGGATCATTGGTCTCGGAGACGATTCGAGGTGACACGCCGATCTCGGCAAAAAGTGTGTCCATCGTCCGTCTATGGCTCATTCCGCGTTCGAACGCGACCATTGGCTGACCGTCCAGTTCCAGCGGATCGACCGACGAGCGTCCAGACCACGGGTGGGCCGGTCCGACCACGAGCACCACTTCGTCGGTCGTGACGACCTCGACGACGAGCGAAGCATTCGAAACGGGAACTGCAATGAACCCGACGTCGATCTCTCCTGAGACCACCTGACGCAGCGTCTCTTCGGTCGTCGCCGTCGATCGCACGAGAAGTTGAATGGCCGGATGTGTGGCGATGAAGCGCTCGTAAAGCGGGGCGAACAGATATGCCGTGGCCATCGAGGCGGCCCCAACGCGGAGCCTTCCCCTCGTCGTCCGTCCCGAGTTCTTGAAAGTCGCCCCTATCTCGTCGAGCGCATCGAGAATCAGCCGAGCCTTTGGCAGCAGGTGTTCACCCGCATCCGTCAGCCGCACGCCGCGGCCGCCGCGGACGAAAAGGGCCTCGCCGAGCTCTTCCTCGAGGGCCTTGATCTGCTGGCTTACCGTTGATTGGGTCAGGCTGACGCGTTCTCCGGCTGCCGTAAAACTCCCGGTTTCGGCGATCGCGACGAAGGCTTCGAACTGTCGAATCTCCATAAATCGGCGTCCAGGACGAGCTATCGGTCAGAGCGATTGCGCCTATTTGCACAAGTTGTTGGACAAATAGCAGGCCGGCGCGTAATCTCCCGATTCCGGGTCAAAGCCACAGTCGGCGCTGAATCCGGAGATCTTTGACAGAAAAGTTGCGGGCCCCAAAACCCGCAGCCCATGCCCGGAACGTGAAACCCAGCCATTCTTACCCTACCGAGAACCCAGTGCAACTGACTTCACTTCCGGGCTTTTCTGTTTTCACGTGGCGCAGTCAGGTTTTCTCGGCTTCCAGATAAACCCACTTCGAGTCCCACGACGAGATGTGAGCGACTCCCCAGCGAGAACCGCACTCCGGACATTCACGGACATACTTCTTGGGAAAATGCGGATGCGAATCGCCGAGGCGCTTCTCAGGCGTCAGATGAGCCACTAGCGCATCGGCCGGAAGACCGTCGCAACGCTGAGGCAGTTGCCGACACTTCTCACACAACTCCATCTGTTCCTGACCTCCCCTCTCTGGATCGCGGCGAGTCTACCCCGTGCTGCCGATGTCACCAAGCCTGCGACGTCGCCCGCCGTCGATCGGGCGAGTCTTGCAATTCTCTTGCATTCCGGATCCGGGGGTTGACAGGCCGCTCGAGCCGCTCGTAGTATTAGCACTCGTTGAGGGAGAGTGCTAATTGCGACCCTCCCACAACTGCTGCAGTAACAGACTTTAACGACACTGCCGGAAGGCAGATCGCACGGAGGGTAGCGAAAATGGCAGAGATTCGACCGTTGCACGACCGGGTCATCGTTCGCCGTATCGACTCGAACGAGACGAAGACATCTGGCGGGCTTTTCATCCCGGATTCGGCCAAGGAGAAGCCCCAGGAGGGCGAGGTCGTGGCCGTTGGCAAGGGCAAGGTGCTCGAGAACGGGTCGCGGCTCGATCCGGACGTCAAGGCCGGCGACCGCGTGTTGTTCGGCAAGTACTCGGGTACTGAAGTGAAGCTCGACGGCGAGGAGTACCTGATCATGCGCGAGGACGAGATCCTCGGCGTTATCGAGCGCGCTGGCAAGTCGGCCAAGGGCAGCAAGTAGCGTAGGAGGAGATCAGACCAATGGCGAAGCAGATCATTCATGGTGAGAGTTCGCGTCAGGCGATCCTGCGTGGTGTCAACACGCTCGCAGACGCAGTCAAGGTTACCCTCGGCCCGAAGGGCCGCAACGTTGTCATCGAGAAGAAGTTCGGCAGCCCCACGATCACGAAGGACGGTGTGACCGTCGCGAAGGAGATCGAGCTCGAGGATTCGCTCGAGAACATGGGCGCCCAGATGGTCCGCGAAGTCGCGTCGAAGACCTCGGACGTCGCCGGTGACGGCACGACGACCGCGACGGTTCTCGCGCAGGCGATTCTTCGCGAAGGCATCCGCATGGTCGCCGCCGGCGCCAATCCGATGGCGCTCAAGCGCGGCATCGAAAAGGCCGTCACGACCTGCACAAGCTACATCCAGGAGATTGCCAAGCCGGTCAAGGGTGAAGCCATTGCCCAGGTCGGCACGATCTCGGCCAACGGCGACGCCACGGTCGGCGAGCTGATCGCCGAGGCCATGGACAAGGTTGGCAAGGATGGCGTCATCACGGTTGAAGAGTCGAAGACTCTCAGCACGGAGCTCGAGGTCGTCGAAGGCATGCAGTTCGACCGCGGCTACCTCTCGCCGTATTTCGTCACCGACTCGGAGCGCATGGAAGTGGTTCTCGAGAACCCGTACATCCTGATTAACGAGAAGAAGATCTCGTCGATGAAGGACCTCCTGCCGCTGCTCGAGGCCGTCGCGCGTGAGGGTCGGCCGCTCGTCATTGTGGCCGAGGACGTCGAGGGCGAGGCGCTCGCGACGCTCGTCGTCAACAAGCTGCGCGGAACGCTGCAGGTCTGTGCCGTCAAGGCGCCGGGCTTCGGCGATCGCCGCAAGGCGATGCTCGAGGACATCGCGATCCTCACGGGCGGCAAGTCAGTGACAGAGGATCTCGGCATCAAGCTCGAGAACGTCAAGGTCGAGGATCTCGGCAAAGCCAAGAAGATCGTCGTCGACAAGGACTCCACGACGATCGTCGAGGGCGCCGGCCGTTCGGCCGACATCCAGGGCAGGGTCCAGGCCATTCGGGCACAGATCGAGAACACGACGTCCGACTACGACCGTGAGAAGCTCCAGGAGCGTCTTGCGAAGCTCGTCGGCGGCGTCGCGATCATCAAGGTCGGCGCCGCGACCGAGACCGAGCTCAAGGAGAAGAAGGCTCGTGTCGAGGACGCCATGCACGCCACGCGTGCGGCGGTCGAGGAAGGTATCGTTCCGGGCGGCGGCGTCGCCCTTCTGCGAGCGCAGAAGGCTCTCGACGGCATGAAGCTCGAGGACGAGGATGAGCAGATTGGTGTCCAGATCGTTCGTCGCGCACTCGAAGCTCCGCTTCGCGAGATTGCGTCGAACGCCGGCGTTGAAGGCGCGGTCGTGGTCGAGCAGGTTCGCTCGAACAAGAACGTGAGCTACGGTTACAACGCCGCGACCAGCGAGTACTCTGACCTCGTCAAGGACGGTGTCATCGATCCGGCGAAGGTCACGCGCACGGCGTTGCAGAACGCGGCGTCGATCGCCGGGTTGCTGCTGACGACCGAGGCGCTCGTCGCCGAGATCAAGTCCGACGACAACAGTATGCCTCGCATGCCCGCCGGTGGCGGAATGGGCGATTTCTAGACACCGTCGTCCCGTGACGAGGTGTCAGGTTCGGGCAGCGGACGGCGGAAACGCCATCCGTTGCCCGATTTCTTTTTCGCCGATGGGCAATCGCCAATGGACACCGTCTTGGTGCGTGCTGGTATCATCGACAACGTGGAGATCTCGCGATGACTGTTGTTGATCGTACGTTTCTCGTCGTCGGTGTCGCCGCGCTCTCCGCTGCCATTGCTTTCGGAGGCCTGTGGGATCGCCAGTCGCGGGCTGCGTTTGCAACGGGCGATGCTTCCAGCGACAGTGGAGTGCAAGAGGCTTATGCCGATGCACTCGAGGTCGTGAAGGCGAACTACGCCGGGGCGACCGAAATCGAGACCGTCAACAAGTATGCGATTCTTGGCATGCTCAGGGTGCTCGATCCGCATTCCTCGTTCCTCGACAGCCGCGAATTCAGTGAACTGCGAAACGAGCAGCAGAGCCAGCTGATCGGCATCGGGGTGACGATCAATCCCCGCAACGGACGCGTCTACATTCTTTCGGCGGTTCCGGGGACGCCCGCTGAGAAAGCTGGACTGCGATACGGGGACGCCATCGTTGGCGTCGACGGAAAGTCGACGGAGGATCTTTCGTACGGACAGGTCGTGGCGGCCGTCCGCGGTGAACGCGGCAAGTCTGTTGCAATTACGGTAGACCGTGTTGGAGTGCCCGAGCCGGTCACACTCACGATCGTCCGAGAATCGGTGCCGCTCCCGACGATTCGCAACCACTTCATGATTGGTTCGACGGTGGGATATGTCGGCCTGACGGCGGGCTTCTCGAGCACGACCGATTCTGAGCTCGGGCAGGCGATCAGCGACCTTCAGGCCGAGGGTATGCAGCAGTTGATCCTCGATCTGCGCCGGAACCCCGGTGGCCTGCTCGACGAGGCGATCAAGGTCGCGCAGCGGTTCCTGCCCGCAGGCGAGAGGATTCTCATCGTGCGGGGGCGGGAAGGCGGATCCCGTGAAGAGCGCATCTACACTTCAAAGAACGATTCGCCGGAGAGCATGCCCCTGGTTGTCCTCATTGACGACGGGACGGCATCCGCGTCCGAGGTCGTGACCGGGGCGCTTCAGGATCACGATCGCGCACTCGTCGTCGGTCAGACGAGTTTCGGCAAGGGTCTCGTCCAGACGGTGTTCGACTTGAACTTCGAGACCGGACTGACGCTGACGACGGCGAAGTACTACACGCCGACGGGGCGGTCGATCCAGCGCGATTACGCGAACACGTCGCTGTACGACTACTTTCTGCACCGTACGATGACTATTCCGGATGCCGATGCGACGATCGGTGAGCCTCTGCTGACGGACCTCGGCCGGCAGGTCTACGGCGGCGGGGGAATTCGTCCGGACATCAAGGTCGACGAACCGGCCGGTACGACGCTGCGTGGCCGACTCTTCGGATCGACGTTCGAGTTTGCCCGGCATCTTGTCGCCGGTCAGTTTTCGGGACTGCGTCAGTATCGGATCGATGCCGTGGACTTCAACCACACGTTTCGTGGCGATGAATACAAGATCACGGACGACGTGATTGCGGCGTACCGCCAGTTCATCGCCGGCCGCCAGAAGGACTTTCCCGTCACGGACGCGCAGATCACCGCCAACCTCGAGTACGTGCGCAATCGGATTCGCGAAGAGGTCATCACGGCGGCTTACGGGACCGACGTCGGCGGACAGCTCAGCATTCTCAACGACGTCGTCGCGCAGCGTGCCCTCGAGGTGATGAGCCAGGCGAGCGAGATGGCCGAGAACGCGAGAGCGCTTCGCGATCGGCAGTAACTACCGGTTCGTTCGTTGACCAGTCGACTTGCTCGGGTCGATCACGACCCAGCGAGGGAAGAACGAGACTGATCCGGCGGGCCGTCTTCGTTGCTATCGAGCGGCCGAGCGTCAGAACCGCGAGCGGTAGCGAGCCGGCTTGCGGACAGATTCGTGGATCGAAACGCTCTCTTGTGCGCGAGGTCTGGAGGACGCATCTGTCCGCAGGCCGGCTCGCTACCGCTCGCGGTTCTGACACATGCGTCGTCGCAGCCTCCGGTCGCCTCGACCGTTCAGCCATCCGGTGAGCACGGTCCACGAACGTCCGTGCGGCATTCGGACGCCTATTCGGCGTCGGGGTCATCTTCGATACCGAGCACTTCGTACAGCCCGGATGCGTGCGCTTTTGCCGGCGGCCGATCGGGAGTCGCAAGGATGCGCACAGTGGTCACGTGGCCGCGCTGTCGAATCTTCAGCGTGTCGCCGACGGAGACCGATCGTCCAGACTTTCCCGGAGAGTTGTTCACCGTCACCGCGCCGGCGTCGCACATTTCCTGCGCGAGGGTGCGCCGGATGACCAGGCGACTTTGTTTGAGATAGAGATCCAGACGCATGGGACGTGCCCCCAGGGCATCAGAACCGTGCGCGGTAGCGCACGGTTCTGACGAATGGCCTCGAACCCGAGATCGACCCGTGCGCTACCGCGCACGGTACGGACGCATTGAGCGCACGTCAATTTACGGTTGAGCGTCACCCGACGCCGGGCCTGCAGATGCCACCGCCGGCTTGTAGCTGTCCGTGACCTTGATGTAAGCCTCGTCCCTGAGCTTCTGAATGTACTTGCGCTCCGCCTCCTGGCTTCGCCCG
Organism: Blastocatellia bacterium; assembly: GCA_016705245.1. Classification (GTDB taxonomy): domain Bacteria; phylum Acidobacteriota; class Blastocatellia; order UBA7656; family JADIYM01; genus JADIYM01. Next base: position 340,164 of record JADIYM010000003.1, on the reverse strand, counting down.
TACGTGATCGCGAGCGCGACGTCGCCCTGTACTTCCTCGAACTTCTTCGGAGCCGCATCGCGCCGCTCATCGACCCGAAGCACGATGACCCCATCCGCGAGCCGGATCGGGTCAGTCAGGTCGCCCGTTCGCAGATTCGCAATTGCCGTTGAGAGCGGCGCCGCGAGATCCTCAGGCGACGCGAAGGACCCGATCGATCCACCGTTGGCATACGACGCGCGATTCGCGTCTCCGTTTTTCTTTACGATGTCGATGAACGACGAGCCGCTTCGCGCCTGGGCGACGAGCTCGCGCGCCTTGCCTTCGATCTCGCTGAACGAGCGTCCCTCCACGGGAATAAAGAGCTCGGACAGCTTCAGCTCGCCCGGCAGCATGTATTTGTCAGTGTTCTTCTCGTAATACTCACGCTTTTCGCGCTCTGTGAGCCCGCGATAGATCGCTCCGTAAACCTCCTGGTTCATGACCGCATCGCGCATGAGCCGCTCGCGAAGCCGTGAGCGCGTATCGGCGGGATCCACGCCGCTCTTCCGCATGGCGTCTTCGAACTCCGTGATGGTCATCTGGCGTTCGCGCGCCGCTTCCGTGAGCTGACGGTTGATGTTCGCCTCCACGTCGATGCCGAGATCCTGGCCCTTCTGCACGAGAAGGATGTTGTCGATCATCAGATCAAGCAACCGCGGCCGCAGATCCTTCAGAATTTTTTCGGCTTCCTCGGGCGAGCGGTTCTGGCGCGCATCGTCCTCGGTCTGCTGAATGACCTCGAGGAACTGCGAACGGGTGACTATCTCGTTGTTCACCCGGACCACGACCTCCTCGACGAGTCGCTGGTCCTGAGCCAACGCGGTTCCAACGAAAACGGCTACGGCGACGATCGCGGCCGCGGCGGCGCGGGACGCCGATGCTCGGTACTTCATGCTTCAGACTCCTTCGGCTTACTTCGTGCTCGCGAAGCGCCCCTCGTATTGGAACGGTAACAGGTCGCGATGGACCGAGACGTTCGCGCCGTCGAGCAATCGCTGGACGTTGGCGCGGACGAGCCGTTCATTCTTGGACGCGAGCACGTCAACGGCAATCCGATCACGATCGCCGTCGGGCGGTGCGGCCGAACCGCGCCGCTCGAGGCGAAAGATGTGGTAGCCGTAGTCGGTCTCGACAATTCGACTGATCTGCCCCGGCGACAGAGGCTTCACCGCGCTTTCGAGCGCCGGCGGAAGGACTCCGGGGTCGTAATACGAAAGTCCGCCGCGCTGGGCCGTCGGCGTCTTCGACATCGTTCTGGCCACTTCGCCGAAGGCCTCGGTGTTGGCCAAAACCATCTTTCGCGCGGCCTCGGCCTCGTCACGCGACGAGACGCAAATCTCGCGAACCATGTAGCCTTCGGCGTCGCAGTCTCCACCTCTGAGCATCTCGAGATGCGCTGCCAGTTCTTCGTCCGTCACCGCGACGTCCTTGAGCACCACCTCGCGGTAATACCGCTGCACGAGCCGGTCGCTGGCCATCTCGTCGAGCGATGCGTCCGCGATGGGACCGGTTGCCGGTCGGGCTGGCGACACAAGCCCGTAAACCCTGGCGTCCTGGAGGGCGACCTCACGTGCCACGAACTCGTCGAAGAGCTCGCTCCGAACCCGGTCGCTCAATGGCTCGCGCCCGAACTCGCCAAGTTTGACGTCAAGAAAGGAATTGAACTGATCGCTTGTGAGCGTGCGTCCGTTTACCGTCACGATCGCAGACTCGCTTTCGGCACGCGGAGCCTGTGCGCCGCAGGACGACGACACCAGAAGGCCAACCGACAAGGTCAGCACCATCAGTGGGAGGCATCGGGCTCGCATGACCACAAATCCCCGACAGCCGGTAGTTTAATCCTCGGTCTCGAACTGCCGCAAGAGGGTGTCCACGACGGCGACAGCAGCGCGATCATCGGTCGGTAACTGGGCAAGCGTCACCCTCAGCATGCCGCCCGGCGTGAACACGGCGTCACCGGCGCTCTCGTCGATGAATTCGAGGAGTCGCTCCGGGGCAATCCGAGTGCGTTCGTCGAGCTTGAGCGAGACGCGGGCCCGATCCAGGTCGATCGCGGCAATGCCGAGTGCCGTCGCCCGGTTGCGCACGCGGGCATAGCCGAACAGGTTGTCGACGGATGCGGGAATCGGTCCGTAGCGGTCCGAAAGCTCGGCGCGCACGTCGTCGAGCTTCGCGTCGGTCTCGGAAGTCGAGATCCGTTTGTAGGTCCTGAGCCGTTGATTCACGTCGGCGATGAACTCGTCGGGAATGCGGACGTCGATGCCGAGGTTGACGACGGTAGTCGGCGCGTCGTCCTCGATCTTTTCTCCGCGAAGCTCTCGCACGGCCCGATCCAGCATCTGGCAGTACATGTCGAAGCCGACGGCGGTGATGAACCCGGATTGCTGCCCGCCGAGCATGTTCCCGGCGCCCCGCAACTCGAGATCGAGAGCGGCGACACGGAACCCGGCTCCGAGGTCCGCGAATTCACGTATCGCCGTAAGTCGCTTTCGCGCGATCGTCGTGAGCTCGGCCTCGCTTGGAATCAGCAGGTAGGCGTACGCCTGCCGATTCGATCGGCCGACGCGACCGCGCAACTGATAGAGCTGCGACAGCCCGAACGCATCGGCGCGGTTGATGATCATCGTGTTTGCGAGCGGGATGTCGATCCCGTTCTCGATGATCGTCGTCGAGATGAGCACATCAGCCTCGTGATGGACGAACTGGAACATCACGTCCTCGAGCATCTTCTCGCCCATCTGGCCGTGGCCGACGGCGAGCCGCGCCGACGGAACGATTCGGGCAATCAGCTCGGCGATCGTGAAGATCGTCTCGACCCGGTTGTGGACGAAGAAGACCTGTCCGCCGCGCGAGAGCTCCTGCTCGATCGCGCTGCGCACGACGTGCTCCGAGAACGGCACGACGACAGTCTGAATCGCAAGCCGGTCTCGCGGCGGCGTCTCGATGACCGACATGTCGCGAAGCCCGGCAAGCGACATGTTCAGCGTTCGCGGGATCGGCGTTGCCGACATCGTCAGCACGTCGACGCGCTTTCGAAGCTGCTTCAGCCGTTCCTTGTGCGCGACGCCGAATCGCTGTTCCTCGTCAACGACGACTAGGCCGAGGTCGCGAAACGCCACGTCCTTCGACAACAGACGATGGGTTCCGACGACGATATCGACTTCGCCGCGCTCGACGGCGCCGACCGTCGCCTTAAGTTCCTTCGCCGACCGGAAACGCGAGAGCATCTCGATCTTCACCGGAAAGGCCGCGAATCGCTGGCGAAGCGTCGTGAAGTGCTGAAACACGAGAACGGTCGTCGGAGCAAGCACGGCGACCTGCTTGCCCTCCATTACGGCCTTGAACATCGCGCGCATGGCGACTTCCGTCTTTCCATAGCCGACATCGCCGCAGAGCAGGCGGTCCATCGGCACGTTGTTCTCCATGTCGGTCTTCACGTCCCGAATCGCCGTCTCCTGGTCAACCGTCAGCTGGTACTCGAAAGCCTCCTCGAACTCGCGTTGCCACGGACCGTCACTCTGGTACGCGTGTCCCCCGACCAGCCTTCGCTCCGCGTAGAGCTTCAGTAGCTCTTCCGCCATGTCGCGCATGGCGCGCGACGTTCTCGCCTTGGTCTTTTCCCAGGCGATGCCGCCGAGACGGTCGATTTTCGGTTCGTGGCCCTCGCCGGCCGAGTACTTCTGGACGAGATCGAGCCGCTCGACGGGAACGTAGAGCTTCGCTGCGTCAGCATACGTAAGCAGCATGAACTCGCGCGTTTCGTTCCGGCCGTCTCCTGTTGGAAGCTGAAAGAGTCCTTGAAATCGGCCAATTCCGTGGTCGACGTGCACGACGAAGTCTCCGTGCTTGAGGTCGCGGAAGTCCGACAGAAACGCGCCAAGAGCGGGCCGGCTCCGTTTCGCCGCTCGCCGTTGCTCCGACGGGCGCTCGACCGACGCGAAGAGGTCCGATTCGACGAGCACCGTGAGGTTCGCTGCCGGAATGCGGAATCCGGTGCCGAGCCGGCCAACACCGACGACCGGCTCGGCAGCAGCTTCGCCTTCGAAATTCGGGGCGAGGCGAACGGGAACCTCGTACTCGCGCAGAACGTCCACGACACGTTCCGCCACGCCAAGGCTCGGCATTACGAGCAGCCTCGGCGACCCGGCGGCCGCCGCACGCGACAGTTCGTCTGCCAGCTCCGGTATGCGTCCGTGATAGCGGGGCGCGGACTGTGACGCAATGCGGCTTTCCGGCGCATCGAGCGGAAGCGGAAAGGCGAAGACCGGCACTTTCGCACCATCCGCCTCGATCTCGCTGTCGACGTGCGCCGCCGCTGACCCCAGAACGCGCAGGTCGAGTCGCTGGAAGCCGTCGAGCCGGTCTCGCAGCACTCCCGCCGACAGATAGATCGTCTCGGGCTCGAGGGCGACCTCGCCGGTCTCGGCGGCCTCCGCATAACGCGAGGCGAGCCGGTCGAGGAACTTTGCGGCGTGACGTTCGACGTCGACGGGTTCGTCGACAACGACGAGCGTGTTCGACGCGAGGTAATCGACGGCGCTGCCCTCGAGTGGATCAACGAGCGGAAGCAGGTACTCCCATCCAGGAAACGACTCGCCCCGTTCAGACGCGGCGATCTTGGGCTTGAGGTCGGCGTTGAACCGGACCGCGTTCCAGCGACCCGGAGCCGCATCGGACCACGCGATGAGCGCCTTGCGCCGATCCGGCATCTCCCGCATCGGGGGAATGAGCAGATCTCTGAGCCGTTCGACGGAGCGCTGCGTCTCGGGATCGAACGCGCGAATCGAGTCGGCAGTGTCACCGAAAAACTCGACGCGCACCGGCGTCTCACGGCCGGGAGGAAAAACGTCGAGGATGCCCCCACGAAGCGAGAATTCGCCGATGGCGCCGACCGGGTCCTCTCGGACGTAGCCGGCCGCGAGCAGCGTGTCGACGATCGACTCGAGCCGGTAGTCGCTTTCGAGCGCGAGCTCGATGGCGAGGTCGATCAGTCTCTCGGGCGGAACAGTGCGCCGCAGCAGCCCGCGCATCGTCGCGAGCACGATGGGAACCGTTCCGCGCGCGAGGTGCAGCAGCACGTGCGAGCGTTCCTCGAGGATCTCGGCGTGCGGCGACATGCCATCGTACGGATCGGCCTCGGAATCTGGGAGAGCGAGCACCGAGTCCGCTGATGCTCCCTCGCCTCCGAGCGCGTCGACGAAGAACGCAACGTCTCGCCGTAGCGCTTCGAGGCCGGCCAGGTCAGGCGCGATGACGAGCACCGGTCGACCGAGGACGTGCTGCGTCACCGCGATCGTCAGCGCTCGCGCCGGCCCAATGAGTCCCGACGCGACGGCGATCCGCGCGCCACCGCGCAGATTATCGAGAAGCGACGCGGCATCCGGAGTGTCGAACGCCTTGCGAAGTATCGTCGCAGCGGCTGTCGGCGACCCAGTCATGTGGGAGGCGCGGATTCGGATGTCTCGATCCGGCCGTCCCGAATGCGCGCGACGATCTCGGACGTCGACACCCCGTCGACGAACGGGAGAGACAGGACCTGTCCGCCCGCCGCCTCGACGACGTCGCGGCCGATGATGGCGTCCACACCCCAGTCGCCGCCCTTGACGAGGACGTCCGGTTCGATCGCGGCGATGGTCGAGAAGGGCGAGACGTCATCGAAAATCGTGACGAAAGCCACGCACTCGAGGGCCGCCATAACTTCGGCTCGCTCATCCTCGCGAAGAATCGGACGGGACGCACCCTTCAAGGCCTGTACGGCCCGGTCGCTGTTGAGCGCCACGACGAGCGCGTCACCGAGCGCCGCGGCGTGCTCGAGATAACGAGTGTGGCCGGGGTGAAGCAGATCGAAGCAGCCGTTCGTGAATACGACACGTCGCCCGGCGTCGCGCAGACTCCGGCGGATGCCGACGAGCTCGGCAAGGTTCTTGATTTTTTCTCGACTCACGCCGGGGTTTATAGCACAGCCACACGGGGCTCATCGGGCCGCCACCTGGACGAGGCGATGCGGCGTCGGATGGCGGCGGAGTTTGACCGGCTTCGCCAGTCCGTGACGCTGCCGAGGCGGAGTACGAATGGCTCGCGAGAGCGATCCGGGGCGTGCGCTCGAATTTCGGCGGACGCCCGGATTAACCCATCTTGGTATCGCTTCGTGGCCGAGCAGAGTTGCATCGAGGCGGGAACATCGCTTATGAAGGGAGTGACCGATGATCCTGAATCGACGGGTACTCCTGCTCAATGCATCGTACGAGCCGCTCGGGCTCGTATCGGTCCCCGCGCCGTTCGACTCGTTTTCAAGGGCGCGGCGCAGATGGTTGAGGCGGACGGCGACCGCATCCTGAGGTCGGTTCACGCGTCGTATCCGGTGCCCGGAGTGATTCGTCTTGCCCGGTACATTCGTGGCCGACACCGCCGTTCATCAGGCAGCCTCCGGTCCAAGGTTCTCTTCCGCGACCGATTCGTTTGCCAATACTGCGGCGGACACGGATCGGCAAAGACTCTCACGCTCGATCACATCCTCCCGAGGTCCCGCGGCGGACATACGTCGCCCGAGAACCTGGCGGCGGCCTGCGTCCCGTGCAATTCGCGAAAAGGCAACCGCACGCCTCTCGAGGCGAGAATGCCGCTGCTTTCCGAACCAGCGGCGTTCATGTACGACCTGGATCTCGCGATCCTCGAGGGTGCCGCGGACGGCCGTCCGGAGTGGCGTAAGTACCTCTTCCGTGACGAACAGATCTCGGCGTCGGCCTGACGACGTTCGTGTTGCAGAGACGATCAGGGGTTCGTCACATTCCCTTCCGCGAGTCTCGTGCGCCAGGCTATGCACTGTCGGCCGCCTCGAGTTACAGATCCGCGAGCGGTCGCGAAGAGGTTTCTATCTGGTGGGAGGGGAACCCGCTCGCTATCGCTCGCGGTACTGATCCTCTCACACCGGACTTTGCCCTTCAGGTCGCGCCAGGCATGTCGCCATGCATGTCGTGGCAGGATCAGTACCGCGAGCGATAGCGAGCGGGTCGCGCCCCAGCGCGCCACGCCGATTGTCACGTTCCAGTTACCTACCGCGTAGAGGGTTCGATCAGCGAGCGGCCTGCGGAAAGGCGCAAGCATCAGGCCGTCCCGTCTACGAGCAGGCCGGTGAAGAGTCTTGTACGACCGTCCGCAGGCCGCTCGCTACCGCTCGCGGTTCTGAAATCGCCACAAGGGAAGTTGCCGCCTTCTGTGACGAACCAATGGACGGGTCGGTAAGGACTCTCGCACGGAACAGCCAGGCCGTTGCGGGGGACTGGGATTAGTTTCGACTGCGGGTCGTGGCCGTTCGGAGCAATGACCTGAAGTGCATTGCCGCGAAGAGTTGCGGGGATTGCGGGCGGTGCGCCGATCCCCTGGCACACGGCGCCTCGTCCTAGCTATCTTCCCGCCGACTTGTTATAACGGGACCACTTCACGCTCAGCACCAAGACGGATCACGACGAGCTCTATCCAACTGGAAGAGCTTGCGACTCAGGAGGAATCCCTCGGTCATGTCGAACCTGGATGCACCCAGGCGCGACGCGGCGGCTGCTTCACGAACCGTCGCCCTCGCTTGCGCGCTCGCCATCGCCTTGCTTGCCCTGCTCGGAGCCTGGATTCTCTGGAGCGCGCCCGGCCGAGTCGACTCGGCGCTGTCCGACTGGATCGACCCGCTCTATGCCCAGGCGAGCATCGTCGAGCGCGACATCGCGGACTCGGACCGATTGCTGCGTCTCTTCGTATTGCAGGGACGGCCGGCCGATGCGAAGTCCTTCGAAGAAAAGCGCGCCGAGTCGGCAAGGGCGATCGCCGACCTGCGCTCCGTCGCCCAGAAGGCGGATCGCGTCCCGAAGGAGGCTGCCGAGACCTTCGCGACGGCGGCAGAGAGCTGGACTGGTTTCGCCGACGAATGGTTCAAGGCGGCGCGGAGCGAGTCGAATAGTACTGCCGTCATGGCCCGAATGGGTCCCGAGGATCCGCTCCAGGACATGATAAAGGAGCGAAAGTCGCTCGAAGCTGCCGTCAAGGAGGCCCGCCAGGCGCGTCTCGACGCCGCGGCCGCCGCCGAGGGCTCGCGACCGATCCGCACGTTTCTCGGCTACGGGCTCGTCGTCTCGGCCTGTCTGCTCGGATTTTTCCTTGCACTGCGATCCGGCCGACCCGCGCCCGCCGCCAGTACCGGTCTCGACATGGGATTGATCCGCGCCGTTCTGGACCAGATTCCGGATGCCGTCGCAATCTTTGGCGAAGACGGGAAGCTCATGGTCTCGAACCTCGCAGCAGCCCGCGTCGTCGAGTCGGTCGACTACGGCGAGGAGGGACACCGGTCGCGACTCGCGCTCTACGGCGGGTACGACGAACCGGTTTCGGACGAGGAATCGCCGCTCACGATGGCGCTTGCAGGGCATCACGTCCACGAGCGCGGAATGTTCGCCACCTCTTACGACGGAACACGTGCCCCGGTGGAAGTGCACGCGGAACCGGTGCTCGACAATGGACGCGCAACGGCTGCCGTTGTCGTCGTACGTGACAAGTCGAACGAACAGCGCTTCGAGGCCGAGGTGCAGGCCGCCGTCGAGCGGGCCGAAGCCGCCGAGGCGAACATCTCCGACCTGACGAAGCAATTGCGAAATACAGAGCAGTCGCTTGCTTCCGCGTCCACGACCGTTCAGGAGTTGAGCACCGCTGCGGAGCAGAACCGGATCGACGCGGAGTCGAAGGCCGAACGGTTCCGGCGACTCATCGAAGGATCGGGGACGGTCGGCGTCGCCTTGTTCGACGTCGGCGAGTTCCGGATGCTGGACGCAAACGAGCCGGCCCTCGAGTTGCTCGGAGAGCGACGGCGCGCTCGCGACGTGCGTGGCTCGAAGCTGATCGAAATCGCCCCCGGTGCCGAGACGTCCGGACTCTCGGACCTCTTCAGGAAGGTGACTGCGAGCGGCGAACCCTACTCGAGCGAAGAGTACTACTGCCAGGGACTTCGTCACGGCGCGGCGTACTGGAGATTCTCACTGATTCCGATGGCGGCGACGCCGGGCGGCCCGGCCGAAGAGATAGTCCTCATCGGCAACAACATCACCGAGGAGGTCGAGCACCGCGCCGAAGTTGCGGCGACCGTCGCGGCCCGCGGCGACTGGAACATCGAAGACGTCCTGCTCGCGTTGGCGAACGACCTCCGTACGCCGATCCTGTCGATTCAGGGCATGATCGAGCTGTTCCGGATGAAATATGCAGAGGCCGTTCCCGACGTGACGGCGCTCCATTACCTCGAGCTCACGCAGCGAAATGCCGATCAGATTGCCGGATTGATCGACGGCCTCGTCGATCTCTCGGCGCTCGGCACGTCGACGATGAACGTGCAGGAGATTCCGCTTGCGGCGACGATCGAGGAAGCGTGGCGCGCCAATCAGCGACCCGGCGTCGAACTGCGCGTGGCGGGCCCTCTGCCGACGGTTCGGGCGGATCGCGCGATGATGATGCGCGCTTTCCGCGACCTCTTCGACGAGGCTGCCCGAGTCAAGAAGGATGGCCCGGGGGCGTGGATGCACGTCCGCGTGCGGGAGAGCGAAAACGCCTGGGAAATGGAGTTGACGGACAACGGAAAGGGAATCGGCGAAACGGATCCCGAGATTCTCTTCGGTCCGCTTGCCCGCAACGTGGTGCACCTTCCGAACAGCGTCGGGCCAACGCTCGTGGCTAACGGGATGGGTCTGGCGGCCGTCCGGCGTGTCGCCGAGTTGCACGGCGGGACCGCGTCGGTCCGCAGCGGGGACGAGGAAGGCGCCGTCTACACCTTCACGATAGCGAAGTAGCAGCCCCTGTGCACTCTGTGACTCCGTGCCTCCGTGCCTCTGTGTGCGAAGCGTCTCGAGAGCTTCGCACACAGAGGCACGGAGGCGCGGAGTCACGGAGAACTCAGTGGCTCAATGCACGCGTTCGTCGGGCAGCAGTGCGCGCAGGTCGTCGATCGTAACGGTGTAGCTCTGCGTGCAGACGTGGCAGGTGAGCACCTCGCCAGTTCCGTCAGCGACCATTTCCTCGAGATCCGCGCGCGGAAGTGACGCCAGCTTGTCGAGAAACCGTTCGCGCGAGCAGTTGCATGCAAACTGGAGATCACGCTCGTCGAGCACCTCGATCTCGAGATGTCCCAGTGCCGTCTCGAGCATCTCGAGCGGCGAGGCACCCTGGAGGATCATCTCAGTCGCGTGCGGCGCGGCGGCGACGCGCGCCGTGAGATCCTCCTCGACGTCGCGACTCGTGCCGGGCATGAGCTGAATGATGAATCCACCGGCCGCAAGGACGCGGTTCGTCGCGATGTGGACGAAGACGCCAAGACTCACACCGGACGGAATCTGTTCCGACACGGTCAGGTAATACGCGAAGTCGAGTCCGATCTCGCCAGAGGTGATCTCGACGATTCCGTTGTAGGGCTCTCGGCCCTGGCCGATTTCGGCGCCCAGTTCCCGTCCGACGTGCATGGTGCCGCGGCCCACGACACCGGCGACGTTGAGCTTGCCTAGAACCGGCTCGGCATTGGCGGTCGGGTTGCGGACGTATCCGCGAACGTCACCGCGCGCATCGGCGACGGCGACTATGCCGCCGATCGGTCCGTCACAGACGAACTGCACTGTCGTGCGCTCGTGCTCCTTCTGTGTCATCGCGAGCAATCCGGTGCCCGTCAACGTTCGCCCGAGCGCAGCCGAGGCGGCTGGGGTCGTGTGGTGCCGGGCGCACGCCTCGGCGACGAGGTCTGTCGTCACGCTCGACAGAAGTCGGACGTCGAGCCCGGGAATCGTTGCGTAGATGACGCGGTCAGTCATGTCGGGACTTTCGTTCGGAAGCGAGCTCGATGGCGTGACCAAGCGGTCCGCTGACGATCTCGAATGTCTCGGCGACGCCCTTCGGGCTGCCGGGAAGGTTGACGATCACAGTGCGGCCGCGAATGCCGCACACGGCGCGCGAGAGCGCTGCCATCGGCGTCTTCTCGAGACTTCGCAGACGCATGAGTTCGGCGAGGCCGGGCGCCTCGCGATCGAGAACGTCGCGAGTCGCCTCGGGAGTCACATCGCGCGGGGCAAAGCCCGTGCCGCCCGTCGTGACGATGAGGTCAACGTCGCCACTGTCAGCGAAGTGGCGCATGCGCCCGGCAATCGTCGGACGATCGTCGGGAATGCACTCATACGAATGAATGACCGCGCCCCAGGTTTTCAGGGCGTCCAGGAGCACCAGACCGGACACGTCCTCGCGCTCGCCGGCAGAACACGAGTCGCTGACGGTAATCGCGACGGCAACCGGAGGCGGGGTAAGCTTCGACATCGCCGTCGATTATGCATCGGCCTCGTGGCCGGGTGCCACGCGAGGTCGCCTTCTGTGGTAAGAACTCCCGCCATGCCGTTGATCGAGACCGCCAGCGGAACGCTTTCGTGGGAGCAGATGGCGACGGCCCACCGGTCGTGTTCGTGAGCGGATGGGCGATGTCGCGGACTTGCTGGACGCTTGCGGTCGAGCGCATGTCGAAGCGGTTCCGATGCATCACGTTCGATCCGCGCGGCATTGGCCGTTCGTTGCTGCGTCCGACGGCGACGTGCGAGCTCGACGACCACGCTGACGACCTCATGCTCGTTTGCGAGGCGGCCGACGCGTTGGACGCCCACATAGTCGGCCACGAACTGGGCGGCCGGATCGCGACGATGGCCGTGCGCCAGCACCCGCAAATCGCCCAGACGGTGACGATTGTCGGATGGTGGGGAGCTGCGCGCATTGAGGAGGCGACGGGCGAGCTTGCGAAGTTTCGACAGGCCGCGAGCCTGATCCTGCAGGACCTCGGGTCGTTTCCGGTGCTGCGAAATCTCGTTGCGTGGAGCTACCGTCGCGTGCCGGAGCCGCACCGGACGAAGCTTTTCGACGAATACTCGCAGGTGGATGCGCGGGTCGCATACACGACGGCCGCGGCGGCCTCGGATCCGGCGTCGGCCGTCGCATTCGACGAGGCGATTGCGAAGCTCGCGATGCCGGTGCTGTTGATCCAGGGTGGCGAAGACCGCGAAGCGGCGCGCGAGGGGTTGCGCGGGCTCTTTCAAAGGCTCGAACATGTCGACTTTGCGACGATACACGGATCGGGGCCGCTACCGATGCTCGAGCACCCGCAGGCGTTTGCACGGACCCTTTCGCAGTTCATTCTTGAACACGGCGCGCGATGACAATTCTCGATCGAATCAGGGCGCGGATGGGACCGGCGGAGCTCGGGTGGTTCGTGTTTCTCACGGCCATACTGGTGGCGAGCGTCGTGTGGCATCCCTACGACGAAGGCGGCTTCATCGTCTGTGCGGTGCGTCGGGCGACGGGATTGCCTTGTCCGGGGTGCGGGCTGACACGGAGCTTCTGCGCGATGGCGAAGGGCGAGCTGACCCGCGCCGGACAGTTCCACGCACTCGGGCCGGCAATGTTCACGTTTGCCTCGGTCTACTGGCTTCGGAGCATCGCGCTCCTGGCGGGATGGAAGGACGCAGTCGCCAGGTACGACGCCGGAATGATGCGATGGAAGGTCCCGCACGTCTTCGGCGCGGTGTTTTTGCTGGCGTGGTTCGTGAAGATTGGCGTGATGGCCTGGACGGGTGAGCTGTCGCGACTAGCGGCGAAAGGCGCACTCGCGCATCTCTTCTGACAGGAAGAAGGGCCACGGACTGCGTGGCCCTTCTTCGCTTCGTCGAGCGCTCACCTCGAAGTGAGCGGTACCCGAGAGTGCGGCTGAGTTCGGTTACAGACTGAGCTCAGGCTCTTCGTCTCCGCCACCGTCGTCACCGCCGTCGTCTCCGCCACCGTCGTCACCGCCGTCGTCACCACCGTCGTCTCCGCCATCGTCTCCGGGATCCTCGTCTGCACCGTCATCACCGCCGTCGTCACCCGGATCTTCGTCGCCACCGTCGTCGGCATCACCTGGATCGTCACCGCCGTCGTCCGGGTCCTGTTCGCCCATGTTGCCGTCGCCGTCGTCACCGCCCTCGGAGGCATCGGGCGTGCCGTCGTTGTCATCGTCCGCGTCCGCGGCGTCGTCCACGCCGTCGTTGTCTGCGTCCTCGTCTTCTTCTGCGGTGTCGGCCGTACCGTCGCCGTCGTCATCGGTATCGGACGCGTCGGGCGTGCCGTCGCCGTCGTCATCGGTATCCGCCTCGTCGGGCGTACCGTCGTCGTCCGAGTCCTCGCCGACGTCGTTGTTGTCGTCTTCGTCCATGGTGTCGGCCGTTCCGTCGCCGTCGTCGTCAGTATCCGTCGCATCGGGCGTGCCATCGCCGTCGTCGTCCGTGTCCCTGTCGTCCGGCGTGCCGTCACCGTCGTTGTCGTGATCGGCATCGTCGCCGTCATCGACACCGTCATTGTCGTCGTCGGAGTCTTCGTCGTCGTCTAGCCCGTCGCCGTCGTCATCCTCGTCCTTCGCGTCGGGCGTGCCATCGTTGTCGTCGTCGGCATCCTTGTCATCGGCTGTGCCGTCGTTGTCGTTGTCGCGATCACTGTCCTTCGCGTCGTCAACGCCGTCGCCGTCGTCGTCCCCGTCGTTGTCGTCGTCGATGCCGTCGTTGTCGTCATCGTCGTCGATCGCATCTTCCAGGCCGTCGTCATCGGCGTCGACTTCAAGAGAGTCGATGATGCCGTCGTCGTCATCATCCATGTCCTTGGCGTCATCGATGCCATCGCCGTCGTCGTCGTTATCCGTTGCGTCGAAGACGCCGTCGTCATCGTGATCGAGCAGGGCCACGTCGTCATCGCCCATGGTTATGTCGTATTCGTCGGAACTCACCTCGAGCGACCATTCCTCCGAATATTCCTCGAAAGAAGTGATCTCGGTCTCGGTGATTTCAACGTCGTAGGATTCGGTCGTCTCGAAGGTCGTCTCTTCGTAGCTCGCCCAGTACTCCTCGGTCGTGTACTCGAAGGAGGTCTCGACCGTCGTCTCGACGTAGGAGGACACGTCGACGAACGATGCGTTACACGTCTCGAATGCCGAGTACGAGACTGGATCGTAGATCGCCATGTACGACGAGACGCCGTACCACGAGCCGACGAACTGGTCCTCGAAGTAGATCAGATCGTAGTAGTAGTCGCTCGTGCCGCCGGCGACGGCGATCAGCGTCGATACTGAGTCGATGAGATTCGTGATCTCGGCGAGCTTCGAGGGCGACTTTCCGAACTTGCCCTTCGAGGCTCGATCGCGCGCCGCCTTGAGCGGGGCAAGCGATGCCTGATACTTGGACTTGAGGGCTGCGGCCTGCTGAGTTTCCTTCGGCGAGAGCGGGCCTCCCTTCTTGCGGCGCAGGCCAGCCTTGCTGAAGTTCTTCTGGTAGGCGGCGTAGGCGCCGTCGAGTTTCTTGATGCCGTCGGCGATTTTGGCATTGTTGACTCCGGTCAACCTCCAGGCGGACTTCATCGAATTGACGGACTTGCCGGTCCGGCCGAGCGCCTTCTGCAGTGCCTTGTCGTTCTTGGCGGTTGCTGCCTTGGTGAGGGCCTTGATGTTCTTGTTCGTTTTCTTGAGCGCGGCGAAGAACGGCTGCTGGTCCTTGGTCTTCGGATTGACTGGCGCGGGGCTTGCGTCCTTGGCGGCCTTGCCGATGAAGGCGGTCGCCTTTCGCATCGCACCTATCAGGTCCTTGCCGGATTTTCCGGCGGCCGGCGCCGTGATGGCGGCGGGAGAGGTGGCGACCGCGTGATTCATCGGGGCCGCCTTGGTCGGAAAGGCCAGCGAAAGAATCACCAGGGCAACACTCGTGCCGCCGACGATTGCTCGCGGAAATGATTGCGTCCTGCGGCTGCAGGCGGGGGGCATGAATTCATTCAAGGGGGGGTGGTCCATTCTGCGTCTCCTTCAGAACCCATTGTCCAGGGTTTCGTTCATCGGCCTGCTTGCGCGTCGGCGTCTCGGGAAAAATCATCGTGATACAGGCACAGAAATCACAACGACAGAGAGTTGCGTTTCGGGAGACTCGGTTCGCGCGAGGCGAACTGACGAGTCATCCGTGCGGCGCATGCGCCGCAGATCCAGATTCAGGGAAGAGTTGTAACGACGTGTGGGATTGTCAGAACCTCGCGAGTCTAATTCAGAAAGACATACACGTGAAGCCCATCGGGATCGTTTTTCAGGTCCCGGTAGAGTGAGGCTCGGACGGTTGTGTCGTCCGATTCGTTGCCCTGAGGGGTGGAAACGAGAGCCGAATCGTGGACTGGTCGAGGGAGGACGCGCTCAACGCATAGGTACCGTGCGCGGTACTGATGCGTGAGGCGCGCAATCTCAGAGTCGTCATAGCTCACGTGAGAAGTCCATGAGACTGCGTGTGACCCAGAACCCCGAGCGTAGCGAGGGGCCGACTGTGATCTCCACGCGTCTCGGGTTGTGCAGTCGGCCCGTCGCTGCGCTCCGGGTTCTGGGAGTCTCTTGCTCACGTGAGAAGTCCATGAAGGTCTGGCCCCCCCCCCCCCCCGGCGCGGGCCCTCCCCCCCCCCCCCCCGGCGGGCCCGGCGGCCCCCCCCCGCGCTCGGGTTCTGGGCCAATCGGTGCGCGTTGCCACGACAGTTACAGGGACGCGCCATGTCAGTGTCGTCATAGGTCGGTCGGGCATAGCGGGCGCGTTTCGGCACGGCACGCAACCTTTTCCACGAGTTCTCGATCATGGGGCGTGCCGAGTCAACTCCGCACAGTTCCCACGAAAGGAGCACGTATGTCCATCGACAGAATCAGTGTCTCGACGGCGAGCTTTACGCTGAATGCCGTCAACATTCGCGGGCAGCGCGTCCAGCGCCTGCTCGAACAACTCAATCGGCTCGGCGGCGCGAACGCGTCGCAGGCCGGAGGCGCCGCGGCAGCCGCGCCGGGTCCTGGTGCGATGCAGGCTCCAGCGGATCGGTTTCGCGACCAGATGCAGAATGCCGCGCCGACGGGCGGCGCCTCGTCCGCGGCCGGAGGTAGCAGTGCTGCCGACGGTGCACAACAGGGCTTCGCGCCCGGCGGTTCCCAGAACCTGCAGCATCTCGATCCCCAGGGCCTAATGAATCTCCTGATGCAACTGCTGCAGCGACTGCTCGAAGCCATCTTCCAGATGATGGCCGGAGGCGCCCAGCAGGGTGGCGGAGCGCAGCAGGGTGGCGGAGCGCAGCAGGGTGGCGGAGCGCAGCAGGGTGGCGGAGCGCAGGGCGGAGCGCAGCAGGGTGGTGGAGCCCAGCAGGGCGGCGAACCTCTCCCGGGTAATGGCGTCCCTCCCGGCGGGTCCTCGGGCGCCCCGCCGACCTGCGGAGGCGGATCCGGAGTGCCCCCTCCCTCCACCCCTGGAACCGGCGGGTCCGGTGCTCCCCGCGGCACCTGCGGACCGAGCCCGAATCCCGGCGCAACGCCTCCGACGAAGCCGGTTGACCCTGGTCCGCCGCTCGACACGTCGCAGCCCGTTCCGATTGCGGGCGGTGGACGCGGTCGCTGTGGCCGTCGCAAGGCACGCAAACCCAAGGGGGCGCAGGCCGGCGGGAAGGGCGCAGCGGTGAAGCGCATCCTCAAGGCCGTCGCAAAGCACGGCGCGACCGCGGCAACCGCAGTGGCCGCCGGGGGCATTCCCGCGGCAATTCCCGCTGCAATCGCCGCCACGGGACAGACCTCAGCGCAGCGAATCGCTTCGGCAAACCTGCTCGGCGCGAGCTCGGTCTACCCCACGTCGTCGGGTGTGCCGCCCGGCGGGGCGAATCCGCGTCCGGTGCTCGTCGGAGGCGGGACGCCGTTCCCGTCGAACGGCGGATCGGTTGGCGGCACCGGGTCGGGCGGTCGAAAGACACTCGAGGACCAGATCTCCGAGTACTTCATGAAGGAGCTCAAGGCCGTCGAAGGTGAATTGCAGTCGGCCATGCAGCAGGCCGACGCGCAGGGAGGCGGCGGGGCCGGAGGTTCCGGCGGTACTGGCGGCGCCGGTGGATCGGACTCGCGTTCGGCGATGTCGCAAAAGGTCCAGCAGCTCATTCAGAAGCGATCGCAGATGGTTGAGCTGCTGACGAACTCGCTCAAGACCATAACATAGCGCCATATGGCCGTAAACCGGAACATCCGGTCGTAGGAGTCCACGATGCGAATGTTGGCAACTGGCCTCGGTCGGGTCGCGGCAGTGTCGGTGAAGGTGGCGATTCTCGTCGCCGCAGCGGGTGCGGGAATGTCGGGCCCGCATCAATCCGTCATCGCCGGTACCCGGCCGAAAACCGACGCCGTCGTTCGCGTGTCGGCGGGCGGCGAGCGCATCGCGTCAATACGCACCTCCCGAGGCGTGACGACGATGCTCTCGCTGCCGGCCGAGGCGAAAGAGGCTGTCTGCGGCGACCTCTTCGACGCCCAGACAGGGAACGGCTGCTTCGTGATTCAGCGAAGCGGCCGCGACCTGTTCCTCAAGCCGCTCAAGGCCGCTGGTGCAACGAATCTCTTCGTGAAGACCGAAGCCGCGACATATGCCTTCGATCTCGTCGTGGTGTCACCGGAGCGCGCGATGCGCATCGTCTACGTCGACACGGCGGCGCCCGACCGGGCGCTCGTCGCCGCGAGCGAGCGCCTCGAACGCGAGCGGGCGGCACTCGACGCCGAACGCTCGCAGTTCGCCTCCGAGCGCGAGGCGGCGTCGGCCGAGCTCGACCGGCAACGGGCCGCAATTGGCGAGGAAGCACGGGCCCGCGCCGAGGCCGTTGTCCGCGAATGGCTAGTGGCGGGCGTTGTACGCGCCGTGCCCGTTGCGCGTCGCACGGCGCGTGGACGCGACAGACTCGAGATCGAATTCGACGAGGCCGCCCTGGTCGTGCGTGAATTGACGATTCTCAGGGGCATGATTCGCAACCGTGGCGCGAAGCCTGCGGTCGTGGCAACGGCCGAGCTGTCGGGAGGAAGCCGTCGCATCGCGACCGTCAACACCGTGGCCCCGGCCGGAGGCGAGGTGTCCTTCGCGCTCGTTTTCGCTGGTGCCCCCGGGCCAGGTGGAGAGGTGCGGCTGCTGGATGCCGACGGGGTGGAGTTGGTCTCGGTAAAAGCGTTTCGGTGAAGCGCATCAGTACCGTGTGCGGCAGCGCACGGACTGCGGACGGTGTCGGAAACTGCAGACTCGTCGTTGCGGAAGGACGGAAGCGATCGGGACCAGTCGACCGTCCGTGGGACGCTCGCTACCGCTCGCGGCTCAAAAACCCGGGACCACCCGCATCGTGCATTGGCAGCAGTACGCTGCCGCCCCATCCCTCGAGCCGCGAGCGGTAGCGAGCGTCCCGACGGTGCCGGAAACTGCAGACTCTTCGTTGCGGAAGGAAGGAAGCGATCGGGACCAGTCGACCGTCCGTGGACCCTCCGCTCGCGGCTCAAAGGGGACCACCCGCATCGTGCGATACCAGGCACTACGCTGCGCCAAATCCCCGTTCCTCGAGCCGCGAGCGGTAGCGAGCGTCCCACGGACGGTGCCTGAAACTGCAGACTCGTCGTTGCGGAACGACGGAAGCGATCGGAACCAGTCGACCGTCCGCAGGCCGCTCGCTACCGCTCGCGGTTCTGTAGGGCTATGCTTGGCGCCGCCACCATCCAGCGGGTCGGAGTCGCCATGGATTTTGCTCATTCGTCGATAGCTGCACGCACGATCCAAGAAGTCCGCGAGTTCCTCGTCGAGAGGATCGAGCCGGCAGAGGCCCGATACGAGGCGGAGCTCGCAGGCGGAGGCGACTGGACCTCGTGGCGCCAGCCACCGACGATGGAGCGACTCAAGGCGGAGGCGAGAGACGCTGGACTCTGGAACCTCTTTTTTCCCGATCCGACGCACGGAGCCGGCCATACGAATGTGGAGTACGCTCCGGTCGCCGAGATCACCGGCCGTTCGTTCATTGCTGCCGAGGTCTTCAACTGCAACGCACCCGACACCGGCAACATGGAAGTCCTCGCCATGTACGGCTCCGTCGATCAGCAGCGCGCGTGGCTTGCACCGCTCATGACCGGCGAGATCCGGTCGGCGTTCTGCATGACCGAGCCCGACGTGGCGTCGAGTGATGCGACGAACATGCGGGCGACTGCAATCGTGGAGGGTGACGAAGTCGTCATCAACGGCCGAAAGTGGTGGAGCACCGGCATCGGTCATCCGAACTGTCGGCTCATCATCTTCATGGGTCTCACGGATCCAGACGCCGATCCGCATCGTCGACACTCGATGGTCGTCGTTCCAATTGACTCTCCGGGCGTTCGCATCGAGCGGATGCTCTCGATGTTCGGCGCATTCGACGAGCCCTTCGGTCACGGCGAGGTGACGTTCACCGACGTTCGAGTGCCGGTTTCGAATATCATCGCCGGTCCGGGGCGAGGCTTCGAGATCGCGCAGGGAAGGCTCGGGCCCGGACGAATCCATCACTGCATGCGAATGATCGGGATGGCGGAACGCGCGCTCGAACTGATGTGCCGTCGTGCTGCGGAGCGGACGGCGTTCGGGAAGCCGCTCGCCCGCCTGGGCGGCAATGCCGACGTCATTGCGAACTCGCGCATTGCGATCGATCAGGCGCGACTGCTGACGCTGCGGGCAGCGTGGATGATGGACAGGGTTGGCGTGAAGGGAGCAATGAGCGAGATTTCCCAGATCAAGGTCGTTGCACCGGCTGTTGCCCAGCAGGTCGTCGACGCGGCCATCCAGATGCACGGCGGTCTCGGGATGTCGGACGAGATCCCCCTTACCCGAATGCACGCGTGGGCGCGCGCCTTGCGGATAGCCGACGGTCCCGACGAAGTCCACCGGGCGCTCATCGCAAAGCTCGAACTGCGGCGGCAGGAATCCGGCAACACGGCGCCGCGTCACTGATCACCGAGCGCGAGGCCGTTCATGCCCGAATCCGCCCACACCGACGACGCCGCGACGGTTCGCCCTGGCGAAGAACTCGACGCAGCGAGCGTCGGCCGTTTTCTTGGTGTGCACGACCCGCGACTCGGCGCTCCACCCGACGTTCTGCAGTTCGCTGGAGGCGCGTCGAATCTCACGTACCTGCTGCGTTACCCGGCCAGGGATCTCGTCCTGCGGCGCCCCCCCTTCGGACACCGGGCACGTTCGGCGCACGACGTGGTGCGCGAGGCGCGCGTTCTCGAGGCGCTTGGTCCAGTGTTTCCGCTCGTTCCCCGTGTCGTCGCGGTCTGCACGGAACCGTCCGTCATAGGCGCCGACTTCTTTGTGATGGAGCGGATCCCAGGGATTATCCTGCGCCGTGATCTGCCTCCGGAGCCGGCTTTCACGGAGGACGACGCCCGGCGATTGTGCGAGAACTTCGTCGACACGCTGGTTCGGCTGCACGCCGTTGACGTCGAGATTCCGGCCCTGAAGGAACTGGGCCGGGGCGAGGGTTACGTGCATCGTCAGTTCGACGGATGGACGGCCCGATATCGTAGGGCGCGAACTGCGGACGTCGGCGACTTCGCGGACGTCATCAGTTGGCTCGCAGAGCGTCGACCGTCGGTGGACGCCGCGGCGTGCCTGATTCACAACGACTTCAGGTTCGACAACGTCGTCCTCGATCCGGACCGGCCGACCGAAATCGTCGGCGTGCTCGATTGGGAGATGGCGACGGTTGGCGATCCGCTGATGGACCTAGGGAACTCGCTCGCGTACTGGATCGAGGCCGGCGACGATCCTGTATTCCGGCGGCTCCGGCGTCAGCCGACGAATGCCCCCGGGATGATGACGCGTGCTGAGCTCGTCCAGGCCTACGAAGCCCGTTCGGGCAGGACGATTCGGAACCTTGCGTTCTACGAGGTCTTTGGACTGTTCCGCCTGGCCGGCATCGCGCAGCAGATTTACCGGCGCTACTCGGAAGGCAACGCGGCGAACCCGGCGTTCGCGGCCTTCGGCGACATCGTCAGGGTTCTCGAAGCCCGTTGCCGGTCGATGATCGAGGCGTGAGCAACGTCGCTCAATCCGGAAGCCTGACCCGTGCGCTACCGCGCACGGTACTGATGCGTTGGGCGCCCGTGCCCGAGGCACCTTTGAAGCAAACCAACGATCGTCGGGGAATTGCGGTGAGCTCGCGTGCTTCATGCATCCGTACCGTGCGCTACCGCGCACGGGTCGATCCCGAGCTTCAATTCGCCGGCTGAGTCGGGTTACCGGACTGCTGCCAGGCCGTGAGTCCGCCCCGCAGGACGTGTACGTCCGTGAACCCTCGCCACCGCAACTTGAGCGCCGCACGGGCGCCTGCCGAATCGTCCTGGCAACTACAGTACGTCACGATGGCCGTGGACTTCGGTATCTTCTCGGACCACGATTCGATGTCGTCTTCGGGCACAACGATCGCGCCCTGGATGAGTGGCTCTGAGTCGCTGGAGCGTGTATTGACGACGAGAACCTTTTCACCCCGGTCGAGTCGAGCCTTGAGCTCCTCGACCGAGATCCAGTGAGCACCGGACGCGTCTCCGTCTCGCTGCCGGGTTTTGTTCCCTCGCTCGGCTCGCGGAGCCGCCGCTTCGTTGCGCGACGACTGCTTGTTCACGGAATCTGCCGTGACGGCCGGCCCCGAGTCGTCCCCCATTCCGAAGCGGACGATGATCCAGCCGAGAATCACCGCTGCCGCCAGACCAGCGACGACCGCGGCAATGAATCGATTTCGCATTACCTTCGTGACTCCAGCCAACAGACGCTCGTCCCGGGTTTCCGCACACCGGTCACCGAGCGTATCTCAAGGAGCGTGCTCAATGCATCAGTGCCGTGCGATGTTGCGCACCGGTCAGTCTCACGCTAGGCCTGTCGCAGTGCGACCGATACGTGAAGCATTAGCACGATCGATATTTCTAATACATCCGCCTTGACGAATATGATGTGCGGGCGTAACGTGCGTGTGTCCAGATCAAAGCAGCCGGAGGACTCCAATGACCGAATCGATGACCGACACAGTCCGAGAACGTTATGCCAGCGTCGCGCGTAGCGGCATCTCGAGCGATCTCTCCGGCATTCGTGCCGTTGCGGAAGCCTTCGGCTACACACCCGAGGAACTCGCCTCGATACCCGCCGGCGCGAACATGGGTCTCTCGTGCGGCAATCCGACGGCGACGGCGAACCTTCGAGACGGCGAAGTCGTCGTGGATCTCGGGTCCGGCGGCGGACTCGACGTATTCCTCGCGGCGCAGAAGGTCGGTCCGACGGGTCGTGCCATCGGGATCGACATGACGCCGGACATGATCGAGCTCGCGCGTCGCAACGCCGAGAAGCGCATCCGGGACGGCGCGGACGGCAATGTCGAGTTTCACCTGTCGACGATCGACGACATTCCGGTCGAGGACGCCTCGGCCGACTGCGTCATCTCGAACTGCGTCATCAACCTCGCCCCGGACAAGTCAAAAGTCTTTCGCGAGATGGCTCGCATCCTGAAGCCCGGCGGCCGCGTTGCGATCTCGGACATTGCCCTGAAGCAGCCGTTGCCCCCCGAAATCGCCGCCGACGTCACCGCCTATGTCGGGTGCATTGCCGGCGCGATCTCGATCGACGAATACCGGGACGGCCTTCTCGCAGCCGGGTTCGAGCACGTCGAGATCCTCGACAGCGGGGCGGACCTGAATGCCTACGGTCTTGCCGACACGGGTCAGTCGTGTTGCGCACCGGCGCCTGAAGCAGCCGTAGCGTCGACATCGTCGGTGGACGTCGTCCAGATCTCGAAACCCGCGGGACGGTCGCTGCCGGTATCCGGTTCTTACGAGTGCTGCTCGCCGGAGCCTGCGCATGACGTGCTCAGCGGCCTCGCCGAACTGCTGGCGAAGGCGAACGTGAACGAGTATGCGGCGAGCGTTCGGGTTTTCGCGGTAAAGCCTGCGTAGTCAGTGAGGTCCTCCGTGCCTCCGTGACTCTGTGTGCGAAGCGTCTGAAGAGCTTCGCACACAGAGTCACGGAGGCACGGAGCACACCGAGTTACGAGGGTTCCGCTTTCTCGCTTACCCGCACCAGCATCCCCTCGTTCACGCTCAGCCAGAACGGCGAAAAGTCCACGAAGAACCGGACGCTACCCGGCTCTGCCGCGTCGATCAACGTCTGCCGCCCCGCGCGGAACTCGTCGTACGGGATGTCGCTGTTGTCCATGTACACGAACCCGCCCGGTCGCACTTTCCGCACCGCCGTCGCCGCCGTCCGGTCGTATTGCAGTCCATCGACAAGTGCAAGGTCGAACGTCGCGTCCGGCACGTCGTCGAGGTCGGCATAGTCGGCTTCGGTACGGAGCCGGTAGTCCACCTTGCATCGTTGGAACGCCTCGAGCTGCGGCCGCATTCTTGCGTACCAATCCGCGTCAGACTCGATCGAAACCAGCTCCGCACATCGAGCCGCGAAGAATCGTGACGACATGCCGGATCCGAACTCGAGAACCTTCCAGTCGGGCCGAATCAGCCGGTCGAGCTCGCGGACGCCGCGGTAGCTCAGCCACGGAGACGGCGTCCAATGCCCTCCAACCTTGAGCGCCACCAGTGACCAGACTGCACGGGGAAGATACGCGAGTCCACCAGCATCGACACGCTTCCCGCCGTAAGTGTGAAGGCGGGACCGGCGAAGTCCGTCGCCCGTGACGAGGCGCGACCAAAACGTCGGGCTTGCCTGGCTGGGCGCTTCGTCGTTCACGGGGGGCGACCGTACCACACGCGCGGCGTCGGCCGATATGTTCGCCCGTATTGTCCTCGTGTGGCCAACGCCGGCGGGCCTCGGCTATACTCGCCGGACCCCAATGCGAATCATTGCGATCGATTATGGACGGCGCCGGACGGGTGTCGCGGTCTCGGATGCGCTCGGCCTGACGGCGCGCGGCGTCACGACGCTGAGGAATCTCTCGGATATCAGCGCCGTCGAGCGCATCGCCGAGCTCGCGGTCGAGCTAGAGGCTGAGGCGGTCGTCGTCGGCGTGCCATTCAAGCCCGACGGATCGTCGGGAGACGCGGCGGACCGCGTCCTCCGGTTCGTCGCTCGGCTCGAGGCGGCTTTGACCATTCCGGTTCACACGATCGGCGAGTGGCTGACCAGTGTCGAAGCCGAAGACCGCATGCGCGCGCAGGGCGTCCCGGCGTCGGAGCGGAAGCGCCGTATCGACGAGGCCGCCGCCGTCGTGATCCTCGAAGAGTTCCTCGGCGAACGGGAACGGCTCGCGAATCGGGGTGAGCGTGGCTAGACGCCGCGTCGTAGCGACGCTCTCCATCGCTACCCTCCTTCTGTTCTTCATTGCCGTCGTCGGTGTGTGGATGCAGGTCAGTCTGACGGCTCGACGAGAACTGAAGAGCGAATTCGTCGCCGTGACCGTTCAACCCGGCATGGGAACGCGCGAGATCGTCGCGGCCCTGGCCGGCGTTGGCGTAGTCGGCGACCAGTCGGCCGTGCTCATGTGGTTGGCCGTGACCGGACAGGGCAAGTCCCTCAAAGCTGGCGACTACGAGTTCAAGTCGCCGATCAGTCCCGTTGAAGCGCTCGGTAAGATTCAGCGCGGGGAGGTCGCGACGCGGCGCGTCACGATTCCAGAGGGCTTCAATCGATACGACGTCGCCGAGACGCTCGCCGAAAAGACCGGCCTCGGTTCGCGCGATCGATTCCTGGCGCTCACGGGCGATCCGACCCTCGTTCGCGATATCGACCCGGACGCAGGAACCCTCGAAGGGTACCTGTTTCCGGACACCTACGAGTACACCCCGCGTACGACGCCAGAGGAACTCGTGTCGCAGATGGTCGAGCGTTTTCGGAGAGTCTATGCGTCGATGCCCGAGTTCAGTCAGGTGGCCGCGCAGCGGAACATGACTGTGCACGAGCTCGTGACACTTGCCTCGATGATCGAGGAAGAAGCGCGAATCGACGAGGAGCGACCGGTTATCGCGTCGGTCTTCTACAACCGTCTCGGCAAGAAGATGCGTCTGGCTTCGGACCCGACGTTCGTCTACGCCGCGCTGCTTGCCAACGACTACGACAATAACGTGAACAACCCGAAACACCGGTCGAGGCTCTCGCCCTACAACACGTACGTGTTCGACGGCCTGCCCCCCGGGCCGATCGCCAACCCGGGCCTGAAATCGATCGAGGCGGTCCTGTCACCGCAGGAGACCCAATATCTCTACTTCGTCGTGAGCGGGACGGAGGGCCATCACAAGTTCTCGCGAACGGTCGCCGAGCACGAGGCCGCCGTTGCCGAGTACCGTCGGCAGCAGCGCGAGCAGTAGGAGAGGGGTAGACAGCGGGCGGCGGGGAACTGTTCCGATCAATTCTATCCTTCCGCAACGACGAATCTGCGATTTCAGGCACCGTCCTACGGACGGTCGATCGGTTCCGATCAGTTACGTCCACCGGCAACGACGAGTCTGCGATTTCAGGCATCGTCCGTGGGACGCTTACCGCTCGGAGTTCCGGTAGGGACAAACGTTACCTCGAGCTCGACCCGCTGGGAGGGTTCGGACGGGTCCGGATGGTCCGCGTCGACAACGCCGAGCACGCGCATGACGATCCGTCTCGACCCACGGCCGCCGACTGACCGAATCGATTGAACGGCGAGCCCCTCGATCTTTAGTGACGACGGCTTTCCGTCCTGCATCACCGGAGTAATGAGGAGGCGGCGGTCACGCTCGAGATGCAGGCCGATGACGGTTCCGGACGTCGCTCCATCGTCCACGGCGTTTGTCGCGGCTTCGGCGATGCCGGCGATGAGGATCGCCCCTGAGCCTCCGAATGCCGCGTTCTTCGGCAGCGCGATAGCCTCGCCGATCGAGATCGCAAAGCCGCCGCTCGAGCCGATGTCGTAAACCTTGAAGTTCCCGAACCTCGCCGCCGATTCGCCGTTGGAGGCATCGATCGCGGACGAAAGGTCGTCGAGCAGTTCGCGCGTTGGGATGTCGACACTCGCCGTGATCGATCCCGCGCCTGAGTTGCCCCGATTGTAGAGCCGGACGGCCCTGCCGCCATCGATGGCCGCGGCGGCCTCGAGGTTGAGCTGACCGTTCGCACCCGTCACTTGCGGAGTCGCGCGAAGTCGGTCATAGAGACCGGTCGCTGTCGCGACGCGGACCAGACTCGTCGTGAGCGTCTTGCTCGGAACGACTATGGCGACGCGATCGCGGACCCCGCGGATCGACCCCGAGCCGAAGAGCAGGAACACGGGTGATGTCCGGGCGTGCCCCGGGTTTCCGCCGAGTCGCCGGACGAGATTGGCGCTTGCTCGAACGCGAACGATGGCCTCGATGTCGGGCTTCCGATTCTTGTTGCCGAAGGACGGATGAAATCGATCGCGCCCGTCGACCGGATCGAACAGCCTCAGTCGAGCTACCCGGCCGTCGTCGGCGATCGCTGCAAAGTCGGAGCTGTCGTCCTGGGCAACGATCGTCCATCCCCCGTAACGGACGATGCCCGAGCCACCCGTGACGGCGGGCTCCCCTGGACTTGCGGTCGCAACCCCGTCCTTCGCTTGCCGGACCCGCACTTTGTGGACGAACGGCCCGACCGAGAGGACTCTTGCCGACAGAGAGGGTGAAGCCTCGGCGCGAACGATGGCCGGTCCCGTCGCGGGTGGAGCGGCAGTGCGGGGGGTGGCGGTGAGGACGACGACGACGAGGGCGATGGCGAGGCTTCCGGTGCAGGGGCATCTTGAATTCTCCGCAGCGCTGATGATCCCACGAACCGAGGCGGACGACGAATGCGCCGACAGGTCTTCCTGTCGAACGAGGCGCGCGGATTGCCGGTCTCGAAGTCCGGGGGTAATGTGGAAGCAGCTTGAAGGGAGGGCACTAAATGACAAGGCTGACGATTTTGATCGCGGCGGTCATCCTGCTCGCAGCGCCTGGGTTGGCCTTGCAGTCGAAGCAAGGCTCCGATGGCTCGTTCGAGATTCTGCTGACGGCAAAGCAGGTCGACGATGCTGCCGTGGGAATTGCCGGGTCGCGCTCTGAGCAATATGCGGCGTTCGCGGCACTCTGGAACGAGGGTGACGCCGCGCGGAAGAGCATCGACCGTCTCCTCGACGACGGAACGATGGCCGGCAAGATATATGGACTACTTCTGCTCCAGCATCTCGACCAAAAGGCAGCCGTGCGGGCTGCCGAGAAACTCAAGGCTTCGACCGACGATGTGGACGTGCTGCAGGGCTGCCTGATGATGAAATACGCCGTCGCCGACCTGGCCGAACGAATCGTCACCGGAGGGCACGTGATCGTCACGCCGGCCTTTGCAGGCGGCCAGGTGCATTGAACTCGAGTGGCGCGAAATTCGAAATCCACGGCAGGCAGCGGAACAGACTGATCCCTGCCTTTGCGTCTTTGCGTCTTCCTCTGCGCCTTTGCGAGAAACTCTTCAAGCCGTCGAACAAGTTCTCGCAGACCAACTACCCGGGCAATCGCCATGGCGCCGTCAGCGGGCAATTGGAGTACCCTACGGCGCAACTTGCTCCGGAGGTACCGTATGCGTCGTTTCGCCGTCGCTTCGCTGGTGCTGCTTATTTCGCTGCTCCCGTTCTCAACGACCGCCTACGCGCAGGAGCCGCGGTCGACGACACTGCTCACCGACGTGCACCTCGACGCGATCGTCGCCGAGGCTTCCGGGTCTCTTGCCAAGGACACAGTGATCGCGCTGTCGACGATGCACCGCGTGCAGGGAGCGTCGGGTTTTCACGACGCCACCGAATACGTTGCCGCCCGTGCTCGTGAGTACGGACTCTCCGATGTTGCGGTCGAGCGCTTTCCGGCCGACGGCACGACGACCTACGGGACGTTTCGGTCCTACTACGGCTGGGAGGCCGAATCCGGCGTCCTGACGGAGGTCTCGCCCCGTTCGTCGACTATCGCGGATTACGCGACAATGCGCGTGGCGCTTGCCGACTACAGCAACGAAGCCGATGTCACGGCGGACCTGATCGACGTTGGGCAGGGACTGTCCGAGAAGGACTTCGCCGGTCGCCAGATCACGGGAAAGCTGGTGCTCGCCGGCGGCAACGTGGCGTCCGTCCATCGTGAGGCCGTCGAGAAACGCGGTGCCGCAGGCATTGTCAGTTTTCAGCAGAACCAGACGACCGGATGGAGCGGCGACTACCTCGACAACGTTCGATGGTGCCACCTGTCGCCATACAACCTGAAGAACGCCTTCGCGTTCATGGTGTCGCTGCGGCAGGCCCGCGAGATGCAGGGGCGACTCGCAGCGGGAGAGACAATCCGGTTGCGCGCAGCCGTGCGGGCGCGAATGCGACCGTCGCACTTCGAGGTGGTGACGGCCGTCATCCCGGGCACGGATCCGGCGGCCGGCGAGATCCTGTACACGTGTCATCTCTGCCACCAGAAACCCGGCGCGAACGACAACGCGAGCGGATCGGCGACGATCCTCGAGGATGCGCGAATTCTCGCCCGGTTGATTCGAGACGGAAAGCTGCCGCGCCCCAGGCGCACCATGCGGTTCCTGTGGCCGCCTGAGATCGCCGGCACCGCGTGTTACCTCGCGCGCCACCCCGAGATTGCTGCGCGTACGAAGGCGGCAATCCACATGGACATGGTCGGCGGCGATTTCGAGAAGACGAAAGCCGTATTTCACGTCACTCGAACGCCCGCGTCGCTGCCTAGCGCCGTAAACGACGTCGCGGCGGTTTTTGGAGAATACGTCATCGGCGGAAGCGCCGCGTTCGCTGCGGGCGAAGGCGGAACCAGGGCGATGTTGTCGGCCGAGGGATCGAAGTCGCAGTTCGTCGCCGAGATCGCGCCGCACTCGATGGGATCGGACCACGACGTGCTCCAGGAAGGCAGCTACCGAATCCCGACCGTCTATCTCAATGACTGGCCCGACGTGTTCATCCATACGAACAACGACACGCCCTCGAACATCGACCCGACGAAGCTGCGAAGAGTGGCCGTCATCGGCGCCGCGACCGGATACTTCCTCGCGAGCGCCGGACGCGACGAGGCGCAAGCGCTGGCACTCGAGGTCTACGCGCGAGGCGCCATGCGGCAGGGCGATGCATTGCGGCGGGCTATTGCTTTCGGAACTGGCGGTCCGGTCACGCTCGAGCGGTTCGAGGATGCGCGCAACATCGTCGAACAGGCGGGTCGCGCGGAACGCGAGGCCCTGATGTCGGTGCGCGCGCTCGCATACGACGACGGCGTCGTGACGAGAATGCTCGCGACGCTTGCGGCCGGCGTGGAGGCCCGCACGCGCGCCGACGTCGACGTCGTCCAGCGCTACGTTCCCATACCCGCCGCGCAGAAGATCGAGCCTGCGGGGGTCAGTCTCGTGCCGAAGCGGTCGCCGTCCGTCGTTGGACCGATGAGCGTGTACTACTACGACTATCTCGAGGACAAACTCGGCGCTAGCCCGCCGGGAGACGGGCGAATCCAGTACGAGACGCTGAACCTGGTCGACGGGAAACGCAGCGTTCGCGAGATCCGCAACATCCTGGCGGGAGCGTACGGGTCGGTGGAGGTCGAGAGCGTGCTCGAGTACTTGCGAGTTCTCGAGAAGGCGGGTGTGGTGAAGCTCGAGTAAGGAAGCGGAGAAGAACAGAGCTACGCACAGAGTCACGGAGACACGGAGACACTGAGGCAAGCGGGCAATCTCGTGGAACATTTACGCGGTTGATACGGCTGACGGAGCTGCGTCCCACGAGCCGAGTCGCTCCGATAGCGTGAACGCAACGAAAGCCACCCCGGCTCCGGCAAGCAGGTCGAAGACGTAATGCTGGTTGAGCGCGACGGTTGCGATCCACATGACGGCGCCGTACGAAAAGGCCAGTATCAGCGCCCGACGCGAGCGTTCGCGCCAGAGGAGTAACAGCAGGAGCACCGGATATCCGCCGTGCAGCGACGGAACCGCCGCGAACCAGTTCGGCGCGGTCTTGATCGTCTCGCGAATTATCGCGCCGTCCATTCCGGCCGCCAGATCCGTCGAGGCCACGAGCTCGGCCGTGGGCTGCGTAAAGCCGTGTGCGGAGACCCACCACGGCGGCGCCGCCGGCAGGAGCACGTACACGGCAAAACCCAGCAGGTTGAGGATCACAAACGCCCGCGTGAATCGGACGAACCGATCCCTCCACTCCGCGGACGCCCGGCCCCGGAGCCACAGGCCGAGCAGAACGATTGGATAGGCGAACACGTGCGACAGGTAGACGACCTCGAGTGACCAGGCGACACCCGACCAGAGCGGCGACGCCGCGTGTGCGGCCAGCCACGCCCGTGCCGCGTGAGGCGGCGTCAGTCCGCCCGTCAGCCAGCCGAAGAGCGCCAGTTCGACGTCGTGTGGCCACGCGACGCCGACACGCTCGAGCAGCCACGGCTGTGCGAGCCTTAGCCGATCGTACGTGATCCACGTCCCGAAGAGAGGGCCCCAGTCGAAGAAGAAGCGCCGGCCGGCATCAGCGGCGACAATAGCCCCGGGCACCGCGAGCAAGAGAAAGAGGTGGTAGATGCGAAACGTGTTCGTCGTCAGACCTAGCGCCAGGAATGCCGCGACCCCGAGGCAGACGATGATCTGCCAGGGTTGCAGGCGGCGCGATTGTGTTTCCGGGCTTGTCATCGGTGATCCTCCGAGACTAAACCCGCTTGCGAGTCACGTGCCAGCCGAGAATTCAGTGTTTCCGAGAGTTGTGAGGGGTACGAGTGCAGGAATTGTCGGACGGATGTCGGGGTGAGGTTTGGAGACTCCGTGTCTCCGCGCCTCTGTGGCTCAGTGTGCGAAGCGTCTGAAGAGCTTCGCACGCAGAGGCTCAGAGTCACCAAGACACGGAGGACGCCGGGTCATCGTCCGGTGATGAACTCCCGAAGTTTTCGGATCGCGTTCCCCCGATGGCTGATCGCCGACTTTTCGCCTGGCGACATCTCGGCAAACGTGCGGTTCTCTCCGTCTGGCGTGAAGACCGGGTCGTAACCGAATCCCGCGCTGCCGTGAGAAGTGTGCCGGATACGCCCTTCGCATTCACCCGTAAATACCTCGGCCAGATTCTCGCCGACGAGTGCGAGCGAGCAGACGAATCGTGCCGTCCTTTCGGTCGATGGAACGCCGTCCATCTCCGACAGCAGCCTCCGAATCCGCTCGGCGTCCGTGTCGCCGTATCGCGCAGAGTGCAGCCCTGGCCGACCTCCGAGGATGTCGACGACGAGGCCCGAATCATCGGCGACCGTCAACAGGCCCGACGCCTCGAACCAGATGCTCGCCTTCAGCAGAGCGTTCTCGGCAAAGGTCGACCCGGACTCTTCCGGTGCCGGACGATCCGCGAGGCCGGCGCCCTCGAGGTCGAGGATCTCGAATCCGAGACCATCGAGCGCTTCGGCCAGTTCGCGGACCTTTCCGCGGTTCGTTGTTGCTACGAGCATCTTCATCGGCTGGGTGTTCTATCACGGCCGGGTGAAGCCCGTGAACCCCCGGGCGCAAAGCATCGAGCGGTTGCCGAGCCCGGACCGAGTGGGGAAGAATCCCGCCCCATGCAAAGGACGGGATCCCTTCGAGCGCCGGACGTTCCGATGGCTTGCGTACGCTGCGGAACGCCATACGGCCTGTCGCGACAACCGCTCCTGGTGCGACTCGGAGGCAGCCGAATTCGCTATGTCGACGTGCCGTTCTGCGCCCGCTGCTGGCGGATGCACGAGTCGACGCGCTCGATCGTGTTCGTGGCCTCCGGGGTCGCCATCGCAGCGCTGTTCGTTGGACTGGCGGTGTCGGTCGTGGCGCGCGACTCGGTTCCGGCGGTTGCCTCAACCGTGGTGGGACTGGGGACGCTGCTCGCTGCTCTCGTCGTACGCCGGAAGGCGTTGCCGGTGGTACGGCGCGCGAGCAATGACGAAACCGTGCTGGAGGTGCCGGGGATTGGCGAGGTGAGAGTCAGGGTGGAGGAGTAAGCCCCTGTCCCTGCGCCTTTGCGAATCCTCTGCGACTCTGCGGGAAGCACGACCGCCGATCAGTTTCCCGCAAAGGCGCCAAGGACTCGCAGAGGCGCAGGGTCAGAATAGTCTACGACCGACTACGTCTCCGCTCCCCCGACAATGGCAATTCCCTGACTCGTCCCGAGCCGATTCGCTCCGGCTTCGAGCATCGCAAGCGCGTCCTCGAACGTCCGGATGCCTCCCGATGCTTTCACACCGATCTCCGGGCCAACGGTCTTTCGCATTAGCTGGACGGCGTGGACTGTCGCGCCGCCCGGACCGAAGCCAGTCGACGTCTTAACGAAATGCGCACCGCCTTCGACCGCAATCCGGCACGCGCGGACGACGTCGTCGTCATCGAGCAACGCCGTTTCGAGAATGACCTTCAAGAGTCCGTTCCGCGCCGCGACGGCGTCGGCAACCGCAGCGACGTCGGCGCGGACGCGCTCGTCGTCTTCGCTCTCGAGGCCGCCGAGGTCCATCACCATGTCGATCTCGACTGCGCCGTCGGCAACCGCGGCCTCGGCCTCGGCGCGCTTTGCCGCCGTCGAGGAAGCTCCGAGCGGAAACCCGACGACCGAGCAGATCTTCACGTCCGCCTCGGCGAGCATCCGGGATGCCTCGAGGACCCAGACGCCGTTGACGCAGACGGCGCCGAATCCGAACTGAACGGCGTCGAGGCAGAGCTGGCGGATCTGCGACCGCGTCGCCGTCGGCGCGAGCAACGTGTGGTCGATGAGCGGAGCAATGTCGGTTTGATTGAACACGAAACCGATAATAGATGGGAGAGTGGACAGGATTACAGGATTTTCAGGATTCTGGGAGTGAAATAGGAAAGTCAGTCCTAGGCAATCGATTGCCCTCGTCCCCACCTAAAGGCAATCCTGTAAATCCTGAAAGTCCCGTAATCCTGTCCACTCTCCTTCCCTGGCCCGTGCGTTTGCTACACTCGGGGGCGTGATGACAGCACACGAACGACCCATCGGCGGCGTCGTCGTCTCGCATGGCCAACTCGCCACCGAGTTGCTCAGCGCGGCAGAGACCATTGTCGGATCGATCGACCACATCACGGCCGTCTCGATCGGGTGGCACGATGACGTGGACATTGCACGCGAAGAGATCGCGCGATCAATCGAGCGCGTCGATCGAGGTGGCGGCGTACTTATCCTTACCGACATGTTCGGTGGCACGCCGACGAACATCGCGGCGACGTTTCTCGGCACCGAACGTCTGATCGAGATAGTCACCGGTGCGAACCTGCCGATGATCATCCGCCTCGCCGATCAGCAGCACGACGACGACCTGCCGACGCTCGCGCAACGGGTTCGCGACCAGGGACAGCGCGACATCTACCTGGCGAGCGACCTTCTGGCGCCGCGAAAGAAAGGCTGAGGTGATGCTGACCCGAAACGTCGTCGTCGCGAATCGCCTTGGACTGCACGCGCGCGCTGCGGCCCGACTGGTGAACGTGGCGCGGCAATACACCAGTCACGTTCGGCTCGAACGCGCCGACAACGGACAATCGGCCGACGGCAAGGGCATCTACGGGGTTCTTCTGCTCACCGCCTCGCGCGGAACGGAGCTGCGCGTCATGGCCGAAGGCGACGACGAGCATCGCGCCGTCGAGGCGCTCTGCAACCTCATCGAGCGCCGCTTCGAGGAAGAGGGCGATGCCCTCTTCTGAAATTCTCGCGCCGGCCCCCGGTTCGTCCGAGCCTCGCGACGTTCGCGTCGACGGAATTGGCGTGAGCTCCGGCGCATCGGTCGGACGCGTCCTGCGTCTCGATCAGCGCGACATCGCCTCGGGGCTGCCCGCCGACGTCGATGCCGATGATCCTGCGGAGGAAATCGAGCGTCTCGCACGCGCGGTCTACCGAGCCCGCAAGCAGGTTCTTGCGCTCAAGGAACGCGTCGCGGCGGAGCTCGGTCGCGGGCACGCCTACTTCTTCGAGGCGCACCTCCTGATGCTCGACGATTCGGAACTGCTCGCGGACGTCGAGCGCGTCATCCGATCGGCGAAGGGTCAAGGCGGAGTGGGCCGTGAAGGCCGTACTGGATCGAATGCTCGTCGTGTACGCCTCGGTGAAGGACGATTATCTTCGCGAGCGAGGCTCCGACATCGAGGACGTCGCCCGCCGCGTCATCCGCGCCCTTGCCGGACGTCCCGGCACGAGTGGACTCGCACGTCTGCAACACGACGTCGTCGTAGTTGCAAACACGCTGCCTCCATCGACCGCCGCTGAGCTCGACCTGAGTCACGTGCTGGGGTTTGCGACGGGCGACGGCGGATTCACGAGCCACACGGCAATCATCGCGCGGTCGCTCGGCATTCCGGCGGTCGTCGGACTCTCGGACGTCGCGCTTCGCGTCACATCGGGCGAGCCACTCGTCGTCGACGGTTCGGACGGCTGCGTGATCGTTCGTCCGTCCAAGCCCGTCATCCGGCGGTACCTTAGACAACAGGGGCTTCAGCAGCGGCTCGCGGAGATGGATGAGCCCGCCGCGCGAGCGCGCACGACCGACGGACACCTGTGCATCCTTCGGGCAAACGTCGAGTTGACGGCCGAGCTCGACATGGTCCGCCGCCACGGCGCCCGAGGCATCGGCCTGTATCGCTCGGAGTTTCTCTTTCTGAACGCGCTGCCAACCCTGCCGAGCGAGGACGATCAGACCCGGGTATTCGAGCAGGTTGCCGACGCGGCGGGAAAACACGGCGCGACGATTCGGACCTTCGACCTGGGCGGCGACAAACTCGCGCTCGGGCGCTACGAGTCGAGCAGAATCCCGCGCTCGGGCAGCGGGCGCTGAGGCTGGCCTCGGATCGCCCGGACGTCTTTCGAACGCACGTTCGGGCGATACTTCGGGCGAGCGCGCGTGGAAACGTGCGCATTCTCTTTCCGATGGTGGCGCACGTCGAGGAGCTGCGCGCCGCGCGCGCCGTCGTGGCGGCCTGCATGGCCGAGCTCGATGGCGAAGGCTTGCAGTTCGACCGCCACATCGCCGTGGGCGCGATGATTGAAGTGCCGTCTGCCGTGCTCGTGGCAGATCAGCTTGCGTCTGAGTGCGACTTCTTCTCGATTGGTACGAACGACCTCATTCAGTATCTGCTCGCCGTCGACCGCTCGAACCAATACGTCGCGCCGATGTACGCCCCGCTCCATCCGGCGGTGCTGCGAGCGCTCAGGAGGGTGATCGAGGCGTCGAACGCCGCCGGGATTCCGTCCATCGTGTGCGGAGAGATGGCGTCGGATCCGGTGCACGTCGCGATGCTCATCGGTCTCGGCTACGACCGGTTCAGCATGACGCCGACGTCGATCGGGCTCATCAAGCGCGTCATCTCGGCGCTCGATCGAGGACAGGCCATCGAGATCGCCAACGAGGCGCTGGGTTGCCGGACGGCGGGCGATGTTGATGAGCTGATGGCGAGGGAACTGCCGGCACGGTTCCCGGGGTTCTTCAGGGGGTAAGGAGAATCTCGCGCAAAGGCGCAAAGGCGCGAAGGAAGAGAGCTTCAGGCAGGACTTGCCTGATTCTTCCAGCCAACTGAATCAACTCTTGCGCCTTTGCGCCTTCGCGCGAGATTTTCCTAAGGCGCCCGGTAATTCGGGTCCTGCTGTCGAATCGCTTCACGCCGCCTGCGTTCGCGCTCGATCCGATCCGCGATCTTCCGAAGCCGACGCCTTTCGGCCGGCGTCAGTCCCTCGCCGGGAGGATCCGGAGTCGGACGCATCTCGCGAACTTCCGGAGCTGGCTCAGGCGCTTCGGTCGTCGCGGCGGCTCTTGAAGGAGCGGGTGGGCGGGCCGGACGAGGTGCATCGGTCACTGAGGCGCCATCTGAGGTCGTCGCAGGTTCCTCCGGCACGGTCGAGTCGGGCTCGGTCTCTGCTGTGGGCTCTGGAACCGCGGTCTCGGCTGACGAATCGTTCGACGCCGGGGCCGCATTTGAAACGACTGGCCCGACGACGGTCGGCGCGACCGGCGCGGCCGCGTTCGTCGCCGCCGGGTCCGCGGACGGGCTTCCCAAACCTTGCCACGCCGCAACCGCGATCACGGCCGACATGACCACGCCAGCCGGCAGAATCCATCGTCGACGAGATGCGACAGACGGCACCCTGATGACGCGCGTCGGAAGTACGGCCGTTTCGTCATCGCTGATAGTCCAAGCTGCCCCGACCGCATCGCCGGACGGACGCGTGGCCTTTGCACGACCGATCGACTCGGTTGCGTCGGCGCTGGATGGAACGACAATCGTCGGTCGGTTGATGACTTCGCCGCCGTTCACGGGCGTGGAAAGCCGCGGGTCCCGTCGCGTCCGCAGCGGATCGTCGTCGTCGGCGAGTCCGTCGGGAGCTTGAAGGGTATCGCTTTCATCCGGCGTGGGGACGACGACCCTGGCACTGGCCGTCACGGTCTCACGCAACGGAATCGTCACTCCGGCTGACTCGAACGTCGTCGTTCCAAGCGCAGCGTCGAGCTCGCGGACGAAATCACCTGCGGTCGCCAGTCGCTTCTCGGGATCCTTTTCGAGCGCCTTCCGGATCACGCTTTCGATCGCTTCCGGAATCTCGACGCCCGTGTCGGCGACCATCGGCACGTCGGCGTAAACGTGTTTCCCGACGATCTCGATGAACGTGCCCTCGAACGGTGTGCGACCCGAGAGCAGTTCGAACAAGACGCAGCCAAGCGCATAGACGTCCGCACGACCATCGACGGTCGCTGCCTGGAACTGCTCGGGCGCCATGTATTTTGGCGTTCCCATGAGCTCGGACTTGTTCGTCAGCTGCGAAGTCGTGTTCTCGAGCATTTTCGCGAGCCCGAAATCGACGACCTTGAGCACGAGTCGCCCGGTCTCGTCCTGCCGGACCATCATGTTCTCGGGTTTCAGGTCGCGGTGGACGATGCCGCGCGCGTGGGCGGCGCCGACCGCACCGGCAGCCTGGCGCACGAGGTCGATTGCGACGCCGGGATTGAGGGTGCCGTTCGCGCGAAGGACTTCGCGAAGCGTCACGCCCTCGATGAACTCCATCACGAGGTAGGTAGAACCGTCAGCGAGCGAGCCGAAATCGTAGACGTGGACAGCATTCGGATGTTCGAGCTTTGCGGCGGTGCGGGCCTCGCGCGCAAATCGGGCCACGAACGAAGCGTTATCGTTCAGGTCGCCGTGCAGTACCTTGATCGCGACGGCGCGCTCGAGGCGGAGGTGCGTCCCGGCATAAACCTCACCCATCCCACCGCGCCCGAGCAGTCGTTCAACCTTGTACTTTCCGTCAAGGACGGATCCGATGATCGATTCAATCGATGCCATTGTTTCCATGACCGTAAGTCGGATTGACAGGCCCTGTCCACAGATCACTCAAGTAATACGGATTCACACCGACCCGAAGGATTCTTCCTGTCTGCGTCTATCTATCCGGATCTGTGTCATCTGCGGTCGTTTTTCTTCGGTTTCAGTCCCGGTATGCCGCGTCGAATCTTGTCTCCGAGTCGTTTTGCCTGCCGGCCGGTGCCGACAACCGCTTCCTTTGTCTTTGCTCCGACGGTCGGCAGCACGCCACGGTTGTCTTTCTTTGCCTCCTTCGACTCGGGGAGCTTCTGCGAATCGGGCGAGTTTGTGACGCGAGGTCGCGACGGGGGTGCGGTCGGTGCGTCCGACTCGGCTTCCGGAACTGACGGCGCAGTGAGATCTTCAGCCGGCGCGGCCGGGGATGGCACGGGCCCGAGGACGGGCTGGGCCATAGACGGCGCCAGCGGTTCCACTCGGGTTCCCACCCCCTGAAGAGTCATTCCCGAGATCACGACGATTCCGGCAATGCCAAGCGCGGCAGGAATCGGCCACGCGCGCCGGCGCGTCGGAATGTCGACGACGACGGTCACAATCGGCGTTCCGACAGATTCCGCGGCGTAGGCGCCAGCCATCGTTGCGCCGCCCTTCACAACCGAGCCGTCGGGCAGGGCGGTGACGTCCGAATATCCCGAGCTCTCGGAGCCGACGTCGGCCGGGAACTCCGGGAGCAAGAGGCTCTGCGCGTCAATAGCGATTCCTTTCGCAGCCTCCTGCAACTCGAGCGCGAGCGTTGCCGCGGACTGGGTGCGAGTTGCCGGGTCTTTTGCGAGCGCCCGATGGATTGCTGCCTCGATGCCGGGCGGGAGGCCGCCCTCCCCATTCGAGATCAGCGGAATCTCGGCGTAGACGTGTTGGCCGACGATCTCGAGAATGGTCCCTTCGTATGGCGTCCGGCCCACAATGAGCTCGTAGAGGACGCAACCGAGGGCGTAGACGTCGGCGCGGCTGTCGACCGTGGTGCCCTGGAACTGCTCGGGTGCCATGTACTTCGGCGTGCCCATGATCTCGGAAGCGTTCGTGAGCAGCGACGTCGTGTTCTCGAGGATCTTCGCAAGTCCGAAATCGACGACCTTCAGGACTAGCCGGCCGCTGTCGTCCCGACGAACCATCAGGTTCTCTGGCTTGAGATCCCGGTGGATGATGCCTCGGGCGTGAGCCTCGCTGACCGCGCCCGCCGCCTGACACACGAGGTCGATGGCGACGCCGGGCGGAAGCGTCGGATTCGCACGCAGGATGTCTCGAAGCGTGCTGCCCTCGATGTACTCCATGACGAGGAATCGAGAGCCGTCGGCCAGCGTCCCGAAGTCGTATACATGAACCGCGTTCGGATGCTCGAGCATCGCCGTGGTCCGCGCCTCTCGCTCGAAGCGGGCGACGAAGGAACGGTTCTCGGTCAGCGCCGTGTGAAGGACCTTGATCGCAACGATCCGGTTCAGGGCGACGTGTGTGCCGGCGTAGACCTCGCCCATTCCGCCCCGGCCCAGCAGCCGGTCGACGGAGTACTTCCCGTCAAGGACGGTACCGATGAGCGAATCGCCTTCTGGCATGTGCGTTCAGCCTTGCACGACGACATCGGCGTCCGGCATCTCGCTCCGTAAGGCATTCGTTACCAGACGATACTTGCCGCGAATGAAGTCCGAGAGGAGTCGGTCCGAGCTCGGTTGTCCAAAGTCGGCAAGAACCGGGTCGAAGACCGGATGCACGCCGCAGACCACGATCTTGCCGTCGGAAACGCGCATGTACCCGCCGCCGATGAGGAAAAACTCGATGATCTGGTCTTCGAACTTCGTGCCGAACGCCTTCTGCACGAAAGTTCGCGTGCGAAGGACGGCTTCTGTCGGGTGTGGAGAGTCGAACGGCAGCAGTGAAACGAACACATGGTCGGCAAGCGCGACGAGGAGGAAGAGGAATGCACCGTGGCCCGCCGCAAGGGCCTGTTCGAGCGATGCACGGTCTTCCGGGATGATCGACGGGCAATCGGCCAGCAGCGAGTCGAGGTCGACGCGGAACATCTCGGTCTGGTCCAGATAGTCGTGCGCCTGCGAGCCGATGATGGTCATCACGGTCTGGCCTTCGTCGCCGTAGGCCTCCTGGCCCTCCCAGAGGAGCTGGTGGACGCGCTTGATCGTCGACGGATAACTGAGGAGCAGGTCCTTGTGGCGCGGTTCCTTGACCATCACGGCGATTCGCTTCCGCATCATCGCGAAGTTGTGGACGTATTCGCGAAGGTCGCCTCGACGGAGCAGGGAAACGGATTTGAGAAACGACATCGTGTCGTTGCCGTCCTTGCCGAGGAACTCGTCATAGAAGACATAGAGGGCTTCGGCGTCGGCCTCGGTCAGCGGCGGATCGATGAGGTTCTCGGTGCGTCCCATGGGGCTTGGGTTCTCCTTCGGAGTGCGTCCTCGGGCACATGGTGGCCCCTGCAGGATTCGAACCTGCAACCAATGGATTATGAGTCCACTGCTCTGACCGTTGAGCTAAGGGGCCGTTTGAACGCCGACCAATGATACGTGTCGAGGATTGAGAGTGGTAGGGCACGGCGGGTCGAGCACGTGACGATGAAGGTCGAATGGCGCGTGCGGACCGTGGCCGTGGCCTCGTGCAGGCTCACTGCTCATTTTGCGTCTTTGCGTCTTCCTTTGCGCCTTTGCGCCTTTGCGAGACCATCTTCGATTGCTTGAAGAGTTTCGCGCAAAGGCGCGAAGGCGCAAGGCAGGGAAGACTCGAAGACGCATCCACAAGCCCAAAATGGCCCTGTTTGACACCCCTGAAAAGCGCGTGCTACTGTCCGAGGTTCAGCCGGTCAAGAGATACATGACGATGGATTCACAGTTCATTCTTTACGTCCTGAACTTCTTCATTGTCTTCCTGTTCTCGCTATCCGTTCATGAGTCCGCGCACGCGTGGACGTCCGAGCGGTTCGGCGACGACACGGGAAGGTCTCTGGGTCGCATCTCGCTCAATCCCATCGTCCACATCGACCCGGTCGGCACGATCCTGTTCCCGCTGATGGGGCTCTTCGGCGGCTTCGGATTCGGGTGGGCGAAACCCGTGCCGGTCAATCCGATGAACTGGCGTGAGAAGGACAAGGCGAACTTCTGGGTGTCGGCCGCCGGTCCGATCAGCAATGTCATCATCGCGCTCATCGTTTTTGCGATCCTGAAGACGCTGCTTCTCCTGCAAGTGGTGAGCTATGCCGAGCTCGTCATACAGGGAGACGGGCTCTGGTATCCGATCGGGCAGCTCATGATCCTCGCCATCCAGCTCAACGTGGTGCTCGCGGTCTTCAATCTGCTCCCGATTCCTCCACTCGACGGCTCGCACATGCTCGAATCCGTCCTTCCGGCGTCTGCGCGTGAGGGATTTGCGGACCTTCGGCCCTACGGATTCATACTCTTGATCGCGGCGATGGCCACCGGTGGGTTCGGATATGTCCTCAATCCGATCCTCCTGGCCGTCAACCGGTTGATTTCGTAGCCTTTCCCTCCCGACATCCCGATGTCCGAACGCAAGGAACCGATCGATACCGCGGCCGACACGGCCGTGGCCGAGGCGCCTCCCGAGGGTGGTCGCGGAGACTACCGCGTCCATCTCGACGCGTTCGACGGTCCTCTCGACCTGCTGCTCTACCTCATCCGGAAGGAAGAGGTATCGATCTACGACATCCCGATCGCGCGTATCACCCAGCAGTACCTTGAGTACCTGCGCCTGATGGAAGAGCTCGACATCGCCGTTGCCGGCGAGTTCCTCGTCATGGCCGCCACGCTCATTCACATCAAGACGAAGATGCTGCTGCCGCGCGACCCATTCGCGGAGGCGGAAGGCGAAGAGATCGACGACCCTCGGCAGGAGCTCGTCGACCGGCTCCTCGAGCATCAGCGTTACCGCACGGCCGCCGACTTTCTATATCAGCGGCGCATTCTGGAAGGCGAAGTCTTCACACGTCCCGTCCCGGAGGACGAAAAGTCTAATGCCGAAGTCTCGGCCGGTGTCTTCGACCTGCTGACGGCTTTCCGGGATGCGATGCTCAGGGCCCAGGCCCTGGCCGAGATCGAGATCGCCCGCGATGAAGTGACCCTTTCGCAGAAGCTCGACGAGGTCCGGGCGCTGCTCGAGCTCAATCCGACGATCAACGTCCGCGACCTCTTCGAACGCGCCGGCTCGCGACGTGAGCTCGTCATCACGTTCCTCGCGGTCCTCGAGCTGGTCAAGGAACTGAAGGTGCGGATTCACCAGTCCGAAGCATTCGGCGAAATCGAGATGACGAGGCGCGATCCGGAGCCCGAGTCCCTGGAAGCGACGTCCGACGACGAACCGTCGATGAACGAACAGAACGGAGCCAACCCGAACGAATGACGGTCGACGAACTCAAACCCATCATCGAAGCGATACTCTTTGCAACGGCCGACGAGCCGATTCCGTTCAAGCGGATCGCCGAAATTCTCCCCGAGGAGCCGGAGGCCGCGGTCCGCGAAGCGCTCGAGGCGCTCAGCGTCGACTACGACGCGCGGGCTGGAGGTATCGAACTGCGCCAGATCGCCGGTGGATACCGGTTCTCGACCCGAGCGGAATATTCCGAGTACATCCGGCGATTCAGGAAGCAGCAGCCGTCGGCAAAGCTGTCGATGGCAGCTCTCGAGACGCTCGCAGTGATTGCCTACAAGCAGCCGGTGACGATTCCGGAGATCCTCGAGATCCGCGGAGTCAGCTCGTCGTCTGCCATCAAGACCCTCCTCGATAAGCGACTGATCGTGGCAAAGGGGCGAAAGAAGGTCGTTGGACGTCCGATGATGTACGGCACGTCGAAGGAATTCCTGATCCAGTTTGGAATCAACGACCTGACAGAGCTCCCGAACCTCGAGGATTTCGAGGACCTCGTCACGAGCTGAAATCCACTCCGGAAGGTTGCCCGACATGGACTCTACCTTCGACGC
Source organism: Blastocatellia bacterium (assembly GCA_016705245.1). Taxonomy (GTDB): domain Bacteria; phylum Acidobacteriota; class Blastocatellia; order UBA7656; family JADIYM01; genus JADIYM01. Next base: position 298,016 of record JADIYM010000003.1, on the reverse strand, counting down.
CGAGCTCGCCGTTCGCGACCGTTACGCCCGAGCCGCTCAGGAGCGGGAAGTCGCCCTGTGCTGCCCCGTTTCGTACGACCCCAGGCTGTTGCAGATAATTCCCGACGAGATCATCGAGCGAGACTATGGCTGCGGTGATCCTTCCGCGTTCGTTCGAGAGGGCGACACGGTGCTCGATCTCGGATCGGGCGGCGGAAAGATCTGTTACATCGCTTCGCAGATCGTCGGATCCGAGGGCCGGGTCATCGGCGTCGACGCCAATGACGACATGCTCGCACTTGCGACGAAGTACCGCGGCGAGATCGGGGATCGCCTCGGATTTCACAATGTCGAGTTTCGCAAGGGACGCATTCAGGATCTGCGGCTGGATCTGTCTCTCGTCGATGCGTACCTCGACGAAACACCCGTGCGGTCGGCCGCAGATCTTGCGCGACTCGAGGCCTTCTGCGCAGAAGTCCGCGCCGACCGTCCGCTCGTAGCCGACGATTCGGTTGACGTAGTCCTGTCGAACTGCGTGCTGAATCTCGTGCGCCCCGAGGACAAGGTCCGGCTCTTCGAAGAGATGTTCCGGGTCGTTCGCCGGGGTGGTCGAGTCGCCATCTCGGACATCGTGAGCGACGAGGATGTCCCGCTCGAAATGCAGCGGGACACGGATCTCTGGTCGGGGTGCATTTCCGGCGCGTTCCGGGAGGACGCCTTTCTCGAAGCCTTCGATCGCGCCGGCTTCTACGGAATGGAGGTCGTCAAGCGCGACGAGATGCCGTGGCGAATCGTCGATGGCATCGAGTTCCGCTCCGTGACGGTCGTGGCCTGGAAGGGCAAGCAGGGACCGTGCCTCGAGCGCAACCAGGCGGTGATCTATCGCGGACCGTGGAAGAAGGTGATCGACGACGACGGCCACGTGCTCGAGCGCGGAAAGCGCATGGCCGTGTGCGACAAGACGTTCGGGATCTACGGACGCGAGCCGTACGCCGACCAGGTCGTCCGCGTCGCGCCGTACGACGAGATCCCGCTCGAAGAGGCCTCCCAGTTCGACTGCCGCCGAACCGCAGTTCGCGACGCTCGCGAGACGAAGGGTCTCGATTATCATGTGACGGATCTGTCGGGGCCGGAGTGTTGCGAGCCCGGCTCGGACTGCTGCTGAGGCCGGGAGCGTCCTGATGTCCATCCAACTTCCAGTTCTCGGTATCGAGTTCGCGCGGTCGCCGGTCGCATTCGATGTGAAGCTCGGCGAGCACGGCATCGACCTGCGCTCCGGTAGCGTCGAGACGCTGCAGATAAACGTTGGCAAGCTCTGCAATCAGGCGTGCCGCCACTGCCACGTCGACGCGGGCCCGAAACGCACCGAAGTCATGACGCCCGAGACAGCCGAAGCGTGTCTGGAGGCGGTACGTCGCGGCGCGATCCGCATCGTCGATATCACGGGAGGGGCGCCGGAGATGTGTCCGTCGTTCAGGCGTCTGGTTGAAGGGGCGCGCGCCGAGGGCGCCCGCGTGATGGTCCGCCACAACCTGACGGTCATGTTCGAGCCGGGACAGGAAGACCTGCCCGAGTTCTTCCGCGATCACGGGGTCGAGGTGATCTCGTCGCTGCCGTGTTACCTCGAAGACAACGTCGACAAACAGCGAGGCAAGGGCGTCTACACGAAGTCGATCGACGCGCTGAAGCGCCTGAACGCCGTGGGGTACGGCGTCGAGGGCTCAGGGTTGACATTGAACCTCGTGTACAACCCGGTTGGGCCGCACCTTCCGCCGGACCAGTCGACGCTCGAGGCGGACTACAAGCGCGAATTGGCCGACAGGTTCGGCATCGTCTTCAACAGCCTGTTCACGATCACGAACATGCCGATCAAGCGGTTCCTCGACGACCTTCGCCGATCCGGCGGCGAAGAGAAATACATGGACAAGCTCATCCGCGCGTTCAACCCGGCTTCTGTCGACGCACTGATGTGCCGATCGCTCGTGAGCGTCGACTGGACGGGGCGGCTCTTCGACTGCGACTTCAACCAGATGCTTGATCTGGAAGTGGACTCGGGAGTCGGTCCGACGATCCACGACTTCGACCCCGCGGCGTTCGCCCATCGCCGCATCGTGACGGGTCCGCACTGTTTCGGGTGTACGGCGGGCGCTGGATCGAGCTGCGGCGGCGCGGTCGTTTCGGCCTGAGGATTTCAGAACAACACATGCTCGAACGACTCCAGAAACTCATCGCCGAAGCCGGCATCGCGGCGCGCCGAAAGGCCGAACAGATGATCGAGGCCGGCTCCGTGACGGTGAACGGCGTCGTCGTGACCGAGCTCGGGACGAAGGCGGACCCCGACGTCGACCACATCCGCGTCGACGGACGACCGATCAATCCGCTGCTTCGCGATCGCGAGAAGATCTACGTGCTGCTCAACAAGCCGCGCGGCTACCTGTCGGCGACGAAGGACCCGCTGAATCGTCCGCTCGCGATCGACCTGCTCCCGACGAACATCCAGAAGAAGGTCCACACGGTCGGCCGGCTCGACTTCAACACCGAGGGGTTGCTGATCCTCACGAACGACGGCGCCCTGACCGATGCGGTGACACGCGCCGGGTTCATCGAGAAGACCTATCACGCCAAGGTGAAGGGCCATCCGAGTGACGACCAGATCTCCCGGTTGCGACGTGGCGTCACGATCGATCGGCGAAAGCTGGCGCCGGCCGAGATCCGGCAGCTCGATCGAACCGATCGCGACAACGTCTGGTACGAAGTCCGGCTCACGCAGGGGCGCAACCAGCAGATTCGAAAGATGTTCGACGTCACGGGGCACTCCGTGGTGAAGTTGCGCCGGGTGCGTATCGGCGCAATCGACGACGTCGGTCTGAAGGTTGGCGTCTTCCGGATGCTCACGCCGACCGAGGTCCGTGCCTTGATGACCGGAAAGCCGGCGCCAAAGACGCCTGCGGTGCGCATTGGTGCGAAGGTGGCGGCGAAATCGCCGGCGAAGGCTTCGGTGAAGTCTTCGGCAAAGGCTCCAGTGCGAACATCGGCGAAACCGACGGGAAAGACGAGCACCCGATCCGGTGCCAAAACGTCGCCGAAGCCCGCTCCAAGACCCGCTTCGAAGCAGTCCGGCAGGGCAGGCGGTCCAAAGCCCGGCGGCATGGCAGCGCCGCCGAAGCGCGGCGGCTCGAGCAGCGGTCGCCCCGGCACCAGACCGGCAAGACCGGGCGGAGCGCGGCGAACGACTCCGAAAAAACAACGATGAGGCCGTGCGACCGATGTCCGGTACCCGGTCCAGGAACCTGAGGTAAACCATGAATTTCGATCTGACCGACGAGCAGGAGCACGTCCGGCGCTCCGTCCGCGAATTCGCCGAAAGCGAGATCCTGCCGAACGTTCACGAGTGGGACGAGGCGCAGAAGTTTCCGCAGGAGGAGATGCGCCGGAAGATGGCCGACCTCGGCTGGCTTGGCGTCCTGCAGCCCGAAGAGTACGGCGGCTCGGCGATGGGCTACATCGAATACGCCATCATCATCGAGGAACTGGCGCGCGTCGATCCGGCTCTCGCGCTGTCGGTCGCGGCGCACAATTCACTGTGCACGGGCCATCTCCGATCGCCGGCAACGCCGAACAAAAGGCGAAGTACCTGCCGATGCTCACGCAGGGCGAGTGCTGGGGCGCGTGGGGACTGACGGAGCCGAGCGCCGGGTCGGATGCGAGCGGGACGAAGACCGTCGCGGTCGAGCAGGACGGCGGCTGGCTCGTCAACGGGTCGAAGAACTTCATCACGAACGCGTCTTACGCCGGTCTCTGCGTGGCTGTCGCCGTGACCGATCGCGAGAAGGGAAACAAGGGCATCACGGCGTTTCTCTTCGAACAGGGCATGCCGGGATTCGGGCCGGACAAGAAGGAAAACAAGCTGGGGATGCGAGCGTCGGATACGGCTTCGGTCGTCTTCAGCGACTGCCTCGTGCCGGCTGAGAACATGGTTGGCAACCGGGGCGAGGGCTTCATCGACGCGATGAAGGTGCTCGACGGCGGTCGGATCTCGATTGCGGCGCTGTCGGTCGGGTGCGCGCAGGGCGCGTACGAGGCGGCGATCCGGTATTCGAAGGAGCGCGAACAGTTCGGTAAACCAATCTCGTCGTTCCAGGGCATCCAGTTCAAGCTGGCGGACATGGCAACGGAGATCGAGGCGTCGCGGTTGCTGACGTACCAGGCGGCGGCGATGAAAGATGCCGGCAAGAACGTGACGAAGCAGTCGGCGATGGCGAAGCTCTACGCTTCGGAAGTCAGCGTCCGCGTCAGCGAGGAAGCGATCCAGATCCACGGCGGATATGGCTACATCAAGGACTACCCGGTGGAGAAGTTCTGGCGCGATTCGAAGCTGCTGACGATCGGCGAAGGCACTTCCGAGATCCAGCGCATCGTGATTGCACGGCAGGTCCTGGGGAAGGGCTAGTGTCTCTCGTGACTCACTCCGTGTCTCAGTGTCTCCGTGTCTCTGTGTGCGAAGCTCCGAGAAAAGACGCTTCGCACACTGAGACAGGGAGGCACAGAGTCTCAGAGAATTCGAGGCAATTGTGACCCCCTCCGACATCATCGCCCGCGTCCTCGAGGGACAGCCGCGAGCTGTGGCGCGCGCGATCTCGCTTGCCGAGAATGCATCGCCTGATGCGCCAGAGGTTCTCTCGGCGATCTATCCGAAGACTGGAAACGCCCTCGTCGTCGGGATCACGGGGTCGCCGGGTGCCGGCAAGTCGACGCTCGTCGATCGTCTCGCGGCGTTCTACCGAAAGGCCGGGCATCGCGTCGGCGTGATCGCCGTCGACCCGTCGTCGCCGTTCTCCGGCGGAGCGATACTCGGCGACCGCATTCGCATGAAGAACCTCGTCACCGACCCCGGCGTGTTCATTCGCTCGATGGCGACGCGCGGAAACCTCGGGGGACTCGCGCGCGCGACGGGCGACGCGGTTGCTGTTCTCGATGCCGCTGGATTCGGCAGGATCATCGTCGAGACGGTCGGCGTAGGGCAGGACGAGGTCGACATCGTGAAGCTGGCCGACGTCTGCGTCGTCGTCCTCGTTCCGGGAATGGGCGACGACGTGCAGGCCATCAAGGCGGGGATCATGGAGATCGGCGACGTCCTCGCGATCAACAAGGCGGACCGCGAAGGCGTGCTGAGAACCGAAAAGGAGCTCGAGAACCTCCTGACGACCGGACATCGTGAGGACATGTGGTCTCCGCCGATCGTCAAGACGGTCGCGACGGCCGATCACGGTATCGACGAGCTGTCTGCGGCTATCGACTCGTATACGGCGTTTCTCGATGCCGACGACGCCATGCACACGAGCCGGCGGGAGCGGATAGCGGCGCAGCGAGTCCTGGATCTTCTGCGTGAGCGCTTGCTGCGCGACGCGCTGGCGCGGCTCGAGCCCGGCGAGTTCGAGCGTTTGACGGCGGCGGTGGCGTCTCGCGATCGCGACCCGTATTCGGTCGTCGACGAAATTGTGGGAGGTACGTGACCGTGGCAGACACCGGCATCGCAGCGCGCCTTGGCGTCGTGAACTCCCGAATCCGCGCTGCTGAGGCGCGCTCCGGACGACCCGCCGGGTCTGTACTGCTCTGCGCGGTGACGAAGACGTTTCCGGCCAGCATGGTCGCCGAGGCGGTCGCGGCAGGCGTGACGGACATTGGTGAGAACCGTGTGCAGGAAGCCGACGGCAAGCAGGACGAAGTCATCACGCTCGGCGCGCGGCCCAGGTGGCATCTGATCGGGCATCTGCAGTCGAACAAGGCACGGCGAGCGGTGCAGATGTTCGAGGTGATCCAGTCGATCGACAGCGTTGCTATTGCGGAGCGGGTGGTGCGCCTGGCGGAGGAACTCGACAGGTCGCTCGAGGCGTACGTCGAAGTGGATCTCGGACACGAAGAGACGAAGACGGGCGCGGACGTCGCGGACGTGCCTGCGATCCTGACCGCACTGACCTCAGCGACGCACGTGAAGGTACGCGGGCTGATGTCGGTGCCGCCGTTCTTCGAGGACGTTGAGAATGTGCGCCCGTACTTCGTGCGGCTGCGGGCCCTGCGTGACGAGGTGCTGCCCGGCGGCGGCCTGTCGATGGGCATGAGCCACGACTTCGAGGTCGCGATCGAAGAAGGCGCAACCATCGTCCGCGTCGGGAGTGCGATCTTCGGAAGTCGGGGCTAGACCTGACCGTCTTCGCCCGACGCCTCTGCGTCTTTGCGGGACCTCTGCGTCTCTGCCAGAAACTCTCTTCGAATTGGAGTTTCTCGCAGAGTCGCAGAGGTCTCGCAAAGACGCAGAGTTCGAACCTGCACATCCAGCATACGGCTGCCTCTCCCCGGTGTAGAATCCCCCTCATGTCGCTCATCCTGCTCGTCGTCCTCGTCCTCCGATACCTGTCGCTTGCGGTCACGATCGTCACGTTCACGATCGGGGCACTCCTGCTCCTCCGGATGCTGCTCAACTGGCTGCAGGTCAATCCGTTCGGACTGGTCATGATCTACCTTCGGCGGATCACCGAGCCCTTCATGCGGCCCTTCCGTTTCGGCTTCGACAACCGGATGCTGCGGTTCGACTTCCTGCCGATCGTCGCCGCAGCGTTCGTCATCATCAACGGACTGTTCTTCGCTTGGGTCATTGGAGATTCCGCTTGGCTGATCGAGCGATTCGCATCACCGCGTGGCGCGACCCTCGGTTTTGCTGCTCGCGATCCCCGTATGGATCGCGCTCGTCGCCTTCATGGCGGCGATTTATGCCCGATTCTTGCTGCCCATCCTGGGCATCGGGTATAGTGCCGGGTTCTTTCGGTATGCCTTCATGATCACGGAGCCCATCCTCAAGCCGTTGAGGAAGTATCTCGTGTTCGGAATGCTCGATCTGTCACCGCTCGTGCTGTTGTTCGTCGTTCAATTCGTCGGCATCTCGCTGCGGAACTGGCTGATCATCATGTGACGGAGGAACGCGACGCAACGGACCGAAACGCTGTGAGGAGGATCGATGTCGGGACACAGTAAATGGCACACGATTAAGCACAAGAAGGGTGCGCTCGACGCCAAGCGCGGCAAGGCCTTCGAGAAGCTTGCGAAGGAAATCGCCGTCGCGGCGCGCATGGGCGGAGGCGATCCGGACGCGAACGCGCGGCTGCGAAAGGCCGTCGCCGACGCGCGCGCCGCCTCGATGCCGGGCGACAACATCACGAACGCGATCAAGCGGGGCACCGGCGATATCGAAGGCGTCGTCTACGAGGAACTGACGTACGAGGGCTACGGGCCCGGCGGTGTTGCGGTGTACCTCGAATGCCAGACCGACAACAAGAACCGGACCGTCGCCGAGCTCCGTCACATGCTCGGCAAATACGGCGGAAACCTTGGCGAGTCGGGCAGCGTCTCGTGGATGTTCTCGAAGAAGGGTTACCTCGTCGTCAGCAAGGAACAGCGCTCGCAGGACGAGATGGAAGAGCTCGCGATCGAAGTTGGCGCCGAAGACATCCAGGACGACGGCGACACGTGGGAGATCTTCACGGCGACGGAGGATTTCGAGGCGGTGCGCGACGCGATCGTCGCGGCCGGCGTCGAGACCGAGACGGCCGAGATCTCGTGGATTCCGTCGAACTACGTTTCGCTCGAAGGCAGCGACGCCCAGAAGATGATCAAGCTCATGGACCATCTCGAGGACCACGACGACGTGCAGAACGTTGCGACGAACGCCGACATCTCGGCGGAGGAGTTCGAGAAGGCGTGACGCCGTCCGGCCAGGTCCGCGTCCTCGGCATCGACCCGGGCAGCGAGTCGATGGGCTTCGGGGTCGTGGACACGGATGGCCGGAAACACGCGCTGGTTGCGGCGGGAGCCATCAAGGCAATCCCGAAGGCGAGTTTCCCGGCGCGGCTAGTGGCGATCGACTCGCAACTCACGTCTATCCTCGAGAAATACGCTCCACAGGTGCTGTCGATCGAGGACACCTTCTACGCGGTGAACGTCAAGACGGCGATCAAGCTCGGACACGTTCGCGGCGTTGCGATCGTAGCGGCGGCTCGCGCGGGACTCTCGATCTTCGAGTACTCGCCGGCGTCGATCAAGAGCGCGCTCGTCGGCTACGGCCGTGCCGAGAAGGCCCAGGTCGGCGAGATGGTGCGATTGCTGCTTGGTCTCAAGGCCGTGCCGGAACCGCACGACGCCGCGGACGCACTCGCGGCCGCCATCTGTCACATCCACACGGCCGGCACCCTCGAACGCATCCTCGCCTCTGAGCTCGGGATCAGGAAATAGACAGGATTACAGGATTAACGGGATGTCTTCTGCAATCCTGTCAATCCTGTAATCCTGTCTACTCTTTCTCTTCCAAACGCATCGGCCGCGAGGACGGCTTCGATCGAGTCGGCGGCCCCCCCGCCGTAAGCCGAGAGGGCGTCTTCAACGAGCCGGGCGATACCCGGAAATTCGATATGGCCGGCGAGGAATGCCGCAACGGCGGCTTCGTTCGCTCCGTTGAGAACTGCCGGCGCCGTACCGCCTTCGCGCAAGGCCTCATAGGCCAGCCGCACACAGGGAAACCGCTCGACGTCCGGCGGGAAGAACTCGAGCTTCGCCATCGTAGTGAGGTCAAGCCGTCCGCACGGAGACAGAAGCCGATCGGGGTAGGTCAGCGCATACTGAATCGCGTGACGCATGTCGGTCACGCCCATCTGCGCGATGATCGAGCCGTCCACGAACTCGACCATTGAATGTACGATCGACTGCGGGTGAACCACGATGTCGATCGCCTCGGCGCCGAACCCGAACAGCCAATGGGCTTCGATCACCTCGAGCCCCTTGTTCATGAGCGTTGCCGAATCGATCGTGATCTTGTCGCCCATGCGCCACGTCGGATGATTGAGCGCCTGGTCGCGCGTGACGGTCCTGAGCGACTCGAGCGGGGTCTCGCGGAACGGCCCGCCCGACGCGGTCAGCACCAGCCGTCGAACCTCGTCGAGACGTTCCCCGCGCATGCACTGATGCAGGGCGTTGTGCTCGCTATCGACCGGCAACAGTTCTCCGCCGCTGGTCTTCGCTGCGTCCGTCATCAGCTCGCCGGCGACGACGAGCGTTTCCTTGTTTGCGAGCGCAACACGCTTGCCGCGCTGCAGCGCGCGGTAGGTCGGCACGAAGCCGAGCGATCCGACAGCAGCAGAGACGACGGTCCCGGCGCCTGACTCCGCTGCGACAAAAACGAGCCCGGACTCTCCGTGCAGGATCTCGGGCATCGAGAGCGGTGGCTCGGCGGCTAGCAGCTCCGCGAGCCGGTCCGCTTCCGCAGGTCCCGAAACCGCGACGACAACGGGCTCGAACGCCCGAATCTGCTCCGCGAGCAGATCGACGCTCCGCCCGGCACCAAGCGCCACGACGTGGAATCGCTCCTTCAGCCCTTCGAGGACGCGAAGGGTGTTACGGCCGATGGAACCGGTCGACCCTATGATGGCGACGGCGGTCGAAGAGGATGAGCGTTGCACGCGGCGCGATTGTACCGACCGCCGTCGAGCGGGCGCAAACGGCCTTCTTGACGGGCGCGGAACGCGGGACGTATTGTGCCGCCGTGGATGAGAACTTTCAGAATCTGATGCAGGAGCTCGGCGAGGCCATCAACGACGCCGTGCTCGACTCGGAGGGCGTCGACGCGGCGCTCGCCAAGGTGCGTGGCTCGGGGATCGATGTGTTCCTCGTGCTCGAAGCCACGATCTGCGTGCGGCGGAAGGACGGCGAGCCGGTCGACGTCGAAGACACGGCTGAGTTGCCGGAGGCTGGCGAGTCCATCGAGATGAGCCACGAGGACCAGGCTTTCCTCAAGCGGCTGCGTATCAGTGTGGGCGAGTAGGTCCCCGGATCATCAGGCTGGCGCCCGCCTCGTATCAGTACCGTGCTCGGTAACGCACGGGTCGTTTTCATTTCACGTACTGTCGGGCTGGAGTCCGACCCGCTCGCTACCGCTCGCGGTACTCCCTCGCGGTAATGATCTCCGGTGGGCCGTCCGTACCGGTAAGCACCCGCATGGATCAGCAGCGGCGCTTTGCAAGGATCAGTACCGCGAGCGGTAGCGAGCGGGTTGTGTTCAGCCAGTGATCAACTCAGCCCGGAGGCAGTACCGCGCGCTACCGCGCACTGTGCTGATGCGTGGAGGGCCCGGTCGACAGGGTTGCTCACGTAACGGAATCGTCATCGGCGGGCGGCCAGCAGACAAAGGTGCCTTCGGTCATCATGGCTTCGATCGCCTTGTCTGCCGGGAAGAGTCCGCGGCGGTAGATCTCGTCCGCGAACTCAGATGATCCTGTCGCTCCCATCGGAATCACAAAGCTCTCGGCGCGTGTTGCCGTGAAGACGTAGTACTCGTCGGGCTCGAGGAACTGGCCGGACCTGAAGCAGACGCGGACGACGTCCGCCCACGCGAAGGCATCAACCCACGACTTTCCACCGGGCGGCGACACATTGCGAGTCACACCCCAGTCATCGAATCGAACGTTAAACCACGTTCCGATTTCGCTCATCTGCATCTCCTCCGGACAGGGAGAGCCGTTGGCGTACAGAGAGCACAGAGACACTGAGCACACTGAGCCAATTGGTTCATTGCTTTGTGCTCTCGGTGTCTTTGTGCTCTCTGTATGCGAAGCCTGCTTGTTCGCTCATCATCGTTGCTCTCTGACCGCATCCAGAAGCTCGGCATTCGTGACCGTTGCCGTACCCCGCTTCATCACGACGAGCCCCCCTGCGTGGTTCGCCAGCCGCGCGGCGTCCGCATAGCTCGCCCCCGAGGCAAGCGCAAGCGCGAAGGTCGCAATGACCGTGTCACCCGCCCCGGTGACGTCGACCGCCTGGGCGCTTCCGACGATCGGAAGCGACAGTGGCTCGCGTCCCGGTTCGACCAGCAGGATGCCGCGGCTTCCGCGCGTAACGAGCATTGCCTCCAGTCCCAGCTCGCCGGCCACCCGCACCGCCGCCGAGACGACGTCGCTATCTGATCGAATCGGGGCGCCGACTACTTCCTCGAGCTCCGCTTCGTTCGGCGTTGCGGCAGTCGCTCCCGCAAATGCGCGAAGCCGGTAACGCGAGTCGACGATCGTCCGGACACCGCGCCGTGGCGCCGAGGCGATCACTTCTGCCACGCTGCCGTCCGTCACGCCGTAGCCGTAATCCGACACGACGCACACTCCGGCTCGGCCGAGCGCCTGGTCGAGCCTCCGGGCGATTGCCTGTGCGGTTTCCGAATCCGGCGGCTCCGGTTCGCGGTCGATGCGGATGACCTGCTGGTGAATCGAATGGGGAAGTCCCGCGTGAATCCGGGTCTTCGTGGGCGTTGCCTCGCCGCGAACGCTGGTCGTGGCCGACGTGTCTACGCCCATCTCGCGCAGCGCGAGTGTGACGGCGCGTCCGGCGCGGTCGCGTCCGACTCGCGACACGAGGGTCACCGCACCGCCGAGGGCCGCAACGTTCGCGGCGGCGTTGCCTCCTCCGCCGGGCACAGTTCGCGTCGACTGATATTTGAGAATCATGACGGGCGCCTCGCGCGAGACCCGCGCGATTTCTCCATCGACGAACTCGTCGGCGATGACGTCGCCGACGACGACGATGCTCGCGGCGCCGAAACGCACCGCTATCGAGCCCAGGTTTTCTCCGTCGTGATCGACGCTCACGCTGTGTCCTTTCCGATGTCTTCGAGAATCCATGTCACCGCGTCGGCGAGCGTCTCGGCGACGTGCTCGGGCTGGCGCGGCCACGATTGCCGATCGTACTCCCATTCTCGCCGCCCGTAACCCGTTCGAACGAGGACCGCCCGTCCACCGGTCTCGTGCGCGAGACGAACATCCGAATACTTGTCACCGACGACGTAGGATTTCGGCAATTCGATGTCGAGCTCCTCAGCGGCCTGTCGCAGCATGCCGGGCCGCGGTTTTCGGCAGTCGCAGTCCAGGACGTACGGTGGGTTGCCCTCGGTCGGATGGTGCGGGCAGTAATAAATCCCGTCCAGATGGGCTCCCGACGCGCTCAGCTCGGCTTCGAGCCGGTCGTGCACGCGCCGGACGGCTTCCTCGTCGAAGTACCCGCGTGCGACGCCTGACTGGTTCGTCACGAGGATCGCGAGGAGCGGCGACGCGTTGACGGCGCGAACGGCTGCGGCCGCAAACGGATAAACGGAGAGCCGGGACGGATCGTCGAGATAACCGAGGTCTTCGCAGACGGTACCGTCGCGATCGAGAAAAACCGCGCGCCTCACGTCGTCCGTTCTCCGTCACGACCGGCTGCGATGGCGCCGCGCGCCGCCGATACGACGGTGTCGACCGTGACGCCGGTCATGCACCTATGGTCGATCGGGCAGTCGCGAAGCATGCAGGGCGCGCAGTCGACCGGATGATCGACGACCACAGCGTGTGTCCCGAGCGGCCGTGTCGCAAATGCCTCCGTGGGACCGAAGACGGTCACCGTCGGGAGGCCGATCGCCGCGGCAAGATGCGCCGGCCCCGTGTCGTTCGATACGAGCGCCAGCGAGGACGCGAGCACGCCGATCAGTTCACGGAGTGTGGTCTTTCCCGTGAGGTTGATCGCGCGTTCCGGTCGCTCGAGAGCAGCGATGACGGATGCGGCTGTCCCCGATTCCGAAGCCGAACCGAGGATGGCGATTCGGGCTCCGGTGGATTCGGCGATCCGATCCGCCGACGCGGCGAATCGCTCCGGCAGCCACTGCTTGGCACGACTGTTCGTCGCGCCGGGATTGACCGAAACCACGGTCTCGGTCGACGAAATTCCTTCGGCCTCGAGGCGCCGGCGTCCGGCGGCAACCGTTTCGGGCCGGGGCGCAAGGGAACAGTCGGGGCGGGCAGGGTCCACCGAATCCGAGCCGTCGAGCGCCCGCTCGACGCCCGCGACGATGTGCATGTAGTAGCGCGACTGATGCTCGGTCGCGTGGCTCGCGTGCAACGGGACTTCGTCGGTCAGAAGCAGTCCGCGACGTTCGGTCCCGAAACCGGCGATCCGCGGCACCCGAGCCAGGCGGGCGACGAACGCCGCCTCAAATGCGTTCTGAAAGAGCACGGCGAGGTCGTAACCGCCTCCGCGAATCGCGCCCGCGTGCGCGAACGAATCGCGCCACGACCGCCGGTCGAGCGGGATCACCTCATCGACGATTCCAGTCTCTTCGTAGATGGCCGCTACCCACGGCCTCGCGGCGACTGCAAGCCGGGCACCTCCGATGATCCGCCGAAGCTCACGCAGGCCGCCGAGCGACATGACTGCGTCGCCAACCCAGTTTGGCGCGCGAACCACGCACGCTCGAACCTCCATCAGCGGCCCCCGGTGGCCATCGCGACGCCTTCGTCGAGCAGGCGGTCGCGAAGCGCCTCGGACGTTGCCTCGCTGTAGACGCGCAGCATCGACTCGGTACCTGACTGGCGGAGCAGTAGCCAGCTGTCGTCCTCGAGACAGAGTTTCGTGCCGTCGATCGAATTCACGTCGACGACCCGCAGGCCGGCGATTCGATCAGGCGGCGTCCGGGCGATCGACCGTACGAGCGGCAAGCCGGCGACCGGGGGAATGCGCAGGTCGCGCCGGTCGTAGACGAGCGGACCGTAGCGTTTCTGAATGTCGGCGATCAGCGACGTGGGCGATAGCCCGGACTTGACGATAGCCTCCGCGAGCAGGAGGCCTGAGAGCACGCCGTCGCGCTCGGGTATGGCGGTTCGGATGCCGAACCCGCCGCTCTCTTCGCCGCCGATGAGGACGTCACCGTTCACTATTTCGTCGGCGACATATTTGAAGCCAATGGCGGTCTCCACGACTTCGAGTCCGCGTTCGGATGCGATGCGGTCGATTAGCCGGCTCTGCGAAACGGTCTTCACGATCGAACCGCCTGCGCCGGGCTGCTCGGCGGCGTGCAGAACAAGAATGGCAAGCGTCAACTGGGACGAAAGGAACTCGCCGGTCTCGTCGACGGCCCCGAGCCGGTCGGCATCGCCGTCGGTAGCAATACCGAGCATCGCGCCTTCGCGGTAAACGGCGTCTGACAGGGCACCGAGATTCGAGGCGATCGGTTCCGGGTTCACGCCGCCAAAATACGGATCGCGCCCGGCACGGATGGTCACGACGCGGGAGCGGCCGCCGGCGAGCAATCGCTCGACCGCCCGCTCCGCGGCGCCGTGAATTGGATCGGCGACGATCGTAACCCCCGCGTCGCGGATGGCGTCGAGGTCGACGAGCCTGGCCACTTCGGCGTCGTAGTCGTCCGGTGGGGCTACGATCGCAACGTCGGCGAGAGCCCCCCGTCGCACCGGTTGTGCGTCGATGAGCGATTCCACCGTTCGGACCGTCTCGGGCGTGGCCGACCGGCCCGGCTGCTCCTTGATCTTGAATCCGTTGTAGGCGGCTGGATTGTGACTCGCCGTGATCACTACGCCGGCGGCGTGATGGCGGCGCGCAACCTCGAAGCTCACGAGCGGTGTCGGCGTGGACTGGTTGAAAAGCCGGACGCCAAATCCGTTCCCCGCAAGGACTTCAGATGCGCGTTCGGCGAAACGCTCGGACATGAATCGACGGTCGTAACCGACGACGACCGAGCCTCCCGGAGCGGTCGTCCGAAGATGGTCGGCGAGCGCCTGGGTCACCCGATCCAGGTTCGACATCGTGTAACCGTCGGCGATTACCGCGCGCCAGCCGTCGGTCCCGAATGCGATCGTCATCGCATCTCTCCGAGTTGGCTGTAGTCGGTAACAGTGGACTTGTCGCCGATCGCAGCTCCGCTCACGACCGAGAAGCGACCGACGTGCGTGCTCTGTCCGATGACCGAGTCGCGCACCGTCGCCGACTGGCCGACGCGTGAAGCCCGCCGGATCACCGCGTTCTCGATCAACGCACGCTCCTCGATTACGCAGTTGTCTTCGATGACCGAGTTCACGATCTGCGCTCCCGCCTTGACGGTCACGCTCGGATCGAGCCACGAAAGCGCATCGATCTCGGCCTTCGGATCCGCGCGTTCCACGGTTTCGCGAACGGGAACGTTCGTGGGACCGAGTCGGCCGGCAAGCACGTCGAGATTCGCGCGCAGGAATCGCCTTGGCGTGCCGATGTCCGTCCAGTAGCCGCCGGCCGTGAAACTCTGGACGTGGACGCCCTGCTCGAGGAGTGCGGGGAAGAGGTCGTATTCGAACGTGACCGTTTCGCCCGCGGGCATGTATGTGAGGACTTCGGGCTCGATAACGTATATGCCGGCGTTCACGTTGTTCGTCGGCAGTTCCTGGTCGGCCGCTGGCTTCTCGAGAAAATGCGTTACGCGTCCGGTCTCGTCGGTCTCGACGACGCCATAGGCGCGCGGGTTGTCCACAGGCGCCAGGACGATGGTTGCGGCGGCGCCACTCTCGCGATGGGCCGTGAGGACGGCGGTGAGATTCACGTCCGTGAGAATGTCGCCATTGAGGACGATGGCGCGGGTGTCGATGTGCTCCCGCGCGTTGCGTACGGCGCCGGCGGTGCCCAGCGGAAGCGACTCCACGATGTACCGGAGCCGGACTCCCGAGTGTGAGCCATCGCCGAACATGTCTTCAATTTTCTGCGGCTGATAGGAGAGCGCCAGTGTCACTTCACGGACGTGCGCTCGGCGGAGCATGTCGAGCGTGTAGGCCAGGAACGGACGCCCCACGATTGGGACGATGGGCTTTGGCGTATGCAGGGTGAGCGGACGCATCCGCGTGGCTTTCCCGCCGGCCAGGATGACAGCTTGCATGGGAGCAGTATCGCCGCTCGGGTGGAAAACTGGAAGTTCGGGAGTTGAGCCCGTCCGTCCTCCGTGTCTCGGTGACTCCGCGTCTCTGTGTGCGCAGCTCATCTTCAGACCAGAGAGCTGCGCACGCGGAGACACAGAGTCACGGAGGCACGGAGCCGGACGATGACTCACGGCCATCAAGTACCCGGTAGCGCAGTGTCGCCGGATCGGCCTCGAAGCGCACACCGAGCCGGACGTAGCGATCGAGCAGGGGATCGAGCAGCATGCGTGTGCGCAGTTCCGCGGGCGTCAGGCCCCTTACGTGCCCGAATCGTCGCGCCGCCCGCTTCGTCAGCAATGCCGCCGCGTGTTCAGCCTCCTGCACAAATGCGACGCGAGCCTCGCTCTGCAACCTTGGAAAACGGTCGATCGCAAGTCGGGCCAGTTCGAGCCGTGCAAACCCGACTGTCGAGTCCAGCCGCGACGCCATCCGCCGCACTCCTTCGACTTCGCCCGGCGATGCGATGGCGATCACGGGAATCCACCCGCGCGTGCGCCGCGTCACCGCGACTCGGACCCAGGCGATGCCATCCACCGTGCGCGCACGCTCGACGATCGCGACCATCCGCCCATGTCGAAGGCGCTTCAGGAGTCTGGCGTGCAGCGCCGGCGCGGCCCGCAGCGTCGCCAGCCCGGCGTCGACGACGTAGGCGCGTCGCCAGGTCGCCGAAGTTGCCGTCGCTTCGCCCGCCGTCAGGCACACGCTGGAGCAGATCAGGACAATTATGAGCGCCGTCGTGACGGGAGCACTGCGTGCGCCGGCATTCGGGAGGACCAACCGAGTCGTGGAAACGTTCGACACGCCCCATGATCGGGATCGCCGGCAAAAAGTTGCGTGATGCGACTTCGAAACTTACCGGCTGTAGTACCCGGAACGCGTCATCACGTAGGCGTCCTTTTTCGCGACGTTCACCTTGAGCTTTCGGAACCGCCCTTCGCCGCCCATCACGCTCGGATAGAACCCGAGCACGTACCGCTCCCTCAGGCGTACCGAAAGTCGCGACAGCACCTTGTCGATATCCTGTTCGGTCGCCGAGTAGAACACTTCGCCGCCGGTCTGCGATGCGAGGTACTCGAGCGGGTCGTTGGCCTTCCGCTGCGGTGTGACGGCCCAGGCTGCGTACGACGTGTTGACTCCGTAGATCACGACGTCAGCAATCTGCGCCGCCTTGAGCGCATCGTAGAGCCGCGCGTTGCTGAACGTGTCGCGCCCGTCCGACAGGATGACGATGGCCCGGCGTCCGCTTCGGACGATCATGTCGTTCGAAGCCGCAACGACCGCAGTGTAAAGCGATGTTGCGCCGCCCGCGGGAATCCTGTAGATCGCGGAGAGCAGCGGCCCCGATGCGGACGTAAAGTCCTGTTCGACGTGCACCTTGTATGAAAACCAGTAGATCGCGGCGTTGTCCGTTGGACGGATCAGGCTGCGCAGGAACGCCGAGACGGCTTCGCGCTGGAACTGCTGACGGAATTTCGTGCTCTGGCTGGCGTCGAACAGGAAGATGACGTCGAGCGGGTAGTTCTCGTTGCCGAAGAACGCGATCTCCTGCCGAACGCCATCGTCGAAGATCTCGAACTCGTTGAGCTTGAGATTCGGGATGACGCGATCGGAGTCGGCACCCTTGGTCACGACGGCGGAAAGCAGCACGAGGTCGGTCGCGAGCTTGATGTCGGCGTCCTGCGCCGGATCTTCGGCGGCGGCCGATTTCGGGTCCCCACCGGTGACTGGAGGCTCGGGAGCCGGCGGCGGCACTGGCGTCTGGGCGACTCCCGCTGAAACGAATGTTGCGAGCAGCGAAGCCGCGAGAACTGCCTTCAATCCGACGAGCACGGGCGAGAGTGTAACCGGATTGGGTGGGGAACGAGAAGAGCACGCGGATCGAGGCGGATTCCGGCGGATGAGGCGGATCCGAATGTTATCCGGATCCGTCTCCCCCTCATCCCGCCCACTGAGCGGTCTCGTTGCACTCGCTACGCGGAACCGGTCTCGGCTTCCTAGGCGGTTGCAGACTTGCCAAGCAGTTCCTGCTTGCGCAGCTTCATCTGGCGTCCGATTGCGTCGAGCTCGTCCTTGTCCAGCAGCGACTTCGCAGTCTTGAAGAGATTGCCTTCCTCTTCCTCGATATGGTGCTCGAGGCTTTCACGCAACACCGTCGCCTTGGCGCCCCACATTTCGTCGCTTGCCGGCAGAGTCGCGAGCTCGGCGACAAGGAGGTCGGCAACGTGATGCTCGGCATAGGCTTCGAGCACGAGTTTCTTGTCCTTGGTCTTGGCCTTCGCCTTGATGGCCGGATAGAGGATTTCCTCCTCGATGGTTTCGTGTGCGGCAAGCTGGCGCTTGAGATGTTCGAAGATCCGCGTTCTGGTCTTGACCGCTCGTTCGGTAGTGGATTCGAGCTCCGTCAGCATCGCCTTGAATGCTTCGTGGTCAGTCTTGAGTAATGCGAATGCGTTCATGATCTACCTCGATATTGCTGCCGTTTTTTCGACGTGCGTCGATCACACGTTGTATCTGAGCTGCAACTACCGTGCCGCCCGGTATTCGACGCAAAAACGGTTGCTCGAGGCTGTGTCCGTAGGGGATTCATACAGCGATGTCGTGATGCCCTGCGCATCCCAGGTACATCCGTCCACACGGGCGAAGTGAAGACTGGCCGCGAATTGAAACGGCCGTGACGGATGAAGACGGACCTGAACTCGTGGATCAGATCCGACTGTATCCGTTCAATCCGTCCAATCAGTTGCCCTTCTTCACATCAGCTTCAACTTGAGTGCACGAAGGACCTCCGCGGCGCGATCGGCGGGAAGGCCGTCGACATCGAGGTGGCGCAGTTCCTCGAGGACCGCTTCGTTCGCGGCCTCGAACAGGTTGCGCTGCGGCGCGGCAGCACGGGACGGCAGGTGTCGCGCGAGCTTAGGCTTTCCCATGACGTCGAGCTCGTTCGCCTCGAGGTTTCGCAGTATCTCTCTCGCCCGCGCGATGACCGCCGCAGGCAGCCCCGCCAGTCGCGCGACCTCGATGCCGTAACTCTTGCTGGCTTCGCCCTCGACGACCTTCCGGAGGAACACGATCTCGCCCCGATCCTCGCGCACCGACATCTGGTAGTTCTTCACGCCGGGACTGACCGCGGCCAGCTCCGTCATCTCGTGGTAATGCGTTGCGAAGATCGTTTTCGCAGCGTGCCGTTCGCTGTCGTGCAGATACTCGGCGATCGCCCACGCAATCGACAGGCCGTCGAACGTGGACGTTCCGCGCCCTACTTCGTCGAGGAGGACGAGGCTGCGCGCCGTCGCCGTGTTCAGGATGTTCGCCGTCTCGGTCATCTCGACCATGAACGTCGAACGCCCGGACGCCAGCGAATCCGACGCGCCGACTCGCGTGAAGATGCGGTCGACGAGCGCGATCTTCGCCTCTGATGCCGGGACGAACGATCCCGCGTGCGCGAGCACCACGATGAGCGCGGCCTGTCGCAGGTATACGCTCTTGCCGCCCATGTTCGGTCCGGTGACGATGAGCAGCCGGTCTGTCGAGTTGTTCAGATAGAGGTCGTTAGCGATGAATCGTTCGCCTGCAGACTCGACGACCGGATGGCGGCCGTTCCGGATGAGGATCTCGTCACCCTCGGTCACGTCCGGCTTGCAGTAGTTGCGCCGCGCAGCGGTTTCGGCAAAGCTCGCGAGCACGTCGATCATGGCGATTGCGTGGGCGAGCGCCTGAATTCGCCGCGTCTCGGACGCCACCTGTTGTCGAATGTCAGTGAAGAGGGTGGTCTCGAGTGCCAGAATCCGTTCCTCGGCGCCGAGGACCTTCGCTTCGTACTCCTTCAGCTCGGGAATCGTGTACCGCTCCGAGTTCGCCAGTGTCTGCCGGCGCTCGTAATGCTCGGGGACGCTTCGCGCATTGGCTCGACTCACCTCGATGAAGTAGCCAAAGACGTTATTGAAGCGGATCTTCAGGGACGAAACGCCGGTCGCCTGCCGTTCGCGAGCCTCGAGTTGCGCGATGAACTGTTTTCCGGACGTCGCAAGACCGCGCAACTCGTCGAGCTCGGCATTGAATCCAGCGCGGATCGTTCCGCCGTCGACGATTGCAGCGGGCGGATCGTCGGCGATTGAAGTCGCGATGAGTTGCCGGAGCTCCGGCAGGTCATCGAGCGCATTCGTAAGCGAGCCGAGCAGGGAAGACGCAAGGGACTCGAGCTGGACGCGGAGAAACGGCACCGCTTCGGCAGAGCGCCTGAGCGCGACGAGATCCCGCGGCGTCGCCCGTCCCATCGCGATCCGGCCGGCGAGCCGCTCGACATCCTGAATGTCAGACAACGCATTGCGCAGCCGGTCGCGCCCGATCGTCGCCGCTCGCAGTGACTCGACAGCATCCAGGCGGTCCCGGATTTCGTCGAGACGCGACGAAGGCCGAAACAGCAGTTGCTTGAGCCATCGAGCGCCCATCGACGTCGAGGTCTCGTCGACGACCGACAGGAGCGACGTCTTCCGGCCGCCGTCGAGTCCGGCAACCAGCTCGAGGTTCCTGACCGTCGTTCCGTCCAGCAGCAGGGCATCCGAAGGCTGGTAATACGAGATGCCGGTGATGTGGCCAAGCGCCGCGCGCTGCGTGTCGCGCGCATAGTGCAGGAGTCCCCCTGCAGCAGCCGACGCCAGCGGATGGCCGCCCAGACCGAAGCCGTCGAGCGACGCCGCTCCGAAATGCGCAAGCAGCAGCGGTTCGGCGTAGTCGAGCGCATACGCCCAGTCGTCGATCGCCGTCACGACGGCGTCGATCTGCCGGCCACGCACGACGGCCTCGAGCGCCGACGGGACGAGCAGTTCACGAGCGCCGTGCGTCGCCACCTCGTCGACGGCGTGGTCGAGCGCATCGTCTCCACCGAACTGCGTCGCGCGAAACTCGCCGGTCGAGAGATCGAGGATCGCAATACCGGCTCCCGCTCCCGTCGCGTGGAGTGAGGCGAGATACGTGTTGTCGCGCGCCGATAACATCTGCGACTCGATGGCGGTCCCCGGCGTGACCACTCGAACCACTTCGCGCCTGACGAGCTTCGTTGCGGCGGATGCATCTTCGACCTGATCGCAGATGGCGACGCGATAACCCTTGCGGACGAGTTTCGCGATGTGGCCCTCGGCCGCGTGGTGCGGCACTCCGCACATCGGGACGGCGTCTCCTCGCTCCTTGTTGCGCGCCGTCAGCGTGATCTCGAGTTCCCTCGATCCGACGACCGCGTCGTCGAAGAACATCTCGTAGAAGTCGCCGAGCCGGAAAAAGAGAATCGTCCCCGGGTGAGCCTTCTTCAGCTCGTGGTACTGCCGGAGCATCGGAGTCTCTCTGGACATCGGCTAACCGAAGAAGATCTCCGCGTGGCG
Source organism: Blastocatellia bacterium (assembly GCA_016705245.1). GTDB lineage: Bacteria > Acidobacteriota > Blastocatellia > UBA7656 > JADIYM01 > JADIYM01. Next base: position 276,871 of record JADIYM010000003.1, on the reverse strand, counting down.
ATAGAACTCCGCATCGAGGTACTTGTAGCCATTGACGGCGTCCGTCAGGGGGACATCGACAATTGACGTTCCCGACAGCGCGGCCATCCGTCCGAACTGACCTTCGAGGACCATCTCGACCGCCTTTACTCCGAATCGTGTTGCGAGAATTCGATCGAAGGCGTTCGGAGAGCCTCCGCGCTGGATGTAACCGAGCACGGAGACGCGGGACTCGATGCCGCTCAGGCGTTCGATCTCGCGCGCCACGAGGTGCCCGATCCCGCCGAGTCGCTCTTCGCGATAGATCGTCGTCTTCTGGCTCTCGGTCAGAAAGTCCTCGTCGTCGTGCGGCTTGGCGTCTTCGGCGACGACGACGATCGAGTGAGGCCGCCCCATTCCACGGCGGTTGGCGAGCGCTTCCGTGATTCGCGAGATGCGGAACGGCACTTCGGGAACGAGGATGAAGTCGGCGGCGCCCGCGATTCCGGCATATGCGGCGATCCAGCCGGTATGCCGGCCCATGACCTCGATGACCATCACACGGTGATGAGACTCGGCCGTGGTATGAAGTCGCTCGATCGCGTCCGTCGCGACCTGCACGGCGGTGTGGAAGCCGAAACTGAAGTCGGTGCCCGGGATGTCGTTGTCGATCGTCTTGGGGACTCCGATGACGGGGTAACCCTGTTCCTCGAACATCCGTTTCGCGACGGTGAGCGTACCGTTACCTCCGACGACGACGAGTGCCTGAAGACCGTATTTCCGCCAGTTCTCGCGGATTTGTGCCAGCGACTCGGCGGTTGCGAACGGATCAGTGCGTGACGTGCCGAGGATCGTGCCGCCGCGGAACTGGATGCCGGCAACCGAGAGACGGGTGAGGGGTTCGACGTCGCCGGTGATGAGACCCTGCCAGCCGGACTTGAAGCCGAGCACGTGGACATCGTCGGCCAATGCACGTCGGACAACACCGCGGATGACCGCGTTCAGTCCGGGACAGTCGCCGCCCCCGGTCAGGATTCCGATGCGTCCAGTGTCCATAGGTCGATGGCCGGCGAGGTGAAGCCGCTCGCGACGGCAGCACCGGAATCCGGGGCCCGCTGCGACCGCAAGTGCAGGAAACAGCAATATTTCCGGCAGTTTGAAGTCGTGGAACGCCGCGTTGTCTCGAACGGTCGCGAACTATATAATCCGCCCCCGGGCATGTCAAACTTGGGCTCTTTCATCCTTGCGATCGACACGGCATCGCGCTCCGGATCGATCGCGGCGGCGCGCGACGGGCGCCTCGTAGCCGTATGGGGCGTCGACACCGGGGCCCGGCAGTCGTCCGTGCTATGGGAAGACATCGAGATAATGTTGTCGAGGCTCGAAGCTTCGATCGACGACGTGTCTGCAATCGCGGTGGCCAGGGGGCCGGGTGCGTTCACGGGCCTGCGGATCGGGTTGGCCGCTGCGGCCGGGATGGCTCGAGCCTCGGGCGCCGCGCTCTTCGGCGTGACGACGCTCGAACTGACGGCGCGGTCGAGCGGCGCTGGTGAAAACGTATGGGCCGTTCTCAATGCATATAGGAACGAGGTCTACGCGCAGCGAATGCGTGTCGACTCGAGCGGCGAGGTCACCGCCCTCGCCGAACCTGTTGTCGGGCCGCCGGCCGTGTTTTCGAATCCGTGGGCGGCGTTCCGGCGCGCATTGTGGGTGATGGCGCCGTCGTGTATCGGGCTCACCTCGACGCGGTGGCCTCATCGTGCGGCGTCGCCATCTCGAGCTCGGCCCTGGCGGAGGCGCCGGCTGCCGCGACGTGGAACGTGGTGCCGGCAGGACTCTGTCTTGCGGCCGATCTTGCGGAGCTCATGTTGCTCCGAATCGCTCGGGGCGCAATCCCCGGTCCGGTGGCGCCGTGTTACTTGCGTGATTCGGAGGCGGAGGTCAACCGTAAGGCCGGACGCATCATCGGCGCAGGGGCACCAAGGGGCGTTTGATGCGATTCGAGGTTGTGCCCATGCGCGAGGCGGACCTCGCCGAGGTCGTCGCGATTGAAGAGGTTACGGGTCTCAATCGTTGGGGATACGACGCCTATCGGCGCGAGCTCTCGTCGAATCCGAATGCCATCATGCTCGTGGCCCAGCCGGCGGACGGCGGTACGTGGTGTGCAGGCGAAACCGGCGGGATCGAAAGCGGACACGGAACAGGCTTGCACGTGCTTGGGTTCGTGGCGTCGGCGATGATGTTCGACGAGCTTCACATCAACAACGTGGCGACGCATCCGGGCACGCGCCGAATGGGGATCGGCCGCGAGTTGCTCGTTAAGGCGATCGACGAGGCGCGATTGCGTGGTGCGTCGTTTTCGGTGCTCGAGGTGAGGGCTTCCAATGTCACCGCCCAGGCGATGTACATCGCGATGGGGTTTCGGACGTCGCGCCGGCGCAAGGACTATTACCGCGCCCCGACGGAAGATGCGCTCGAGATGATTCGGGACTTGTAGGGTTGTGTTGGAGGGGATGGCGTGGCCGTACAGAGAGCACAGAGTCTCAGAGAGCACGAAGTCCCGATCACAATCGGCTTGTACAGTTAGACGGTCAGTTCTGTCCGGGCGGCCTGTGTTCTACGTGTCACTGTGCACTCCGTACGGCAACGCCCCTTCTCCCCACTCGAATCAGTCGCAGTTGCAGTCGCAGCAGCTGCCGCAATCGCAGTCGCAACAGGAATTCGAGCAGTGACAACAGTTCCCGCAGTCGCCGCAGTTGCCGCAGCAATTGCAGTGGTCGCCGCTGCAGCCGTTGCACGAACCACAGCATCCGCACGACGAGTCGCCATCCGAAGCGCAGTCGCAGCAGTCGCAACAGCATTCCGCCGAGCTCTCGCCGCTGTCCGCGCCGGGCGCATTCTGTTGGGCACGCCGTCGTGCCTGCTCGGCCTGACCCATCCCCGGACCCATCGGCGGCATCGCCATCGTCAGGGCTCCGCCGATAACCGGGACGTTGAACAAGGCGTCGAGGATCTCGCGAGGGCTCGTCGCCGCGGATACGGCGGCCGGCGCAACGAGCGCCGCGACGGCGGCGACCGCAAACACGAAAGGAGCCTCTGTCACTCGAACCGGCAACGGCTTGCACGAAGCGAAGTGCTTCGCGGCGGCCGCACGCGCAATCGAAAAGGCCTCGCGGACGCGTTGCGCTGGCGAGAATCGTTTTCGGGAGCAGGACTGCGCCGTTGAAAGCGTCGGGGCCGATTTGAGGACGGTCAATCGGCGAGAGCCGACGACGCGATCGATATTCGAGCGAAGGCGGTCGATGAACAGCGCCGCGCGGTCCCGTGGAATCGGCAGCCGCTCGATGGCCGTTTCCAGATCCGCCTGCATCGCGCGGAGAACGCGGACGGCAGCGCTCCGCGTTTCGGCCGGCAACCGATCGGCTGGTGTGCCATACGCGGCAGACACCGCGTTGAAAGTGCCGGCGCGGGCGTCTTCGGCCACATCGCGGATTGCATCGAGCGTGTAGACGACTTCGCCAAAAAACCGACCGAGCGACTCGAGCGAGTCTGTTGCCGACGGACGTTCTGCAGCAACGGCTCCGTGCCGGAAGGCGAGTGCCGTGGCGGCGGCGGTCGAAGAGGCGTATCCGCGGAGGACCTGGTCGGGATCGCCTTCAACCCGAGTACCGGCGAGGACCGAGCCCTCGACGTCAGCCTGCCGACGCACGTGCGACCAGAGCTCGTCAATCGGAAAACCCCAACGCTCGACCAGGTCCGCCGATGCAAGCCGGAAACTGCGAGACATGCCCCATCGAAGCGCCCGCCACCCACTCCCGCAGCCGTCGTCGATCTGATCGGCGATCTTGACCTCGGCCAGGACGACGGTCATCGCTGCGGCGTAGCGGACGGGCTCGGGAATGGCGTCGTCCGACGGCAACCGGAAGCAATTCACGCTCTGGAAGCTGCGATCCCAGTTCTCAGGACCGTCGACCCCGGCGACCGCCGTCAGGACTTCGGCGGCGAACACCGAGTCGAAGTTCAGGAGCATGCGGGCGCCTTGCCCGTAACGAGAACCGATCGATTTGCAGGTGCCGCAGTAATGCAGTCGACGACGGAGTTTCTCGTCGGGTCCGAGCGAGCAGGAACGTGAGCGCATGAGGCCGAACATGCTGTGAGTTCTCCGGCTGGGGATCAGATTCCGCGACTATATATATTGATAAGACCGTGCATACCATCAGAACCGGGTGGGCGGTGAGGTGGCGTGGCCGTACAGAGAGCACAGAGTCACAGAGACCACAGACCGACAATCAGCCAACTCTGTGTTCTTTGTGACTCTGTGCTCTCCGTACGGCCGCGCGTTCTCCTCTACATTGGGTGTCCGAGTGCGAGTTCGACTGCGTCCGTTCAGCGCCAGGCCCCCGGCGCCAGGACATTCACCATGGCGTCGACCTTCGTCACTCCGCAGTCTCGCAACCTGGCACGTGCATTCTCGCCGAAGTCCTGACTTTTGCCGTCGTCGTTCATCTGTCCAAGCCGGTACCGCGCCGCGCTCGCGAACAGGTGCATGCTCGACGCGTCGAGCGTCTGGGCCGCCATGCGAAGTGCGTCGGTCGCGGCGCGGGGCTTCCCCACCGCGGTAGACAGTCCGGCTCGGAGGAGTCCGGCCAATCCTCGGCCCCAGTCCGCCGATTCGTGCTCAATGGCTCGAATGTCACGCTCGATCGCGCGGACGAGAGATCGCCGGCTGGGCATGTCAGGCGTGCGTTCGCCGGCATCCTCGTTCGCGAGGAGCGCGAGCGCGCAGCGCGCTCTCAGATGGCGCGCGAAGATGTGCACGGTCTGCAGTCGAAGGAGAAATGACTTTGCCAATGCCGGCCACATTTCGGTGGCCAATCTCCAGGCGCGGTCGGGTCGATCCTCGTAGAGCGCGATTTCTATACGGCCGAACATGGCCCAGAAGTGCTGAAGGTGGAATCCCTCCTGGGACCAGCGTGACATCGCGTACTCAATTTCCTGTTCGGCCCTTTCGGGCTCGTCGGCGGCGAGCAAGAGTAAATGCCGGTACGTGAGCAGGATGAGAGTGGTTTCGGCGTACCTGTCGCCGCGCCCCCTCGCCTCCTGAAGGAGCTGAGGGAACAGCTCTTCGTGCCTGTGGAGCTCGCCCATCCATACAAGTGCGGCAAGCATGAAGACCTCGGAGGTCACTCTCTCGTTCGCGACACCAACGCACTGCTGACGGAAGATGAGCTCCGCCTGCCGCGTGAGGTCAGTGCAAATCTTCCAGTCCCCCCGCAGCCACGCTGCGCCTCCGGCCCACAGCGTGGCCAGTCCGAGCGCGTGCGGGTCTCCCGTCCGCTCAGCGAGCGCTTTACTTTGCTCCATTATTTCTCGAGCGTGCAGCCGCGCGCGTCCCTTTCCGGCGGTGAGCAGCGCCCCCTCGAACGCAAGCGCACGCGCAGCCCGGCGCGGGTCCCCGGCGCCCAGCGCGAATAGCACGTGCCTCTTCTGGGAAATACACGTGCCGCACGGGATCGACCATGCTGAAGCCCAGGACGACGGACCAGCATGTATCGACCCGCAGCAGCTCGCTGTTGCTCAGCCGCTCGGCCGGCCTCTCGTCGAAGCGATACCCTCGCAGCGACACGAGCAGTGAATAGAAGATCAGGCCGACGAGCGAGGAGAGGGGATTTCCCGGAAGGCCAATGCCGATGCGCGCGAGCACACTGCGCAACACGGCGAGTCCCTCGTCGATGTAGCCGCTGCTGATGTACTTCTCCGCGGCGAGTCGCTCCAGATCAAGCCGTTCAGACGGCTGAGCCCCGGCGGCGGCCTCGAGGAAAGCCTTCGCGGCTTCGGCGCCCATCCCTGCGTTCGCGAGGGACTGCGCGAGCCTGACGCGGATGTCCTGCCAGTCGACGTCGCCGGCGCCGTCGAACTCGAGGGCGCGGGCGTAGAATCCTGCCGCTCGCTCGAACGCGAGGGAGTATGAGCCGCTTGTTCGCCGCCGCGATCACGAAGCCGAGCGCCTGTTGCGGCATCCCCGCCTCGTAGTAGTGGCGCGCGAGGGTCTCGGCGTCCGCCTCTCCGACCTGCTCCCACGCCTTCGCGAGACCGAGGTGATACGCCTTCAACTGCGACTCGTCGATGCCCGCGACTACTGTTTCCCGAATCCTGTCGTGGTACGACTCGATCTCTTTGCGCTTCCCGGCCTCGCGTACCCGGATGAGGTGTTCCGAGCGCAGCCGCGCCAGTATGGCGTTTTCGTCGCGCTCGATCTCGGCGGCTCGCGTCGCTACCTTGAGCGGGACTGGCTGCCCCGCGACTGCGGTGGTCTCAAGCAGCCGCCGCACGGGCGCGGGAAGCGCCTCGACGCGAAGCCGGATCATGCTGTCGAGCTGCGCGCGAGTCACGCGATCGCCGGAATCCGAGTCGTCTACCTTCAAGAGGGAGGGGCGGTCGCCCTGTTGAGCGAATCGGGCGAGCTCGATGACGAAGTAGGGATTCCCCTGCGCCTCGGCCGCGATTTCGACCGCCCGCTCGCGAGACGCCGTGTCGCTGCCGAGGATTTCAAGGGCGAGCTGTACGGACGCCTCCCGGGAGAGGTTGCCGACTTCGACGTCCATGACACGAACACCGTCGGTCGACCGACAGCCATGGAACGAACTCGCGAAGCGCACGGTTCGTCGCCACCTTCAGACCTGTAGGACGCGACGAGCAGGAGGGGAGGCTGGCGCGGGGGCCGAAAGATGTCGTCCAGAATAGCCTTGCTGTCCATATCGCCCCACTGCAGATCGTCGATAGCTATCACGACGAGCCGGCGGGCGCCGAGTCGGCCGATGAGATCCCTGAGTGCACGAGACGCCCGGTTGCGCAGCTCCTGCGAGTCGCGTATCCGCGGGCGCTTCGGTTCCTCCGAAACGTCTACGCGGCGAAGCACCGGGAACAGGCGCATCAACGCGTCGAAGTCCTGTGGGATATAAAGTGCGACATCCCGGGGCGAGAACCCTTGAAGATACTGACTGAGCGCGTCGACGACGCTGTCGAGCGCCTTGTAGGGAACCGCTTCCTGCTCGTAGCAGTGTCCTTCCAGGAGGACGATATCCGGGTCGTCCCGGCGGAGGTCCTCGAGGAAGCTGCGGACCAGAGTCGTTTTGCCCATCCCCGAGCCGCCGTGCACGAGAGCGACGACAGGTGTGCCCGCTCTGACTTCGTCGAGGGCTTCGTTGAGCTTCCGTAGACAGTCGTCTCTGCCGACGATGCCCACAACCTCGGATCCGGCCGAGCGCGGTTTGGGTGCCGCGTCGCTTGACGCCGCGCCCAACCGCTCCAGAATACTGTTCGCCGTCGGGCGTTGAGACGGGTCCAGATTCAACAAGTCCACGCACAGTTGATCCAGGTATTCAGGAACGTCGGGAGCTACGATGCTGGGTGCGGCGGCGTTGTAATCTGCTTCTGGAGGAGCACCCTGAAGCGACCCGAAGAACGGCGGCGCCCCCACACAGCGCCTCGTAGAGGATCACGCCCACCGAATACCAGTCGCTCGCTTCGGTGACATCCCTCCTCTGGCCTGCTCGGGCGACATATAGACAGGAGTGCCGAACACGTCACCCGTCCTGAGCAATCCGTCGGGGGAAAGCTCTCGACGATGCCGAAATCGAGCAAGACGACCCTCCGGTCGTATCGACGAGCACGTTCGACGGTTTTACGTCCCTGTGCAGCAGGCTCGACTGGTGCAGGTGCATCAACCCGACGGTCGGCTGACAGAGTGCGTCGCGCAGCCGCTCGATCTGGCTCGGCGACAAGCCGGAACGCAGGCCTACGTAAGTCACGGCAGAGCCGTACTCGTCCGAGTCGTCGATCACAGGCACTGTCTCCTGCGCGATCTCGTCGGTGACGGCTACCGAGCTGCCGGGCGACTCGGTGGCGTCGCCGGACGCCCGACTGCCGCCGCTCACGTACTCGCAGAAGTTCACTCCGTCGATCCGCTCCATCGTAAAGAGCCACTGTCTCCCGTCTGAGATCAGTTCGTAGAGCGAGACGAGGTTCGGGTGCGTCAGCTGCGAGAGCGTCCGAAACTCCTTCTTGAACTGGTATAGAGCTTGGCATCGGCCTGATAGAGGACTTTCACTGCGACGTCGGCTGGCGCTCAGAATCGAACGCCTCGTAAACCACGCCGAAGCCGCCGGCGCCCAGACGGCGACGGACCTGGAAGCGGCTCGAGTGAGTCGCGCCGAGCGGCGCCTCCTCTCGCGTCCCGGAAACAGCCGTATCCACAGCCAGGCTGAGGTCCGTGTCAACGGGTTTGCCAGTCAAGGGGTATGGGACAGACCCGGTTCCGGACTCGACCTGAGACGGAGCGAGTGCGCGCGGATCGCGTTGCTGCTCGGGAGCCGTTCGAGCGCCGCCGTCGTCTGGAAGGCTCGATACTCCTGTCAGAGTTTGCTTGAGCGCATCGATCAGGGCCTGAGGCGTTGGATATCGATCGTCTCTGTCCTTGGCGAGCGCGACACGAAGGGCGGTCTCGAATGTCGCGGGAATCGCGACGTGTGCGCCTATCGGGGGCGGCTCTGCCGTCAGGTGCTGTACACGGAACTCGGCCAACGTCGCACCGTGAAACGGCCACCTTCCGGTCACGAGCTCGTACACGACGACACCGAGGCTGTACACGTCCGCCCGTCCGTCGATGGCAGGATTCCCGTCGCGGGACTGCGCGCCCCACTGCTCGGGTGACATGTAGTAAGGGGTCCCCAGGATCTGCCCCGCCACGGTGAGGTCGACGGGGCGCGCGATCGTGCTTCCTACGAGATCCTTGAGTTTGGCGATCCCGAGATCCAGTAGCCTGACTTCGGGGTGGTAGCGATCGCCGCACACCATGATGTTGTCGGGCTTCGGATCGCGGTGGATGATCCCTTTCCCGTGGGCTTCGCTCAGGGCGTCCGCCACCGGCTCTAGAACCGCGACCGCGGCGGCGGGCGAGAATACGCCCCACTGTTTCATCGCCTCGCGAAGGTTGATGCCCTCGACGTATTCGAACACGAGATAGGTGATCCCTTCGTCCGTCGTTCGCAGGTCGTAGGCGGCCACGACGTTCGGGTGGCGGATCGCGCGGGCCGCCTGGCCCTCGCGGAAGAACCGCTGGAGGAACCTGGGATCCAGGCTGAGTTTCTTCGGGAGCACCTTGATCGCCACGCGATCACGCAGGTGCGTGTGACGCCCGAGGTAGACAGCCCCCATCCCGCCTTTGCCAAGGAGTTTCTCGATGCGATAAGTGCGATCGAGAAGGGTGCCTATCAGTGCCGCCGGATCGTCCTCGAGAAAAGCTCCGTCATCCGGGCATACGAGCTGGGAGTCCTCGAACCGTGAGTTACAGAGGCGACATACCTTCATGATGATGGGGGGCTCCGGAAGTACCCGCACGGGACGCCGATGAGACGCAACGTCACCGCGAATCGCGGAGAAAGTCAAGGTTAGCCGACAGGGAGGTGGCGTGGCCGTACAGAGAGCACTCCGTTCCTATGTGCACTCTGTACGGCTACGCCTTTTCCCCTCGGGCCTACGTCGGGCGTCCGAGTGCGAGCTCGAGCGCGGCATCGAGCGTCATTGACCGTCCGCGCGACTCGGCTGCAACCACCTCAGCCGGCGACATATCGGCGACTGCCGCGTCGCGCACGCCGGCTAGCTTTCGCTCCGTAACCGGAGCTCGTAGCGCCCCGGAGCGCTTCCGTTCGGCAATCGAAGCCTCGAGCAGTACGAATGCAAGCTTCGAATCACCTTTCGCACCGGCGAGCGCGGCGCAGCTCTCGACGAGCCGCACGAGATCCTCGCGCGCGCCGTCGCGCCGCAGAAGCGTAGCAGCATCGGAGAGATGCGCCGCGGCGCCTTCCCAGTCACCCAGATCGGTCGCCACACGACCAAGCCCGGCACGCGCCGCGGCACCAAGCGCACGGGCGTCGACGCGTTGCGCAACATCTATGGCTTCGGAGAAACAGGCTGACGCCACGACCAGATCGCCCGAGAGCCGGATCACCTCGCCAAGCGTTCCGAGGACGGACGCCACCGCGACGTGATGACCCGAGTCGCGCCAGCCATCGAGGCTTTCACGGAGCCGGGCCTGCGCTTCCTCGAGATCGTCCGTTCGATAGGCGATCATCCCGAGGCTGTACACGCCGTAGTTCGCCTCGTCGGCGAGTCCCTTCGTCCGGCTGAGCACGAGCGCTTCCACCTGCACGGCCGCGGCTTCGGCGTATTCGCTCATCGACGTGAGTACGACCGCGCGATAGTTCAGCGCCCGGGCGATGGCGGACGGTTCTCCCATTGCCTTTCGCAATTCGACGCAGGCTTCGATGGCGGACCGGGCACGTCGGTAGTCGCCGATCGAATGCGCCAGCAACGCGAGTCCGTAAAGGGCATCGTCGCGCGCTTCGTCGGATGCCGAAGCGTCGATGGCCAGCGCCGCCTCGGTCCAGTCACGCCCCTCGGTCGTATGCCCTCGCGTGTTCCAGAACATCGCGAGCCCGCCCGCAATGCGAAGGGCCGTCTCAGCATCGCCGGTAGTCCGGATGGTCCATTCGAGCGCGGCTCGAAGGTTATCGTGTTTGATTTCGAGTCGGTCGTAGACCTCGTGCTGTCGCGGTCCGCGAAATTCGTTGCGGAGCCCGGACACGAGCTCGAGGCACCACGCCGCATGCGCGACGTTGCGCGACGTCGCCACTTTCGACGAGCCGGTCGCGCGTATTCGCGAATGGTCTCAGAGCATGCGGCGCGGGTGCAGTCGAATCAGTGAAGACCACGAGCGATCGGTCCACGGGCGGGTCAACGGGTCGAGGAGTGCAAACTCGTGATTCCGCCCGTGCCGCAGACTCTGCGGCGTCGAGCGAGCAGCCGCCGGCGAAGACCGACATGCGCGCCAGCAGAGTCCGCTCGTCGTCCGTGAGCATCTCGTAACTCCAGTCGACGGTCGCCCGGGCGTCTGGTGGCGGGGCAGCGTCATCCGCGAGCCGCCGGTCAACAGGCGAAATCGGTCCTCCATCCGGTCGAGAATCTGTTCCACCGACAACACGCTGGCTCGCGCCGCGGCGAGTTCGATGGCAAGCGGGATGCCGTCCAACCGGCGGCAGAGTGTTGCCACCACGGCGGCGTTCTGGTCGCCGACGTCGAAACCGGGCTTCACAAGGCGCGCACGTTCGGCAAAGAGCCGAACGGACTCATTCGAGAAGAGGTCCGCGACGGATGAAACAGCTCCCGAGACCGGTACGACGAGCGGCGGAACCGGCCGCACCGACTCTCCGTCGACAGCCAGTGGTTCCCGGCTCGTCACGAGGATCCGGACCTCGGGACCGGATCGAAGGAGCGTCGTGACGAGCTCGGCGCATGCTTCGACGAGGTGCTCGCAATTGTCGAGCACGATGAGCGCCCTTCGTGAATGGACCCAACTGACGAGGGCGTCGAAGAGCGAACCGCCCTCAGGAGTCCGGACACCGATGGCCGTGGCAATGCTCACGGAAACGAGCGCCGGGTCGGCGACCGACGCCAGTTCAACGAACCAGACACCGTCGGCATAGTCGCGTGCCGATTCCGTGGCGATCCGCAGGGCGAGCCGAGTCTTGCCGATTCCTCCGGTGCCCGTAAGCGTCAACAGTCGACCGCTGGTGAGCGCCCGACGCGCGGCGGAAACGTCGCGCTCGCGACCGACGAAACTCGTTGCAGCGGCCGGCAGGTTCGACGGTGGTGCCGTGAGGAGGTCGGCACGTTCGGTCGAGGTCACGGCGTCGTCCGCTCCGCTCTGCGTCACGCCTCCAACGGACTGCAGGCCGGGAATCGACAGGTCTGCATCACCCGGATCGTGCCTCGGTCCTGGATCGAGCGCTCGGCAAAGGCACTTGCGGAGGCGAAGCGCTCCGGAGGGTCCTTGGCCAGCGCGCGAAGGACGGCCGTTTCGACTTCGGCGGACAGTCCCGGTCGGAATCGGCTCGGAGGCTCGGGCGGATTGTGGACGTGCTGATAGATGAGCCCGGCGATGGAATCAGCGATGAAGGGCGGCCGTCCCGTCAACATCTCGAAGACCATTCCTCCGAGCGCATAGACGTCGGATCGCGGATCGACCGTCCGACCTTCACACTGTTCAGGCGACATGTACGCCGGTGTTCCGATGCGGGCGTTGATGCCGGTCAGCGGATCTCGCTCGGGGTCGGAGGCATCGACAAGTTTTGCAACGCCGAAATCGAGAATCTTCGCGACCGTTCCCCCAGGCGTCGACGCGAGGAAAACGTTGTCGGGCTTGACGTCCCGGTGAACGACGCCGGCCCGATGCGCCGCGTCGAGTGCGGCGCTGATCTGCGTCGAGATCGCGAAGACCGACTCGAGCGGGAGGGCGCCATGCTGCCGCATCTCGGCACGCAGGGAATGGCCCTCGAGGTATTCCATCACGAGGTACGTGCCGGCATCCGGCGCAATTCCGAAGTCGTAGACCGTGACGATGTTCGGATGGCGAAGTCTGGCGACGGCAATGGCCTCGCGCTTGAATCGCTCCACGGCCGAATCCTGCGACTGATACTTGCCGAGAACGACCTTGATGGCGACCGGACGATCGAGTCCCGCCTGGCGCGCCATGAGACGGCACCCATCCCACCGGTGCCCAGCAGCGACTCGATGGCGTATTTGCCGTCGAGCACCGATCCAATGCCGAAATCCAACGTGTGCACGGCCGCGCCGGCGCCGGTTACGAAGGTGACGATATTCGCAGGGTCGGTCTCGGGAGACTCGGCCCGCGTCTTGTCGTGCTGGCGCGCGAAGAGCAGGGACTGGACGTGCGTGCGGAGCGCGACGTCCTCGCGACAGACTTCTTCAAGAAATGCACGGCGCTCGGGCGCCGACAATTCGAGCGTCCGACGGAACAACACTTCGACTTCGCGCCACCGTTCAGGGGTCATTTCGAGGGGCATGTCGATGTATAAGCGCGGAATTGCACGAAACTCCCCACGCGCCGAATCTGAACGAACCTCGTTCGCTCGGACCAGAGTGGCTGCGTCGGTCGAGGGTACCACGCCACGGTGAGACGGCCTCCGGAGAACTTTTTCACAATTCCTTGTTGACAGCCCCCGTTGCCGAAGCTATAGTCCGCCGCTTGCGCCACACCAGCTATTTGGTTCTGAAGTGCGGAGGCGGGTGGAGCGCAAGAACAGGTCATCTGGACCTGGCAGGTACTTGAGAAGAAATTGTGGCGTAACAGGACCGCGGTCACCCGCGTTTCCGGCGTCCCACACGTGGTACTCATCCAAGGGGTTCTCCCCGACGAAAGCCACGCCACAGCAAAACTCGGGCGATCGAGGACGCCAATCCGCACGGTTTGCAGGACATCCTCGGAGCACATTTCGAAGAGTCAGGAATTCGGGAGCCGACCCGCAGACGCGGGGAGGCCCTTTGCGCGCTTGTCGCGTCTGAAGGAGCGAAGGAACGTGCCGACACTAAGCCAACTGGTTCGCAAGGGCCGCACGAAGATCACGACGAAGACCGCGAGTCCCGCGCTGCAGAGTTGTCCGCAGAAGCGCGGCGTCTGCACGCGTGTCTACACGCAGACCCCGAAGAAGCCGAATTCGGCGCTTCGCAAGGTGGCGCGCGTCCGTCTGACGAACGGCATTGAAGTGACCACGTACATTCCCGGAATCGGCCACAACCTGCAGGAGCACTCGATCGTGCTGATCCGCGGGGGTCGTGTGAAGGATCTTCCGGGTGTCCGGTATCACGTCGTTCGCGGCACGCTCGACTCCGCTGGGGTCGCCAACCGCAAGCAGTCGCGCTCGAAGTACGGCGCAAAGCGCCCGAAGGAAGGCAAGGTCGCCGCTGGCAAGGCGAAGAAGTAAGGGTACGGCCCAGGAGACGAACGTATGCCGAGACGCAGAGTAGCAGCCAAGCGAGAGGTCCTTCCGGACCCGATCTACAATTCGCAGCTCGCGACGAAGTTCATCAATGGACTGATGTGGCAGGGCAAGAAGTCGGTCGCCGAAGGCATCTTTTATGGTGCGCTGACCGAGATCAACTCGCGCACGGGCGACGATCCGTTGAAGGTCTTCAAGAAGGCGATGGACAACGTCAAGCCCCGCGTCGAGGTGAAGAGCCGCCGCGTCGGTGGATCGACGTACCAGGTGCCGATCGAAGTCGGCCAGATGCGCGGACAGTCGCTGGCGATCCGCTGGCTCGTCTCGTATGCGCGAGCCCGCAACGAGAAGTCGATGCGCGAGCGCCTGGCGCAGGAAATCATGGATGCGGCGGCGAGCCGCGGCAACGCAGTCAAGAAGCGTGAAGACACGCACCGGATGGCGGACGCGAACAAGGCGTTTGCGCATTACCGGTGGTAGGAGCTCCGTGAGGACACCGGGCGGCCCACGGCGCCGCCCGGATGGACTCTTCAGGACCGTCGATTTTTTATGAAACCGTCATCTCTCAACACATTCCGGAATATCGGCATCATGGCCCACATCGATGCCGGCAAGACGACGACGACCGAGCGCATCCTCTATTACACGGGCGTCAGCTACAAGATCGGCGAGGTGCACGACGGCACCGCCGTGATGGACTTCATGGTGCAGGAGCAGGAGCGCGGCATCACGATTACGTCGGCCGCGACGACGTGCTTCTGGATGCGGTCGGACGTCGAATACCGAATCAACATTATCGATACTCCGGGCCACGTCGACTTCACGATCGAAGTCGAGCGCAGCCTGCGCGTTCTTGACGGAGCGGTCGCGGTGTTCGACGCGGTGGCCGGTGTCCAGCCGCAGTCCGAAACGGTCTGGCGGCAGGCTGACAAATACGGCGTTCCCCGAATCTGTTTCATCAACAAGATGGATCGTGCCGGCGCGGATTATTTCCACGCCGTGCAGACGCTCGTCGATCGACTGAGCGCGAACCCGGTGATGATCCAGATCCCGATCGGTCAGGAAGACCAGTTCCGCGGCGTCGTCGACCTGATTCAGATGAAGGCGATCATCTGGGACGACACGACGATGGGCTCCGACTACGACGTCCGCGACATTCCGGCCGACATGGTCGACCAGGCGAACGAGTACCACGACAAGATGCTCGAGGCGATTGCGAACGTCGACGACGATCTCGCTTCGAAATACCTCGAGGGCGAGGCGATCACCGAGAAGGAAGTTCGCGCGGCGCTCCGAAAGGCGACGCTGTCGCTGGCGATCGTTCCGGTGGTTGCAGGTACCGCGTTCAAGAACAAGGGTGTGCAGACGCTGCTCGATTCGGTCGTCGACTTCCTGCCGAGCCCGCTCGACATTCCGCCGGTGACCGGCATTGACCCGAAGACCGACGAAGAGGTTACTCGGGCGGCTGATCCGAAGGCGCCGTTCTCGGCTCTCGTCTTCAAGATCATGACGGACAAGCACATCGGCCAGCTCTCGTTCGCCCGAATCTACTCGGGCACGGTTGAAGCGGGCACGGGTGTGTTGAACGCTACGAAGGGCACACGCGAGCGTGTTGGCCGCTTGATGCGGATGCACGCTGCGAAGCGCGAGGACATCGAGTCGGCATCGGCCGGCGAGATCATCGCAATTGGCGGCCTGAAGAACGCGACGACTGGCGACACGATCTGCACCGAGTCCGAGCCGGTGGTTCTCGAGGCGCTCGAGTTCCCGGTCCCGGTCATCGCCCAGGCGATCGAGCCGAAGACGCGCGTCGATCAGGAGAAACTTTCACTCGCGCTGTCCAAGCTTGCGCAGGAGGACCCGTCCTTCCGCGTCACGACGGACCACGAGACGGGCCAGACGATCATCGCCGGCATGGGCGAGCTTCACCTCGACATCATCGTCGACCGGCTGAGGCGCGAGTTCATGGTCGATGCGAACGTCGGGCGTCCGCAGGTGGCCTACCGCGAGACGATCCGCAAGCCGGCGGACGGCGACGGACGCTTTGTTCGCCAGTCGGGCGGTCGCGGTCAGTTCGGCCACGCGAAGGTCAAGATCGAGCCGGCGCCTGGCGTCGGGTTCGAGTTTGTCAACGCGATCGCCGGCGGCTCGATTCCCAAGGAATACATCAAGCCGATCGAGGCGGGCATCAAGGAAGCGATGGAAGGCGGCATTCTCGCCGGCTACGAGCTCGTCGACATTCGCGTCACGCTCTACGACGGAAACTACCACGAGGTCGATTCGTCGGAGATGGCGTTCAAGATTGCCGGTTCGATGGCATTCAAGGATGGCGCGAAGAAGGCGTCGCCGGTGCTGCTCGAACCGATCATGAAGGTCGAGGTCGTGACGCCCGAGGATCACATGGGTAGCGTGAACGGTGACATCATGTCCCGCCGCGGCCGGATCGAGAGCATGAATGCGCGTCCTGGAACGCAGGTCATTACGGCTGCGATTCCGCTGTCGGAAATGTTCGGGTATGCCACGGAGCTGCGGTCGATGACCCAGGGCCGTGCGACCTACACGATGCACTTCCTGCGGTACGAGGAAGCGCCCAAATCTGTAAGCGAAGAGATCATCGCCAAAGTCCAGGGCATCGCCCGCTAACGGACGGACCGAGGAAAAGGCTTAAGGAGACACCATGGCGAAGGAGAAGTTCGATCGAAGCAAACCGCACGTCAACATTGGCACGATTGGCCACGTTGACCACGGGAAGACGACGTTGACGGCTGCGATCACGCAGACCCTGGCGAAGCTTGATCCGAAGATTTCGGTACGTTCGTTCGATTCGATCGACAACGCGCCGGAGGAGAAGGCACGAGGTATCACGATCGCGACGGCGCACGTCGAGTATTCGACGGTGAACCGCCACTACGCGCACGTGGATTGCCCGGGACACGCGGACTACATCAAGAACATGATCACGGGCGCGGCGCAGATGGACGGCGCGATCCTCGTGGTTGCTGCGACGGACGGCCCGATGCCGCAGACGCGCGAGCACATTCTGCTGGCCCGTCAGGTAGGCGTGCCTGCGATGGTCGTGTTCATGAACAAGGTGGACGCGGTCGACGACGAGGAGCTTCTGGATCTGGTGGAGCTCGAGGTTCGCGAGTTGCTGACGAGCTACAACTTCCCTGGCGACGACATTCCGGTGATCCGAGGATCTGCGCTTGGAGCGCTCAACGGTGATCCGAAGTGGGAAGCGACGGTGACGGAGCTGATGGCTGCGGTCGACAGCTACATACCGGTGCCTGAGCGAGCGATCGACAAGCCGTTCCTGATGCCTGTCGAGGACGTGTTCTCGATTTCGGGTCGCGGAACGGTGGCTACGGGCCGAATCGAGCGCGGGATCGTGAAGGTTGGCGAGTCGATCGAGATCGTTGGGATGAAGGACACGCGCACGACAGTGGTGACGGGCGTGGAGATGTTCCGGAAGCTGCTCGACGAGGGACGCGCTGGCGACAACGTCGGCCTGCTGCTGCGCGGAGTGGATCGCAAGGAGATCGAGCGCGGGCAGGTGATGGCGAAGCCGGGATCGATCACGCCGCACACGAAGTTCAAGGCGGAGGCGTACATCCTGACGAAGGAAGAGGGCGGACGGCACACGCCGTTCTTCACGGGCTATCGCCCGCAGTTCTACTTCCGGACGACGGACGTGACGGGTGTGGCGGAGTTGCCGCAGGGGATCGAGATGGTGATGCCCGGCGACAACGTGTCGATGGAAATCGAGCTGATCACGCCGATCGCGATGGAGAAGGGACTGCGATTCGCGATTCGCGAGGGCGGACGCACCGTTGGCGCCGGCACCATCACGGACATTGTGGAGTAGGAGTTTGCCGGGGCGGTCTTCGCGACCGCCCCTCGCATGTGAACCGATATGCTGAACGAGAAAATTCGAATCCGGCTCAAGGCCTACGACTACCGCGTGCTCGACCAGTCGACGGCGGAAATCGTCGACACGGCAAAGCGCACGGGTGCTCGCGTGGCAGGGCCCATCCCGCTTCCGACCCGCAAGAACAAGTACACGGTGCTCCGCAGCCCGCACGTCGACAAGAAGTCGCGTGAGCAGTTCGAGATCCGCACGCACAAGCGGCTGATGGACATTCTCGATCCGACGCCACAGACGGTCGACGCGCTCATGAAGCTCGATCTGCCGGCAGGCGTGGACGTCGAGATCAAGGCATTCGGCAAGGAACACAAATAGCATCCACGGCCCCTCGCCGGGGTCGCAGGCGCGGGACGGCGGGGGACATTCTCCGCGCGCCGCGGGGTGAGAAGCAGGCATGGTCAACGGAATAATCGGCAGAAAGATCGGAATGACGCAGGTCTTCGACGAGGACGGCACGGTGACTCCTGTCACGGTGATCAAGGCTGGGCCTTGCGTCGTCGTGCAGAAGAAGACGGTCAACTCCGACGGTTACGAAGCGGTGCAACTCGGCTTCGTCGAGGATCGGCCGCCCAAAAAGGTCACCAAGCCGATGAAGGGCCACTTCCAGAAAACGGGACAGGGCGCCGCGCCGACGCGCGTGCTCAAGGAGTTCCGCCTGGACGTCCTGGATGGCGAGGCGACGAACGTCGGTGACAAGGTGCTCGTCGATCAGTTTTCGGCGAACGACACGGTCACGGTCGTTGGCACGTCGAAGGGCCGCGGCTTCGCGGGCTTCATGAAGCGCCACGGCTTCGCTGGTGGTCGCGCCTCGCACGGCTCGATGTTCCATCGCGCGCCGGGTTCGATCGGCCAGTCGGCCTACCCCTCGCGAGTCATCAAGGGAACGAAGATGGCCGGCCATATGGGCGATGCCCGCGTGACGGTCAAGAACCTTAAGGTGGTGCAGGTCGACTCCGAGCAGAATCTTCTGCTGGTCCACGGCGCGGTGCCTGGGCCCAACGGAGCGGTCGTGCTCATCAACAAGGTGAAGAGGTAAGGGCCATGGCGACTCTCGACGTCAAGAATCTGAAGAACGAAACGGTCGGCCAGATCGAGCTCGACGAAGCGATCTTCGGCGCACCGCTCAATCGCGCGCTCATCTACGACGCCGTCAAGGCGTACCAGATGAACCAGCGACAGGGCACGGTGAGCACGAAGACGCGTGGCGAGACGTCCGGTTCGGGCCGGAAGCTCTGGCGGCAGAAGGGTACGGGCCGAGCGCGCATCGCATCGATCCGATCGCCCCTCTGGAAGGGCGGCGGCGCGACCTTTGGTCCGAAACCGCGTCCCTGGGAGACACGGCTTCCGAAGAAGATGCGCCGTGGCGCGCTCTGCTCCGCGTTGTCCGAGAGGCTACGCGAGGGCCGGATCACGGTTGTCGACGGTTTCGCGCTCGACTCACACAAGACGGCGGCATTTGCGTCCGTGCTGACGGCGCTGGGCCACGATCGGAAGACGCTGCTCGTCGATGGGGGTGAGAATCGAAACCTTGCTCTGTCGTCGCGCAACCTGCCGTCGGTGTCGCTCTCGAGCGATGCGCTGATCAATGTTCACGAGGTTCTGGCGCACGACCGTCTGATCTTTTCGAAGGCCGCCATCGAGGCGCTTGCCGCGCGGCTGACGCGCTAAAGGGGAGAAGATATGCGTACCGTCTGGAACGTTATCCTCGGGCCAATCATCACGGAGAAGGCCCTCGAAATGAAGGACGACCCCGAGTCGTACGGCCGCAACGGCAACACGCGTCAGATGCTTGCGCTCAAGGTGGCGCCGGCCGCGACGAAGACCGAGATTGCAACGGCCGTCTCGAAGATCTTCGGCGTCAAGGTTGAGTCGGTTCGGACGATCAACGTGCAGGGCAAGCTCAAGCGGGTCGGCCGCTTCGAAGGGCGCCGTCCGGACTGGAAGAAGGCATACGTCACCATCGCCGAGGGCGAGAAGGAGATCGTGTTCGAAGACACGATCTAGGCTGAAGGAGAGCACCGATGGGCATCAAGAAGCTCACACCGACCAGCCCCGCGCGGCGGTACCAGACGTACCTGACGCGCGACGAGCTGACCACGTCGACGCCGGAGAAGAGTCTGCTCGAGCCGAAGACGCGGATCTCGGGTCGAAACAACAACGGGCGCATCACGATGCGTCGGCGCGGCGGTGGCCACAAGCGTCAGTACCGCAAGATCGACTTCAAGCGCGACAAGTCGGGTATTCCCGGCAAGGTGGCTACGATCGAGTACGATCCGAACCGCTCGGCGCACATCGCTTTGATCAATTACGTGGATGGCGAGAAGCGCTACATTCTGGCGCCGATCGGCCTGGCGGTTGGCCAGACGATCGTCTCGGGTCCCGATGCGGACATCATCGTCGGCAATGCGCTTCCGCTGCGGAACATCCCGCTCGGCACGACGCTGCACAACGTCGAGATGAAGGCGGGTTGTGGCGCGCAGATCGCGCGCTCGGCCGGCGCCGCAGTTCAGCTGCAGGCGAAGGAAGGCGATTGGGCGCTCATCAAGGTGCCGTCGGGCGAAGTCCGGCGCGTACCCCTCGATTGCGTCGCGACGATCGGCCAGGTCGGCAATGCCGAGCACCAGAACGTGAGCCTGGGCAAGGCCGGACGCTCGCGCTGGAAGGGTCGGCGACCGAAGGTGCGCGGCGTCGCGATGAACCCGGTCGATCACCCGCATGGCGGCGGCGAGGGCAAGACCTCGGGTGGCCGCAACCCGGTTTCGCCGTGGGGTCAGCCCACGCGCGGTTACAAGACACGGCGCAACAAGAACACGGACCGCTTCATCGTTCGTCGACGGACCAAGTAGGAGAGAGCTGAGTTATGGCGCGTTCAGTAAAGAAGGGTTTCTTCATCGACGGTCACCTCGAGAAGGCGATCGAGCGCATGAACGCCGCGGGCGACAAGCGAGTCCACAAGACCTGGTCGCGTCGTTCGGTGATCACGCCGGACATGGTGGGCCACACGATTGCGGTCCACAACGGCAAGAAGTTCATCCCCGTCTACGTCACCGAGAACATGGTGGGACACAAGCTTGGCGAGTTCTCGCCGACGCGCACCTTCAAGGGGCACGCCGACAAGAGCGAGAAGACCGCGAAGAAGGGGGGTCGGCGCTAATGAACGCACGAGCGATTACGAAAGCCGTACAGGGTTCGCCGCAGAAGGCGCGTCTCGTGGTGGACACGATTCGCGGATTGCGGGTGCCGGAGGCGCTAACCATCCTGCACTTCACGAACAAGCGCGCGGCGGCGATGATCGAAAAGACCTTGAGGTCTGCGGTCGCCAATGCCAGCAACCTGGCCGAAGAGAAAAACGTCAGCGTCGACGTCGACAATCTGTACGTCTCGGCGGCAATGGTCGACCTCGGACCGACGAAGCACCGTCGCCGGCGCCGTCCGGCTCCGATGGGACGTGCTTACAGCGAGCGCCGATGGCGCAGCCATATCACGATCGAGGTTTCGACCGAGAAGCCGCGTGCCGTGGCCGAGCGCGATGCACGGAATGCACAGTTTGCCGCCAAGAAGAAGCCAGCCGCCACGGCGTCGGGCGAAGCGTAAGGAGGAGTCGTGGGTCAGAAAGTACACCCGTTTGGGTTCCGGCTCGGCTACAACAAGACGTGGCATTCCATCTGGTTTGCCAATAAGGACTATGCCGAGCTGCTGCACGAGGATCTGAAGCTCAAGAAGGATCTGAAGAACCGCTTCGCCGGCGCCGGCGTGTCGCACATCGACATCGAGCGTGCCGCCAACAAGCTCAAGATCATCATCCACACGTCCCGTCCTGGCATCATCATCGGCCGGAAGGGCGCTGAGATCGACAAGCTGAAGCAGGAAATCAAGAACCGCACCGGGCGCGAGGTCTTCGTCAACATTCAGGAGATCCACAAGCCGGAGCTCAACGCGCAGCTGCAGGCCGAACAGGTCGCGCAGCAGCTCGAGAAGCGCATTGCGTTTCGCCGTGCGATGCGTCGCGCGGTCGAGAATGCGAAGCGGTTTGGCGCGAAGGGCGTCAAGGTCCGGGTGTCGGGTCGGCTCAACGGCGCTGAAATCGCGCGCTCGGAGTGGGCGCTCGACGGCCAGCTTCCGCTGCATACCCTGCGCGCGGATATCGATTATGGATTCGCCGAGGCCCGCACGACGTTCGGCGTCATCGGGGTCAAGGTCTGGATCTATCGCAGCGATGTGCTCGACAGCCGCCGGGCGGCGAATGCGGCACCGGCCGGCCGCGCGCCGCGCGATCGCTTCGATCGGGACGGGAGGTAAGCCGTGGCAGAGTACAAGATTCCCAAGAAGGTCAAGTTCCGCAAGCAGATGCGCGGCCGCATGAGCGGCATCGCGACGCGAGGGTCCGCACTCAGCTTCGGCGAGTTCGGCCTCAAGGCGATGGAGCCCGCGTGGATCTCGAGCCGTCAGATCGAAGCCGGCCGTATCGCGATGACGCGCTTCATCAAGCGCGGCGGAAAGATCTGGATTCGGGTGTTTCCCGACAAGCCGATCACGAAGAAGCCTGCGGAAACGCGCATGGGCAAGGGCAAGGGCGCTCCGGAAGGCTGGGTCGCAGTCGTCAAGCCGGGTCGTGTGCTGTTCGAGATGGAAGGTGTGAACGAGGAGCTCGCGCGTGAAGCGATGCGCCTCGCCGCACAGAAGCTCCCGATCAAGACGAAGTTCGTCACTCGGAAGGAGCAGGAGGGAGGCCTCATATGAAGGCGAACGAAGTTCTCGAGATGACCGACGACGCGTTGTTCGCGAAGGGCGCCGAGCTTCGTGAGAAGCTCTTCCGGCTGCGCTTCAAGTCAGCGCTCGGCAATACGGATACGGTCAACGACATCCGCAAGTCGCGCAAGGACCTTGCGCGCATCAAGACCGAGGTGCGAAGCCGCGAAATTCGCAGCGAAGCGGCGGACGGGGCAAAGACCGTCGGCAAGGCGCCGCGGGCCAAGCGACGTCGCCAGGCGGCGGCGCGGCAGAACGCGCAAGCGCGGTCGTAGGAACGGTTGAACGAGGAACAGGAGCGAGAGATGTCTGACGAAATTCAGAACGGGACCGAAGCGGACGAGAAGCGAAAGGCCCGCAACCAGAAAGTGGGAATCGTGACGAGCGATAAGATGGACAAGTCTTGTACCGTTCGCGTGGACCGCCTGGTCCAGCACCCGCAGTACCGCCGTTACGTTCGCAAGCGCTCGAAGTTCATGGCGCACGACGAGCTCGGTGTGTCGGTCGGCGACAAGGTGCGGATCATGGAGACGCGGCCGCTGTCATCGCGCAAGCGCTGGCGTGTTGTCGAGATCGTTCAGAAGGCCGTCAAGTAGCCCGGTCGCACGCGGGAGAGGAGGAGCAGCACAATGTTACAGATGCGAACCATGCTCGAGGTCGCCGATAATTCCGGCGCCAAGCGCCTCTCGATGATCCTGCCGATTGGCGGATCAACGGGCGACAAGGCGGGACTCGGCGACATCATCACTGCGGCCGTCAAGGAAGCCTCGCCCGATGGCACGGTCAAGAAAGGCCAGGTCGTGAAGGCCGTGGTGGTGAGAACACGCAAGGAGACACGGCGACGGGATGGCACGTACATCCGGTTCGATCAGAACGCTGCCGTGCTCATCAAGCCGGACGGCGAGCCGATCGGCACGCGCGTCTTCGGCCCGGTGGCGCGTGAGCTGCGTGAGCGGAAGTTCATGAAGATCGTGTCGCTTGCTCCGGAGGTAATCTGAGATGGCGAATATCGTGAAAGCGAAGCTGGCGCGCCTTCGGGCGGAAGAGCCGGCGCCGAAAGTCAAGATTCGAAAGGGCGATCAGGTCCTTGTCATCAGCGGAGCCAACCGCGGTGACACTGGCCGGGTGCTCGAGGTCGATCCGAGAGCGATGACGGCCCGCGTCGAGGGAATCCGGGTGGTGAAGAAGCACCAGAAGCCGGATCGCGCCCGCGGCAAGGCAGGCGGCATCGTGAAGGTCGAGGCGCCGATCCACCTGTCGAACTTGAAGGTTATCGATCCGGCGTCGGGCAAGGCAGCACGTGTCGGACGGAGAATTCTCGAGGACGGCACGATCGTCCGCTACGCCAAGGGCTCCGGGACGGTTCTGGACAAGACGAAGTAAGACCGCGGACACGCGGACGATCGACAGCCCCGTACAACGCCGGGGCGCCGAAGGAAGAATTGCAATGGCACCGAGACTGAAAGAGCGATACCGAAGCGAGATCGCGCCGGCCCTGATGAAGGAGTTCGAATTCAAGAACCCGATGGCCGTGCCGAAACTCGAGAAGATTGTCCTGAACATGGGACTCGGCGACGCGCATTCGAATCCGAAGGGACTCGAGGCGGCGCGCGCCGAACTGGCCCAGATCACGGGACAGCACGCGGTGGTCACAAAGGCCAAGAAATCGATCGCCGCCTTCAAGCTGCGCGAGGGGATGCAGATTGGCGCTCGCGTGACGCTGCGCGGTGACCGGATGTACGAGTTCCTCGATCGGCTGCTCAACGCGGTGCTTCCGCGAATCCGCGACTTCCGCGGCATTTCGCCGGATGCGTTCGACGGACGCGGGAACTATACGCTCGGCGTTCGCGAGCAGCTCATCTTCCCGGAAATCGATTTCGCGAAGGTCGAGAAGGTCCGCGGGATGAACATCAGCATTGTCACGACGGCGCGAACCGACGAGGAAGGCCGAGCCCTTCTGCGGCAGTTCGGCATGCCGTTCCGGAAATAGGAGAAGCAATCGACATGGCAAAGCTGTCATCGATGGTGAAGGCGCAACAGCGCCCGAAGTTCAAGGTGCGCCAGCACAACCGCTGCAATCGCTGCGGTCGCGCGCGTGCCTACATGCGCAAGTTCAAGCTGTGCCGGATCTGCTTCCGCGAGCTTTCGCTGCAGGGACACGTCCCGGGCGTCATCAAGTCGAGCTGGTAAGGAGAATCGACCGTGACAGATCCGATCGCAGATATGCTGACGCGCGTCCGCAATGCACTGGGGGCCAAGCACCAGAAGGTCGATGTCCCTGCCTCGAACCTCAAGGTAGAGGTGGCTCGCATTCTCAAGGACGAGGGATTCATCTCGAACTACAAGGTTATCGGGGAAGGCGCGAACCGCGCCATCCGGGTCTACCTGAAGTACGGGCCTGACGACGAGCGAATCATCAACCGCATCGAGCGCGTTTCGAAGCCGGGTTGCCGCGTCTATGTCGGACGCGACGAGATCCCGAACGTGCTCGCCGGTCTCGGGATCAACATCCTGAGCACCTCGCGCGGCGTGATGACCGGTCGGGACGCCCGTCGTCTCGGCATCGGCGGAGAGATCCTCTGCCGGGTCCACTAAAGGAAAGCGTTATGTCGACCACAGAAGTGAAGTTCGCCAAGGAATCGAGAATCGGCAAGAAGCCGATTCCGGTGCCGGCCGGCGTCAAGATCGAGATCGGCGAAACCGACATCGAGATTACCGGACCGAAGGGCAAGCTAGTCTCTCCGATTCCGGCAGGGATCGAGATCAAAGAGGAAGCCTCGTCGTTGAGGCTCAGGGCCGCAACCGGCCAGGAGCGCGCCGCGCACGGTCTGGCGCGGGCGCTGCTCGCGAATGCCATCAAGGGTGTAACGGACGGCTTTTCGCGTGAGCTCGACATCGTCGGAGTCGGCTACAAGGTCGAGCAGAAGGGCTCTAAGCTCGTGATGGCGCTTGGCTACTCGCATCTCGTCGAGTTCGTCCCGCCGCCTTCGATAGAGATCAAGGTCGAGCGGAAGCCGAAGCCAGGTCTGAACCAGTATCAGACGACGCTGATCGTGTCCGGCATCGACAAGCAGGAGGTCGGGCAGGTCTGCGCGAACCTTCGAAATCTGCGCCGGCCCGATGCCTACAAGGGCAAGGGCGTGCGGTACGCCGACGAAACGCTGCGGCTCAAGCCGGGCAAGTCGGCCAAGTAAGGGAGAAGAGGACATGGCCACCAAGTCACGCGCCGTCGTTCGCGAAGCGGTTCACGGCCGGATTCGCAAGAAGGTCGCCGGAACGCCCGAGCGTCCGCGGCTGTCCGTATACCGCAGTCTCAAGCACATTTCCGCGCAACTCGTTGACGACGCAAACGGCGTCACGATTGCCGCGGCGTCGACGGTCGAGAAGCCGATGCGCGGTGCCACCGGCGGCAATATTGCCGCGGCGCGCGAGGTCGGTCGGGTCATTGCGGAACGAGCGCGCGAGAAGGGCATCGAGCAGGTGGTCTTCGATCGTGGCGGGTACATCTATCACGGTCGAGTCAAGGGACTCGCCGAGGCCGCCCGCGAGGCTGGCCTGAAGTTCTAGGCGGAGAGCACGAATGCGAAGAATCACTGCTGACGGTCTTGATCTCAAGGATACGGTCATCTCAATCAACCGCGTGACGAAGGTCGTCAAGGGCGGAAAGAACCTCTCGTTCAGCGCGCTCGTCGTTGTTGGCGACGAGAACGGGCACGTCGGGTTCGGCACGGGGAAGGCTCGTGAGGTTCCGCTGGCCATTCGAAAGGGAATCGAGGCCGCGAAGAAGAACCTCATCCAGGTCCCGCTCGCCGAGACGTCGATTCCGCATGTCTCGATGGGCCGATTCGGCGCCGGCAAGGTGCTGCTCAAGCCCGCGCCCGAGGGAACGGGCGTCATCGCGGGCGGCGCGGTCCGCGCGATCATGCAGGCCGTCGGCATCCACAACATCGTCACGAAGTGCCTTGGGACGAACAACGCGCACAATGTCATTCGGGCGACCTTTGAGGGACTTCGGAACCTCAAGGATCCCGCGTATGTCCGTAAGCTGCGCGGCAAGGACGGAGAGGAGTAACTGCAATGGCGGCATCCGACGCGAAAGCGACTGGCAAGACCATGCGCATTCAGCAGTACCGGTCAACGATCGGCCAGAAGAGCACGCTCAAGGTCGTGGTCAAGCACCTCGGGTTCCGGCGTCTGAACCAGACGCTCGAGCGGCCCGACACGCCGGCCATCCGCGGCATGGTGGCGAAGGTTCCGCACCTCGTGCGGATCGTAGAGGAATAGTCGAACGGATGTCGGCGCGGACCGGAATCGGTTCGTGGACACGACAGACGGCGACCGGAGAAACACAATGCTTGGACTCCACAATCTGAAGCCCGCCAAGGGCGCGGTCAAGAACAGAAAGCGCATCGGACGCGGCCCCGGGTCGGGTACGGGAAAGACGTCTGGAAAGGGCCACAAGGGCCAGAAGTCACGGTCCGGCTACTCGCTGCGGCCCGGGTTCGAGGGTGGCCAGATGCCCCTTCAGCGCCGGTTGCCGAAGCGCGGCTTCACGAACATCTTCAAGAAGGAGTGGGTCGAGGTGAACCTCGCCACGCTGGAGAAGCGTTTCGAGGCCGGGGCCGAGATCACACCGGACGTTCTGATCGCCGCCGGGTATTGTTCGAAGCGATCGATCGAATCGAGTGCCGGTCTCGTGGTGATGGGCAAGGGCGAGATCACGAAGGCCATTCGTGTGTCGGCCCACCGCATCACTAAGGGCGCGCGAGAGAAGATCGAGAAGGCCGGAGGATCGGTGACGATCCTGGGCGCCACCGAGGCGGCGGCTTCGTAGCACGGATCGGATCAAGCGCCTTCTCCCGCCGCGGTGACGGTACCGTACGGGGAACTGGCGACTGCCGGGTGATTCTGGGGTTGGGAACACGATGATCGAGAATTGCCTCAACAGCTTCCGCAACGTCTTTTCCGTGCCGGACCTGCGGAAGCGGGTCCTCTTCACACTGAGCCTTCTTGCGGTGTACCGCATCGGCAGTCATATCCGTGTGCCCGGAATCGATCCGGTCCAACTCGAGCAGCTCTGGCAGAACGTCGCCTCGTCGCTGCTCGGGGTCCTTGACCTCTTCTCGGGTGGAAACCTGCAGAAGATCTCGGTTCTGGCTCTCGGCATCATGCCGTACATCACGGCCTCGATCATCCTCCAGCTCATGACGGTCGTCAGCCCGCGCCTGAAGGCGGTTCAGGAAGAGGGCGAGATGGGCCGCCGGAAGATGAATCAGTGGACGAGGTACCTGACGGTTGTCCTCGCGATCATCCAGACGACGAGCATCGCGTGGTTCCTTCAGAGTCAGCCCGGTCTCGTGTATGAGCCCGGTGTGTCGTTCATCGCGTTGACGACGCTGACATTGACGACTGGAACGATCTTCATCATGTGGCTCGGCGAGCAGATCACCGAGCGCGGGATCGGCAACGGAATGTCGCTGATCATCTTCGCCGGCATCATCATCGGCGCGCCGCAGGCAATGGTGCAGATATACGGGAAGGCGACTGAGGGTGGCACCCAGACGGCTCTCGGAATGATCCTGCTGCTCGTCGGGATGATCCTGATCATCTCGGCGATCATCTTCATGGAGCGCGGACTGCGGAAGATTCCGATCAACCACGCTCGACGTCAGGTGGGCCGCACTGCGGTCCCGGTCCAGCAGACGACGATGCCCATCAAAGTAAACATGGGCGGCGTCATCCCTGTGATCTTCGCGGCGTCGATCATGGCATTCCCGCAGACGCTCGCGAACCTGATTCCGAACTCGGTATTCGGCTTCGATCTTTCGTCGCTGCAGGAATTTCTGTCGACGGCGGTTCAGAGCATGGGAGGCGGCGGGCACCCCTTCTACATGTTGCTTGATGCCGCCGCGATCATCTTCTTCACGTTCTTCTACGTCTCGATCATCTTCAACACCGAAGAGGTCGCCGACAACCTGCGCAAGAACGGCCAGTTCATTCCCGGCATACGGCCGGGCAAGCGAACGGCGGACTACCTGAACGGGGTGCTCAATCGGCTGACTTTCGTCGGGGCGATCTACCTCGCGGTGCTCGTCTCATCCCGCAGATCATGATCCAGGGCGTGGCGTTCCAGCAGATTCCGTGGTTCGGGCCGGGTCTCGACGACTTCATTCGATCGAACATCGTGACGTCGTGGATGGCAACCGGAATGGGTCTCAACTTCCAGTTCGGCGGAACGAGTCTTCTCATCGTCGTCGGTGTCGCTATGGACACCATCAAGCAGGTCGAGGCGCAGCTCATCATGCGCCATTACGATGGCTTCCTCGGACCGGGTGGACGGCGGCTTCGCAGCCGCGCGTTCCCGGAGCCCAGTAACAGGGATTGATGTGAAGTCAGATCGAGGAAAGATCCTGATCCTGGTCGGCGCTCCGGGAGCCGGCAAGGGTACGCAGGCGCATATGCTCGAGCAGCGGTTCGGCATGCCGCAGATCTCGACGGGCGATATCCTGCGTGTCATTGCCAAGCGGGACTCGGATCTGGGACGCGAGGTGGCTCGTGTCCAGAAATCGGGCAAGCTCGTTAGCGACGAGGTGCTTGCGGAAGTCGTTCGGGAACGTACCGTGCTTGCGGACTGTGATCACGGATACATCCTGGACGGATTCCCGCGAACGATCTCGCAGGCGGAAACGCTCGAGGTGCTCGCGCGGGAACAGGACCGGGAAATCCTCGCTATCTACGTCCGGGTTGAACGGCACGAGTTGATGAGCCGGTTGACTGGAAGGCGGGTTTGTCCGAACTGCAACGAGATCTTCAATGTGCACTCACGACTGCCTGCGGTTGACGGAGTGTGCGACAACTGCGGACACGGCTTGTTCCAGCGTGACGACGATCACGAAGAGACGGTTGCACGACGAATCGCTACCTGGTCCGACCAGACGAAGCCAGTGTACGACTACTACCGCTCCACCGATCGCCTTGTCACCGTTGATGGCGCGAAACCCGTCGATCAAGTCTTTCGCGAGATCATGACGGCGGTGGGTATTTGCGAGGCGGAGAGCGCATGAGGCTTCGCCGAGACCGGATCACCCGAAAGTCCGCGATGGAGATCGAGAAGATGAGGGTCGTGGGACGCCTCGTCGGCGAGATTCTGCGCGACGTGCGCGCGATGGTTGAGCCGGGCGTCACTACGCTCGAGCTCGATCGGTTGGCGGAAGAAAAGACGCGAGCGGCCGGCGGGATTCCGGCATTCATTGGTGTGCCCGGTCCGCGAGGACCCTACAGGCATTCGCTTTGCACGTCGGTCAACGACGAGGTCGTGCACGGCATTCCATCGGGACGAAAGCTCGTCGAAGGTGACGTCATCGGTATCGACTTCGGAATCGTGCTCGACGGCTACGTCGGCGATTCCGCGGTGACGGTGCCGGTGGGCCAGATCGCCGACGAGGTGAAACAGTTGCTGAAGGCCACGGAGGAGTCGCTCTTCCAGGCCATCGATCGCATGAGGCCCGGCAATCGGCTCAACGATGTAGGCGGGGCGGTCGAGGACTATGTCGAGGCGCGGGGCTACACGGTCGTGCGGGACTTCTGCGGACACGGGATCGGGCGCAAGATGCACGAACCCCCGCAGGTTCCGAATTACCGGTCGAGGGGTGGGGACTCCAACCTCATCCTCCGTGAAGGGCTCGTGCTCGCGATCGAGCCGATGGTGAACCTCGGCGTCGCCGACGTGCTGACGCTTAGTGACGGATGGACGGTCGCGACGGCCGACGGGAAACAGTCGGCGCACTTCGAGCACACGATCGCGGTGACCGAAAGCGGCCCCGAAGTTTTGACGCTCGTGGATGCGGAGAACTATTTGACGACAGCAGCGCTGTAATGGCTTGCCGGCACGGAAAGTGCCGTGCTAGTGTGACTCTTTTGATTCGAAGGCTTTGGCGAGGAGTAACGAGACCATGAAGGTTCGTGCGTCCGTGAAGAAGATTTGCGACAACTGCAAGGTTATTCACCGCAAGGGCGTGGTGCGGGTGATCTGCACCAACCCGAAGCACAAGCAGCGGCAGGGATAGTCGAGAGGGAGTGAGGAATGGCACGTTTAGCAGGAGTTGATCTCCCACCCAACAAGCGAGCGGAGATCGGACTGACGTACATCTACGGCATCGGACGATCGCGGTCGAAGACGATCCTCGATGCCGCCAATGTCGATATTCACACGAAGATCCGTGACCTGACCGAAGAAGAGCTGAACCGGATTCGTGCGGTCATCGACCAGCACGGCGAGGTCGAAGGCGATCTTCGGAAGCGTATCCAGCTCGACATCAAGCGGCTGATGGATATTGGCTGCTACCGTGGCTTGCGCCACCGTCGCGGACTTCCGGTTCGCGGACAGCGCACCCACACGAACGCTCGGACACGCAAGGGTCCGCGTCGCATGACGGTCGCCAAGAAGAAGGCGCCTGGCAAGAAGTAGCGCTCGGGCGCTTCGAATCGGAAACGGTGATCGTTGCGGTCACTTCCGGTCGACGCGCCTGAAGCGTGAAGAAGCACTCACGAGGAGTTATGGCGAAAGCAGCACAGAAGAAGGGCGGAGCGGGCAAGAAGAAAACCTTCAAGAAGAAGGAAAAGAAGCTTGTCCCGCAGGGAATCGTCCACATCCAGGCGTCCTTCAACAACACCATCATCAGCATCACGGACCAGTCCGGAAACCTCGTAACACAGTCGAGCTCGGGAGCCCTCGGGTTCCGCGGTTCGCGCAAGGGCACGCCTTTCGCAGCGCAACAAGCCGCGTCGCGAGCGGCGCAGGCCGCGCGTGATGCCGGTATGGCAAGCTGCGAGGTTCGCGTCAAGGGACCGGGCGCTGGACGTGAGTCAGCGATCCGCGCCCTGCACGGGGCCGGTATCGAGGTGAAGTTGATCCGAGACGTTACGCCGATCCCGCACAACGGCTGCCGCCCTCCGAAGCGGCGTCGAGTCTGATCACATTGCGCCCAACGGCTGGTGCGACCGTGTTTTCGGAGTTCACTCTCCGGGACACTCGCGCCGCCCGTCGGCCGCAACCGTCCGGTCCCGAGGGGCCGGATACGAAAAAGGAAGAAGGGCCCGGAAGCGCCATCGGCGATTCCGGCCTGTAAACTTTTCAGGAGAATACACTTGGCGAGATATAGAGACGCAAAGTGCCGGCTGTGCCGGCGAGAGGGTGCAAAGCTCTTTCTGAAGGGTGAACGGTGCTTCAAGCCATCGTGCGCCATTGAGAAGCGCGGAACGACACCTCCGGGACAGCACGGCCGCGATCAGCGCCGTACGAAGGTCACCGGCTATGGCACACAGCTTCGCGAGAAGCAGAAGGTCAAGCGCATTTACGGAATGCTCGAGAAGCAATTCCGAATCTTCTTCGAGAAGGCCGCGCAGCAGAAGGGCGTCACGGGCGAGACTTTGCTCTCGATGCTCGAGCGGCGACTCGACAACGCGGTTTTCAGGCTTGGCTTTGCGATAAACCGGCGCCAGGGCCGGCAGCTCGTTGCACACGGCCACATCGCCGTCAACGGCCGCCGCGTGAACATCCCGTCCTTCTTTGTCCGTCCGGGCGACCGAGTGTCGGTGCTCGAGGGGAGCCGAAAGAACGTCCACGTCATGAGCGCGTGGCAGACCGCGTCGGGTCGCGGCCGGCCGTCGTGGCTCGAAGTGACCGACCTCGAGAAGATGGAAGGCCGCGTTACTGCGCTGCCGCGTCGCGAGGATATCGATCAGGACATCAACGAACAGCTCATCGTAGAGCTGTACTCGAAGTAGCCCGGAAACGGCTCGAACTCCCGGAAGGTACACATGGAGCAGACTTCTCTTTGGACCGGATTTCAAAAGCCCAAGCGGCTTGTGCCCGACGCTGAGACGCTGACGGAAACCTACGGCAAGTTCTCGGCGCAGCCCTTTGAGCGAGGCTTTGGTACGACGATCGGCAATAGCCTTCGCCGTGCCCTGCTCTCGTCGATCGAGGGCGCGGCCATCACCGCCGTTCGCATCGAAGGCGTGCTGCACGAGTTCTCGTCCATCCCCGGCGTCGTGGAAGACGCAACCGACATCATCCTCAACCTCAAGCAGGTGCCATTCAAGCTGTATGGCGCTGGTCCGAAGACGCTGCGCGTCAAGAAGACCGAGCCGGGCATCCTGCTCTCGGGTGAGATCGAGGTCGATAACGAGGTCGAGATTCTCGACCCGAACATCCAGATTGCCACCGTTTCGGAAGGTGGATCGCTCTCGATCGAGGTTCGATTGAAGCGTGGCCGCGGGTACGTCTCGGCGGAGAGGAACTTCGACGAGGACCTGGCGGTGGGATACATCCCGATTGACTCGGTGCATACGCCGGTCAAGAAGGTGAACTACACGGTCGAGGCCGCGCGCCTTGGTCAGGACACCGACTACGACAAGCTTACAATCGAGGTGTGGACGAACGGCAGCGTTTCTCCCGAGACCTCGATCGGTCTCGCGGCGAAGTTGATCAAGGATCACATGTCGATCTTCATCAACTTCGAGGAGACGACCGATGACGTGCACGTTGACGACCAGACGCCGCCTCCGGTGCCGTACAACGAGCACCTCGACCGTTCGGTCGACGAGCTCGAGTTGTCGGTTCGCAGCTACAACTGCCTGAAGAACGCGGACATCAAGACGATCCGCGAGCTCGTCCAGCGCTCCGAGATGGAGATGCTCAAGACGAAGAACTTCGGCCGCAAGTCGCTCAACGAGATCAAGGAGATCCTCTCGGGGATGGGCCTTGGACTCGGAATGAAGTTCGATGAGCAGGGCCGGATCATTCAGGAACCCGAAGAGTACGAGCCGGATCTCGATGGCGTCTATGACGACGACGAGGAGGAGGAGTAAGCGATGCGCCATCTCGTTGCACATCGAAAGCTGGGGCGGACGTCCGCCCACAGGAAGTCGCTGCTTCGCAGCCTCGCAACGTCGCTGATCCTCGAAGAGAGGATCGAGACGACGTTGCCCAAGGCCAAGGAGTTGCGGCCATTCGTCGAAAAGGCCGTGACGCTTGGCAAGCGGGCGAACACCGCCGAGAAGCCGGCAGACGTCGTGCACGCACGCCGTCAAGCCGCCGCGTTCGTTCACGCCGGCAACCGGACCAGCGCAACGCGCCGGCCGGATGGCGGATATCATCAGGCTCGTCCCGAGCGGACCTCCGGCGTCGCTGCCGTTGCGAAGCTTTTCGACGAACTGGCCAAGCGATACGAATCCCGTCCCGGCGGATACACGAGGATAATCAAGCTCGGCACACGCAAGGGCGACGGGGCCGAGATGGCGATCATCGAATTCGTCGATCGTCCGGAGGTGGTCGAATCGCGGGCGGCTGACACCGGAGACGCTGCCAAGAAGCCCGGACTGCTGGACCGACTGCGGGGACGCGGCCGCAAGAAGTCTGACGACGCCGCTGGCGCGGAGTAGACGCACGAGAAGTCTCGGCAGGCCCCAACGCTTCAATAACAAAGCGTTGGGGCTTGTTTGCGATCACGGAACTGCCTTTGATGGGAAGCCCGACCGATGACACTCAAAGACGTCAAAGAGTTGATTGAGCTGGTCCACGCGAAAGGGTTCGCCGAGTTCGAGATTGCCCAGGCCGACTTCACGCTGAAGATCGTGGCGAACGCTCCGGTCGTCTATGCGGCGCCGCCGGCGATTGCTGGCGCACCCGTCATGATAGTGCCGGCTCACGCGGAGAGTGCCGCCCCTGTGGCCGCGCCGACGGCCGCCGCTCCTGCTGCTGCTGCCGAAGAGACGCTCGTCATCGTCAAGTCGCCGATCGTCGGCACGTTCTATCGATCTCCCGGACCGACCGCGGATCCGTTTGCGAAGGTTGGCGATCGCGTCGACGTTGGATCGGTGCTCTGCATCGTCGAAGCGATGAAGCTCATGAACGAGATCGAGTCGGATACCGCGGGCGAGATCATCAAGGTCTTCGTCGAGAACGCGCAGCCGGTCGAATACGGCCAGCCGCTTTTTGGCATCCGTCCGTAGGCGACCCCAATGTTCAAGAAGATCCTAATAGCGAACCGGGGCGAGATCGCATGCCGGATCATCTGGACGTGCAAAGAGCTCGGTATCAAGACCGTTGCCGTGTACTCCGAGGCTGACGAGGAGGCACTTCACGTTCGGTTCGCCGACGAGGCGATCCGCATAGGTCCTCCGAACCCGCGCCAGAGTTACCTCTCGATGCCGGCCATCATCAGCGCCGCCGAGATCACCAACGTCGACGCCATTCATCCGGGATACGGCTTTCTTGCCGAGAATGCGCGCTTCGCGGAGATCTGTGAGTCGTGCAACATCCGGTTCATCGGACCGACGCCGCACGCTATTCGCACGATGGGTGACAAGGCGGCGGCTCGCAAGTCGATGATCGAGGCGGGTGCCGGTTGTTCCCGGCAGCGAGGGCATCATCGAGTCGGTCGAAGAGGCGCAGCGCACCGGCGACGAAGTCGGATACCCCCTCATGCTCAAGGCGTCGGCCGGCGGCGGTGGCCGCGGGATGCGCATCGTGCACGATTCGAAGGACGTCGTCGGTGCCTACGAGGCGGCCTCGAACGAGGCGCTCGGAGCTTTCGGTGACGGATCGATGTATATGGAGCGTTACGTCGGCGACGCTCGTCACATCGAGATTCAGGTGGTAGCAGACTCGCACGGCAACGTCGTCCACCTCGGTGAACGGGAGTGCTCCGTGCAGCGTCGGCATCAGAAGCTCATCGAGGAATCCCCGTCGCCGGCGCTGACGCCGGCTGAGCGAGAGGCGATGGGCAACGCGGCTGTCGCTGCCTGCAAGCACATTGGCTACGAGAGTCTCGGGACGATCGAGTTCCTTTATGACCGCGGGCGCCACGAGTTCTATTTCATGGAAATGAACACGCGGATCCAGGTCGAGCACCCTGTGACCGAGATGGTCACGAATTCCGACCTCGTGCGGGCCCAGATTCTCATCGCGGCTGGCGATCCACTGAACTTCAAGCAGGAAGACGTCACGTTCACGGGCCACTCGATAGAGTGCCGGGTGAATGCGGAGGACCCGCGGACGTTCGCGCCGTCGCCCGGAAAGATCACGGCGCTCAACATGCCCGGTGGGCCCGGAGTCCGCGTCGACACCCACGCATACGCTGGCTA
Organism: Blastocatellia bacterium; assembly: GCA_016705245.1. Taxonomy (GTDB): domain Bacteria; phylum Acidobacteriota; class Blastocatellia; order UBA7656; family JADIYM01; genus JADIYM01. The sequence goes on along the minus strand of JADIYM010000003.1, from coordinate 241,234 downwards.
CACCGTGCCGCCGCACTACGACTCGCTCGTAGCGAAGATCATCACTCATGCGCGAACGCGCGATCGCGCGATCGCGCGTATGCAGCGGGCGCTCGAGGCAACGATCATCGAGGGCATCAAGACATCGATTCCGCTCCACATGCAGATCCTCGCAGACGAGCAGTTCCAGTCCGGCGATATCTCGACGCGGTTCATGGAGACGTTTTTCGACCGATAGGCATTCGCGCGCCGTGATGTGGTTCCCCAGTCTTTACGCCCTGACTGATGCCTCGGCGACCCGGTCGCACGTCGACCAGGTTGGCGAACTGGTCGGCGCCGGAGTCACGATCATCCAGATCCGCGACAAGCAGGCTTCGGGGCGCGAGCTCTTCGAGATGGCCGTGGCATCGCTCGAATTTACGCGGCCGGCCGGCGCGAAATTGATTGTCAACGACCGTGTCGACGTCGCGCTGGCGGCTGGCGCAGACGGAGTTCACGTGGGGCAGGACGACCTGCCGGCCAACGCCGCGCGCGAGATTCTCGGTCCCGCGGCGATCGTAGGCGTCTCGACTCATTCTCTTTTGCAGGCAACGGCAGCCGCAGAGTTGCCGGTCGATTACGTTGCCTTCGGCCCGATCTTCGCCACGTCGACGAAGGTCAATCCGGATCCCGTCGTCGGAATCGAAGGCCTGGCCGCGGCCCGGTCGATCGTCGCTTTGCCGCTTGTGGCCATCGGGGGAATCACGATCGAGAATGCGGCAGCCGTGTATGCCTCGGGCGCGGATTCGGTTGCGGTCGTCAGCGATCTTCGGAAAGGCGCGTCCGTTGACGCACGCGTCCGGGCCTACCTCGCGCTGTCACCGTCGAGAGGTCCACTTCCGTGACTGCGCGGTGGCAGATCGTCAGAACCGCGAGCGGTAGCGAGACGGCTTGCGGACGGACTCGAGGACGGACGCACTCCCGTTTGGCGGTGACTCGCGGCGGTCCACAGGCGAATGGGTGGATCGAGCACGCGAATCAAACGACTGTCCGCGGGCGGTCCCCGCTTTTTGAGCCGCGAGCGGTAGCGAGCGTCCTGCGGACGGTCGAACGGTTCCGATCACTTCTGTCCTTCCGCAACGACGAGTCTGCGATTTCAGGCACCGTCCGTGGGGCGCTCGCTACCGCTCGCGGTTCTGTCGCACACGTAGCGCGATTCAGTAATCACCGTCGCCCGGAGCTTCGAGGTCGTAACGCGGCCGGATGAATCGGAACGCGGGGATCGTCAGTCCGCCGATCGTGTATTCGATCGGCTCGAAGTCGAAACGGCCCGGTTCGAGCCCATCGTACGCCGACGGCGTCAGCAGGATTTCGCCAGGAGTGGCGAGGTCTTCTCCCAGCTTGCACGCGATGTTCATTTCATCGCCGTAGACGTCTTCATCGCCGATTATGAGCAGGTTACCGAAGCCGATGCCGATGCACCCGAAAAGGTCGCGACTCTCCGGCACCGAGGCATTCACGGCCTGGAACGATCGAAAAATGTCGAGTGCACCTTCGACCGCGCGTCGAGGCGTGTCGAAGACGGCAAAGAGGTTGTCCGCCTCCTGCTTGATCACTGCGCCGCCGTTGCCTTCCACCGCAGGACGCGAGGACGAATCCATCTGCTCGATCATGGCGAGGTAGTGGATGATGCCGAACTCGTTCGTCAGCCTCGAGAACCCGCTCATGTCGAGCACCAGAAGGGCTGCCCGTCGCTGGAACAGGTGGCGGACCTGCTCGTCGATCTCCGCAACGCGGTCCGGTTGCTGGTTGCGCTCGGCGAGCAGGCGCTTCAGGACTGACTTCTTCGATGATGAGTGTGATGTGTTCATTCTTGAGTTGGGGGCTGCCCGGGGGGCGGCGCCTCCCGGGCTAAGCTCCGATCATAGTCCACATTCAAGACATCGACGAATCGAAGAACGGCTCTCGCGAGACGCCTGCAGAAGCGTACGGTTGTCTCGCGGGACGTGTGGTGGTACCGTACGCGAGCCAATCTTCAACAGAACGGGAGTCCGTCATGAGCTACTTCGACCTCCCTCCGATTCTGGAGAAGATGCTCAGCGTCGCCGAGAACATCAGTGACCTGAACTTCTCCGTTGGACGTCCGCCGCAGGTCGAAATCAATGGCAAGCTGACGCCGGTCGACATCAAGGGCCTGCGAACGCTGACGCCGTACCAGACCGAGATCATCGCCATGGCGTTGCTCGAGGGGAATTTCGACGGTGCGGAGCGGCTCGTCCAGACAGGATCGGCGGACATCAGCTACAGCCTCCCGTCGCGCACGCGTTTTCGTGTGAACATCTTCAAGCAACGCGGCTCGATCTCGGTCGTCATGCGCGTCATCCCTATGTACGTGCCGACGATCAAGTCGCTGAACCTGCCGCCGCAACTCGGCGAGATCTCGCACATGAAGAACGGGATCGTGCTCCTGACAGGACCGACGGGCTCGGGTAAGTCGTCGACGCTGGCCGCGATCATCGACAAGATCAACAACGAGTACGCCTACCACATCATCACGATCGAGGATCCGATCGAGTTCCTGCACACGCACAAGAAGTCGACGATCAACCAGCGCGAGCTCGGCAGCGATACACCGAGTTTTGCGCTCGCACTTCGCGCTGCGTTGCGACAGGCGCCGAAGGTGATTCTCGTTGGCGAGATGCGGGATCTCGAGACTACCGAGATTGCGCTCGAAGCATCTGAAACGGGCCACCTCGTGTTGTCGACGCTTCACACGACCGACGCGTCGAAGACCGTCGACCGTATCATCGGCATCTTCCCGAAATCGGAAGAGCATGTGATCCGGACGCGTCTCGCGCAGGCGTTCAAGTACATCATCTCGCAGCGCCTGATCCCGACGGCCGACGGCAAGGGCCGCATCGCCGCGGTCGAGATCCTGAAGGCGACGCCGAGAACTCGCGAGTACATTGAGAACGGCGAGACGGAAGGCAAGACGCTGCACGACGCGATGGATGACGGTGAGCTCGAGGGGATGCAGCATTTCGATCAGGTCATCATGCGGATGATCCATTCCGGCACGATCACGCAGGAAGACGGACTCGCGTTCGCCACGAATCCCTCGAATCTCATGTTGCGACTCTCGGGACTCGGATCGTCGGACGACTTCCTTCGAGAGGGCGGGAATCCGATGCAGGGCAATCAGCGTACCTCGAGCAATCCGTCCGGACCCATCAACGCGCCAAGGCCCGCTCCCGCGCCGCCGCCTCGCCCAGCCCCTGTCCGGCAGGAACGCTCGTCCGGTTCCATGCTCGACATTATTGACAAGAACTGAACGAGACAATGAACGTCACCTGCACGCAGTGCCACATGAAGATCGGTATCGAGGACTCGAAGGTCCCGAATACGCCGTTCTCGATCAAGTGTCCGCGATGTCGCGAGACGATTACGGTGCAGCCGCCTCAGAAGGAAGAACCGACGCTGCCCCAGCGGAGCAGGCCGCCGATACCCGGCGCAGAGGGAGCCGCTGGCGGAAACGATGCCATGGCGCTTCTGTCCGAGCTGTTTTCGAAGATGTCTCCGCGCGCCGCGGCCGATCTTCCGGGAGCGTGGGCGCGCCGGAACATTCTGCTTTGCCACAACGATGAGGCTGTTCGGGCGAAAGTGGGCGAGACGCTCGACGAGACTCGATACGACCTTCACATCGCGGACACGGCCGTCGATGCGATGGCGCAACTGCGCGAGCCCAAGGACGACATAATCGTTCTCGATCCGCAGTTCGATCAGGGACGCCAGGGTGGCGTCGGCATGCTGCAGCACGTGAACGGATTGACGCCGAACAATAGACGACGAATGTACCTCGTTCTCGTGTCGCCGCAACTCAAGACCCTGGATACGTACCTGGCATTTATCAACGGCGTGAACCTGACGGTTAATACGGAAGACATCGGCCAGCTCGAACAGATCCTCGAGCGTTCCATTCGCGACTTCAACGAGGCCTACCATCCGTTCAACACGGCGGCCGGGCTGACGTCGTTCTAGTCGGACGATCCCGGTCACGCAAATCGCAGGGCATTCTGACGCACGCCGAACGGGGTGACCGCCCACCAAGGGCTGGTCACCCCGTTCGTGTGTCGCATCCCCGCGACTAAAATGAGAGAACCGTACCGAGGGCCAGCGCGGCGTGTGTTATGGCCATCGGCACGGTTCCAAGGTGCAGACACTTGCCTCAAATGTGGTCAGCTAAAACGCGGCTGCACCGGCGACCACTCTCGTTTGCTCGAGAGGGATCATAGTCAAAACGACTATATCGGTCAAGTCTTTTTTTAGAGACCTCAAGTTTCCAGTAGCTGGCGTGCAAATACGGTACAATCGACCGTCAATGATCGTTGAGGTGAAATGGAGACGGCGCCTATAATGCTTGCGGAGGAACAACGATGAACGGTTCGAGTGTTCGCATCGGAACCGTGTTCGGAATCGAGGTCCGGGCGAGTCGCGCCTGGGCGTTCGTCATTCTGATCGTCGCGTTTCTCATGGCGTCGAACTACCGTGAGATGCACCCGACGTGGTCTTCTCCGAATCTCGTCGCGGCGGGTGCGGCGACAAGTGCGCTCTTCGTGTTGTCGGTCATCCTTCACGAGATGGCTCATTGCCTCGTCGCTCGCGCTTTCGGAATCCAGCCGCGCTCTATCACTCTCACCTTCTTTGGAGGCATGTCGACACTCGGACGACAGGCGAGGCGACCAATCGAGGAATTCAGTTACGCGATTGCTGGACCCGGTGCCAACGTCCTCCTTGCGGTCGTGTATCTCGGAGCGGAGTACGGCTTGCGCGACTCATGGCCGGTAACGGCGGCCGTGCTGGGCAGCGTCGGGCTCATCAACGCGATTCTCGCAGTCTTCAACCTCATCCCGGGCTTTCCGCTCGACGGCGGTCGTGCGATGAGGGCGGGGATCTGGTGGATCACGGGGAGCTACGAACGAGGCACGATTGCCGCCGCCTATACTGGACAGGTCATTGCGGCGATCCTGCTGATGGCAGGTATTGCGTCGGTTCTCGCCGGAAGCCTCGAAGGTGTGCTGCTCGGATTCGGCGGCCTGTACCTTCTCGGCCGCGCTCGCGCGAGTCTCGGCGAAGTCGCCATGCGCCGTGCCCTCGAGGGACTCACCGTGCAGAACCTCTGGCTCGAAACGCTGCCACAGGTCGAGCGGTCGACGTCGCTGATCGAGTTCCTCCGTCAGCTTCCGCCCTCGCGCGAGGGCGCTCACGATCCGCACTTCATGGTTGTCGACGAAGGCGTCATCTGGGGAATTGTCCCAGCGTCGCGCGTTACCCGGATCGAACCCGACCGATGGACCGGCATGACGGTGGGCGACGTGATGACGCCGATCGACCAGATCGAAAAGCTTTCGTTCGAAACCGAGATTGTTCGTGCGCTCGAGGCCGTCGCGGCGGCTGACGTCAACGAGCTGCCCGTGGTCGACGCGAACGTCGTTCAGGGATTCGTCGGCCGCGATGCCCTGATGCGGTTCGTGGCAAGTCGGCTGGCATCCGATAGCGGATGAGCTCGATGCGCATGCTCGAGCCGGTGGCCGGCACCACGCTGGCGAGGCGCCGGCGCGTCTCGCGTCCGCGACAATGGGCGCGAACCGTTTCGATACTCTGGTCGCTCGGCGCTTTCCTGCTGCCGCTTTTCGCGGAGGAGGGTCGAGACCGACTGATAGCGCGCGGCTGGCTGAAGAGAAAGGCCGGCGACGGCGAGGATCGACTCCGGAAGCACGGCGCCTGACTCCGCAGGCGGCTCCTCAAGCTCGGGCCGACGTTCATCAAGACCGGGCAGATGCTTGCGACGCGAGCGGACCTGCTTCCAGTGGAGTTCCTCAGGGAGCTCTCGGTCCTGCACGATCAGGTTCCGCCATTTCCCGATGCACAGGCTTTTGCCATCATCGAAGAGGATCTTGGTCGATCGCTCGCATCGGTCTTCTCCGAGATCAGCGACGGACCCATCGCAGCAGCCAGCCTCGGCCAGGTCTACCGCGCCAGGCTTCGCGCCTCGGGACTGATCGTCGCCGTCAAGGTGCGCCGTCCCGACCTCGCCCGCCGTGTGGCGCTCGACATGGCCGTGCTCGATCGCGTCGCCCGGTGGACTGAGTCACTCGAGCGTCGCTCTGACCGGTACGACGCGCTCAAGTTCCTGCGCGGCGAGTGGGTGTCGTCGATCCACGAGTTCGATCGCGTGCTCCACGAGGAATTGGACTACCGCCGTGAAGCCGCGAGCGCAAAACGGTTCAAAGCGAATTTCGCGTCGTGGCCCGACGTCCACGTCCCTCTGATCCACGAAGAGCATTCGAGCGAACGCGTGCTCGTGATGGAATTCATCGAGGGCGTGAAGGTGACGGACCTCGAGGGTCTCAAGCTGGCCGGGCACTCAGCGCGGACGCTCAACGAGCGTCTCTACCGGACGTACTTCAAGCAGCTCTTCGAGGACGGGTTCTTTCACGCGGATCCGCATCCCGGGAACCTCCTGGTGATGAAGGACGGCCGCTTGGCGTTCTTCGACTTTGGAATGTCCGGCGAACTCGATGACGAATTGCGCGGCAAGATGGTCACGGCGTTTTTCCACATGGTCGAGCGCGACATCGACGGGCTAATCGGCGATCTCTTCGCGCTCGGCTTCCTTCCCGAGGGCGCCGACGTCACGGGCCTTCATGACGTCGTGGCCGAGGCGTTCGCCCGACGGCTCGACGTGAAGCTCTCAGAGGTGCGGTTCCGGGAGATGGTCTACGATCTGGCGCCGATCGTCTACGAGTACCCGTTTACGACGCCGGCGCGATTCACGTTTCTCATCCGGGCGCTCATGACGCTCGAGGGCATCAGCGTCCAGATGAATCCGGACTTCAACTTCTTCCAGGTAGCGGGGCCGTACGCTCGCGATTTCCTGTTTCGCCGCGAGGCGAAGACGCTTCGGTCCCAGGTTTTCGAGAGCCTCAGGACCGCCGGGTCCGGGGGCTTCGACTGGGGCCGGATCTGGCGACTGGCGCGGACGGCGTACAGCGCTTACACGCGGATCGTAGAGCGCAGTTGCCCGTGCGCACGGCCCGTCAGCCCGCGCCCCGTTTGACCCAGAACCCCGAGCGCAGCGCTGACCTTTACCCATAATCAAATCGGCTGGACACGGGCATCTGTGTCGCGTTCATGAAGACTTGCCACATTGCGGTGCACGCCCGATCCGCCTGCATCCGCAACCACCGACGTGAGCGCTCACCACGGCCGGCCGCTCACTGCGTTCGCGGTTCCGGGTCGGCCTGCGGCCGACGGGGACCGCTCTCCCGACCGCACGTCCCAGAACCGCGAACGCAGTGAGCGGCCGGGCCCATCTCCCGCCCAGTGGTTGTACCGCTCGCCCGATCCTTTTGCGTCCGCCACCACCAGCTCGAGCGCTCGGTCGGCCCCTCGCTGCACTTCTGACCGTGTCCGGCACAAACTGTGGGACACGCTCAGAGCGCAGCGAGGGGCCGACTGTGGCTATGCAGTCGCGGATGCATCGGGCCTGTCTGAAATGCCGTGAGCCCCAGACTAAGGATCGGGAACGGATTGCAGTCGACGAATCGGGTCCGCGAGTCGGCCCCTCGCTGCGCTCGGGGCTCTGGGCCGTACGGTGCTCGTTCTCACGGACCGTCAGCCAGCGCAACGTTTGTTGCGCTCGGGGCGCTGGGCCGTACGGTGCTCGTTCTCACGGACCGTCAGCTAGCGCAACGTTTGTTGCGCTCGGGGCGCTGGGCCGTACGGTACTCGTTCTCACGGATCGTCAGCCAGCGCCCCGTTTGCTGCGCTCGGGGCTCTGGGCCATACGGCGCTCGTTCTCACGGACCGTCAGCCAGCGCAACGTTTGACCCGCCAGGCGCGGGCCGTAGTTGCCCGTTCTCACGGACCGCCAGCCAGCGCCATTTCCCAGAACGCCAGGCAATGGATTGGGGCGACAGCTGCAGTCGGGTCCACGAGTCGGCCCCTCGCTGCGCTCGGGACACTGGGTCGGAGAGGCCGCTCTACGGTTCGGGTCCGCCAGCGCCCCGTTTGCTGCGCTCGGGGTTCTGGGCCGTACGGTGCTCGTTCTCACGTACCGTCAGCCGGCGCCCCGCATAACCCGAGCCCAACCGCGGCGCCCAATCACACTCCCTACCAGTCGCCGGCCTTGATCCGCTTCCTGATCTTCCGCTTGACGAGATCGCGCTTGAGCGCGCTCAGGTGATTGATGAACACGATCCCGTTCAAATGATCGTTCTCATGCAGGATGCACCGAGCCGGCAGGTCCATCGTATCGATCTCGAACCACTCGCCTTTCACGTTCCGGGCCCGCGCGACGACGCGCTGGGCGCGTTCGACCTGGAAGTAGATCCCGGGGAAGCTCAGGCAGCCCTCGTCGCCGAGCTGCCGGCCCTCCGTCACGATGATCTCGGGGTTGATGAGCGCAACCCGCTCCTGAACGCCTTCCTTCGTCGAGCAGTCCATGACGAACAGTCGCTTCGAAATGCCGACCTGCGGCGCGGCGAGGCCGACGCCGGGCGCCGCGTACATCGTCTCGAACATGTCGTTGACGAGCTTCTTGAGCTTGTCGTCGAACTCAGTGACAGGCTCGGCCGTCTGGGCGAGGACCGGGTCGCCGTATTTTCGAATCTCGCGAATCATCCCGCTTTGTCACTCCCTCTCAATTGGTCATCGATCGACTGACGCTCCTGCCGCTTCTCGACGATCATGGCGTCGATTGCAGCGACGCGCTCCCGGTAATGGCCGACTTCGCGCCACGCCACGAGCGCCAACCCGGCTGCAGTCAACACCACTCCAAACAGCGTGTGGGTCGCATAGCCGATGGCGAAGCCAACGAACAGAATGACGACCAACAGGGAATAATACACGAGGCCATGCGTACGCGTTGTGTCGATCGAAAGCTGCAGCTCGCGCAGTTCCTCCTCGACAGCGGAGATCCGGGATTTCAGGTCGTCGTGGCTCATGGGAACGCCTCAGTACCGCGCAATCTGGGCGCGGTAGCCGTCGAAATTCCGTCGCATTTCGGACAGTGAATCGCCGCCGAACTTCTCGCGCATTGCCGATGCAACGACCATGGCGACCATTGCCTCTCCAATGACGCCGGCGGCTGGTACTGCCGTGACGTCAGAACGCTCGAAGGCAGCATCGGAAGGCTCCTTTGTCTCGATGTCGACCGAGCGCAGCCGGGTCCGCAGCGTCGCGATCGGCTTGAGGTAACCGCGAACGCGGAGCTCCTCGCCGGACGTCACGCCGCCCTCGAGGCCGCCCGCGCGGTTCGACGACCGTCTGAATCCGGCCGGGGCCTTGGCGTACGTGATCTCGTCGTGAACGGCGGATCCGGGCAGTCGCGCGGCGGTGACCGCGGTTCCGATCTCGACGCCTTTCACGGCGTGAATCGACATGACAGCCTGCGCGAGCCGACCGTCGAGCTTTGTTGTCCAGCTCGTGTGCGATCCGAGTCCTGGCGGCAGTCCGCGAACCACAACTTCAAAGATTCCCCCGAGCGTGTCACCGGCGCCGCGGGCGTCGTCGACGGCCGCGACCATGAGCGCCTCGACTTCCGGGTCGGCGCATCGGAGCGGCCGGTCGTCACCGACGGCCGCGATGGCCTCCCACGGAACCGGCTCGGAATCCATCGTTTCGGGCACCGATCCGAGGGCGATGACGTGACTTGCAACCGCGATGTCGAATGTCGCGAGAAGCTGCCGCGCGATGGCTCCTGCGGCAACGCGCGCCGCGGTCTCTCTCGCACTAGCCCTCTCGAGGATGTCGCGCAGGTCGTGGCGGTCGTACTTGAGCCCGCCGACGAGATCCGCGTGGCCGGGGCGCGGGCGAGTCACCCGGCGCGACTTGTCGTCGGGCACCTCGCGAGGTTCGGCCGCCATCACGTCTAGCCAGTTCTGGTGATCGCGATTCTCGATGAGCAGAGCGATGGGCGAGCCGAGGGTCTCGCCGTGACGCACGCCCGACAGGATCTCGGCGGCGTCGCGCTCGATCTTCATCCGGCCGCCGCGACCGTATCCCTGCTGCCGGCGCCACAGCTGATGGTTGATGGCCGCGGGGTCGATCGGGACTCCGGCCGGCATGCCCTCGACGATGGTGACGAGCGCGCGTCCGTGCGATTCACCCGCGGTTGAGAACGTCAACACGGCCGCGAGTATAGCAGCGGAGCATCACCGAACGGACGGTCGTGGCGACTACCCGTGCTTGCTGCGCGTCAGGAACCGGACGACGACATTCAGGACGAAGATGATCGCCACCAGTGTGAATGCCGCCGCCCATGCCTTCTGATGCCACTCATCATAGGGCGAGATGGCGTAGGTGTAGATCTGCACGGGCATCGAAGCCATCGGGCGCTCGAGGTTCGTGGTCCACAACGAGCTGCCGAGAGCCGTGAAGAGCAGCGGCGCCGTCTCTCCGAGCGCACGTGAGATGGCGAGAAGCGTACCCGTTGCGATCCCGCTGATGGATGAGGCAAGCACGATATCGACCGTGACGCGCCACTTCGGAGCTCCGACGGCCAGGCCTCCATCACGCAGCGACTGGGGGACAAGTCGGAGCATCTCTTCGGTCGTTCGAATGATGACCGGAAGCATGATGATGGCGAGCGCAACGCCGCCGGCCCAACCTGAAAAACTGCGCATCGGAATGACGATGAGCGTGTACGCGAAGATTCCCACGACGATCGACGGAATGCCGGCGAGGACATCCGTCAGGAACCGAAGTGTCTGGGCAAACCAGCCGTGGCCAAACTCCGAGAGGTAGATCGCCGCGAGAACACCTATCGGGAGCGAAAGCAGAATGGCCACGACGAGCATAATGGCCGAACCAACAATGGCGTTGGCGATGCCGCCTCCCGGTTCGCCGACCGGCTTCGGGAGATCGGTGAAGAACGAGACATTGATGGCCCCGATTCCCCGATACAGCATGTATCCGAGGATGATGACCAGTACGGCAATCACGAGGAGCGACGCGCCAGCCGTTACGAATGGGCAACGGCATCGAGGCCGAGCCGAAATCCGACGCCGCGGGCAACTGGTCGAGCAATGGATGACATGACCTAGCCCTCCCTCCCGATGTTGCGGCCGCGCGTGGCATACCGCACGAGAAGCTGCGCTGCCGCGCGGACGACGAAACTCACCGCGAAGAGCAGCACTCCAATCTCTATCAGCGCGTGAAGGTAGATCTGCTCGGTGGCCTCGGTGAACTCGTTCGCGATCACGCTGGCCATCGTGTACGACGGAGAAAAGAGCGAAACCGTGATGTCCGGGCGGTTGCCGATGACCATCGTGACTGCCATCGTTTCACCGATGGCACGCGCCAAACCGAGAATGATCGCACCGACGATGCCGGGCAGCGCATACGTGAAGACCACCCGGATCGCTTCCCATTGCGTCGCCCCGAGGGCAAGGGCACCGTCTCGCTGATGTGACGGCACCGCAGCCAGAACGTCTCTCGAGACGGTGGTGATGATCGGCGTCACCATGATGGCGAGGATCACGCCGGCCGTCAGCGTTCCCAGTCCGAAGCTGGGTCCGTCGAAGAGTGGAGTGAAGCCGAGTGTCGACCTGAGGACGGGATTGACCGTCTCACGCATGAAGGGAACGAGAACGAAGATTCCCCAAAGCCCATACGCCACACTCGGAATCGCAGCCAGCAACTCGACGAGAAGCGATATGACGGGTCGCCGAATCGCCATCGGCGCCTGATACGTGACGAACACCGCCACGGCGATACTGATCGGAACTGCAAGGATCAGCGCGAGGATCGAGGTAACGATGGTCCCGTATACGAACGGCAGGGCGCCAAACTCGCGAGCCGGCGGATCCCAGACCGTTGCCGTGATGAAGCCGAACCCGAACTTCTGAAACGACAACATCGAGTTCTGGATCATCTCGAACAACATCGCAACGATGAGCACGAGTACGAGCGATGCGAACGCGAGTGTAATCGCCCGGAACAAGAAGTCGCCGAGATGCGACGGCCGGAGGCGTTCGAGGATCGTCAATGGAGCCGATGTCTGCTCTGCCGGTGTGTCCATGGAAATTCCGCCGATGAGGCGGCCGCGCGCGGCCAGTCGTGGTCACGCGCGGCCGTCCAATGCAGGTTTACGGGACGAACGTTTTGCCACCGACGTTGATCAACCGGACCTTGGCCTGGGCTTTGGTGAGGACTTCAGGCGGAAGTGCCGAATATCCGAGATCCGCAGCCATCTTCTCGCCTTCGGCAAGGGCCCACCAGATGAACTCGACGAGTGCCTTGGCCTTCACCGCGTCGTCCTGGTCCTTGTAGACGAGCAGGTACGTGAAGCCCGAAATCGGATACGACGCTTCACCGTCCGCGTTCGTTACCGAGACACGGAGATCGTCCGGGATGCGAGCGGCGACGCCTGACGCAGCCGCGGTAACGGACTCGAGCGACGGGGTCACGAATTTCCCAGCCGAATTCTTGATCGACGCGACCGACAGATTGTTCTGCTTCGCGTAAATCAACTCGACATAGCCAATCGAACCAGGCGTCTGCTTCACCGAACCAGACACTCCCTCGTTGCCCTTGCCGCCGATTCCCGTCGGCCAGTTCACGGAAGTCCCAACCCCGACCTTGTCCTTCCACTCGGGGCTGACTTTCGCCATATAGTCGACGAAGATGGCGGTCGTCCCGCTGCCGTCCGACCGGTGCACCACGGCGATGTCCTTGTCGGGAAGTGCCGCTCCCTCGTTCATCGCGGCGATCTTCGGGTCATTCCACTTCTTGATGTCTCCCATGAAGATTGCGGCGACGGTCGGGCCGTCGAGCTGAATCGGGTTTTTTGCTTCCGGGAGGTTGTAAGTCACGACGACGGCGCCAAGCACGGTCGGAATATGCAGGATCTCTTTCGGCGCGGCCTTGAGCTGCTCGTCATTCATCGGCGCATCAGTCGCCCCGAAATCCACCGTACGCTCCGTGATCTGCTTGATGCCGCCGCCGGATCCGATCGATTGATAATCGATCTTCAACGACGGGTTCTTCTTGTTGTATTCCGAGATCCACTTTGAATAGAGGGGGTAGGGGAACGTGGCTCCGGCGCCCTGAATCGCGAGACCGCCCGAGTTGGATTCGCCCCCCGGCTTGACCGGCCCATCGCTTGCCCCTCCGCAGGCCCCGGCGAGCAGTGCCAATGAGAGCATTCCCGTAGTGATTAGCCTTGATTTCAGGCGCATGTCCGAATTCTCCTTTTCGACGAAATCCTGTCCATACCAACGCAAGACGCTATCGGGCGTGTGTAAACGCCATGTGACATCGCTGTGACATGTTCGTGACCGCAGTGCGATTGAGATCACCCGACCGAACGCGCTGCCTCCATGTGAAGTGCTGCAAGGATTGATGTTCGGCCGATTGCCTCGAGTCGGGCCGCCGTGTTACGGACTCGAGGCGGGACACATCTGCGAAACACGGGACCCTCATTGACACGACTCGCAGTCAGGAAGCTCGACGGTAAAAGTCGAGCCCTTCATCTGCTCGCTTTCGACGGTGATTGACCCGCCGTGGGCTCGAGCAAGATGCTTGACGATGGCAAGCCCGAGACCTGAGCCGCCAGCATCGCGCGAGCGCGAGCGATCTGCCCGAAAGAACCTCTCGAAGACGCGTGGCAGATCGGTTTTCGAAACACCAGTGCCGTTGTCGCGAACGTGTATGACCGATGCGCCGGCTTCGTTCCTCTCTGCGAGAATCTCGACCTTCCCTCCGGCCCGATTGAACTTGATCGCATTGTCAAGGAGGTTGTTGAGAATCTGCTCGAGCCGGTATCGGTCCGCGCAGACGCGAAAGCCACGCTGGACGCGATTGACGAGCGCAACTTCTGCAGACTCCGCCCTGGCGCCGGCAAGCACCAGCATCTCGTCGACAATCTGCGCCAGGTCGTGAACCTCGATGTGAAGCGTTACTTCGCCGGACTCGATCATCGAGAGGTCCGTAATGTCCTGGACGAGCGCCTGCATTCTCAGCGCGTGTTTCTGCACGATGTTCAGGAAGCGCACGTTGTTCTGCGGATCGTCGATCGCCCCGTCGAGGAGGGTCTCGATGTACGCAAGCACAGCCGTTAGCGGCGTTCGCAATTCGTGCGAGAGATTCGCGAAAAAGTCGCGACGGATTCGTTCGAGCCGCTCGAGCTCTGTGATGTCGAAGAAAACGCCGGCCGCTCCGGTCTTCGACGATTCGAGACTGCCCGGTCCGATCGGATTCACGTTCAGCGCAAAGACCCGACTGTCGCGCCGTCGTACTTCGACGCGGCGCTGCTCGGGGATGCCCGACTTTAGCACCGAACGAAACGCGTCGTTGATCTCCGGGTCGCGCGAAATCTCGATCAAACGAGGTCGAGGCAGGGGGACACGCGGCGGAAGCTCGAAGATCCGCGAGGCGGCGCTGTTGTACAGAATGACCTCGGTATTGCTGTCGATCGCAACGAGGCCCTCCTGCATGCCATCGAGAATCGCTTCCATCAACTGGCTTGTTTGATCCATCGCGTGCTGAGCGTCCGTTGCGGTCCCCGCCTCGGGACCTGTCTCGCCGCGCCGCAGAATGAACTGCAATAGTGAACTCGGATCGCCGGTCATGTAATTCGCCGCTTTGCGCGCCTTCCTGAGGGACTAACCGCGCGCACCCGACTCCTGTGCTCGAGGCTCCGCCTTGGAATCGGCCGTCTGTCCGACGAATCGGTAGCCAACACCGATGACCGTTTCGATGTAGGCCTCGAGATTCAACTTCTTGCGAACGCGCCGTATGTGCACGTCGAGCGTGCGCGACTCGCCGTAGTAGTCGAGCCCCCAGACACGGTCGAGCAGATAGTCGCGCGTCAACACGCGTCCGCGTGCCTCGGTGAGCAGGCGCAGGAGCGCGAACTCCTTTCGCGTCAGGCGGACTACCTCACCGTCGACCTGGACGATGAAGTTGTCGTAATCGATGAATAAATGCTCGTCTTCATACGTCGGAGAGAGCGCGGCCTCGCCCTCGGTGCGGCGCAGGACCGCGTGGATGCGCGCAACGAGCTCGCGCATCGAGAACGGCTTAACGACGTAATCGTCGGCCCCGAGTTGAAGACCGAGCACCCGGTCGCTCTCGTCCGTCCTGGCCGTCAGCACGAGAATAGGTATGCGGGCCGTCTCCTCGTCGCGCCGCAGGCGCCGGCAGAGCTCGAAGCCGCTCATCAATGGCAGATTGACGTCGAGAAGGACGAGTGCCGGAGCCATTCGAGTGATCTCCTTGAGTCCCTCTTCACCCGTGTTGGCGATGCGAACCTCGAATGTGCCCTCGCGCTCGAGGTTGTATTTGATGGAGTTGGCTATGTCCTCGTCGTCTTCGATGATGAGGATTCGGCGTCGAACGGATCCCGAAGGGCCCATGGTTATTCCTCGATTACGTGTTTGATCACGTTTCCGCGCTTGATGTAGACGACCAGCTCACAAAGGTTCGTCACGTAGTCGGCAATCCGCTCGAGGTGCTTGCTCACGAACATCAATTCGACGGCGCGCGGCACGGACGCCGGATCGTCCATCATGCAGGCCGTCAGGTCCTTCATTACCTTGCGGTGAAGCTCGTCGACCTCGTCGTCACGTCGAATGACGTCCCACGCGCGGTCCGGATCGACGCTCGTGAAAGCGTCGAGACCCGCCACGAGCATTTCCTGAACGATCGCGCTCATTTTCGGGATGTCGACGTAGGCCTTGAGCTGCGGCTCGTTGTTGAGCTTGATGACGTGCTTGCAGATATTGACCGCGTGATCCGCGATGCGCTCGATGTTTGGAGCAGCCTTTGCCACGCCGACGACGAATCGCAGGTCCGAGGCGGCGGGCTGCTGCAAGACGAGCGTTTCGATGCACGCCTCGTCGAGCTCGAGCTCTAGCTGGTCGATGCGGTCGTCGTCCCTGATGACCTGATCCGCGATCGACGAGTCACGTTCGACGAGCGCCTGAGTCGCACGCGCGATGGCATTCTCCGCGGCGCCACCCATCATGAGGATCTTGTCGCGGAGCTTGTGAATATCGGGATCGATCGGTCTGTGCATTGAGGTTCCTCGCAGGTGCTGTCGTTACCCGAACCGCCCTGTGACGTAGTCTTCCGTCATCTGTTCGTCGGGTTCGTGAAGATTCGTTCGGTCGGGTTGTATTCGATCAGCTTGCCGAGCCAGAAGAACGCCGTAAGCTCCGAAACCCGCGCTGCCTGCTGCATGTTGTGGGTCACGATGATGATCGTGTAGTCGCCCTTGAGCTCCACGATCAGCTCTTCGATTTTCTGCGTGGCGATGGGGTCGAGTGCCGAGCATGGCTCGTCCATCAGGATGACCTCTGGTTCGACGGCAAGCGCTCGCGCGATGCAGAGGCGCTGCTGCTGACCACCGGAGAGTCCGAGCGCAGAGTCCTTCAGTCGGTCCTTGACCTCTTCCCAGAGCGCGGCACCCCGCAGTGCGCGCTCGACGCGGTCGTCGAGGTCCGATTTCGACGTCTGCATCCGGTTGATGCGGACTCCATAGGCGGCATTGTCGTAAATCGACTTCGGAAACGGATTGGACTTCTGAAAGACCATTCCGACGCTTCGCCGCAAGCCAACCACATCCGTTCTCGGTGCGTTGATGTCACGACCGTCGAGGGCGATCTTTCCCGTCACTCGTGTTCCCGGGATCGTGTCGTTCATCCGATTGAAGCAGCGGAGGAGTGTCGACTTTCCGCACCCCGAGGGCCCGATGAAGGCCGTTACCTTTCCCTTCGGAAGATTGATCGAGATGTCGAAGAGCGCCTGCTTCGCCCCATAGTAGAAATTCGCCTTCTCGACGGAGAACTTCGTAGACGTCCCGGCCAGGACCTCGTCGAGGGTTCCTGTCCGGCCCGCGCGGGGCCTGGGCGGACTCATCGGGGTGACGATCACGTCGTCCTCGGCGGGTGCGGAAGCGGGTTGTAGTGTCGCGGAGTGATCGTCCATTGGAAGGTTCTCCATTCGGTCGTCGATGGGACCGGCCGTTGCCGGTCCCGGGTTCCTGCCTGCTAGAACGAGTACACCATGTCGAGCTGGAAACGGTTCAGCCAGCGATTCTCAGGCGACAGCGTCTGGAGCCGCCGCTCGAAGAAATACCGGCCCGACAACTCGATGTTCTTTCGAATCATATAGGCAGCCGTGGCCCAGTGATTCACGGAATTCGTCTGGAGCACGTCGCTCTCCATGAAGACCGACGGGAACACTTCGCGCTCGGCCTTCATGAAGCCGTAGTCGAAGTACCAGTCGCCCTGCTGCTTGCGCTGTCCGAGGATGACGTACGCGTGGCCGCCGTCCTTCTCGTTGTTGAACGCGCTGGTGTTGCGGAGCCACTCGACCGAGAAGAGCAGGGGAAATCGCGGGTGAATTCCCTTGTAGGTCAACTCGCCGAGCACGTTGATCACGCGAAAGTCCGACCGGTACTCGAGGACGTCGGTGAACGGATTGCGAACGACCGTGTTCGTCGTTCCGTACTCGATCACGCTGTTGACGACAGTCGGGCTGCCGCCGAGTGCGGGCGGAATGACGTTGATCTGTTCGAAGTCATGGAAGGTTCCCGAGAGCGTCGACGACCAGTTCTTGGACCACGTCCAGTCGGTGAGGATCTGGCCTCCAAAGATGAACGCGTCGGCGCCGACCGACCGCTCCCGGTATGGAAGCTGCCAGGCCGTAAGTGTCACGGACCGGAGCGGATCGTCGTCACTGACCTTGAACTTCAACCGTTCCGATAGGCCCTCAACCTGAAGGTCGTTGTCAAAGGTGAAGGCAGTCTTTTTCCACGTGGGCTCGAATTTCCCAGCGTGAATGTCGAGATTCACAGGCTTCGAGTCGGTCGTGAAGTGAAGGAAAGCGCGGTCAACTGCAATTGGCTTGCGCTCGTAGAAGTCGGTCAAGGACTGATTGGACGAAATCGGGTCCGTGAACGAGCCCGTCGTCAGGCGGAGACCCCAATCGAAGTGATTGTCGATCTTGCCAGTGATTCCAGCCCGGACTCTCACGCGATAGCGGTTGCGCGCGTTGACGTCGACGGGCAGGTCGAAGCCCAGGTTGTAGAAGCCCTCGTAGCGGAATCGGATGTCACCCGAAAACTTGATATTGCCGAATCGTTTTTCGACCTCCTCGAGGCGCTTCGAGAGGGCGTCGTCGTCCGGGCTTGTTGCCGGCACTCCGGCCGAGGACGACTCGATCGAAGCCGACACGGGCGTCGAGATGGCGCCAGGTGATGCGGGTCCGCTCGCCGTCACGGACTCGGCAGTGCGGCCTTCCATTTCCGCCTCCAGGCGGTCGATTCGTTCCTGCTGGGCAACGACGAGACGCTCGAGTCTCTCGAGGAGTTCCGTCTGACGTCGCAGCTGATCTTCGACGGTAGCGGCGGCCGTGCCGGACGCGGCGGGTGTTGGGACTGGTTTGCCGGTTCCTTCGTCCCCGGCGAATGCAACGGGGCACAGGAACATGGCTGCCAGAAAGGCACAGGCCGCGGAGCTCATGGATCGGGTTTGGCGTGGGTTCATTCGAGGTGTCTCCTCCGTATTGTCTCGGCCGCCCCGGCCTGGACTTCATCACGAAGACCCGATGCCGGACCGTACCGTTGGCAGCTTTCACACGATTTAAGCCGATGTTAAATCGAAACGAAGTCAGCGCAACTTAGCCACAGAGAGTTTCGACCCCGTGAACAACATGTTAATTCCGTGCGAACTGCCGTGAAGTGGAGCAAGGGGAGGCGACCGAGCGCGCCGACAACGATGGGCCAAGGCGGGAATGTGGACCCGGAAGACGCGCTCGGCGGAGGGACTCGACTGGAGGTCCTGAATGCGATGAGCGAATTGGTCAGGCGGCCTCAGCGGACGAAAGCGCCGCCTCGAATGCGCCTAGATGACGCCGGATGGCATCCAGGAGGTCGGCGCATGATTCGAGCCGCTGAAGCGACTCGAGCACCGCCACGAATCGCATGTCCCGATTGGCGAATTCGCCGAGGTCGGGCAGGCCGACATACAGAATGTTGCGACCTTCGGCGAGGATCCTCAGTCCGTCTGCGGACGAACCGTCGATGTGACGGCAGTGGCGCCCGTCGCGAATCTCGAAGATCGGGATGGACAGACTCGACTGGACGAGCTGGGCTCTCGTCATGACCACCAGAAAGTGTCGCCGCGGATCGATGTCCGCTGCGGATCGGGATCGCGACGATGTCATCGTCACATCGTCGCTCGCTGGACTCACGTTCGCTTGCCGCCCGCCACGGAAGAGAAGGTTGACGTGTGATGCGCAGCGCCCGCGGCCCCGCCCGCGACCTCGCGCCTTAGCTTTGCGTGAGCGACTACTCGCAACGCCTCACGCCCCCACGCGCCCCCCCCCCCCCGCCCCGCCCCCGACCAGTACCGTGCGCTACCGCACGCGGTAAGGATGCGTTGAGGGCGCGCCCTCGAGAGACGCTCGTGACAGACTAATGAACGTCTCCAAGCTGGACCGCCAATCAATACGGGTACCAGCCCAGCGCGTCACTCTTCGTGATCGTTTCGCTTTCTTGCGACTGTCGAAGGCCGGACCGTCGGGTCACGATCCTCCGGATGAAAGACGAACGAGCTCACCGCGAAGATCGCTCCAAACGATCCCACTGCGCACCCGATTCCCCACAGCAACGGCTGCGAAGGCGCGAGGTCATACGCGACAAGCCCGACGATGGCTCCGGCAGCAGTAGCCAGGCAGAGGTTCAAGTGGCGCACGGCGAATTCCTTTGGGGGACACCTCGGGAATACACGCGCGGCTTCCCCGTGTCAAGCAAGGCCCTATGCTACACTCGCGATCGAGGAGGATCGCACGGATGTCGCCGACCGAACTCATGGGTGCGGGTCTCGTTCTCGTTGCGTTATTGATGTTCGCGCTCGAGCTCAAGGCGCCCGGTTTCGGCATCCTCGGAGTGGCGGGAGTCATCGGTCTCCTCGGTGGTCTGGTCCTGCTTTTCGGCGCGACGTGGGCCACATTGCCCGTGCTCATCGCCACGGCGGCGCTCATTGCGGCAGTGTTCGGCTTTCTGGCGGTCATCGCACACCGGGCGAAACGCAACAAGGTCGTGACCGGGAATTCGGGAATGGTCGGGCTCGAGGGCCGCGTCGAATCGACGCTGGCTCCGGACGGACGAGTCCTCGTTCGCGGGGAACTCTGGGACGCGTATTCGCCGGTTCGTCTCGATCGAGGTCAGGCCGTCCGTGTCACGGGCGTCCGCGGCCTTAGACTCGAAGTCGAATCGGCCGACCTCGCTCTCCACGCGGTGCCACCTGCTTCGGTGGTTCAATTCGACGAAGATGACGTCTCACATTCCGCGCCGCACGGCGCGCGAGGCACGCGATGAATCCACTGTTTATTCTTCTGATGGCCGTTGCCGTCGTGGGCTTCTGGCTCTTCTCGGCGATCAAGGTACTTGCGGAGTACGAACGGGGCGTGGTTTTCCGCCTCGGCAGGCTCCTCGACCGACCGAAGGGTCCCGGTCTCGCCTTCGTGTTCTGGCCGATCGACCGGATGGTCCGCGTGTCGTTGCGAACGGTCGTGCTCGACGTTCCTCCCCAGGACGTCATTACGCGCGACAACGTGACGGTGAGCGTGAATGCGGTCGTGTACTTCCGTGTGCTCGAGGCCAGCAAGGCCGTCGTGGAGGTCGAGAACTTCCTCTATGCGACGTCGCAACTTGCTCAGACGACGCTCCGGTCGGTCCTTGGCGAGTACGAGCTCGATGATCTGCTGGCCGGGCGCGAACAACTCAACGAGCGCCTGCAGACGATTCTCGACCGCCACACCGATCCGTGGGGAATCAAGGTCTCGATGGTCGAGGTGAAAACGGTCGACCTTCCCCAGTCGATGCAGCGCGCCATGTCGAAACAGGCCGAAGCCGAGCGTGAGAAGCGATCGAAGATCATCCACGCACAGGGCGAGTTCAACGCAGCGCAGATGCTCGTCGAGGCGGCGAGCATAATGGCGACAGAGCCGACGGCCATCCAGCTTCGTTATCTGCAGACGCTGGCCGAACTGGGAGTCGAAAAGAACACTACCATCGTGTTTCCGCTGCCGATCGACCTGCTAGAGATCTTCATGAAGCCCGGCATGACTAGAGCGGACCGGGTCGCGGCCGCGGCGATTGAATCTGAGAAGGTCTCTGACCAGCTCTCCCTACCGTCGTCGGACGCAACGCTTCTCGAGACCGGCGACGCCGTTCCCGCCGAGAAGGTTCCGGTCAAGACCTAGGGTCGGTCGATCGCATGTTTGGATCACTCTCGAACCGGGAGCGCGCCGCTATCCTCGCCTTCGGTGGAGGAGCGCTCGTTCTGTTCCTCATGTTTGCCGCAGGGGCCCTCATGGGGCGTGTTGCCGCTCCAGCCGCCTCGGTGCCTGTCAGTGAATCGCCGGCAGCAGAGCCGGCGCGCATCGACTCGGAGCGGTTTCTCGTAGAGGCTGGCGTCTTCGATTCACCCGCGGCCGGTGAAGAGACTTTGCAGCAGCTTCGGAGGCAATACACGAGCGCCTGGGGTGCGACGGATCCCGACGATCGTCGTTACCACGTGTATGCGGGGCCGTATCCGTCCGCACAGGCCGAGACCGTGGCCTCCGAAATGCGGGCGCGCGGGCTCGAGAACGTCGCCGTGAGGCCCTACGCCCCGCGCGTCCAGACTCCGTAGCCGGCCGATGCGAACGCGTGTGGGATGCGACTGGTCCCCGTTTTTTGAGCCGCGAGCGGTAGCGAGCGTCCCACGGACGGTGGAGCGGTTCCGATCACTTCCGTCCTTCCGCAACGAGGCATCTCCGATTTCAGGCACTGTCCTTGGGTCGCTCGCTACCTCTCGCGGCTCGAGGAACGGGGAACGACGTATCCTATTTCAGGCACCGTCCGCAGGCCGCTCGCTACCGCTCGCGGTTCTGTTCTTGCGCGCCCTGTCTAGAAGAGCCTCGGAATGTAAACGTTGAGCATGGACCGCCACGTCGGCCAGTCGTGCGGAACGTCGTATCCCCAGAGGTCGAGCTCGTTCGGAACGCTCTTGCTCCACAGAATGTCCGACATCCTACGCGACTGGTCGGGCGCCTCGTAGGCTCCCTGTCCCGTCAGGATGTGAATCCGGGTCTGACGGAGCTGATTCAGGAACCAGTCGTCGTCGAGACGGGGGAGGTAGTCAACCGGGTTGTTGAAGTAGACGTTATCGTCAAAGTAATCCTTGCAGAATCCGCGCAGGTCATAGGCTCCGCTCATTGCAATGAGGGTGTCGAACTGATCCGGATGCTTGAACACCGTGTTCGCGGCGTGGAAGGCTCCAAACGAGGCCCCGGTGGTCGCTATCCCGATGCCCGGTGTCCGGCAGTTGTCCCATATGAAGGGAACGACTTCCTGAGAAACGTATCGGTCGTACTCGACCTGGCGCCAGGCGCGCTGTCCCGGGTGCAGATTGTCGTTGAGCCAGCTTTCCTTGTTGATGCTGTTGATCGAGTAGACCTTCACTCGGCCGGAATAGATGTGCGGAGCGATGGCGTCGATCAACTGGAACCGCTCGTATTCCTCGAAATCGGCTGCCGCCGTGGGGAAGAGCAGCAACGGAGCGCCGTAGTCGCCGTAGACGGCGATCGGCATGTCCTGATTGAGGTTCGGGCTGTGCCAGTAGTGGACTTCTTTTTTCAACTCGATGCTCCGTTAAATGGGGGAATTCGCTTCAGGCAGGCAGCCGTTATACCCACGCGACCCGGAAAAGGCAAGCAGCCTCCTCGAGACGCTTCGAGCGGCGTCCGAGATACCGAGACTGCAACTGCAGGATCAGTTGATCAGCAGGTCCTTGGCCGTCTCCGGGGTGATCGTCAAACGTCGCAGGACGATACCGGTGTTGTCGGGAAACCGGGCGTTCTGTCCGTTGATCTGCAGGGCAATGGCTCGCGTGTTGCCAATGCTGAGGTCGATCGACTGGGTCGCGCGGATCATCGCTTCCTCGCCAAGTTGAAGCTCCCGCTGAACCGGCTCGCCATCGTCCGCCGTGTATTTCACCCAGCAGCGGTCGAGGGCATGAAGCGTGACGCGCAATTCGCCGTCGACGACCTCAGGCTGGATCGTGACCGGAGCTCCCGCCGTTGTGGCCGTCGGTTCGGACTTCGGCTCCGAAACCGGCGTCTGCGCCGGTGATGACGCTGGAGGCGCGGCCGCCGTCGGCTCCTGAGAGTACCTCCAGACCGCATACGCCCCGCCGATGAAGACCACGGCAAGCAGCGCGGCAACCACGGCCGCTGGCCAGAAGCCACTCGACGGTTCCTTGAAGACAAACGGTTCGGCATCGTCCAGCGGCGGCACATCGGGATCTCCGACGGCCACTTCGGCGCCCGTCTGCTGCTGATACTGCAGCACGGCGTCGTCCTCGTTCATCTTTACCTGGCGCGCGAACGCCTTCACGAACGAGCGGGCATAGATGCCTTCCGGAAGGACGGAGTATTCGTCCGACTCGATGGCTTTCAGGAATCGGGTGCCGATTCGCGTTGCGTCCGCAATCTCCGCCAGCGACAGGCCCAATTCCTCTCGCCGCCGCTTCAGTTCTTGTCCGAGCATATTCCTCGCCTCGACGGAAATGTCGGCTCGTCCGCGGGGCGTCGCTCACTTCGCCATGCGGTGCCAGTACTTCCTCAGGCAAATGACGGGGCCGTCCAAATACTAGACCCGCATTACTTTAGTGTCAACTTTTCAGATTCGGAAGCGGTCAGCCGGGCAATCTTGCACATGAGTCGGCAGCTTTGGTAGCGTAGGGCATCCCTCGGCAACGTCAGGTTCGCCCGTCGCGGCGAGATACACAAAGGAGACAGTCAGCATGGCTATGGAAGCGCTCGGAATGGTCGAGACCAAGGGGTTCGTGGGCGCGGTCGAGGCCGCCGACGCGATGGTCAAGGCCGCCAACGTGATCCTCATCGGCAAGGAGTACATCGGCTCCGGGTACGTGACCGTGTTCGTGCGCGGCGATGTTGGAGCCGTGAAGGCAGCGACCGATGCAGGTGCCGCCGCGGCTCGGCGAGTCGGCGAGCTCGTCAGCGTGCACGTGATTCCACGCCCGCACGTCGAAGTGGAACGGGCACTTGCGGCACGAGGCATCGCGGCGCCGGTCCAGCTCGCCGCGAGTGCCGACCGCGCACAGCTGACCGGGGGCGACAACAGCCACGCGCTTCCGTCGTCCAACGCCAAGGATCGAGAAAAGAAGTAGTCGCCGCGTCGCGGCTTCGCGCCGCGTGAAGGCGATCCCGAAGCTCCGGTTGCGCGCCGCGCACGCGGAGCTTTTATTCACCGCGTCGGGAGGGCACAGCGGTCATGCCGAGCGACAAGGACCTCGAGTCGGTACAACAGGCGCGCAACCTCGTGGAGGCCGCGCACGAGGCGCAGAAGCGGCTCGCGGGTTTCGACCAGTCGCGCATCGATCGAATCTGCGAAGCAATGTCCGTCGCCGGACTCGCGGAGTCCGAGCGTCTGGGCCTGCTCGCACACGAGGAGACCGGTTACGGCATCCCGGCCGACAAGACCGTGAAGAACACGTTTGCCGTCGGTGACGTGCACGCGTTCTTCAAGTCTATGCGGACCGTAGGCATCATCAGGCAGACGGAGACGATCCTCGAGATCGGATCGCCGCGCGGAGTCGTGGCGGCCATCATTCCGTCGACGAATCCGACGTCCACTGCGCTTTTCAAGTGCCTCATCTCGCTCAAGTCGCGAAATGGCGTCGTCCTGAGTCCGCACCCGAGCGCCGCGAGGTGCATTGGCGAGAGCGCCAGGATCATGTCGGAGGCCGCGGTAGCGGCCGGGCTCCGCCCGGGATCATCGGCTGCATGAGCATTGCCACCGTCGAGGGAACCGATGCGCTCATGAAGCACAAGCGTACGGCGGTGATCCTTGCCACGGGCGGCATCGGCCTCGTTCGCGCGGCCTACAGTTCGGGAAAACCGGCTTTCGGTGTTGGTCCCGGCAATGTACCCGCATTCGTCGACGGCTCGGCCGACATCGGGAAGGCCGCGCGCGACATCCTGACCGGAAAGTGCTTCGACAATGGGACCATCTGCGCCTCCGAGCAGTCCGTCGTTGCAGACCGCAAGATCGACGCCGCGCTTCGTGCCGCATTCGAGGACCACGGTGCGCGCTTCCTTACCGCCGACGAGACGGAGAGGCTCGCCGCTGTCGTCGCAACGGGAACGAACGCTCTCAATCCGAAGGTCGTCGGGAAGTCGGCCAGCGTCATTGCCGCCATGGCAGGGATTTCGCTGCCTGAGGGCGTCCGTTGCATGATCGCCGAGGTAGCCGGCGTCGGTCGCGACTATCCGCTGTCGATGGAGAAGCTTTCGCCGATTCTGACCTATTACACCTTCGACGGAACGGCCGAGGGCGTCGAGATCTGCCAGAAGGTGCTGCAGTACGGCGGCATGGGCCACACCGCATCGATCCATTCCCGCAAGCGCGACGTGATCGAGTTCTACGGAGAGCGGATCCCGGCGTCACGCGTCATCGTCAACTCACCCTCGACCCACGGTGCCATCGGATTCTCGACAGATCTCGAGCCAAGCATGACGCTCGGATGCGGAAGCTGGGGTGGAAACGTCACGTCCGACAACATCTCGCCGTGGCACCTGATGGACATCAAGCGCATTGCCTTCGAGACGCGCGAGGTCATCCCGAACGCGCCTCCGCGACCGGCCACGTCGCGACCAAAGGCGACTTCCATCGCGCCGGTGTTCGCACCAGCTCCCGTCGAGCGCGCCAACATCGCGTCGCTCGTCGACCGATTCATTGCGGAGCGTCGAGCCGAGGCCCCGCCGGCTCCGGCTTCGCAGCCCGCCCCCGCTACGCCACCGGCAGAGAAGGCATCGACGCCGGTCGAAGCCGGACCCGCACCGGGCGCTGCGTCCGAGTTCGTTTGCGAAGACGACGTCCGGCGCGCGATCGCGGACGGACGGAAGATCCCGGTCGACGCCAAGACCATTATCACGCCCGCTGCTCGCGAGCTCGGCGATACGCGCGACGTCTTCGCGCGCCGTTAGGCACTCGAAATGTTTCTCGGTCACGTTGTCGGCACAGTCTGGTCCACCAAGAAGTCGCCGAACCTCGAGGGTGTCAAGTTCCTCATCGTGCATCCGTACAACCTCAACAAGGAGCCCGGCACGGACATCGTCGTCGTCGCCGACCGGCTCGGAGCCGGTATCGGGGAGACGGTTCTGTGCGCTTACGGGAGAGCTGCGCGCTCGGCCATCGGTGACCAGGACATGTCGATCGAGGCTGCGGTCGTCGGCATCGTCGATCGAATGGACCTCCAGGACTGCCGATCCGACGACACGATCGAGGCGGCCAGAAGGTTGAGAGCGGGCGACGGGGAGGCGTCGGATTGATGCCGAAGCGAGTCACAACGGCACCGCTGACGTCCGAGGAGCTCGAGCAGACGCTCGTGGATTTTTCGCCAGACGAGGTGCTCGAACGATTCGACGAGATCTTCAGTCGCGACCTGGACTTGCCCCGAGTCGCTCGAAGAGCTGCTGTCGCTCGACGACTACGTCGATTCAGAGCTGCGCGACATGTTTCAGTCGATCATCGCGCAGTACATGCGGCCTATCGAGTTCGCCATCTAGCAGATTCGTGCCGGCGAGGCTACCCGAAGGACCGCCGAGGAGGCCTTCGAGGCTCTCCGGCCGATTCGCGAGGCGTCAGAGACCATGGAATACGCGGACATCACTAGCATTTTCGTCCGAATCGAACAGCCACTCTCCGATCTGGCGAATGGCTCCACGCGACAGCTCATCAAGCGCGACCTCAATGACCTGAACGAGGCGTGGAATCAGCTCGGTGTTCTTCTCAAGACCGAAGCCGAACGCGATGCGGCCACGCCGTCGCTCCTTTCCCTCGGAGGTTTGCCCCGTTATCTCGACGGCGTCACGACGGCGCAGGTTCGCAGCCTGCGAGCGGCTGGAATTTCGTCACTCAACGATCTCGCGGATGCCCCGGTCGAGGACATCATGGCCGTCGCGGGCCTTCCGAAGGCGACTGCCGAGCGGATTCGCGCATTCTCGGCCGGGTCGGTTTCCGTTGCGGCCGCCGAGAGCCGCCGGAACGCGTCGACGAAGTTGCCGGAAGGGTGGATGCGACTCGACATCGAGAGCGACCTCTTCCGCGGACGGCTCACGTTCGAGTACTCGACGATCGCGAAATACCTCGAGCCGATCCTTGCGAAGCTCGCCGAGAACGATGTGAAGGCGCCGAAGCCCGCGCGCAAGTCCAAGGCTCTGGCGACACCGAGCCGTACTCCCGCGAAACGCGCGGCAAAGAAGCGAACGACATGACCGAAGAGCAGATCATCTACGAGATCACGAAGGCCGTTTTCGCCAGACTCGGTCCTTCCGTTCAGCGCGAGACGGTCGAGGATCTCGTCGCCGACGTCTACCGCGCCGTGCGTCCGGCGATTGCGGCGGGACCAGTGGCAGCGGGAGCTCAGTCGGACGACCGGGGCTCTCGCGATCGGGTGATCATCTCGGTGTTCGGTCTCGACCGGCCGGGAATCGTCTCGGCAGTCAGCTCGGTGCTGGCGGATGCGGACTGCGCGATCGTGGACATCAACCAGACGGTTGTTGGTGGGAAATTCGCGATGGTCCTCGTGGCCGACAGCCGCCGATCGACAACCGGCGTGGCAGACCTGAAAGAACGGTTTCGCGAGGCCGGTCAGCGGCTCGAGTCAACATCTACGCTCAGCGTGAAGATCTCTTCATCGCGATGCACCGCGTCTAGCGCGCGATCGCTCGAGGTCAAGGCGAATGTCCGACGAGCTATCTCAGCTCAGCCACGTCGACGCCGAAGGTCGAATCCGCATGGTCGACGTCGGCGACAAACCGGTCACGTCGCGAGTGGCCGTCGCAACGGGCTTCGTCCGGATGCTCCCGGCAACGGTTGAGGCCATCCGAGAGAAGCGCACGCCCAAGGGGGACCCACTCGAGACGGCGAGACTTGCGGGCATCATGGCGGCGAAGCAGACGGCATCGCTGATTCCGCTCTGTCATCAGCTGACGCTTTCATCGGTCGACGTTCGGGCGGAGCTCGTCGCCGACGGCGTTCGGCTCGAAGGGACGGCGCTCGTCGATGGCCGAACGGGGGTCGAGATGGAAGCGCTTACTGCAGTGTCGGTGGCTGCACTAACGATTTATGACATGTGCAAGGCCGTCGATCGCGAGATGGTGATCACCGACATCCGGCTGGAGCGAAAGTCCGGCGGCCGTTCCGGCGAATATCGCCGCGACGCGGATCCGACGGAATCGTGAGCCGCAGGCTCCCGAAGAACCCGCATCTCAAGTCGCTCGAAACGGCGCTCGCAGAGCATTTCGGGTGGCAGCCCGGCGGTCCCATCCGCGATGCGCTCCTGGCAGCCGTCACCAGAAAGGCGGATCGGATCGGCGTCGACGAAGTGAGCTACTGCCGGATGGCGAGTGCGTCGCCGGGAGAGCTCAACGCGCTTGCCGAAGAAGTGGCGCCTGGCGACACGTCGTTCTTCCGCGATGCCGAGCAGACGGAGGCGCTCGCCGAACGCGTCCTTCCGACACTCGTTGCGGCCCGCGGCGCAACACATCGACTTCGTCTCTGGTCGGCGGCCGCCTCGACCGGCGAGGAGGCCTACTCACTGGCGATCCTGGCCCGCGAAGCGCTTCCGCCGGATCCCGACTGGCGCATCGAGATCCTGGCGACGGATCTACAGGGACACGCCGTAGTCGCGGCGAGTCAGGGCCGATACAGTGCCTCGCAGATTCGCGGCATCGATCCGACCCTTCGAAATCGGTACTTCATCGGCGTCAACGAGCCCGGACCGGATCGCACATTCGACGTGCTGCCGCTCGTTCGTCGCATCGTGCTCTTTCGAAGGGTCAACCTCTGCGACGAGTCGGCGTGGCGTCTAGTGATCGGTTCGTTCGACGTCATTTCGTGTCAGAACGTGCTGCTATACTTCCACGCGCGAGCCGCCCGGGAACTCCTCGGTCGGCTCGAGTCGGCACTTGCCCCCGGTGGTTACCTCGTGGTCGCTGCCGCCGAGGCGCCGCTGGTGATGAATCAGGCACTTGTTTCGGATCCGACGCTGCCCGTCGGGTTTTTCGCAAAGGCTGGCACCGTCGTGGAGAACTCGAAATGACGACAGATCCGTTCCGCATCGTCGACGCACCACCGGTCACGGCGGATCCGGCGGCCCGAGACGCCCTCGATTCGTTTCGGCATGTCCTCGCGGCTTCGGCTCTGACCTTCATCCTGTGGTTCATCCCGTTCGTGGGCCTGATCCTCTATCCGATTCGGGTGTTCGTGACCTACGTGCACGAGCTCTGCCACGCCTTTGCGGCCGTGCTGACGCTTGGGTGGCCGATGGGCATCCAGATCTTCATGGACACGTCGGGCGTCACACACACGCTCGGAGGCAGCAGCCTTGCCATCAGCTCGGCCGGCTACGTGTGCACGCCGATCGTGGGGGCGCTGCTGCTGCTCATGGCGGCCCGCCGGTCAACGGTACGTCCTGCGCTCGTCGGCCTTGGCGCGGTCTTCGCGCTGTGTGCCGTGTGGCTTGGGGCGAACTTTCTTGCGTGGGCCGGCGGCCTGGCGATCGGTGCATTCCTCATCGTCGCCGGCGCCAGGGGATCGGATCGGGCGACGCGATTCGGACTGAGCTTCCTCGCCGTGCAGTGCATGCTGAATGCGCTGTCGGATCTTCGGTTCCTGTTCTGGCTTTCGATCAGCAGTTCGGCGCCGACGGATGCGCAGAACATGGCGAATGCGACCGGCGGATTCATGCCGGCCGTGCTCTGGACCACGCTGTGGGCGCTGACCGCCGTCGGCATCCTCGGGGTGACTCTTCGACTCTACTACGTGACGACGGTGCGAAAGACGATAGGTGAATAGGGCAACCCGGGCCGGGGACGGCGCAACAGAGGGTTCGAACTTGCAGTTTACAGGCGAATACGAACAGTCAAGCGGAGCCTTCCCAGCAGGCTGATTTGCGCCATTGCGCCTTTGCGTGCACTTCTCCGAAGGCCGGAGGAGGTTCGCGCAAAGGCGCAGAGGCGCAAAGGCGGGACGAAGGCCTGACCGACTCGAAGAACATTGTGAACCCGGAATACTGAAATGGCAGAAATTGAAACCATCAAGAAATTCGGCAGCCGCCTCGATGCAATTTCGCGAGCGGTGCAGACGCTGTTTCGAAAGCACATGTTCCTCAGCCTGATCCTGCTGACGATCGTCGCGGGATCGATGTTCGGGGCAACGGTGGCCTACCAGTCGAGCCTCTCGGACGAAGCCCGTCAGGTTCGTGCGCTAGCGGATTTCCGGCCCTCGGCCGTCACGCGCGTGTATGCGTCTGACGGCCGCACCGTGATCGGCCAGTTCGCGATGGAACGCCGCATCCCGATCGCCTATTCCGAGCTTCCGCCGAACATGAAGAACGCGATCCAGGCCATCGAGGACTCGCGGTTCTATAAGCACATCGGAGTCGACCCGCTCGGCATCGGCCGCGCGACGGTGAAGAACGCACTCGCCGGACGCACGGTCGAGGGCGGGTCCACCCTGACGCAGCAGCTCACCAAGATCCTCTTTCTAAGCCCCGAGCGAACGTTCAAGCGAAAAATCCGCGAAGCCATGATCGCGCTCCAGATCGAGCGCATGTTCTCGAAGGAACAGATCATGGAGATGTACTGCAATCAGATCTTTCTCGGCGGCGGAGCCTACGGCGTCGAGGCGGGGTCGCAGTACTACTTCGGTCACTCGGTTCGCGAGGCGACACTCGAGGAGTGCGCGATGCTCGCGGCGCTTCCGAAGGCCCCTTCGCAGTATTCGCCCGTCCTCAACCCGAATGACGCGAAGGAGCGGCGGAATCTCGTGCTCCGCAACATGTTCGAGGAGGGCTTCATCGATCAGGCGACATACGACGCTGCTGCCGCCAAGCCCATCGTCCTGAACATCACGTCGACGACGAACACGGTCAGCCCGAACGATTCGGCATTCGGATATGCGGTCGAGGAGATCCGCCAGTCGATGGAGCGACAGTTCGGGACGCGCGTGACGCAGACCGAGGGGCTTCAGATCCATTCGACGATCGACGCGGATGCGCAGCGCGAAGCCGTTCGCGCCGTCCGGCGTGGCCTGCACGCCTACGAGAATCGACGCGCGAAGCCGTGGCGAGGCGAGTTGCCGAACGTGGCCGCCGATTTCAAGGATCTTGGCCGGTACTGGCATCATGACTGGGACGACGAGCCGATCCCGAATACGTACATCTTCGGTCTCGTGACGAAGGCTTCCGGTGACACGGCCGAGGTGCGGTTCGGCAACTACACGGCCAAGCTGACGCCGGCGAATACGAAACTGGCGGGCAAGGCGCCCGGCGCTGCGCTCAAGACTGGCGACATCACGCCGTTCAAGATCCAGAAGGTCGACAAGGAAGCACACTTGATCGAGTGTGACCTTTCACAGGTGCCGGCTGTGGCGGGTGCGCTTGTCTGCATCGAGGCGTCGACCGGGAACATCGTGGCCATGGTCGGCGGGTATGACTTCGCCCTGGTGAAGTTCAACAATGCCACACAGGCGGAACGCCAGACGGGGTCGGCCTTCAAGCCCTTCATCTACACGGCGGCGATGGAGCGTGGATATACGCCGGACACGGTGGTCTCGGGAGCGACGGTGTCGATCGGAGGCTGGACTCCGCACAACTACGACGGGTCGACGTCGAGCGCTTCGGTGCCCCTGAGAGTGGCGATTGCAAAGTCGCTGAACATCAACGCCGTAAATACGCTCCGGTCGGTAGGCGTTGACGCCGGAGCGGATTGCGTCCGTCGATTCGGCCTGCCGAATCCGATGAAGCGCGTGCTGTCGTCGGCGCTCGGAGCGACCGAGGAGCCGCTCCTGCACATGGTTTCGGCCTACTCGGTCTATCCAAATCGAGGGGAGCGGGCGGAGCCGCATCTCTACACCCGCGTCGAGGACCGCGACGGCGTGGCGAAATGGGAATGGAAGCCGACCTCGCAGCGCGCTACGACCGCCTACGTTGCGGCCAACATGGTCGAGGCCATGCGAGGCGTCGTCGACGCCGGCACGGCAACGGCCATCCGCGGGAATCGCGAGCTCGGCAAGCGGCCATTGGCCGGCAAGACTGGCACAGTGAACGACTTCACCGATGCGTGGTTCATCGGGTACAGCCCGTCGTATTCGTGCGGTGTCTGGATCGGTTATCCGGGCTCCAAGCGGCCGCTCGGCGAGGGCGAAACGGGCGGTCACGCGGCTCTTCCGATGTGGATCGACTTCATGGAGGACTTCCTGAAAGGCAAGCCGGTCGAGAAGTTCCCCGAGAAGCCGCCGGTGGATGCCGATACGAAAGCCGAGCAGGATCGCCGTAAGGGCGAGATCGCTGCCGAAGTGCGGGCTCAGGTCGAGGAGGCCGCCGAGGACGCGACGTCGGACACTGGAATCGACGACGTCAAGAAGGCCGGCGGCGTTGAGCCTGATGATGAGATCGGCATTCCGAAGCCGCGTCCGGAGAAGCCCAAGGACGAAGGTGAGGTAAAGTCGGAGCGTCCGCGCCAGGTGAATGCCGACGGAAAGAAGGAAAAGAAGGACGAAAAGAAGGCGCCCGAGAAGCGCGGCAAGAATGGGTGACGTGGAGGCGCCCCAGCCATGAACGTACTGGTTGCAGTTGACGGCTCAGAGTACAGCGCCGCGGCGGTCGCCGCGGTAGCCAACCTCCAGTGGCCGGCGGGGTCCGAGATTCGGCTGCTCAGTGCGGCGGAGGAATTCCGGTATCCCGCCTACGATGCGTGGCTGCTCCCGGGCAAGTACCACGCCGAAGTCATGGAGGCGAGTCGCATCAACGCGAAGCGCATCGTGACCGAGCACGAACAGGCCCTTAGAGAGCAGATGAAAGGCGAGGCGACGATCACGACCGCGATTATCGACGGTGACCCGAAGTCGGTGATCATCGATGCGGCCGAGCAGTGGCCGGCGGACCTCGTGGTCATCGGATCGCACGGATACAGCGCCGTTCCGCGACTCCTTCTCGGATCGGTTTCGACGGCGGTGACGAATCACGTTCACTGCTCGGTTTGGCTCGTTCGCCGTCCGCTTTGAGATTCGGTGTCGCTGTATTGGAAGTGCTCGAGACGCTGCGCACGCAGAGTCACTGAGAAAGGAAAAGGCCCCGCGGAGCGATCTCCGCGGGGCCTTTTCATCTGAGCAGTCGCCCGGGCGACTCGACGTCTACTGACCGTCGAAATCGCCTACGCACGCGACGGCACCGCCGCCGGGGCCGAAGGTGTACGAGACATCCGCAGGGCCACTCGTGTTCGAGTTACGAAGGAACGTCACGCCGCTCGCCGGCGCGTAGATGCCGATCGTGTCCGTCCCGTCGTCGTTCCAGTCGCCAGCGACCGGCTGTATCGCTCCGCCGACGCCGAAGGTGAATACAAGATCGGCTCCTCCGTTCGAGTTGCTGTTTCGAAGGAAGAACGCTCCGGTCGCCGGATCGTAAACGCCAACCGTGTCGGTGCCGTCTCCGTTCCAGTCGCCGACGACCGGAACGAAGCCCACGCCACCGGGGCCGAACGAAAACACGACGTCGGCAGGTCCAGCCGAGTTCGTGTTCCGGAGGAAGAAAGCACCCGTTGCGGGATCGTAGATGCCGACGGTGTCGACACCATCGCCATTCCAGTCGCCCGTGATGGCAACCGCCGAGCCGCCGGCCCCGAATCCGAAGACGACATCCGCAGCTCCCGGCGTGTTCGTGTTTCGCAGGAAGAAGAAGCCGGAGGAGGCGTCATAGGCGCCGATGGTGCTTGCACGATCCGCACCGACGCCGGTGCCACCGTTCCAGTTGCCCGCGAGTGGCGACATCGATGCGCTGCCGAAGGAGAACTGCAGGTCTGCAGCTCCGCCGAGCAGGAGGTTACGCTGGAAATGGCTGCCCGCACTGGACACGGCGATCGTGTCGTTCGGCAACGCGACCGGCGCGACGAATGACTCGGTGATACCGGAGTGGTTGGGGCTTGTGGGTACCGGACTCACCGCACCCTCGCCGATTCCGCGCTTGGCGAAAGCCTGCCACACAAGCGGCACGTCTTCGGGATGTACAGCATTGGCGGCCGTGAGGATTCCGTCACGTTCCTGTCCAAAGGTCGGGCCACTTTGCGCCGCGGCCTTCATGCCATCACACACGTATTGAAGGGCGCGCGTTCGGCCCTCTTCGATGCCATACGTCTTCATTAGCGACGCAGTCATCTCCCAGAGCATGTTGCACCAGACCTCTCCGGCATTGTGCACTTCAGACGGGGAGCCGTTTACATTCGCATTGCGCGGCACGGCCGGAGGGAATGTCTGATTGGGACCGATGAACGCAAACGTCATCGGGAAGATGTCCATGCGAGTCGAGTACGGATACCGGCGGATGCCGTAGTAATAGTTGTTCGTGTAGCTCGGCCAGAGAGATAACGTCGCCCACGCTCCCGTCGTGAAGGCCCCGTCGAGGTTGTCGCCGACCCGAACGATGTTCACGAGAGCATTCCAGTCGCCCCAACCCTCGCCCATCGACCGGCCCTGATTGTTCGAAAGGCCGGTCGCGTTTCCAACAAGCCGGTTCGACATGAAGTGCATCCA
Organism: Blastocatellia bacterium; assembly: GCA_016705245.1. Taxonomy (GTDB): domain Bacteria; phylum Acidobacteriota; class Blastocatellia; order UBA7656; family JADIYM01; genus JADIYM01. Next base: position 206,604 of record JADIYM010000003.1, on the reverse strand, counting down.
CTCGTGGGCCACGATGCCGAAATCGGTCGACGAATCGCGATCCGGCTCCGGGTTGTTGAAGCGGTACATCTGCATTCGCGGACGCCCGCCATCGGCAGGCGTCGACATGTTCGCGTTGTTCGTGCCGGTCCGGTCCTCGCCTTCGCCGCGGATGTTGTCTCCCGCAGAGCCGCCACGGCCGTAGTTGTCGGTCTGAGCGTTGCGCCATACCTCGTCGAAGCCGCGCGGATACCAGATGTCGTGCAACCAGTTGTTGTAGAAGAACATGTGCACGGCCTTCGACTGGCGAACGGTCGCATCCTGCGACGAATTCGTGTGCGACCAATCCGGCAGGAACTGGCCGGCTGCCGTGATGGCGCCCCGAATATCACCGGCTGTGAATCCATCGGCGCCCGCGACGTCGAGATACGCATCGACGTTGTTGCCGGTCGTCTCGATCGCACCAGCGGGGAGCCAGGGATCAGTGGGTCCGATCAGGCTCTCGACCGCGACGTCGTTCGTGGTCACGCCGGCAGCCTGGAAATTGTCCGGGAGTCCGGTCGGATGTGGCGTGCCGGTGATGCCTTCGGGACTGTCGAAGGGACGAAACGGCGCCGCCGTGTCCGCAAACACCCGGTACTGGAAGGTCTCGTCGGCCGTCAGGTTCATCCGGAAGAGCACTCGGCCGTCTACCGCGCTGACGACGTAGGAGTAGTAGGGACCGGCCCCGGCGAGCTCTCCGGTCAGGTTGACCTCGACGTAGTACGCGGGGATCGCTTCACCGGCAGCAATCGGGAAGATCACCTGCCGAGCGCGTAGTCCTTCGCCGAACTGCGGATTCACGACAACGGCCGAGCTGTCCGGACGGTACCGGAGGCGCGAGTAGCCGGCGTCGTCCAATCCGCTCACGTCGAAGTCGCCGGCGACGAACGATCGCGACGGCGCGAGGTCTTTTGAGGCCCTCGCGACCGCGTCCAGCATCGAGACTGCGAAGGTCCTGGAGGTTGCGGCGCCAGCGAGGTTCGGGAAGATCGTCCCCGTTGTGCCGACCACGGCGTTCTCTCTGGGCGTCATCACCACCGAGAAGTCCCCGCGGAAGACCGGAATGCCGGCGATATTCTGCTCGAGACGGACGATCGTCGCTCCACCTTCAGGCGATGAGACAACGGCATTCTCGAGGGTGGCGAGGTCTCGCGGCGTCACGCCGAAGGCCTCGGCGTTCGCTGCCAGGAAGTTGCGTGCGGCGACTTCAGGCTGGCGAACCCCCTTGCCGGACAGTCGCTCCCCAGGTGCTACAGTCGCCACCATCTTGGGAAGACCTGAAACCTCGTCAAGATGAAGCGTGAAGCCCTTGAGGCGCTCGGCGAGCCGCGCAGTGGCAGCGGTACGAGCGGGACTGACCTGCTGCTTGCCGGCGCGCTCGGCAATGAGTTCGTCACGGTAATCGTAGTTCTCGTGGAACAACACGGACTGACGCGCGGTCTCGAAGGCCAGATCGCGTTCCTCGGGCGTCGAGGCACGGGCAATCAGGCTCGTCGGAGACAGGAGCGTCAGCAGGCACGCGCTTGCGGCAACGCTCCGCAGGGACACGGACGCGTAGTGGGATTCACGCATGAAACTCTTTCTCCTTTGGGAACATTCAGTTGTCGAGGGGTGAGGGAACAAGACCTGGAAATGTATCGGTCGCGCAAACTGCGTGTCAAAGAATTTTGGTCATGTGCTGCTGGACCGAATCGACGGAGCGCATCGCGGATCACGCGGATCACGACTCGCGGTCCGCGCATCAGTACCGGGCGCGGTACGCTCGGGTCAGCCTCTCCGTTACCCCGCGCCTGGTGTCGTCACACGCGCTCGGGATCGACCCGAGCGCTACCGCGCCCGGTACTGATGCGTGAGGAGTGCGATGCAAGCGTCTTCATCAATCATGTGACACGTCGATGAACGGCTCTGTAAGACGAGACATTTCGCCATGTCCCCTCTCGAGGACGGGCGGTCCGAGCATCAGTACCGGGCGCGGTAGCGCTCGGGTCAGCCTAGCCGACAGCCTCGCCAGGTGTCGTCACACGCGCTCGGGTCAGCCTCTACGTTTCAATGAAGCTCGAAGACGATCTGGATTCGTGCCGAGATCCGGATCTTTCCCAACGCGACTGTTGTCGAGATGGCGTCGGACGCCGACGCACGCCCGTCAAAGCTGGAGCTGTTTGCCGTGAAGCCGTACGGGATCTGATTCTGTGTCTCGGAGATGTGGATCGCCTTGCCGATGGACTGACCAAGCTCACTGGCCATCGCCGCAGCCTTCTCGCGGGCGGCGCGCACGGCCATTGCTCGAGCCTCGTCGCTGTGCTCTCTCATTTTCGAAGACTGAAAATCCACCTCGTCGAGTCGAGTGACCCCGGCCAGGAGGACTCCGGGAATCAGGCGCTCGAGGACCTTGATATCTCTCACCACGATGACGATTCGCTTCGACATCGCATACCCGAGGAACTTCGGCGGTCGCGGCGAGTCGTCTTCATCGGTGTATTCGGGCTGGACCGAGATGATGTCGGTCTGCACGTCCGACGGATCGATTCGCAGATCCGTCGCGATACGAAAGACCTGCTTGACCATTTCGTCGTTCTTGCTCCGCGCAAGCTGCAGATTCAGATCGAGGGTTCGAACGGTCATGCGAACCTCGGCCTGGTCCGGGACCACGAGCACCTCCGCCGTGCCGGACACGTTCACCGTAGGACGGACGAGTTCCTGTTGACCAGGGACGTCCTGTGCAGCAAGAGCCACAAGAGCCAGAAGCAAGAACAGTGTCTTCATTTGAGGAGTCTCCCTTTGTCGACTGGTTGGTACCGGCGCCGTTCCAGGACTGGTCGGAACCCGGGAATCGCGGTTGCGTGCGCGAGCAATCCGAGGCCGACGCGAGCCCAGCAGCGCGTTCTAGAGTCCAACTCCTGGTCGCTCATCGCAAGTTCCCGCTGGAAACAGAGTCAACTCGCTATCGCGGGCGGTACGGTCGAGTTTATTGTGATCCGGCACCAATCGTGTGACTTCGGCGGTGCGTGACGAGAAGCGACATCGCGAATCCAATGCAGACAGCCGCGGCGGACCGACTTGCTCTTCCGACCTTTGACGGCGGGGTGCCGGGACTCTCGACGTTGTGGCGAACGTCGAAGTGTGCTCCCCTTCGATCGGGCCTCGCTGCCCGGATCCCCACTCCTGGACTGAAGCATGATTTTCACTCGCGTCGTCATGATTGCCGGAATTCTCCTGGTCTGCTGGTGCTCGACTGCCGAGGCACGACCGACTATCCGCATCACGCCGGTGGACACGGCACGATTCGTGAAAGACCAGCGATTCGACATTCGTGTCGAGTTCACGCCCGCACCCGGTCATTCGCTCACTGCGGTCACGCTTGCGATCGACGGCGTCGCGCAGCCAATCAGCATTAGTGCGCTCGACGCGAACCTCGGGAATTCCATCCGCGGCTATTCGACATCGGCGGTGGGCCCACACACGATCACCGCGTCAGCGGTGGACAGCCTGGATTCGACGGCTGCATTCGGCACGTGCCGATTCGAGATCGTCGACGTTGCCGGTGAGAAGCGGAAGTACCGCAACGTCATCATCTGCCTAGGCGACGGCATGGGAACGGGACACCGCACCGCTGCGCGCATCGTCCGACACGGCTACACGGCGGGGAAGGCCAACGGTCGGCTCGCAATGGACGAGTTCCCGGTCTACGGGATGGTGATGACGTCGTCGCTCAACGCCATCGTGACCGACTCGTCGCCTGGTATGTCGTGTTACACCACCGGCAACAAGTCTGCGAACGGTCAACAGGGCGTGTATCCGGACAACACGAGTTCGGCGTTCGACAATCCGCGTGTGGAATACCTTGGCGAGTTTGCCCGGCGTCGACTAGGCAAGGTCGTCGGCATCGTCACGACCGCGGACGTCGAGGACGCAACGCCAGGAGCGATGGCAGCCCATACCAGCAATCGGGGCGCCGGGACCGGGATCTGCGATCAGTTTCTCGACGAGAGCGAGCTTTCGAACGGACGCGGCAACGGAATTGCGGTCCTGCTCGGGGGCGGCCGGCGCTGGTTTCTCCCGGCGAGCGCGCCGGGTTCGGCGCGAAGTGCTGACACCGATTACCAGCTCGACTCAGCGGTCGCGGATCAACTCGGCGTGCCGACCGGCGCCCTCGATCCGGAGCGCGACCTGCTCGCCAATTTTCGATCTCGAGGCTTCGTTCACGCCGGCTCCGCGACTGAGCTCGAGGTCGCGGCAGCGAATCCGGACACCCGCAGGCTGATCGGACTGTTCGCGCTCGCCAACATGAACGTAGCGTACGACAAGATTGCGGGCCGCCGCGCGTCTGCGCGTCCAGCTGAGACTTCCGATACGTTGCCGCGTGACCAGCCAATGCTCGACGAGATGACGCGGGCGGCGATCACTGTCCTCGATCGCAACCGAAGGGGATTCATGCTTCTCGTCGAAGGCGCCAGCATCGACAAGCAGTCGCACCTGATGGACGCGGACAGGGCCATCTGGGACACGATCGAATTCGACGACGCCGTTCGCGCGTGCCGCGAGTTCGCGGATCGCGATGGCAACACGCTCGTTATCGTAGTGTCGGATCACGAGTGCTCCGGGTTCTCCGCGATCGGCGCATTGAAGCGAACGACAGCCGAGATGCGTGCTCTGCCGAGCGACGCCACGAACTTTGCGCCGGCATCCGCAGCGAATCCATCGCCGGCCCGTCAGACAGCGGTCGGACTCTACACCGAGGCCGGCTTCCCGAATTACGTCATCGCGCCCGACGGATACCCTGAGACCGCGGACCCGGACTACAAGCTCGTCATCGGTTTCGGCGCAAACGGTGATCGGTTCGAGACCTGGATCGACGACTCCGCGTCACGAGCCGAACCCTCGGGATCGTCGGTCGACGAATGCGACACTGCGCGACACGTTGGGCTTTCCGAGTCGCGAGGCGACGGCGCGACGAATGGCTACTTCATCCGGGGACAAATCCCGGGTACACAGGCAGCACATACGGCTACTGACGTTCCGGTGTGCGCATTCGGCGGCAAGGCCGCGGCACTCTTCGGAGGAGTCCAGGACAACACGGACGTGTACTTCAAGCTGATGCGCGCACTACTGGGCGGGTATTGACGTGTGACTCGTCCTTCCACGACTCGTTTGAAGTCAGACGTCGACGCATCCAGGCCTGCGCCGACTCGGTTGGATACGGGAGCCTCGGGCCCGGGAATAGGCTCGGCTCGCCTCGCGAATTTCTGACCACCGACTCGGCCTTTCGCGGTAGTCTCTGATTCAACTCGCCCGAGTCTCTACACGCGATGGACGGACCGATGCCTGTCGTCTCGCGACCCGCCGCCAAATCTGTCGAAACTCGTCGTCTTGTCGCGACAGGATTCGCCGCGTTCACGTTGCTCATGACGACATTCGCCGGCAACCGCCAGCCAGCAGCCGCGCCCTTGCTGCCGTCGACAGATACGGAAGCCACTCCGTTCAACATTGCCAGCGTCGGCCGCCCGAGCCTGCGCACTTTCACCAGCAAGGACGGACTGCCGCAGAACGCCATCACCACGATCGTGACCGATCGAAACGGGATGCTCTGGATCGGCACCAAGGACGGTCTCGCGAGTTATAACGGCCGGACGTGGCAGGTACTCAACATGCCTCCGGAAGTCGGCAAGAACATGATCGCCGACATCGTGCACGCGGAGAACGGCGACATGTGGGTCACCCTTCACGGCGGAGGCGCCGTGTGCCGACGTGCAGACGGATCGTGGCGGTATGACCGCGAACCCGGCGGCTCTGGGGCCGGACTTCCAGTCCTTCTCGCTGAGCTCGACGAACCCGGCCGTCCGTCTACCATCGTTCTCCTGTCGCAACGTTCGTTTGCCCGCTTCCTCGAGGGCGAGTGGATTCTGGATCCCGATTTTCCGCTGCAGGGCCCCGGCATCGCAGGTGCAGCCAGCGTCTTCGTCGGCGATGACGGTGTCACGGAGCTCTGGACGGGTCTATCAGGAGGCCGCACGGCGCGACGGAGGCACGGTGTCTGGACCGTTTTCCCAGCGCCGGAGGGCCCCGTGGCCGACAGCTTCTTCTGTTTCGTCCGAACTCGGGCGCTTAACGGAACGGTTCAGCTGGTCGCCGGGCGACTGAGCGGCCTGTCCGTTTTCGACGGAGAAAAATGGATTCCGGAACCGGGTACCGCCGGCGATGAGAGGTTCGTCAACATCTTCCGAATCTGCGAGTCACGGTCTCCGGATGGATCGCTCGCGCTGTGGTGCGGGAGCATCGACGGACGCAGCTTTCGATTCGAGAATGGGCAATGGACGGTGTTCGGCAGCGACGCAAAGCTCAAGGACGGCGGTGTCTGGAGCCTTCTCGCCACGGGCGATGCGCGATCGACGCACGCGGTATGGATCGGCACCGCGGGCCTGGGACTTGTGCGCGCACAGTTTGGAGCCTGGACGGCGTTCGATCGCGCCGCCGGACTGGTCAACGAGTCCGTCTACAGCGTTCTGCTGACCAGGGACGTCGCGGGTGGCGACGTCGCGTGGATCGGGACGATCAGCGGCGGGCTCATGCGCTTCGAGCGTGGTGTGCCGAAGCAGGTCACGCTCGACAACGGCGCGTGGTTGATGTGGGTCATGAGCCTGCTCGACGTCTCAGACGGCAAGACCGAACGAATCCTTGCGGGCAAGGCTGGCAACCTCGTCGTGATCGAGAACGGCAAGGTCGTGCGCCTGTTTCGAGTCGACGACGGACTGCCCGGTTTTGACGTGACGTCGCTCCTGCGATCCGTCGATGCGGATGGACGACCGTTTGTCTGGGTCGGGACCAGCGGTGGCGTGTGTCGATTCGTCGACGATGCGCTCCTCCCCGCGCCGCCTTCGCTCGAACATCCGGGTGGACGCGTCACGTGCCTAGCCGAAACGACCGGCCCGGCGGCCCGGCGAATACTGTGGGTTGGCACCGACCACGGATTGGTTCGCTACGACGGCGAGAGCTCGGCCACGTACACCATGAGCCAGGGACTGCCGACAGATTCCGTCTTGTGCCTGCGCGAGGTTCGGCTTCTTACCGGAGAGTCCGAGATGTGGGTAGGAACGCGTGCCGGCGTGGCCCGGCTTTCCCTCGGCGACCCGTCCGCTCCGGTTCGAACGCTCTCGACGATGTCAACGCCGGCGCTTCCCAACAACACCGTGTACCGAATCGAAGCGGACGCCGCGGGACGCCTGTACCTTCCGACGAATCGCGGCGTCGCGCGGCTCACTCCGCGTCGCGCTGCTCCGACCGATCCCGGCGAGTTCGAGCTGACCGTGTTTACGACCGATGACGGGCTTCCGAACGACGAATGCAACACGGGCGCATCGACCGTCGATCACCGAGGCCGAATCTGGGTCGGAACCCTGGCGGGAGCAGCTGTGTACGACCCCGCCGCCGAAATCACGGTGGCGCCGAGCCGGCTCGTCGTCGAGAAGAAGGTCATCGTTGATGACGGCAACCGGCCTCTAGCGGCCAATGACGAGCTCGCCCACGATCGCAACCACCTCGTTTTCGAATACGCGTTGCTCAGTTACAACCGCGAGGCCGCGACCAGGTATAGAACACAACTCGACGGGTACGAGGAAGCGGCGTCGGAATGGACGACGGAGTTCCGCCGCGAATTCAACAGTCTGCCGCCGGGCTCGTACACTTTTAGCGTCTGGGGACGCGACGCCTTTGGAAACGTGAGCGGTCCGGTTGACTTGCCGTTCACCGTCATGTCGCCACCGTGGCTGACGTGGTGGGCGATCCTGTTCTACGTGCTTGCCACCCTTGCACTGGTGTACATCGGTGTCCGGTGGCGACTGCGAACGCTTGCCCAGCGAAACGTGCTGCTCGAGCGGGCGATTGCCCAGCGAACTGTCGAGCTTGCGCACACAGTGGACGAGCTGCGCATTTCTCAGCAGCTTGCGCAGAAGGCAAATCATGCGAAGAGCGTTTTTCTCGCGAACATGAGCCACGAGCTGCGCACTCCGCTCAACGCCGTTCTCGGGTTTGCGCAGCTGCTCGATCGAACCGGATCGCTCGGTCCGCCTGAACGCCACAAGGTTGCGATCATTCGGCGCAGCGGAGAACACCTGCTCGGACTCATCAACGACGTCCTTTCGCTCGCGAAAATCGAGGCCGGACGGCTCGAGCTCCACGAGCAGCCATTTTCTCCAAACGAGCTGTTCGGCGCCGTCGAGGCGATGACGCGCGTCCGCGCGGACGCTAAGGATCTCCACTTCGACGTGATGATCGGCACCGGATTCCCGCCAGTGGTCTACGGAGATGACGGGAAGCTGCGTCAGGTCATGCTCAACCTGCTCGGGAATGCCGTGAAGTTCACGGACTCAGGCAGCGTCAGACTCTGCGCCGACTGGAGCGACGGACGGGCACGATTCGAGATCAGCGACGAGGGACGCGGGATCTCGTCCGGCGAGATTGCCGACCTGTTTCAGGCGTTCTCGCAGACGGCGACGGGCAAGTCGATGACGGAGGGCACGGGACTCGGACTGGCAATCAGTCGCGAGATCGTCAGGCTCATGGGCGGCGATATCACGGTCGAGAGCGAGCCCGGGAAGGGCAGCACGTTCAGATTCGACGTGAGGCTGCCGGCGTCGGCGGACGCGGCCACGGCGCGAGCCACGCGACGCGTCCGAAGAGTGATTGCCGCCGAGCGCCGCCGCCGCGTTCTCGTTGTTGACGACAGCGCGGAGAACCGTCTACTGCTTGCGTCGATTCTCGTGTCGGTTGGATTTGACGTCCGCGAGGCAGGCGACGGGCGCGAGGCTGTCGACGCGGTTGTCGAGTGGCGCCCGCGCGTCGTATTCATGGATCGACGCATGCCGGTGATGGACGGCGTCGAGTCCACGCGCGAGATCCGTCGCCGTGAATCGACGGGCGGAGACGGCGCCGGCCGAGTCGTCATCATCGCGACGACGGCGAGCGTGTTCGAACAGGATCGCGACGAGATTCTCGCGAACGGCTGCGACGACCTCGTGATCAAGCCGTTTCAGGAGTCGGAGATCTTCGAAATGCTACAGCGTCACGCCGGCGTGCAGTTCGAGTACGAGGAGGCACTGGACGCGGCAGAAGTTGCTGCCACCGCAACCGAGGACGGACTTGCCAGACTTTCGACGCTTGATGCCGGTGTCGTCCGCAGGCTCCACCAGGCGCTCGATGCGGGTGACGCACAAGCTGCCGCCGCGATTGCGAAGGAGATCAGTGAGGTCGAGAAGGATCTCGGCAACGAGATCGCCGGGCGCATCCGCGAGTTCCGGATGGAGGCGCTGATCGAGGAACTCGAGCGGGTGATGAAGTAGGATCGAGCCTGAGCCTCTCCGTGTCTCAGTGTGCGTAGCGTCTTCAGAGCTTCGCACACAGAGACGCGGAGGCACCGAGGCACAAAGTCGCGGCGACGCGGCGATCGCGTCCTCACACGTTTCGCAGCCGGGCATCGAATCCGTTCCCCGACAAGGCATCGATGATGGCCTGGCGTGGTCAGCGTCGCGCACTTCGACGAGCAACTCTACGTCGACCGACCCGATCGGCGCGCGCCAGGCCGCCCGGTTGTGCTCGACGTCGAGCACGTTCACCCGCTGCTCCACCATCGCGTCGAGCACTTCCCGCAGCTGCCCTGGCTTGTCCTCGAGCCTGACGTGAACGAGCGCGTGGCGTCCCGCGTGGGCCAGTCCGCGTTCGATGACGCGGCCGAGCAGGTTGATGTCGACGTTGCCGCCGCACAACATCGCGACGACGTTGCGCCCAAGGTTGGCGACCCGTCCGTTCGCGAGCGCCGCGACCGTGACGGCCCCGGCACCCTCGACGACGAGCTTCGAGTTCTCCATCACGTCGACGATCGCGCGCCCGATCTCTTCGTCGTCGACGATGACGACCTCGTCGACGAGCTCCTGAATGTAGCGAAAGGTCAACTCTCCGAGTTGCCGGACCCGGATTCCGTCAGCGATCGTCTCGGCGCGGTCGAGGGCGACGAGTTTGCCGACCTCGAGTGCGCGAACGGCCGAGGCCGCCCCGGCTGCCTGGACGCCGACGATGCGAACCGACGGCCGCAGCGCCTTCGCCGCGATGGCGATGCCCGAGATGATGCCTCCTCCGCCGATTGGTACGAGGATCGTGTCGACGTTTGGCAGCTCGGCAAGGATCTCGAGGCCGATCGTGCCCTGTCCGGCGATCACGAACGGGTCGTCAAACGGGTGGACGAACACTGCGTTTCGCTCGCGCTGAATCTCGAGTGCACGTTCGTACGCCGCCTCGTAATACTCTCCGGCCAGCACGACGTCGGCGCCGTATCCGCGTGTTCTTTCGACCTTCGTGAGCGGCGCCGTGAGCGGCATCACGATGGTCGACGCGATCCCCGCGGCGGATGCCGCAAGCGCGACGCCCTGGGCGTGATTTCCAGCCGACGACGCTACGACGCCGCGCATCCGCTCATCGGCCGTGAGCACACGGATGCGATTGAGTGCGCCGCGGACCTTGAACGAGCCAGTTCTTTGCAGGTTCTCGGGCTTGAGGAAAACGTCGACGCCGGTGGCGCGGCAGAGTGCGTGCGACTTGATGAGCGGCGTCGGACGGATGACGTGCGCTATGGCTGCGGCAGCGTCGCGAATGTCACCGAGGGACACGCTCACAGCTCGCCAGACCTCACGATCGGGCAGGCTCGGGCCGCGAGTCCATGGCGTTGTAATAGATCGCCAGCCCGAGCCCGCTCGCCATGACGGCAGCGCCGACAATGTAAGGAAGGCTCCAGCCGAATCCGTAAAGCAGACCTCCGACCACCGGCCCGACGATCCGACCCATCGAGTTCATCGACTGGGCGACACCGAGCGAAGCGCCCTGCGCTGCCGCCGGACTGCGCCGCGATACGAGTGCCGTGATTGAAGGCGTCAACAGTGCCGATCCGGCGGCAAGCACCGCGACGGATGGCAGCAGCACGCCGAGGTTCGTCGGCAAGGGCAGTCCCAGCAGTCCGAGTCCAACGACAAGCAGCGCGAGTCCGAGCACGACGAGCGGCCGTTCACCGACCTTGTCGACGAGCCGCCCGACGAGTCCTCCCTGAACCGCCGCCAGGACCAGTCCGATGAAGACGAAGACGAACGCCGTGTCTGACGGTGAGAACTGGAACCGCGCCTTGAGCAGCAGCGCCAGTGTGGCCTCCATCGCCGAGAATGCCGACGAGGAGAGCAGGAAAATGAGCAGCAGGAGCCGTGTGCGCTCGTCACGCCACGCGGCGGCCAGGCGGCTGAATCGACTGCGGGCCTCGACCGCGACTGAGAGGTGCCGCTCGGGCTCGGGAAGGTAGAAGAGCATCGCCGTCGCGTTTCCGATCGCGAGCGCGCCGACAACGTAGAAAGGCAACGAGATGTCGATCGCCGCTAGGATGCCACCGATGGCCGGACCCAATACGAACCCGAGCCCGAAAGCCATTCCGAGCAGGCCCATTCCGCGGGCACGCTTGTCTTCCGTGGTGACGTCGGCGACATAGGCTTGAGCCGTCGCGATGTTCGCGCCGGTGATTCCGTCGACGATCCGAGCCGCGAAGATCAGCCAGAGTGCGTGGGGAAGGGCGGATGCAAAGCCGAGCGTGATCGAGGCCAGCGCCGTGCCGTAGAGGCTGACGGCGAGGACCGGCTTGCGACCGACCCGATCCGAGAGCGACCCGAGCAGCGGCGCGAAGACGAACTGCATCGCCGAGTACGAACCGAGCAGGATGCCGATCTGCAGTGGTGTCGCGCCGTGTCGGTCGGCATACAACGGCAGGATCGGAATGATAATGCCGAAGCCGATGAGGTCGATGAAGACCGTGAGCCAGATGAGCGCGAGCGGCGAGCGTTTCATGACGGAGTTCTTCGACGGCGGCGAATCCTACCACACCGGGCATTGGCCGGCAGCCCCGTTTGACCCAGAACCCCGAGCGCAGCGAGGGGCCGACCGAAGGTTCCGGGTCGTGGCCTGTACCGGCAAGCCGTGTTCGCTGCGGGTCGTGGCCTGCACAGGCCGGCTGTGTGCTCTGCGGGCCGTCATCTGAACGTCGGCCCGTCGCTACGCTCCGGGTTCTGGGTCGGCGATAGTCAGTTTTGGCGGGCAGCCCCGTTTGACCCAGAACCCCGAGCGCAGCGAGGGGCCGACCGAAGGTTCCAGGCCGTTTCCTGTAACGGCCGGCTGTGTGCTCTGCGGGCCGCAATCTGAACGTCGGCCCGTCGCTGCGCTCCGGGTTCTGGGTCGGCGGGCAGCCCCGTTTGACCCTGGTCAGGCTACTGCGTCGCCATCCGATAAGGCTCGCCCTTGTACTTCATCGCGGCCGCCTGGGCGCCGTCGTAATCGTTCCCGGTTTCGATCGCCTTGTCATACTCCGCCACGGCGCGTTCACGCTGACCGAGCGCATCGTAAGCATTCCCCCGGAAGAGGAAGGACCAGACCTCGATCCACTTGGGCTCGAGGTCGCCGTTGAGTGCCTGCGTGAACGCGTCGATCGCCTTCTGCGAGTTCCCCTGCTTCATGTAGAGCAGCCCGAGATTGTATGCCGCCCACGAACCGCGGGGCGCGAGCTTCAGGGCATCCCGCAGCTTCGACTCGGCCTCGACGTAATTGTTCTGCTCCATCTCCTGGATGCCTCGGCGAACGACTACCGCAACTCGGATCGTGTCGGACGAGCGCAGGATCTTGCGGTCCGGATCGACGATGAGCGTCGGCTGGCCGCCCTTCGGCTCCGCGACGAAGTCGGCGGCCTTCGAGCCGTCGAATCGCAACGTCAGTCGCTCCTCGCCGCCCGGTGACGACACGAGCACGTCGACCGGCATCCGGAGTCCCTCGATCGACTGTCGAAGCGTGCCGCGCACGCGCCAGCCTCCAGAGGCCGTTCGAAGCACCGAGTAGTCCCACGCGAACTCCGGAACGCCGGTCGAGTCGACCCACAGTCCGAAGAACCAACGCATGTCCTGGCCGGCAGCCGCAGTCACCTGCTTCTCAAAGCCCGCGATCGTAACGTTCCGGCCTCGTTCACGCTCGTAGAGGTCGCGAATGAGCCGGTAAAACTTGTCGTCGCCAAGCGTGCTCCGCAACATGTGGAAGACGTAGGCGCCCTTGTCCATCACTATCGATCGAAACGCCGGAGTCTGGTCGTTGAGCTGCGACGGCGCCTGAGTTATCGAGGCCTCCGCTTCATACGTAAGCGCGCTCTCACTGAGCTCGGAGAGGATCGAATCGACGCCAGCGGCGCTCGCGTCCTTCGCCTGATAGAGCACGGAGCTGTACTGCGCGAGTCCGAGCGACATCCACACCTGGTCGAAGTTCTTCAGTCCGACAGCCTGTCCCCACCACTGAATGGCAATGTCGCGAGCCAGGTCGGCGCGGAGCGAATCCATCGGCCGGCGAACGGTCTCGCTCGAAAGCATGAGCACCCCGGCGCCGTTGAGCGACGGGAGCGACTGGTCGTCGATCTGGGCAACTACGAAGCGCTTTCCGAATGCGTACGGCCCGAAGGTTCGTCCGTAGAAATCGAGAATCTCAGACGCTTCCTCGGCGATCTGCTCGGCCGCGCGCTCGCTGCCAGGCAAGGCAAACACTTCGACGCTCGTGCTCGTCGACGAGAGAACCGGAACGACGAGGTAAGGCCCGGCGGCGATCGATCCCGGAAAGACCGGAGTCGTCTCGGCAATCGTGAGTGTCTGGACGTTCGCGTCTCGGTTCGCCGGTGGCGCGGCGGGCTGCGCCGGCTTTGCTGCCGGAGGTTGCTGGCGACCGCGCCGCGACGGCGTCGCTGACGGTGTCGGCGCCGGAGTCACGGGCACGGCGGCAACGGGCTGAGGCTTGAACGGCTCACCGTGCGCCGCGAGCTTCCACGACGTCGGCATCGAAAGCTTCAGCTCCATCGAGGCGCGATCGGCGCCGTATTCACGGAAGGGAAACCAGCGCGACGCGTAGTGAAGGTAGGCTCCCTCGGGACCGACATAGGCAAGCCGTTTGTCCGGGAGCGGGCCGCCTTCCGACGTCAGCAGCTGCCCGGCATAGTCGATCGTCAACGTGACGTCGGATCCGGCACTCACGAGCTGGCCGAGGTCGATTCGAACGTTAAGCTCGTTCAGCGTGTCCTGGGTGAAAGGAAGGGCTCGGCCGTCGGCGGCACGGACGGCGGAAACTCGGAGCGCGCCGTTGAGCTCGAACGTCGCCGACTGCGACGCCTTCAGAACGCGAAACATCACCGTGGCGGATGCCTTGAGCGTGTTCGAATCCGGTATGAGCTCGGCCTCGATCCGGTAACGCTGCACATCGATGTCACCGCTGACCTCGGTAGGGGACTCGGCGTCTCCCTGAGTCGCCGCGGTCGCCGACGGCGCTGCCTGCAGGCCAAGCATCATCATGGCGAACAGCGCGATGAGCACCATTCGGATGTCTTCATTTCGTACCAGAATCATGCGTTTCCTTTCCGTTTCCGCCAAAAACCATTACGAATGGTAGCACACGGCGCGTTGCCGACCCGGATGGCGCCCCCAGGTTCCGAGACCGGCAATTGCCAGCGGAACCCGGGGCTATAACGGAGAGTCGGCCCTCGCGCTTACAATGTCGACGATGCGGCGCCTCTGGTCCCTTCGACTCTTTGGACAGCTCTCCGCCGAGACCGACGGCGTGACCCTGACGCGATTCCGGACGCAGAAAACGGCCGCCTTGCTCGCGTACCTTGCGTGTCACGCCGAAAGGTCGCACCCGCGCGAGGAACTCATCGCGATGCTCTGGCCGGACGCCGAACCGGAGGCCGGCCGACACAGTCTCAGCCAGGCGCTGACCTCGCTTCGACATCAGCTCGAACCACCTGGCGTCCTTGCCGGGGCCGTTGTGGTTGGTGACCGGCAGACGGTCCGACTCAATCCGGCAGCTTTCTCGTCTGACGTTGCCACCTTCGAAGAACACGTTGCTGCCGCTGCACGAGCCGCCGACCCGGGCGACCGGCGCGAGAATCTCGAGCACGCCGCCCAGGTCTACGGCGGAGAGCTCTTGCCCGGATTCTACGAGGACTGGGTACTGGCGCGGCGCGATCGTTACGCCTCGCAGATGCTCGACCTGCTGCGCGCATTGGCTGCCGAGAGTGCGGCAAGAGAGCGGCTCGATCTCGCCATCGATTATGCGCGCCGTGCCGTTGAGGTCGATCCGCTGTGCGAAGAGGCGCACGCTGACCTCATGACGTTTTATGCGGCAACCGGGCGCGCATCGTCCGTAATTCGACAGTATGCGGAGCTCGAACGGATCCTGAGGCGCGAGCTCGACGTGGAACCGAGCGACGAAACTCGCCGGCTGCTCGCGGAGCTCAAATCGAAACCGGTCGACGCCACGACGACGGCAACGCGAAGGCGTGGAGAGCGGCGAGTGCACCAGGAGTCGGATCCGGCCGCGTCCGCACCCGATCCCGAAGTTCCGGCTCCTCGCATTGCGGCAGGCGGCCGGCTGCCGCTGCAGATCACGCGGTTCTTTGGCAGGGCGAACGAGATCTCGCGATTGTCGAAGATGCTCGTCGATGAGCGGGATCGAATCGTGACCTTGACGGGTCCCGGGGGAACCGGGAAGACGAGGCTCGCGATAGAGGCCGCGGCCCAGGTTGCGCCGGAGTTTGACGACGCCGTCTGGTTCGTACCGCTCGCCGATGTGGACGACGCCGGCCGGGTCGTCGATGCGATCCGCGATTCCATCGGCGCGCCGGCGGGCGACCAGCCCGCGTTCGATCGTGTCGTGGCGGAGCTCGGGACGCGGCCGTCGCTTCTCGTCCTCGACAACCTCGAACAGCTGCTCCCGGAGGCGGCCGGAATCGTGAGGTCGCTCGTGTCTGCGGCACCGGGTCTCGCGTGTCTCGTCACTTCGCGGCGCGTGCTCGGAGTCTCGGGCGAACACGAGGTCGTGGTAGAACCGCTCGCGGCGCCGTCGCTCGTGAGCGGCGACACCCTCAAGCGGCTCTCGCATTATGAAAGTGTGCAGCTGTTCGTCGATCGGGCGCGCGCCGTGCGGCCCGACTTCCAGATCACACGACACAACGCGCTGCTCATCGCGGAAATGTGCCGCCGGCTCGAGGGCATTCCGCTCGCGATCGAACTGGCCGCGGCCCGGGCGCACGTCCTGACGATCGCGCAGATGCTCGAGCGACTCGACGAGCGACTCGACGGTCTCGCCACACGTCGGTCTGACGCACCGGCTCGGCATAGGACGCTGCGTGCCGCGGTCGAATGGAGCGATCGCCTGCTCGCGCCCGAGCCTCGACGGATGTTTGCGATGCTCTCCGTCTTTCGCGGAGGGTGGTCGCTCGAATCCGCAGAGGCCGTCTGCGGCGAGCAGGCGGCGCTGGAACTGCTTTCGGAACTGCGCGAGTCATCGCTCATCGTGGCGGAGGAGCGGGCCGGGGAAATGCGCTTCCGGATGCTCGAGACGCTCAGGGAATACGCGGAAGAGCAGCTCGATCCCGATGAGGTCGACAGGCTGCGCGAACGCCACGCGGCGGAATTCCTGAGGCTCTCGGAGGCGGCGGCACCCGTGCTCCTGGGCCCGGGTCAATCCGAGGCCGCCAACCGGCTCGACGCCGAGCTCGAAAACGTGCGGGCCGCGCTGCGATGGACTTGTGAAACCGGGCGGGGCGACCTGGCACTCCGACTCGGCATCGCGCTGTCGAGGTACTGGGAGCTCCACGGCCACGCGGTCGAAGGCCGTGCGTGGCTCGAGGCCGCGCTCGCGATGGCCGGAGAAGCCGATGCCCAGCTTCGAGCGAAGGGACTGCTCGCCGCAGCGGGGCTCGCGCGATTGCAGTGCGAATACGAACGGATGGAGAACCTGGCGCAGGCGAGCCTCGAGATTGCCCGGCGTGGCGACGACCGCACCGCCGTAGCCGACGCGCTTTCGCAAATCGGCAACGCGCGCTACTTCCAGGGTCGAGTCGAGGATGCCCGCGAGTCCACGACCGAGAGTCTCGAAATCCGGCGGGATCTCGGCGACATTCGCGGGCTCGCCGTTTCGTCGAACAACCTCGGGAACGTCGCGCAGGCGCTAGGCGAGAACGATGCCGCCGAAGCCTACTACCGTGAGACCGAGCGACTCTCGCGCCAGATCGGCGACCGTCAGTATGTCGCGATCGCGCTCAACAACCTCGCGCTGATCGCCGAGCGGCGCGGCGATGCCGGCGCGCGCCAGAGTCACCTGGGCGAGAGTCTCGCGCTGTACCGGGAGATCGGGGATCGACTGGGCGAGGGCCTCACGCTGTCGAACCTCGGCGAAGCGGCAATGGACCGCGGGGACTGGAAGCTGGCGCAACGGCTGTTCCGCGAGAGCATCCTGGTTCGTCAGGAGCTCGGTGACCGCTGGGGGATTGCCGACAGCCTCGAGAGTTTCGCGAACCTCCTGGTCGCGGCCGGCGAACCGGAAAAGGCCATGCGGTTGCTTGGCGCAGCGCTTGGCCTGCGCGACGCGATCGGTTCGCCGCCGAACCCGCAGGTGCAGGCGAGGGTGGACAGGAACGTCGCGGCAAGCGCGGAGGCCATCGGAACGGAGACCGTCGGGAGCGCGATGGAGGCTGGGCGTGCTCTCGATGTGAGGCACGCCGTGGCGGAGGCGAGAGATACGCCGAAGGTAGCCTGTTGATTGCGCGGCTGTGAGAGTTCTGTGAGACCTGTTCCGTAGACTCGTTCGCGATGGTGAGCATCCGCCCCGGCGTTCGGTACGCCGTCCGTCGAGGTGGATGTTGGGCTCGGCGTCCGATCGGGCAGGCAAACCGCCAGCGTTTGACGGAGCGCTCGCGGTTGACACGAACCGGACGCCGGCCCGCCGCCTTGACCGGCGTTGAGTCCTCTTCGCCTCCGCCAGGTGCTCCGTGCTCAGCGTTCTGGTGTCTCGGTGCCTCTGCGTCTCCGCGGCTCTGTGTGCGTAGCTCTCCCTTCCCCCCTCCAAAGAGCCTCGCACGCAGAGGTGCGAAGACACGGCGCAACCTCGGCCTGCACCGTAACTCGCACTGCCAGAAGCGCTCCCGACTGCGCCTAAGCCCATGTTTGACAACACTTTCCGGTCCACCGTATAGTGTGTTGTCCCGTTCGACAGCCTCCACAGATTGTGGTTTCCGGCGATTCCGTCTCGAAAGACCAACCATGCTGAAGATCGAAAAACTCCACATTACCGGCTTCAAGTCATTTGCCGATGCGACCGAGATCAAGCTCGGCGACGGCATCACCACGATCGTGGGGCCGAACGGTTGCGGGAAGAGCAACGTCTCGGACGCCATCTCCTGGGTGCTCGGCGAGCAGAGCGCCAAGAACCTGCGCGGCGCGAAGATGGAGGACGTCATCTTCAACGGGACCAAGGCGCGCAAACCCGTGGGCATGGCCGAAGTGATGCTGACGCTCGTGGCGATCGAAGACATCGTGCCGCGGACCGAGGTCGACGACATCGAGCTGCCGGACGCGGTGGAGATGGAAATCCCCGAGACGCCGTCTTCGACGCTCATTCATACGCGGGCCGGTGGAGAGGGCGTCACGATTCCGGATATCGGCGGGGAAACGCCGAACAGTCCGGAAGAGGCGCAGGTCCCTTCAGCCGAAGGAGCTGCTGCAGTTGCCGAGATCGCGCCTCCGAAGCCCAAGGCGCCGCGCTACCACCGCGCCAAGCCGACCAATCCGTCGGGGCCAATTCTGATGGCGGGCGACCGGGTGACCATCGGACGCCGGCTGTATCGGTCGGGCGAAAGCGACTACATCATGAATGGTCGCGCGTGCCGGTTGCGCGACATTCACGACCTCTTCGCCGGAACCGGTCTTGGAACGAACAACTACGCCATCATCGAGCAAGGCCGTATCGGCCAGATTCTGTCATCGAAGCCGCAGGATCGCAGGACGCTGATCGAGGAAGCGGCCGGCATCACGAAGTTCAAGACCCGGAAGCGCGCGGCGGAACTTCGACTCGACTCGGCGCGGCAGAACCTTTTTCGTCTGAACGACATCGTCAGTGAGGTCGAGCGGCAGATCGGCAGTCTGAAGCGTCAGGCGGCGAAAGCCCGGCGGTACCGCCGGCTTCGCGAAGAAATGCGGTCTCTTTTGCGCGACGTCTTCGCTGCGGACTGGGAACGTCTCGAAGCCGAGCTCGACCGGCTCGAGAAACTCGCAAGGCGAAGCCGGGAAGAGCAGGATGGGCTCTCGGCGACGCTTGCTGAACGTGACCTCGAGCATCGTACGGCCGCCCTCCAGGCGCGGGAGGCGGAAGAGGCGCTCGCACAGGTGCGTGATCGTGCATCCGCGCTCGAGCTCGAGGCCGATCGCGCGCGCAACCGACACTCGTTCCTTCGGGAACAGATCGCCGAGCTGATGATGCGGCGTGAAGAGATCGCCCGCGACCGGGACCGAATCGCGGACCGACTGGCGCTCATCGCAGAGGAGCGAGACCGCAAAACACTGCAACACAAGGAGTTGTCTGCGGAGACGGACGCCGAGGCCGCGCGACTGGCTGAGCAGGAGTCGACGTACCAGTCGCGACTTCGCGTTCTTGGCGAGCGGGAGAAGGCGCTCGAGGCCATCCGCACGAGGCTGATGGCCGAGGTCGGGCGCACCGAACGGCTTCGCAATCAGCAGACCCAGTTCGACGACGTGGAGCGGCGTCTCGGGCTCGAGGGCGCACGACTCGACCGTGAGTCGAACCAGGCGTCAACGCGCCGCGACGAGGCATCGCGCCATCTGACGGAACTCGCCGACGAGATGCAGATGAGTCAGGTGCGGCTCGACGAGCTGCGCCGGACGATCGTCGAGCGCGTCGAGGCGCTTGCGACGGCGAAGTCGAATGCGGCCGCTGCCGCGAAGCGACTTCGGGAGCTCGAGGAGCGCCGGTCGGCGAGGGCGCATCGCCTGTCGTCGCTCGAGGATCTCGACGCGCGACACGCCTACTACAGCGATGCCGTGCAGCAGGTGTTGAGCCTGGAAGGGAACACCTTCAACGCGATC
Source organism: Blastocatellia bacterium (assembly GCA_016705245.1). Taxonomy (GTDB): domain Bacteria; phylum Acidobacteriota; class Blastocatellia; order UBA7656; family JADIYM01; genus JADIYM01. The sequence continues at coordinate 186,607 of JADIYM010000003.1, read as the reverse complement.
GGAACGCTCGGCGACGTGGCCGATGTCGAGCCGACGTTCGAGGCGGCGCTCGAGAGCCTCTTCGGTCGCGAACTGCAATCGATTCTCGTGCCGGGACTCGACGACGCCTTGTCCGGTGTCGAATACCTCGTTTCAACCGGTGCGGGGCGCGCCGCCTTTCTCGTTGTTGCAGCCTCGGCGGCCGAGATCGCTTCGAGCGTTCGGGTGAACGGCAGCGACGGCGGGCCGCGAACGGCGCTCTCGCTGATGCGGCTGCCGAAACCCGTTGCCGACGCAGTGGCGAAGGCCTACCCCGACAAAGCGATGGCAATCGTCGTCGATACGGTCGGCGAGGCCATCGAGCGGTCGCGCATGGCGGGCGACGCCGCGAGCGTCTTCGTGACGGTTGGCGGCGAGCTCGTCGTCAACGGTCGCGTGGTCGTCGGCGGCAGCGCCACGGCTGCCGGCGCGCACCTTCTCGGCCTCAAGCGCGAGATCAAGGAGATCCGATCGGAGCTCGAGCGGATTGTCTGGGAAGTGGGTTCGGCGGAAGCCGAAGTCTCGGAAACACGGCGCGCGGTCGCGGATCTCGAGGCGGAGTCGGGCGAGCTCGACTCGACGCTGAGAGCGGACGAGAAGACGGCAATCGAACGGACGATGCGTCAGCGGCAGCTCGAGACGGACTTCGAGCGCGCCGAGCAGCACATCCGTGTCGTCGAGTCGGAGCGCAAGCGGCTCGCTGAAGAAATCGCCGAGATCGGCGTGCGCCGCGAGGCGGTCGTCGTCGAGATGGAAACGGCGTCCGTGGAACGGCAGCAGGTCGAGGTCGATCTAGCGTCGGCGCAGCAGGGACTCACGGAGCTTCGAGGCGAGGTTGAAGCGGATGGCCGGCAGCTTGCCGAGGCGCGGGCCGTTGCCGCAGCGAGGCAGGAGCGCCGGCGGGCAGTTTCCGCCGAGTTGCGGCGGCTGGGGGAGGAAGAAGCCGACCTGGTCGCGCGCCGCGATCGTAACCAGATCGAGGGCGTCGAGATCGAGGCGCGGATCGAGCAGCTCTCGGGCCAGGTTGCCGAGACGGAAGGACAGAGCGAGCAGTACTCCAGTGAGCGCGCCGGAATGGACGAGGCGCTCGAGACGGCGCTGACCACCCTCAATGACGTTCGGCACGCGGTCGATGCAATGGAGGCCGAGATCGCCGGGATGCGCGAGCGTCTCGACGAGGTGAAGGCAAAGGGCACTGGATACGAGGTCGAGCGTGCGCGACTGCTTTCGGATGCCGAACACGTCCGTCGTGGTGCTGCCTCAGAGCTTTCTCAGTCGATCGAGGAGGTGGTGGAGTCGGCGCGCGCAGCCAGAGTCGATGGGCCCGTGCCCGTGGATGCCGTTGACGAAAGTGAATCGGGCGACGAGCTCGAAGTCACCGGCGATTTCGATGATGATCTGCCATTGCCGTCCGACCCGGCCGAGGCGGCTCGGGCGAGGCTCGATCAGATTCGCCGTACCGTCGAATCGCTCGGAGCCGTCAACATGATGGCGCTCGAGGAGCTGGAAGAGGCCGAGACCCGCTTCGTCTTTCTCACGACGCAGCGCAAGGACGTCCTCGACTCAATCGCCGCGACCGAAAATGCCCTGTCGGAGATCAAGCGTCGTTCTCGACAGAAGTTCCGCGACGCGTTTGCCGAGATCAATCACAACTTCGGCGAGATGTTTCAGGAGTTGTTCGGCGGCGGCCGTGGCGAGATGATCCTGCTCGACGAGGACGACGTGCTCGAGTCTGGCATCGACATCATCGCGCAGCCCCCGGGCAAACGGCTCCAGAACGTGCTGCTGCTCTCCGGTGGAGAGAAGGCGATGACGGCGATCGCGCTCGTGCTCGCGATCTTCAAGTACAAGCCCAGTCCTTTCTGCATCCTGGATGAGGTTGACGCGCCGCTCGACGAGGTCAACGTCGGCCGATTCAGCGATCACATCATCGAGATGAGCCAGACGACACAATTTCTCGTCATCACGCACAGCAAGCGGACAATGGAGGCTGCGCGGGCTCTGTACGGGGTGACGATGGAAGAGCCCGGCGTCTCGAAGCTCGTTTCGGTGAGATTTGCCGAAGCGAAGAGGGAGAACGAAGAAGATGGCAACGAAATCGAAGCCGTCGGTGCGCAAGGCGCCGGCGACGAAGACAGTTTCGAAGGCGAAGCAGGTGACGAAGGGCTCGACGCCGCGCTCGGCAGCATCGACGAAGAGCTCGCCCAAGTCCTCGGTGAAAACAGCGGCGAAGGTGCCGGTGAAGACAGCATCGGCGAAGCCGAAGGCCGTGAAGCCGAAGACCGTGTCGAAGCCCACAGCGCCAGCTAAGTCTGTGGCGAAGGTGGCCCCTGTTGCAGAGCCGGCTGCGAAGTCAGCAGCGGCACCACCTCAAACGGGAGTGCGTCGGCCGCTTTCGAGGCTGCTCGACAAGCGGTAGGACCGACGGACTTGGTGAAGGCAATGCTGCATTTCGGTGCCTCCGTGCCTCTGTGACACTGCGTGCGAAGCGTCTGTAGAGCTTCGCACGCAGTGTCACAGAGGCAAGGAGGCACTGAGAACACAGCCCAGGTCTCCGACAGCCTCACCGCCGCTACTTGCTGATGTGCGTGATAGTTCCCTCGAGCGCCGTGTCGATCTGCGACATCGGCCCCTCGTTGAACAGGAACCCCTTGAGGTTGTCGAGCAGCATCTGCCGGTGGTCCGGGTCCATCGTGTTGAGCCCGAAATGGTTCATGAGCTGGTTCTGCTTCTGAAGCCACAGCTGCCAGCACGGCTGACAGATTCCGGCGTGAATGCGCTGGCCCAGCGAATTCGGGAAAGGCGGCTTTTCGAGAGCCGGACCAGGTCGCTGACATCGGGTGCAGGCAAAGGTCGTGTCGGTCATAACGCCGGCATTATGGCTGTGAGTGCCGGGCCGCGTCGAGGCCGGAACTGCCCACGGCTCGAGCGCGCCCGGACCCTCTACGTTTCGGACCGCCTGATCCATCGCTCCGTTTCGGGGGCCCGATAGTCCGTGAGTCGATCGAGTAGCGATGCCGGTTCGTCGCCGACTACGAGCAGCTGGCGGTTCTCTGCGCGGAGGAACCCTTCCTCGACGGTGCGGTCCAGAAACGCGACGAGGGGGTCGTAGTACCCGAGCACGTTGAGCAGCGCCACCGGCTTCCGGTGAATTCCGAGCTGCGCCCACGTAAGCATCTCGGCCGTCTCCTCGATCGTTCCGAGTCCGCCCGGCATCGAGATGAAGGCATCCGAGAGCTCGTTCATCAACGCCTTGCGCTCGTGCATCGAGTCCACCACGCGCATGTCCTCGACGCCGTCGTGCGCGACTTCACGGACCATCAGTCCGTGCGGAATGATCCCGGTGACATGGCCGCCGTTTTCCAGCACCGCCGACGCAACCGCTCCCATCAGGCCGACGCGTCCTCCACCAAACACCAGACCAATCCCCCGGCTCGCCATTTCCGCGCCGAGCGCCCTCGCCACCGCCGCATATTCCGGCCGGGCACCCTCGCTGGATCCACAGAACACACAGATTCGTTTCATGCGGCCGGTTTATACACGGGAAGCAATCCGGCCTGCCACACAACCCGGTCGCTAAAGTCGCGCATCCATCGTGTCGATATATACTTCCGAGGAGCCGAGTGTTGGAGGGATCGAGTATGACAGTTGAGGACTACGCTGTTGAAGACGCGATGCCGTGTCCGGCACCCGAGTGCACGAACTTCCCCGTGACCGGCGATCGTTTCTGCGAGGTTTGCGGAACCTGGCTCGGTATCGAAGGCGAGCGGCCGCCGTCGACCGGACCGCTCGCGAAAATGCTCCTTTCGACTGGCGCCGTACGGCTCGTGACAATGATCGAGAAGGCCGAGGCGGAGCTCAACGACCTCTGCAAGTAGCTTGACTCTGTCACGACGGCTAGGGTCCGACACGCGTTGAGGCGTGCAGCCGGTGGGGTATGATGGCGGGCGTTACTCGAAACCGGGAACGCTCATGACCGCCGCTGCGAACGCACCGTCGTTGGACATCATGGAGCTTGGACGGCCACCCGTCCGGGTCTTCACGACCGAGCAGGGCCTGCCTCAAAACACGATCCAGGCGATGGTGTTCGACAGGCTCGGTTACCTGTGGGTCGGCACCCAGGACGGCGCGGCGCGCTACAACGCGCGAACGTGGCGAACCGTGGCGATGCCAACAGGACCCTGTCGAACTTCGTCGGCGCCATTTGCGCGTCCCGCGACGGCAGCGTGTGGTTCGGGACGAACGGCGGCGGCGTCCTGCACCTTGATCGCGGCCACTGGACCATTTTCGATGCGGCATCGGGCGCCCTGCCAAACGACCAGATTCGCTGCATGATGGAAACCGTCGGACGCGGCGGCGAGCCCGTCCTGCTCGTTGGGACCCGGGGAGGCCTCGCGAGGTTTTCGCGTGGGCGATGGAGCGTCGTCGACGAGACGTCGGGACTCGCGAACGACGTCGTCCGGTCGCTCCTCGTGACCCGTGACGAAGACTCGCAACCCACGTTATGGGTCGGAACGCGCGGCGGGCTGTCTCGCTACCATCGCGGGGAGTGGACATCTGGGAGTGGTGAAAGCGGACTCGACGGGAAGGTGGTTTCGAGCCTTCTCGCGACAGCCGGGCCCGCGGGCCGGCAGCTCTGGGCCGGAACCGACGGCCACGGTCTCTGGCGCCTCGAGGGCCGGTCGTGGTCCCGCGTGGAGGCGACAAGCGGGCTCGAGGAGTGACGGTCAACGGCCTCATCGAGACGACGAGCGTCGGCGGCGAGCGCGTCGTCTGGGCGGGAACCGACCGCGGTCTTTCGAAACTGGAAAACGGCCGCTGGTCGACGCTCGACGACCGGAGAGGACTGCCGCACAACGTGGTCATGAGCCTCGTCGCCGGAGGATCGACGGTTGGCGACCGTTGCGTGTGGGCCGGGACGATGGGGGCGGGGCTGGCCCGCCTAGAGCTCGGCCGATGGCTGTCGATCGACGAGTCTTCCGGGCTGCCGAGCCGAAGCGTCTGGAGCTTTCTGGAGACGCGCTCGCCGCGCGGCGGTCGAAGCGTGTGGATCGGTACGCTCGGAGGCGGCGTTGTGCGTCACGAAGACGGAAGGTGGACGACCTACGACACTTCGAACGGGCTCCCCGACAACAGCGTCGTCAGTCTGCTCGACGCCACTGGTGACGACGGGGAACCGGCGGTATGGGCCGGGACCTTTGGCGGAGGCGTTGCGCGATTCCAGAGGGGCTCGTGGACGATCGAGAGCGAGTCGGACGGCCTCCCCCAGAACACGGCGCTCAGCCTTCTGGAGACGCGCGAATCCGACGGTTCACCCATCCTGTGGGTAGGAACGAACGGCGGGGGCCTTGCGCGCCGGCACCGCGGCCGCTGGACGGTCTTCGACACGGATTCCGGTCTCCCGAACAACGTCGTCGTTTGCCTTCTAGAGACGCGCAGCCGGCGCGGGGCTCGCACGATCTGGGCCGGAACGAACGGCGGCGGACTGGCATCCCTGGCTGACGGCGCGTGGACCGTTCACGACACCTCGACCGGGCTTCCGAACAACCTGGTAATGGGACTCATGGTCACAGACGATCCGGACGGGCGCACGCTCTGGGTCGCGACGATGGGTGGAGGCATCGCGCGGCGCGATCTCGACGCGAAGAGTCCGCGGTGGCGGCTGCTCTCGACGTCGACGGCGCCGGCTGTCTCGAGCGACGTCGTATATCGATTCGTGCGTGATCGCCGCGGACGCATCTATGCGTTCACGAATCGCGGGATCGACCGATTCACGCCGCGCGTCCCGACGCGCGAGGATCGGGCCGAGTTCACGGTCTCGACGTTCACGACCGACGATGGACTTCCGACCGACGAGTGCAACAGCGGCGCCTCGATGATCGACTCCCTCGGAAGGATCTGGGCCGGGACTAGCGAGGGCGCTGCAGTCCTCGACCCCTCACGGGAAGTCGAAGACGTCGAGCCGAAGCCGATCCTGATCGAGCGCGTGTTCATCAACGGGCGTCGCGTCACGCTGGAGGACGGCGAATCGCTCGATCACGACGAGAACAACATGGTCTTCGAATACGCGCTGCTCAGCACGTTTCGCGAGAAGGCCACGCGATACCGCACGCAACTCGTCGGATTCGACAGGACTCCATCGGCGTGGACGACCGACTGGAAGCGCGAGTACACGAACCTTCCCGAGGGCCGGTACGCATTCCGCGTCTGGGGACGCGATGCGGCCGGAAACGTCTCGGGACCGGCAGAGATTGCCTTCCGAGTCCGTCCGGCGCCGTGGCGGACGTGGTGGGCTTACGGGCTCTACGCGGCGGCGACGGCCGGGCTAGGTTACGCAGGCATTCACTACCGGCTGCAGTCGCTGAACCGTCGCAACATCGAGCTCGAAGAGGCAATCGCCGAGAGGACCGCGCAGCTCGCCGAAAAGGTCGATGAGCTTCAGGTCTCAGAGCGCCGGGCGCTGGATTCCGAGAGGCAGGCGCACGAGGCAAATCGTGCGAAGAGCGTCTTCCTCTCGAGCATGTCGCACGAGCTGCGGACGCCTCTCAACGCCATTCTCGGCTTTGCCCAGGTCATGCAGCGCAACGCTACGCGCGAAGGCGAGGACCGCGAGAACCTCGACATCATCGCCCGCAGCGGCGAGCATCTGCTCGGACTCATCAACGACGTGTTGTCCATCTCGAAGATCGAGGCCGGCAAGCTGACGCTCGCCGAGCATCCGTTCGATCTCCTGCTCCTGCTCCGCGGAATCGAGGAGATGATCCAGGTCAGGGCGGCGGACAAGGGACTGGCGCTCATCACGGATATCGATCCCGGCGTTCCGCAGTACGTGTCGGGCGATGAGGGCAAGCTCAGGCAGGTCCTCATCAACCTGCTGGGCAACGCCGTGAAGTTCACCGAGACCGGGGGCGTTTCCCTGCGGGTGAACTGGAACGAAGGCCGGGCGCGCTTCGAGATCGAGGACACCGGCTTTGGCATCGGCGCGGACGAGATCGGAAAGCTCTTTCAGCCCTTCCAGCAGACGGCCAGCGGCGAGCAGGCAAGCGAGGGCACGGGACTCGGACTGGCGATCAGTTCGAACTTCGTACAGCTTATGGGCGGCCAGATCGCGGTGGAGAGCGAATTGCGCCACGGAACGGTTTTTCGGTTCGAAGCCAATCTGCCGTTGGCTGATGGTCCGGAAGCGCGAGCCGAAGTGCGACGCGTCGTCGGGCTCGAGGCCGGGCAACCGCCGCTCCGGATGGTTGTCGTCGATGACACGCCGGCAAATCGACTTCTCCTGCGGCGAATCCTCGAGCCGTTCGGATTCCAGATGCGGGAGGCCGGGACGGGCATCGAGGCCCTCGAGATCTGGGAACACTGGAATCCCGATCTGATATGGATGGATATGCGCCTTCCAAAGATGAGCGGATTCGATGTTCTCGAGGCGATCCGCACGCTAGAAGATGGCCATCGTACGAAGATCATCGCACTGACGGCGAGTGCGTTCGAGCACGACCGCGAAGCGATTATGGCGGCTGGGTGCGACGATTTCGTCGCGAAGCCATATCGTGAGGCAACGGTCTTTGAGAAGCTGACGGAGCATTTCGGCGTGCGCTTCCGATACGACGCGGCAGACTCGGGCGCCGACATCGATGACGGCCTCGATGCGGAGCAGCTACGGGAACGGTTGTCGGCAATCGACGTCGCGCTTCGTGACCGGCTCAATGTGGCAGCGCTGCACGGGGATCTAGTCGACGCGAATGCGGCGATCGAGATGATCCGTTCGACCGACGATCGACTGGCGTCCGATCTCCGGACAATGGTGCGAGCCTATCGGTTCGACGAACTCCTCCGAGTGCTTGGCACGTGGGAGTAGGCCGGCCTCAACCTTGGCGACAGCGGCAGCAAGGGCAGGTTCCCGGCGACAACGGCCGCACGTATCCGGGCAACCCGCTCGCTGCCGCTCGCGGTACTGATCCTGCCTGGTGACGAGGCAGATTGCCTTGAGGTGCCTGGTGACAAGGCAGACGCAACTCGAAATGCACGGTCAACTGACGGGAGATCAGTACCGCGAGCGAGCGGGTCGAGTCGCAGGCAGACGCAACTTGAAATGCACTGTCAGCTGACTGGAGATCAGTACCGCGAGCAACTAACGAGCGGGTTCCGCATCACGAGACGTGGATCGACGGACACCGTCAGATCATCATTCCGTTGTTCTGCGCATCGGGATAACGCGACGAAATGACGTTCTTTGCGATACGTGCCATCAGCCGCTGCTCTATCGGGAAGCCGAAATAGCCGCGCCGGTAACGGGCACGCGTGATGGCGGAATAGGCATACAGGAGTGCTCCCCGGATCTTCTTGCGTCGAAAACGCGCCCGGTCACGATGGCGCCCACGCAAAGCCTTCTGGGCAATCTTCGACGTGACGACGAAGGTCTCCTGGTCCGGAAGCATCCACGGCACCTGATTCGAGGCGTGCACAAAGTGCTTCCAGCCTTCCAGATCCGATGGCGGCACAAGCCCGTTCTGCAGACCCAGCGAAAACGCGGTACTCCCGGGATACGGGGTGTACATCAGGAGGTGGATGGTGGCCTTAGGGTTGACCTCGTATATTCGAAGTACCGTCTCGGACGCCAACTTGAGATCCTCGAGCCCGATCTCGGCAAGGGTCCGGTCCTCGGTCTTAACCGGAATGCCCTGGATGAACGAGGCCGTCATGGTCACGTCACGCTCGTGGAGAATTCGCGCCACGTCGACGATGTCGTCTGCCGTGTATTTCTTTCCGATAGCCTTCAGAACGGTCGGTGACGCCGACTCGATGCCGATGAAGACCTGCACGAACCCGCTTCGCTTGAGGACGTCCCACGTCTCGTCATCAAGGCGCTTGATGGCTTCGAGCCGGCTCGTCGAGGCCCACTCGATGTTGAGATTTCGTTCGATCATCAACTCCGCGATTCGGCGGACCCTCTTCACGTCGATGAAGTAGATCGGATCCTCGAAGACCACCACTTCAACCCCGTATTTGGTATGCAGGAGCTCTAGCTCTCGGATCACCCGCTCGGGGCTCTTCGCGTACCAGCGCCGGTTGGAAGTCACGGGTTCCGAGCAGAAGCTGCAGCTGAACGGGCAGCCGTAGCTGCTGTAATACGTGACGGCGCGCTTCCCCGATGTCCGGACTTCCATAGCCTGCGAATGCAGCAGGATGAACCGCTCCATGTCGAGAAGATCGAACGGCATCGGTGGCAGACCGTCGATATCGACGGTTGGACGGCAGCCGGTGGATATGACCTTGCCGTCCTTCTTGAAGTAGATCCCGGCGACCGTGTCGTACGGACGGCCGGTCTCGATGGCCTCGATGAGATCCATGAACGTGGCTTCGCCCTGCCCCGCGACGACGACATCGACCAGCGGGTGCTCGGCCGTCTGCTCGGGCGCAACCGACGCGTGCGTGCCGCCCCAGACGATGGGAAGCGACGGGAAGTGTTCCCGCACCTTGGCGCACATCTTCAGACCCTCGCCAATCATGGAACCGGTCAGCGACGAAACCCCGAAGACGATCGCGTCCTTGCATGCCTCAAGGACCTGCGCCTCGGCATCGTCGTCGACGTCCTGCACGATGATCGAGACCGGATAGCCGCGATCGTGCGGAATCGCCGCCACGGCGAGAAGCGGAAGCGGAAGACCGTAGTAGTTCGTTTCGAACCACGGACTCGGGTTGAAGAGAATAACGCGTCCGTGCGCGGCGGTTGGCTCAGGGCGCGAGGTTTCATTGTTCATAGCGATCATTTTCTACAGTGGATCGACACCGATCGCAACATCGGCTGGAGAGATCAGGGGAGAAAGTACTCACTAGACTCGATCCGTGGCTCCAAATATTTGTACTTATTGGCTTTGTGGGTTATCCGGGAACGGTGCTACACTGCGTTTTCCGAGGTATGACCGAGGTCGAACACCGACAACCGCGGAGCGAATTCCTGCGGCTCTTCGCCTACGTCAGGCCGCACGCACCCGTCTTCGTGCTCGCCGTGCTGCTCACGGCGCTCGTCGGTGGCCTGGAAACTGTCGTGACGGCGCTGGTAATTCCGCTCGTAGACGGACTGAAGAGCGCCTCGTCCGATTCGCTCGCGCTCGGCCCCGCAGGATCGACGGGGCTCACCGGGTTCATTCGCGGCCTCTTTCCGGCTGGAGCGGCTTACTGGCCGATGCTCGCCGGGACGCTGGTCGCGATTACGCTCGTCAAGGGACTCTCCGAGTACGCGTCCAACATGCTCATGACGAGCACCGGCCTCAAGGTCGTCACGCGCCTTCGACGTCAGCTTTACGAGCACATCCTCCGTCAATCGCCGGTCTTCTTCCAGAAGTACCCGTCGAGCTCGCTGCTGGCGCATCTGGCCAACGACACCGACAAGGTTCAGCTGGGCGTGTCGTATCTCGTGGCGGATCTGCTCCGAGAGGGGTTCACGTTCCTCGGCATCCTCGCCTTCGTCTTCATCCTGAACTGGAAGCTGACGCTCGTCTTCCTGGCGCTCGGGCCCATCGTCTATTTCGTGACCGTACGGCTCGGCAGACGGTTGCGCCACCGCAGCAACGCTGCGCTCCGCGACACGGAAGATCTCTATGGAACGGCCCAGGAAGCCATTACCGGCATCGCCATCGTAAAGGCATTCGGAGCCGAGGGCTTCGAGAGTCGTCGGTTCAGCAGGGCTGCCGAACAGCTGGCCCGGAGTCAGTACCGTGCGGCCGTCGTCAATTTCCTGTCGTCGCCTCTGCTCGAACTGATCGGGATGATCGCGATCGCGCTTTTCCTGCTCTACGCCCAGTCGATCGTCGCGAGCAGCGAAATGTCGGCCGGTGCGCTTGTGGGCTGGGTGGTGGCGGTCTTCCGGCTCTATGACCCCGTTCGCCGCCTGTCGCGAGTGCAGAACCAGTATCAGCAGGCGTTTGCCGCGAGCACCAGGATATTCTCGATTCTCGACACGCAAACCGAACAGACGGATCCGCCCGGCGCGCAGGATCTGAAGCCGTTCGCGAGCCGGATCGAATTCCGCGACGTGACGTTTCGCTACCCGGATGGTGATCGCGACGTCCTGCACCGCGTGAACCTCACCATCGACCGAGGCGAGGTGGTCGCGCTCGTCGGACACTCGGGCGCGGGGAAGTCCACGATGGCGAACCTCATGCTGCGGCTTCACGACGCGACAGGTGGTCAATTGCTCGTCGATGGGGTCGACGTCCGGACGGCGACGCTCGAGAGTCTGCGACGGCAGGTGGCGCTCGTCTCGCAGGAGACCATCCTCTTCAACGACTCGGTACTCGCCAACATCGCGTACGGCGCGGATGAGCCCGATGCGGACGCCGTACGTCAATCGGCGGTGGTGGCCTATGCCGACGGATTCATCGAGGAGCGCCCGGATGGATATTCGACCGCGATTGGCGAGCGAGGCATGCGACTGTCCGGGGGGCAGCGACAGCGTCTGGCCATTGCTCGTGCCGTCCTGAAGAACGCCCCGATTCTCGTCCTCGACGAAGCCACGTCCGCCCTGGACACCCATTCCGAGCGGGAAGTGCAGCAGGCGCTCGCGAACCTGATGGAGGGTCGAACGAGCCTCGTGATTGCCCATCGCTTGTCCACCGTCCAGCGCGCCGATAAGATTGTGGTCCTCGATGGCGGACGCGTCGTTGAACAAGGCCGCCACGAGGACCTGCTCGAGCGCAACGGTCTCTACCGCGCGCTCTACGAAATGCAGTTCGACGACACACCGTCGGTCAGAGATCCGGTTCCCGCGGTCAATGACCCCTAGCCCGCGACCACGCGAAGCACACTCGAACCCACAATGATCAAGAGCATGACTGGCTTTGGCCGCGGCAGCGCCGACGGCGAACACGTAAAGGCAACCGTCGAAATCCGTGCCGTCAACAATCGCCACCTCGACGTCCACGTGCGGCTGCCGCAGGAACTCGCATCGATGGAGATCGCGATCAAGAAACAGGTCGCCGCTGCGCTCAAGCGAGGTCGCGTCGATGCGACTATCGGGCTCGAGCGCGGCACGACTTCGACGTACTCGGTGAATCGTGACGCAGTCCGCAGCTACCTCGATGCGATTCAGGTGCTGAAGGACGAATTCAAGTTGGCGGGCGAAGTGCCCGTCGAGTCGGTCATCAGACTGCCCGGCGTGCTTCAGTCGGGGTCCGAGTCGTCCGGCACCGAGGCGGACGTCGCCCTCGTAGTGACCGAGGCCCTCACCGCGGCGCTGGTCGAGCTCGTTGCGATGCGCGCCGTCGAAGGCGCGGAGCTCGCAGCCGAGATGTCGGGCCGGCTAGACCGGATCGAAGCGCTCGTGCCCGATATCGAAGCGCGTGCGGTCGACCTTCCCTCGCAGTACCGTGACCGCCTCGACAAGCGTCTCGCGGAGCTCGTGCGCGGCAAGCCACTGGACGAGACACGTCTCGCGCAGGAGGTCGCTTACCTCGCCGAGCGGACCGACATCGCCGAGGAGCTCGCGCGGCTAAAGAGCCATCTCACCCAGTTCCGCCAGGCCATGAACGGCGAAACCGGCGAAACGGGAAAGCGCCTGGACTTCCTGCTGCAGGAGATGAATCGCGAAGCGAACACGACGCTTTCAAAGTCGGGTGACGTCGACATCAGCGAGTCGGCCATCACGATCAAGACCGAGGTCGAGAAACTGCGCGAGCAAGTACAGAATGTCGAGTGATCGTGGCCAGCTCTTCGTCGTCTCGGCGGCGTCCGGCTCGGGGAAGTCGACGCTCGTCGATCGGGTCACGGCGCGCCTCGAAAACACGGGCCGGGTCATCACGTGCACGACGAGGGCGCCGCGCGGTCAGGAGCGGGACGGTGTTGACTACCACTTCCTGACCAGAGACGAGTTCGAGCACCGCATTTCGACCGGCGACTTCCTCGAATATGCGCGGATACACGGCGGGAACCTCTACGGAACGTCCCGTACGCTGCTCGAGCAAGCGCTCTCGGGCGGCCGTGACATGTTCCTCGTCGTCGACATCCAGGGTGCAACGGCCGTGAGGGCCGCGATGCCTGAGGCTGTCTTCGTCTTCATTCTCCCGCCCTCGTACCGGGTTCTCGAGGAGCGTCTGCGATCGAGGGCGATCGAGGACGGCGTCGCCGACTCGGAGGACCTCGTGGAGCGGCTCGAGACTGCGCGTCAGGAGGTGCGATGCGTGTTCGAGTATTCGTTCGTGGTCGTGAACGACGAGCTCGAGCGGGCGTCGACCGTTCTCGAGAGCCTCGTCATCGCGCACCGCAGCCGGCTTGCGCAGCAACGCGAACGCATCGACTCGATCCTCGGGACGTTCGGCCGTGAGAATGCCCATGCCTGAGATGCCACGAGTCGCCCTTGCCGTTACCGGCTGTATCGGCGCCTACAAAGCAGCCGAGATCCTGCGATTGCTGCAGCAGGACGGCGTGGACGTCCGCGTCGCGATGACGGAATCGGCGCAGCGGTTCGTCGGCCCCGTGACGTTCGAAGGACTATCTGGCCATCCCGTCATCACGTCGATGTGGGAGCCGAGCGCCACGGGAGCGATTCGTCATATCGAGCTGGCCCAATCCATCGATCTGCTCGTCGTCGCGCCGGCGACGGCCAACATCCTCGCGAAGTTCGCCAACGGCATCTGCGACGATTTCGTGACGACGCTCTATGTCTCGACGACGGTGCCTGTGCTCGTGGCGCCGGCAATGAACGTCGAGATGCTCCACCACCCGGCGACGCAGGAGAACCTCGCCAGACTTGCCGCACGTGGCGTGCACATAGTCGAGTCCGGGAGCGGTTACCTGGCCTGCGGGATGGTTGGCGAAGGCCGTCTGGCGGAGCCGCGCGAGATCGCAGACCGGGCGCTCGAGTTGCTGCATTCGAGCTCGGGGCGACGCGACCTCGAGGGCCAACGCGTGCTCGTTACGGCGGGCCCGACGCGAGAGCTGATCGACCCGGTCCGTTTCGTGACGAACCGATCGTCCGGCCGGATGGGCTACGCCGTCGCCGAAGCCGCGGCAGCGCGGGGTGCCGAGGTCGTGCTCGTCTCGGGACCGGTGACGATCGATGCCCCGAGCGGCGTGACCATCGTCCGCGTCGAGACAGCCGCCGAAATGGCAAAGGCGACGTTGGAGCGCGTCGAGTGGTCGACGTTGATCGTGAAGTCGGCCGCGGTGGCCGACTACCGTCCGACCGCAGTTGCGGACCGCAAGATCAAGAAGTCCGGCGAAACGATGACGATAGAGCTCGAGAAAACGCAGGACATTCTCGCGGCCGTCGGCGCGGTCAAGGGCGACCGGATGCTCGTGGGATTCGCCGCCGAGACGGACGATCTAGTCGCGAACGCGCGAAAGAAACTCGAGTCGAAGAACGCCGACCTCATCGTCGCGAACGACGTGACGCTGGACGGCGCCGGCTTCGATGGTGACACGAACATTGCCGTGATCGTCGGACGCAACGGGCAGGCCGACGAGCTGCCGATGATGTCGAAGCGGAAGCTCGCGGATCGGATCCTCGACGCGGCGCTTGCTGCGGCCGCGTCTCGAGTCCCGCGATGAGCGACGTCGAGGATCGCGAAGGTCTTGCCGAGCTCGCTCGTGATGTTGCAGCTTACGCGCGATACGCGCGCGAAATTGGTGACGGCTATGTCAGCGCCGGACCGACAGCCCCGTCCGTGCGAGTTTCCGGCACGAGTGCGTCGCGGGCTGCCGTTCAGGAGGAGCAGGAAGAAAGGGAGCCAATGCCAGTCAAGAAGGTGTCCGAGCCTGTTCGGACGTCGGGAGCGGCGGGCGAGTCGCTGGAGGATATCCGTGCGGATCTTGGTGACTGCACTCGTTGCAAGCTTCATCCGGGGCGGACGAACATCGTCTACGGCGAAGGCAATCCGAACGCGTCGCCGATGTTCGCCGGCGAAGGTCCGGGAGCCGACGAGGACGCAAGCGGACGCCCTTTCGTCGGCGCGGCAGGGCAGTTGCTCGACCGCATCATCGAATCGATCGGATTGCGGCGAGAGGACGTCTACATCGCGAACGTCGTCAAGTGTCGGCCGCCCGGAAACCGGGCTCCCGAGAAGGACGAGTCGTCGATGTGCGAGCCATTCCTGCACCGGCAGATAATCGCCGTCGCCCCGAAGATCATCGTTGCGCTCGGGAACACGCCCGTCCAGTCCCTGCTCGGGTTCAAGGGCGGCATCACGAAGCTTCGGGGGCATTTCTTCGAGTTCCGTGGAATCCCGGTCATGCCGACCTTCCACCCGGCGTATCTGCTCAGAGACCCCTCGAAGAAGCGCGACGTCTGGGAAGACGTGAAGATGGTCAAGGCCCGGCTTGATCAAGGATGAAGGGCACCGCCAGAGGGGACCAGAACCGCGAGCGTAGCGAGCGGCCGGCCGTGGAAACCACTATCGCGGAATTCACGGCCGGCCGTGGCAAGAACTACCCTGGAACTCACGGCCGGCCGCTCGCAGCGCTCGTGGTTCTGGTCCCACGGCTTGCGCCCTGAGCTCAAGCTGCCGGTGGGTCCGGTTGACAATGGACGAAGGGCTCCGGTAGAAATGCCGGCGTCGCTTTCCGGAGACGTGGCCGAGTGGCTTAAGGCGGCGGTTTGCTAAATCGTTGTGCCCGAAAGGGTACCGCAGGTTCGAATCCTGCCGTCTCCGCTTTCATTCTGGACAGGACAAAGAGGCAAGCGAACGCTTGCCTCTTTGTATTGAAGGGACCTAACGATGGCCAATCCAATTCGGGTGCGGTTCGCACCGTCGCCCACCGGTTACCTCCACATCGGCAGCGCGCGGACGGCGCTCTTCAACTGGCTCTTTGTCCGCAAACACGGTGGGACGATGATCCTGCGCATCGAAGACACGGACAAACAGCGTTCGACCGACGAATCGACGCGTTCCATCCTCGAAGGACTCGAGTGGATCGGCATCGACTGGGACGAAGGGCCGTATTATCAGTCGGCGTACGTCGATCGCCATCGAAGCGCCGTCGAGCAGCTCGTTGCCGAGGGTAAGGCGTACAGGGATTTCACGCCCAGGCAGGCGACCGACGACAAGACGGTCAAGGCCGACATCGCCGATCGCGCTCGCGCGAACGCAGGCGAGAAGGTGCGCAATCCGTACCGTGACCTCGACGCCGCAGAATCGGATCGTCGCGCCGCCGATGGCGAGCCGTTCGCCGTGCGCCTCAAGGTTCCAGACGAGGGCGCGTCGACGTTCGTCGACACGGTCTACGGAGATCAGACCGTCGACATGAAGTCGATCGAAGACCTGGTGCTGCTGAAGTCGGACGGTTCGCCGCTCTACAACCTATCGGTCGTCGTCGACGACATCGACATGCGCATAACCCACGTGATCCGCGGACGCGATCACGTATCGAACACGCACAAGCAGATTCTCATCTATCGAGCGCTTGATGCCGAGCCGCCGACGTTTGCTCATTTGCCGCTGATCTTCGCGCCCGATCGCTCGAAGCTGTCGAAGCGAAAGCATGGGCCGGTCGTTTCCCTGACCACCTATCGCGACCGCGGGTTCGTTCCAGAGGCGTTCCGCAACTTCATCGCGCTGCTCGGCTGGTCGCCGGGAACGGACGAGGAAGTGATGTCACTCGACGAGCTGATCGCGAAGTTCTCGCTCGAAGGCATCAATCGGGCCGATGCGATCTTCAACTTCAGCGATGCAGACGACCGGACCTGGACGGACGCGAAGGGACTCTGGATGAATGCCGAGTACCTCTCGAAGGCGTTGCCCGAGGAGCGCATTCTGGGTCTCGTCGAGGGCGAGCTTAGATCGAAGGAACTCTGGTCGGAGGAGTATGCCGCCAACGGTCCTCGTCACGACTGGTACCGCTCGACGGTCGACTTGCTCCGGGCACGCGCACGAACGATTGATGACTTCTCGGTGAACAACCGGGCGTTCTGGGCCGACGATTACCCGATCGATCCGAAGGCGAAGGCGAAAAACCTGAGCGACCCGAAGACACTGGAACTGCTGGCGGAGCTCGGTCGCAGGTACGAGTCGCTCGAGCCATTCGCCCTCGAGACCGCCGAGTCGGTGCTCAGGGCTTATGCCGACGAAGCTGGCGTGAAGGCCGGCGTGCTGATCAACGGCTCGCGCACGGTGCTTACCGGATCTCCCGTAGGGCCGGGGATCTTCGAAGTGATGATGGCGCTCGGAAAGTCGCGAACGGCCGAGCGTCTGCAGGGCGCCGCGCAGGTCACGGCAGGTCGAGAGTCCGTCTGACGTTCACTCCGTCCGCAAGCCTGCTCGCTACCGCTCGCGGCTCTGATACTCGTGACCGTGAACGCGCATCTACGGCCGTACGCATCAGAACCGCGAGCAGTAGCGAGCGGCCTGCGGACGGTCGACCGATACCGATCACTTCTGTCCTTCCGCAACGACGAATCTGCGGTTTCAGGCACCGTCCGTGGGGCGCTCGCTACCGTTCGCGGCTCGAGGAACGGGGAGCATTCCGGCGGAAAGTCCTACGCATCAGAACCGAGAGCGGTAGCGAGCAGGCCTGCGGACACTCGTAGGCAAGTCAGAGCCGGGAGCCTTCGCCCCCGGCTCTGAAAGTCCGGCTACCGGGCGGCGGCCACAGCGGCTACGACCTGATCCTCGCCGTTATTGTGCTTCGAGCAGGCCTTCGTCAACGCCTCGTCGACGACGATCTCGATCGTGGCGATCGGCTTGCGGCCAACCATCGCGATTTCGCTGACGACAAGGAACCGTGCGCGCTCGAGGAGCCGTTTCTCACGGAACGAGAGCGGTTTCCGAAGGCTGAGGTATGTCAGGGTCTTCAGTACCTCTGCAACAGTGAAGATGTCGCCCGTTCGCATCTTCTCGAGGAATTCCTTGTAGCGGTCCTTCCAATCCGATGGAGGTGCGGCGAAATTCTCGCCAAGCAGCTTCATGAGCCGTTCGCATTCCTTCGACTTGATCGGCGGCCTGAGTCCAACTTCGTCGGCCTTCGCGACCGGGACCTGAACGTGCGAGTCACCGCCTTCCATGAGCACGAGTTTGTAGAACTCGACACTCTCGCGAACGGTGATCTCCTGAATGACGCCGATGCCATGGTTCGGGTACACGACCTTCTCGCCCACTTTGAAACCCACAAACACCTCCTACCGAGTTACGGAGCTACGAGAGGATTGACTGAAAGACGGGGTACTACGACTGGAGGACACTCGGAACGGGGCCACGATGAAGAGAGAGGACGCATGCTGATCGTACCGGTGTCCACTCGCAGGATACCACCGTGGCCCCGACCCGTTCAAGCGGAGGCCAATCGATCGAGGTCGGCAAGCACCTGATCCGGGTGTCCGGTCGGGTCGACCTTGTCGTACGAGACGAGGATCGTACCTTCGGGACCAATCAGATAGGAGATTCGTTTGGGGTACCCGGCATCGGCCGAGTCGGCGGCACCGTAGGCAAGCCCCATCGCGCGTGTTGTGTCGCAGAGGAGCGGGAAGGGAAAGGTGAACTTGCAGGCGAAGGCGTTGTTTTCTTCCTTCGTATCGAAACTGACGCCGAAAACCTGGCACTGACGATCGTCGAATTGTTGGATTCGATCACGGAATCCATTGCCTTCGATCGTTCAGCCAGGTGTGTCGGCCTTCGGATAGAACCAGAGGAGCACGTTCTTGCCGGCGTAGTCCGCAAGCGAGACCGTATTGCCCTCGTGCGTCTCGACCGTAAAGGCCGGTGCGCTCTGTCCTGGACTCAGCATGGTGGTTTTCCTCGAAAGGTTGGAGCGTTGCGAGGGTGCGCGAAGGCGTCGGCGTGGTCTTCGCGCCGCGTTTCGCCGCCGAGTATAACACGCAAACGAGGGCCCGAATTGCGCGTCATGTGGACCGGCAAGTACAATGCCGCGAGCGGCTTCAGCCGCCGGAATCCGGAGCGGCCCCACCGGCCATCCACCGCCCCCCACCCGTGGAGCAGACCGATGGACGATCTATACAAGCGGCTCGGCGTGCCGCCCAATGCGTCCACCAAGGACATCCGGTCGGCATACCGCCGACTCGTGCGCACCGTCCATCCCGACACGAGCCGATCGCCGGAAACCGCCGCCGAATTCGCCAAGGTCACCGAAGCGTATCGGATCCTCATCGATCCCGAGAAGCGCGCGCAGTACGACCGTGGTGAGACCGTACAGGTCACTCCGATCACGTTCTACGCGTCGCATCGCCAGCAGGTGGTCGCCTATCAGCGAAAGATCAACCGTATCGTCGACGACATGATCGAGGAAGACCGCCGCGAGACGCATACGCGCGGTCAGATAGTGACGGTGCTCGTAACGCTCTTCCTGTCGACATTCATCTTCGCGCTCGTCAAGCCGTTGCGATTCGCGCCGTCGGAGTGGCCGGTTGCCGTCGGTGCCGGCGTCTTCTCGCTCATTGGGATCTTCTACCTTCTTACGGTAATCCGGCGCGCGCTCGAGCACTACACGTATCGGCCGCCAGCTCCGAGTGTCACGACGCTCGAGGAACCGCCATCGAAGCCATTTGCCCGAGCCACGGCTCTCACGTTTATTGGAGTCGGGTATGGCGGGTCGCTCGCGGCCGGAGTGCTGCTCGACATGGCGTCCGGCGGCGCGTTCTCAGGCGGGGGGTTCCCGAAGGACGCAATGATGGGAGCAGTATTGTTACCGCCCATCCTCGTGCTCATCATCGCAACGCTCAGGCGCGTGGGCGAGAAGATGGAGGGGTTGTAGGCAACGACAACCGCTCGCAGTGCACTGCTCTGACCAGTCCATATACGGGCGTACCGTCAGCGCCGCAGATACCTCGCGTCGACACGTCGCGCGAGCAGGCCATCGATGTACCCCCTGAGCTTCGCGACGACGGCTGCGCCGTTGCCCCGCGGCACCTCGCGAACGAGCGCCGCGAGCAGACCAAGCGGCGCTGCGATGGCGAACCCGAGTCGCTGGTCGAGCGCCCCGCGCTTCCGCACGAAAAGGGCGGTCCCGCGGCCGAGCAGGTAACTGCGCAGCGGCGTGTATCCTCCGCCCGAAGCGCCAGAGACACGATGCCGAACGCGCGCGGCCGGTACGACGTCGAGCCGCCAGCCGGCCTCGCGCACGCGAACCGAATAATCTATGTCTTCGAGATATGCGAAGTAGTCGTTGTCGAGTTGACCGACGCGCTCGATGACTTCGGCCCGCACAACGATCGCGCAGCCGATGAGCGCATAACTCGAGAACGGCGAGGCCGGCGCTTCCGCGACCGGCCGCCTCGCAAGTCCAAGCCGACAGACGACCTCGCGGCGCGCCCGAACACCGCCGGCCGCCCAGATTCGGTCACCTGATTCGTCGAGAATGAGCGGAGAGACGAGACCCGCTTCCGGGCTTGCAGCGAGGTAGTCAAGGAGCGTGGCAAACGCACCTCGCTCGACGCGCGCGTCGTTGTTGAGAAGCATCACGGCGCTCGCACCGCGCTCGAGCGCAATCGTGATCCCGATGTTGGAGCCCCCGGTAAAGCCGAGGTTTTCGGGATTGCGTACGAGCGTCACCCACTTCCTGGAGAAGGTCGCCTGAACGACTCGCAGCACATCCTCGTCGTTCGAGCCGTTGTCGACGACGATGACCTCGACGTCTTCCGGGCGGGAGCTCTCGATGCTGTCGAGACACGCAATCGTGTCGTCCGCCCCGTTCCAGTTGAGCGTGACGACGACGAGTCGAGGTGCGGCCGCCGTGCGATCGGTCATTTCAGGACGTCACGATACACCGCGACGGTTTCGTCCGCGCAACGGTTCCACGAGAATCGCCGCGCTCGCTGCAGTCCCAGCTCGACCATCTCCTGCCTGAGCGAACGATTCGTCAGGAGCCGGTGCGTGACCGAGATAAGCGATTCGACGTTGTACGGATCCACGAGCAGAGCGGCGTCACCCGCGATCTCCGGCATCGAAAACGCCGTTGAGGTCACGACCGGACAGCCGGATGCCATGGCCTCGACAATAGGAATGCCAAAGCCCTCGTGAAAGGACGGGAACAGCAACGCATCGGCCGAGTGGTAATAAGCGGCGAGCTCATCCTTCGAAACATACCCCTTGAACTCGACGTCGGCGCGAAGGTTGAAACGGCGCACCTCGGCCTCCACCGCCTCCTGCGCCGGTCCAGGCGGACCGATGTGCACGAGTCGATGCGGAAGTCCGCGCTCCTTGAGCGCGGCAAGCGCCAGGACGATCGCACGGACATTCTTTTTCGCGAGCATGGCGCACACCGAAAGCAGGTACGGCCGATCGCCCGTGTCGATTCTCGGCAGTTCGGCGGCGTCGAGATTGAAAACCTCGTCGATGCCGTTATAGACGACCGTGATCTTCTCGGACGGAATGCCATACACCTCGATGATGTCGCGCTTCGAGCTCTCCGAGACGGTCACGATGTGATCGGTTCCCTCGAGCAGATGTCGGTACTTCAACTGCGCGCGGCGCGGCAGCTTCTCGTGGAGTTCGGCCGGCAGTCGAATCGACGCGAGGCCGTGAATCGTCACGACAGTCTTCGCGCGGCCCGAACGCAGCAGGTACAGATCGGGCTCCGACGGAAAATGGAGCAGGTCGAATCCCTTCCACGCCATGTAGAACGGCGCAGCAATACGGCGAATCGCACCGAGGCGCATGGACCGCGGCAGCACGAGCGTTCCGGAGAGAAATTCGGGCGAGTCGTCCTTCTCGTCACGGACACAGACGAAGTCGGCGATGCGTCCGGGAAGGCGCATGGCGAGTTGTCGGGTGTAGGTTCCGATGCCGGTCGGGTCGTCGAACGTACCCGTTGCCACCAGCCCGAGATGGGCGCCGAGAATGTGCTCGGAATCGGTCACGGGTACCTCACTGCGTTCTGCATGAGCCAATCGTAGGCTTCTAGGTGGTCACGAACGACGCGATCCGGATGGAATCGCGATTCGTAAACCCGGCGGGACTCGGATCCCATGGCGGCGAGATCGGCTGCCGAGAGCCTGTCGAGTGCGTCGATCAGGCCGGCCGCGGTTGGTGCGAAGAGGACGCCGTTCTCGCCGTCAGTCACCGCGTCGAGCGGTCCGCCGTGCGCCGTCGCCGCGAGCGCGCGCCCGCGCGCGAGCGCCCTCGACCATGCCTCGACTGAGCGGTTCGGGACGAAGAAAGGGAAGGAGCACGACGTCCACTGAATCGTAAACCGCCGGCATCTCGGCGTTTGCGATCCACCCGAGGTAACGCACGTTCGCCAGACCACGTTCGTCGGTGCGTCGGTGGAGAACTGCGGGATAGTCGCCGCGCGTTTCGTCGCCGGCAATGAGGAATGTCCAGTCGGGCCGTTCGGCGGCCGCTTCGAGCACGAGATCGAGGCCTTTGTTCGGCGCGAGCCGGCCCGCATAGAGTGCGATGCGCTCTCCCGGTACTCGGTCCGACGTCGCCTTGCGGACGGCTTCCGGCACGAGTCCGTTCGACGTTGCAAGGTCGGCAACGAAATCCGGGATGACGCGCGCGGGGCGGTCATAACGCGTCGCCTCGTTCGCCATCATGGTGCTGATCGGCAACATGAGATCGATATGGCGCGCCAAACGGTCCTGGAATCTCATCCACGCCTTCATCGACGCAAGTTTCGGAATCACGGTCGGCGGCGTCACGGCGCTCGTCGCAGAAACGCACGGGATCTGGTTTGCGGTGATGCACCCCGAGCACGGACTGCCGTCCGGCAGGGCCTTGCCGAGCACGAAACACCAGAGACCGTGGCCGCGCAGAGTCGCGGCGAGGGGCAGCCCGTTCTGCGATCGCAGTGATGCTGCGGCGAGCGCGGTCGTGTGGTTCTGCGCGTGTACGAGATCGAACGGTTCCGTCTCGACGAGCTCACGCAAGGCCCGTCGGTAGGAGCGGTGATTGAAGGCCTTCGCGACGAGGTGGCCGTAGAAGTCGGGCAGCCCCTTCGCTCGATAGTCGAAGCGATCCCGATATTCGGTCTCGACTACCTTGAGTCCAGCCCACGCGTCAGGGTCCGGCCGGGACTCGGCACGGGCCTTGAGGATCGTGACGTCGAGTCCCTCGCGCGCGAGCGCGAGCGCGAGCGCGTGGACGGTGAGCGCGCCTCCACCTTCGGCTTCGGGGGGCAGGTACTTGCAGGTCAGCAGGACTCGAAGCGGCATTGATCCAGAGTATGGTCCACAGAAGAGCACGGATGGAACACGGATCGGATCCGCGCTCACACTTACCGTGCGAGCAACTCGCGATAGACGGCGGCAGTCTTCCGCGCGGCCTCAGTCCAGGTGAACCTCGCCGCGCGCTCGAGGCCGCGTTCAACGAGCACGGCTCGCGTCGACGGATCGAACAGCGCGCGTTCCGCCGTGGCGACGATGTCATCTAGGTTCGACGGATCGAACGTGAGGATCGCATCGCCTCCCACCTCCGGAATCGAACAGACGTTCGACGCGACGACCGGCACCCCGCTCGCCATCCCCTCGACGACCGGCAGGCCGAAACCCTCGTGCAGGCTTGGAAACAGGACGAGATCGGCGCCAGCATAAAGTGCGGGGATGTCCGCGCTCTCGGTCCAGCCGGTCGTGACGACGTGATCCGACAACCCGAGCGCACGGATCTCGTCGGCGACCTCGGTGTATCCGGGCATCGTGTATCCGACGAGCGCGAGCTGATGCGGCATGTCCGGATGTCTCTCGCGCAGCCGTGCAAATGCGCGCACGGATTCAAGGACGTTCTTCTTCGGCTTGATCGTCGAGATGGTCAGGATATACGGACGGCGCAGGCCGTATTTCGCCAGCGCAAGGTCGCTCGAGGCGCCGGGCCGAAACGAATCACCGACACCGTTGTAGACGACCGTCACGCGATCCTGGGGCACGCGATAGTGCTCGACGACTTCGCGCTTCGCCGATTCGGAAACCGTGAGCACGCGATCGAAGGCGCCGAGCCGTCGCCGCGTCCGCGCCAGTTCCGCCTCCGAGAACTTCGAGACCAGGTCGTCGTCGAGCGCGGCCCTGGAGGCGCCGTGGATCGTCACGACGCGGCGGAGCGAAGTTCCGGCCCACGTCGCCGGCGCGAAAAGGAACGGAAAGTGGACGAGCGACACCCCGTGACGGGCCAGCCAAAGGGGAACGAGCCGTGCGTACGCCGACGTCCGAGAGAGCGCCGCCGGTACGAAAATCTCGCGAACGCCGTCGACGAGGATGTCAGTTCGTTGCCGATCGCGAACGAGGACTATGTCGAGGTCCATCGCCTCTGTGCGCAGTGAACGGACGAGATGCTCGAGCAGCAAGCCAAACGTGTGGCGTCGACGGTCGAGCCGGTCGACGGCGATCGCGACAACCGGACGTTCGGCGCGACGCTTCCGACTCGCCGGCGAGCGTACGTCGCGTCCGCTCACTCCACGTACCCGATCCCGCGAAGCCGCTCCATGATCTCGGCCTGGTCGTCGTCCGAATCCCAGGCGCCGGCGCCGGTCGAGGCCGTGTATTTGCCTCCGGAAATCTGCACCGGACGCGACGCGAGAAACTCGGCGCCGAAGGCCTCGACGATCACGCGACCATCCATCGCGCCCGGAACGGGCAGTCCGAGCAGGTGCAGGATCGTCGGCGCGCAGTCCTCGATGCGAAGCGGTGTGGCCGGGTCGCCTTTCGAGACCCCGTCGCCGGCCACCAGGAAAATTCCGTCAGACCGGTGTGTGCCCGAGTTCGGCGGGTCCCACTTATAGATGAGCGCCTGTTCGTGAGGCGTCGGATCGAGGCCGTATCGGTCGTCGAGAAAGAAGATGACGTCCGGGGCGCTCGATACCCGTTCGCCAGTGAAGACCATCTCGCGCGGCAGGGCACCCGAGACGATGGGCGTACCGGTCCCCTGGTTGATGAGGGATCGGAGCCGTTCGATGATGCTGTCGCGGAACTTCGGCACTTCGTCGTCGGGCACCGGACCTCCACGCGAAGCTGCGTGAATCCAGACTCCGCCGATGTAGTCGTGCAGCTTTACGAGTTTGCCCTTCACGTCGCGCAAGGCGCGGTCGCGCGCCATTCGCTCGGCGTTTCGAAGCCGCCCGTCGGGCACGAGAAAGCCGAGGTATTTGTAGAGACGTTTCTTCGTGATCCCGAACTTCGCGAGTCGCGAGGACGCCGCAGGCTTGCCGCCAAGCCCGATGGCACCGGCAAGGACGGGCATGTTGATGCGGCGGAACGCGGCGGAGCCGAACCCGTGGTCGGACGCGAGCACGATGCGGTAGCGGTCGCCGGCGGCATCGAGCAGACGTCCGAGGTGACCGTCCAGCCGCTCGTAAAGCGCAACGACGCGCAGGCGCACTTCCTCCAGCTCGGGCCCGTGGCTCCACGCGAGAGCTGGATCCAGGTACTGCCAGTATCGATGCTGGATTCGATCAGTTTCGGTGAAGATCGCGACGAAGAGATCCCACTGCTCCCGCTCGAAGAGTTTCTGGATCGCCCGGCCACGCTTGTCGAGGACCTGTTCGGCCCGAGTCAGAAACGCATCGTCCGACGACGAGAAGTCCTTCTCGCGCGGCGTCAGATCGATCTCATAGTCGGTCAAGTCGTCGGCAAGCTCCGGCGGCGTCGTGAACCGCTTTGAGCCGGGAGGCGTGAGCATGTCGGTGACCATCAGCCCGTTGATCGGCGATGGCGGATAGGTCATCGGCAGGTTGATCGTGACGCATCGCTTGCCGGCGTCGCTGGCGACCTCCCAGAGCTTTGGGCCGCCGAGCGCCTTGCCGTTGACGACGACGCCTGGCTCGGCGAGGAAGGTTTCGGCGCCCCGCCCGAGCGCGCGTTCGCTCCAGGGATCTATCTCGTAGAACTGGTAGATTCCGTGGCGGCCCGGATTCTGTCCCGTGATGAACGAGGACCACGCCGGCGCCGTGACCGGCGGCACCGTACTTTCGAGCGGAGCCCGGAAGCCGCGCTCGACGAGCGATGCGAGGGCCGGCATCCGCCCCTCGGCCATCAACGGGTCGAGGGCCGTCCACGTCGCGCCATCAAGGCCGATGACGAGTACTCGATCGCTCACAGGGGTGTCGCCTTCACTCAGACGGCGTTACCGGGCGCCGCCGGCGCCGCCTTTTTGTTCTTCTCGTTATATTTGTTCTTGATCTTCTCGCCGAGCTCAATTTCGGAGATCAGCCACTTGCCGTCGATCTTCGTGACCTTGACGGGAATCTCACGGCCGCGCGCGTTGCGCATCTTCACGACCGCATCGTTTTCGCCAACCATCTGCACGCTTTCGGGAACCGGAGTGATCTGATTGCTGAGCACCTTCTTGCGGAACTTGCGGAAGGCATTCTCATTGAGCCATGCGGTGTCGACCGACGGTGCAAAGCTCGCGCGGAAAAGCGCTTCGTCGCGTTCCTGCGCCCCGCGCAGCATCTGGTACATCGGGCCGTCCGGCTTCGTCAGATCGTACTCGTACAGTGCCTTCGAATCCGCCTTTGGCGGCTCGGCCGCGCCTTCTTTCTTCTTTGGACCGACGCCCGAGCAGGCGCCGAACGCAAGTGCGCCGGCAAGGATCGCCAGGAGAATCGGTTCGGTCTTCATCTGCATGTTCGTATGCCTCCCGTGGCAGCCGGCCAATGTGCCGGACTGCATCACATATACCCCATTTCCTTGAGTCGTGCCTCGATCTGGCCCCGGTCGTCGTCAGTGTAGTCAAAGTCGCTACCTTCGATTTCAATGCGCGCCTGGTCGTACGCCACCGGATGCGTTTCGCGGTACTCCGCCGTCAGCGCCTCTTCGAGAACGCGGCCGTCCATGTCCTTCTGCGTCGGCAGTCCCATCAGGTGAAGCACCGTCGGAGCGACATCGACGATGCGGGATCCCTCGAGCCCGAAGTCGCGGCGGACGCCCGGCCCGAAAACCGCAACGATGCCGTCGACGTGGTGGTTCCCGGACTTCTCGGTGTTCTTCGTGCCGTTCGGTCGGAGGACCGGCCTCTCGATGCCTTCCGCGAAGTAGAAGCCATCCTCGGCAAGCAGCGCGATATCGGGCGCGTCGGCGATGAACTCGCCCGAATACGCCTCTTCACGCGTCAATGCCATCCGAGCGACGGGCTGGCCGGCATCGTCTCGAAGGGCCTTCAGCTTCTCGATGATCTCCGACCTGAGCGCCTCGAAGTCGGCCGGATCGACGATCCCGCCAGGTTCGCGTCCCTTGAGGTTGATCCAAATGGCACGGCCGCCGGCGGACGGAAAGTAGGCGCGGGTCTGAGACCAGTCGACGTTGTTCTCGATCTCCTTGAACGTCTTGCGCGCGCGCGGCACCTTGTCCTTCATCCGCTCGGGAAAGAGCTTGGGAAGCCAGCCGAGCTTCGCCTTTTTCAGCGCGTAGACGAGCCGTTCGCGCTGGAAGCCCGCCCGATACATCGCTTCGCTGGTGGCTTGTCGGCGCTCGCTGCGCAGCACGAGGTAACCCTCGTCGATCAGCCATGAAGTCAGGTGGACGTTCGTGTGCGTCGATTCCATCCCGTGATCCGAGAGAAGAACGATGTGGTCGTCCGGGCCGAGCCGTTCAAGCGCCTCTCCGATCGCAAGGTCGGCCTCCCGGTAGATGTCGAGCACGGCATTCGAGAACGGGTTCTGACCGGGATACCCGACGTGTTTCGGATCCATGAACTTCCAGAAGAAGTGGGCGATCGGATCGACGTTGTAGAACATGATCCAGAACAGGTCCCACGCCTTCGTGTCCATCAGGTAGCCCATCTCGTGACGGTGGCGACGCACGTGCTCGATCGAGTCTGCGAGGAACTCGTCGAGGCGGCCGGTCTTGATCGTCGTCGTGTCGACGTTGAGCGTGAACCCGGGAATCTGTGTCTCGAGCTCGTCGAGCAGTTCGGGTGGATGCGTCACGTCGCGTGCCGTCGTGGGAGTCATCATGCCGCCGACCATGAAACCGTCGATGCGATCCACCGGATACGTGAGCGGAAGGTGGACGACGCCGGCCTTGCGACCGTACACATTGACGATCTGCCAGATCTTCGCCGCGCGGCAGTCGCGCGCATTCAGGACGTTGCGCCGATAGCTCGCTCGCATCGGCCTGAAGAACGAATACACGCCGTGCTTGCCCGGAGCCTTGCCCGTCGCGGCCGACGTCCAGCCGGTCGGCGTGAGCGGTGGCAGGGTCGAGCGCAGGGGACCGGTTGCACCGCCCTCGATGATGCGCTTGAGGTTCGGCAGCTCACCTGAGAGTGCCCAAGGCCGCAAGACCCTCCAGGTCGCGCCATCGAGACCGATCATGATTACACGCGGAGCGGTCATCGCTTGCCTCCGCGCCGAACTGCGGCGACATCGAGAGCGTCAGCATATGCCGAAAGGGTTTCATCGATGACACGGTCCCATCGGAACCGGCGAACGTTCGCGAGTCCGCGTTCGACGAGCGATGCGCGATGCGCGCCGTCCGAAAGCACGCGCCAGGCTCGCTCGCTGACTTCGGCCACACTTCGCGGGTCGTCGACGAGCTCGGCCGCTCCTCCGCTCACCTCGGGTATCGAAAATGCGTTCGTGGCGACGACCGGACACGCGCACGCCTGGGCCTCGGCCACCGGCAGGCCGAAGCCTTCATGAAACGAGGGGAAGAGCAGGAGATCGGCGCCGCGGTAGAACTCGGGCACGTGCTCGGCAGGCACGAAGCCGGTCTGGACGACGTCGCTCTCTAGTCCGAGCTCGGCAATGCGTTCGTCGACCTCGGTGTAGCCGGGCGCCTTGTCGCCGACGAGCACGAGCTGATGGGCCGCGCCTCGGCGCTTCAGCTCAGCGAAGGCCGCCACCGTCGTACCGACGTTCTTCTTGGGGCGCAGCGTGCACAAGGAGAGGATGTATGGACGACGCACTCCGTAGATGTCAAGAACGGCATTCGATGGCGGTCCCTGCCGAAACTGTCCGCCGATGGCGTCGTAGACGACGCGAATCCGTTCGATGGCAATTCCGTAGAACTCGGAGGCCTCGCGCCGGGCGCTCTCGGAAACGGCGAGAATGGCGTCGTAGCCGGCGAGGGCCGCGTTCATCCGCGCGAGCTTTCCCCGACCGAAGCGCTTCTTCATGTCGTAGGGCATCTCGTTGCGAGCCGATCCGTGAATCGTGACGACGCGAGCGACTTTCGACCCGGCCCAGGAGTACGGCGCATAGAGAAACGGAAAATGCACGAGGTCGAGACCGAGACGGTCGAACCAGCGGGGGCCGAACGCGGCATAGGCGTAGTGGCTTTCGAGGAGTCGCGGGACCACGTGCTCCTCAACTCCTCCAAAATGCATCGGCCTGTTGCGGTCGTGCGCCCGCGTCACTGAGAGCTGCCGGACACGCGGCGCGAGCTGCTCTGCCAGCCCCTCGAGCCAGATGGCGAAGATGTGGTGGCGGCGTCGATCGAGCCTGTCGAGCGCGAGGCCCACCGACGCGTCAAGTGTGGCGGCGGATGCGCCAGGTGTGCCGGTCGTTTGGGTCTGGGTTTCAATCATCGGTCGCTGCGTCATCGCGCACGAAAAAAGCTCAGAGGTAACCGAGGCTCTTCAACTCGTCCTGGACACTGCCGATTTCGTCCTCGGAGTAGTCATAGCCGTCTTCCGGGTCGGCCGGCTCGTCCATCTGGTCGACCTCGACCGGAGTCGCGCCACGTGGTCCGGATCGAACAGCTCGGTGAGGGCGCGTCCGTCCATCGTGCCCTGAACGGGTAGGCCCATCGCATAGAGGACCGTCGGCGCGATGTCGATGACGTCCGTCGGCTCGAGCTCGACGCCCTGGCGGATGTGAGGACCGCGCGCGAAGAGCACGCCTTCGAGCTCGTGGTTCGCTGACTTGTCGAACGGCTCGCGCGCTGCCTTCACGAAGACGTCCTTGCCGAACCCTTCGGCAAAGCAATATCCCTTCTTCAACTCGATGAGGATGTCGGGCGCGTTGCGAAGGTAAGGACCGCTGTAGACCTCCTCCTTCGTCCACATTTCGGCGACGACCGTCTCGCCGGTCTTCGGATCGCGAAGGTCGCGAAGTCGGTACATGATCTCGGATCGCAGTGACTCATATTCGGGGCCATCCGCCGGAACGCAGCCGTGCGGCTCGCGGCCCTTGATGTGCAGATTGATCCCGCGACCGGATTCGGCGAGCTGGTAAGCGCGCGTCTGCTTCCAGTCGATGAAGCGCGCGAATTCGTTCATGCCGAGCCGCGTGCGCGGCACCTTGTCTTTCACCGCGTTCGGGAACATTTTCGGGAACCAGCCCAGGCGATGCCGCTTCAGCCACCCGACAAGGTTGTCTCGCCGGAAGCCGTAATGGTGCATGGCCATCAGCGTCCGCATCTTGCGCTGTTCGTCCGTCTTGATGGTGAGGAACCCCTCGCGGGCGAGCCAGTTCTGCAGGTGGATGAAGGTGTGGACCGACATGAACCCGTGGTCCGAATACACGAGCAGCGTCGTGTCGTCGTCGAGCCGGTCGAGCAGCTTTCCGAGGTACGTGTCGACCTCGCGGTACACCTGCAGGATGGCGTCTTCGTACGGATTCGGTCCCGGATAGTCCGGGTGCTCCTTGTCCCAGAACTTCCAGTAAATGTGCTTCGCGCCGTCTGTGTACTTGAACATCAGGAAAAAGAAGTCCCACTCCTTCTTCTCCATCAGATAAAGCGCTTCAGTCGCGTGCACCTGTGTCGTCTCGATGAGCGACGCGAGGTAGCCGTCGAGGTCGCCCTGCAAGTGCTGTCGACCGCGGTAGATCCGATATCCGGGGATCTCGCGGCGCAACTCGTCGGCCAGCTCGACCGGCCAGGTGTGCGAGTCGACACCCTTGGGCGTCAGGATGCCGCCGACGATGAAACCGTCGATGTGCTCGGGCGGATAGGAAGCAGGGAAGTGCACGATACCGGCCTTGCGGCCGTAGTGGTTGAGGATTGTCCAGAGCTTGTTGCCGCGAACGTGGGTCGAGTTGATGACGGACCGGCGATACCCGTCGCGGGGCACGCGCACGAAATCGAAGATGTTGTGCTTGCCGGGATTCTTCCCGGTCATCGACGACACGAAAGCCGGTGGTGTGAGCGGCGGAATCGTCGACATCAGGGTGCCGACGGCGCCTTCGCGGGCGATACGCGCGAAGTTCGGCAGGTACCCTGCGGCCATCCACGGGCGCAGCACCCGGAAGCTGCCGCCATCGATTCCGATTGCGACGACGCGCTGGCGCTTGGCGTTCGTGCTCGCAAGGTCAGTCATTCCCCGTCACCTCCGGTCCTGGCGATGCGTTTGTGTGCGTTCAGCAGGCCGTACCACTGTTCAGGATTCGATCTGATGAGAGCCTCGAATGGCGCGACTATGCGCGACATCGTGGTCTCGATGGGCTCGTCTGATGGCACTTCGCGGGCATCGATGGGTTCGAAGAGCTGGACCTGGACACGGTTCGGATCGTCTGGGTGAATTGGCACGAGGACCGGCTGAATGTAAGCGCCGGAAGCCCGGGCGAGACGGATGGCGGCGGTCGATATGAGCGTCGGCTGTCCGACGAAGTCGATAGTCACGGGATTCGCGACTTTTCCCGCGTCAAGGATCAGAAAGCAGATCGCGCCCTTCTTGATGGCCTTCACGGCGCGCAGGGTCGAAAGGGGGTCGCCGGCGTTAAAGGAGCCGCCCGAGAGTATCCGGTCACCGCCCGGAAGGCGGCCCTCCGAGGCCTGAAACGCCGTCGTGAGGATGCCGTGCTGCGATGTCCACGTGGGAAAGCACCAGTAACGACCGAAGTGCACCGACACCGAGACGATGCCTCGCTGCTCGCGCTGGGCCCGCTCGATGTGTTCGAACCCGACGACGTCGACGAGATCGTCGAGCTCTTTTTCGGAAAGTCTTGGAATGAAGTGTTTGTCGAAGATCTTCGCCCTCGCCACGTTAGCCTGAAGCGACACCGCCGTCGCACTGATCCAGGCTTCATCCCGATCCGGAAAATACCGCCGCAGGTTGTCGCGCAGCTGCCGCTTGTTGAGTTTCGGGTCGAGCTTGAAGCGGCGCGCGAATCGATCCGCCATTCGCATCGCGACGTGCGGGCTTACGGCGCGGCCGGTCAACACGAGCGCAGCCGCCGCGGCCTTGATGAGCTTCTTCTTGAGCACGGTTTGCTGGCCTACTCCACAGCGGCCGGAATCCGTACCGGCGCAACGTCGGCGACGACGTCGACCCGTTCGACGATGGAGTAATCGTTATCGCGCCGAGCCGAAAAGGCGATCATCTCCGCAAGCAGTCCGAAGAACAGGAACTGAATTCCGATGATGATCAGCAACGTGCCGAGCATCAGAATCGGGCGGTCGCTAAGCGGACGCCGGAAGATGAGCCAGAGAACGGAAAGGTACACATCGATGGCCGTTCCGATCGAGAGCGTCACGACGCCGACGAAACCGAAGAAGTGGAGCGGCTTGTTCGTGTAGCGCACGAGCATGATGACCGTGAGCAGGCTGAAGAAGCCTCCGAAGTAGCGTTCCCATCCGAACTTCGACTTTCCGCGCAGGCGAGGCTGGTGGTTGACCTGGACTTCGCCGATTCGGAAGCCGCGGTAGCTGGCGAGGACGGGGATGTACCGGTGCCGTTCGCCGTAGACCTGCAGCTCGTCGAGCACCGATCGCCGGTACGCCTTGAAGCCGCAATTGAAGTCGTGGAGGCGGACGCCGGTGAGCAGACGCGTGACGAAGTTGTAGACCTTGGACGGCAGCGTCTTCGAGATCGGATCGTTGCGGTTGACGCGCCAGGCCGAAACTAGATCCGAGCCCTTCTCGAGTTTCTCGATCATTTTCGGAATCTCTTCCGGGACGTCCTGCAGATCGGCGTCCATCGTGAGAACGATGTCGAATCGCGAATGGTCGAAGCCGGCTGCGAGTGCCGCGGACTTTCCGAAGTTGCGACGAAATCGGACGATGCGCGTGTGTTCGGGGTCGAGGTCGTGCAACTCGCGAAGAGTACCGAAGGAACCGTCGCGACTTCCGTCGTCGATGAAGACGATCTCGTATCGATCGGCAACAGTCGGCAGGACGGCGTCAAGACGAGTCTTAAGTTCGACGAGATTCGGCTCTTCGTTCAGGAGCGGAACGACCACGGAAATGGCTCGTTCCAATGGAGTTTTCGCGCTTGTCACAGCCGGCCAGTATATGGGCTGCCGCGTGTCGTGGGCAAGGTACGCGATCTTTTGGTGGGGTTGCAGAAGGAGTGACTCTATCTGCTCAGTGGCTCCGTGCCTCCCTGTCTCTGTGTGCTAAGCGTCCGAGAGAGCTTCGCACACAGAGACACGGAGGCACGGAGCCACAGAGAAAGACGCGACTTGTGACGTCTGAAGCGCTATTGGTACCGGCCGGTGGCTGATGCGCGATGCGGAGATGACTTCGCGACATCACGCGCACACGAGAGGAACGCCTTCGCCGCGTGCGAGAGCTTCGCGCCCTTCCGATAGATCAGGTGCAGCTTCCGCTCGAGCTTCATTTCGCGGACCGTCACGGCGACGACCTCGCCCCGCTCGAGTTCCGTCCGCGCGGCGAGTTTCGGCATCAGCGCGACCCCGATGCCGGTTGCCACGGTGCGCTTGATGGACTCGAGCGTCGGCAGCTCGATCACGATATTGAGCGGCGTCTTATGTTTGGTGAACGTCTCGACGACGCGTTCCCGGTAGGGCGACCGCACGTTGTGGGCGACGAACGCCTCGACGCCGAGCTCGCGCACCGACACTTCCTCCCTCCCGGCGAGCGGGTGCGTCGGCGCCAGAATCAGCGCGAGCTCGTCCGAGCCCGCCAGCAGCGATCCAAGAGCGGGGTGGTTAGGCTTGTAGGTAATCATTCCGAGATCAACGTCTCGACCGAGAACCTCCGCCGGGATGCGGCTCCCGTAACTCCGTTTCACCTCGATCTTGATGAGCGGATGGCGCGCCCGATAGACGTCGATGATCGGCAGAAGGTGCATGACCGTGTATTCGTTCGCGCTTATCGAGACCTTGCCGCGCTGGAAATCGGCCAGCTCGCGGACGGCCTCCGTCGCCTCGCGCCGCAAATTCAGCATCTGTATCGCGTATTCGAGCAGGACCTGACCGGCTGCCGTCAGTGTCCCGTCTTTCGAGGAGCGGTCGAAAACGGGCTCGCCGATCTCCTGCTCGAGACGCCGGATCGTCTGACTCACCGCGGGCTGCGTTCGATGCAGCCGCTCGGCCGCGCGCGAGAAACCGCGCTCCTGGGCGACGGCCACGAGGACCTCGAGCTGAGAGATGTCGATCGGCATGCTGGGCTTATCCTTCCGGCGACCGGACCTTATGGTATCAGCAACGGTTATGTTTCCATAGAAATTATTCGTTTGACTTATCCAGCGCCCGATCCGTAGGGTGGCGCTCGTTCGACGACACTGGAGGCTCACACTTCGGATGGACACGCGGGAACGGGTACACATCTTCGACACCACGCTCAGGGATGGCGAGCAGGCGCCCGGGTGCTCGATGCACCTCGACGAGAAGCTGCGCCTGGCACGGAAGCTCGAGCGACTCGGGGTCGACGTCATCGAAGCCGGGTTTCCGATTGCGTCCGACGGCGATTTCGATGCGGTCGCGGCAGTCGCGCACGAGTGCCGTTCGGTAACGGTCGCGGCCCTGTGCCGGACGTCCGAGGGCGACATCGTGCGGGCCGCCGAAGCGCTCGAAGGCGCCGCGCACCCGCGCATTCACACGTTCATCGCAACCTCGGACATCCACCTCGAGTTCAAGCTCGGCAAAACGCGCCCGGAGGTCCTCGATGCAGCGCGCCGGGCCGTGCGGATCGCGCGCAGGTACGTGGACGAGGTCGAGTTTTCGGCCGAGGACGCGACGCGCAGCGACGTCGGGTTTCTCTGCGACGTATTTGACGCTGTCGCCGAGGAAGGCGCGACGATCCTGAACGTACCCGACACGGTCGGCTACACGACGCCCGGGGAGTACGGCGAGCTCATCCGAACGGTCATCGATCGTGTCGTCGCCGGTCGTCCGATACAGGTCAGCGCACACTGCCACAACGATCTCGGTTTGGCCGTCGCGAACAGCCTGGCCGCGGCCTCCGCCGGTGCGCGCCAGATCGAGTGCACCATCAACGGTATTGGCGAGCGCGCGGGAAACGCGGCGCTCGAGGAAATCGTCGCCGCGATGCAGGTGCGTCGCGATCGACTCCCGTTTGCGACCGGCATCGACGCCACGCAGCTCTACGCCGCGAGCTGTCTCGTCGCTGAAGTCGTCGGGTTCGGAGTGCAGCCGAACAAGGCGATCGTCGGTCGCAATGCATTTGCGCACGAAGCGGGAATTCACCAGCACGGCGTGCTGAAGAACCCGCTCTGCTACGAGATCCTGACGCCCGAATCGGTCGGCGTACCTTCGAACGCTATCGTGCTGGGCAAGCACTCCGGCCGGCACGCGCTCGCGCTCCGGTACGCGGAGCTCGGCTACACGGTCGCATCGACGGATCTCGACCGCATCTACCACCGCTTCACGGCGCTCGCGGACCGGAAGAAGCGGATCTTCGACCAGGATCTCATCTCGCTGATCGCGGCCGACCGCGACGGCTCGTCCCGCGCCCTGGTGGGCATACGCGCCTGACGGCGCCCGAAGGCACTCTCGAATGCTCCTGAACATCTGCGTCTGTCCCGGTGACGGCATCGGTCCCGAAGTCACGGCCGAGGCCGTGCGGGTCCTCGATGCCGTCGCGCAACTCCACGATCACCATTTCTCGTACGACGTCCGGCCGATTGGCGGAGCGGCAATCGACGAGACGACACGGCCGCTGCCGCCATCGACGCTCGAGGCGTGCCTGGCGTCGGATGCCGTGCTGCTCGGCGCCGTCGGATCGCCTCGCTACGACCACCTTCCGGCGGGCCAGCGACCGGAGTCGGGATTGCTCGCCCTGCGCGGCGCGCTTGGCGCGTTCGCGAATCTTCGTCCGGCGGTCGCACACCGCTCTCTCGTCGGCTCGTCGCCGCTTCGACCCGAGGTCGTCGCCGGTTCCGACGTGCTCGTCGTCCGGGAACTGCTCGGGGGGATCTACTTCGGCGAGCCTCGGGGCATTGAGGGAGCCGGCCAGAACGCCGAGGCCTTCGACACGTGCCGCTACAGCACCGCGTCGATCGAGCGCATCGCACACGTTGCCTTCCGCGCGGCGCGAGGGCGCCGGCGGCTCGTCACGTCGGTCGACAAGGCGAATGTTCTCGCGACGTCGCGTCTCTGGAGGACGGTCGTCAGCCGGGTGGCGCTCGACTATCCCGACGTCGAGCTCGAGCACCAATACGTCGATGCGTGCGCGATGCTGCTCGTGACCGATCCGACGCGATTCGACGTCATCC
The DNA here is from genome assembly GCA_016705245.1 of Blastocatellia bacterium. Taxonomy (GTDB): domain Bacteria; phylum Acidobacteriota; class Blastocatellia; order UBA7656; family JADIYM01; genus JADIYM01. The sequence goes on along the minus strand of JADIYM010000003.1, from coordinate 150,356 downwards.
TGACCGAGAACCTCTTCGGCGACATCCTGTCGGACCAGTCCGCGGCCATCACGGGCTCGCTCGGCATGCTTGGATCCGCGAGCATCGGAGGACGTGTCGGGATTTTCGAGCCGGTGCACGGCTCGGCGCCGTCCATAGCGGGCCAGGGCGTCGCGAACCCGATCGGGGCCATTGCGTCGGCCGCGATGCTCCTTCGACACGTCGGGCTCGAGACGGAGGCCGACGACGTCGAATCGGCCATCGTCAGCGTGCTCGAAACCGGCTACCGGACCGCAGACGTCGCGGCCGGCAGCCTTCCGGTCACGACGTCGACGATGGGCCACCGCATCGCGGAGGCCGTCGCCGAAGTCGCCGACATGCGCCATCCGTATCACGCCGTATGACGACGCCGCGCACACTGCTCGACAAGCTATGGGAACGTCACGTCGTTGTCCGCCCGGATGAGACGGACGGAGGGCCGCCACTGCTCTACATCGATCTGCACCTCGTGCACGAGGTCACGTCGCCTCAGGCTTTCGAAGGCCTTCGTCGCGAGGGCCGAATTGTCCGTCGGCCGGATCGCACCGTCGCAACGATCGATCACAACGTCCCGACGAAGGACCGCACCTTCCCGTTCGCCGATGCCCTTGCGAGTCGCCAGGTCGAGGCCCTTGCGCGAGAACGCCGCGCAGTTCGGGATCCGGCTCTTCGACATCGACGCGCCCGAACAGGGCATCGTCCACGTCATCGGCCCCGAGCTTGGGCTCACTAGACCGGGAATGACGATCGTCTGTGGCGACAGCCACACGAGCACACACGGTGCGTTCGGTGCACTGGCGTTCGGCATCGGCACATCCGAGGTCGAGCACGTGCTCGCGACGCAATGCCTGCCGCAGTCGAAGCCTCGTGCGATGGAGGTCCACATCGACGGCGCGATTCCTCGCGGCGTGACGGCGAAGGACGTCGCGCTCGAGGTCATCCGGACGATCGGAACGGCGGGCGCGGCCGGATACGTCATCGAGTTCACGGGCGAGGCCGTCCGGGCGATGACGATGGAGGAGCGACTGACGCTCTGCAACATGTCGATCGAAGCAGGCGGGCGCGCGGCGCTCGTGGCGCCCGACGAAACGACGTTCGCGTACCTCGAAGGGAGGCGCTTCGCGCCAGCTGGAGCCGCGTGGGATGCGGCGGTTTCGGACTGGCGCGAACTGGCGACCGACGAAGGCGCGACGTTTGACCGGACGGTCACGATCGATGCCGCGGAAATCGAGCCGCTCGTCACGTGGGGAACGAACCCGGGGATGGTCGTCGGCGTGACCGGATGCGTGCCGGCGCCGGCAGGCGAGGGTAGCGCGGCCGTCGATCGGGCGCTGGCCTACATGGACCTGGCACCGGGAACACCCATCGAGTCGATCGCAATCGATCGCGTGTTCATCGGATCGTGCACGAACGCACGGATCGAGGACCTGCGCGCCGCAGCAGCCGTCGTGCGCGGGCACACGATGCACCCGCGCGTCCGGGCAATGGTGGTGCCGGGGTCGCAGGCGGTGAAGCGCGAGGCGGAAGGTGAGGGGCTCGATCGGGTGTTTCTCGACGCGGGCCTGGAGTGGCGTGAGCCGGGATGTTCGATGTGCCTCGGAATGAATCCGGACACGCTCGAGCCCGGCGAGCGATGCGCGTCGACGAGCAATCGCAACTTCGAGGGACGGCAGGGGCGCGGCAGCCGCACGCATTTGGTGAGCCCGGCGATGGCGGCCGCTGCGGCGGTCGCGGGCCGCTTCGTGGACGTCCGCTCGTGGGAGTTCCGATGAGACCGTTTCGCACACACACCGGCATCGTTGCGCCGCTCGATCGGTCCGACGTCGACACGGATCAGATCGTGCCGAAGCAGTTCCTGAAACGGGTGGAACGCGCCGGCTTCGGCGAGGTGCTCTTCAATGACTGGCGGTTCGAACCGGATGGACGCCAGCGCGTCGACTTCGTCCTCAATCTGGCGCATTTTCGGCGGGCGACGATTCTCGTGACGGGACGAAACTTCGGTTGCGGGTCGTCGCGCGAGCACGCGCCGTGGGCGCTTGAGGACTTTGGCTTCCGGGTCATCGTGGCGCCGTCGTTCGCGGACATTTTCGCGTCGAACTGCATGAAGATCGGGTTGTTGCCTGTGGCGCTCGACGACGCGATCGTCGCGCGAGCCCTCGAGATCGCGACCTGGCGGCCGGGTGCGGAGATGACCGTCGACCTCGAGCGCGAACGCGTCTCGATGGACGGGGAGATCGACGTGCCTTTTTCCGTCGACCCGTTCGCCAGGCGGCGATTGCTCGAGGGGCTGGACGACATCGCGCTGACGCTGCGGCAGGAGGCAGCCATCGCGGCGTACGAGGCGTCGATGGGCACATCCTGAGAGTTCAGTTGGCTCGTCGGTCCGTGTGGAAGACCTCAGGTACACGGACCGTTCACGGCCCCCGGTGCGGAACGCAGCCCGCGCCGGGGGCTCTTTTTTCAGTGCGACCCGCTCGCTGTCGCTCGCGGTACTGATCCTGCGTCAGCCGGCGGTGGCCTTGACGTTGCGCCTCGCAAATTCACCCGTACGCTGCATCAGGATCATTACGGCGAGCGACAGCGAGCGGGTCGTGGTGCGAGCGGACGGCGCTGCGCGGCAAGCCGTCGACCCGGACGGTGACTTGTGGTGGGGCTATCGACCGGACGGATACGGTACGGACGACGACCCGCTCGCTGTCGCTCGCGGTACTGATCTCGCGGTGGACCGTCCGACGCGCCGTGGACTGTCCGGCCTGCCGCGGACCGTCCGGCTTGCCGCGGACCGTCCGACGTGCCGCGGACCGTCCGAGCATTGTGCGGCGAATCCGGATGCCACGCCATTCCGACGCGGACTCGGTTCAATCGAGGTCGATGCCTTGCCCATCCTCGACATACTTGATGACTCGCTGCAGCTGTTCCGCATTCCAGACGTATCGGGTGCTGCCACCTCGAGACCAGGGACTTGTGCCAAGTGTCCAACCTCCGCGAAGCCGCATCCGGCGTGTCGCGGCCGCCTTGAGCGCGACGAGGACCGCCCTGATGGCGGCCTGGGATGTGACGACCACATGCACGTGATTTGTCCGTACATTGACGGCCCGCAGCGTCCACCCTCGTCGCTCGCAGGTCTCCACGATCGCGTCGCAAGTGGCTCGACGATGCGCTGTCGCGAGCGTGAAAGGCATACGTGGCAATGTAGAGCTCTCGTAGATCTGCCAGCGCGGGTTCGGCGGAATCCACGGCTCTCCATAGACGTTGCGTCTTCGGTCGGTAGATCCGCGTGCGTCACCGTGGAGCCACGTGCCGTACGTGCGAAACGACACAAAGTACGCAAGAGGTCCTGGCAGGTCGTAGAGTTTCATGCCCCAAGAATCGAGTCCGGCGGCCAACAGTTGTGTGACCAAGTTGCGCCTCGGTGCAGCGAAGCAAATCCGGTACGGACGACAACCCGCTCGCTGTCGCTCGCGGTACTGATGGCGCGGCTGACCATCCGTCTCGCGGCGGACCGCCCTTGCGCGACCACGCCGGTTGGAATCACGGGAATCCGCGGCACGTCGGACAGTCCACCGCGAGATCAGTACCGCGAGCGACAGCGAGCGGGTCGTCGTCCGGACTGTACCCTTCCATGGAAAAATCCGTATTGACATCCGTTGCAAGAAAATGCAATCGTACTGCACGATTATGCAAACAAGCGCACGAAAACAGGTTCGCCAGGGCGCGATACTCGAGATCATTCGGAGAGGCAAGATCTCCACGCAGAGTGATTTGCGGGCAGCGCTCGTCGACCGGGGTGTCGAGTGCGACCAGGGCACGGTCTCGCGTGACATACGGGAACTTGGCATCGTCAAGACTGCAACCGACGATGGCTCCTACATCTACGCGGTCCTCGAGGAGGTCTCGCCTATCGTCCGGACGACCCGGCTCTCGGTCCTGAAGCAGATGGTCCGGTCGGTCGTCGCATCCGGAAATCTGATCGTCATCAAGTGTGGTCCCGGAAACGCGCCGGCCGTCGGCGACGCCATGGACCACCTCGGACAGTCGAACCTCATCGGCACCGTTGCCGGCGACGACACGCTTTTTGCGGTCGTCGCCGAAGGCGCGAGCACGGCCGAAACGCTTGCGCAACTCAAGAAGGAGATAGGACTGCAGTGAACAGCATCGTACTCGCCTACAGCGGAGGCCTCGACACCAGCGTCATCCTGACGTGGCTTCGCGAGACCTATCAGGTTCCCGTCATCGCCTACGTCGGAAACGTCGGACAGGACGAGGACTTCGAAGCCATCCGCGAAAAGGCCTACCGCACCGGCGCCGCCGACGTCATCGTCGATGACCTGCGCGACGCGTTCGTCGAGACCTACGTCGTCGCGGCGATCAAGGCGAACGCGGTCTACGAGGGCAGCTACCTGCTCGGGACGTCGCTCGCGCGGCCAGTGATCGCCGAAGGCCTGGTGAAGGCGGCCCGCGCCGCCGGCGCTGGCGCCATCGCCCACGGCGCGACGGGCAAGGGCAACGACCAGGTCCGATTCGAACTGACCGTGAAGGCGCTCGCACCCGACCTCGCGGTCATCGCGCCCTGGCGCACCTGGTCGTTCGTCGGACGGTCGGACCTCCTCGAATACGCCGCGAAGCACGGAATCGAGGTGCCCGTCACGGCCGAGAAGCCCTATTCGATGGACGCGAACCCTCATGCACATCAGCTACGAGGGCGGCATCCTCGAGGACCCGTGGGCCGAGCCGCCCGAGGACATCTTTCTGTGGACGGCGTCAGTGCACGATGCGCCCGACGAGCCAGAGCGCGTCGAAATCTCGTTCGAAAAGGGTGTTCCCGTCGCGCTCAACGGCGAGAAGATGAAGCCCGCCGACCTGCTCGCCGCGCTCAACGCCATCGGATCCAGGCACGGCGTCGGCCGGGTCGACATCGTCGAGAACCGCTTCATCGGCATCAAGTCGCGCGGCGTCTACGAGACGCCGGGCGCGACGATCCTGCTCGCGGCGCACCGCGCCGTCGAGTCGATCACGCTCGACCGTGAGGTCGCGCACTTCAAGGACTCGCTCGTTCCGAAGTTCGCCGAGCTCGTCTACAACGGCTTCTGGTTCGCGCCCGAGATGGACCTGCTGCGGTCGATGGTCGAGACGACGCAGGCCTCGGTCACGGGCACCGTCCGGCTCAAGCTCTTCAAGGGAGGCATCACGGTCTCGGGACGGAAGTCGCCCTACTCGCTCTACAACGCCGAGCAGTCGAGCTTCGAGACGCGGATGAGCATCGACGCGTCGGACTCAGGCGGATTCATCAACGTGAACGGGTTGCGGCTCAGCACGTGGTCGGCGGTATGGCCCAGACTCTGAGACACGCTTTCGCCGAACCGATGGACGACCTGGTGCTCCGGGCCGTCGCATCGGTTGACGACGACCGCCACCTGCTGACGTACGACGTCCGCGGGTCGCTCGCGCACGTCGCCATGCTCGCGGCGGCGGGAGTCGTGACGCCCGAGCAGGCGGAGCGAATCTCGGCGGGGCTCCATCTGATCCTTGCCGAGGGGCTCGAGCTCGCGCTCGAGGACGAAGACGTTCATATGGCCGTCGAACGTCGCCTCGAGGCGCTGATCGGAGACGACGCGCGCCTCCTCCACACCGCGCGCAGCCGCAACGACCAGGTCGCGCTCGACCTGCGGCTCTTCGTCGACGCGAAGCAGGCGGAGTTGCGCGACGCCCTTGGTTCGCTCGTCGAAGCGCTCGAGCAGAAGGCGGAAACGCACGCAACGGTCGTGATGCCAGGTTACACGCACGTCCAGCGTGCGCAGCCGGTGCTCTTTGCGCACGCACTGCTCGCGTTTCGCGACCAGTTCTCGCGCGACGTCGCGCGACTCGACATCCCGTTCGTGTCGCCACTCGGGGCAGGCGCACTGGCGGGCTCGGCGGTGCCGATCGATCCGGCGTATACGGCGCGCGCGCTCGGCGCTTCTGACGTGTTCTCGAACTCGATCGACGCCGTCAGCGACCGAGACTTTGCCGCGGAGTTCGTCTTCGCGGCCACGCTCGCGGCGATACACCTCTCGCAGCTCGCCGAGACACTCATTCTATGGTGCACGGCCGAGTTCGGCTTCGTCCGCCTGCCCGACAGCCTGACGACAGGCTCTAGCCTCATGCCTCAGAAGAAAAATCCCGACTGCCTCGAGCTCGTCCGTGGCCGCGCCGGACAGAGCCTCGGCGACCTCGTCGCCCTTCTCACGACGCTCAAGGGGCTGCCCGTCGGCTACAACCGCGACCTGCAGGAGACGAAGCCGCCCGTCATTCGCGCGGCGGAAACCGTGCGGACGTCGGCGCTCGTGTGCGCGCTCGCTATCGAGGAGCTCGAGGTCGACGCCGCGGCGATGGCCGTCGCGGCGTCGGACGACGGGCTCTTCGCGACCGACATCGTCGAGCGGCTCGTCGCGTCCGGCGTCGCGTTCCGCGACGCGCACGAACGGGTTGCGGCGGTCGTCCGGAGCGGGGCGTCATTCTCGTCGTTGTCGGCTGGAGAGTGGCTCGAGTTCGGCATCGATCCGTCGTGTGCGGGACCCTTTACGCCGGAGGCCTCCGTGGCGTCGCGAACGTCGCCCGGCGGCACTTCACCGGCTTCCTTGCGGGCGCAGCTTTCGCGTCCGCGCCGTACCTGAGTTCGGAGCCCGAGCCGGCCACGCCGGTCCGCACCGCTCCGAACTCTCCAACGGCCCCCAACGGGGCCGATCGCATTTTCGGGACTCGACTTCGCAAAGGTGGACAGACCAATGATCTTCAGCTCATCAACTTCACGTCTCGCCATTCACGAGTCGGCGCGCATCGAAGCGCGCTGCGACGCGCGCGCCGGCGACGTCGTCGTCGCCGAAGTTCTCACCGAACACGCGACGTACCGGCATCTCGAATGTGCGGACGGCTCGATGGCCGAGCTCCACGTCGGCGATCGTATCGTCGGAACGCTCGGATCGCGGCAGGCCCTGCGCGGCTTCGTCGGATCGGCGCCGACCGAGCTCACGGAAGGCGAGACGCTGTCGCTGCTCAACATGGGCGGCGTCATCGGCCGATTCATCGACTCGACGTCGTCGCTCGGCGCGCCGGCGACCGTGCGCTATATCGGCACGATCGTCGACGAGGCCGGCGTCGTTTCCCTCGGCCGCGCCGCCAAGCCCGTTCGACACCCGTCGGCCGGCTCGCGTCCGGTCGTGCTCGCGATCGGCACATGCATGCATGTTGGCAAGACGACGACGATGGCGAAGCTCATCGAGGCGGCCACCGCCGCCGGCTTCTCGGTTGGTGCGGCAAAGCTCGCCGGAGTCGCCGCACTCAAGGACCTCACGGAGTTCACGAACGCCGGCGCCGTCGACGTCAAGAGCTTCCTCGACTGCGGACTGCCGTCTACGGTCGACGCCGATGACCTGGCGCCCGTGTTCGAAACCGTCGTCGACTCGCTCGAGGGCGACCTCGTCATCGTCGAGCTCGGCGACGGCATCGTCGGCCACTATCACGTCGAGACGGTGCTCAGGAATGCGGCCGCGATGGCGGACGTTGCGGCGGTTGTGCTCTGCGCCGGCGACATCGTCGGCGCGTACGGCGCGAAGCACTGTCTCGACGCGATGGGAATCGGGATCACGGCGATCAGCGGACTTGCGACCGAAAACGTCGCGGGCACGGCCGTCATCGAGTCGTGGCTCGGAGTGCCGGCCGTCAACGGCGTGAAGAACCCCGATCAGCTTTTTTCGATAGTCCGCGAGGCGATCGACGGATGGACCGCGACGAGGGCCGCGGCCGCAGTAGCTGGAGGCGAATCCGCGTGAACTCCCCGGCTGGACAGACCATTCCGGTTGCGGTTGTCGGCGCGTCCGGGTATGTCGGAGGAGAGATACTCCGGCTGCTTCTCGGGCACTCGGGCGTGCGCGTCGTCGCCGTCACGGCGCGTGAGTCGGCGGGACGCTCGATCGGCGACGTGCACCCGAACCTCGCGGGCGTCGGCCTGACCCTTGCGCCGCTTGCGGAGACAGGCGACGCCGAGGTGCTATTCACCGCGCTTCCGAACGGCGAGACGATGCACGCGCTCGGATCGCTCCCGAATCGGCCGGTCATCGATGCGTCGGCGGACTTCCGGTTGCGCGACCGCGCGACGTACGAGTCGTATTACGGCACGGAGCACGCTTGCTTCGATCGAGTCGGCGAGTTCGCGTACGGCCTGCCGGAGCTTTTCCGGGACCGGTTCGCGGACCTTCGGAGCATCGCGGCGCCTGGGTGCTTCGCGACCGCAACGATCCTCGCCCTGGCGCCGATCGTCGCGGCGGCGCTTGACGACACGATCGTCGTGAACGCCGTGACGGGTTCGTCCGGGAGCGGCGCAAAGCCGAAGGGCGTCGCGCACCATCCGTTCCGGTCCGACAGTTTTCTCGCGTATGAGCCGTTCCGTCATCGGCACGTTCCCGAGATCAAGCAGGCGCTCGCGGACGCGACCGGCCGAGACGTCGACTTCGTTTTCCAGCCGCACTCCGGGCCGTTCTCGCGAGGGATTTTCGTGACTGCGGTCGTTCGACTCGCGCGTCCGTCGACTCCGGCCGAGATTCGCGACGTGTACGAGAAGGCTTATTCGGGCGAGCCGTTCGTCCGGATCGTCGACGGCTCGCCGAACGTGAAGTGGGTGCGGGGCACGAACCGGTGCGATATCGGCGTCGCGTGCGACGGGAAAACGGCGGTGGTCACGGCGGCCATCGACAATCTAATGAAGGGCGCGGCGTCGCAGGCCGTGCAGGCGTTCAATGCGCGGTTCGGTTTCGACGAGCGAACTGCGCTCGATCTGTATGCCGCGGCGGTGTGAAGACGGAGAATTGACAGGATTTCAGGATTGTCAGGATTCACAGGATTTATGAAGGAGAATGATCGTGTCGAATACGAGTACAGCACCATCTGTCGTCGTCGCCTTTGATGAGACGTTGCCCGACTTCGAACCGGAGCCTTTGCGGCGTCCGGCGATGAAAACGGGACTCGTGAACACGTTCAAGGCGCTGCCGCTGACGCTCGACCGCGGTGACGGCGTCTGGGTGTGGGACACCGACGGCCGGCAGTACCTCGACATGTACTCGGGCCACGCGGTCGCCTCGACCGGACACTCGCATCCGCACGTCGCGGGCGCGATTGCGGCCCAGGCGCGACGGCTCGTCTTCTACTCGAACGTCGTCGACCTGGAGGTTCGCAACCGCGCGACCGAGAAGCTCCTGTCGTTCATCGCGTCGCCGGGCGGAATCACGCGTGCACTTTTCGCCAACTCGGGCGCGGAGGCCATCGAGAACGCGTTGAAGATGGCAATCCGTCACACGGGTCGGAAGAAGATCATTGCCTTCGAGGGCGGGTTCCACGGACGGACGCTGCTAGCGTGCAACGTGACGGGGAATCCGAAGTACCGCTCACAAGCACCGTTCCATCTAGACGACGTCGTCATCCTGCCGTTTGGCGACGCCGACGCGTTGCGCGAGGCCGTGGACGATGGGACCGCGGCTGTTGTCGTTGAGCCAATCCAGTCGATGGCGGGCTGCCGGATGGCCGATCCGTCGTTCTACCGCGAACTCCGCGCCGTGACGTCGAAGCACGGCGCACTGCTCGTCTACGACGAAGTGCAGACCGGCATCGGGCGGACGGGAAGAATGTTTTTTTCGGGACGCGACGGGATCGTTCCGGACCTGATCTGCCTGGCGAAGGGCATCGCGTCGGGGTTCCCGCTGTCGGCCGTGCTCGTCTCCGAAACGATCGCCGACGGCATCGGCTATGGCGAGTACGGCGCGACTTACGGCGCCGGACCGATCGCGATGGCCGCCATGCTCGCGACGCTCGAGGTAATCGAGCACGAGAGCCTTCTCGCCAACGTCGCCGAAACCGGATCGCACCTCGTCCGGTCGCTGACTTCGCTGCCGGGCGTCGAAGCGGTGCACGGGCTCGGCTTCCTGCTTGGCGTGCGAACGGGCGTTCGCGCCGCGGAGATTCAGGCGGCGTTGCTCGAGCGAGGCATCATCGTCGGGACTTCCGACGATCCGTTCGTGATGCGGCTGCTGCCGCCACTCATCCTGCAACGGCCGGAGGCCGACGCGTTTCTGCGCACGTTCGCCGACACGCTGGAGGAACTTCAATGAGCACCGCACACACTCTCGAAACCGGGGGACAGGTCGCCACGGCGCCGGTCCGGCACTTCATCTCGACAGGCGACCACCCTCGCGCCGTGCTCGACGCAATCGTCGACCGTGCCATCGCCAACGCCGGAGCGCGCTCGACGGCGCTCGCCGGTCTCAGCGTCGCGATGCTTTTCTTCAACAGCTCGCTCAGAACGCGCTCGAGCTTCGAGGTGGGAATCGCGCAGCTCGGTGGCCACTCGACGACCCTCGAGGTCGGCGCCGGCGTCTGGAACCTCGAGACCATCGACGGCGCGGTGATGGACGCCGACAAGCCCGAGCACATCGTCGACGCCGCGCGGGTCCTGTCGCGGTATTTCGACGCCATTTGCGTCCGGAGCTTTCCCAAGTTGAAGAGCCTGGAGGATGACCTCGCCGACCCCGTCATCTCGGCGCTTCGCGATCACGCCACCGTTCCCGTCATCAACCTCGAATCGTGCCTCTGGCATCCGTGCCAGGCGATGGCCGACGTGATGACGATCCGGCAGCGATTCGGTCGGACGGACGGTGTGAAGGTCGCGCTCGCGTGGACGCCGCACATAAAGGCATTGCCGACCGCGGTTCCGAACTCGTTCGCCCTCGCCGCCGCGCAGTTCGGTTGCGAGCTGACGATCGTCGCGCCCGAGGGCTACGACCTGCCAGAGGCCGTGACGGCACAGCTCGGGGGCGCAACCGTCTCGCACGACCAGTCGTTGCTCAGCGATCAGGATGTCGTGTATGCGAAGTCGTGGGGGCGGCTCGATCGGTACGGCGAGCCCCCGGCCGACACGTTGCGCGACTGGATCCTGACACCCGAAAAACTGGGAGACGCCGTGTTCATGCACTGCATGCCGCTCCGCCGAAACGTCGAGGCCACCGACGCCGTGCTCGAGTCGCCGAACAACGCCGCCTACGACGAGGCCGAGAACCGGTTGCACGTGCAGAAGGAGATCCTCGTGGAGCTGATTGGGTGAAGGGTCGCGAGCCGATAACGGTCGTCAAGCTGGGCGGGGAACTCGCCGAGAGTCGTGAGACGCTCGACGGGATTGCTGCCGCACTCGGTGCCGCCGTGGCCGCCGGACGGCGGATCGTCGTCGTGCACGGAGGCGGCAAGCAGACGACCGAGCTTGGCGAGCGGCTTGGAATGAAGTCTACGTTCGTCGGCGGGCGCCGGGTGACCGATGCGGCGATGGTCGAAGTGCTGACGATGGCGATTGCGGGCACCGCGCGGATGGCGATCCTCGCGGCGCTCCGCCGCGCTGGTGTTCGCGCGATCGGCGTTAGCGGGGTCGACGCCGCGATCATCCGCGCGCGACGGCGTCCGCCGATCCAGGCCACGGATACGGTCACCGGGCGACGACGACGGTCGATCTCGGCCTCGTCGGAGACGTCGTCGAAGTCGACACCGAGGCGCTTCTCGCATTTCTCCACGCGGGCGTGCTGCCGATCCTGGCGCCGATGTCCGCCGATAACGACGGAGTTGTCTACAACATCAACGCCGATACCGTCGCGGTCGCCGTTGCGAAGTCGATGCGGGCCGACACGTGGATCGTGGCTTCGAACGTGCCCGGCGTTCGGGGTGCGGATGGCGAACTCATTTCCGGGCTCCACGTCACGGATGCGGTCGAGCTGATCCGATCAGGTGTCGTCACCGGCGGTATGATCCCGAAACTCGAGGCGGCAATCGAAGCCGTGCGCGGCGGCGTCGGCAGCGTGCGTCTTGTCGACGGAACGGCCCCCGGCGTGCTCGCGAGCGCGCTCGCCGGCGCCAGCGTCGGAACGCTCATCACGGCCCATCGGTAAGGCACGCGGGTTCCCATGTCCCGAGCCGTCGGCTATCTTCTGTGGCTCCGTGTCTCTGTGGCGCCGTGGCTCTGTGTGCGAAGCGGATTGAAGAGCTTCGCACACAGAGGCACAGAGCCACAGAGGCACGGAGCCACAGAAGACTCGGCGGCGAACCGGATCGGACACCCAAGGAGACGATCGTGAGCAACGACAAACCCGACTACTACCACGGCATGGATGCCCAGTCGCTGAAGTGGTCCTTTCAGGATCACCTCGAGTTCTCACTCGCGGTCAACCGTCACACCGTCACCGATCTCGACCGCTTCACCGCCACGGCCCTTACCGTCCGCGACCGGCTCATCGAGCGCTGGATGAACACCCAGGACACCTACCACGGCGTCGACGCGAAACGCGTCTACTACCTCTCCATGGAATTCCTCATGGGCCGGACGCTCGGCAACAGCCTCGTCAACCTCGACCTCGAGGGCGAGTTCGCCGAGGCGATGAGTGGACTGGGTCTCGAACTCGAGAACATCCGCGCCGTCGAGTGGGACGCCGGGCTTGGAAACGGGGGCCTTGGCAGGCTCGCGGCGTGTTTCCTCGACTCGATGGCCACGCTTCAACTGCCCGGCTACGGCTACGGGATTCGTTACGAATACGGGATCTTCCATCAGCGCATCAAGGGCGGCAGCCAGGTCGAACAGCCCGACAACTGGCTCCGGAACGGAAACCCCTGGGAGATCTCGCGGCCGCAGCGCCTGTTCCCCGTGCGGTTCTACGGCCGCGTCCTGCAATACACCGATCGGCGCGGCCAGATCGTCAACGAATGGCTCGACACCGACGACGTAATGGCGATGGCGCACGACACTCCGATTCCCGGTTACAAGACCAACAACGTGAACACCCTGCGCCTGTGGTCGGCCAAGGCGACGCGCGATTTCGACTTCAGTCAGTTCAACGCGGGCGACTACATCGCCGCCGTACGTTCGAAGACCGAATCCGAAACGATCTCGAAGGTTCTCTACCCGAACGACAACCGCGTGTCCGGCAAGGAACTGCGTCTCAAGCAGGAGTACTTCTTCGTCTGTGCGTCGCTCCAGGACATCATCCGCCGCTACAAGAAGAAGCACGATTCGTTCGACGAGTTCGCCGACAAGGTCGCCATCCAGCTAAACGACACGCATCCCGCCATCGCCATTGCCGAGCTCATGCGGCTGCTCGTGGATCGCGAAAAGCTCCAATGGGAACAAGCCTGGGAACTGACCGTCGCGTGCTTCGGCTACACGAATCACACGGTCCTGCCCGAGGCGCTCGAGAAGTGGTCTGTCGATCTCATCGGAAAGGTTCTGCCGCGCCACCTGTTCGTCATCTACGAAATCAACCACCGTTTCCTCATGCAGGTCCGCGCGACCCACCCGAGCGACCAGGCCCGGTGCGAGCGCATGTCGATCATCGAGGAGCCGGCGACCCCAGGCGGCGAGAAATACGTCCGGATGGCGCATCTCGCCATCGTCGGCAGCCACAGCGTGAACGGCGTTTCGGCGCTCCACTCCGACATTCTCAAGCGTGAAGTCTTTCCCGATTTCGTCGACATGTATCCGAATCGGTTCAACAACAAAACGAACGGCATCACGCAGCGCCGCTGGCTGAAGCTCTGCAACCCGGGTTTGTCGCGGCTCATTTCGTCGCGCATCGGCGACGGTTGGGCCACGAATCTCGACGAGCTCAAGGCACTTCACGAGCACGTCGACGATGCCGGTTTCCGCGAGGAGTGGCGTGAGGTCAAGCACGAAAACAAGGTGGCGCTTGCCGACCTGATTGAGCGCGAGAAGAAGGTCCTCGCCGATCCTGAGTCGATTTTCGACGTGCAGATCAAGCGACTTCACGACTACAAGCGCCAGCTCATGAACGCGCTGCACGTCATTGCGCTCTACAACGAGATCCGCGAGAACCCGACGTCCGACATCATTTCGCGCACGGTCATATTCGGGGGCAAGGCAGCGCCCGGCTATGCACGCGCCAAGCTGACCATCCGCCTCGTCAATGCAATCGCGGAAGTGGTCAACAAGGACCCGCTCACTCGCGATCGCCTGAAGTGCGTGTTCCTACCGAACTACAACGTCTCACTTGCCGAACTGATCATTCCGGGGTCCGACCTGTCCGAGCAGATTTCGCAGGCGGGCAAGGAGGCATCGGGAACGGGGAACATGAAGTTCGCGCTCAACGGTGCTTTGACGATCGGCACGCTCGACGGCGCGAACGTCGAGATCCGCGAGGAGGTTGGCGACGAGAACATATTCATCTTCGGACTGACCGCCGATGAAGTGGACGAGCTGCAGCCGCGTTATGACCCGAAGTCGTATTACACCGGGGATGAACGACTGCGGCAGGTCATCGACATGATTCACGCCGGTTATTTCAGCCCGCTCGACCGTGAGGTCTTCCGGCCGATCACCAGGTTCCTTCTCGAGGAGGACAGTTTCATGGTCCTCGCGGACTTTGCTGCCTATTGGGAGTGCCAGAGGGAGGTCGCGCGAGTTTTCACCGACCGGGAGGAATGGACCCGCCGGGCGATTCGCAATGTCGCCGCAATGGGGAAGTTCTCGAGCGACAGGACGATACGAGAGTATTCGGACGACGTCTGGGGCACGCGGTCCGTGGACGTCTCGCCTACGAACCGTCGATAGTCCACCTATGAGCCGGCAAATCCGAAAGCCCGCCAAGGCGCGCGGCCCCGAAGCCGCCGAGCCGGGAAAACTGCAGGTGCCGATCGTCTGGCGCGAGGCACGTGAACTGATCTGGTCGCATCGCGCCCGACTGGCTGTCGGCTTCGGCATCATGTTCGTCAACCGGATGCTTGGCCTCGTGCTTCCGGCGAGCTCGAAAGTGCTCATCGACGAGGTAATCGGAAAGCAGCGCTCGGATCTGCTGGTCACGCTGGCGCTCGTCGCGGGTGCCGCGACGGTGCTGCAGGCGGTGACGTCCTTTGCACTCTCGCAGGTGCTCGGCGTCGCCGCGCAGCGGGTCATAACCGAGATGCGCAAAAGCCTTCAAGCGCACGTCGCGCGACTGCCGGTCCGCTACTTCGACTCGACGCAGACCGGCGCGCTGATCTCGCGGATAATGAACGATGCCGAGGGCATTCGGAACCTGGTCGGTACCGGCCTGGTGCAGCTGGTCGGAGGACTCGTGACCGCAACCGCGGCGCTCGGCGTGCTCTTCTACCTGAATTGGCGCCTTACGACGATCACGCTTCTGGTGCTAGGCGTTTTCGGCGGCGCCCTGGCGTTCGCGTTCAAGAAGCTCCGGCCACTCTTCCGTGAACGCAGCAAGATAAACGCCGACGTGACTGGACGACTCGGGGAGTCCATTGGCGGGATCCGGATCGTCAAGGCCTATTCGGCCGAACGGCGCGAGACTCTCGTCTTCGCGCGCGGGGCGCACCGCCTTCTGCGCAACGTCGTCGCGACGCTCACCGGCGTGTCGGCGGTCTCTGCCTTTTCGACGGTGATAGTCGGCGTGATCGGCGTCGTGATGATCGTCGTCGGCGGGCAGTCGATCCTGGCCGGCGAGATGACGCTCGGCGACTTTGTGATGTACGTGTTCTTCACGGCGCTTGTCGCCGCGCCGGTCGTCGAGATTGCTGCGATCGGCACGCAGATCACCGAAGCCTTTGCCGGACTCGATCGGATTCGCGAGATTCGGGAGGTTGCGACCGAAGACGACGAGGACGCCGCGCTCGAGCCGCTCGGTGCGGTCAAGGGACGCATCGTGTTCGAGAACGTCAACTTCGAGTACGAGCCCGAGCAGCCCGTTCTGCGCGACGTGACGTTCGAGGCGCCTGCCGGAACGACCACGGCGCTCGTTGGTCCGAGCGGTTCGGGCAAGAGCACGCTCATCAGTCTCGTGATGGCATTCACGCGGCCGAATTCCGGCGTCGTGAGGCTCGACGGGCGGGATCTCGCGTCGATTCCACTTCGCGACTACCGGTCCCATATCGGCGTCGTGCTGCAGGACAACTTTCTCTTCGACGGATCGGTCTCTGACAACATCCGGTTCGCGCGCCCGGATGCCTCTCCGGACGAGATTCGCAATGCGGGCCGAGTCGCGCATTGCGACGAATTTGTGACCGGTTTCCCGAACGGGTACGACACGATCGTCGGTGAACGAGGTGTGAAGCTCTCGGGTGGCCAGCGCCAGCGCGTGGCAATCGCTCGAGCAATCCTTGCGAATCCCGACATCCTGATTCTCGACGAGGCCACGTCGAGCCTGGACACCGAGAGCGAGGCGATGATCCAGGACGGACTGCATCGCCTCAGGAGCGGCCGGACGACTTTCGTGATCGCGCATCGGCTCTCGACGATCCGAAGCGCCGATCAGATCCTGGTTCTCGACGGCGGGAGGATCGTCGAGCGGGGAACTCACGAGGAGCTCATGGCGCTCGACGGACGGTACCGGCAGCTGCACGACCGGCAGTATCGTCTTGAAACGAATAGATTTGTGAATCCGGGGGAGGATTTCACACCGGAGCCGGAGCGGTTCGTGTCGCCGTCACCCGGATCGGCTCCCAAGTCGTAAAGTTTCCGCTCGCCATGCCGATGAGACGTGTGTATGCCTGCAGGAGGAGCCAGGATGCCAACGAACGGTCGTACATGGGGCGCGAGAGCCGATTCCGCCTTGAAGGCCGGTAGCGATGCACCCGGAACGCTCGCCCGCCGAGGCTGGGCGCGCGGAGAGGTCGCGGATCGGGAATGCCTGGTCGCCGAGATCCGGAGCGCAATCCTGGACGGTACGTACCACCGAGACGCCCTGACGATCGCCGACCGGTTGTTGGACCGTGTTCCGAACCTCGGCTCAGCGGAACTCTGATTCCTGCCCGCGGTCAGCATAACCATGTCGATGGCAGCCCTTGGCGACGTCAACGTCGTGCCGCTCGGCGAGGCGGATCGATCGTCGCTGCGCGCACTGATGGACGAGCAGCGAGCCGACTGGCTCGCCGCACTCGACTGGGATCTGGCGGAGATCAATTCCGCGCTCCTTGAAGCCATTCGAGGCGGCACGCTCGCTGGAACGGCGGCCGTGGTCGGTGACCGCGTCGTCGGATTCGGGTTCTACTCCGTCGAGACCGATCGGTGCCTGCTCGGTGACGCATTCGTCACGCGAGACTACCGGCGCGTCGAAATCCTCGAGTGTCTCGTGGACGACCTGATTCGCCGTGCGGCCGAAGTCTGCGGGCATCGGCGAGTCGAGAACCACACGATCGGTCTCGACCTCGACATCACGGACGCGGTGCTCCGCGCGCGTGGCTTCACCGCCCACGAGCGGGACTATCTCGTTCGAACCGTAGACCGCGACGGAGACGTTCCCTCGGGGCATTCCCGGGTTCGGTTGCGAGCGTGGGATGACGCGGATTTCGCGCGGGCTTCGGAGCTCATATATCAGGCGTACCGCGGCACCGTCGACGCGAAACTCAATTGTCAGTACCGGTCGCGCGACGGATGTTCTGACCTGCTCGACGCGCTGACGAATACAGTCTGGTGCGGACGATTCGATCCCGAAACCACGAGAGTCGCTCACGACGTCGAAACCGGGCGGATGTGCGGAGTCGCTGTTGCGACGCGAATTTCTGATCGCACGGTTCACCTCGGGCAGGTGTCCGTGCTTCCGGTTTACCAGGGTCAGGGAATCGGACGCGCGCTGGTTCGATCGACCATAGACGCCGCGGCACGCAACGGGCTGGAGGTCTGCTCGCTGGCGGTGACTCGCGAGAATCACGTGGCAGAAAGTCTCTACCGCGATCTCGGGTTCACGACCCGCCGCGAGTTCCGCGTGTACACGCGCGACGCCACACGGTAGCCGGTCAGAGCATTGCGCGAAGCGCCTTGGAGTGCGGCGCGCAGCGCCGCTTTCGTCTGTGACTTCGAGTCTCGCCGAATCCAAAGCGGCGCTGCGCGCCGCACTCCAAGGCGCTTCGCGCAATGCGCTGCGACGGAACAGACACTTGGGGAGCAGCCGCCTACGGATTCAGGCTACCGCTTCGCGGCTTGGGTGCAAGATCGGCAAGTCGCTGGACGATCTGGGCGACCTTCTTGATCTCCTGCTCGGCAGTCGAAAGACG
This sequence comes from Blastocatellia bacterium, assembly GCA_016705245.1. Classification (GTDB taxonomy): domain Bacteria; phylum Acidobacteriota; class Blastocatellia; order UBA7656; family JADIYM01; genus JADIYM01. The sequence goes on along the minus strand of JADIYM010000003.1, from coordinate 132,284 downwards.
CTTGCGAGTCTTCTCGTCGAGGTCCGTTCGGCGCAGGAGCAGATTGATGTTGCCAAGCGCGCCGGTGAGCGGGTTGTTGATCTCGTGCTTGATCGTCCTAATTGCGCTCCGGATTTCCTCGAGCTGGCTCTCCCCGCCATCTCCGAGGTCCACGAGGAGCACAACAGCGAGCGGCTCGCCGTCGACGGTCAACGGCGCAATCTCGATCCGGACGTGTCGGTCGCCGGAATGTCCATCGCAGGCGAATGCCTCGCATCCCTTGATAGCAGACCTCGCGCTGTCGCGAGGATCGCCCTCGGTCGTCGCCGGTTCGAAGAAGACCGCAAGCCGCGCACCCGCGACAGCGCCGCCAGCCATGGCTGCGTAGGCTTCGTTGGCGTCGCGAACCGTCAGGTTCTCGTCGACAACGGCCGCGGCCAGGGGGAGGCGACGGAAGAGGGCTTGATAGAACTCCGGATCGTACATCGGGGGCGAATCACTGCGACGCCTGATCATACGATTAATCCCCTCAAAACGAGAACAGGATGCGGCACTTTGCCACGTTTTGCACGCTCGGGTGATTCCTTGACATGCCCCACTTCCGCCGGTAGTTTCACCCGACGACACAAGGAGTCTCTCGATGCTCTCGTGGTTCACGGTTCGCCAGCTCAGCGCGAAGGACGAATACAAGCGAAAGGAGGCGGCCGAAAAGCTCGGGGGAGACGGGCGACGCCGCCGCTGTCGACGCGCTGACCAAGGCGTTGAAGGACGACTCGTATCTCGTCCGGCAGGCCGTCGCCGAAGCACTCCGGGGAAGATCAAGGACGTTCGTGCCGTCGAGTCGCTGCTCGAGGCGCTTCGGGATCGTGACTCGGATGTCCGCCGATCGGCGGCCGAGGCGCTCGGAAAGATCCGCAACTCACGCGGCGTCGAAGGCCTCGTGCTCCTCCTCAAGGATGACAAGTTCGCCGTTCGGAAGTCTGCCCAGGAATCGCTCGAGAAGATCTATCCTAACTGGTCGAAGTCGGCTGCCGCGCGAGGTGCCGTGCCGGCATTCGTCGTCGCCCTGCGCAACGGCGACCCTGAGATGCAGCAGACTGCAGCGGAGACGCTAGGACAGATCGGCGACATTCACGCAGTTGAACCGCTCGCCCTGGCGCTCAAGGACAAGAACCCGACACTGCGAAAGGCCGCGGCGGAAGCGCTCGGGCTCGTTCGCGATGCGGCAGCGATCGAGTCCCTCGTCCGTGCTCTTCAGGATCGCGACGCGGAGGTCCGCGATGCCGCCGTGCAAGCGCTCGGGCGCATTGGCGATCCGCGCGCCGTCGAGCCGCTCGTGCAGGAGCTCAAGAACCCGTTCTCGGACGCCTTTGAAGTGGCGAAGAGGGCGCTGACGAATGCGGGCGCCCCGGCGGTTCCTGCGCTCGTCGCCACGCTTCGTGAGCGAACGATGCGAAAGGCGGCAGCCGAAACCCTCGTTCGAATCGGGCGGCCCTCGATACCTGCTCTCGTGGCGGCGCTGTCGGACGACGATGATGGTGTTCGAGAATCCGCGGCCGAGTCGCTTCGCGCCGTTGGATGGACTCCCGGGAATCCGGAGCAGCAGGCGCTTTTTGCGATCGGTCAGAAGGACTTCACGACCACAATGTCGATCGGCGCGCCCGCCGTCGAACATCTCCTCAAGCGCATCAACGACGGGAATCCGGCCGTGCGCGAGGCCGCCGTGGAATGTCTGGGCATCATCGCGGATCCGCGAGGTGTGGCGCCGCTCGTTCTCTTGTTGAAGGATGCCGACGGAGGCGTCCGGTACCACGCCGCGGAGGCGCTTGGAATGATCGGCGAGGTGGCTGCCGTCGAACCGCTGATCGGCGCTCTGACCGACGATGCCGACGCCGTGCGGCTCGCGTCGGTGGAAGCGCTCACCCGTCTTGCGGATGCGCGCTCGGTGGTGCCGCTCGTCGGCGCACTCGCCGACATTGACTCGGAGGTTCGTCGCGCTGCCGCTGTGGCACTCGCCGTTCACGCCGATGCCCGCGCGGTCGAGCCGCTCGTGTCGAGTCTTCAGGATCCCGACTCGCGCGTCCGCGCCGCTGCGGCCGAGGCGCTGCGGCAACACAGCAGCCCGATCTCGATAGGCCAACTGGTAACACTCATGAAGTCGAAGGACGAGGGAACGAGACTGGCGACCGTCGAGGCCCTCGGCGCCTTGAGCGATGCGAAGTCCGTTGCGGCTCTTGCCGCAGCCCTCGAGGACGCCTCCGAGGCCGTTCGCGCCCAGGCGGCCGAAGCCCTCGGTAAGCTGGGAGACGCTCGCGGCGTGAAGTGGCTCATCGCGAGTGCGCTGTCGAAGCGGTTTGCCCAGGAGTCGGTACCGGCGCTGCAGCGGGTACTCGAGGTCGCGACGGTCTCACTGGACTCCGAGACACTTCAGGCAGTCGCGCACCTCGACAATGTGACGCAGCAGTTCGCGTTTGTCGCTGGTGACGAAGCGCCGCAGAAGTCCGAAATACCGATCGACTGTTCCGAGGTTCGAAAGCTGGCCCTCGAAGAGCTTATGCGTCGCGGCGAGAAGGCCTGAGGCGGATCGCTCACCGTCTTGGGATGCGCGGGAACTTTTAGGCACGCTCTGCGCCTCTGCGAGACCCCTGCGTCTCTGCGGGGAAACTGTCGTAAGGCCGCGTTTCTCGCAGAGACGCAGAGGTCTCGCAAAGGCGCAGGGCGAATCACTCGTCCGCGAAGCGCTTCAGGACCACCATCGTGATGTCGTCGCCCTGCGGCATTCCGGCCGCAAACGCGAAGACATCGTCATATACGCTGTCGAGAAATACGAGCGCGGCTCCTTGCGACCCGACACGCGCCAGGTCGAGCAACCGCTGCTCGCCGTACTCCTCGTCGGCGGTGTTCGACGCTTCCGTCACGCCGTCCGTGTACATCACGAGCGTGTCGCCGGCACCAATCGTCACCGTGCCGTAATCGTATGTCGAGCCCGGCATGAGCCCGACCGGCAACCCGCCGGCATCGAGCGTCTCCGACTCGCCGCTCGCACGTAGCAGGATCGGCGGGTTGTGCCCCGCGTTCGTGTAGACGAACGCGTGCGACGACGGATCGAGAATCCCGTAGAAAAACGTTGCGTATTTGTTGAAGTCCGTATTCGTGTAGATGATCTCGCTGATCTTGCCGGCGTTCGCCGCCAGATCCATCGTGGGACCCGCCAGCGCGCGAAGAGATGCCTGGACATTGCTCATGAGGAGCGCTGCCGGCACACCCTTTCCCGACACGTCGGCGATGGCGATGAGCACGCGCCCATCTCCGAGCTCGATCGTGTCGTAGTAGTCGCCTCCGACGTGGCGCGTCGGTGTCGACCGCGCCGCCAACTCGTAGCCCTCGATCGTGGGCAGCGATTTCGGAAACAGCAGGCTCTGGATGTTGCTTGCGATCGCAAGCTCCTCCTCGAGCCGCCGGTTCTCGATCGTCTCTTCGATCAACCACGCATTCTCGAGCGCGACGATCGCCTGATTCGCGAGTGCCGACGAAAACTCGAGCTCATCGTCCGAGTACGGCTTCCCGCCGGCGCGCGGCCCGAGACCGACGAATCCGTGAGTGACGTCTTCCTTGCGGATCGGAACAACGCCGGTCAATCCAAGCCGGGCAAGTTCGGCGGGACACGACTCGTCGATCGTACGCGGACCATCAAGCTCGGAGAGCGCCGCCCAGAAGTCGTCTTCGGCCCAGACGGGCGCCTCCGGCGCCGCGATGCCGCGCAGATGCACGATCGGACCGCTCGGCCGCCGCAGGACGATTGCGAATCGCGTGAGCAGGAGCTGGCCCATCAGCGCGTAGGCGAAGAGCTTGAGCACCTCGGCGGCTTCGAGTGTCCCGACGAATCGTCGACCAATCTCGAAGAGCGTGTTGAGCTCGTGGATCTTTCGATCGAGCCGCGCGGCAAGCGTTTGCAGCTCTCCATAGACGCGCGAGTTCTCGATGGCCGGCGTGGCGACGCTTGCGAGTGACGCAAGGAACTCAAGTTCCTCGGGCACGAACGGCTTGCGCGTCAGCTTCGCACCGAGTGCGAGCATGCCGACGCACTGTCCGGCTCCCCGCCGCAGCGGAATCAGCACCGCGAGCCTTCGATCCTTGAAGAATGAAAGGCCGTCGCCGTTGGTCTCGCCGATCTCGAGGGTCGACTGCGGCGGTTCCTCGAGATCGACCTCGAAGCCCACGGGCGTTTCGGGAAGGCCCTTCGCAGCTGCGACTCGGTAGCGCCCTTCGGCGCACGGGAGCAGGAAAGCCCCCCGGCCGATAGCAAACCGGCCCATGGAGGCGAGCAGCAGATGATTGAGGATCGTCTCGAGCTCGAGCGACTGGTTGAGCGTCTGACTGATCTCGAGCAGATCCGAGAGCTCGATCAGCCGGCGCTCGTTGTCCTGTCCGTGGCGTTCCGCTGAGCCGCTCATCTCACGAACTCAACCGCTTGATCAGTCGAAGCCTGTTGTGGCCGTCGTCGTCCACGTCGACTTCCAGCTCATCGGTCCCGAGCCGCATCAGTCGAATGCCCATGCCGCCCTTGTGGCCGACGAGGTCCTTGAGCTCGAGTGCCCTGTGTGTGCTCGGGTCGAAGCGGTTTCCCGAATCGATCACGTCGACCTCGATCTGGGCCGTGTCGAACCAGACGTGCACGGTCAACTCGCGCGTCGCATCGTTGTTGTACGCGTGCTCTATGACGTTAGCGCATGCTTCGTCGACGGCGATCTTTAGCCGCTCCATTTCACCGTCGCCGATCGGTGACCGGCGCGCGGCCATCTCGACGAAGTCACGAATTACCGCCAGATTCACCGTGTCGCTCGGCACGCTGAGCTTGAAGGTTTGCTGGACGTGTTCCACCTCGCCTCCTTTACGCACTGAACTTTCCCGCCGCGTCTTCTTCGGTCGGCGTCAGGTCGTACAGCTGGTGGAATCCGAGGAGCTCGAAGACGTGAAAGACCTTCGGAGCAAGATTCGAAATCTTGATGTCGCCTCCGAGGTCGCGCACCTGCTCGATGCATCCCATGAACACTCCGAGGCCGGCACTCGAGATGTAGTCCAGATCCTTGCAGTTCACGATGATGTGAACGCGTCCGCCTTCGATGGCCTTCTGAAGCTCCGTTTCAAAGTCGGGCGCCGTGTGCGCGTCCAGAAAACCCTGCGGATAGACGATCGTCAGGTTGCCGTCATCGCGTCGCGAGACCTTGAACCCTTCGTTCTTGCTCATTGTTTCTCCAAGAGTGCGGTCGGTGACCGGAAGTATGCCCGAACTCCTGCGGAATGCGCCACATGCAGCTAAAGGAATCTCACCGCAACCACCGTGATGTCATCGTGCTGCTGCGCGCGGCCAGCGAATGAACGAACGTCCTTGAGCAGTGCATCGACGACGTCTTTCGCGGTTGCGGGCGTACGCGCCATTGCGCGCGCGAGGGCGATCAGACGGTCGTCTCCGTATTCGTCGCCGCGGACGTTCATGGCCTCCGTCACGCCGTCGGTGTAGAGAAGGAGCAGGTCGCCGATGCGCGTCTCGACAGTTTCGACCCGCATGATCGTGTCGAGCGTCGACGACGCCACGGCTCCGAGTGTGACTCCCGGAGCGTTCAGGAAGTCTCCGTCACCGTCGGCTCGGATGAGCAGCGGCGGATTGTGTCCGGCGCGGGCGTAGTCGATCCGCCGCTCGGCAACGTCGACGATCGCGTATGCCATGGTCACGAAGTTCCCGCGCGCGAGGTTTCGTCGCAGGTGGTCGTTGACGCGAGACAGCACTCGAGCCGGATCGGCGGTGTGCGCGGCCTGTGTGACCATGTAGCTCTTCGTGAGCGTCATGTAGATGGCAGCGCCGACGCCCTTTCCTGACACGTCGCCGATCGCGATGCCGAGCCGGCTGTCTTCGAGCTGGAAGTAGTCGAAGTAGTCGCCGCCGACTTCATTGGCGGGCACGCAGATGCCGGCGACGTCGAGTCCCGGCGAATCGGGCGCTCGCGACGGCAGGAGTTGCGACTGGACGCCTCGCGCGACGTCGAACTCCTGCGTGATCCGGAGTCGGTCGATGGCTCGACGCACGTGCGTAGGCATGCTCGCGGCCGTGCCCTCCGCGCGAGGTCGAACGAAGCCATAGACTGCAAGCGCCGCGAAACCGAGGGAGGCCACGAGGACCCATCCTCCGGTCGCAATGTGGCGGGGGTTGCCTGTCAGCACCAGCGGATACGCGTTGATGAGGACGATGTAGACGAAGACGGCCGTTACCGACGCAAGCGGACCACTCCGGACGTACAGCACGACGAGGGCGACGGTGAGCGCCAGGTAAACAACGGGTGTAACTGCGGTCGAAGCTGGAAAAAACTGGGAAAGCGAGAACGACGACCTGATCGAGAGCATGGCGAGCGTCCCGACGAGGACCACGACCCAAATTCGTTTCGTGCGAAGTCGCACGTATGTCATCGCAAAGACGCCGCCGACGACCGTGAGCGATACGCCCGTCACCACGCCGGTCGACAGCGGCGCGATGATGGAGGGCCAGGAGTTCAGTGCGAAGAGCGCAGCAACTGACGATTGATGCGAGCCCGGCGAGATCATCCCGAGCATCGTGATGATTCCGAGCGCCGCGAAGGCGGCCAGATAGCCAACCGTGACGGGTTCGATGGCCTCGCTGGTACGAAAGTTTCCGCGCATCCAGGCCGAGAAAGGCCTTACGTTCTGCTGAGGCCAGACAAGGTACGCCTGGCTCTCGCCGACGGCCCACGCTCCCGCGATAACGAAGCCGATGATCAGCATCATGATCGGAGCGGTGATCAGGATATTGATGAGCCCGAACCACACGTTCAGGGTGCCGGCAACGTTGCCGAACATCGCCCCGAATGTGCCGATCAGCATGAGCATGCCGACGACGCTGCCGAGCACGATTGCGGCAAAGAGGACTGCCGGCGAGCGCAGATCCAACTCGCCCTGACGCCTGCGGATGAGCATCAGGGCACCAACGATCGCCGCACCCGCGAGGATTCCGAGCAACGGAAGGGCCTCCAGCAGTTGCATCGGCAAGTCGAATCCGGCCGGAGTCCGGGTTTGCGCCGGGTGCGTGAGGTCGAGATCGAAGGCCGCGACGCGGTCGCCCCCAGACGATGACGCGGATTTGCTCGGTCGTGCCGACCGGTCCGGGCCGGTCCCAGAAAAGAGTCACGAGTCGCTTTCGATCGTTCGTCGACCGCTGCGCGGCCGACACCGGTTCGCCATCACACTCGATCGCGTGACGGACGAAGAACGCCCGCGCGATCTCGACCGCCTGGGCGCGCTCTTCTCCGGCGACCGATCGCTGGCCGTCCGAATCGGTCACGAAGAGCCGAGCCGTGTTCAGTTCGTCGAAGGGCGGTGTCCGCTGGGGCTGCGGACCGCTCTCGATCGTCATGCCCGAGATCGGCGACGATGACTCGATGTATTGGACGACGCGACCGGACGGAGTGAGCGCAATCGAGAGGATCGGGTCCGGGAATCTCCGCTGCACGACTGCCGTGCGGACTGATCCGGGGTCGGTGAAGACCGTTGTCTCCCACCCCGGGTCCGGCAGGGATTCGCGATCCGGAACAGACAGTCCGGACTGTTCGGCCGCCCAGCGGACCAGCGCCAGTTCATCGCCTTCAACCGGGACGGTCTGCGCGAACCGGTTCGGCGATGTCCAGCCCTCGAGCGCTGCAAAGTCGAGCGCAGCCGACGATATCGCGTCCCTCGAAAGCGGCATCGGCCGGACGTCGCGCATGAAGGCGACCTTGAAGAGCAAGGCAAACGCCACGAATCCGACCACGCCGGCTATGGTCAGCCGTGGATACCTGCCGAAGAATGCCCTCACGCCGCCATTCCTCCGTCGTATGCCCGTACGACGACGACCGTGATGTCGTCGTGCTGCTCGGCATTCCGGGCGTGCTCGGCGACGGCTGCGAGCAGTCCGTCAGCAAGCGCGCGCGCAGGGCGTCCGTCGTGCAGTTGCGCAAGCGTCTCGAGCAGGCGCTCCTCGCCGAACTGCTCACCCGACGAGTTCATGGCCTCGGTCACGCCGTCGGTGTAGAGCACGATCGCGTCGCCGTTCCGAAGCTCGAGACGTTCGGGAGTGATGAGCTCCGCGAACTGCTCACGCTCCGCCGCGCCAAGCGCGGTACCGGACGGTGTCACGAAGGTCGGAGCTCCCCCGCGACGAAGCACGGCCGGCGGGTTGTGCCCCGCTCGGGCGTAGTCGACCGTGAGCGATTCCGGGTCGATGACCGCGTATGCCATCGTGACGAACGTGCCGCGCGCGAGGTACTCGCGAAGATGACCGTTTGCCGCAATGAGCACGTCGTGGGGCTCGCGAGACTCGGCGGCGGCCACCTCCATGAATCCCTTCGTCAGAGTCATGCAGAAGGCGGCGGGCACACCCTTGCCCGAAACGTCGCCGACCGCGAGGCCGAAACGGCCGTCCGAAAACGCGAAGTAATCGTAGTAGTCGCCGCCCACCTCGTTGGCGGGAAGGCACGTGCCCGCGATGTCGAATCCGGGAACCGTAGGATCTTTTGACGGGAGTAGTCCGGCCTGTACGCGCCTGGCGATGTCGAGTTCCTCGGTGCGGCGCGCCTGATCCATCATTGCGGAGATTCGGGGAGGAGGCGCCTCGCGCACGTTGGCTTCCGGCAGGCGCGGCCCGGCTATGACGGCGGCGACGGCCGGGAGCATGAAGACCGAGAGTCCGGCGGCCGCGGCCATCCGGTCGCCGGGCGCCGCCGTAACCAGGGCAGCGATGCCGAAGTAGAACGTCGAGAACGTGAACGCGGCCATGCTCGCCGTCAAGACTCCGCGACGAACGACGAGCATCACGCAGACGAACGACAGCACGATGCCCCACGATAGGCTGCCCGGAAGCACGTCGAATCTCAGGTCCGCCAGCCCCATCGTCGAGGCGAACGGCGCCGCGATCACCGCGGCGACTGGAACGGCGATCCAGGTGCGACGCGTGAGCCTGTAATCCAGGCTGGAAGAAAGAGCAGAAACAGCGTCGCGTAAACGACGACGAACGGCAGCGGCGCGATGGCAAACAGCCAGACCGGCCTCGCATCGAGGGCCACGAGTCCCGTTCGGCGCACCACGGCCTCGGGGCCGAGGGTCGCCGCAACGACGGCGCCAATGCCTACGACGACGGCGAGGACGATCCAGCCCCAGAACGTGCCTTCCAGCGCCTCGCGGGCGACCTGCCGCGAATGTGGGCGGCCCGTCAGCAGTGCGAGGGCGCCTTCCGTAGACTGTTTGCCCCATGCGAAATAGGAGTCGGCCTCCCCGGCAAGCCACGCGGCGATGAGCACGATGCCGACCGATCCGCTGGCAAGCAATTGCAGGATGTAGACACCGATGCCCGGCATCGACCATCGCGACGTGACGATCGTGTACGCCGTGACGACCGCCGAGAAGAGGACTGCGACGAGCAACGCCCGCCAGATGCTGACGAAGTCCCGGGTGATAATTCGAAAGACGAGTGCTCCAAGCAGTATGAGAACGAGGAGGCTGGCCGCGAAGAACATCGCGACGCCCTCGATCACCTGACCGACCAGGCTCGTGGAACTGAGTGCGGCGGTGCCCGAGAAGCTGATCCGACGTTCGAATTCGAGCAGCCCGCCTGCTCCCGTGCGCGCGTCGACGACAAGCTCGATTCCGGGCCACGCCTCATCGGACCGTTCGAAGACGAACTTGTGCTCGCTCTTCTCCTTTTCGTCGTCTGCCCTGTCGACGGGTTGCGATTCGTCCTCGTCTTCGTCAGGGTCGGCAGGGGGGCTGGGCGGCGGGTCCGGCGGTCCGTCGCCAAACTTGATCATTGGGCCGTCGCTGGATCCGGTCCGAACCTGCACCCTCTCCTGCTCCGGCGCGTCTCCCCGCTCGACAAAGCCCGCAAGGTCCATTCCGGCCGCAGCCAGTTGCGCCTCGACATGCAGCCGGGCCACGGATCGCGTCAGTTTCTCGCCGCGGGGACGGCGCGAATGGTACTCGGCGCCGAGGATCGTCCCATTGCCGGCCATTGTCACCGAGAGGCCGCCAGGGTCGTCTTCGATGTCGTCCGTCCAGAGACTCTGGCGGAAGTCCACCCGCCACTCGGGAACGGGCAACTCGCCTGACATCCCGGCGCTTCGAAAGCGCTCGAGCCCAACCCTGGAAATGAACGGCTCGAGATTCGCCGTGTCGATCCATGTCGGCCGAACGATAGCGCCGCACGATTCCACATCGAAGCCCTGGGCGGCCGCATAAACACGGGCGCGGCTCTCGGCTTCGGAAAGACCGATCGACGATGTAGGCAGCCACGCGCCGACACCGGCGGTGTAGAAGGCGATCGCCATCACGAGACTGACGATGCCCGCGCCGGCCACGAGAGGTGAGATCCCGAGCAATCGATCCGACACGAGCGTGCGACCTCACTCCAACACAGAATCAGCCATCGACGGAGCGCCGAAGCACCGCCGATGGCTGTTCTCTGGATGAATCCCGAAAGATCAGTGGCGCTTCTTGGACTTCTTCGGCGCCTGCTTGGGCTTCGCCTTTGAAGCCTTGGCCGACTTGGCCTTCGGCTTCACCGTCTTCGCCCGATAGGACGACTTGCGGACCGGCTTGTCGACGTACCGGTCGAGCGCAGGCTTCGCCGGAATGCGGAGTTCCTGTCCGGCCTTAAGGTCAGAGGTGGACGAGAGCTTGTTGACGCGCGCGAGCTCGGTCGTCGAGACACCGTAGCGCGAAGCGACCGACGATAAAGTGTCGCCCGACTTCGTCGTGTAGGCGACCATGGAGTTGCCGCCGCCGAAACCGGAATGCACGGATCGCGGGCGTGATCCGTTGGAGTCGTCCGAAGCGAGATCGCCATCGACCGGACTCACGGTACGGCCAAGGCGCTCGGAAGGAGACAACGACGCCCAGGCGGTTTCGAAGTCCTTGCGCTTGCCGTTCGGTACCTTGACGTAGTGCGCGCCCGGCGGCGTCATGTCACGGCGCAGATGCGGGTTGAGGTCGCGAATGACGTCCGGCGAGGTCGAGCAGAGCTCTGCGACGACGTCGAGTTCGGTCTGCGTCGTCACCTGCGCAAGGTCGTATTTGAGCTCGTGCTCGGGAACGATCTGGAAGTTGTAGCGCTTCTGGTTGTTGGCAACGATGATGACGGCGAGGATCGCCGGAACGTAGTTGCGCGTCTCGGTCGGGAGGAATCCAGCCCGGTGAATCTCCCAGAAGTCGGCATAGCCGGAGCGCGCGATCGCCTTGGAAACATTGCCCTCGCCGCTGTTGTAGGCGGCCATCGCGAGCAACCAGTCGCCGCCGAAATAGTTGTGCAGGAACTTGAGATAGCGCGCGGCGGCGCGTGTCGACATCTCGGGATCCGATCGCTCGTCGACCCAGTGGTCCTGGTCGAGCCCGAATCGGCGTCCGGTCGAGGGAATGAACTGCCAGATGCCCTTCGCTGCGGCGTGGCTCAACGCAGCCGGCTTCCAGACGCTCTCAACCTGGGCGAGCCATATCAGGTCGGTCGGAACGCCTTCTTCCTTGAAGATCTTCTCGGCCATCTTGCGGTATCGGCCCGATCGTCGAAGGCCCGACTCCATCGTTCCGCGTCCGCGACCGGCCGTGAAGTAGCTGATGAACTGAAAGACCGGAGAGTCGACGGTAAAGTTGAAATCGTAGTCGCCATCGAGCGCCGACGGCTGACCGTCGCCAAGCGAGGCGAGATCCGTATCCGTCAACGTGGCGAGCTCGGACTCGGCCGGGACATAGGCCTGTTCGGAGAACCCTTGCGCCTCGACATCCTGTGCCGCCATCTGGTGATGGTGAACCTTCTCGATCAGCTCACGATAGTAGGCCTGAAGCGGCTCGTTTTTCCGGATGTCGACGTTGCTGACGAGGATGGCGTCGATGGCATCGTCGAACGATCGGCGGGCGCGGTCGAGGTCATTGGCCCGAAACGCCGTCTCGCCCATCTCGAAGAGGTGCTGGGCGCGATCGATGAGGGACTGAGTCTGGGCGTCCGCTGCACGGCGCGGTCCCGCAGGCGCTTCCGCTGCGCCGCGAGCCTGCGGCGTCTGAGCGAAAACGACGGACGATGAAAGGGCTAGAAAGAGTGCGACAGACAGCGGAGCGTTCAATCGATTCATAAGGGATGAGTTGGACCTTGGAAAAATTTACCGGGGCCTCGCCGGCCTCGACTGGTGGTGCCGGCGTAAATAGAACTCTCTATTGGAGTTACAACAAATTGACTCCGAATGGTAGCACGCGCCCGAAATCAAAGTCAAACAAGGAGTTTCTGGCGTGCCGACCCCTGGGGCGAAACGCCCCATCGAGCCCGAAGGTTTCATCGACTTGGTCCTTCACATTTCAGTTGCCCTGTTGCGTCTTTGCGTCTTCCTTTGCGACTTTGCGAGAAACTCTTCAAGCCTTCGAAGAAGTTCTCGCAGAGGCGCAAAGGCGCAAAGGCGCAATGGCGCAATGGAAGACGCAAAGACGCAAAAGGAGCAGTGAGCCTGCACCAAGCCACGGCAAGGCGGTGCGTCCGTTGCCCGACGCGCGAGTCCTCCCGTATGATTGGCAGCTTGTGCGAGATACGCGCAGCGCGGTGAAGGACCTCCATGAAGAGCATCGGTATGGTCAGCCTCGGCTGTCCGAAGAACCTGGTCGACAGCGAAGTGATGATGGGCGTGTTGCGCCGTCACGGCTTCCAGTTGACATCCGACCCCGAACACGCCGATGTCGTCGTCGTAAACACTTGCGGTTTCATCGACACTGCCAAGCAGGAGTCGATCGACACGATTCTCGAGATGGCCGAGTTGAAGAAGTCGGGCTCGCTCGAGAAGCTCATCGTCGCCGGCTGCCTCGTCGAGCGATACCGCAACGACCTGCAACGCGAAATCCCCGAGATCGATGCCGTGCTCGGCACGAGCCAACTCGAGCAGATCGCCGAAGCGTGCTCGGACCCCGCCTCGTTCGGCCGCCAGGAAAACTCCAACGCCGGCCGCGACGCGATCACCTATCTCTATTCAGACCAGACGCCGCGCGTCCTCGCGACCGCGCCGCACAGTGCCTACATCAAGATCAGCGAAGGCTGCGACCGGCCGTGCACCTTCTGCGTGATTCCGGAGATGCGCGGGCACTTCCGCAGCCGGTCGCCCGAGTCCATCCTTCGCGAAGTCGCCCAGCTCGGCGCCGCCGGCACTCGCGAGGTCGTACTCATCGCCCAGGAATCGACCCTCTACGGGTCGGACCTGGGTTTGCGTCACGGGCTCGCCGACCTGCTCGACCGGATGGCCGAGGCCGGCGATGTCGACTGGATCCGCTTCCTGTACGCCTATCCAACGACGGCATCCGATCAGCTGTTCGAGGTGATGTCGCGTCACGAATCGCTCTGCAACTACCTCGACGTTCCGCTGCAACACGCATCGCGCGACGTCCTCAAGCGGATGAAGCGCCCTGGTGACCGCGGCTACTACGAGAAGCTACTCGAGCGCGCCCGATCGATCGTTCCCGACATCGCGATCCGGACGACGTTCATCGTCGGGTTTCCAGGTGAGACAGACGCGGACTTCGACGAGCTGGTCGGGTTCGTCCGCGGCGCCGAGTTTGACCGGATGGGAGTGTTCACCTACTCGGACGAGGAGGGAACCGACGCGTTCCTGCTCGACGGCAAGGTGGATCCGGCCGTCGCCGCCGAGCGACGCGACATTCTCATGGCAATCCAGCGCGAGATATCGCGCGACCGGAACCAGTCGCACGTGGGCAGTATCGTCGACGTGATGATGGAGGGGCGTTCCGAGGAGACGGACCTGCTGCTCCAGGGCCGAATGCGGTCGCAGGCGCCCGAGATTGACGGCATTGTTCTCGTCAACGAACTTCTCGACGACGAACGCGTGCCCGACGACGGCGAGATCGTCCGCGTCGAGATCACCGAAGCTCACGAATACGACCTCGTCGGAAGACTGATATGACCGTTGAGGATGCGCTTCCGGCGCCGAACGCCCTCGATCGATTTGCCCGCTTCGTTTCGTCCGGTGGCGGCGCGGGATTTCTCCCGATCGCTCCGGGCACGTGGGGCTCTGGAATCATCACCGGCGGATTGTGGCTCCTGAACCTGGTCGTCCCCGGCCTCGTGATGCGTCCGGTTGCAGGACCCATCATGCTCGGGGCGGCGCTCGTCCTCGCGTGGCTCGGCATCTGGGCGGGCGACCGGGTGGCCGCACGGCTCGGTGACGACGATCCGTCCGAGGTCGTCATCGACGAAGTGGTGGGACAGTTGCTGACCTACAGCCTGCTTCCGCTCGCCGGTCGGGCGTGGACCGGATGGTCGATCGAGATCGCTCTAGTCGTCGGGTTCCTGCTTTTCCGCGGTCTCGACATCGTAAAGCCGGGTCCGATCGACGACCTGCAGAAACTGCACGGCGGGCTCGGCATCATGGCGGATGACTTTCTTGCCGGTATCGTCGGCGCGTGCGTGATGCTCGCCGCGGCGATGCTCCTGTGAGGCCACGAGGATGAACGCCGAGATCATCGCCATCGGATCGGAACTGCTGACGCCTGACCGCATCGACACGAACTCGCTCTGGTTGACCGAGAAGCTCAACGCGATCGGCATCGAAGTTCGGCTGAAGACAATCGTCGGCGACGACGACCTGCGACTCGAAGAGGCTGTGCGCGATGCCGTCCGACGGTCGGAAGTCGTCATCTCGACCGGAGGGCTCGGCCCGACCGAGGACGACATCACCCGCAAGGTGTTCGCTCGCGTGCTCGGCCGGCCGCTCGTTCTCGACGACGCGATTCTGGACGACATACGCAGGAAATTCGCCCGCATCGGTGCTCCGATGACGTCGAACAACGAGCGGCAGGCACTGGTGCTTCGCGACGCCGAGGTGTTGTCGAATCCCCGTGGTACTGCGCCCGGGCTCCTGATCCAGCACGATCGGGCACTCATCGTTCTGCTTCCGGGACCGCCCCGCGAGATGCAGCCAATGTTCAGCGAGTTGATCCTGCCGCGGCTCGAGAAGCTCTCGCACGGCATCCGGATCTGCAAGCGTGTAATGAAGACGACCGGACTTGGTGAGTCGGCGCTCGACCAGAAGATCGCGCCGATCTACGGTCAGTATTCGAATCCTGCGACCACGATTCTCGCGAAGCCCGGAGAGGTCGAGATCCATTTGACGGCGAAGTCCGATACGACCGAGGCGGCCGTCGCGCTGCTCGATGAACTTGCGGAGAAGATCGAGGACGAGTTGTTTCCATCGATCTACTCGCACCGCGGAGAATCGCTCGAGGAGGTCGTCGGTCTCGGTCTGACGGTGAAGGGCTATACCATCGCTACGGCAGAGAGTTGCACCGGAGGACTCATCGCGAAGCGGATCACGGATGTTCCGGGCAGCTCCGAATACTTTCTCGAAGGTCTCGTGACGTATTCGAACGGCGCGAAGACGCGGCTGCTTGGAGTACCGCAAGAGCTCATTGCCGAGCACGGCGCGGTTAGTGCCGAGGTGGCCGAAGCCATGGCGACCGGCGTGAAGGCGGTTTCGGGAGCGACGATCGGTGTCTCGACGACCGGCATCGCGGGTCCTGGTGGCGGGACGGAACAAAAGCCCGTGGGCCTTGTCTTCATCGCGATCGCCGACGACGTGCAGGTCGAGGCGAAGCCCTACACTCTTTTCGGTTCGCGGCAGGAGATCCGCGAACGTGCATCGCAGATCGCGCTCGATCTCATCAGCCGGCGATTCCTGCTGTAGATACCGAGACGATCATGAACATGTTGCCAACGTTCCTTGAAGAGTGCGGGCTCACCGCATCAGTGCCGTGCGCGGTAGCGCACGGGTCGATCTCAAGGGGCGGAAATCCGGGACCCGCCCGTGCGCTACCGCGCACGGTACTGATGCATGAGGCGATCGTGTGAATGCTCCACGGGCTTCTTCGCATAAACGACCACCGGCGCAAGCGCTTTTCCAGATCTAGACACATCACGACATGAAACTCTTCATCACAGGCGGAGCCGGCTTCATCGGCTCGAATCACATCAAGTTGCTGCTGGCGACGGATCCGGACGTTTCGATCGTCAATTTCGATGCGCTCACGTACGCCGGCAATCTCGAGAACCTGACCGACGTCGCGACCGATCCGCGCTACCGGTTCGTTCGCGGTGACGTCTCCACTGTCGCCGACGTGATGGATGCGCTCGATGAGGGCATCGACGCGATCGTGCACTTCGCCGCCGAATCCCACGTCGACCGATCGATCGAGTCTGCCGCGGACTTCGTGCGGACGAACGTCGTCGGAACTCAGGTCCTGCTCGACGCCGCGCGCGCGCGCAAGGTCCCGAGATTCGTGCACGTGTCGACGGATGAGGTGATGGGATCGCTCGACGACGGCGGATTCTTCACGGAGGACTCGGTGCTCGCGCCGAACAGCCCGTACGCGGCTTCGAAGGCCGCAGCCGAGCACTTCGTGCGCGCCGCGATGCAGACGCACGGGCTCGACGCCGTTATCACCCGGTGCTCTAACAACTACGGCCCGTACCAGTTTCCCGAGAAGCTCATCCCGCTCGTCATCGCGAACGCGATCGACGGCAAGCCGATTCCTGTCTATGGCAACGGTCAGCAAGTGCGAGACTGGATCTACGTCGACGACCACTGCCGCGCAGTTGACGCCGTGATGCGCAAGGCCGCGACGGGCTCTGTCTATTGCGTCGGCGCCCGCTCGGAGCGCGCGAACCTCGAGGTCATCCGGACGATCCTCGACGCGGTCGGCGCGCCGCACTCGCTCATCACGTACGTGAGCGACCGGCCCGGCCACGACCGGCGCTACGCGATCGATCCGGTGCGGGTCGAGTCCGAGATCGGATGGACGCCACGCGTTACGTTCGAAGAGGGAATTGCGAAGACGGTGGGCTGGTACCGCGACAACGCCGAGTGGATGGCGCACGCGAGGTCCGGCGCGTACCGGGACTTTTACGAGAAGAACCTCGCGTGGCGCGAGACGTCGTCGGCCGACGCGCATTCTTAGCGCCGCTCTTTGACTCCGTGACTCTGTGTCTCTGTGAGCGTAGCTCTTTCAACACTCGAAGAGAGCTACGCACACAGAGACACTGAGTCACAGAGCGAGCCACGTGCTCTACAGCCCCATCAAGTCGACGAGCTCCTGAACCGCAGCCGCGGACTTGTGCAACGCCGCGCGTTCCTCGGTCGTCAATCCGACCTCGATGATCTGCTCGATACCGCGCGCGCCGAGCTTCACCGGCACGCCGACGTAAAGACCAGTGATACCGTATTCGCCCTCGAGATACGCCGCGCACGGCAGGATCTTCTTCTTGTCCTTGAGAATCGACTCGCACATATCGACCGTCGCCGCCGACGGAGCGTAGTAGGCCGATCCCGTCTTTAGCAGCGCGACGATCTCGGCGCCGCCCGAGGCAGTCCGCGCATTGATCTTGTCGATCGTCTCCGCAGGCAAAAGCTCAGTAATCGGGATACCGGCACACGTCGAATAGCGGGGCAGCGGCACCATCGTGTCGCCGTGGCCGCCGAGCACGAAGGCGTTGATGTTTTCGACCGAGCAATCGAGCGCCTCGGCGAGGAAACACGCCATTCGGGCTGAATCGAGCACGCCGGCCATGCCAATGACCCGCTCCTTCGGGAAGCCCGACTCGCGCAGCGCCACCTGGCACATCGCGTCGAGCGGGTTCGAGACGATGATCAGGATGCAGTTCGGCGAGTAGCGGACGACTTCCTTCGTGACGCTGCGGACGATGTCCGCGTTCGTTTTGAGCAGGTCGTCGCGGCTCATTCCCGGCTTGCGGGCGATGCCCGACGTGATGACGACGATGTCGGAATCCGCGGACTCCTTGTAGCCGTTCGAGCCAGTCAGCGTGCAGTCGTAGCCGAGAATCGGCGCCGATTCCGCGAGGTCCAGTGCCTTGCCCTGCGGCATGCCTTCAACGATGTCGATCAGAACGACGTCGGCCAGTTCCTTGTCGACGAGCCGGTGCGCAGCCGTCGCGCCCACGTTTCCCGCCCCGACGACGGTGACTTTCTTGCGTGCCATGCGTGCCTCCTTCGTGATGTGGGATGGCCGCCGTCGCGCGACGGGCGCAGCAGGCAGTCGGCCTCCCGGGTCTTACAGGTTGCCAATGATGGCGTCGGCGAACTCGCTGGTCTTGAGGCGCGTGGCTCCCGGCATCTGCCGCTCGAGGTCGTACGTCACCTTCTTCTGACCGATCGTCGCCGCGACTGCTGCGATGATCGAGTCCGCCGCTTCCTTCCATCCCATCGTAGTCGAGCATCATCACCCCCGAGAGAATGACGGAGCCCGGATTGATGACGTCCTTTCCGGCGTATTTCGGCGCCGTTCCGTGCGTGGCTTCGAAGATCGCGGCGCGATCGCCGATGTTCGCGCCCGGCGCGAGCCCGAGTCCGCCGACCTGCGCGGCAGCGGCGTCAGAGATGTAGTCACCGTTCAGGTTCGGCGTTGCGACCACGTCGTATTCGTCCGGACGGAGCAGCAACTGCTGGAACATCGAGTCGGCGATGCGGTCCTTGATGAGGACCTTGCCCTCGGGCGTGACGCCGCCGTGGTTGTCCCAGACTTCCTGCTCGCTGATCACGGTGTCGGCGTATTCCTCGTGCGCGAGCTCGTAGCCCCAGTCGCGGAAGGCGCCCTCCGTGAACTTCATGATGTTGCCCTTGTGGACGAGCGTGACGCTCTTCCGGCCGTTCTCGATCGCGAAGTCGAGCGCGCGGCGAACCAGGCGCTTCGTTCCGAATGCCGACATCGGCTTGATGCCGATGCCCGAACCCTCGCGAATGTTCTTTCCAAACTCGGTATTGATGAACTTGATGAGCCTGTTCGCGTCGTCCGTGTCGGCCTTGAACTCGACGCCGAGGTAGATGTCCTCGGTGTTCTCGCGGAAGATCATGATGTTGAGCTTCTCTGGCGCCTTGACCGGCGACGGAACGCCCGTGAAGTAGCGGACCGGGCGCACGCAAGCGTAGAGGTCGAGACGCTGCCGAAGCGTCACGTTGAGCGATCGTATTCCGCCGCCGACAGGCGTGGTCAGCGGTCCCTTTATCGCCACGACGTACGCCTCGATGGCGCGCAGTGTGTCTTCAGGAAGCCACTCGCCCGTCCGCTCGAAGGCCTTTTCTCCGGCGAGGATCTCGTACCAGTGGATCCGGCGAGCGCCGCCGTAGGCCTTGGCCACCGCGGCGTCAAGTACGCGCTGCGAAGCTCGCCAGATGTCCGGCCCGGTGCCATCGCCTTCGATGAAGGGGACAATCGGATTGTCGGGAACGACGAGCTTGTTGCTTGAATCGACGGAGATTGACACTCCGTCTGACGGGACTTCGATACCGTTGAACGTTGCCATCGCCACCTCGCGCGTGATGTACCGGTCACCAGTGCGGATTCGTCGTCCGCCGGTCCGTGAAAAGAGCCGCCGAGTCTACCAATCGACCTGGGGGGTGTCAACGAACGGGTTCGGGCACAATTCGGCCCTTTGCGGCGGTCCGCCGGACGTGCAGAATCGCGGAATGATCAAGTCGAAAACATCGGACCTGGCGCCGCTCGTGGGAGTGATAATGGGCTCGACATCGGACTGGGAAACGATGAAGCACGCTGTCGACGTGCTCGAGAAGCTCGGAGTTCCATACGAGGTTCGCGTGGTGTCGGCGCACCGGACTCCAGACCTGCTGTTCGAGTACGCGTCGACGGCCGAGAAGCGCGGACTGGCGGTCATCATCGCCGGTGCAGGCGGGGCGGCGCACCTGCCGGGGATGGCCGCATCAAAGACGGTGCTGCCCGTGCTCGGTGTTCCGGTGGAATCCAGGGCGCTGAGCGGAATGGACTCGCTGCTGTCGATCGTGCAGATGCCGGGTGGAATCCCGGTTGGAACACTGGCGATCGGCAAGGCCGGAGCGATCAATGCGGCACTGCTGGCGACGTCGATCCTCGGCACCTCGAACAAACCGTATCGCGAAGCGCTGCGACGCTTCCGTGCCGACCAGACGGCAGCCGTTCTGTCGGTTCCGGATCCTCGAGTTTAGAGACGGCGAGTATGGCGTAGCCGTACAGAGAGCACAAAGTCACGGAGAGCACGGACGCTCGATGGTTTACGTGTCTGTGATCTCGGTGGCTCAATGCACTCCAAACGGCAACGACTCTTCGAGGTTGAACGCACAGGCAACCAATCGCCGGGCGCCAGCCTCTTGCATTGCCGATGCGCACCACAATCACGGCCGCCCTTCTCGTGACGGTCATTTCGTTCAGTGCTTCGGCGCAAGGCAATGCGACGGCATCACCTCGACCCATCGGGAAACGTCCCGTCGCCGGCGCCGTGGTCGCTACCATCGACGGCGGCGACTTCGTTTACCCGCGCTTTTCTCCGGATGGAAAGAAGCTCGCCTATGTTTCGGTCCAGGTCGTTGAAGGTGCCGAGCTCGACGAAGTCATCCTCTTCGACATCGCGAGCCAGAAGAAGCGAAAGCTAATCGATGTCGGGGAGGCGAAGAAATACGCGACGTACTCAGCCTATGTCTCGTCGATGGAGTGGACGGGCCGAAACCGTCTGCGCGTTTCGATGAGCGACGGCGACGTCGATTCCGAACAGCTGACCTTCAACACCATCAGTGGTCGCATAGTGCGACGGCGGCACACGTCCGAGGACGACACTCGCGACCGGTCGGCCGCGGTATGGATGACCCCGGCTCAGCTCCTGGCTCGACGGAAAGCCATCGCGGCGTTCGGTGCAGACATTGCGGACCCTCTCGATTCGTCGCTTCTGACGTCCGGCTTTCTGACGCGAGACGGCCGCATCGTCGGAATGGCACTAGGCCCGTCGAGTTCCGGCAACGTCTGGCTTCTCGACTCGGTGGCACGAACACGCACGGCGCTGCTGCCGCGACCCGGCTTCCCCTGGTCGGCAAGTCTTCTCGGCGGCGTCGAGATCGGTCGAGAGCTCCTGCTCGTCACGTCGGTCGACAGGAACGCGTGGTTCGTCCGGATGAGTCCGGCTGGCAAGCCCGAGGAACTCGGCATGGTCGAGGCAGTGGGCGATGACCGGGAAGCTCGCGTAATGCGAGTCAGCGGCTCGAGGTTTGCCGTCCTCGTGCGCCGCCATCGCGGAGCGGAACGTGGTTCGAACGTCGTTGTCTTCGGCGCCGGAAGTTCGTTGGTCGAGTCCGCCGACTATCCCGAAGTTGCCGATGCCGACGTGGACCCTGGCATGCGGAACATCGCCTTCGCCGTCTGG
Organism: Blastocatellia bacterium; assembly: GCA_016705245.1. Classification (GTDB taxonomy): domain Bacteria; phylum Acidobacteriota; class Blastocatellia; order UBA7656; family JADIYM01; genus JADIYM01. Next base: position 111,034 of record JADIYM010000003.1, on the reverse strand, counting down.
ACGAAGGACGACAAGCGCCACATCGTCATCCGGTGCCTACCGATTCGAACGAGAATGCCTTCTTTCGCGACGGGACATTCATCCCTGAAGTTACGCCGTCAGTGACGCCGGGAACGACATAGGCGTTTTGGCTGATGAATGAGAACGCGGGGCTGATGGCGATCGATTCCGTGAGCGGGAATACTGCAACGCTCACTCCCGAACTGTCTCCGCCAACATGGGCACTTGGTGCGTCAATGCTCCCGTGCCGTGCATTGGAATTCATTGTCAATCCAAGTTGAATGAGCCACGTGGCCCAGCATCCTGTGATCTGGCCCTGTTCAAACCATCGAGATCAAACGGTTGGCCGGCAAATCGGCTTTACCGCGAGGTCTCATCGAATGGGGCTTGACTGATTCTGGACTAGCCCTCAAGACTCATTGGCGAGACAGGCTCGGGGGCGTCCATGACGCTCCTGAGCCGGCAGGAGGAACTGTCGATGACGGGTCGATACTGCAATCCTGGGAATCGTCGAAGGCTCACCGGACGGACCCGGTTGATCCGCCTGTTGTCACTTTCAATCGCAGTTATCCTGGCGAGCTCGTTCGCCACATCGATGGCAGTCCGCGCTGGATCATTGGATCGTCCGGACCACCCGGAGACGGTTGGAGACGTGCAGAAGTCGGGTGCGGGTGCGGGTGCGGGTGCGACTGCCGACGTCGCTGCCGTCGATACACGCGTGGAAGACCCCCCGTTTTCGGCCGGCGTGGTTTTCTATGGCCTGGGGGCTGCGAATCTTGGTCCGAATCGTGCCGAAGGGGTCGTGTTCCGTGAGCCCTTGCCCGTTGGAACCGTCTTTGACCGCATTGAGGTACGATCCTCCGGTGGTGCGCTGCTTGCGGTTCCGGTGAGCACGCCGGCTGTTGGGGAATCCGGCGAGATTGTCTGCACGTTGGGAGCGATTGACCCGGACGACTACATCAGCGTCTTCATCTGGCTGACCGTCGTGGCTGAGCCCGGTTCGGTGCTGATGAACACGCACGAGGTTCGGTCCGACACGCCGGACCCGAATCAGGAAAACAACACGCTGACGATCGAGCTGCCGGTGCCGTATCCGCCCGTGGTGGATTCCATCAAGACGCTCATTGAGGAGGGGAAGCCGTTCCGTATTCGCATCGAGGGTTCGAACTTCGAGGCTACTTCTACTGGATTTCCGGTCATACTCATTGGCACTGAGTCGATCTACTGGGAAAAGCGGAAAGTCACCGCAGGGAGCATTGTTCTGAAGGGTGGCGACAAGCTGAAGAGACTGTTTCCGCGTGGAGAGGCAGTGCCGATCGTCATTATTAACTTCTCCGGCGGCCAGACGACAGCGTGGTTTGTGCGATAGCCATCTCGATGCACCTTCCGCCCGTCTTCGCGTCGCGACTCGAGAAGGCCGCCGTCGACAACGGCTTCGATGACGTCAAGCCGTAGCGGATCCGCGGAACCGATCGGGAGTGGCTCGGGTATTCGAGCACGCAGTGCCCGATGCACATCTGGCTCGGGGCAAACGAAGACTCGGGGTTCCTCGTCGCGTGGGCCGGAGAAGGCGTTGCCGTACAGAGAGCACAGAGGCACAGAGAGCACGGGGACTCGCGGTTTACGGGTCTGTGATCTCAGTGCCTCTGTGCTCTCTGTACGGCGACGCCTTCTTCGCGATACCCGTCGCATCAACTGCCGTCCCAATCGCCAGTCACCGGCACCGCCCCCGGCGGGCCGTAGTTGAATGCGAGGTCCGCCCCGCCCCCGGCATTCGCGTTGCGCAGGAAGAACGTCCCCGTCGCCGGCAGCGACAGACCGATCGTGTCGACGCCGTCGCCGTTCCAGTCCCCGGCGAGCGGCGTCCCACCTCCCGCGCCGAACGTGAACGCCAGGTCCGCCGCGCCCGGCGAGTTCGCGTTGCGCAGGAAGAACGTCCCCGTTCCCGTGATGTACACCCCAACCGTGTCGACCCCGTCACCGTTCCAGTCGCCTATGATCGGAACGGCCCCGGCCGGGCCGTATGTGAACACGAGATCCGCCGCACCCGGCGCATTCGTGTTTCGAAGGAAAAACGCGCCGGATGCCGGGTCGTACAAGCCAACAGTGTCGACGCCGTCGCCATTCCAGTCGCCGGCAATCGGCGCCCAACCGGAACCCGGAGGGCCGAAACTTGCCACGATGTCGGCGCCGCCGGGAGCATTCGTGTTCTTCAGGAAAAACGTCGACGTGACCGGATCGAAAACGCCGAATGTGTCGGCGCCGTCGCCGTTCCAGTCACCAGCGACGGGAACGAGACCGGACGGTCCGTAACTCGCTGTCACGTCCGCGCCACCGGGTGTGTTGCTGGTGCGGAGGAACCACGCTCCCGCCGCCGGAACGTAGACGCCGGCCGTATCGGAGCCCTCCGGCGCAAAGGCACCCAGGCGCAACCGGAACGTCTTCGTCTGCCAGGGCTGCAGTGACACGGGGACCGGAAGCGGGAGCGAGGTCGTCGGCGTCTCGAGCAGATTCGCTTCCGATGCCGAGATTACCGTGAAGGCCGAACGCAGCACACTCGCCGTCGCGAGGCCGTCACGCTCGCGCACCCGAACGATGACATCGGCCGGATCGCCGAAATCCGGGCGCTTTACGGTCAGGATCTCGACGTTTGGCGCCTCGACGGAAAAGAAGCTGAGCGACGACGCGGCGATTGTTCCGGACTGCCCGCCCGGCACGATCGTCGTCTCGAGCGGCGTCATCACTCCGGCGCCGAAGGCGCCCGTCGAGGAAGCCGGCCCCACCGGACCGGACGTGATCGAGAAGCGCGAGGTATAGATGGAATGATTGACGGTCGGGTTCGCCTCCTGCGGCTCGAGCACGAAGTTGAATTCCGGGAAGCCCGGATCGTCGGTTTTCGTTCGATCCTGTTTCGCCATCGTCTGCCCGAGAAGCGTCGCCTCGGTTGGATTGTAGACGTAGCTGTTGAGGTTGTTGCCAACCACATACCAGTAGACCTCGGGACTCACGACGGAGATCTCGAAACCCGACGAGGCATCGCGCAGAGTCACGCCGCGCGACGGTGTGTTCGAATTGTTGACCGCGGTCACTACCGGACCAGTCAGATACGTCGCCGTCGGCGGACGGAGCGGCGTCGCCGCGTTGCCGTCGATGAACGTCTGCAGGCGCGCGACCGGAAGCGCGAACTGCATCGGCGCGTAGAAGTGTTCGGAGTGATTATTGGCCGTGAGGGTGTAAGTCAGCCGCGACCGGTCGTACGTGTTGACGATGTCGATTCGCCGCAGCCGGTCGTAGAGCCGCACCTCGACCTGAGAGAGCGGTGACGAGAGGCTCGTGCCGGGCGGCGGCGCGTAGCTGACGATCAACGCGCCCGACACGGTGCCGGGCGCAACGGTGAGCGTCGCTGCCGCGGTGTTGAGCTTCGTCGGGTCGCCGCCAACGAAGTCGGCCGCGTTCCGCGCCTTCACCGTGCGGTTGAAGTCGAGCGTGCTCGCCGGGTTGACGAGCTCGCGGTTGCCGGCGGCCTTGTCGAAGATCGACGTGATCTCGCCCGTCGATGCGTTTAGGACAACGCGATAATGCGCGCTCTCGACCGTCGGGCCTGGTCCGTCGATTGAGGTTGTAACGAGCGGCAGTGCGACGTCCGTCTGACCGACAAGGACGCGATAGCGACGCATGCCGAGCGCCGGAACGTCTTCGGCGACGAACTCGATCGAGGAATCCGCCCGGGTCTGGTAGAGAACGGCCGCGCCGGTTGCCACGTCGCGCAGCGCGAACGGCTGGCTGGCCGGCGCGGCGACCACGGCAAGATCCGTCCGAGGCGACGACAGGCTGTTGAAAACGACGATCTCGGGATTCGGGCCGGGTGGCGTCGCGATGCGCGCGGCGATCGCTACCGCGGCGCTCTCCACCGATCCGCGGACGGCGTCCCGGTGCGCGAGCGAATTCTGCATCCAGTAAAGGTTCGTCGCGTTGCATTCCGCAAGCGTCATCTGGAATGGCTCGGTGCCACCAACACCGCCGCCGTGATCGTCATACCGCATCACGTCGCGATACGCCGAGTCGACGACCGCGGTGGGGTAGGTCGCTCCGAACTGCGAGGCCACGGTGCCGAGCGATTCGGCCGTCGACAGACCGTCGCGGATCTCGCGGAACCGGGCCTGGCAGATCATCCCGTAGGCCTTCGTCCGCTCCCACCGCTGGCTCCAGTTGCCCGTGCGGACCGGGAACGCGCCGAGGCCGTACGTGGCGACCATGTGATCGAAGAACTCGTCTGGAGTCGCGAGCTTTATCTGAGGGGATACGTGCGTCGCGTTCCACGTAAGGATATCGCCGAGCAGCGCTCCCGACGGGTCGTAGTTCATCTTGTCGAACGCGAGGATGGCCATCACCGCGTCGTACGGATATCCGTTGGACTCGAGCAATGCCGTCTGCGCGGCGATGCCCTGCGCCATGATCTGCTGGTTCGACCAGCCGGCCCATTCCGGGTGCTCAGACCCGTAGAAGAGCCGAGCGGCGTTCGCGTCGATCTGCCACGTTCCGAAACCCTCGGTGTAGGCGTCGCGGCTGACCCACGTAAGCGTCTCGCCGCCGCCGGGACCGCGCCACCGGAAGATCGACTCGCTTCGCGGCAGCGGAAACTCGTTCGCGAATGCGGTGTTCGGGCCGCACACGAGCCGGTCGACGCCGGCGCCCGCCAGTGCGTCCGGGAATGCCCACGTGTAGCCGGGGTTGTCGTTCACGATCGCGGCGCGGGAGGGAATCGAATACTGGTCGCGGAGCTTTCGCGCTCGATATATCCAGCGATTCAGTTCCTCCGCCGACATGATCCCGGAGTGCGGACCGGTGTAGGCGCTGCTTAGCGCGATGCGGCCCGCTCGGATGAGCGCCATCAAGGTTTCGACCTCGAGCGGCGTCGCCACTGAGATGTAGTCCTCGAGCACCCAGACGGATTCGATCGTGTAGCGATGACGCGGGTCCGACTGCACCTTGGCGACCATGTCGCCGATGTGCGACTTGATGAGTGCGGGAAGGTTCGCCGGCGGATCGGTGAATCCGTAGTCCCAGTGGCTCGTGTGGACGACGTAAATCGTCTGGATTCCGGGGACGGTTCCACGCCGCCCAGTAGCACGCGGCGACGCAATCGCCACCGACGAGCACAGGAAAAGTGCGCTGCATACGATAACCGCAACTGTTCGCAAGGGAAGGTCCTCCGAAGTGACCGGGAAAGGCCTGCGCAGTATATCGCGTGACAAAGGAGAATCATTCGAGGCATGGGATTCCAGAGCCACTCCGTGTCTCGGTGCCTCCGTGTCTCTGTGTGCGCAGCTCTTTTGTCACTGGAAGAGCTACGCACACAGAGACCCGGAGCCGCAGAGACACGGAGGCCGCGTTGCCATTCCCCTCGAATCCTGATACTTGTCTCCCGGACACCATTGCCGGTGCCACCACGTCAGACATCCGAGGAGAACGCGTCGTTGACCCCATCTGGAGCGCCCGCGCGCCGCATGTCGCCTGAACCCATGCAGGAGAACGCCAGACCGAAGGTGAACGGAGAAGACGTGTCGGACATCGACGCGCTCGCGCCGACGCCGGACTCCGGACCGCCGACCGCTATGGACCGCGTTCGGCTTGCGAGACACGCGGATCGACCGTACACGCTCGACTACATCGAGCGGATCTTCGACGACTTCTTCGAGATGCACGGCGACCGCAAGTTCGCCGACGATCCCGCGCTCGTCTGCGGAATGGCCAGGTTCCGCGGAGAATCCGTGATCATCGTCGGCCATCAGAAGGGGCGCACTACCCGCGAGCGCCAGCATCGGAATTTCGGAATGCCCAAGCCCGAGGGCTACCGCAAGGCCATGCGGGTCATGCAGTTTGCCGAGAAGTTGGGGCGACCGATCTTCACCTTTATCGACACGCCCGGCGCCTATCCGGGAATCGACGCCGAGGAGCGCGGGCAGGCGGAAGCCATCGCCTTCAACCTGCGCGAAATGGCGAAGCTGCGGGTTCCCGTGATCTGTACCGTGACCGGCGAAGGCGGTTCCGGTGGCGCGCTTGCGATCGGCGTTGGCGACGTCGTTCAGATGATGGAAAACGCTGTTTACTCTGTCATCTCGCCGGAAGGGTGTGCCGCGATTCTCTGGAAAGACTCGTCGCAGGCAGCGCGCGCGGCGGAGGCGCTCAGGATCACGGCGCCCGAGCTCCTCGAGCTGGGAATCATCGACCGGGTCGTGCCGGAGCCCGGAGAAGGCGCGCACGCCGACTTCGATGAGGCCGCTCGACTGCTCGGCGACTCGCTCGCCGAAGCGCTTGCGTCGGTCGCGGACATTCGTCCCGAGCAGCGATTGATCGACCGCTACGACAAGTTCCGGCGGATGGGTCGATACACCGAATAGCCTCGGCGCGAGTCCACGGTTCCCGAACCGTCGGGCACGTCCGGCCCCGTCTTGGTGGGCGTCGCAGCCCGGTGGTATAGTGCGCGGTCTTTCGCGGGCCGAGGGATCGTGTCCGTCATGACATCACACCAGTTGAGGAGGCCCACGTGGCAGTTCTCGTCGACAAGAATACTCGGTTGGTCGTGCAGGGACTGACGGGCAAGGAAGGCAGCTTCCACGCGCGGCAGATGGTCGAGTACGGAACGAACGTCGTCGGCGGCGTCACACCCGGCAAGGGCGGCCAGACGCACGAGGGCATTCCGGTGTTCAACACCGTGTCCGATGCCGTAAATGAGGCCGGCGCCAATGCGAGCGTCATTTACGTTCCGCCGCCGTTCGCTGCCGACGCCATCATGGAAGCCGCGGATGCCGGGATCCGCCTCGTCGTTTGCATCACCGAGGGCATTCCGGCCCGCGACATGGTCGGCGTTCATGCCTATCTCGCCACGCGCAATACGCGCCTCGTCGGACCGAACTGTCCGGGCGTGATCAGCCCCGGCAAGTGCAAGGTCGGCATCATGCCCGGGCACATCCACATGGAAGGCTCGATCGGCGTCGTGTCGCGCTCGGGCACCCTCACCTACGAAGCCGTTCACCAGCTCACGGAGCTCGGGCTCGGTCAATCGACGTGCATCGGCATTGGTGGAGATCCGATCATCGGGACGGATCAACGCGACGCACTGGCGCTGTTCGAGAACGACCCGGACACCGAAGCCGTCGTCATGATCGGTGAGATCGGCGGAACCGCCGAAGAGGCAGCCGCCGAGTTCGTGAAGGCGAACATGACGAAGCCGGTCGTCGGATTCATCGCCGGACAGACCGCGCCTCCGGGACGCCGCATGGGTCACGCCGGTGCCATCATCGCCGGCGGGAAGGGAACCGCGGCCGAGAAGATGGCCGCGATGCGCGATGCCGGTATTCACGTGGTCGAGAGTCCCGCGGATCTCGGATCGATGATGTTGAAAGTTCTGGGACGGTAGTCGGTCAGCCGGGGCTGGTTTCGCTCGGGATCACTGCCGCAACCGATATTGATCAAGGAGCAGGAGAAATACATTGGTAGAGCTAACACTTGGAATCGTCAAACCCGACGCGGTTGCGACGGGAAAGACCGGAGAGATCCTCCGGCGTTACGAAGCGGCCGGGTTCAGGATTCGGGCGCTGAAGATGGTTCAGCTCAGCAAGGGCGACGCACAGCGCTTCTACGCCGTTCACAAGGAGCGTCCGTTCTTCTCGAGTCTTACGGATTTCATGTCGAGCGGTCCTTGCGTGCCGGTTTGCCTCGAAGGCAAGAACGCGGTCCCGCGCCTTCGTGAGTTGATGGGCGCGACTGACCCGGCAAAGGCCGACGAGGGGACGATCCGAAAGGATCTCGCCGAGTCGATCGAGCGGAACGCCGTCCACGGCTCGGACTCTCCAGAGAACGCGAGAATTGAGCTCGCGTTTTTCTTCAGCGGACTCGAAACCGTTTCGTAGGTCATTGAACGTCCGGGCGCCGGCGGCATCGACGCCTCGGCGCCCGGACTTCGATTCACGCCTCTTCTGATTTCACGGGCCGGGTGGCGGTACGCACGTGTTTCGGTGAGAGGGCGCGTGTTGAACGTCGGCCCGTCGCTGCGCTCCGGGTTCTGGGTCAAACGTATCGCTACCTATCGGCCCGTCAAAACAAACCATCGTTGACCCAGAACCCCGAGCGCAGCGAGGGGCCGACGTGTGGACCCGAGCCGTGGAGCGGACTGCCTGCTTTCACGGCGGGTTGTTTTGACGGCGGGATGTCTTCACGCCCCGGTAGCGGTGCGCTTCTGTCTCGGTGAAGGTGCGCGTGATGAACGTCGGCCCGTCGCTGCGCTCCGGGTTCTGGGCCAAACGTATCGCTACCTATCGGCCCGTCAAAACAAACCATCGTTGACCCAGAACCCCGAGCGCAGCGAGGGGCCGACGTGTGGACCAGAGTCGTGAAGCGGACCGCCTGATTTCACGGCGGGCTGTTCTTCACGGCGGGTTGTTCTCACGACCCGGTAGCAGTACGTTTCTGTCTCGGTGAGGGTGCGCATATCGAACCTCGGCCCGTCGCTGCGCTCCGGGTTCTGGGTCAAACGTATCGCTACCTATCGGCCCGTCAAAACAAACCATCGCGAGCGCAGCGTTGCCCCTCCGCCCCCTCGCGGCTATGATGGTCGCGAATCCTCGAGAAGTCGGAGGCTCGCGCCATGATGTTGCGCTTGAAGGGGTTGGTACTTGTTGCGTGTCTCGCCACGGCTCCGTTGCCGGTCGTCGCCAGTGACGGCCAGGATCCTGTGCCGACGCTTCGGACGGACGACCTGGTCTATTATCCGCCGAGCGATACGAATACGGCTTCGGCCGCTGCCAATAAGGAAGCGGCGGCCGCCAAGGCCGCGGAAGGCAAGGCCGAAGCATCCGGGAAGGCCGAACCCGGCTACGTGCGTGTGGCGACGGCAAGTGGCTACTCGTTCGAGCGGCCGGCAACCTGGACGTCGGTTCCGGATCTCATCGCCAAGGACGCGCCCGGTTATTTCCGCTACGACGCGATCTTTCAGGATCCGAAGACCGGCTCGGTCATCTCCGCGATTTCCGTGGACCGGGCACAGTTGCTGACGCCGATCGACGTCGCCGACCCGAAGACAGTGAATACTCTCCTGGCAACAATGCTCAACCCGACCGGCGCGAAGGAGGGCGTGAAGATCTTCCGACAGACCACGGGTGCGACGAAGAGCGGCGCGAAGTGGTTACGGGTCAAGGCTCAGGGCACCGGCAAGTCCGTTGACGGCAGCTCGGTAGATACGACCTTCTGGGTCCAGCTCATTCAGACCGATGCCGTGCTCGCGCTCGTCGCGGTGGCTTATCCGAGCCAACAGCAGGATCTGGCGGCGCAGGCGGCGTTTCACACGGTTCGCACCCTGGAAGTCGCCGCGAAGTGAGAGAGTGGACAGGGTTGTTGGTAATCCTGAGATCCTGTCCACCCTCCCGAATTGACAGTGCAATGACGCGTTCGTATCATCGACCGCGCATCCTGAGCGGGTGTAACTCAATGGTAGAGTGTCAGCTTCCCAAGCTGAAAGTTGCGAGTTCGAGCCTCGTCACCCGCTCCATTCTCTTCCTCTGAATCGTATCGTCGAACGCATGGACCCGGAATCGAGCGTCCGCATCGGCATCGACACGGGGGGCACGTTCACCGACGTCATCGTCTGGTCGGGCGGAAGCCTCGAGACCTTCAAGCTGCCGTCGACACCGGATGATCCGTCACAGGCCATCCTCGACGGCATCGGTCTAGCGCTGGATCGCGTCGGTCGAGGCGGCACGGCCGAGGTCGTTCACGGAACGACGGTGGGCACGAACGCATTGCTCGAGCGAAAGGGCGCGAGAACGGCGCTCGTCTCGACACTCGGTTTCGAGGATGTACTTGCGATCCGTCGACAGGCGCGCCCTGAGCTCTACAATCTCGGTGTGCGGGCCGCGCCGCCGCTGGCACCGCCAGAACTCTGGTTCGGCCTCGACGAGCGCATTGATGCCGATGGATCGGTGTTTCGCGCGCCATCGGATTCGGACATCGACGAGCTCGCGCGAATGCTGCGGGCTTTCGGCGCCGAGTCGGTCGCCGTCTGTCTGCTGTTTTCGTTCGCGAACCCGGTTCACGAGAAAACGGTCGAGGCTCGCCTTCAGAGGCTCGGCATTCCGGTGTCGGTTTCGCATCGCATTCTGCCCGAATACCGGGAGTACGAGCGGGCGACAACGGTAACGGTCAACGCTTACCTCAGCCCGCGCATGCGTGTCTATCTCGAGCGCCTCGATCGAGGAGTGGCCGGGACTGGCGTGAAGCGGCTCCGCGTGATGCAGTCGAGCGGAGGCGCCATCTCGGCCGCGACCGCCGCGAAAGAACCGGTGCGGACCATTCTGTCCGGACCGGCGGGCGGCATCGTCGCCGCCGAACGTCTCGCAAAGGCCGCCTCGCTCGGAGACCTCGTGACGTTCGACATGGGCGGCACGTCTACCGACGTCGCGCTGATCGCCGGGGGCCGCGCACGCTCGACGAACGAGGCCGTCGTTGCTGGCGTCCCTGTCGCCGTTCCCATCCTCGACATTCACACGGTGGGCAGCGGAGGCGGTTCGATCGCCCGTGTCGACGACGGAGGCGCGTTGCGTGTCGGTCCCGAGAGCGCCGGGGCGAACCCGGGCCCGGCGTGCTACGGCAGCGGTGATCGTCCGACGGTGACCGACGCCAACGTCGTCCTCGGTCGAATCCGCCGTTTACTCGGCGGAGCCTTCGAGATTGACGTCGAACGAGCCCGGGACGCCATCGACCGGCTGGCGGTCGACATGTCGCGCGCCGCTGGCGAACCGGTGACGCGCGAGCGTGCGGCGCTGGACGTGCTGCGCGTGGCGGAGGCGAACATGGAACGCGCGCTTCGCGTCGTGTCGGTAGAACGCGGCTACGACCCGCGAGGTGCCTCGTTGCTGAGCTTTGGCGGCGCCGGAGGATTGCATGCATGCGCGCTTGCCGAATCGCTTCGTATTCGCCGCGTCATCGTGCCTATCCATCCGGGTGCCTTCTCGGCCCTCGGACTCCTGCTCGGCGACGTCGTCCGCGACGTGAGCCGGACTGTCCTCGGCCGCGATCACGATCCGAGCTCGGTGCTCGACGAGCTGGAAATCGAAGCTCGCGAACTCATCGCGGCCGAAGGCATCGCCGACGCTCGGGTTCGCGTCGAGCGATCGGCGGCAATGCGTTATCGAGGCCAGTCCTTCGAGATCGACATTGCCTGGAGTGCGGCTGCGGTCGAGCACTTTCACGCCGAGCATCAGGCGCGCTACGGACACGCAGATCGTGACCGACCCGTCGACGTCGTTCACCTGCGTGTTCGAGCCGCGGGCGAATCGACGCCATTGGATCTCGGACTGGCGAGCGCGGCGGCGATACCGGGCGGCGCATGCCCGGAGACGACGACGGCTTGCTTTGCAGACGGCTGGCGGGATGTGCCGCTTCACGAGCGGTCCGCGCTCGCGCCCGGTCGCAAAGTGAGCGGGCCGGCCATCATCGAGGAATATGGTGCGACCCTGGTGCTGCCGAATGGATGGACGCTCGGCGTCGACGCGATCGGGAATCTCGTCTGCGATCAGCGCGAGACCGGAGGAACGGCGTGATGGACCCGGCAACTCTCGAGATCTACCGAGCGCTCTACACCTCGGTCGCCGAGGAGATGGGCGCGAGCCTGCGCCGCACGTCGCTGTCGCCGAACATCAAGGAACGCCGCGACTACTCATGCGCGGTCTTCGACCGGACGGCCCGACTGGTTGCGCAAGGCGATCACATGCCCGTGCACCTCGGATCGATGCCGGCCGCCGTTGCCGCCGCCGTCGAGATCTGTCCGATGGAACCCGGCGATGTGGTCGCGCTCAACGACCCGTTCGCCGGTGGCACTCATCTGCCTGACATCACGCTTGTCGCACCCGTGACGGGTAATGACGGCAAGCGCTGGTTCTACGTTGCGGCCCGAGCTCACCACGCCGACGTCGGAGGACCGACGCCAGGATCCATGGGCGCGGCGATCGACGTGTACGGAGAGGGGCTGAGGATTCCACCGGTGCGGCTCGTCAGGGCGGGACGACTCGACGTCGACACCGAACGGCTGTTGCTCGCCAACATGCGCGTTCCAGAGGAGCGGCGCGGGGATCTCGCCGCGCAACTCGGCGCGATGCGAACCGGGGAAACGCGCCTGCTCGAGATCGTCGATCGATCTGGATTTGCAGAGGCTGATGCGTACGCCAGCGCGCTCATCGAGTACTCGTCGAGGCGAATGCGCGCCCGTCTGGCAACGATCGCGGACGGAACGTACCGTTCAGAGGACTGGCTGGACTCCGACGGGGCCGGAGGTGGCCCGATCCGGATCGCGGTGACCATCGAGATCGATGGCGACGCGGCGACGGTCGACTTCACCGGCAGCGACGGTCAGGTCGCCGGGCCATTCAACGCGGTCGAGTCGATCACGGTTTCGGCAGTGACCTATGTGTTCAGGTGCCTGCTCGGGGATGATGTTCCGGCGAGCGCGGGCCTGCTCGAGCCAATTCGTGTCGTGGCGCCGGAAGGAAGCATTGTGAATGCGCTGCCGCCGGCTGCGGTGGCGGCCGGGAATGTCGAGACGTCGCAACGGATCGTAGACGTGCTGTTTCGGGCGCTGGCCGGGGCGCTTCCGGACGTGATTCCGGCCGCCAGCCAGGGCACGATGAACAACCTGACTATTGGTGGAGTGGATCCGCGGACGGGCAGGCCGTTCACGTATTACGAAACGATCGGCGGAGGGATGGGCGCTCGTCCGAATCTCGCTGGCCTGCATGCCGTTCACACGCACATGACGAATTCGCTGAACACGCCAACCGAGGCACTGGAGCTCGCGTATCCGTTTCGAGTGTGGCGGTACGGTGTGCGCCGCGGATCGGGTGGAGCGGGCCTGCATGCTGGCGGGGACGGCATCGTCCGGGAGATCGAGTTCCTGTCGAACGTGCGGGTCTCGATCCTGTCGGATCGACGCGCGCGGGGTCCGTACGGTCTCGCCGGGGGACTCGACGGTGCGCCCGGTTGCAACTGGGTCATCCGGAGTGGATGCGCCCCCGAACCATTGTCTGCCGTCTGCTCGATCGACGCAGGACCCGGTGATCGCGTGCGGATCGAGACGCCCGGCGGCGGAGGGTACGGAGAGGTATAGTGCGTCTCTGCCCTGCGTCTTTGCGAGTCCTCTGCGACTCTGCGAGAAACGCGTCCGTAGGGGTTTCTCGCAGAGTCGCAGAGGACTCGCAAAGACGCTAAGGGGGCCGCGTGTCTGAACGCCGCCCCTACTACGGATGCCGGTAGGCCGCGACGCCCCCGTTCTCGTTCCGGAACGTGATCAGTACGCTCGGGTGACCTCCCAGGTAAGTTGCGAGCGACACTCCTGAAATCAGCCCGCCCTTCTGAATAACCCGCGTCCCGCCCTTCTTGAGCTTCGCCGCCGTCGCGAACGGTATGCCGTCGACGAAAACCTGGACCGTCGCGCTGAAGCCTGTCCCGTCGGCGACGATCTTCGATGACTTGACCTTGACGCTCGTGAGCACCGCAGCCGGAACCTCGGCGCTTGCTTCGTTCGACGCGTTCGACTCGCCGTCGTCGTACTGGGCCGTCACCACGAAGAACGTGCCGGCAGGGGCGGCCGGAGACGTCGACGACGTCACCGTCGCAGGTACCGACTGGTAGAAGTTCCCAGGTGAAGGAGTTTCTCCGGGACGCGTCGCCCGGTAGATGTTGTAGCCGACGAGCGTGTTTCTCGGCGAGGCCGCACGGTTCGTCGCGCTGACACGGTCCACGAACGCCTTCGCTGCCGCGCCTTCAATCACCACCAGATTTCGTGGCGGCGGCAAGTCTGCCCCGCTGCCGAAGTCCGGTTCATCCCAGTCCAGCGTGAACTCGTCGGCTTCGACGATCGGGACGGACACCGCAGCAGAGTTGTCGTCGGGATTGGGATCGTCGGACGCCGACACCGCCGACGCCTCGAAGTCGATCTCGCCTCCAGCCGGTCCGATGACGTCGAGCGTAACAGTCAGGACCTCCGATTCGCCGGGCTCGATCGCTTCGAACATGCAGATGATGTCGCCCTGGTCGCCGGGTTCCGGCGACGTGATCTCCCCGAAGGCGTCAGCATCGGAGAACGTCGTGCCATCGGGCGTGGATGTCGTGAGAACCACGCCGACCGCGGTCGTGTCCTCCGAGAGGTTGGTCACAACGACGTCGAATTCGAACGGCGAGTCGGTGCCGGCTTCGTCGCCGTAGGGCTCGACGTCAACGGCGAGGTCGATGCTTGCGCCGTCCACACGCACCGGAATGGCCGTTTCCGCAGAGTTGTCGTCCGGATTGGCGTCCGAGTTTTCGTCGTCAGGTCCGACGGCCGCGGCCGCCGCCTCGATCGTCGATCCGGGCTCCGCCACGACGTCGACGACAAGTTCGACGACGACGCTGTCTCCGGACTCGAGGTTGCGAGCCGTGCATTCAACGGGACCGGTCGCTCCGACGTCCGGATGCGTGGTCAGTCCGTTCGTCGACATGATCGACGCGAACGTCGTCCCGGCAGGCGTCGCGGACTGGACGAGCACGGGATCCGCGAGACCAGCGCCGGTGTTGACGACCGTGATCGTCAGCGTGAGCTGTTCGCCGCTTCCGACCGGTTCGGGCGAGCCTTCGATCTCGATCGTGAGGTCGTACGGGTTCGGTCCCCCCGGCTGGACGGAGCGCGCGGTAAGAGGCGTCGCAACGAGAACGGTCGCGACGAGGCAGGCTGCAAGAATGCGCTTCTTGGTCATCGGGGTCCCTTCCGGATTATGCGAGTGGCGTGGCCGTACAGAGAGTCACGGAGAACACAGGCTGATAAGCGTCTCGACTCTGTGTTCTTCGTGACTCTGTGCTCTCTGTATGGCTACGCCTTTCCCGGCTAGAAAACCAGCCGGATACCCATCTGGATGTTGCGCGATCCTCCGCCGCCGAGGAACGGGTTGCCGACGCCCACATCCGGTGTGACCGTGATCGGCAGGAAGCCGATGCCCCGCCCGTCGGCACTGATGCCGTTGAACCCGGCGTCGACCGAAAAGCCGGGAAGCAGCGGAGACGAGTAGTTCGGATGGTTGAACAGGTTGAAGAACTCGAATCGCAGCTGCAGCATCAGGTTGTCGGTCAGTTGCGTGTTCTTGTAGACCGAGAAGTCCACGTTCTTGTAGTCCGGCCCCTTTAGCGAGTTCCGTCCGAGCGATCCGGCATGTTCGGTTCCGGGCACGCAGTCGCCATTGTTGTCGAGAACGCACGGCACCGCGAACGCCGACAGATTCAGGAAGTTGTCGGGCGTCGACGTGCCGGCGTACGGATCGCCGATCAGGTCGGGTCGAGGGAAGAACTCGCCCGTCCCGTCATAGTCGCCGTAGAAAAGGAAGTTCACGTGGAACGGCGCACCGCTGCGGTAGGTCGCCAGCGCGTTGACCTGCCAGCCGTTCGTCAGCCACTCCGCGTCGTTGTCGAACTCCGGGAACTCGTAGGTGAGCGACCCGAGCACGCGATGGCGTACGTCGAAGTTCGAATTGCCGTACTCGAGGTCTGGCCGGTTGCTGTCGTTGGGCTGCGTGGCGTTCGCGACGTAGTCCTGCCCGTCCGACGCGTTGTCGAGCGAGTGCGACCACGTGTAGTTGAAGAAGCCCGACAATCCCTTCCACGTCCGAAGCGAGAAGTCGACCTGCAGCGCGTTGTAGTTCGACACCGCGCTCGTCGCCAGTTCGTTGACGTAGAAGAACGTGCCGCCCGACGGTGCGAACGGACCGTTGTCGAATGGACGAGCCGGGCCCTGTCCCGGAACCGACTGGTTGATGTCGCGATAGCGGAAGAGCTTGCGGCCCTGGGAGCCGGTGTAGCCAACCTGCAACACGCCGCCAGGGAAGAGCTCCTGCTGGATGTTCACGTTGAAGTTCTGGATGTAGGGCGTCGCCACGTTCTGGTCGACCGTGAACACGTCAGAGTCCAGATAGTCCGTGAAGAGTGGCTGACCGGCGACGATCTCGCCGACCGTCGAGAACGAGAAGAGCACCGGGTCGCTGCCGATAGGGTTGTACGCCGGACCGGGATTGAACGTGTTGAACGGCAGCTGTCCGACAAAGAAGTCCTGCGAGAACGCGTCGAAGTAGAGGCCGTAGCCGCCGCGGATGACGGTCTTGCCCTTTCCGCCGATGTCCCACGCGAAGCTGACGCGCGGCGAGAAGTTGTTCAGGTCCTTCGGGTAGAGCTCGTCGACCTGACCGCGACCGGCCGTCGAATCGCGGATGCTGAAGCGGTCCCGCTCCTCGCCGATGACGCCGTAGTAATCCCAGCGCAGGCCAAGGTTCACCGTGAAGTTCTTCTTCATCCGGTAGCTGTCGTTGAAGAAAAGGCCGTGCGAGTTCTGGAACGTGCCGCGGCGCGAGTCGCCACGCGCGCTGCGCCCTCCAGCGAGATTCCCTGCGAGGAAGTCCTCGAGCGAGTCGAAATCGAGACGGCCGCGGTATCCGGCGTCGAAGAATCCGTTCACGAATGTCCTGCGGTACTCGTAGCCCATCTTCAGGTCGTGATCGCCGGCCTTCCACGAGAAGTTGTCCACGAAGTGCCAGTTCGTGTCGACGCGTCCGCGCGGAACCGAAAGGGTTGCGCCGATCGGCGCGAACCCGGCGACGCGGATCTGCGGCAGCCCGAAGTCCTGCGGTCCCTGCACGCCCGTGTTGAGTCCGATCGACTGCGGATCAAAGTTCGAATCCTCGGGGAAGAAGTCTTCGTCGAATCGGTTGTAGCCGAAGCGCGCTTCGTTGACCTTGGTGTCCGAGACGACGTGAAGGAATGAGAGTGCAATCAGGTTCACGCGCGTAGGGGTGACCGTGTTGTAGCCGGGCAACACGCCGCCGGAGAGAATCGCGAGCGGGAAGCTCTGCGAGCTGTCGCCGAAGAAGTAGCGGCCGACGAGCTGATTCTTGTCGTTGAACGAGTGGTCGACCTTCACGATGAAGGAATCGATGTCGTTGAGCGCGCGGGTCGAGACGAGCAGGTTCGGCGTCGGATCGCCGATGGCGACCGGGCGATTGGGCGCCGGCCACGGGTTGCGCGCGAGGAGCTGCGCAATGACGTCGTTCGTGGCGCCTCCGGCGGCAGCGATCTCGCGCGGATCGGGCACGCGCGCCGCGCTCGCGAGGCCGACGCGCTCGCGCTGGCCCTCGTACGCAACGAACCAGAAGGTCCTGTTCTTGACGAACGGACCACCAAGCGAAAAGCCGAACTGGTTGTTGCGGAACGCAGTCTGCTCGTTGGGTTCCTGGTTGAAGACGTTGCGGGCGTCGAAGATGTCGTTGCGCAGATATTCGAACACGCTACCGTGAATCTCGTTGCCGCCGGACTTCGTCACGATGTTGACGACGGCGCCGGCGCTGCGGCCGAACTCGGCCTCGAAGTTCGAAAGGACCGCGGCCTCGGCGATCGCTTCCACCGGAAGAATCGTCGCCGGAGTACCAAATACGCCTGCCTCGTTAATGGCCGGCAGGTTGCGGTACCCGTCATTCATGTCGGTTCCGTCGAGGAGGTAGTTGTTCGAGCGGCCGCGGTTTCCGTTGGCCGAGAAGAGGCCGAACGAGCCAGGCGAGTCGGTCGCGCCGCTCGGATCTCCGGTCGTGCCGGGGAAGAGCACGAGCAGCTTAGTGAAGTCGCGGCCATTCACCGGCAGGTTCTGGATCTCCTTCGCGCTGACACTGCCGCCGAGAACGTTCGACGTCGTTTCGACCAGCGGGACGTCTGCCGTGACGTCTACCTGCTCGGAAACGGCGCCTGGAGTCAGCGAAACGTCGACGCGGCGTTCAGCCGAGACCTCGACCTCGAGGTCGCCGACCTTTGCGGTCTGGAAGCCTTCGTGCGAGACCGTTAGCTCATACGCGCCGATCGGGAGTTCGCTGATCGAATACGAGCCGTCGGCATCCGTAACTGTTGTTCGAGTGACGCCGGTGCTGGTGTTCTTTGCCGTGACGGTGGCGCCAGGAACGACGGCGCCAGAGTTGTCGACCACCGTGCCGAGAATGCTGCCGCGGAACGTCTGGGCGACGGTCGGCACGGCGAGCAGGACACCGAGCACGAGCGCAAGCGTCATCCTTGCCGCGTAGGTGCGCGTGAGCATGAAGGATTCCTCCTCGAACGTTATTTTGTGTGTTGTCGTTGCGTCAGAAACAGAGTGAATCTGGCGCGAGTCTACGCCGGGCTGGATCGCAGGGCAACGGGAGGAGAGTAGACAGGATTACAGGATTATCAGGATTGACAGGAGCGACTTTGCATCCTTCCTGGAGATAATCCTGTTAATCCTGAAAATCCTGTAATCCTGTCTACTCTTATCCTATGCGGTACCGGAGGAGGCGCGAGCGCCGTCCTTGTCGGCAATGGCGGCCTGGGCAGCTGCGAGTCGCGCGATCGGTACTCGGTACGGTGAGCACGAAACATAGTTGAGTCCTGTCCGATGACAGAACTCGACCGACGACGGCTCTCCGCCGTGCTCTCCGCAGATTCCGACCTTTAGATCGGGGCGCGTTGACCTTCCCAGCTTCACGCCCATCTCCACGAGCTTGCCGACACCTTCGACGTCGAGCACCTGGAACGGGTCATCGGCGAGGATCTTCATCTCGACGTACTTCGGCAGGAAGCGTCCTGCGTCGTCGCGCGAGAGACCGAACGTGGTCTGCGTCAGGTCGTTCGTGCCGAACGAGAAGAACTCGGCGGCCTCCGCGATCTTGTCGGCAGTCAGCGCTGCGCGAGGAAGCTCGATCATCGTGCCGACGAGGTACTCGACCGTGACACCCGTCTCGGCAAAAACGTCCGCCGCCGCCTTTCGGACGACAGCCTCCTGGAGCCTCAGTTCGGCAACCGTCGAAACGAGCGGAATCATGATCTCGGGCAGTACCTTTACGCCGGCCTTCGTGCAGTGCACGGCAGCCTCGAAAATCGCCCGCGCCTGCATCTCCGTGATCTCCGGATACACGATCCCGAGGCGGCAGCCGCGATGGCCGAGCATTGGATTGGCCTCGTGCAGGGCGTTCACCTTCGCGGTCAGCAGCGCGGAGGAAATGCCCATCTTCGCGGCGAGAGCGTCTATGTCCTCCTGTTCGTGGGGCAGGAACTCATGCAGGGGCGGATCGAGCGTGCGGATCGTTACCGGCAAGCCGTCCATCTCCTTGAAGATGCCGATGAAGTCCTCGCGCTGGTATGGCGCGATCTTGGCAAGCGCGGCCGCCCTCTCCTCGAGTGTCTCGGCCACGATCATCTCGCGAACCGCATCGATGCGCGTTCCCTCGAAGAACATGTGCTCCGTCCTGCAGAGCCCGATGCCTTCGGCGCCGAATCCGCGCGCGACCTTCGAGTCGGCCGGTGTGTCGGCGTTCGTCCGGACCTTCATCGTGCGCGCTTCGTCGGCCCATGCCATGAGCGTACGGAAGTTGTCGTCGAGCACCGGATCGATGAGCGGAGCGTGGCCCTGGATGACGTGGCCGTGCGTGCCGTCGAGCGTGATCCAGTCGCCGTCGTTGATCGTTTGGCCGCCCTTCGTCACGAAACACTTCTTCGCGTAGTTGATCGTGATGTCGGAACAGCCCGCGACACAGCACTTGCCCATGCCGCGCGCTACGACGGCAGCGTGGCTCGTCATGCCGCCGCGAGCCGTCAGGATCGCCTCGGACGCCACCATGCCGTGGAAGTCCTCCGGCGACGTCTCGATGCGTACCAGGATGACTTTCTTGCCGTCCTTGTGCAGCTCGTCGGCCTCATCGGGATCGAACACGACCTGTCCGGCCGCGGCTCCGGGGCTGGCCGGCAGTCCGTGCGCGATGACATCGATCGTCGCCGCCGGGTCGATCATCTGGTGGAGTAGCTGGTCGAGCTGATTCGGCTCGACGCGCATGAGCGCGGCATCGCGATCGATGAGGCCTTCCGACACCATGTCGACGGCGACCTTGACCGCCGCCTTGCCCGTGCGCTTCGCGTTCCGGGTCTGAAGCATGAACAGCCTTCCGCGCTCGATCGTGAACTCGAGGTCCTGCACGTCGCGGTAATGCTTCTCGAGCCGCTCGGCGACGGCCGCGAACTGTTCGTAGACCTCGGGCATGTCGTCGCGAAGCTGCGCGATCTTCTTGGGAGTGCGGATGCCGGCGACGACGTCCTCGCCTTGCGCGTTCTGCAGGTACTCACCGTAAAGGTGCCGATCGCCGGTCGACGGATCGCGGGTGAAGGCAACACCGGTGCCGCAATCGCTGCCCAGGTTGCCGAAGACCATCGCCTGCACGTTGACCGCCGTGCCGAGCGTGTCGTCTATTCGGTTGATGCGACGGTAGTCCACAGCCCGACGGCCGTTCCACGACTGGAAGACCGCGCGGATCGCGAGCTCGAGCTGCTCCATAGGGTCACTCGGAAAATCGCGGCCGGTCTCCTCGCGCACGATTGCGAGATACTGCTGGTTGAGCTCGTCGAGGTGCTCTGACGTGAGGTCGGTGTCAAGCGTGACGCCGGCGGCGTGTTTCTTCGCTTCGAGAGCGTGGTCGAACTTCTCGCCCGAGATGTTGAGCACGATCTTCCCGAAGAGCTGGACGAACCGCCGGTACGCGTCACGCGCGAAGCGCTCGTTGCCCGATTGCGTCGCGAGACCCTTGAGCGTCTGCTCGTTCAGGCCGAGGTTCAGCACCGTGTCCATCATGCCGGGCATCGAGAATTTCGCACCCGATCGGACAGACACGAGCAGCGGGTTGTCCGGTTCGCCGAAGCCCCTGCCGACGGCGGCCTCGACCTTGGCGAGCGCCGCCCGCACTTCGCTCCACAATCCGTCCGGCAGCTTCTGGCCGGCGGCATAATATTCGTTGCAGGCTTCGGTCGTGATCGTGAAGCCGGGAGGCACCGGGAGTCCGGCATTCGTCATCTCGGCGAGGCCTGAGCCCTTGCCGCCGAGCAGGTCCTTCATGGTGCCGTGGCCGTCGGCCTTTCCGTCGCAAAAGATGTATACGTACTTTCGGGTCATTCGAAGTTCTCCAATCAGGGCTGAGGCGTCTCCGTGTCACGTCGAAGACGATTGAATAGTGCAAAAGACTTCAGGTCCCGCTCGAGCGAGTGGCGAATGATGAGCAGCGAGAACTCGGCGAGCCGATCGAGGTGATCGGCGGGAGGCGGGCGCTCGGCGAACCTCGCCGGCGGTTCCGCCAATATGCGGGAGATCGTTGACCTGACGGCCGGAGTGACGCGCACTCCACGCCCGGACGAACAGGTCGGGCATTGCGGCGCCCCGTCGCCGGAGAGCCAGATGTCCGCGTCGGCGGAGGTCGGCAGGTCGCACCTTCCGCACCGGCGAAGGTCCGGGTAGAAGCCGGCGAGTTTCAGCAGCCAGACCTCGAAGTACCGGACGAGCGCATGGGAGTCAGCGTGCTCGCCAAACGCATCGAGCGTTGCGGTCAGGAGTCGGTAAACGGTGTCGCTGGGCTCGTGATCGGGCAAAAACTCGCAGCATAGATCCGACATGTACGACATCGCGGCACCGGCGACTACCGAGCCGGCAGCCTGCTCGTAATGCGAGCGGACGATTTCGGCGTGTGAGATCGACACGAGTTCGCGGCCGTCCTTTTCGAAGTAGGTGAGCGAGATTTCCGTGAAGGGCTCGAGACACGAGCCGAAGCGCGATCGGAGCTTTCGTGCGCCGTAGGCGACGCCCCGGAGTTTTCCAGATTGCCGGGTCAGGAGCACGCAGATCTTGTCGGCCTCGGCGAGCTTGTAGGTTCGAAGGACAAAAGCTTGCGCATCGTGAAGCGGCATAGAGAACCCAACACTTTACCCGATGCCTGTTCGTCCCGCCACTCAGAAGATGTACTCGGGACACGAAGGTCAGCCGGCTCTGCGGTCGAGGTCCTGTCCGGTGCGTCGCAGTCGGTGGTCGCGAATCTCGTTCACGCCCTGGTCACGCTCGTCGCATTCGATCAGCCACAGGCAGAACAAGCCGACGCCAGAGCGGTCGGGATCGTCGGACTGCGACCAGGACGTGGAAAGTTCCTTTCCAAGCCGCGCGGAAGCCACCGACGTTGGCTGGATCGTCCGGTCCGGCCACGGTTGGGCGCCGAGTCGGTGGTCGCGAAGAAAGACGCGGGCAATACCCCACGCCTCACGCACGTTGTCGTCAACGATCGCGTTGCCGAAGGCCTTCGACACAACGGTGGATTCGTTAACGGAGATCCGGTCGCTTCGCAGCGCTCCGATTACCGTCGAAACCTCGCCTTCAAGCGTCACGACGCGCAAGGCGTCGTTGTGCGGGTCGGCGACGAAGAGCCTGCGGTCCGGGGTGCATGCGATGGCCCGCAATAGTCCGAATCGGGCGGACGTACCGTGACCGTCCAGATATCCCGGAGTCGATCCTGCGACAGTCGTGACCCGATCCACGTCCAGGATGAGTCGGATTCGCGCTCCGTCCGTCAGCGCACAGCCACCGGGAGTCGCACTGATGGCCGACGGCGCCGCGAATCGAGCGTCGGTTCCCGGGCCGTCAGCAGAGCCGCGTTGAGTCCGGGATCCCACGATCATCGCCAATCGCCACGAGAGGTCCGACGCGCCGGAATCGGCGCGTTCACCCCTGCGAAGCACGACCACTGATGGCGGATCTCCGATGCCGAAAACGGCACACAGCGCGTCATTCACGACGGCTAGTCCCAATGCGGGCAAGTGGGGCAGTCCGACGATCTCATCCGTAGTTACCGAATCCATGAAGATCGTCCGGATAACGATTCGATCGCCGCCGGGTTCGGCGACGAATAGTTCGCCGGAGTCGTTCGAGGCTATCGCAGTAGGTGACCGAAAGCGCGCCTCGGACGCCGGGCCATCGGAGCGCACAGGCTTGCGCCCGAGGCCCGGAGGTTGCTCGACACCGGCAAGTGCGTGAACCTTTCCTGCCGGACTCACCAGCCAAATTCGATTCAGGCCTGCGTCCGCGACGACGACTCCGCCATTGGGGTGACCAGCGATAGCCGAGATCCGAGCATCTGCGGGCAGGATGGCGGCGTTGGTCAGCCAGCCACCGGTCAATCGCGCTATTCGCCGTCCACCGTCCGAGGCGAATACCGACCCGTCCGGATCGGCCGCAAGGTGTTTGACGTCATTGGGAAGCATGTCCCTTTGACACTAGTCCAGCACGTACCGGGCGGACAACGGAGAAGGCTTTGAACAAATAGTTTCCGATGCGGCGTTGCCGCGCTAACGGGAGGAGTTGGCAGTTTAGACTCTTGACGACGTCGGCGCCTGAGATCGTCAGTTCCTGGCGCCATCGGTTTCGCTCGCGACTCCGATACAGAGTCCGCGACCGCTCCGCCGTCGCGGAATCGACCGCTCCGCCGTCGCGGAAGACAGGCCTTCAATCGCCGAGAGAGTCGTTGTGCGACTTTGTGCCTCCGTGCGCTCTGTATGCGAAGCCTTCTCCGTTGTCCGCCCACCCCGTCCCGCTGGCCGCCGCGTCCGTGCTTCCGTTATACTCCCGCGTTTATGAGAATCGACCACCTTGGCATCGCCGTGGCGTCCATTGACGAGTCGCTCGCGTTCTATCGCGATGCCCTGGGACTCGAAGTCGCCGGTCGTGAGACCGTCGAAGATCAGGGCGTCAATGTCTGCATGCTTCCGGTCGGGACGTCGCGTGTCGAGCTACTCGAGCCGACCGGTCCCGAGACTCCCGTCGGGAAATTCCTCGCCAAACGAGGTCCCGGCATCCACCACATCTGCTACCGCGTTGACGACATTCACGCGGCGCTCGCGCGCTTCAAGGCCGCCGGCGCGCGCCTGATCGATGACGTGCCGAGAGTCGGCGCCGGTGGACACCTCGTTGCGTTCGTCCATCCGAGCGCAACCGGGGGTGTTCTCGTCGAGATTTCGCAGGAAGCCGGGCCGGAACACACCGCCCACCCCACGCAAGGAGACAATTCGTGAGTTCATTCTTCAAGGCCCTGATCGTCATCGCACTCGTCGCGGTTGTCGCCGGCGTGGGCATCATGTCGCAGTATCGGTTGAAGACGTCGGAACCCATCGGCCTCACGCAGGCAGAGCTGGATCTGTTTGTCGAGAAGCAACTGGGTTTCCGTGAGAAGAGCCAGTTCGCCACCGATCCCGAGGCGCGAAAGAAGTTCCTCGAGCGACTCGGCAAGCAGCTCTCACTCGCCATGGAAGCCGATAGGCGTGGCCTGGGCGCGACCGAGGAAGCAAAGGCGATGGAGGAACTGGGGGCCGCGCAGGTCCTGCAGGAGGCTTATTCTAAGGCTCATCCCGAGGCCGCATCCGGACCGGCCGGACCGCAGGCTTCGCCGGAGGACGTGAAGGCCTGGGTCGCTGCGCACGGCGACGTCGTCACGCGCGTGACGGCGGCCATTTCGAAGCAGACCAAGGGCCAGCCCGCGCCGAAGGCCGAAGAGATCGCAGGCGTCTTCGTCATGGCGGAGAAGGCGCGCGCCGAGGGACTCGACCGCGACCCTGAGACCGCGCTTCAGCTAAAGCTCAATCGATTCGGATCCCTGATCCAGGCGCTCCAGCCGAAGCTCGAGGAAGAGACGAAGTACACCGACGAAGAGGTCAAGAAGGTCTACGAAGAGAGGCGCGCATCGGGCGAGATGGATGATGTTCGAGTTCAGCACATCCTGCTTGCGACGGTCGCCCTGCCGGATCCCTCGAACCCGATGGGCGGCGGTGCCGCGCCGAATGTCGACGAGAAAAAGCAGCTAGCCGAACAGCTCCTTCAGCGGATCAAGAACGGCGAGGATTTCGGCGAGCTCGCGAAGCAATACAGCGAAGATCCGGGCACGAAGGATAAGGGCGGCGATCTCGACATGAAGCCGCGTTTCACGTTCGTTCCGGAATTCGAAGAGGCGGCCTGGAAGCTTCAGGCCGGCCAGGTGTCCGAGGTCGTGACGACCGATTACGGCTTCCACATCATCAAGATGATCGAGCGCAAGCCGGCGCCGGACCTCACGCCCGAGGCGGCCTCGCGACTCAAGGACACGCTCTCTCAGAAGCGATTCGAAGAAGCGGTCGACGAGATCGCGAAAAAGAACCCGGTCATCTGCCAGCCGACTTCACGGTGGCGAAGCCTGAGATGCCGGAGATGCCACAGATGCCAATGATGGATCCGCATGGTGGTGGATCGCCGCACGGCGGTCCTCCTCCGGGCGATGGAGAAATGGAGCCGCCGCCGGCTTCCAAGCCGGCGCCGAAGCCGGCGAAGGGCGGAAAGTAGCGCAGCAGGTATGAGCTACCAGCTCGGGGATTTTCGGTTGGACATCGTCTCGGACGGCACCTTTCGGCTCGACGGTGGCGCAATGTTCGGCGTCGTGCCGAGGGTGCTCTGGGAACGCGTCTATCCTCCGGATGAAAAGAACCGCATCCGGCTCGGGCTCAACGCGTTGCTCGTTCGGACTCCAGAGGCGAACGTCCTCGTAGACACGGGCATCGGAACGAAGTGGTCGGAGCGTGAGCTCGACATGTACGGAATCGCCCACGAAACGACGGCAGTGGACTCACTCGGCGAGCTCGGGCTGACGGTTGACGATATTGACGTCGTGATCTGCACGCACCTCCATTTCGATCACGCAGGTGGCAACACGCGCCACGATTCGGCGGGCGAAGCCGTGGCGACGTTCCCGCGGGCGCGCTACATCGTCCAGAAGGGAGAGCTCGAAACCGCCCGTCACCCGCACGAACGCGAGCGCGCGAGCTACATGCCGGAAAACTGGGAGCCACTCGTCGCATCAGGACAGCTCGAGACCGTCGATGGCGCGGTCGATGTCATGCGTGGCATCCGGGTTTTCCCGGTGCGCGGTCACAACGACTGGACCCAGCTCGTCGAGGTGGAGAGTCGTGGCGACCGAGCCGTCTACTTTGCCGACATCATTCCCACGACGCGGCACCTGCGTCCGGCGTGGGTCATGGGATACGACCTGTATCCGGTTGAATTGCTCGAAAGGAAGAAGGAGCTGCTTTCTCGCGCCGTCGCCGAGAAGTGGGTATGCGTCTTCGAACACGATCACGAAACGCCAATGGCGCTCATTCGCGAAGACGGCGGAAAGTTGAGTGCCGAGTCGGTCGCACATGCCTAGCATCAGCGCATAGAAACGAACACCCGGCGCGCAGCCTGACAGGCAGCCGCCAACGAAGTCCCGAAGGATCAACATGGCAGAAGCAACGATTGGAATCATCGGCGGAAGCGGTCTGTACAAGATGGTAGGTCTCGAAGACGTCAAGGAGGTGGCGATCAACACGCCATTCGGAAAGCCGTCCGACTCGTTCGTCATCGGCCACCTTGAAGGACAGCGCGTCGCGTTCCTCCCGCGGCATGGTCGCGGCCATCGCATCATGCCGGGCGAGATCCCGTTCCGGGCGAACATCTACGGAATGAAGATGCTCGGTGTCGAGCGCATCCTGTCGGCTTCGGCGGTTGGATCGTTGCGCGAGGAACACAAGCCACTCGACATCGTCATACCCGACCAGTTTATCGACCGCACGCGAAACCGTGTATCGACGTTCTTTGGCGACGGCATCGTTGCGCACGTGGCATTCGGCGACCCGGTTTGCACGGAGCTCTGTGACGTGATCGAGCGCAGCGGCAAGACGCTCGACGGATTCGAAATGCACCGCGGCGGCACGTATGTCTGCATGGAGGGACCCGCGTTCTCTACGAAGGCGGAGTCGCATCTCTATCGATCGTGGGGCGCCGACATCATCGGAATGACGAACCTTCAGGAAGCCAAGCTCGCTCGCGAGGCGGAGATCTGTTACGCGACGATCGCGCTCGTGACGGACTACGACTGCTGGCACGAATCGCACGACTCGGTCACGGTTGAGATGGTCATCGAGAACCTCGGAAAGAACTCAGAGAACGCGCGCAGGCTGATTCGCGAATCGGTCAAGGTGCTCGCGCAGGAGGAGCGAACGTGCGGCTGCGGCAACGCCCTGCGTTACGCCATCATCACGCAGCCCGAAGAGATTTCGGATGCGGCAAAGCAGCGCCTTTCCGAAATCGTCGGCAAGTACATCGAGTAGCAACTGCCGGCGATAGGAGGATCCGTCCATGAATGCTGGAATAAATCAGGCGACAGCGGCCGTCCGCTATCTTGCGGCGATCGCGCTCGCGTTCGCCATTGTGTTTCCGGTGGCCGCACAACGCGGATCGATCACGGCGCCGATCGATCCTGAGCTCGAGGCATCCAGCCGGCACAACCTCGATGTCGGGCGGCAGTACTTCAAGAAGAAGGCGTGGACCGGAGCACTCGGACGGCTCGAAGAGATCGTCGCGACAAATCCGGAGTTCACGAAGATCGACGAGGTCTATTACCTCGCTGGCGTCTGCTATGCGCGAACGAAAGAGGTGAAGCTCGCTCGAGAGATGCTTCAGAAAGTCGTCGACGAACACACGGAAAGCGAGTTCGTGAAGCGCGCCCGCGAGGAGCTCGCGAAGCTCGTGAATCAAGCCGGTTCGGACGCGCCGCGATCGAGTCGATCCGGTTCGCGAATCAATCCTCCTGGAAGGTGAGCATGTCCATTCTCGTAGTCGGGACGGTTGCGTACGACGCAATCAAGACGCCGTTCGGTGAGCGGCCGCACATCCTTGGCGGTTCCGCCACGCACTTCTCGGTTTCGGCCTCGTTTTTCACCGACGTCCGGCTCATGGCCGTCGTCGGCGACGATTTCAAGTCAGAGTCCGAACAGGTCCTTCTCGACCGCGGGGTCGACGTGACTGACCTCAAGCGAATGCCGGGCCGCAAGACCTTCTTCTGGAAAGGAGAATACGGATACGACCTGAACACGGCGCACACGCTCGATACGCAGCTCAACGTGCTGGCGGAGTTCGATCCTCAGCTCGATGACTCGGCTCGCGAAGTTCCGTTCCTGTTTCTCGCCAACACCGATCCAAAGCTCCAGCGTCAGGCGCGACTGCAGTCCGCGGCAAGGCTCGTGGCGCTCGACACGATGAATTTCTGGATCGAAGGCGCGCGCGACGGGCTCCTCGCAGCGCTCGCCGACATCGACCTGCTCGTCGTCAATGACGCCGAGGCCCGCGAGCTGGCCGGTGAATCCAATCTCATCCGGGCCGCCCGCGTCATTCGCGGGTTCGGGCCGAAGATTCTCGTCGTCAAGCGCGGTGAGTTCGGGGCGGCATTGTTCTCTGATCACGGCTACTTTGCGACGCCCGCCTACCCGATCGAGGAAGTGATCGATCCGACGGGCGCCGGCGACAGTTTTGCCGGCGGGATGATGGGATACCTCGCAGCGTCAAACGACACGTCGGATGCGGGCCTTCGGCGGGCGATCATCTACGGTTCCGTGATGGCCTCGTTCAATGTCGAGGCGTTCGGCTGCGAACGTCTCCTGAGCCTGACGCATACGGAGATCGCGGAGCGGTTCCGACAGTTCAAGACGCTGACCCACTTCGAAGAGGTCGAGTTCAACGGCCGGAGCGTTGCGGGCCGGTAGAGCTATCGAATTCGGGGCGAGCCTCTAGCGGTTTGCCCCCGATGCTCCCGTCGAGACCACAGCCTTGGCTCCGTCGCCCTTTCCACGGAAGCAGGTTCGACAGGCCTCGAGGCCTTTCGACCGGGCGAGGTCGAGACTAATCGCCTTCCGCTCCGACTCGCTCGCCGTGTGGACCGATGCGTGGTAATGCGCCGCATCGCCTTCCGTGACATACACGAGGCACTCGCGTCGCGCGAGCGTTCCACCCCTTGCATTCGACGCCGCTTCGCCTGTGTGCTCCGCGTTCGCGACCGGCTGCGCCGGCTGAGAGACCGATTCGACCTCGGCGAAACCAACGCGCGCAAAGCCGAGCACTGCCCACACGACGGCACCGGCGGCGGCGACCGCAGCGATCGAGGCCAACCCTCGAAGGAGAGGTTCGGCCTGCTTGCCGCGCATCCTCGCCCGTGCTATCAGCTTGAGGGCTGATCGGCGGTACTGCTTCAGTTGACTCATAGGCGGAAGGCCGACCCTAGCACAGGGACCCGGGTCGGTCAACAACTTAGAAAGGCGAACGACAGGTGCATTTTACAAAGCTCGAGGCCCTGGGAAACGACTTCCTGTTGATCGAAAGTCGAGAGGCGCCTGATGGCTCAGATCTCGCAGGATTGGCGCGGCAGATGTGCCGGCGGACGCTGGGCGCGGGTGCGGACGGACTCCTCGTCCTGGGACCGCCCGACACGGCCGATTCGGACGTCGCAACTCGAATCTTCAACGCGGACGGCAGCGAGGCGGAGGTCTCGGGTAACGGCACTCGGTGCGTCGCCGCCTTTCTCGACGGGTCGGGACGATGGCCTGCGGAGAACGTCGATCTGCGGGTGGCGACATCGGCCGGTGTGAAGCGTCTGAGGCGCCTCGGCGAGTCTCGGTACGAGATGGAGATGGGGATTCCGACGTTCCGGAGCGGAGACGTGCCGTTCACGGGATGCGCGGCGGACGAACGGGCCGTAGATGTCGCGCTCGATGTGTCCGGTCGCGACTGGACGGTGACGGTGTCGTCGATCGGGAATCCGCACTGTTCGATCTTCATCGAGGATCCGGACGCCATGGACTGGCGATCCGTCGGGGCGGTGATCGAGACTCATCCCGCGTTTCCGAATCGCGTGAACGTCGAATTCATTCGCGTGACGTCGCGCAACGATATCGATGTCCGCTTCTGGGAACGCGGTGTGGGTGAGACGCAGTCATCGGGGACTGGCGCCACGGCGGCAACCGTTGCCGCGATCGCGACGGGTCGGGTCGATCGACGTGTCACTGTCCGAACCGCGGCCGGCAACTTGTCGGTCAGCTGGCCCGACGATCAGGCGTCGGTGCTCCTGGTTGGCCCGGCCAGAGCCGTCTACCGCGGCGAGTGGCTTCTCCCGATCGAGTGAGTGCGCTCCAGGGTGAAGCGTGCAGTTACAGAGACGATCAAAGTCGGGGTCGACCCGAGCGCTACCGCGCCCGGTACTGATGCGTGAGGCGTTCGATGCAGGAGTCTTCATCAATCATGTGACACGTCCGTGAACGGCTCTGTAGTGGCGACCGCGGAGCGGTCGATGAAATAGCCGTGGGTCGCGCCGGGGCGAGCGCAGCGAGCCCACGCGCGACCCGCGGAACCTCCAGCTGCCACGCGCCGACCGCGGAGCGGTCGCACTGTATTGTGAGGGGGAAGCAACTCGGCCATGCGGATTTCGATCATGGGCCAAAGGAGCAGGGCCCGTGGCACGGAGACTGATCGAGGTCTACCTGCACATCGTGTTCCGGCGCGTGTCCTACGGCGAGGAGTTCGTCTCATTACTCGAGAAGCACGGTGTCGCCTACGACGCACGTTATCTTTGGGACTGAAGATGCGACCGCTCCGCGGTCGGTGCGTTACGGCCGGCGGTTCCGCGGGTCACGCGAGGGCTCGTTGCACTCGCCCGCGCGCGACCCACGGCTATTTCATCGACCGCTCCGCGGTCGCGGAATCGACCGGTCCGCGGTCGCGGAATCTGCAATGGGCTCGCGAGCGAAACTCGGGCGCCAAGAACTACCGATCTCAGACGCAGATATCGTCAAGAGTCTACCCTGCTCATTCCTGCCGTTTCATCAACGGGGGGTGCGGCCCAGCCGCATGGGGCAACTCTGTAAGGAACCCAGCTACTGCCGGGGCGTAGCTGCAGCGCCGGCCGCCGCGTCCTTGCCGCCCCGAATCATCCTCAGACTTCGAGGTTCGCGAATCTCGATCTTTTCGACGAGAGCCATGCGGATCGGCTTTGGCAGAAAATGCACGGCCACGTCGACGATCGACGACAGGAGGCGCTTGAGATCCACGCGACCATCCCAGTGCCGCTCCACGACACCCGGGTCCGCTCGATTCACGAGCCGGATCAGGGACAGCGCCACGAGGTACGTGTCGTCGACCTGCCCGACGAACGGAATGAGATCCGGGATGAAGTCAACCGGCGATATCACATAGAGGATAGTGCCCCCGAGGATGAACTTGTCAGCACGCGAGACCTTCGGATCGCGGACGAGCCGCACCAGCAGCTTCAGGAGATTCGGAAGCAGCAACAGCAGGTCCTTCATCGCCCGGCGAAGGCGGCCTCGGGTCGCGCGCCTCGAATCGGTTCGATCGTCTGTCTCGATGTCATTGCTAGTCGGCATTTCTGCGTAGTCTCCTCGACGTTGATAGTGTCAGACCGAACGCGCGGCGTCGGGCGGCGCTGCCGCGGCGACGGCCGCGCTGAAGTCGGTTGCGAGACTCTCCGCGCTCGGACGCGCCGACGGGTCCTTGGCAAGCGATCTGAGAACAACTTCTTCGATTTCCGGAGTCAGACCCGGATTGGATTCGCGAAGCGATGGTGGCGTCTTTGTCAGGTGCATGATCGCAACAGCCCAATAGTCGCCCTCGCGTGACTGGAACGGAACGTTGCCC
Organism: Blastocatellia bacterium; assembly: GCA_016705245.1. Classification (GTDB taxonomy): domain Bacteria; phylum Acidobacteriota; class Blastocatellia; order UBA7656; family JADIYM01; genus JADIYM01. The sequence continues at coordinate 79,617 of JADIYM010000003.1, read as the reverse complement.
GTCAGCATCTGGTAGAGCAGGATCCCGGTGCTGTACACGTCCGACTGTCCGTCGTAGGGCGAGTCGTTGAGCCGCTCCGGAGACATGTAAGTCGGAGTTCCAAGCACGGTGCCGACCGTGAGGTTCTGCGCCGATGGCGCCGGTGAGTCGTCGAGCAGCTTTGCCAGCCCAAAATCGAGGACCTTGACGATCTCTCCGTCCTTCGAACGGTGCAGAAAGATATTGTCGGGCTTGATGTCGCGATGAACGATGCCGGCGGCGTGTGCCTCGGCCAGAACGCCGCAGATCGGCGTCAGGATCTCGACGCAACGCTCTGGAGACAGCCGGCCTGCGTCCTGAAGCTCGTCGGTCAGCGTGCGTCCCTCGAGCAGCTCCATGACGAGATAGGCGATGCCGGCTGTCGAAACGCCGAAATCGGAGACCGCAACCGCGTTTCTATGCTGAATCTGACAGGCCCGCACGCCCTCGAGGCGAAAGCGATCTAGCCCTTCCTGTGTGACGGTCCCGCTCGCCGGCTTGAAGATCTTCACCGCGACGAGACGATCGAGACCGAGATGCACGGCGCGATATACGGTGCCAAAGCCGCCCGCACCGATCTTCTCTTCGAGCTTGTACTTTTCGTCGAGCACCGTGCCAGGCAGCACGTCGGCCAACGCCGAGAAGAAGTTCGCCGCCTGCTGCTGCGACTTGAGCAGCTCGTCCCGGGACCGGACGAGCTCCTCGTTTTTCGCGGTGAGCTCGGCGTTTTTCCTCTCGAGCACACGCTGCAGACGAGACAGCTTGAGCTGGTTCTCGATGCGGGCGAGGACTTCCTCGAACTGGAAGGGCTTCGTGACGTAATCCGCGCCGCCGACCTCGAACGCACGCACCTTGTCCATCGCTTCGTCGAGGGCACTGATGAAAATGACCGGTACGTCAGCCGTCACCGGGTCCGCCTTGAGCTGCCTGCAAACCTCATACCCGTCCATCTCGGGCATGTTGATGTCGAGCATGACGAGATCGGGTGGCCGCGACTTCGCAGCTGCGAGCGCTCGGCGGCCGTTGGTAGCCACGCGAACGCGATACGACCGGTCCTGCAGCATGTTCGAAAGCAGATCGAGGTTAACCGGATTGTCGTCGACGACGAGGATGTCGCCCTTCGTGGCGGCTGCATCGTCCTGGAGGGCTGCGGACATGATCGGACCTCTCGGATGGTCGCTCGAGACCTTCGATTCACGGCCCGGCCATCGCGTCGACCGAGCTTTGGCAGTGTACTCCGACGGGCCGACGGCGTGCCACCGGAAGGGCGCGCGCCGGGCCGGGGCACCCCAGGTGGGTAGTGGGTCACCTTCGATCAAGGTCCCAGCACGAACTTGAGCTTGTGTCTTTGCGTCTTCTTTTGCGCCTTTGCGAGAAACTCTTCAGGCCGTCGAAGAAGTTCTCGCAAAGGCGAAAAGGAAGACGCAAAGACGCAAAAGGGCAGCGGAAATGTGAAGGACCGGAGTCGATGAGAGACGAAGTCAGATTGGCCCACTACCCCTCGGTGAGGGTCCTTTGCGGTTGAAACAGCCGGAGTTATCATACGCGCAGTCACTTCCGCACCTCTCGATTCGGATTCCCGTACCGCCCGCTCTCACGGAGATGGAATATGCGCTTTTCATTTGGCAGCGACAACAATGTCGAAAAGTCCCTCAAGCAGGCGGAGAAGTACGCCCAGCAGGGCAAACTCGCCAACGCGATCGACGAATACCAGAAGGTGCTCGAGGCCAATCCACACGATGAGAACGTCCTGAACACGGTGGGCGACCTGTGCGTTCGTGTCGGACGACCTGAAGAGGCGAGTCGCTATTTCGTGCAGGTGGCGGAACGGTACGAATCCGAGGGCGCCGTGCAGCGGGCAATCGCCGTCTACAAGAAAATCGTCAAGCTCGAGGGAGTCGCTCCCGAGCTGACGATCAAGCTGGCCGACATGCTCCGCAAGGTCGGGCACATCAGCGATGCGCGGGTCCAGTACATGGCGGCGGTGGAGAGCTTCAAGCGGACCGGCGACAAGGCCAAGGCCCTCACGATTCAGCAGAAGATCGCAGACCTCGATCCCGAGAACGTGACTCTTCGATTGGAGCTTGCCGAGGCCTACCTCGCGAGCGGAATGCAGCGCGAGGCCTACAATGCGTTCATTCAGGCCGGCCAGGAACTGCAACGGCGCGGCCGGGCGGACGAGGGTCTCGAGGCGTTCCGGAAGGCGCTCGAGGTTCGGCCTGACTCGAAGATCGCCATCAACGCGCTGGCCGAGGGCTATGTTCAGCAGGGACGGCTCGTCGAGGCACTCCGGATGATCGACGGTCTTCTGACGAAGAATCCCGAGGATCCGGACCTGCTCGCAATCCTCGGTCGAACCTACCTGAATGCCGGAATGCTCGACGAGGCCGAGGAGACGTTTGGGAAGCTCCTTCGCGTCGACGCAACCCGAGTCGACGCCATGCTCGAGGTCAGTCGGGCGTGTATCGAGGCGAAGCTGATGGACCGGGCGTTGGCCATCGTCGACCGTTCGGTGGACTCGCTGCTCGCGACCGGAGCGAAAAAGAAGCTGACGGCCGTGCTGAAGGAGATCCTGCGCCGCGACCGGAACAACGTCGGAGCACTGCGTCGTCTCGCCGACATCTACACGCGAGTCGACGAACGGCGAAACCTCGTCGCGACGCTGAATTCTCTCGTCGAGGTCTCGAATCGACAGGGCCTGAAGGACATCGCCACCGAAGCGCTCAAGCGACTGATGGAGGTTGAGCCCGACGTCGTGGCAAAGGACCCGGTTGCCGCGGATGCCCCGCCGCCACCGGCGCCCGCCGCCGAGTCCAATTTCCCCGAGGGATTCGAGTCGGGACCGATGCTGATGGAGTGGGCGCGCAAGACCCCGTCCGTAGAGGAGCCGGCATCGACGTCGTCCGCGGATCGCGCCATGCCGGCCGCGGAATCGGCTGGCGCGCTGTCGGAGTACAGCATGGAGCTCGCCGACGATCTCGTCGCCGAGCATCCCGAATTCCGGGCCGCGAGGATAAAGCTCCTCGAGGAGCTCGTCGCCGGGCAGCCCAAATACGTGATCGGCCGCACGAAGCTCAAGAAGCTCTATGCCGAGGCCGGAATGAAGGACAAGGCGGCCGTGCAGTGCATCGAGCTCGCCCGACTCCACGAGGAGCTTGGTGAGACCGAGCGGGCCAAGGAGTTCATCGCCGAGGCGTATGACCTTCATCCGTCAGTCCAGGACTTGTCGGCACAGGTCGTTGGAGCTCATCCCGCCTCCGAGGATCGCGTCGACCTCGACGAGATGTTCACGCTCGCCGAGTTCAACAAGTATTTTGATCGTGAGTGGCGGCGGGCTATTCGCGACGAGAAACCGTTGGCGCTGGTGAAGCTGGAGATCGATGCCTTCAACGACTACCTCGATACATACGGTCTGCTAAGCGGCGACTACTGCCTCGAGAGAGTCGCCGGAACGCTCGAGGGCGACCTGCTGCGGCCGGGCGACCTCATCTCGAGTGTCGGAGGCGGCGTCTTTCTCGTCCTGCTCCCCGATACGCCGGAGAGTGCCGTGTCGATCGTCGCCGATCGTCTGCGGACTCGAATCGAGGCGATGCGGATTCGACACGAGGCGTCGCCGGTCAGCGACGTGGTGACCGTGAGCCTCGGCGCGGCAGCTGCCGTGCCCGATCCGAAGTTCTCGTCGGATACGCTCATCGTGGCGGCTGACGACGCGCTGCTGCAGGCGAAAGTGGATGGAGGAAACCGGGTTGTGACCGCCCCCGTTGATCATGGACTGACGGCGGTGCCTCCCGGGGTCGCGCATCGTGCCGTTTTTTGGGTACACTCAGGCGCCCTGACCGAAAAGTACTGAAGGAAGCCGTGTGTCGAAGACGGCCTGGAATCGAGTCCCTGAATGCGCCAATGTGCCTCGTGTCTGAAGCGGTACGACAGTCCGGCGGACGTGTGTCCGGATTGCGGAATACGGCTGATCTCGTTCAACCCACTGCTCGGTTCGACGATCGAGGGGAAGTTCCGCATCGACGTTCAGCTCGGTCGAGGGGCGATGGGAACGGTATATCGGGCGACGCAGTTGAACCTCGAGCGCCCCGTGGCCATGAAGGTCATGCGCAGCGACATTCTCTCGAACCCGGTTGCGATCGAACGGTTCAAGCGTGAGGCGCTCGCAATTGCGCGGCTCAAGCATCCGCGGATCGTCTCGATCTATGACTACGGGGTGGCCCCGGAAGTCGGCGCCTACATCGTGATGGAGTACCTCGAAGGTCGACCGCTCAACGCCGAGGTAAAGGCGACGGGCCGGTTGCCGCTCGATCAGGGTATTCGGTGGATGAGGCAGGTGTGTTCCGCCGTCGCTGTCGCGCATTCGGCCGGGGTGATTCATCGCGACCTCAAGCCGCACAACATCTTCCTCGAATCGACCCAGGACGGACCGTTCGTCAAGGTGCTGGATTTCGGACTCGCAAAGCTGCAGCGCGGCACCGAAGAGGGAGTCGGTTCGCTTACAAAGAGCGGGACGCTCGTCGGTTCGCCGCCGTACATGTCTCCCGAGCAGTGCGAAGACCTGCCGCTCGACGCGCAATCCGACATCTACTCGCTCGGTTGCGTGTTCTACGAGATGGTGGCGGGACGCCCGCCGTTTCTCGGCAGTTCTCCGATCGACACGCTCGTCAAGCACATGAACGAAGTGCCGGCGCCCCCGAGCGAATACAACCCGGATGTTCCATCCGCCGTTGACGTCGTCCTGCTCAAGGCGCTGTCGAAGCACAAGCACGACCGGTACGCGTCGGCTACGGAATTCGGCCAGGCACTCGCCGGAGTCGAGGTCGGCGTCGATCCCGACCGGTAGTCGAGAGAAACCGGGACGGCGTTCGACGTTGCGTGGACGTCGGGGCGACCGAGTCCCACAAGGGGAGTCCACTGCTTGACCGAACCGTTTATTCGCTATGAGATTGCCGTACGCGAACCGCACCGGCATCTCTATGACGTCGCCCTGATTGCCGGCGGCAGTTTTCCCGACTCCGTCGAAGTCCGCATGCCGGTCTGGTCGCCGGGCTCTTACCTCATCCGCGAATACGCGCGGAACATGCAGGACGTCTCGGTGAGCGATCCTGACGGCCGCGCCCTGCGGTTCGAGAAGGTCTCCAAGAACGCGTGGCGGATCGACGGCGCCGGCCGCGGTTTCGCGTTTCGGTTCCGGCTCTATGCCAACGAGCCGAATGTGCAGTCGCCGCATCTCGACGATACGCACGGCTTCATTCATCCGCCGGCAGTCTGTCCGTGGATCGAGGGCTTCAGCGATCGCCCCTGTGACGTCGTGCTCGACCTTCCAGACGGATGGCGGACTGCGACCGGGCTCGAGCCCGTTGAGGGGACGTCGGACACGTTCCGCGCGAACGACTACGACGAACTGCTCGACTGCCCGATCGAATGCGGAGACTTCGTCGACTTGCGGTTCACCGCGAGGCGGCGTCCTCACCGGATCGTCATTTCGGGAGGAGGAGGCTTCGACGAGAAGGCGCTTTTGAAGGAGACCCGGAAAATCGTGGAGACAGTCATCGATTTCTGGGGAGGCGCCCCGCCATATCGGCACTACACGTTCATCTGTCACGTGTTCCCCGGGTCGCGGGGAGGATTGGAGCACCGCAACTCCACGGTGCTCGGCATCGATGCCCACAGCTTCCATCCTCGAAAGAAGTACGAAGACCAGGTGCTGACGCTCATCGCGCATGAGTTCTTCCACACGTGGAGCGTGAAGCGGATCAGGCCCGCGGCTCTGGGGCCGTTTGACTACGGGCAGGAGAACTACACGCGCCTGCTCTGGGTGTTCGAGGGCATCACGTCGTACTACGACAACCTGCTCGTCGTTCGAGCCGGATTGATGCCAGCGAAGCGGTACTTCAAGAACCTCTCCGCTTTCATCGGGAAACTCAACCAGACTCCGGGTCGGTTGCGTCAGAGTCTGGCGGAATCGAGTTTCGACACGTGGATCAAGTTCTACCGACAGAACGAGCACAGCCCGAACGTCCTCGTGAATTACTACCTCAAGGGCATGCTCGTCGGGCTACTGCTCGACCTGCACGTTCGAGAGAAAACGGATGGACGCGTGTCGCTCGACGACATCATGCGCGAGCTCTGGAAGCGATATCAGGCAGATGGCGCCGGCATCGGCGAAGCGGAGTTCGAAGCCATTGCAGCGGAAGTGTCGGGACTCGACCTTCGGAGGTTCTTCAAGCGCACCGTGCATTCGGCCGAGGAGCTCGATTTCAATGCTGCGGTCAAGCCGTTCGGTCTGCGACTGGTCACGAAGCGAAAGGGCGAAGCCGGTGAGAACGGCGACGGTCCGACGCCGTGGATCGGAGTGGAGACTGATGCGCGGGATAATGCAGTCGCCATTCGCACTGTGTACGAAGAGTCGCCGGCTGAGAAGGCAGGGCTGAGCGCGGGCGATGTCGTGATGGCCGTGGACGGCTTTCGGGTGACGCCGGATACCTTCAAGGCCCGGTTGCGCGCGATGGCGCCGGGGCGGGCGGTCAGCGTGGCCTACTTCCGCCGAGACCGGCTCAAGACAGCGACGATGACGATCGACCGAACTTTCGAGACCGAGGTCAGCATCGAGCCGATCGCCGACTCAGGCGAGCGACCGCGCCGTCTGCGTGACGCGTGGCTCGGCTCGGCGCTCGAAACGGACAGCTAGAACCCCGATCGGTAGCGATACGTTTGGCCCAGAACCCGGAGCGCAGCGACGGGCCGACCGTGTCCTCCACGCGCCGTGTCCTTCGTCGTTTCTGTGTTGGACCGCCGACCCGTCGCTTCGGGTTCCAGTGCATTCGGCCTGCCCGAAGCGAACGTTCTTCGTTATCCTCACTCTCTCAGACAGCAAATGCCCATGGTTGCGGACTGAATCGCGACCCGATTCCGTGGAGAGAGGTGACAATGCGAAGCGATGAACTGTTCGAACGGGCACAAAAGTTCATACCCGGAGGCGTGAACAGTCCGGTTCGCGCGTTTCGGGGGGTTGGCGGGACTCCGCGGTTCATCGCGCGCGCCTCTGGTTGCCGCATGTGGGACGTCGACGGAAATGAGTTGATCGACTACATCGGGAGCTGGGGACCGATGATTGCGGGACACGCGCATCCGTCCGTCATCGCGGCCCTTTCGGATGCCCTCACGCGAGGTACGAGTTACGGGGCGCCGACCGAACTCGAGGTCGAGCTGGCCGAGGCCATCTCGCTTGCGGTCCCGACCATGGAGATGCTCCGGCTGACGAGCTCAGGCACGGAGGCGACGATGAGCGCCATACGCGTCGCACGGGGCTTCACGGGTCGAAAGAAACTGATCAAGTTCGAGGGTTGTTACCACGGTCACGCCGACTCGCTGCTCGTGAAGGCCGGATCCGGGGTTGCGACGCTTGGTCTTCCCGACTCGCCGGGAGTGACGCCCGGCGCTGTTGCCGACACGCTCGTGGCGCGATTCAACGATCTGGAATCGGTGCGGGCGCTCTTCGACGCGGCTGCCGACGATATCGCCTGCGTCATCGTCGAGCCGGTCGCCGGCAACATGGGCACGGTGCCGCCGGGGCCGGGATTCCTCGAAGGGCTTCGCGAGATATGTACGGATCGAGGCGCGGTACTGATCTTTGACGAAGTCATGACCGGCTTTCGTGTTGCACGAGGCGGCGCACAGGAGCGCTTCGGCGTCAAACCGGACATGACATGTCTCGGCAAGATCATCGGAGGCGGACTTCCCGTGGGCGCGTACGGCGGGCGGCGCGACATACTTTCGCGCGTTGCGCCGGTCGGTCCGATCTACCAGGCCGGAACGCTTTCGGGCAATCCGCTGGCTGTGACGGCAGGGCTCGCAACGCTTCGGTTGCTTGAGGACTCCACTGTCTATGACCAGCTCGAACGCACCACGTCGGCCATCGCGGATGGATTGGCGGGACTGGCTCGCGAGGCTGGCGTTGCCACTGTGACCAATCGCGTCGGTTCAATGTTCACGACGTTCTTCCACGAGGGTCCAGCTGTTGTCGACTGGGACACGGCCTCGCGGTCGGATACGAAACGCTACGGCCGTTTCTTCCACGGGATGCTCGATCGGGGTGTCTACCTCGCGCCTTCCCAATACGAAGCAGCCTTCGTCGGGCTCGCGCACACGAGTGACGTTGTCGACCTGACGCTTAGCGCCGCGGCTTCCGCACTAGGTGAGCTTGGGTGAGGCCGGGCGACACTCCGAAAGATCGGGGTCCGAATCCCGCTCCTGCGGGAAGACCTCACATCTTCTGGGTGTCGACACTGCTCGTGACAGTTGCGAGCCTGGGCTTCGCGTATGGGGCGGTCATACTGGTTCTGGGCGGCGCCGAATTCCGCGATCCCGGCTGGACGTTCGAAACGGATTCGCACGGAGGTGTCCGGGTCGTTTCGGTGAGGCCGGGTGGCGCGGCGGATGGAGTCCTTCGAGATGGCGACAGGATCACGGCCATCGACGCCGTGACCGAGTTCGAATCGCACGGCCTCGAGGCCTATCTCGCGACGATGCCCGAGAATGGTTCCTACGAGCTCACGGTTGACGGTTCCGGGGGCGGCGAGGTCCGCGTCCTGCGCGTCGAGACGCGAACATCGCTCGTCAAGGCGGGCGGTTCGGTGGTGCATTTCATCGTGGGGTTGTCGTTCCTGATCGTCGGCGCGCTGTTCGGGCTCGCGCGTCGCGAAGTCCATCGGTTGCAGATGGGCGTGTATGCGTTCATCTCCATGGCGATTCTCTATCTCGGCTACGCGCTCGAGCCCTATTCGTCGTCGGTCGGTCCAACCGGTCTGGCGCTTTTGTTCGCCGCGACATTTCTTCGCAACCGCTTGCCGTCGGTGCTGGCCTTCCACTTCTTCTCGGAGCCATTCGGTGACCGCTCGAACTTGCGAATCCCGTTATCGATGCTCGCCACGCTGTACGCAATCGTCGCTGCACTGACGGTGCCGACCGCGCTCGTCAATGGAATGACCCTGCGCGGCGGAGTGGGCGGACTCGCGTTTTTTGCCACGTACGAGACGCCAATTCGGTACTTCTCCGTCTTCTCCGATGCATTCGGCGTCACGATGATCCTCGCGATGATGCTGACGACCGTCTACGGGTTCAATCGGGCGCTGACCAGTGAATATCGGCGTCGACTGAAGTGGATGGCGACCGGAATCGTCGCCGGTTGCCTGCCTGTTTTCCTGGTTCGATTTTCCGAGCTCTTCGCTTCGTCGGGCATCATCGCCGGCCACTCGAGACTGGTTGATCCGACGATCCAGGCCTACCTGACCTTGTCATTCGTGCTCGTTCCGGCGTCGATCGCCTACGCGGTGCTGAAGAATCGGCTCTTTGATATCGCGATCGTCGTTCGCCAGAGCGTGACGTATGCGCTCGCGCGCGGTGTCATGAGGTCCGTCGTCGTCTTGCCTGCGATCCTGATTCTGTGGCGGACCTGGGAAGACCGGAATCTGACGATTTCCGAGCTGCTCTTTCGGAATGCGGGCAACCTGATCCTGGCCTCGATTGCGATCGTCGCGCTCAGATTCCGCACCCGGCTGCTTACGCTCATCGACCGGCGCTTCTTTCGGGAGGCCTACAACACCGAGCAGATGCTGCTGGGGCTTATTGAAGCGATTCGCGCCTCGGATTCGATTCGAGAGGTCTCGACCATGGCGAGCGATAAGATACGGGAGGCGCTTCATCCCGTGAGTTGTCACGTGGTCTTTCGCGATCGTGATTCGAGAAACGTGGAGGTCACCTACTCGAGCGGCGAGCACACGAACGACTTCATCCTCTCGAAGGATTCTTCGCTCCTGAGGGTTCTCGAGGGAGAACAATCCGCGCAAACGGTCGACACGCTGCGCGAACGCCTGCCCGAGGGCGAGACCGACGTCCTGTCCGACTATGGAATCGAGCTCGTCGTCCCGGTGACAGGACGGGGTGGCCGTTCCGTCGGCGCCATCCTGCTCGGGGAGAAGGCATCGGAGGAACGCTATTCGAAGCCGGATCGCCGCCTTCTTGAATCCGTCGCCGCGCAGATGGCGATCGTCTTCGAGAATGCGCTACTGCGCGAGCGTGTCGCCGTCGCACGCCGCGAGCGCGCGGAGGTGCTCGGGCGCGTCGACACCCAGGGCATCAACCTCGTCCGCGAATGTCCGGTGTGTGGTCGATGCTTCGACGCAGCCCAGTCAGTGTGCAGCGACGACGGCGCGCAGCTCGCAGTCACGCTTCCGGTCGAGCGCACCATCGATGGCAAGTACCGGCTGGACCACCTGATCGGACGGGGCGGAATGGGCGCCGTTTACCGCGGCACCGACGTCCGCCTCGGGCGCGAAGTGGCTATCAAGGTGCTGACGGGCGCCCTGTTCGGAGACCAGGCGGCACTCCGGCGATTCGAGCGCGAGGCGCAGGCGTCGGCGCGGCTCTCGCATGTCAACATCGTGACGGTTTTCGACTATGGCTCGCTCGGGACGGATGGCGCTTATCTCGTGATGGAGTACGTGAAAGGAAAGACGCTTCGACACGAACTTCGTCGAGACACGAGCCTCGCGCCGGAACGTATTGCCTTCATCATCGACGGTGTCTGCGACGCCGTTGCCGAGGCGCACAAGGCAGGAGTGATCCACCGGGACCTGAAACCCGAGAATATTCTCCTGACCGACTCGGAAGACCCTCGGCACCAGCTCGTCAAGGTGCTGGATTTCGGTATCGCCAAGGTTCTTACGGAGGGAAATAGCTCTGGCGCCATCTCGAGCATCACGGTTCCAGGCTCGATCATGGGGACTTTCGGCTACATGTCGCCCGAGCAGCTCGAGGGAAGACCGGTCGACGTCCGAACGGATGTCTTTGCGCTCGGAGTGATCGTGATCGAGGCTTTGACCGGAAGCCGACCGTTCAGCGGATCGACGATCCCGGCGCTGGCCGCGTCGATGGCGGCAGATGGGGTTGAAATCAACCTCGTCGCACCCGAGATGTCCGAGACCATCGATGTCCTCCGGCGCTCTGTTTCTCACGACCCCGATCGACGTCACGGGACGGTCGACGAATTCCGGGATGCGATTATGAAAGCGCTTCGTCTTGCCGAGGGAGGCGCAAAACCCGTGGCCGGTCCGGGCGAGGAGCCCGATGCTCCGACGGTCTTCGTCCCGTCCAGTCCGGCCGGGGCGACCGAGCTTCGAAGTAGCGAACGGCCCGCTGAGGACGATTTCCCGGTCACCGAGGTCATCGGCTCTGGGCCTGAGCCAGCCGCGCCAGCCGCGCCGGCTGTACAGGGCCAGACCGACACCGGAAACGAGCCCGAGGCCCAATAGATGGTGCCGGTTGCGTCGCCACTTGCGTTGACACCCCGGCGGTCGGTCTGTATCGTGCTCATTTGCATTTTCCGCCTGTAGCGCGGCCGGTTTAACTATGTTCGAATCGCTTTCCGACAAACTGCGTGATGTTCTCAAGGGCCTCAGGGGCGAGAGTCGCCTGACCGAAGAGAACATAGACACCGCTCTTCGAAGCGTGCGTATTGCGCTGCTCGAGGCGGACGTCAACTACCAGGTCGTCAAGCAGTTCATCGACAGGACGCGCGAGAAGGCTCTTGGGACCGAAGTCGTCGGTTCGCTCAAGCCCGAGCAGGTGCTCTACAAGGTCGTCTACGACGAGATGACCGAGATGCTCGGCGGCACATCGTCCCGGATTCTCTTTCCCAACAAGCGTGGACCGAACGTCATCATGATGGTCGGATTGCAGGGCTCGGGAAAGACGACGTCCACGGGCAAGCTCGCGATGTGGCTCTCTGCCAACGAACGACGCAATCCGTTGCTCGTTTCCGTCGACGTCTACCGCCCGGCGGCGCGCGACCAGCTGAAAGTCATCGGCCAGGCCATCGGCCGGCGCGTCTTTCATCCCGAGGGCGTGGACGATCCGCAGCAGATCGTTGCCCTGGCCGTGAAGGAAGCTGAGCTCACCGGTTTCGACACGCTCATGATCGACACCGCGGGACGGCTTCATATCGACGAGTCGTTGATGGTGGAGCTCGAGCAGATCAAGGCGGCGACGAATCCTGTCGAAGTGCTGTTCGTCGCCGACGCGATGACGGGGCAGGATGCAGTAAAGAGTGCGAAGGAGTTCCACGAGCGCATCGGGGTAACCGGCGTCATCCTGACGAAGATGGACGGCGACGCGCGTGGTGGCGCCGCCCTCTCGATCAAGGAAGTCACTGGCCAGCCGATCAAGTTCATCGGCGTCGGCGAGAAGTACGACGCCCTCGAGCCGTTTTACCCGGACCGCATTGCGCAGCGCATTCTCGGAATGGGCGACGTCCTGTCGCTGGTCGAGAAGGTCCAGGCCGAGGTCGACGAGAAGGACGCGCTGCGGCTCCAGAAGAAGCTCGCCGAGGACAAGTTCACGCTCGAGGATTTTCGTGACCAGCTCAAGCAGGTCAAGAAACTCGGCTCGCTCGACAGCATTCTCGGAATGTTGCCGACCGGGATGTTCGGCGGCCTGAGGATGACGCCCGAGGTCACGGGCGAGATGGAGCGCAAGTTCAAGAAAACCGAGGCGATCATCGGGTCGATGACGCCACTCGAGCGGCGCAATCACAAGGTGCTCGACGGTAGCCGCCGCAAGCGAATTGCTCGCGGCAGCGGGACCTCCGTTCAGGAGGTCAACGAAATGCTTCGCGAATACGAGGACATGCGCCGCATGATGCGCATGGTGACAACGGGCGGCTTTGGCGCGCTCGGTGGAATGATGGGCGGCAAGATGGCCGGCGCACTCGGTTCGATGAAGCCGAAGCGGAAATTGAAGAAGAAAAAGAAGAGCCGTAAATAGGCTCTTGGAGGTGATGGTTTGCTTTCGATTCGATTGACACGACTTGGCGCGAAGAAGCGCCCCTTCTACCGCATCGTGGTGACGGAGCGCGACGCAAAGCGCGACGGACGCTTCGTCGAGAACGTTGGACATTACGATCCGATCGCGGTACCGCCCGTGATCAAGATCGACGAGGAACGATACGCACACTGGGTCAAGATGGGCGCCCAGCCGACAGAGTCGGTTCGGCGCTGTCTCAAGGCACAGCGGCGATCGGCGGCTGCGGTCGCGACGGAGTAGCGGCGTCGAAGGGAGTGCCGACCGTGCGTGCGCACGTTCGGACACCCCCGCTGGCGTCGAGGGTTCGCCAATGCCCGCGGGTCGTCCGGACCGCGGATTTCGCCTGTGTTCAACCGGATCTGAGGATGCTGATCGACAGCGAGGTGGCCCATGGAAAACGGCGGATCAATGCGGGAACTCGTCGAAGTCATTGCAAAAGCTCTCGTCGATTTCCCGGACGAAGTGAAGGTCAATGAGGTCGAGGGACAGCAGACGACGGTACTCGAGCTGCGCGTCGCGCCCGCCGACCTTGGCAAGGTGATTGGCAAACAGGGAAGGACGGCTCGCGCCGTCCGGACGATCCTCGGCGCAGCCGGCATGAAACTGCGGAAGCGGTTCGTGCTCGAGATCCTCGAGTAGTGGACTGATGAACTCGACCGAACATGTGAACGACGGAATCGTCATTGCACGCATCGCGCGCGCGTGGGAATCCGTGGCGAAGTGACGGCGGACATCCTGACGGATTTCCCCGAGCGCTTCGACGAACTCGGCAAGGTGACCCTCCGCCGCGGAGTCGCTTGCCGGGAGGCCGTCCTCGAGCGTTTTCGGTTTCACAAAGGTCGCGTTCTCCTGAAGTTCGAAGGGATCGAGACGATGAACGACGCAATGCCGCTTGCGGGTCACGACGTAGTGATCCCCGAATCGGACGTCTTCGAGATTCAGGACGAGGATGTCTTCTACGAATTCGATCTCGTCGGCTGCTCGGTCGAGACGGTCGGCGGCGGCGCCGTCGGTGTCGTGACGGGCATTTTGCACACCGGGGCGGGAGAACTGCTCGCAATTGCACGTGAGGGACGGTCGGATGCGCTCGTTCCGTTCGTCGAAGCGATTTGTACGGAGGTCGACATCGATGCGCGACGCATCGTGATCGATCCGCCAGAAGGACTGTTGGATCTGTAGCCGCTGGTCAGCGGCCACCGTTGCCGGCCAAGCGAATGCGATTCGACATCGTCACGATCTTTCCAGAATTCTTTTCCGGTCCTTTCGAGCACGGAATCATCCGGCGCGCTAAGGACGCCCGGATCGTCGACATCGACGTGCACGACCTCCGATCATGGACGTCGGACCGTCATCACGTTGTCGACGATCGACCATTCGGCGGCGGCGCCGGAATGGTGCTCAAACCCGAGCCGCTCGTGAATGCGGTCGAGTCGCTCAGGTTGCCCTCCGAGGGGGGGCGTGCGGTGGTCGTGCTGACGACACCGCAGGGCAAGCTCTTTGATCAACGCGAGGCTGAACGCCTCGCTTCATTCGACCAGGTCGTCCTGCTCTGCGGCAGGTACGAGGGTGTTGACGAGCGCGTGGTCAACGCGGTCGTCGACGAGGAACTCTCGATCGGGGACGTGGTGCTCTCGGGAGGGGAGCTTGCGGCGTGCGTCGTTGTCGACGCCGTGGTGAGGCTCCTGCCGGGATCGCTCGGTTGCGATCGATCCGCGATAGAGGATTCGTTCTCGGCATCCACCGGCCTGCTCGATTGTCCGCACTACACGCGGCCGGCCGAGTTCCGTGGCGTGGCCGTGCCAGACGTGCTACTCGGCGGGAATCACGCCGAGATCGCGCGCTGGCGGCGCCAACAATCCCTGGTGCGGACGTGGAAGCGGCGACCCGAGTTGCTCGATGCCGCACAGCTCAGCGACGACGACATTCGATTTCTCGATGAATTGAAAGCGACGACGAAGTAAGGTGAACCGAAAATGAATACGATCATCCAATCAGTTGAAAACGCGGGCCTTCGTGCCGGCGTTCCGGCGTTCGATCCGGGCGACACCGTCCGCGTGCACGTGCGCATCAAGGAAGGCGACAAGGAGCGGCTGCAGGCGTTCGAGGGCGTCGTCATTGCGCGCAAGCACGGCGGGATCCGCGAGACGATCACCGTCCGGAAGACGAGCTTCGGCATCGGTGTCGAGCGCATCTTCCCGCTGCACGCGACGATCGTCGACCACATCGACGTGGTCAAGCGGGGCCGTGTGCGCCGGGCGAAGCTCTACTACCTGAGGAATCTGCGCGGAAAGGCCGCGCGTATCCGCGAGCGCGACACCCGGCTCGACAAGAACAAGAAGTCGGCGAAGACGGCATCCGAGTAGTTCGGTCCGACGTCCCACATCTGCGTTCACATGGCGCGCGGCGATCTCGATTCGAGGTCGCCGCGCGCCTTCTGCTGCCCGCGCGCCGCCTCGCATCATGACCCCCAGCTTGACAAGCTTCGGACCGTACACTAGAAAGTGGCAGCCGTTCGACAAGGCCGAATGTTCCTTCTGATCCGTAGATACTCGTGAGCGCGACGCGGGGTTTTCATCGCTCCTGTCCAACGCGCTCGTCGGCGTCGTCATCAGACGGCGTGTGAGCACGACGCGGCGGGACTGGATGCTCGCCAGTGGAGGAGAAGACCATGGCACAGGCGAACGATCGAAAGCGCATACCACTCGACCCAGAGCGAAAGAGTGCCCGAGCCCAGGAGTTCGAGGAACGGCTCTCGCACCGAATCGTCGGCCAGGAGAGGGCGGTCCGCCGCATCTCGGGTCTCTATCAGATCTATCTGGCCGGAATGCAGAACCCGGGACGGCCGATTGGCACGTTCCTCTTTCTTGGTCCCACGGGATCGGGCAAGACGCGTGTTGTCGAGGCTGGCGCCGAGGTTCTTTTCGGAGACACGAACGCCGTCGTGAAAATCGACTGTGCGGAGTTTCAGCATTCGCACGAGATTGCGAAGCTCATCGGCTCGCCTCCGGGTTACCTTGGACATCGCGAGACCTCGCCGATGCTCACGCAGGAGAATCTGGACCGGTATCACACGGAGCAGGACAAGCTGACGTTCATCCTCTTCGACGAGATCGAGAAGGCCTCGGACGCGCTCTGGCAGCTCCTCCTTGGCATCCTCGACAAGGCGACGCTGACGCTTGGCGACAATCGCAAGGTCGATTTCTCGCGAACGCTCATCTTCATGACCTCGAACCTCGGTGCGAAGGAGATGAGCGAACTGATCACGGGATCGATCGGTTTTGCCCCGGCGCAGGGCGGCGGGATGGGCGAAAGCGACGTCGACCAGAAGATCTACCGCACGGCGCTCGAGGCCGCACGGCGCAAGTTCTCGCCTGAGTTCATGAATCGCATCGACAAGGTTGTCGTTTTCCGGTCACTGCGCGAGGTTCACCTGCGCGCCATCCTCGACCTCGAGCTCGGCCAGGTGCAGAAGCGGATCATGCAGTCGGCGGGGGCCAAGTTCGTCTTCCAGTGCTCGGACTCGGCGAAACAGCTTCTGCTTGACGAGGGTATTGATTTCAAATACGGCGCGAGGCACCTGAAGCGCGCCATCGAGCGCTTCCTCGTCTACTCGCTGTCGAACCTCGTTGCGACCGAGCAGGTCGAGACTGGCGACCTCGTCCTCGTCGACCGCGATCCGGAAACCGGGAAGATGCTCTACTCGAAGGAAGTGGGCGGCGCGCTCGTCGGTCCCCTTGCGGAAGAGTTCGGAGAGCACTTCAAGGGAGGACTTTCGGAAGCGGCCGGGGCTTCGGGCACGACGGGTCAGTTGGGACCTGCGGGCGACGCCTGAGCTTGCCGGCTTCCTGAGGCGAATCGAAGCGGCTACTGGGTCGGAGCCCGGTAGCCGCTTCTCGCACGAATGCGCAGCCCGGGCCGGGGCGACGTGACCGAGATGGCCCGCCACGTGCCGTCGCGCTTGAGATTCGTCGGTGAATATCCGAGCGTGTACTGGTGGCCGAGCTCGTCTACGATCTGCTCGAAGGCCTCGTTGAGTCCCGTCCCGTCTGATTTCGTGTTGAAGAAGCGCCCTCCGGACTTGTTCGAGAATCCTGTGAGGACGGCTCGAGACCTGAGCTCATCGGCCCGCGAGGACGCCCCGGACTGTCCGATCGGGGCCAGGTCGATGCCGTACACCGTCACGCCAGCGTCCTGCGCCGCATCCACCGCGTCGTCGTACGATTCGCCGCTTCCGTAATCCGCTCCGTCAGAGAGCAGGAGTATGGCGCGTCGCTGTTCGGGGCGTTCTTGGAGGTGCTGCGCGGCCAGGACGATGCCGTCGTACATCTTCGTGATGCCCTTGGGGCTCGCATCCCAGACGCTGTCGTCGAGGTCGCGTCCGCCTGGCGTGAAGTCCTGCACGCGACGAACTTCAGAACCGAAGAGGTACACGGCAACCCGGCTAGTCGGTCGAACTCGGTCCATGAACCGAGCCGCGGCCATTCGAGCAAGCCGGAACTTGAACTCCATGCTGCCGCTCACGTCGAGGAGGATCGCGACGGCGAAGGGTGTCTCTTCCGCACCGAAATACTCGATCACCTGCGGAATCCCGTTTTCGGTGACGGCAAAATCATCCATCTCGAGGCCTGCCGCGAAGCGGTCCTTCGTCGTGGCGACGACGTTTACCAGAACGACCTCCGTGTTCAGGGTGACGGTTGGCTCGTCCGGCTCCTGTGTTCGCCGGGCGCCGACTGCCAGGCCCCCGAACGTCGCCATGAGGGTCACAGCGCATAGGAGCCGAACGGTCAGTGACGGAGTCAGGATCATCGCGCGTACGGTTTCAGGAGATCCGTGAGGAGGACGATCTCGCCGGCTTTCCGGATGATTCGAGCATCAACCACGTAACGCGTCGAGCCGCTGAAGAGTTTCGCGAACTCCGCTCCGCTTGCACCGAGCGCGCGTGCGGCATCGTTCATCGTTACGGGCTTTTCGTCCAGGGTAGGCTCTCCCCCGCCTCCCAGGTCCGATCTAAGCCGCTTTGCAAGCCGCTTGATGCGATTGAGGATCTTTCCGTCTTCCGCCCTGAGCGCCTCGCCGCGAGAGACTCGTTCCGCAATCTTTGACGAGAGCTGGCCGATCTCGTCGGCCGCATCGTGCATCTTTTCCTGCTGGGCGTCGGCTCGGGCCACACGCAACCGGTACTCGATCTTCGGGTCGCCAATCCCGACTTCCTGCGCGGCCGCCACGGCAGGACGGCCGAACGAGTCAGCGGAATAGCCCGAGATGAGCCACACCGCGACGAGCGCCGAAACGATCGCGACCTTCATCTTGTCGAGAGTCTCCATGCTCGGACGAGCACCACGAGCTTTACCACGATCAAACGAAAATCCGCAAACCTGTGTAGCCATGCGACGCTAAGCGATTGTCGGGTATCGACATAGGTGCTGTCTCTGTGGTATCACGAAAATGCTCCTACGAGCATTCCTGATGTGAGAATCGGTACCGGGGACGCGAATCGCCTATGAGCCTGACGGTAATTGCCCTGATCGTTGCCGCCGTCGTCATCCTCTTGCTGGCCATTGGCGGGGGAATCATTTTCTTCGTCGTGCGCAAGGGGAAGGCGAAGGAAGCGGCGCAGTCGGCGCAGCACGAGGCATTCCCAACCGGCTTCTCGGCGCCTGTAGAGGCGGCTGGATCGTCGTGGGCGCCTCCGCCTGCAGTCGAACCCGCTCCGCCTGAATGGGGCGCCGGTCCCGATGTTCCCGTGCCGTCCGAACCGCCCGTGGCCGCCGTTCCGCCCGCACCACCGGTGCCTGAGCCTCCGGCCTGGACGCCACCGCCACCGCCACCGACGCCAGCGCCTGTGCCAGAGCAGGTCTCGGATCCGTTCCCGCCTGTTCAGGCTGGTATTCCCAGTTCGCCCTCGCCGGTCGCACATGACCCGCTCGCGGCGACCCTTGGTCCCGAGAGCTACACGACGACACCCAGCGTCAGTGCCATCCCGGTCTCGACGGTTGATCCGTTTGCGACCACTCCGAGCGTCTCGGTCAGGCCGGTCGGTGAGGTTGTGCCTGCGATCCTGCGGGCACACGACGGTTCGGTGATTCAACTCGTCCGGGTTCAGATGCGCGTCGGCAGACATCCGGAGTGTGAGATCGTAATACCGACACCGGGCACATCGCGGAATCACGCCGAGTTTCAGTGCGTTAACGGTGCCTGGATCATCAATGATCTCAACAGCGGAAACGGGACTTTCGTCAACGGTGTGCGGGTGCGCACGCATCAACTCGCATCTGGCGACGAAGTCCGTGTCGATCAGACGAAGTTCTGGTTCACGCTCGGCGCCTGATTCGAGGCGGCGGCGCAAGGCTCCGGTCCCCGATGGCTCGCCGATCGATCGCGTACGGTCCGGATTGAAGCAGCCCGCGCTGGACCAAGCTGAACCATGTCCGGATTCCTCATCATCGTCGCTATAGCTGCAGCCTGCATCGTGCTTGGCGCCGTTGGCTTTGCGTGGTGGTTCTCGCGCCGGACGCAGTCGAACGGTGTCACGGTCGACGTCGAGCGACTGCTGGCGGATGGCCGTTACGACGCGGCGAAGGACGTGGCAATCTCGGCGCTTTCGGTTGAGACGGATCAGGCTGAGTGCTTCGATCTTCGGATATGTCTGGCGCGCGCCCTGGTGGGTGAAGAGGATTACCAGGCCGCCGAGCGCGTGTGCCGGGAAGCGGCAGACTTCGCTCCGGCGTCGCGGCAGCGGGCGGATGCGCTCGTTGAGATTGCGAGGGTTCAGGCACTTGCCGGTGAGCTCGACGCAGCCTCCGAGACGCTGCAGTCCGTTTCGCCAATGGCATGTTCGGCGGACGGGCGTGGACGTCGAGAGCTCGCCATCGCGGACATTGCGCTGACGCGACTGCGTTTCGCGGAAGCTGAGCGCGCACTCGCCGCCGCCTACGATCCTTCGCAGAGCGCCGAGATTGCCGATGACGTCGCGCTTGCTCACGCCAGGTTGCAGTACCTTAGAGGGAACTTTCGACAGGCCATCGCCGAAACGACGCGGTTGCTCGACCGCTTCAAGAACGAGGACTCGCTCTCCCTGACGCTCCTGACGCTTGCACGGGCCTTGCTCGATCAGGAGCGACCCGAACCTGTCGAAGCGGACCGTGCGCTGTCGAAGGCGCTCGTTCTCGTCCACTTCCCGGGTTATGCCTCGGTCGTTTCAGCGTGTCACGCCCTCGTGCAGGCGCACTTTGACAACGAGAAGGAAGCGCTCGAATCGGCCGATCGGGCGTCGAAGCTCTGCGTCTCGAGCCGATTCGCTGCCGAGGCCGAGTGCCTGATAGGCGACGCGATGCGGCAATTCGGCCGGTATGTCGAGGCCCGAAAGCACTATCAGAAAGCGTTGGGCCTCGACGCGGGCAGCCTCGAAGCCTTGTGGGGACTGGCGACCTGTGCCCAGATGACCGGGCTCTATCAGGTGGCCGAACCCTACTTCAAGCTCTGCATCGAAGCCGCGCCGGAGCATTTTCTCGGGAGACGGTCCGAAGACGCCATCGAAGGCTGAACCCGGATCGCCGGGCATCCGTACGAAGGTAGTGCCAGACTGTAAGCGCGAAGCGACTCCGCGCGTTAATTGGAGCACCTGGCGCTCGACAACGACCGTGACGCAGTCAGGCACCCGACTCAGGAGGCGCCCTCATGCGATGGACTTGGAACTCGTTCCTGCTCGCTCTCGCTTTTTCAGTGTGTTTCGCCACATTTCCGGCGAATGCCAGCGAGACCCAGACTACGCCGATTGATCCGACCGAAGACGTCGAGCGAGGTCTGAAGGCGATCCGTGTTGGGCGGTACGAGCACGCCGTCGAACGCCTTGAGCGCGCAGTCACGTCGGCGCCCGACTCGGTTCCCGCGCAGCTCGGACTCGCGTGGGCGTACCTGAAGATGCGTCAGTTCGGACCGTGCGTTCGGCAGGCGGTCAAGGTACTCGAGAAGGCACCTGAGAATGCGCGCGCGCACGCCATCGTCGGGGTGGCGCTCATGCGCATTGGCTTCCTGCCGGAGGCCGCGGGTTCGTTCGATGCCGCGCTCCGGTCCGATTCAGGAGAGGTTCTTGCGATTGCCGGGCGTGCCGAACTCGACCTGTATGTTGGCAACCTCGCCGAAAGCCTTCGTCGCTCACGTGATGCAGTGGCCCGGTCGCCGAGGGAGCCGGACTTTCTCTACCTGCTTGGCCAGACCGCATCGCGGCAGGAGCGCTACGAGGAAGCGGCGGATGCGTACGAGCGGTTTCTGGGCGTGGCCGAAGACATCGACTTCGGATCGCCGATCGCGGATCCGGGGCCTGATCGGTCTGTACCGCCGACTCAATGGGCGAAATCTATACCAGGTGAAGGGGCCGAAGAGCGTTGACGTTCCAATGGTGCTGTCGGACTCCCTGCTGCCGACAGTCGACGTCATGCTCAACGGAAAGGGGCCTTTTCGCTTCGTGATCGATTCGGGCGCCGGCTTCGTCGTGGTCTCTGATGACGTGGCCCGAACGCTGAAGCTTCGGCGTGTCGCCGCTGGTGGCACGTCTCGAGGTGTCAGCGGAACGGGCCGATTCTCCATCGTGTACGGCGTCCTCGACAAGCTTGCCCTTGGCGGGATGTCGATGGACAGTGTGCCGACCTACATCCGCAAGATCCACGAGACTTCGCAGCGGGCAAAGGTGGATGGCTACATCGGTCTGTCCGTGTTGTCGCACTTTCGGATTGCGGTCGACTATGAACGGCGCGTGCTCGAGCTGCGGCCGGCCGACGAACCGGGACAGCCGATCGCGGAGGGCGATGTCGAGATCCCGTATAGAATGACAAACGGCGGAATGATGAGCGTGAGAGCCGACATCGGAACTGAGGTGGCGTTGAACTTCATCGTGGATACCGGGGCTTCGTCCACGGTGGTGTCGTCGCGAGCGTTCGAGCGTTACAACCTCGTCACCAAACAGCACAAAGGCGTTGCGGTGCGTGTCGTTGGCGCGGGTGGAGTGACGGACAACGTGCCGGTGGTTGTGCTCGACCGCCTGCAGTTGCAGGGTGGCGGGCGGCTTCACGAGTTCGTACGGGCAATCGTGCTCGATCTCGACCCCGTGAACGAGACGGCCGGCTTCGAGCAGAGCGGCATTGTCGGGAGCGACATGCTCCGGTTCTTCCGCGTCGAATTCGACTTTGCGCGCAGCACGATCGTCTTCCGGCCCAATGGGCGTAATTTGCAGGCGCCCGGTCCGGCGCCTCCAGTTCCAGGAGACCGCACGTGACGCGTCGCGCCACGCGCTCGTCTCGAAAGTCCATCTACCTCGAGACGTCGGTGATCGGGGCATACCTCGACAACGACGAGCCGTTTCGACGTGACCTGACGATCCGATGGTGGGAGCACGAGCTTGCTCTCTACGAGCCGTTCGTCTCGCTGCTCGTCCAGCGGGAGCTCGAGCGAATGCCGGAATCGCGCCGGTCGTCCTACCTCAATCTCGTGGAGCACCTGCCACGGGTCGAGATCGCTGACGAGGCTGCGATCCTCGCCGAAGGCTACATTACCCGCGGGATCTTTCACCGCAAGTACATCGCGGATGCACTCCACGTTGCGCTGGCTTCGTACCACAAGCTAGACTTTCTCGTCACGTGGAACTTCGGATACCTCGCCAACGTGCATCGACAGGCAAGGGTTCGACTCTTCAATACGGCTGCCGGGTTCTTCGTGCCAATCATCGTTACGCCGGAGTTCCTGGTCAGTCCGGATGTATAGGAAACCGCGATTCCTCGAAGAGCTGCACGCGATCCGCGAAGAGATGTCGCGCGAGTGCGACTACGACTCAGAACTCTTCGCCGAAATGGTCCGAAGTGGAAAGAAACCACGCGTCGGGCCTGTGCGTAACATTCGAGGCCGGAAGCTTCGCGCTCCGGGACAGGACGAAGATGCGACGCCGCAAAAGGTGGACGATGGGAAATCATGATAACCGGTCGGTCTGTTGGACTAGCGGTGTCGCCCTGGCACTCGGAATCTCGCTATCATTCTCGTTGAATGGTGTCGCCGCGGCTCGACAGTCGCCGACAACCGGGCCGGTCGTCGTTCTCGACGTTCCGAAGATCGTCGAGGCCGTCGACAGCGCCGTCGTCAGCATCGACGTCGCCAGTGACGTCGAGCGAGGTCGCGGCAGTGGAATCATCATCGACAAGTCCGGGCTGATCGTGACGAACTTTCACGTCATCGCACCCGGTGAAGAGAACACCCTCGACTTTTCTCGCGCCGATGCCGGCCCTCCGAAACTGGCCACGTCGATCACGGTGTATCTGCCGGATGGTCGGTCCCTCCTTGCAAGCGTGAAGGGGTTCGACCGGGCGACCGATATCGCCGTCATTTCGGTGGATCCCGGTGCGACGCCGCTTCCGGAGATCAAGTGGGGTAACTCGGACGATTTGAAGGTAGGGGAGTGGGTCATCGCCATCGGGAATCCGCTCGGTCTCGACCATACCGTCACGCTCGGGATCATCAGCGGAAAGGGGCGGGTCGGGTTCGGCGGGCAGTTCGACGACTTTCTTCAAACGGATGCGGCGATCAATCCCGGTAACTCCGGCGGACCCCTCGTCAATGCTCGCGGCGAGGTCGTCGGCATCAATACACTCATCCTCGAGAAGTGGTCGGGACTGAGTTTCGCGATTCCGGCCAATATCGTCCGTGAGATAGTCCCGGATCTGACGACGAAGGGACGGGTCACTCGCGGATCCCTGGGGATCGATTCGTTCGATACGAGCGCGCCGCTGCGGAAGCGTCTCAACCTGCCGCCGGATAGGGCGGGCATCGTCGTGAACAAGGTAGAACGTGGGACTCCGGCTGCAAAGGCCGGCATTCGTCAGGGCGACTTCATCGTGGCCGTCGACCAGACGCCGGTGCTGAACAAGGCGCAGTTCAATCGCATCGTGACCCGCAAGGCACCCGGATCGAAGGTCGGCATCACGTTCATGCGCGACGGCAAGGAGTACAGCATCACGGCCGAGGTCGGTTCCGCCGAGGCGACTCCTCAGTAGCGGACGTCACACGCGAGAGCTGGCTGCTCTTCTCAGGGCGTCGCCGGCGAAGGACTCGAATGCGCCTCGAACGCCGCTCACGCACTTCGATGTGATCGCGGATCTTTCCGTAGAACCTGCGGAAGTAGTCCACCATCGACCAGAGCGCCGTGATGACGACGATCCATAGCATTAGCCGGCCGAGACTGAACGTCAGGATTCGCGCCGTCTCGAGCGTCAGCGCACTCGAGGACTGTGAGACACGGACCAGCGCATCGAAGGCCGCGGATAGAGTGCTGAAGGGTTGCGCAATATCGATGGGCGGCGCAATCGCGACGGCATCGCCCGATACCGTGGTCCGGCTTCCAAGAATCAGCAGCGTGATCGCGACGACCTGGGTCAGCATCTTGAACTTGCCCATCCGTGAAGCCGAGATCGCGAAGCCTTCTGCTGCAGCTATCGACCGAAGCCCGGACACCGCGAATTCGCGGCCGATGATGATCGCCACGGCCCAGGCCGGCGCGAGGCGGGCTTCGACGAGAGTGATGAAGGCAGCCGAAACAAGCAGCTTGTCGGCGATCGGATCGAGCAGGATTCCGAGGGTTGAGACCTGGCCGCGGAGCCGTGCAAGGTAACCGTCCAGCCAGTCCGTCACGCTTGCCAAGAGGAAGAGACCGACGCCAAGGACCTGCTGCGGAACACCCGACCACTGACTCGGCAGTTTCGTAAGCAGGACGGCGACAATCAGCGGAACAAGAAAGATGCGCGTCAGCGTCAACGCATTCGGCAGGTTCACGGCGCGATTTGAACACAAAGATCGCGGGCGGTTCAACTCTCGCGCCCGGGCTCAGCTCGCTACCCGCACGTTCGGTGCAACACACTGAGGCGATTCGTCATCCCAGCCGCGGGTTTACGGGCCGCAGATTTGACTTGTCTGTCTGGCGGCCGCTAGACTGAGCCGTCGGTTGAATTGGGGGTGACAGGTTTCGACGGAGGTATACGGAGGCGTTTGTTGCGTGCCGCGGACCATGCCCCGCGTAAAAGTATGGAAACAAACAACTGCCAACCAGCAGTTCGCTCTGGCGGCCTAAGAAACCGCCACGTTCACCTCGTCATCGCCTGTGTGCCGAGACTGAACGTCACTTCAGCAGGCTAGTGTGAGGGCCCACCGATCGGAGGCCCAAAGCGCGAAACCCAAACCGGTCTAGCCCGTCTCGATGCTTGTCGCTTCCACTGTTGAGCGGGCGAAGCAAAAAGTGAAGCGAACACGCACGTAGATGCACTCGCTGAAGACCTTCGGACGCCAGTTCAATTCTGGCCACCTCCACTCGGTGTCACGGGGCGGAACGAGGCGCAAGCCACGATCCGCCCTGTATCGTGTTCGGTGATCTTCGGAGTTGCTGAAAGGATTGATTTGTCGCTAAGGATCAAGGACGCCCCGATCGGGGTCTTCGACTCGGGAGTCGGTGGATTGACCGTCGTCAAGTCGCTTCGGAACCGGCTGCCGAACGAACGGGTCATCTACTTGGGTGACACTGCCCGGCTGCCATACGGCACTAGATCGCCAGCGACCGTCGAGCGTTACGCCGTACAGAATGCCAACTTCCTCGAGGCGATGAACATCAAGCTGCTCGTCATTGCCTGCAACACGGCATCAGCGATCGCCCACGGCCGTCTCAGAGAACTGCAACCGTCTCTTCCAACGCTTGGAGTAATACAGCCAGGTGCGAAGCAGGCCGTGCGGACGTCTCGTTCGGGCCGAATCGGCGTCATCGGAACGGAGGCCACGGTCTCTAGCGGCGCTTATGCGAAAGCGATCTCGGGGTTCAATCCGGCGGCAGAGGTGATCTCGCAGGCATGTCCGCTCTTCGTCTCGCTTGCCGAGGAGGGATGGACAGAGCACGAGGCCGCAACGCGCCTGATCGCCGAGCGTTATCTCGAGCCATTTCAGGGTGGACGCGTGGATACACTCGTCCTTGGCTGTACGCACTACCCGATTCTTCGCGAGGTCATCTCGGAGGTCGTCGGCCCCGATGTTGCGCTGATCGACTCGGGGGATGCGTTGGCCGAAGAGGTCGCCATCCTGCTCGCGGAGAGCGGTCAGTTGCGTTCGCCCGACGTGCCCGGCGAGGATCAGTTCTTCGTGACCGACGCCGCGCAGCGCTTCCGGCGAGTCGCCGAGCTTTTTCTTGGCTCGCCACTCGAGCGATTCGATACTGTGGAACTGTAGCTGGAACCGTGAAAGCAAGGAGCCCCCGATGACGACGAAACGACGTACCGGACGCGCCGCCGACGAGCTGCGGTCCGTGAAGATCACGCCGCACTACACGAAATACGCGGAAGGCTCGTGCCTGATTGAGATGGGAGAGACAAAGGTGATCTGTACGGCATCGGTCGAGGATCGCGTGCCGCTTTTCCTTCGCAATACAAACCGAGGATGGGTGACGGCGGAGTACGCCATGCTGCCCCGTGCGACCGACCAGCGAACGACGCGCGAATCGTCGAAAGGCGGTCCGTCGGGCAGGACGCAGGAGATTCAGCGGCTGATCGGCCGTAGTCTTCGGGCCGTCGCCGCCATGAACAAACTCGGCGAAAGAACCGTGACGGTCGACTGCGACGTGATCCAGGCCGATGGAGGAACTCGCACGGCCGCGGTAACGGGAGGATTTGTGGCACTTGCGTTCGCACTGAAGCGTTTGCAAGACGATGGAAAACTCACCGTTCTCCCGCTGTCCGACCACGTTGCGGCCGTCAGCGTCGGGATCGTCGGAGGGACGCCGTTGCTCGACCTCGAGTATGCGGAGGATTCGAGAGCAGACGTCGACATGAATATTGTGAAGACAGGGGCGGGACTTTTCATCGAAGTACAGGGAACCGCGGAATCAGGTCCGTTTTCACAGGACCAGATGGCTGCGATGATGCAGCTCGCTGGAGCCGGCATCGAAAGACTGGTTGCGGCGCAGGCGGACGTTTTCGAATCCGCCGGCATCAAAGTCGGGCTTGCAGGTCTGATGCGGAAGGGGTGAACCATGGCGAAGTCGCTTCGACGAGTATGGGGTGTGATGGTCGTGGCGGCGGCGTGCGCCATGATTGCGGTCGCACAGGACGCCTCGGAGTATTCGCTGAGCCTTCCGACGGGATGGGAGCAGGCAGCGTTTACGGACGGTGCGAAGATCGACCGGGTCGAGTACGTCTTCGGCGATCGGAAGAACGGTCTGCTGAAGATCAAACGTGTGCGGCTCGAGCCGGGTGAATCGCTCGAGGCCGTCGTGACGAGGGATACGGACGGCAGCCAGCGGTTCCTCCCGAGCTACGTCGCTGGAAAGACGGAGCGGTTCACGGGGGGCTCGCACGTCGGCTATCTCGTTCAGTTCGACTTTTCTCGCGGCGGAGCTGCGATGATGGGCCGGAACTACTACCTCGCAGGCCGGGACTCGTCGGTCTGGATCCTGCAGTTCACAGGCGAGCGAACTAGTCTTGCTCAGTTGCGCAACGAGACGGATCAGATCGGGCGCTCGTTTCGGGAAAAGTGACGAGGCTCGGTCTTGTTTAAAGGGCGTTCAGCGCTGCGTGCAACAGTCCGCCGGCCAGCTCGCTACCGCTCGCGGTTCTGATGCTCGGCACCTTGCGGAGCACAGACGACGGATGTGTCAGAACCGCGAGCGGTAGCGAGCCAGCTAGCGGACAGACGTCGACGACGCGCCCCCGATCTTCTCTCAGGGCGCTATGTCACCACGAGGTGCCGCCGTACGAGCGGGTGATGAAAGTACCGTCGCGCCCGGCCGGCGTCGTGCGAGATCTGGTCGCGCAATTCATCGATCGACGGGAACTTGCGCTCGCCGCGCAGCCGGTGAAGAAACCGGACGCGAATCAGCTCGCCATAGAGCGGTCGGTCAAAGTCGAGCAGGTGTGATTCGACGATGACGCGCTCCTCATCCGTCACCGTTGGCCTGACGCCAATGTTCGTCACGCTGCGGTACCAGACGCCGTCCACGAGGCTGGCGGTCACGTAGACGCCTCGAGCCGGCAGGACGCGGCTCTGCGGCTCGATGTTCGCGGTCGGGAAACGAAGCACAGAACCGCCCATGCGTCGTCCTTCAGCTACAACTCCTTCGAGCCCGTAAGGTCGTCCAAGCATGCGCCGCGCAAGATTCACCCGACCATGCTGCAGCGCCCGGCGTGTGGCCGTCGAACTGATTCTCTTCCCGCGCAACTCCACCTCACCAACTTCGTCCGCTTCGAATCCGCATCGGACGCTCATCTCGCGGAGCAGGGAAATATTGCCGCTGCGACCGCGTCCGAATCCGAATCCACGTCCGAGGTAGATCGCCCTTGCCTCGAGGGCTTCCACGAGGTACCTCATGACGAAGTCTTCGGCCGAAAGCGATGCGATCTCGCGATCGAACGGAATGGCGAGCACCTGGCCAATTCCAAGGAACGACATGCCCTCGATGCGCTGATCGAACGTCTGCAGAAGCGGCGGCGCCGATTCGGGATAGAGTACCGAGCGAGGGTGAGGATCGAACGTCACGACTGTGGGGACGGTTCCGTTCTGCCGTGATCGCTCCACGACCGTTCGCATGATGGCCTGGTGGCCGAGATGCAGCCCATCGAAGACGCCGATGGTCACGGTCGACGGACGGACAATCGCCGGATCGGTCGCTGAGCGCGAAACAATCATTCGGCAACCTCCACGACGAGCCCGTCGTAGGCGAGCTCGACGCCGTCCGGCAGTTCAGCGTTGACGACGGCGTGCCGAACTTCGTGATTCATATGTGTCAGAAATGCTCGCTCGGGCCGAATTCGTTCGATGTAGCGCAGCGCCTTCGGAATCGTCAGGTGCGTGTTGTGATCGGTGAAACGAAGGCCGTCGAGCACGAGCACATCGAGGTTCCGGAGGCCCTCCACTGTCGAGTCCGGAATCTCGTTGCAGTCCGTGACGTACGCACCGCGTCCGAATCGAAACGCCACAACCGGCAATCGCCCGTGAATCACTTCCAGCGGTTCGAAGGTCTGACCGAAGACGTCGAACGGACCCGTGATGACGTGAGGCTCGATGCTCGGCACACCGCCATACGAGGTCGGGTTGAAGGCGTAGTCGTAGACGCGACGCAGGCCGTCCCACGTGAGGGCATCGGCGTAGACCGGCATTGGCCGTCGAGTCTTGAAGTTGTACGGACGGATGTCGTCGAGTCCGAAGATATGATCGGCGTGGGCGTGTGTGAAGAGTACCGCGTCCAGATCCATCAAGCGCGCACGAAGCGCCTGCTGTCGGAAGTCCGTTCCCGTGTCGATCACGACACTGCGACCCGCGTACTGGAGCAGGATCGAGGCCCGCAGTCGCTTGTCCCTTGGGTCCTGCGAACGGCAGACTTCGCAGTCGCATCCGACGGCCGGCACGCCAGTCGATGTGCCCGTTCCGAGGAACGTCAGCGTGACCGGCCCGCCACTGTTCATTGACGAGGCGGCGAGGCCATCGAGACGTACTGCATGCGCAGATCGGTCAATACGCGCTCGAGGAGGACTCCTTCGTCGGGGGTGAGATTGCCGGCAGTCTTTTCTTTCAACATCGAAATGATGTCGATCATCTGCCGCGCGGCGCGGAGATCCGTCGGGAATTGCGGACCAAGGGGGTCGGTGACCAACCCCAGATACATCGCGGCCTGCGTCGCCAGCTGCACCACGAGATCACTGAACATGCTCGCGTCCCCAGGCCGGCCCGGACGCGACGGAGGCATCTCGGCTTCAGGGTCGACGTCTGAGGAGGGATCTGGCGCGGGCTCTGGAGCGCGCGACGGAGCGGCGGCAACCGGCGTGGGCTCCGGACTGGGCTCCGGCACTGCCGGCGGTGGAGCGGATTCGGTCTCGCGGTCCGGCTCGACCGTCTCATCCTGGTCGGGAACCCTCAATGAACCGTCCGCATTGAACTTTCGTCGATCACGCACCCGAACGACAGGCTCTTGCTCTTCACTCATAGTTGTACGGTCGGACTGTCCTCGAATTCTCCTGCTTGAAAGCCCCAGAGTATACAGCCGCACTTCGACCGCTGCCAATGGAGCCCCTGAACGACTCGCGGAGCCGGAATGGTACAATCGCCGCGGAGGCGGCCATTCGTGAATCTCGACTCCTCGACTTCCCGACGTCGTCGGCGACTTCGACAAATTCTCGGTGTGTCGCTCGCGCTCGTGGTGCTCGCGGCTGCGTGGTTCGTCCGCGGCGAGTTCTCGGTCCGGTCGCTGCTCGGGCTCGATTCGCCGCAGGACTCGGTGCTGCTCATCACGCTCTCGACGATCAACTTCGTCGCCCTGCTCACGATCGCATTCGTGCTCGTGCGGCATCTGCTCAAACTCTACCGGGAGCGTCGCGAGGGGCGCCTGGGCTCGCAGTTCAAGACGCGAATGGTGGCGGGGTCGATTGCGCTGACCCTTCTGCCGACGGCGATGCTGTTCGTCTTCTCGTTCTGGCTCATCGACACCACGTTGCGCGTGTTCCTGCAGCCCACCAGCAAGGTCGTCGACAGTGCCCGGGCTGTACTAACGGGATATGTCGATCACGACATGCGTGACCTCAAGGCAACCGCCCGGCGAATCGCGCGCACCGGATCGCTCGGCGGTGGCCAGACCTATGAGCTGTCGGTGGTGACTGACCATCTTCGGCGCGAAGTCCGGAGCCTGAGACTTTCGACTGCGGAGTTGCGCGAAGGCGGGAACGTCGTCGTGCGCGTCGACGGCCAGGACGGCGAGCTAGAGAAGATCTTCGCCGAATCGATGCACGCGGCGAGGGTCGCCGTGGATGCGGGCCAGATCTACCAGGGACAGGCACGAACGACCACCGACCAGAACGTGATCTTCATGGTGGTCGGCGTGCCGGTCGGGGCGAAGAGCTCGTCACCGCGGGGCCTCGTTGTCGTCCGGAGGTTCCCCCCCGAGCTGGCGGCGCAGTTTTCGGCCATCGACGAACAGCTCGCCGTATCTGAACGCCTGGTCGCCGAGCAGGATCGAATTCGGAGGCGCTACATCTGGGCTCTGACACTCGTGACCGGGCTCGTGCTCTTCGCGACCGTCTGGATCGCCCTGTACGTGTCGCGCAGCGTCACCGAACCAATCCAGGCCCTCGTCGAGGCCACGCACGAGGTAGCAAGCGGGAATCTGAGCCACCGAATCGACATAGTCGCCGAGGGCGAGCTCGCGACGCTCGTAAATTCATTCAACTCAATGTCGACGCAGCTCGGCGAAAGCCGACAGCGGCTCATCGAGGCGGCGCTCGAGCTCGAGTCTTCAAACGCTTCGCTCGATGAGCGGCGCGCTTACATAGAGACCGTCCTGGCGGGACTGTCGACTGGCGTCGTTTCGCTCGACGCCTCGGGCGCGGTCACGATGATCAACGCTGCGGCGATCCGTATGCTCGGGCTCGGACCAGGTCCGTATCGCCTCGAACAACTCGGTCGCGCCATCGGCTCTGCGCGCGGCGACGTCGAAGCTCTCATCCGTCGTGCTCGACGTTCGGGCACTGCCACGGGAGAAGCGATGATCCCGCTCGCCGACGGCACTGAGATTCCAGCGGCTGTCAGCGTGTCGTCATTGACGGGCGCGGACGGCGGGTACGCCGGCGCCGTCATCACGGTCGAGGATCTCTCGGAGCTCATCCGGGCCGAACGCGCGGCGGCGTGGAGCGAGGTCGCACGCCGAATGGCACACGAAATCAAGAACCCGCTCACGCCGATCCAGCTCTCGGCGGAGCGGATCCAGCGGGGGTATCGCCGCGAGGAGGACGTCGGATCAGACCGAATGCGCCGCATCGTCGAGGACGGCACCGACACGATCGTTCGAGAGGTCGGCGCTCTACAGCACATGGTCGAGGAATTCTCGCGGTACGCCCGGATGCCCAGTCCGCGGTTTCGCGCCGCCGACCTCAACGAGATCGTCTCCACGGCGCTTGCGCTCTACGAAGGGCGCCTCGAGGACGTCGCGTTGACCACGGACCTGGCCACCGACCTGCCCTCACTGCATCTCGATGTCGAGCAGGTGCGACGCGTCATCGTGAACCTCGTCGACAACGCCATCGAGGCACTCGACGGTCGGCCCGTGCGCTCGATTGCCATTCGTACGCAGATGGACAGCCGAAGGGAAGTGGTGCGGCTGGTTGTCGAAGACTCGGGCCACGGTATCGACGCGGCGGATCGGGACAATCTCTTCCTGCCGTACTTCTCGACACGTCGACGCGGGACAGGACTCGGACTCGCCATCGTGAGCCACATCGTGTCGGACCACCGCGGACGTATCTGGGCCGAGGCGAACGATCCGGCCGGCTCTCGATTCGTGGTCGAGTTTCCGGTTGCCCTGGAATTGTCGGGCACGTCGACCGTCAAGGCCGTCATGCAACGCTGAACGGGGTATAGTCACGGCGCATGTCCACTTCGGTACTGATTGTCGACGACGAGAGGGGCATCCGGGAGTCGCTGACCGGACTACTCGAAGACGAGGGCTTCGGCGTCGAGGCGGTGGCCACCGGAGAAGCGTGCCTGTCCGTTTTCGAGCAGAGGCCGTTTTCGTGCGTGCTCCTCGACGTGTGTCTCGGGGACGGGATCGACGGACTCGAAGTCCTGGGCCGACTCAAGGAGACGTGGCCGCAGACTCCGGTTCTAATGATCTCGGGCCACGGAACGATCGAGACGGCGGTGCGTGCGACAAAGCTCGGCGCGCTCGACTTCATCGAGAAGCCGCTCGCGGCCGAGCGGACGATCATCGCCGTTCGCAATGCCATCCGGCACGGAGAGCTCGAGCTCGCGAACGAGCGAATGCGAGAGGAGATTGCCGGCGGCGACGAGATGGTTGGTATCAGCGCTCCTGTCCGGGCCCTTCGCAAGCAGATCGCATTCGCCGCGCCGACGAACGGCCGCGTGCTCGTCTACGGTGAATCGGGAACCGGAAAGGAGCTCGTCGCGCGACTCATCCATCGCAGCTCTCGCCGGGCCACGGGACCGTTCATCGAGGTGAACTGTGCCGCCATCCCGGAGGAGCTCATCGAGTCCGAGCTTTTCGGTCACGTCCGGGGAGCGTTCACTGGAGCCTCGGCGCCAAAGTCCGGGAAGTTCGGGCAGGCCGATGGCGGAACGCTCTTTCTCGACGAGATCGGCGACATGAGTCCGCGAATGCAATCGAAGGTGCTGCGCGCGCTCGAAGAGCAGCGTTTTGAACCCGTTGGCGGACAGCAGGCGATCTCGGTGGATGTGCGCGTCGTCGCCGCGACCAACAAGCGGCTCGTGGACGAAATCGAGGCGGGGCGATTCCGGGAAGATCTCTTCTATCGGCTCAACGTCATTCCGTTCGAATTGCCGCCGCTACGTGAGCGTGTCGAGGACATACCGCTGCTCGTAGCGCACTTCAACCATCGATTCTCGGAGGAGTATGCCCGTCCGCCGAAGCAGTTCTCGGACGAGGCCACGGAACGCCTCGTCGAGTATCGCTGGCCCGGCAATGTCCGCGAACTTCGGAACACGGTCGAGCGCGTCATCATCATGCACCGCCGTGCCGATGTCGGTCGCGACGACCTCCCGCCGCTCAACGCGGAGCCTGATACGTCGGGTTCACCGTCGCTCCTCGCCTTCTCGAATCTTCGCGACGGCAAGGAAGCCTTCGAGCGCGAGTACATAGTTCGAAAGCTCGAAGAGTTTGACGGCAACGTCACGCGAACGGCACGCGAGATGGGCATCGACCGAAGCCACCTGTATCGACGTATGAAGGTCCTCGGAATCTCAGGGCGATGACGTCCAATCTTGCGTCGCGGCGTTCGGCGTCGCGAGTCTCTCCAACCTCCCGACACGAGCGAACCTCGCGGACCATGCCGTGACCACAGAAACGCAGCAGCTCTCCGTCGCCGGCCTCCTGGAGATCGGAGAACGCGGCTTCGGATTCCTCCGCGATCCGAAGGTCAATTTCCGCGCCAGGACCGGTGACCCGTTTGTCACGGCGCGGCTAATCGAGGACGCCGGGCTCGACGAAGGTCTGTTGATCGAAGGGGGTGCCGATGAACCGGCGGCCGCGGATCGGCGCACAGGACGCGGTCCCCAACTCGTGAGCATTCGGCGTATCAACGGCGTCGAGGCGTCCGTCTGGAAGCCCGACGTGCCGTTTGCCGAGCTGGTGAGCATCGACCCGGAAGATCCGTTCCGGCTTGCGCGCGGCCCGGACGACCTCGCCATGCGCGTCGTCGAGCTCGTGGCGCCGATCGGACACGGGCAGCGCGGTCTCATCGTGGCGCCGCCCAAGTCGGGCAAGACGACGTTAATCGAGCAGTTGGCAACCGGGTTCTCAGAGAACCATCCCGACGTGGACCTGCTGGTTGTGCTCATCGACGAGCGGCCCGAGGAAGTGACGCATCTCAAGCGCACGATTCGCGGCGAGGTCGTCGCCTCGACATCGGATGAGGACACCGAGGTTCAGTTGCGGTTGGCCAGGCTGATGCTCGAGCGTGCGAAACGGCTCATCGAGGCCGGACGCCACGTCGTCCTGCTCCTCGATTCGATCACGAGATTCGGCAGGGCGTCGAATCGAGGTCAG
Organism: Blastocatellia bacterium; assembly: GCA_016705245.1. GTDB lineage: Bacteria > Acidobacteriota > Blastocatellia > UBA7656 > JADIYM01 > JADIYM01. The sequence goes on along the minus strand of JADIYM010000003.1, from coordinate 45,164 downwards.
GCCGGCCGGGGTCGAACGATGTCGGGTGGCATCGATACGCGGGCCCTCGAGTTTCCGCGAAAGTTCTTCGGAGCGGCGCGCAACGCGGAGGATGGCGGCAGCCTCACGATTCTCGCCACGGCGATCGTCGGGAGCGGAAGTCAGATGGACGAGGTCATCTTCCAGGAGTTCAAGGGAACCGGGAACATGGAGCTCGTACTTGATCGGAGGATCGCCGAGCGTCGGGTGTTTCCAGCCATCGACGTGGCCCAGTCCGGAACTCGCAAGGAAGAGAAGCTATTCGACGCGTGGGAAATGCCCAGGATTCGAGCGCTCCGGCGCGCTCTTTCGACGCTCAAGTCCACCGAGGCTACAGAGGCTTTGTTGAAGGCCGTTCGAGATTCAGCCTCGAACCGGGAACTACTGGATCGAATTCCGATCGAATAGTCCCGGCGGCGAAGCGAGATCATGTCACGGCCGATACAACCGATCGGCATGGAACATCGCGATGCCTTCTCTGCTCGCGTCGATTTCAAGCCTCGATTCGGAGTGACTCTTGAGTGCGACGCCCGGATCGATCTCGATGCGATAACGACCCGCAAGCATGGCCGCAATCCGGCTCGTGGCGCTCCGGACCTCGCCGGGGCCCATTGCCTGCGAAACCCCGCCGGTCGCCTTCGAGATGTCGAGGAGTTTCGACTTGGCATTCAGCTTCGACTGGTTCTGCGCGTTCCACGTTGGATCCATGACGATCAGGCTGTAGAGCGGAACACCCGCGAGACCAAGTGTCCGTATGACGTCTTTCGTCGTGGCCTTGCTGGCGGTGTCCACGCCGTCCGACACGACGACGAGCACCGTACGATCGCCTATGCCCTGTTGAACGATCGACTCACCCATGAACTTGAGGATCTCGAGAAGCGCCGACTCGCCGGATCTCGTGATGTTCTTGAGCGCCGCCTCGATCATCGGGGGCCGGGCCGGACCGTTGTACAGCTGCACGATCTGGTCGCTGAACCCGAGCACTACGAAATTGCTGTCGCCCGCGAGGTGGTCGGCGAGCGTCGAAACGCACTGTGTGTTCCAGATCAGCTTCTGCGGTCCCCGTGCCCAGGTCGCACTGGAATCGACCAGGACGATGATCTGTTTCGGCGCGCCGAGGTGCGAGACCCTCGTGACGGTGGCCCCACCGGATTCGATGCGAGCCTTGATCTCGGAAACGGTCAGGTCGGGCACCGGCCTGCCGGAGGCGTCCAGCGCCGAGACCGTGATGGCGATGCTGCTGGCGCCTGCGGGCGACGGCGTTGCGCTCTCAACCGGCCGCGCCGATCCGGCGAGAATCGACAGTGAAACGACGGCAACGCTCGCGCACACTCGATGCGAGATGCCTGAACCGGACAATGCGACGCGCTTCATGGGGCCCCCCTCCTTCGCGCTCGATCCAACAGAGTGCGTGCGAAGTTCCGAAGCGAACGGTGAGCAACCCGGGTCAGTCCACGACCGGGATCGACACAGATTTCGTCGTCAACTCTGTTCTAAATTAGACAAATCGGCAATCGGAATGGAAAACTTTAGTACCCGTTTGAGTTTCGTCTAACCGACCCGTTCATTGGTTCGTTACAGAAGACGGCAACTTCCCTTGTTGCAGGTCGGTCGCATTTACAGAACCGCGAGCTGTAGCGAGCGGCCTGCGGACGGTGCCTGAAACCGCAGACTCGTCGTTGGGCGCACAGAAGTGATCGGAACCGATCGACCGTCCGTGGGACGCTCGCTACCGCTCGCGGCTCAAAAACCGGGGACCACCTGCGTCGTGCACGACCAGGCAGGACGCTCCGCCGGGTCCCCGTTCCTCGAGCCGCGAGCAGTAGCGAGCGTCCCACGGACGGTGCCTGAAACCGCAGACTCGTCGTTGGGCGCACAGAAGTGATCGGAACCGATCGACCGTCCGTGGGACGCTCGCTACCGCTCGCGGCTCAAAAACCGGGGACCACCTGCATCGTGCACGACCAGGCAGGACGCTCCGCCGGGTCCCCGTTCCTCGAGCCGCGAGCAGTAGCGAGCGTCCCACGGACGGTGCCTGAAACCGCAGACTCGTCGTTGCGGAAGGGCTGAGGTGATCGGAACCGTTCGACCGTCCGCAGGCCGCCCGCTACCGCTCGCAGTACGTGACTCGCGGAAGGGAATCTGACGAAACCATAATCGGCTCCGTAAGTTTCGGGTTAGTTGAAACGAAAAAGACCGGCCCTCTGGCCGGTCTTGATGCGGATGAGAGGATTTGAACCTCCACGCCCCGAAGGGCACTAGGTCCTGAGCCTAGCGCGTCTGCCATTCCGCCACATCCGCAAATCGAAGCGATACATTGCCTCGGCGCGCGTTTGGTGTCAAGACATCGCGTATCTCCGCCACGACGATAGCGACGCGACTGTGGTACAACCCTCCGTCTCGAGCATCGTCCGCGGTTTCCGGAGAAGCACAGGTTTCATGCAGGCAGCAGACGCGTCGTCCGACAAGCGCGGGGAATCGTCGCCCGATTCAACCGCATCGCTCGAGTCTTCGAGTTCTCGCCTGGCGAGACTGTCCGGGATTTTCGGCACGTTCGTTTCAGCCGGGCTCGTCGGCGGACTCCTGGCGTGCGGTCACTTCGACGCGTCGGGCTGACGCTGTCGCTGTATTTCATGGACGCCAACGCCCCGATTCTCTCGCAACTGGCACAGGCTGCGGCGGGCTGGATTTTGCCGCTGCTGGTCGTGGCGATCTTCGCAGTGACCCTCGGCGTCATTCTGGCGTCGCGAATGGTCGTCCCCGGACCCTCGCGGTTCGGCTCGGCCCCTCGGCTGGTGGTCGCCGCCGTCGCCGCCATCGGCCTGGTCGCCCTCTACGTCGTAGATTCGCGTTTCGAATACGCACGGTACGATACGTTCGTCCACATTCCGGCCTCGGCGCTGCAGTACATCCTCGCCGCGTTCCTCGCTGCCGTCGTGTTGAAAGGATTCCGGAATCCGGACCGTCGCCGGAGTGCTGGCCGCCTGTCGCTTGCAATCCTGATCTTCACCGTGCTCTCGAGCGCTTTCGTGGTTCTTCACATCGGCTCGAACGAGAACCTGAAGGCACTGCTCTGGCGCCGGTCCGTCGTCGCGCGGCGGGTCTATCAGATTGCCGTTTTCCTGGCGGACCGCGACCGCGACGGCTCTTCGTCGTTTCTCGCCGGCGGCGACCTCGACGACGGCGACCCGAACGTCCATCCCATGGCAACCGAAATCCCCGGCAATGGTATCGACGAGAACTGCATCGGCGGTGACCTCGCCGCAGCGCCAGCTTCGCCGGAAGCCGCCTCGACGACCGGACAGGCGCGGGGCAAGCGATTTATCCTCATCGCAATTGACACCCTCCGCGCCGACCGCATGAGCCTCTACGGCTACGGGCGATCGACGACACCTCGCATCGACGAACACGCACGCACGGGACTCGTCTTCGAAGGGTCAGCCAGCTCGGGGACCAATACGGCTGTCTGCTTTGCGGCCATGCAAACCTCGGCATTTCGGGCCCACGTTTTCGAGCCGAGGCGCTTCCGGCTCTTCCCGACACTCGAGAAAGCCGGTTTCAGGACAGGCCAGGTCAATGCCGTCGTCGAGGATATGTGGCTGCGAGCCAAGCACAGTTCGACGCCGTATCGCCGCGTGATTCTTGATGGAATTCACGACTTTCCGCACGACACCGGCGAGGCATTCTGGGATGCCGACAAGGTGACCGACGCGGCTATCGAATACCTGTCCGTGCTCCCCGCCGGTACGCCGAGCGCCACGTGGGTGCACTACTTCGATCCGCACACGCCTCGACGGAAGATGGCGCCTTTCGACTTTGGAAACTCCGCTTCGGACATGTACGACTCCGAAGTTGCCTTCGCGGATCGTGAGGTCGGGCGGCTGCTCGACTGGTTGTCTGCGTCGGGCTCCATGACGGACTCGATCGTCATCCTCACCGCGGATCACGGCGAAGCGTTCCTCGAGCACGGCATGGATTTTCACGGGAACCGGCCTTACGCGGAACAGATCGATGTTCCGTTCATTGTCTGGGCACCCGGTCTCGCACCCGGCCGCACGTCGTCGCCGTCGAGCGTCGTCGACATTGCACCGACGGTTTTCGATTTTCTCGGGCTTGGATCGATTCCGGGTGCCGCCGGCCAGAGCCTGTTTACGTCGGTGCCCGCAGATCGTCCGATTTTTGCCGAGACGCCGCTCAACATCGTCGACGGACCTTTCCGTGCCTTCGCTGTGAAGCAGAACGGCTGGAAGCTGATCTACGACACCGTTGGCAATACGACGGAGCTATACAATCTGGAACGCGACCCACTCGAGCTGCGAAACCTGGCGGATATCGAGCCGGATCGGTCGGCGACAATGAGGGCGACGCTCGCTCACTGGCTCGATACGACACGGTCCATCGCAACCGCGACCGAGGCGCTGGCGATTCTCGAGAACGAATGAGCCCCACTCCACGGGGCTGACCACACCGTCGCGACTCAGAACTTCTTCGTGAGTCTCTTGAGCGCCCGCAAGACCCGAAAGATTGGTCCGCGGCGTCTGCCGCCGCGGATTCCACCCATGTCGCCCGGCGTCCCGTATTGCGTATCGAACGGCCGGCGCGCCAGCGCGTCCTCGTACCCGGCGCTGAGGCCATCCTTGAAACCCGCCGCATACTCCAGTTGGTCGCCAGACCCCTTCGAGTATCCAACCAGGCCCCGACTGAACTCCTCGCGATCCTCGATCGCAATGCGGATGCCTTTTTCGGCGTGACGCTCACCCTTGCCATACCCGAGCCGATATCCGGTCTTGAAGCCCGTCTCGCGTCCCGATGTCTGCTTCATTCCCGCCGGCATCTCGCCGATTCGCGAGCTGAGCTCAGGCGGCACGCGCATTCGATTGTGCTCGAATCGGTTCTCGCCACGAACGAGGACACAGCCGTAGTTGTCGAGCGACATTCCCTGGCCGTCTATCGAGACGCCGGGGTAGACCCGGACGTCCGTCGACGTGAAACGGGCTCCGATGCCGAGGCGCGTCAACTCAGAGTTGTTCGGTCCCGATCCGTGCACTGTGAGATTCGAGAAGAGAAAGAACTGCCCCGCCTTGATCGTCATCTTCGCCATGACGTCGTCGCCCCCGATCGGGCGGGCGAGCCTGTAGTTGCGCCCGAAGATTCCCTCGGTGCCGGCATCCTTGACCGTCTCGAGCCGCCCTTCGAGGTGCGAGCCCGCAATGAGCTCGACGCAGCCGTTTTCGATCGTTGCATCGTCGAGGGCGATCCACGCCGTGATGGTGACGGGAGGATCGATGGACGGCACGCGAAACGGGCCAGGGAAGTTGTAGTCCTGGTGCCACAGCGTTTCGCCGTCGCCTGGCTTCTTGTAGAACATCTGGGTGCGCCAGAGCAGGATGTCCGGTCCCAGAAGGCTCGCAAGTCGCTCGACGATCGCCGGTTGGCTGCAGAGATCGTAGATAGGGCGGGCGACGAGGTGCCAGTCGCGCCGCGAAACTACTCCATAAACGGGCGACGTCTTCTCGACGCACTCCTCGTCGATGAGTTTTCGGGCGGCCGCAACGAGCTCCGGGGCATCGAGGTCGAACGGACCAACGTAACCGTTCGCCTGGAAGAATGCGGTCTGATCGTGAGAAAGCGCGATCGGGTCAGGCATCGTTCAATTCCTGTGGTCCGTGGCAGACGGACCGGTGATCTCCAGATTACAGGCGGAGGCGACGATCAGGACTCTCCGTTTTCGCGCTGACGCTCGAGGCGGCCAGCCTGTCGGAATAGGCGGTTGATACCGTACCACTGGCCGATATCGCGTTCGACCATCTGCTCGAGCGGCGCCACGAGGAGGCGTCCGAGCTCCTCGGGTGGCAAAGACGTGTCGGGCAGCTCCACGAGTTGCGAGTCGATTCGCAACTTCGTCGGATCGTCGCCTGTACGCGTCACGCCCGCGAGAAGTCGCGCACCCGTCCGCTGGGCAAGCTGCGCAAAACCGAGCGAAAACGGAACCTTCACGCCGAGGAACTCGACCATCGTCGGACGCTGTGTGAGCCGACCGTCGATGACGACGAAAAGCGCCTTGTTTTCCTTGAGACCGCGCAACGCCTGGACACCGCTCGTGAGGTCGCCCGCCTCGACGAGCTGCGCGCCGGTCGCCCGCGACGCGTCCGAGTGCTTCTGCTGCAGCCCCGTATTGCTTTCTCCGCGCAAGAGTCCGACGTACGGATATCCGAGCTCCGCGAAGAGCACGGGCGACCACGATGGGCGGCCGTAGTGTAGCGTGTAGACGATCACGCCCTTTCCGCCGGCGAACGCTTCGTCAGCGAGCCGTGACACGCGCTCGACGCTCTCGCGTTCGTGCATCTCGACGATCTGAGCGCCCGTCATCCGGGTCAGCCGGTGCTTGTCGACAGCAACCCACGCACGATGATGGCGCTGGCGACGCACGGCGTCGTTCACCCAGGCATCGGGCTTGTCGGGAAACAGCCGCCGCATGTCCGCCTGCAGCCGGTTCGTCTTGCCGCGCAGAAAGAGTATGGAGAGTGCCGCCGCCGCCGAGTAGGTTCTTTGCGGCGACAGCGTGCCGGCGAGCGTCTCGATCAGCCTTGCAGCGATGGCCTGTCTCATTCGCCGGGCTCGCAGCCGAAGATAAGCGTGACGTTCTGTCCGCCGAATCCGAAGCTGTTCGAAGCCACGAACTCGACGTCGATCGGCCGTGCGACGTTCGGCACGTAATCGAGATCGCACTCGGGATCCGGCGTCTCATAGTTTATCGTCGGCGGCGCCACCTGATCGCGAAGCGTGAGCACGGAAAATGCGGCTTCGATGGCGCCGGCCGCTGCGACGAGGTGGCCCGTCATCGATTTGGTCGAGCTGATCGGGATGTTTTTCGCGTGTTCACCGAGCACGGTCTTGATGGCGCGCGTTTCGGCGGCGTCGTTCTCGACCGTGGACGTTCCGTGGGCGTTGATGTACCCGATCCGCTCCGGGGCAAGTCCGGCATCCGACAATGCACGGCGGATCGCCGTCACCGGGCCGATGGCGTCCGGACTCATCGCCGTAAGATGGTGGTTCTCGATGCCCGTGCCGTATCCGACGATCTCGGCGTAGATTCGAGCGCCCCGAGCCCGCGCGTGCTCGAGAGATTCGATGACGAGAAGCGCGGCGCCCTCGCCGAGCACAAATCCGTCCCGATAGACGTCGAACGGCCGGCTCGCCCGTTTGGGCTCGTCATTCCGGCGCGACAGAGCGCCGAGGTTCGTGAATCCGATTACGTCGAATGCCGTGAGCATGCTGTCGGTGCCGCCCGAAAGGCAGACGTCGGCGGCACCGCGGCGGATCATGCGATATCCCTCGCCGATGGCCTGCGCTCCTGCCGCACAGGCGGTCAGATAACTCGCTGTTGGCCCCTGTGTTCCGAACTGGGATGACAGGTAGCTGACCGTCTCGTGCGACTCCTGGAGCAGTTGACGCATCGGCGGCGACTCGTGCGCGAGCAACTCGCCCACCCATGCGGCTTCGTCGAACCGTTCTCCGTTGAAGACGTTCGCGAGTGTTCCGCCGATCACGTGTTCGTCGAACTGGAGCTCGTTGCTGCCGAGCGCGATGCCCACACGCTCGGGATCGAGGCGGTCCATTTCAATCCCGGCATCCCGCAGCGCCATTTGCGTCGCCGCGAGTCCGAATCGAAGTCGCCGGTTGTCGGAGTGAAACGGGTGCTGTGGATCAACGAAGTCGTGAACGTCGAACGGCGGAACAAGACCGGCGATATGGGTTCGAAGCGGCGACGGATCGTATATGTCGATCGTGCCGATCCCGGAACGGCCGGCCAAGGCCGATTCCCATGACTCTTCGACCGAAAGCCCGATCGGTGAGACCGCACCGAGCCCGGTAACGACGACTCGCCGTCTCACGATTCGACCTCCTTGAGCACGACCGAGGCGCACTGGCCTCCGAAAGAAACGGCATTGGCGAGTGCCGTACGAACACGCGCCGGACGCGCCTCGATTCCCGTGACCAGTCCGGGTGGGGAATCGGCATCGGGCTCCGTCGTGTTGGCCGTGGGTGGAATCGACTGCGATGCAATTGCAACGAGGGCGGCCGCAGCTCCAAACGCTCCAGCGGCCGTGTGCGTGCGGCCAATGGCGCCAGCTGGCGCCGTCACGGATGGGTTCGAAGCCGAGAACGCGTGACGCAAGGCAACCGACTCTGCCGAGTCCAGGTCGTCAAGCGATGCGGCAGCGGCTGCGACGCAATCGACATCGGCCGGCGCCACCGCGGCCTTGTCGAGCGCCTTCGCCATGGCCAGCCTGAGGCCGCGACCTTCAGGATGCGCGCGATACGGGTGGAAGGCATCAGAAGCCTGTCCCCAGCCAGCAATTTCGGCTAGCGGGCGCGCGCCACGACGCTCGGCGTGGTCGAGCGCCTCGACCACGAGGAAGACGGCTCCCTCTCCGAGGACATAACCACGCCGATTGCGGTCGAACGGCATCGAGATGGACACATCGTCCGGAGTTCCCGTGGCCAGCAGGTTCAGTGAGATATACCGTTCGATTCCGATTGGAGAGATTCGGCTGTCGCTTGCGCCACATAGCGCCGCATCGAACAGTCCTTCACGAATCGACTCGGCTGCGTCGCCGACGAGCTGAAGACTCGCGGCCGACTCGGACGTGTAGGCATTTGCCTCGCATTGCATGCCAAAGGTCCGAACCACGTGGGCGACGGCGAGGTTTGGAATGAACTTGAGCAGCCAGAGCGGATGCGCGGCTCGATGGCTGCGCGAGAGGTACTTCTGCCGACTGAACGAAAACCCCGAAGGAGCGTCCGCGTCGGCACTGATCGCGCGCGCGAACGACTCGCCGAAATCCTCGAGATTGATGTCGTACCGCTCGACGGCCATGAGACACGCCATGCCGGCTCGAATGTCCGGCCGGTCGTCCAGGCCGGCCGACGAAACGGCTTCGGCGGCAGCAACGAGACCGAGCCGCATCGATCGACTCAGGACCACGTTGTGTCGAGGGTCGCTGGGGAGCAGGTCATCGTGATAGTCCGTCACTTCGGCGGCAACACGAACCGGCGACTTCGAAGCGTCGAAGAGCGAGATCGGACGGATGCCGTGGCGCCCCGCCAGCAGTCCATCCCGATAAGCGCCGAACCCGACTCCAAAAGGCGAAACCACGCCGATCCCGGTGATGACCACACGGCGCTCAGTCATGGCATTCGGCTCCACGGCCCATCGATTACTCGGACTTCTTGCCGATGACGTACGCCACGTAGTCGGCGAACACGCGCATGGTAAGCAGCTTGCCGGCGACGTCGGCAACCGGAGTGCCCGGAGCGATTTCGGCGAGGCTCGTGAAGGTGAACTGCTCACGCAGCTTCGCGATGCCACCGGCCGTAATGGTGCCTTCGTTGACGTTGTCCGGGTCACGGAGCAGCCGCTGCGGGAAGAGCTCGTCCGGCTCCAGCTGGATGTCGTACGCCTCTTCGACGTCGTAGACGATCTCGACCAGATCGAGCGAATCCACCGCGAGATCCGTCACGAGGGAGGTGTCCGGGGTAATCTCGCCTACCTCCCGATTCAGTGCCTTCCGAATCGCGGACGCGATGGTCGTCTCAATCTCGGTCTTGTCAGGAACCATGCCGCAAAGTCCTCCCTGTCAGTGCGTTACTGCAAATGCAGTCCTCTGGTGAAAAGCCGGCATACTACCACGCGGCATGGGGGCCGGCAAGGAACGCCCGCTGCCGCATGGGGCCGTCCATCGGCCGGCGAGACACGGTCAGGTATAGTGTGCGACTTCGCCGGCGGCGTTTTCGTGGTGACGGGCGACGAGATCCGATATCTGGAGGAGCGATGGGTAGTGACGGGCGTTCCACGCCACGCGTCGTGATTGTCGGTCTGGATGGCGCGTCGCTCGAGTTGTTGAACCCGTGGATCTCGGAAGGGCTCCTGCCAAACCTCGCCCGTCTGATCGAGCGTGGTGTTTCGGGTGGGCTCGAGAGCGTGATCCCGCCGCTGACGCCGCCGGCGTGGACCACCGCGGTGACTGGCGTGCCGCCGGCGGACCACGGCGTGCTCAACTTCGCTCGCCCGCGGTTCGGAAGGTCGAACCTCGATTTCTTCAACGCGCTGGACCGGCGCGTGCCGGCTCTCTGGGACTTTCTCGGTGCAGCGGGAAAGCGCTCGCTGGTGCTCCATCTGCCGGCTGCGCATCCGCCGTTCGAGATTGACGGAGCCTTGATCTCGGGGATCCCCCTCACCGACATTCGATCGGACTGCACGTACCCGAAGTCGCTGAAAGACGAGCTCATCGCGAACATTCCCGGGTACAAGCTGTATCCGAATACTCGGAAGCTCAAGGGTGAACGCGACGCCTACTTCGAAGACGCCGTTGCGACGCTTCGGACACACGTCGAAGAGGCTCTCTTCCTCATGCGCCGCGAGGCGTGGGACATCTTTCACGGTCTGGCAGCCCGGGGACTCGCTGATGCACTTCTTCTGGAAGGACATGGACGGCCGAAGCGGGGTCGAAGCGCGCAGGAACTACATCCGGGACTACTACCGCGAGGCGGACGCCGGCATTGGACGAATTGTCGAGGAGGCCGGGGACGACGCGACCGTCATCGTGATGTCGGATCACGGACACACCGGCGTCCACGGCGCCGTCTATCTCAACAAGTGGCTCGTCGAAAACGGCTACATGGATTTCCGGACGACGTTTCGCCAGGGACTCGAGCTCCTGTTGCTCAAGGTCCAGCGGAAGTTCCGTCGGCGGTTCGTCAAGCGGCGGAAGTTCAAGGAAGACGAGGATCAGATGACGCAGATCGCCGCTCGCCTGCTCGAGAAGCTCGAGCAGGGGATCCGGTGGTCCAGCACGAGGGCGCACGCCGAGCCGCCCGGCTATATCTGGATCTGCACCAAGGACCGTTACCCGCTTGGCATAGTCGAGCCCGGCGAGGAGTATCTTCGCGTCCGTGAGGAGATCCGCGAAGGTCTGGCGGGTCTGATCGACCCTGACACGGGTGACCCGGTTTTCGAAGCCGTGCTGACCAAGGACCAGGCGTTTGACGGTCCGGCCGCCGCCGATGCGCCGGACCTCGTCGTCATGTGCCGGGCCGGATTCATCACGGAGTACGGCCTCCGACGCAACTTCGTGGTTGGTCCCTCGCAGGGGGCGCGATTCAACGGTTACCACGTCATGAAGGGGCTCTTCGTTGCGGCAGGCCCCGAACTTCAGAAGGGAACAACCATCGAAGGCTCCCGCATCCTCGATATAGCTCCCACGATCCTGCATCTGCTGAATCTTCCCGTGCCACCTGCAATGAAAGGCAGCGTGCTGGCGGATGCGTTTGTCGACGGTGCCATCGCACGCCGGCCCGTTCGTATCGAAAAAGTCCCAGTGAAATTCACACCGTCGTCGAAGGGTGAAGTGGAGCGGGAATCGATCGAGCAGAGCCTTCGGGACCTCGGGTACATGTAGCGGGCTCAGACAGGGCCAGCCCCGAGCGCAGCGGTGCGCCATTGAACGTGCCGTGAGAACAGACCCCGCCAGACCCAGAACCCCGAGCGCAGCGAAGGGCCGACTGTGGGCCCGGGGCCGTGAGCTGCAACAGGCCTGCTGTGAGTCTCGGGCGCGGTCGATGCGGTTCCCCAACCGCCACCAATGCCACAGTCAGCCCGTCGCTGCGCTCCGGGTTCTGGGCCAATCAGTGCGCGATTGAACGGGCCGTGAGAACGGACCCCGCTTGACGCTCGGCGTGCGTGGCCAATCAGTGCGCGATTGAACGGGCCGTGAGAACGGCCCCCGCCAGACCCAGAACCCCGAGCGCAGCGAGGGGCCGACTGTGGGCCCGGGGCCATGAGCTGCAACAGGCCTGCTGTGAGTGTCGGGCGCGGTCGCGTCGAATGGAACGCCACTTTGCAGACCCGATCCGGCCGATGATAGCATCCGCAATTCGTACCGAGCGCCAGTCAACAACCCTGAATTTGGAGAGACGATGGAGTTCAAGTCGGAATTGCTCGATTCGCCTGGATATCGCGAGGCGCTGGCCGCGATGCTTGCTCAGTTCCTGCTCGGCGAAGAGATATCTTTCACTGCGGTACCGATGGGGCTCGAGTTCATCACCAACGAAGACATCCTCCGCCAGATCGAAGAGCAGTTGGAAGACGAGAAGCGGCACCACAAGATGTTCGCCGCAGAACGCGTCCGTCTTGGACTGCCGACGGTGGAGCCGGTGGAAGCCATGCACCGGTTCAACGATGTCGTCATCGATCGGATGCGAAAGCGCGACATCATTGGTGGCGTGATCTCGGGCTGCTTCATGCTGGAGGGCGCCGCATTCTCGACGCTCCTGACGCATTGCGACACCGTCGACCCGAAGCTTTCGGCCGTTTTCAAGGAGATCGTCGCCGATGAGGCTCGGCACATCTCGCTGAACATCTCGGTGTTGCGAGACATCGTTGGTGACGATGCGGCGAAAATGGAGGCGCTGGTCGAGGTCCACCGCGAGACCCTGCCGATGCTCTTTTCGCTCTTCCAGTCGTTCCAGGCAATCAACAATGAGCTTGCCGTCGACAACGAATGGTTCACGATGCGTTGCCTTTTCCACCATTCCCAGCGCATCCGCAGGCTTCACCTTCCCAATCACATCGCGAAAGTCATGCTCACGGATACGATGGCTGTCGCGCAGTCGAGCAAGTGACGCCATCGAACTCCGGCGTGGATCTCGGTTTCTAAGGCTCCGGGCGTGACGAACGGGCCGAACGAAACAGCCATCGAGCCGGGCGCGCGCGAGGAAGCTCCGGGCGCCCGTCGGGCAAAGTCGGCCGTTCGTGTCGGACGTGATACCGGCGTGTTGATGGCCGGAGACCTCTTCGACCGCGGTCTGGGTTTCCTGTTCCTCATTGTCGCGACGAAGATCTACGGTCTCGAGATATACGGCGCCTATCTGATCGCGCTCGGCGTGTTTCAGATCGTGCGGGCGATCGTGAGCTTCGGGCTCGGCCGCAGTCTGGTGCGCGACGCGGCGGCGGCCATCGCCATCGAGGACGCTGCAAGACTCAAGGGGGCGATCAAGTTCGGTTTCATGCTGAGCCTGTCCCTTGCACTCGTATGCGGATCCGCGCTCCTGCTCGGCACCGGCGAGATCGTGGCCGTGTTCCTGCCGACGCAAACGAAGATCATCGAGCCGATTCGAGTGTTCGGATTTCTCACTCCGATCTTCTCGTTCAACTTCGTGCTTCTTCAGGCGCTTTACGGAATGGGCCGGATACGCGACATGGTCGTCGCGAACAACGTCGTCGAGCCGTTGGCCAGGCTGCTCGCCCTGCTGGCGCTTTTCGGCGCCGGCGTGTCGGGCTACTACGCGATTCCCGCAGCTTATGCCATCGCGCTCGTGGCCAGCTCCGTGTGCGCCCTTGCGGTTTTTGCCCGGCACGTCTGGCCGATGATTGCCGGCGTGAAGGCCGTGATGCGCGTCAAGGAGACACTCGCGTTCGTCGTTCCGCTGACGCTCAACGATCTTGCGACCAAATCCTTCCGCGCATTCAATATCGGTGTCTTTGCGGTGTATCGCACCACGGTCGACGTGAGCATTTTCAACGTCGCCCTCAAGTTGACCGGTGTCGCGTATTTCTTCTCGGGCTCGCTCATGGGCGCATTCCGGCCCCGAATTGCCGCCCTGCTCGCTCAGGGCCAGAACGATGTCCTGTCGGCCGAAACACGTGTCTACACGCGCTGGATCGTGACGTTTGCTCTCATTCCGTACGGCCTGATGATCGCTTTTCCGGCAGACGTGCTCGGGGTGCTCGGATCGCAGTTCGTCCCTGCCGCGCCGACCCTTCGGATCCTCTGCATAGCGTTGCTCATCGGTCAGGCGGCCGGCCCGTTGATGGCGCTCCTGGTCATGTCAGGACGGGCGCGGCAGTCGGTCTATTGTCTGGTCGCGGCGGCTTCGTTTTACACGCTGCTCGCTCTTCGCTTCGTGCCGGAATACGGCACGGTCGGTGCCGCGATGTGCGGCCTCGTTACGGTCCTCATGCTCGTGCCGGTGATGTCGATCTACGTGCAGCGGGCTCTGAAGATCCGGCTCTACGGACGGCGGATGCTAAAGCCGGTTTTCGCCATGGCGATTGCGCTGTCGGTCGGGCTCATCGTGTCGAGGTTGCTCCCCGACATGTCAGCCGACGAGGGCCGCCATCTCCTGCAGATCGTCCGGACCGCGGTGATCGCGGCGGTCGTCGTTGGCGGCTACGTGGCACTGCTCGTACGACTCGGAATCGAGCCGGAGGAACGCGCCATCCTCGAGGAGGCCGCCGGGCCGCTTCTCAAGATTCGGCGGAAGGTCCGGCGAATGTTCGCGCGATGAGGTACCCTGCGGTCCTCCCTCGGTCAGTCGCCTTCGATGATCGTTTGGGCAACCGCCATTCCGCCCGTATGCGAGATGGACACAAACGCGCGCGATGCGCCGAGCTCTCGAAACCGGTCGAGAGCGATTCCATGAAACTCCAGGCGCGGGGGACCGACCCCGGGCAGAATCTCGACGTCGCGCCATGAGACACCGTCTCCCCATCCCGTTCCAAGCGCCTTCATGGCCGACTCTTTTGCGGCAAAACGTCCGGCGAAGTGAACTGCGGCCGACGGACGTCCGACGCAATAGCCCGCTTCCGCTTCCGTGAAGATTCGTTCAATGAAACGCTGGCCAAGTCGATCGATCGCGCGCTCGATGCGTGCCACTTCAACGATGTCGATGCCAATTGCGAGGATCATCTGATGACGACCGACGGTGATGCGGTAACGATATTCGAACTTCGCGAGGGCGATGGTACCAGCTGGCTGACATGCCTGCCATTCGAGGACCAGGGGTTCGTTGCGGCCTTCGGGACGCGTGTCGGCACCGTGGCCGGCGAGTCGGCGGACGTGACGGCTGAGCGACTCGTCGCGGCACTCGGACTGGGCAACGCCCGACTCTCCATGGCAAAGCAGGTGCATTCCGCCGTCGTCCGGGTCCTCGCAACCGATCGGGATCTCTCCGAAATCGCCAGGGCCGAATGTGACGCGATGACGACCGCGAGACGTGGAACGCTGCTCGGCATCAAGACGGCCGACTGCGTCCCCGTTTTTATCGCCGACACAAGAACCCGGGCAATCGCCGTTGCACACGCCGGATGGCGTGGAGCGGTCGCGCGCATCGTGGAGCGGACCTTCGCGACGATGGTCGCGAAACACGGAGCCCGACGCGCGGATTGCATCGCGGCGATTGGTCCTGCCATCAGCGCCCAGGCTTACGAGGTCGGCGCCGAAGTCCTTGCGCGCTTTCAGTCCGAGTTCCCGTATGCATCCCGGATCGTCTCGAACGTGCACGACGACAAGGGCCACATCGATCTGAAGGAAGCGTGCGCCATCCAGCTCGAGTTGTGCGGTCTCGATCGTGAGCAGATCTTCGTGAGCGATGCGTGCACGATGAGTGAACCGGAGCGATGGTTCTCTTATCGTCGCGAGGGCGTCGCCGCCGGCCGGATCGTCTCGATCCTCGGAGAAGCGGCGCCCCAAACGTGAACGGGCGCTATTTCACCGGTGCGTAGTAGCCGCGGCGATGCCGGAGGCGCAGGTCCTTGCGTAGTTCCGACGCCAGCCGCAGTTCGATCTTGCGAAACGTCCCGTCGCGTTTAGCGTTCGTCGGAGAGTAGCTCACGATGTACTGCTGGCGGAGGTCGTTCTCGATCTCGGCGAACGCCCGGTCGAGGTCATCCGTCCCCCTCGGTACGAAGACCCGCCCGCCGGTCTCCTTCGCGTATTTGTTGAGGACGCCGTCGGCCACGCCTCCGTAGCCGATGCCGATCGAGTAGACGATCACCTCCGACCTCCAAGCCCGTTCGATGGCCGCCTCGGTCTTTCAGGGAGCTCGTGGTGTCGACTCCGTCGGTCAGGAGGATGATCACCCGGCGACCGGCTTCGCGCCGCAGGACGTCGTCGGCGGCAAGGTAGACGGCATCGTGCATCGACGTGCCTCCCGCCTGTGGATTGGTTGGCGCCGTGCCACCGCGACCGAAGCCCGAGGACGGCGACACGCGAACCCGATCGAGCGATGCCGTGAGCGACTCGAGGCTCGACGTCAGTGACTGCTCGAGCGTGACTTCCTTGGCGAACGAAATGACGCACGCCACATCTTTCTGTGGACGCAGAACCTTCTGGAAAAACCGGTACGCGGCCTCGCGTTCGGCGCCGATCGTGAGCTCCTGGCTGCCGCTCGTATCGATGAGCAGCGCGATGGTGAGCGGCGCGTCGAGCTGGCGCTCGAACGAGAAGACCTCCTGAGCGACGCCGTCTTCCAGCACGACGACTTCTTCCTTCAGGATGTCGGTGATGTGCTTGTTCTTCTTGTCGTTGACGTTGAAGGGGACGTTGACGAGCTCGGTGCCGAGCTGGACCGTATCGTCGTCCTGTCCTTTTTGAGCTGGCGCTGGAGGCTGCTCATCCGGCTCAGGCGGGGCTGGCGGTGGCGGAACCTCGACTTGAGGCGCCTGCCGCTGCTGTGCGACTACGCCAGCGGGCCAGCCGCCGCTCGTTGCCGTGAGCAGCGAAAGCGCGAGGACTAGAATTGTCTGGCGCATCAGGGACGCACCGAGGACGACCCGCTCGCGGGAGCGCCGGTCCCGCCGCGGGGCGCGTAATAGCCTCGCCGGTGGAAGACCCGCACGTCTTTACGGCCGGGAACCTCAATCTCGATCGATCGATAGGCGCCGTCGCGCGCGGAATTCGACGGTTCGTAGGCTACGAGATACTGGCTCCGCATCTCGAGGTTGATCTGGCCGAACGCAATGCGAAGGTCGTCGAACGATTCGGGGAAGTAAGCCCGCCCGCCAGTCTGTGCGGCAAGGGTCTCGAGGACGTCGCGCTTGACGGCCGTCGAACGGTACCGATCTCCAATCCCGAGTGCATAAACGATGACGTCGCTGCGGTGCGCGTCGTCGATTGCGTCCTGAAGCGTCCGGTCGCTCGCGTTGTCGTCGCCGTCCGTCAGCAGGATGATCGCCCGCCTCGTCACGGCCTCGGGCGCGTCGGGCGCCGAGATCGGCGGAAAAAGCTCGGTCGCCGTGATCCCGATCGCGTCGAACATTGCCGTCGCGCCGTGGCGGCTGCCCGTAGAGATTCTCGATTCCCAGTTCAGCCGATTGAATGCCTCGTTGACTCGGTCCAGCCGATTAGTGAGGCCCTGAACGAAATCGACGTCCTCACGAAACCGGACGAGCGCCGCGGTGTCCTTTCGCGTCTTCAGGACCGACTGGAGGAAGGCGAGCGCCGCGCGTTTTTCGTCGGCAAAGGTGAACTCCTGGCTGCTCGAGACGTCGATGAGAATGGCACAGACGAGCGGGAGGTTCGTTTCCTTCCTGAACGAAAAAACCTCCTGCGTCCGCCCGTCCTCCGAGATGGTGACGTCGGGCTGTTCGATGTTCCCGACGAACCTATTCTGCGGATCCGTCACCGAAAACAGTACGTTGACGACGTCCGTCGACAGCTGGATCGGATCGTTTTCGATCGGCAGATCGGCGCCGGGCTGCTGCGCCGATCCCGCCGGCGGAGGCGTAGTTCGCCGATTGCGAATCGGCCCGTCCTGCGCCG
This sequence comes from Blastocatellia bacterium, assembly GCA_016705245.1. GTDB lineage: Bacteria > Acidobacteriota > Blastocatellia > UBA7656 > JADIYM01 > JADIYM01. The sequence goes on along the minus strand of JADIYM010000003.1, from coordinate 27,543 downwards.
ACGTTGCGGTCGACGACACGAGCAGAAACGTCACGAGACCCGTCACGAGTGCAATTCGAGTTCGTCCCACGAGGCCCTCCGTTAGCGCGGAATGGTGTCCGTGCCTGCCGGCACGGCAAAGTAGCCGGCCTTGGCGCGAATGTCCGCCTTCCTATCGATGTTCTCCGTCTTCACTTCGATCTTTCGATACTTGCCGTCTCGTACCTGGTTCTTCGGTTCGTAGTAGATGACGTACTGGTTTCGCAGGAGTGTCCTGACTCCGGCAAATGCGCGCTCGAGTTCGATTCGCTGATAGGGCAGAAAGGTTCGCCCACCCGTCTGTTCGCAGAGCTTCTCGAGGTCCTTGTCGACTGAGCCTCGAGTGGTCCCGGCGTTGATGTCCGAGTAGTTGCGAGTACTGATGCCGAAGATCGTGACGCTCGTCCGCTGTGCCATCGCAATGGCTTCGTCGAGCGATCGGTCGCTTCCGACGTCCGCGCCGTCCGTGATCACGAGCATCACGGGTCGGGTGCCGGGGGGAAGCTGCGCCATCTTTTCTTCGCAGACGCGATAGATCGCGTCGTAGAGGCGCGTATTGCCGCCTGCCTTGATCGTGTCGATCGACCGCGTCAGATCTCCCGAATCGCGCGAGAAGTCGACGTGCAGTGTCACGACGGAATCGAACGTCGCCAGCAGGGCCCGATCGACGGATCGCTCGAGAATCGACATCACGAACGCCGCCGCCGCCTCCTTCTCGAATTTCAGCTTCCGCTTGACCGACGAGCTCGTGTCGATGAGCAGGGCGATGTTGAGAGGAAGCTGCGTCGGTGCGTCGAACGACGTGATCTGCTGCTCGACCCCGTCCTCGAAGACGCGGAAGTTCTGGCGTTGAAGTCCGGGAACGAACTCGCCCTTCTTGTCGAAGACCATGACCGGCAGGAAGACCTCGAGGGCCTCGATCTGGGTCTGATCGTCGTCCTGCTGCTGCCGCGTCCCCGCGGCCAGGCCTGGCACGGCGACGAGGACAGCAAGGGCGACGAAAACGATGGTGCGAAATCCGGTCATCAATCGTGTGTTCATAAAACGAAAAAGTATAGGCATCCTTGCGAGAGAGGGTCAAACACGGCGCCCAGAGGCCGACGCTGGTACAACGTCCGAATTGCGTACGGGTGCCAAATGGATGCCGCGGTCACCCGCCGAGGGTGCCCGCGAGCCGGAAAGTCTTCTCGTACTGGCTCTCTTCGGAGCGGAGCGACACTGTCACGATGCCGTTCGCATCGCACGCGTAACGCTCGACGATCGTGTCGGTCGTCTCGGGGTCACGCCGCTCCACTGGCAGCTTGGATAGACTCCGGCGTCCCTGCAATTCCGGTTCGAAGGGGAAAACGATGGCTTCCCACGGCGTTACGCCGAAGTCAGGGTCGCCGGAGCTCGATACCGAAGCGCATTCGACGAATCGAAAATGGCCGACGTTGTGCGCCGGCCGGTACCGGCGTTCGGCGTGTAATGGCTCGCCGTTCCGGACGAGTGCCGAGTCCTTGACGAAAATCGGGTCGAACACGACTCGGGCGCCGCCATCGGCCTCACGGAACACGCCAAAATGCCGTGTCAGCGTCTCGCGGACGAAGTAAGGCTCCTCCGGGTTCGACGCGACGGCAAGGCCGATGGCCACCGCTCCGTGCGGATACGGCGACCGCTGAACGCGCCGGCCGTAACGCTCGCGCAGGACGCGCGAAACGAGGGGAAACGTCGACGATCCGCCCACGAGGTAGATCGTGGCGACGCTCTTCGGAAGCACGCCGTCGACCTCTTCGACGTCGGGAAGGCGCTCGAGAACCCGTTCGAGGCAACCGATGGACTGATCGACGAGGGGACTGCAGCGCTCATAGAAATCACCGACCTGGACGACGACCTCGTCGCAGTCGGCTCCGGCCACCGTCGCATCGATGAGCAGCTTGCGGGTGTTCGGATTGAGCGCTTCCTTGCGGTCCCGGACCTCGTCGACCAGGGTCGCAAGCGACTCAGGTGCCAGGTCGGCGTCACCGAGCTCGTGGACGACCATGTCGAATAGAATCTGGCCGAAGTCGTCTCCTCCGAGCCGTTCGACGCCTTCGCTCGACACGATTTCGTGCCTCATTCCGGCGATGCGAATGGCGGCGGCATCGAAGGTGCCACCTCCCAGGTCGTAAACTGCGAGGTACTCCTTCTGGCGCGGAGACTCGGGGTTCCGGACGAATCGGTGCGCGTATTCGACGCCGGCGGCCGACGGTTCATTGATCATGCCGATGACGTCGAAACCGGCGAGCTTGAACGCTTCCAGGGTGATGAACCGCTGGTTGCTGTTGGCGTTCGCAGGCACCGAGATCATCGCCTCGAGTCGTTCGCGCTTGCCGACAGTGACGTTAGTGGAGTCGGAACGGAGCTCGGAGGCAAGCGACGCAAGGTATCGACCAAGAAGGTCGAGCAGGCCAATGGCGCCGACCCCCGGGATGTCGATCGGCGTATCCGGCGCCGAGTGGGCGAGAAGTCGCTTGATGGAGGTCAGGTGCCAGGCTTCCGGATGTCCACGAAGTGCGTCGGCGTGATGGCCGAAGGCGATAGCGCCATCCGACGCGGCGATTCGCGACGTAAACCACTCGATCCAAGTGCCGCGCTCGTCGCGGAATGAGACCAACGGGTAATTGCCGCGGTCTGAGACCGCCACTACCGTGCGAGTCGTTCCAAAATCGATTCCAAGCCGCATACGGCGGATTCTTGTACCACAGACGGGAGACGAGTGGCCGGGGGAACCGGCGCGTTGTGCTCGTCAGATCTCCGCGGCTTTGCGCCTTTGCGCCTTGGCGCGAGCGTCTTCGTGTCATCGAAGAATTCGCGCAAAGGCGCAAAGGCGCAAAGCCGCGAAGTACGGACCCGCGTATCTCCCGGTGGCCGCCGTGCCTCCTCCCCCCGACGCCGCGCCTCGCGGCGAATCCGATCCCGCAGGTAGAATGCTGCCGGCATGAAAGCAAGTACCTTCCTTCGTTCGCTCCTCGTGGTCGTTGCCGTCTCGGCTTCGACTGTTGTTGTCCCAACAGTACCGACGCGCGTCGTCGCGGCCTCGACTTCAGTTGAGTACTACTACAACGCCGGCCGGCGAATCCCGGTCCACCGGTCGTCTTCGAGGGTCGCCGTCCTCGCCGAGCCCGCGTCGAAGGCCAGCGTGGCCGGCCTGCTGGCCGGCGAGCCATCGATTGCCGCCGTGCGTGAGGTCGGGGCAATGGGGCTGATCGAGGTCACCATCGACGAGACCTCGGCTACGAAGGCGCCGCTTGGCGAACTTGTTGCGAATCTCGAGGCTTCGGGACTTGTGGTTGTGCCGGTGTTCTTCGAGCCCGGAGTGGAGCGCGACGCCTCGACGCTCTTCGTCACGGACGAGGTTCTGGCGCAGTTCGCGGCGGACGTTTCCGCTGCCGAGGCCGAGGAGCTGGCGTCCAGAGCCGGGCTCAGCCTGGTCGAGCCACTTCGCTATGCCGTGAACGGATACCGAATGCGGCTGCGTGAGGCTGACTTCGACCGGACGGCGCTGGCTGCCGCAAACGCGCTGTTCGAGACTGAACGCTGTCGATTCGCGCACCCGAACTTTGTCGCGCATCGCGAAATGCGGTTCCGGCCGAACGACCCGGCCTACGCCGATCAGTGGCACCTGCGGAATACCGGCCAGGGTGGAGGAGCCGCCGGCGCCGACGTTGAGGCCGAGGCCGCGTGGGACATCACGCAGGGTAGCCCCGACGTGATCGTTGCTGTCGCGGATACCGGCATCGATACGGCGCACCCGGATCTGGCCGTCAACATAGGCGACGTGCCCAAGATCGTTGCGCCACGTGACGTCGTGCACGGCGACGACGATCCGTTTCCACAACCCGGCGATGCCAACGATGACCACGGAACGGCAGCGGCAGGCGTCGCGATCGCGGCCTTCAACAACGGCCGCGAAACGGCCGGTATCGCTCCGATGTGCCGATTCATGCCCATTCAGCTTTACGCGGAATCGACGTTCACGCCGAATTCGACCGAGGCCGACGCGTTTACGTGGGCCGCCGACAACGGCGCGGCCGTCATGAGCAACAGCTGGGGGCCGGACAACAACGACACTCCATTGCCGGACGCCACGCGCGCCGCTATGGAACACGCGACAACCAACGGGCGCGGCGGAAAAGGCATGGTGATCCTTTTCGCGGCCGGCAACAGTAACGACGACACCGACCGGGACAACTACGTGAGCTCGCAGTTCGTGATCGGAGTGGCGGCGTCGACGAATTTCGATACGCGAGCCGGCTACAGCCGATTCGGCTCGGCGGTTTCGATCTCCGCCCCTTCGTCGGGAGGCTCGCTCGGCATCACGACGACAGACCTGTCCGGAGCAGGCGGTTACAGCTCGGGCAACTTCACCGGGAGCTTCGGCGGAACGTCGTCGGCGTGCCCGCTTGCCGCGGGTATCGCGGCACTCATGCTTTCGGTGAACCCGGATCTGACGTGGAACGAAGTGAAGCAGATTCTCGAGCAGACGGCCGACAAGATCGACGCCGACAACGGCAACTACAACGATCAGGGCTTCAGCGTTTTCTATGGATATGGCCGCGTGAACGCTTTCCGGGCGGTCGAGATGGCTCGCGATCTGGTCGCGAACGACAATCCGCGGGTATCGGTTGCTTCTCCGGCGACGCCTGCCGGCGCGGGCGGAATGCTCTCGCTGGACTGGACGGCAACTGCGGAGGCCGATCTGGTCTCGCAGGACGTGGCATTCTCCACGGACGGTGGATCGACATTCACACCGATCGCGATGCTGGACGGAGCGTCCCGCTCTTTCGACTGGACCGTTCCGGATGATGTCAGCGGCTCGGTTCGCCTGCGCGTCACGGCGACCGACGTCGAGTCGCGTACCGGGTCGAGCACGATCACCGTCTCAGTGTGGGCGAAACCGGCGATCGGCACCGTGAAGCTGAAGCGTACGTCGAGCGGTCGACGGACGCTCGTCGTCGACGGGACGGCATTCCGTACGGACGAGGCCGTCATTTTCGTCGGCGAGACACCTCTCGGATTGCTCAAGTACCCGAACGGTCGACGAAACGCTGACGGAACGTGCACGCGGATCGTATCGAAAGATGGTTCGATCGACTCGCTCATCCCGGGCGGATCGACCGTGCAGATAACTGTCCGGCATGCCGTCACCGGCCAGGTCTCGGCAGTTGTGTCGTTCACGCGGTAGGTCCGGGAAATTCTTTCTGACGGTCTGAAACCTTTTGGTCCGGTTGCGACACCCACGGGACGGAACCGGATCGCGACACCTCAAAAGGAGTTTCAGACCGTCATGAAGCATGTACTCTTCGCCGTCTCGACCTTTGCCGTGGTGCTGATCGCATCCGCGACCGCCTCAGCGCAGGACTTCCAGAAGTCTTATCCGGCGTCCGCCGGCACCTCGGTGGCCATCAGCACCATGTCCGGGGACATCAAGATCACCACGCACGGAGGCTCGGACGTCGTCGTGACCGGGCGAATCACTGGTGATGACGCCGACAAGGTTCGCATCGAGGACCGCAGCGCGGGTGGCCGAATCGACGTTGACGTCGACTATCCGAAGCACGGGAACACGAACGCGTCAGTGGACTTCGACGTGCAGGTGCCGGCGGGCGTGCGCCTCCGGCTGGACCGGATCCGCACGATGAGCGGCGACATCGAGATCACCGGTGTGTCGGCGACCGTTGAGGCCACGACGATGAGCGGTAACGTCCGAGTAATGAACACGACTGGTGTCGTCCAGGCGAAGACGATGAGCGGTAACGTGGTCGTCGAGATCGACGCCCTCGAGGGCGAAAGCGATCTCTCATTCGTCTCGATGAGCGGAGACGTGGACATCAGACTGCCGTCGAACGCCGGTGCGACTGTGTCCATAAAGACACTGAGCGGCAACATCGAGAACGATTTCGGTCTGTCGGTCGTGACGAAAAAGCACGGTCCCGGCCAGTCGCTAGACGGGACGATCGGCGACGGCGCGCGCCGGCTGTTCGCCAAGTCGATGTCGGGAGACGTCAGGCTGCGGCGTCAGTAGAGGGTTTGCGCAAAGCGCCTTGGAGTGCGGCGTGAAGCGCCGCTTTGGATTCCGGTGGGGCTCGAAGTCCCCGACGACAATCCAAAGCGGCGCTTCACGCCGCACTCCAAGGCGCTTCGCGCATCGAACTCCCAACTACGCCTGCCGCCGGGCCGTCCACGCCTCGGTTGCGGCGATGCAGATGCCGATCCAGCAGATGCCGGCAGCGAATCCGCCGGCAACGTCGCTCAGGTAGTGCACGCCGAGGTACACGCGACTCATCCCGATGGCAACGGCGCAAAGCAGACAGCCGGCGACCGCTACGAGCCGCCAGGCCCGGTGCGTCTCGAGCGTGACCGCGAGCACGTAGGCGAGGCTGCCGAAGAAAAGCATCGACCCCATCGAGTGCCCGCTCGGAAAGCTGAAGCCGGATGCTCGAACTAGCGGCTCGAACACACCTGGACGAGGCCGCGCGGTTGTCGACTTGAGCAGCATGTTGAGCAGCCCGCCGAGCACCATCGTTGCTGCAAACGCGATCAGTCGGCGCCTGGACCCGACCTTCGCCAGCCAGAATCCGACGACGATCGATAGCACCGTGAGTGTGGACGTGTTTCCGATCCTCGTGATCCAAGACACGATCGTGGTCAACCAGGGAGTGTGCAGCGAGAGGACCACGTCGAATGCCGCCGCGTCGATCGAAACGATCGTCGCCGACGTCATCACCTGATTCGAGAGCCAGAGGAACACAGCACCGGCGACGACCGACACACCAAGACTGCCGAGCGCGTGCGGCATCGATGCCGGTGCGACGGGCTTCAGCTTCAGGCGCCACCGCTCGGCAACCGGGCGGTCGGCATGGCCCGATGTCGATTCCTCGCTCAAAATGCGTGCTTGAACGCGTTTCGCTGACAGCGAACGAGTCCACGGAAGTCGATCAGATCGTTGTCGAGCGCGATTTCGTGCTCGGCCTGCAGATACCGGCCGTTGAACGCCGGATTGTCCGTGCCGAGACAGTAGTCGACTCCAGCATCGTCGAGCCGCTTCGTGACCTCGCGCACCGGACCGAGATCGGCAAACGTGCCCGTCTGGACGTACGTGCTCGGGCACAGCTCGATACAGATGCCTCGCTCGCGAAGCTCCGAGAGCAGCTCCGGGCGATGCAGTGCGATCTGCACCCCATGGCCGATGCGACGCAGGTAAGGGAAGAACTCCGGATGGATGAACTCCGGCGACGATTCGCCAAGGTGGGCCGTGGCAGGAAGGTACGCGTCGGCCGCACGTCGGTAAATGCCAAGAAAATGGTCGAGCCGCTCGCCGAGAGGCCGCTCCGGCCCCGCCACGTCGATGCCGCGCACCAGGTCGCGCCGCCGCAGTGCCAGATCGAGCGTGGCGTCGTTGATCTCATCCGGCAGCGCCGTGTGAAGGCAAAGGAGCAGGCGAACGTCGACAGCGTACGCAGGCACCTTCGTCGCCGCGGCAATGGCCTCGAGCACCGCTTCCATCGCGAGCATCCGGTCCGCGACGTCGAGATTGGGATCCGTTCTCAGATACGGGCTGAATCGCAACTCGAGCAGGGACGTCTGCTCGAAGATGCGCGCACCGCGGATGATTCGGTAGATGAAATAGCCCATCGCACCGGGCGTCTGAAGCGGCTCCACGAGTTTGTGCAACTCGAGGTAGTCGACCAGTGTCGGCTGCCTCGTCGCGAAGTGGCGCTTCAAGTCCGGGTATGTCGGAAAACGCGCGAGCAGCTGCCGGATCGTCTCGCGCTCGGGCGGCGTAACTCCGGCGTCGGGTCCATCGGACTGGAGATACCCGAAGAGCACCTTCGGATGGACGGCGCCGCCGAGATGGCGATGGAGGTCGGCGAAGTCGGGTGCGGCACTGATACGACCGGCTTCAATCATTCCGTGGGAGCATACGGTCACGAGCGCAACGGTGGCAATCCTGACCGACGCTCATGACCTCGACGCCGTGGCGACCTCCGCGAGCTCGCGTGCGAACTCTCGCGCGGTCGGCCTGTTCTCGGGGTTCTTCGCCATCGCCCGGCGCACGACCCTTTCAACAGGCTCGGGAATTCCCGGCGCAACCTCGCGAATCGGACGCGGTTCGGCGGTCATCAACTTGAGCGCAACTGCGTATGGGCTCGCCCCCTTCTCGATGTGAAAGGGAAGGTGGCCGCAGAGCATCCGGTAGAGCAGGACACCGACGCTGTAGACGTCCGCGCGTCCGTCGTACAAAACGCCGGTCAGGCGTTCCGGTGACATGTAGTCCGGCGTTCCGAGGATTACTCCCGTCTCGGTGATGCCTTGCGCCTCGTGATCCGATCCCTTGCCGACGAGTTTCGCAATGCCGAAGTCGAGGACCTTGACGACCTCGCCGTGTTCTCCGTCGTGAAGAAAGATGTTGTCGGGCTTGATGTCGCGATGGACGATCCCGGCCTCGTGCGCTTCGGCAAGCGCCTCGGCGACGGGAACGAGGATCGAGGCGCAGCGTTCGAGCGGGAGAGTGCTGCCGTCGACGAGCACGTCCTTGAGCGTCTGCCCCTCGAGCAGTTCCATCACGAGGTAGGCGATTCCCGCCGACGAGACACCGAAGTCCATGACCGTCACGGCATTCGGGTGGTTGAGTCGCGTCGTGGAAATGGCCTCCTGACGGAAGCGCGAGAGGGCTTCGGGAGAGTCGTTCCCGGGAGACGGCCGAAGCACCTTGACCGCGACGGTTCGCCCGAGCGCGAGGTGCATCGCGCGATAGACCGCGCCGAAACCGCCGGACCCGATCATCTCGTCCAGACGGTACTTGTCGTCGAGCACCGTTCCGGGGAGCGCTTCCGAGAGCGCCGAAAAGACGAGATTCGTTCGGGCCTGCGCACGAAGCAACTCGTCGTTCGCACGGCTGAGATCCTCATTGCGTCGAGAGAGCTCGTCGTTTGCGACCTCGAGCGCCTGCCGCTCCTGCTCGAGCAACTGCTGATTTCGTTCGAGCTCTCGGCGCATGCGGAAGAGGTTGAGCTGGGTCTCGATCCTGACGAGCACTTCCTCCGCCTGAAACGGCTTCGTGACGTAGTCGACGCCGCCGACGTTGAAGGCTCGGACCTTGTCGAAGACGTCGTCGAGCGCCGAAATGAAGATGACGGGAATGTCGCTTGTCTCGGGCGTTCCCTTGAGCTGCTCGCACACCTCGTAGCCGTCCATTTCGGGCATCTGGATGTCGAGCATGATGAGCTCGGGCGGATAGGCGCCGATGGTGTCGAGCGCCCGGCGCCCGCTGCTCGCGACGCGCACCTGGTACCCGGCGGTCTTCAGGATCCCGTAGAGCAGCGTCAGGTTGTTCGGGTTATCGTCGACGAGGAAGATGTCACCTTTTCCCACGTCACTCACCCTCACACCTACCTCGTAAGCATTGCCGCATCTACGCGGATCTCGACTCGCCCGCCGGTCACGCCGCCGAGGACGATGCGCCCGTTTTCGACTCGCATCGAGTAGGGTGGCGCGGCAAGGATGGCAACGCGGTTCTTTCGCAGCGTCAACTCGAGACCGGCGAGTCCGTCGCTGCACACGTTTGAGACCGGAGCCTGTCCCCCGGATTTCAACTCGATCGATGCCGTGGCGCCGCACGCGAGACTCGCCTCGAACTTCCTGGCCTTCACCTGGATCGCGCCGACTCCGACCTGTGCATCGATGCGATGGCGAAATGCATCGCGCAACAGCGTCTCGACGTACTTTGACTGGTATCCATAAGCGCTGACTTCGATGGACAACGTTCCGAGTTTCTCGGTCGAAGTGGTCGACATCCGAAACACGCCGTCGGGACCGGTTGTTGTCCGTTCGGTGCTGGTATCCGACAATACGGTGATCTGGGCAGCCTGAATCGGCGTACCGGCGGCTGAATCGAACACCGAGCCCGAGACAATGACCTCGCGAGCCGCGTCGACAGCAAAACCCTCTTCGAGAATCGGACTGGCAGCGACCGCGGACGCAAGAAGCGCGAGAATCGCAAGCATATGGGGAATCGTCCGCCGCATCGGCCGGAGTGTAGCACAGCCCCGGATTGCGCCGGCTGAGAGCGTTGTATACTCGCGACCGTGTCGGAAACCGTTCTCTGTCCGTCGTGCAATCGCACGAATGGTCTGCGTCGGACCGCGTGCATGTATTGTGGTGTGTCCCTTCCGGTCACCGAGTCGTCGGCCGGTGTCCAGGTGCCGATCCTCGCGCTTGTCGAAGAGTGGGAGCGAGGATTCACGGTCGTGCTTGCTCCGCTCGATGACGACGGCCCGTCGGAACGGCAACTGACCCGTCTTGCCGACATTGCGCGCGTCGACGAAGCGACGGCGCGGGCCATTCTGGCGTCGAGGCTCTCGCTCCCGCTCGTGCGCGTTTCGACCGAGGAGGAAGCCGGCCTCGTGACTCGGCTGCTCGGAGAGGCCGGTTTCGGAACGACCATACTCGACGACCAGACCCTCGAGCTTCGCGAGCGATCGCGGCGCGTTCGAGAGCTTCGGTTTGGCGAGGACGCCGTCGACATGCTGGTCCTCTGGGGCGACTGGGTCAGGGTAGCCCGGGATTCGATTCAGATTGTCGTCGAAGGGCGAATGATCGATACGACCGTTGAAATCCTCGAGGGATCGGGTCGAAAGCGGGGAACGCTCGACGTGCAGGACACGTCGCAGTATTTCCAGGAGAGCTATGCGATCGACGTTTATGCCGGTTCGATCGAGGAGAGCTTCCGGTTGAAGCCCGACATCTTCGACTACACATGCCTCGGAATCGTCCCGAGCCCGATGCTCGAAGCCAATATCGCCGAGTTGGCCGAGCGGCTGCGGAAGTGGGTCGGACCATCGCGTTACGACAGTTCCTATCGGCAGGTGTCGAAGCTGATCGAGTCGGCGTGGCCGCCGGCATCGCGCGTCCATTCCGATGGGCAGCGTCGACGCGGCGACTTCAAGAAATACACGCGGAGCTCGGTGACGACCGAGGCAATGACCCAGTTTACGCGCTACTCGAGAATGCGTTTCGCGCTTACGACGGGCGCTTGAAGAGGTAACCGCACTCGCGCAGGCTGTTGCCGCCCGCATCGAAGGCCGCATACGTGGAGCGCTGCATTTTGCCGGGAGTACCCGACGCGTCCCAGATGGATGCCGCGGCATGCCTCCCGTCCTTCGCAATTGCGTAGAAAAACACGTCCCACGCGGGTTTGCCCTTGCCGCGATAGCGATCGACGATACGTTGAAGCGCGTCGAGGCACGCGTCGAGCGGGCTCATGCCTCGGCGCATGTTCTCGACAACGGTTCGTGCCCCGTTGATCTTGATGACCTCCTCGCCCCGGCCTGTCGAGCCGGCGGCGCCGACTTCGTTGTCGACGTAGAGTCCGCAGCCGATCAGCGGCGAGTCGCCAACGCGCCCGGGAATCTTGAACGCGAGTCCTGATGTCGTAGTCGTTCCCGCGAGGTCTCCGTGTGCATCGAGGGCAAGACACGAGATCGTGCCGGTCGGCGGATTGAGAACATACGGATGAGCAATGCGTGTCGGCTGCCGACGTGCGGCGGCTGGTGGTTTCGTCGAGTCGGGCTCGGCGTCGAAGACCGGCGGACCCCAGTCGTCGCGCTCGCCGCGTCGCTCGAGCCATTCGAGCCAGACGCGACGCGATTCGTCCGTCAGGAGGTTCTCGATCGCGAATCCGTGGGCGATCGCGAAACGCTGGGCGCCGTCACCAACGAGCATGACGTGGTCGGTGCGCTCCATCACGAGCCTTGCGACCTTCGACGGCGTCCGGACACCCTGAAGAGCGGCGACGGCTCCGGCACCTCCCGACCGGCCATCCATGACGCTGGCGTCGAGCTCGACGACGCCGGCTTCATTCGGCAGTCCCCCGTAGCCTACGGTCATGTCCTTCGGGTCTTCCTCGACGATGTTCACTCCGGCGACGACCGCATCGACGGGTGTACCACCGCGCTCGAGCGCGAGGCCGGCCTGCCCCGTTGCCAACAGGCCGTTCGCGCTCGAGATGACGACGGGGCGGGCTGCGGAGGTGGTCGCAATGCCGGCCACGGGCCGTGCGGCCACGGCACCGGCAGCGAGCGCGGAGGCGCCGATGAACGAGCGTCGATCGAGGTGTTTCATGGTGTGAGGGGTCTCCAGCGAAGAACGAGGTTCCCTTTGTAACCGGACACGTCCGGATCTCAAAGGTCCTTCGTCATCGCGGGGAAAGCACGTCGACCGGGCCCGGCTTCGCGCTTCCGCGGCGAGTCCGTATGATGACCCCTTCGGATCCGCACGATCGGAGACCCGCCGGCCATGACGCTTCAACTGATCAGCCTCGCAGTGGCCTACATACTCGGCGCCGTGCCGTTCGGTTACGTCATCGTGCGATTGACGAGCGGACAGGACGTCCGGGGTGGCGGTTCGGGATCGATTGGAGCAACGAACGTGACGCGTACGGCGGGGCTGAAAGCCGGCGCTCTTACGTACCTGCTCGATGTGGCGAAGGGGATGGCCGCGGTCGCCATCATGCTGCAGTTCACGTCCGAGCCGGTCTGGCTGGGACTTGCTGCTGCTGCCACGATACTCGGCCACGTCTTCCCGGTCTTCCTCGGATTCAAGGGTGGAAAGGGTGTCGCAACCGGGGTCGGAGCGTACCTGATCATCGCCCCACTCGCCGTTCTGACGACACTCGTCGTGTGGGCCGTCATTTTCTGGAGGTGGCGTATGGTCTCGGTTGCATCGATCGTCGCCACGGCGCTTGTGCCGGTATGGGTTCTGCTCTGGTACGGGTGGGTCTGGCCGCGACCGGACGCCGTGGCAACCGCGATCTCGACGTGCGTCGGCTGTTTCATCGTCATCGCCAAGCATCACGAGAACATTCGACGGCTTCTGGCCGGAACCGAAAGCCGTTTTTCCACGTCGTCGAAGTCGGAGGCTCCGTGAAGATCGCGTGTATTGGCGCCGGCAGCTGGGGAACGGCCCTCGCGCTGGTCGCGGCTCGCAACGGGCATGACGTCTGGCTCTGGGCTCGGCGCGCGGAAGCGGCCTCGCTGCTGCACGACGAACGTACGAACTCGACGTATCTGCCGGGAGTGCCGTTTCCACCGAATATTCGACCCACCTCGTTGCTCGGCGACGCGCTCGACGGCGCCGAGATGGTCATCCTCGTGGTACCCTCGCACGGAATCCGCGCCGTCCTTCGCGATATGCTGCCGTACGTGGGGAGTCGCGCCGTCCTCGTCGGCGCAGTCAAGGGAATCGAGAACGAGACGCTGATGCGGATGTCCGACGTCGTGCGCGACGAGGTTGGCGACCGATTCGAGCCTCGTTACGTCGTACTGTCGGGCCCGAGTTTCGCGGCTGAGACGGCACGCGGCGAACCTACGGCCATCGTCGCGGCGTCCGAGAACGCCGAGTGGTCGCGTTCCGTCCAGAAGGAGCTCTCGTCGAACAGCCTTCGCGTGTACACGAACGACGACGTGGTCGGCGTCGAGCTCGGGGGAGCTCTCAAGAACGTCATGGCCATCGCGACGGGCGGCGTCACCGGGCTCGGGTTCGGCCACAACAGCGTCGCGGCCATCATCACTCGCGGTCTGGCCGAAATGACGCGGATGGCCGTACGAATGGGCGGGCGCGTCGAGACTCTCGCGGGCCTCGCCGGACTTGGCGATCTCGTGCTGACGTGCACGGGATCGCTGTCACGAAATCGAGGTGTGGGCATCGAGCTCGGTCGTGGACGGCCGCTTGATGAGATACTGACGGAGATGCGTGAGGTCGCCGAGGGCGTCAAGACGACGCGGTCGGCGTATGAACTCGGCCGGCGGCTCGACGTCGAGTTGCCGATCACGGAGGCCGTGTACGCGCTGCTCTATGAGAACGGCAATGCACGCGCGATGGCGGACCGGCTAATGGGCCGGCCACTCAAGAGGGAATAGCAGCAGATGTCAGAAGTCCGACAGCCGACGATCAAGAATCGCCAGGCGTTTCACCATTTCGAAATACTCGAGACGTGGGAAGCCGGCATCGTGCTTGTCGGAACCGAGGTCAAGTCCATCCGCGAGGGCAAGGCGAATCTTCGAGACGCCTATGCTGCCCTGAAGGAGGGCGAGCTCTGGCTGATGAATCTGTTCATCAGTCCCTACTCGCACGGTAATCGTGAGAACCACGAGGAACGTCGAACGCGAAAGCTCCTTCTCAACCGCGCCGAGCTCGCGAAACTCACGGGCCGAACCGTCGAAAAGGGACTGACGATCGTTCCGCTCAAGCTCTATTTCAAGAACGGCAGGGTCAAGGTCGAGATCGGCCTCGCTCGCGGAAAGAAGCTCTACGACAAGCGGGAGGCCTCCATGAAACGGACGGTTGACCGCGAGACGCAGGCGGCGCTCAAGGACCGTGTAACCGGTCGTGGGTAGGCATCTGAAAGTCTGCGATTGCCGCCTCGGAACAGCCGGCCTATACTTGACGGCCCTATTTTCCGAAGGAGACTGAATGGACGTCAAAGCTGATGCCGGACGCTTCGACCAGGTGGAGGCCGACGCACTGGTCGTTTCGGTCTTTGAAGGCGAGGACCCGACCGAAGGAGTGATCGGCGAGGTCAATCAGGCCATGGAAGGCCTTATCAAGGACCTAATGGGTTCGGACGAGCTGCGCGGCAAGTCCGGCGACATGGTGTATCTCTACCGGCCCGGGAACGTTAAGGCTCGGCGTGTCCTCCTCGTGGGCGTTGGCAAGCGCGAAGATTTCGACCTCGACTCGGTACGTCAGCTCGCGGGCTCGGCTGTGCGTTACCTGCGTGGCAAGGGGGCCCGAACCGTCGCGATACTTCGCCGGTCACAGATCGACATCGTCGCCGCGGCTGAAGCGGCTGTCGAGGGCGCACTCATCGGTCTTTACGAGCCCGACGTCTATCGAACATCCGATCGAGAAGAGCGTCGCATCGAGACTCTCATTCTCTGCACCGCGGGCGGAGGCAGCGCCGAGGACCTCGAGCGCGGCATCGCGCGAGGACGCATCCTGGGCGAATCCACGAACTTCACGCGTGAGCTCGTCAACGAACCGAGTAACGCGATGACACCCGAGGCACTGTCACTGAAAGCGCAGGAGATGGCAAGTCGACTGGGCATGGAAATTGACATACTGGACGAGCCGCGGCTCCACGAGCTCGGAATGGGTGCAATACTCGGTGTTGGCCGTGGATCGGACGAGCCATCCCGCCTCGTCGTGCTCAGGTATCTGCCGGAAGGGGCGCCGGCGGACCGGACGGTGGCGATCGTCGGGAAGGGTGTGACGTTCGACACGGGTGGAATCTCGATCAAGCCGTCGGACGGCATGGAGAAGATGAAGTACGACATGGCGGGCGCGGCCGCGGTTTTCGGTGCCATGCGCGCCATCGGGTTGCTTCAGCCCAATGTCAACGTCCTCGGAATCGCTCCTCTCGTCGAGAACATGCCCTCCGGCCGTGCGCTCAAGCCCGGTGACATAGTGAAAGGCCTGTCTGGCCGATCGATCGAAATCCTGAACACGGATGCCGAGGGCCGGCTGATCCTGTCCGACGCAATTTCATATGCTCGCAGGCTGGGTGCGACCGAGATCATCGACCTCGCGACATTGACCGGAGCCGTGTCGGTCGCGCTCGGCCACGTGAATGCGGCTATTCTCGGGACCGATGACGAGCTCGTCGCTCGCCTCATCGGAGCGGGAAATGCGGCCGGCGAGAAACTCTGGCGGCTTCCGCTGGATCCTGAGTTTCGTGAGATCGTGAAGAGCGATGTCGCTGATCTGAAGAATTCGACGGGGCGTGCGGCCGGTACGATCACGGCGGCTCACTTCCTCAGGGAGTTTGCCGAGGATACGCCGTGGGCCCACCTCGATATCGCCGGAATGGCGTGGCAGAACGAGAAAAAGGCCTTCATGGCCAAGGGCCCGTCAGGATTCGGCGTCCGCACGCTCGTGAATTACGTGGCCTGCAACGAGTAGAATTCCAGGCCGTTGCGGGTTCCGTGCCGTGAAACGTCCGGAACCTGCACTCGATTCCGAGTTGACGAACATCGTTCGGCTCAGGCTCTTCGGGGAACGAACGCAGCTCGCGTGCGTTTGACGGCCCTTGAGCCATCGAACAGGAGTATGACCTTGCTGAAATCATTTGCCATCGTCCTCATATCGGCCGCGTCGATTGCGGCGCCGCCAGCTTTTGCAGCCAGTCAGGATCCCGCGCCGACGGCGCCGCAGGAGAACACCCAGCCGGCACCGCAGGAACCTGTGCCGCAGCCTGAGGCCAACCCGGACCAGGCTCCGGCGGGTGCGAATCCGCAGCCGACCGGCAAGCCAAGGTTGACGGCGAAACCTACGGTGGACCCGAAGGCCGTAAAGAACGCGAAGCCTCGCAACGCGAAGGACGAAGCGGCCGCCAAGCGACATGCCGAACGGATGGCCGCCTACGAGAAGCGCCGCGAGGAGATCAAGCGCGCGGCTGCCGCCAAGCAGCTCCGGCCCGGAATGAAGGTGGACCTGCCCGAGGAAGCTCGCGCCAAGACGCCGCCTCCGCCGACACCGGCTGTGCGCAAGCCCAAGACGCTGAAGGTCAACGAACAGTACGACAAGGCAGTGGCTTTTCACGGAGAGCGAGTCCGGACGGGGAACAAGGATCAGAAGCTCAAGTCCATTCGCGCCCTCGCTCTGACGAACGACTCGAGAGCACTTCCGATCATATCGGAGGCGCTCAAGGACGCCGACGCCGACGTTCGCTCCGTTGCTGCCGAGGGATTGGGTCAACTCGGTGTCGAGGAATGTGTCGCTCCGATAGCCGCAGCACTCTCGGGTGACGCCGACGCGATGGTTCGGACCGCCGCGGCCGACGCGCTCGGGTCGTTCAACGCGAAGCAGGGCGTCGCGCTCCTGGCGGCCGCCTCCCGCGATTCGTCGCCCGATGTTCGTGCTGCCGTCGCCGAGTCACTCAGTTCATATTCGTCGGAACCGGCCACGGAGACGCTGCTCTCGATGCTCGGCGACTCCGACTCGTCGGTGCGCGATGCCGCGGCGGAATCACTCGGATACCTCGCCGATGTCCGCGCCGTCACACCGCTCGTCAACATGCTCAAGCGGGACGATTCGCAGGCCGTGCGGATCTCGGCGGCATATGCCCTTGCTGAGTTCGACGACAAGCGCGCGACGCAGGCGCTTGCGGACGTGTCTCGCTCGGATCGCGACGCCGTCGTGCGCAAGGCCGCGGCCGAGGCCCTGGCGACGGTGGACGAGGACGACGAGTAGAGGTCTGGACTGCCGAAGGCCCGGGTTGCCACTGCGCAAGACCGTCGCGTACACTTGCGTTTTGACATCCTCTGCGAGCAATCGCTTTCCAGCGGACAAGGAGTCTTCGACATGGGTACATCAGATTGGAGGATTCGAACGGCGACCGCCATCGCCGTTCTTGTCTTTGCGACCGGCTCGGCCGTTCCGGTATTTGCCTCGTCCGGAGCCGATGAGAAACCCCAAAAGAAGAGTCAGAAGCGCGAGCTCGACGACGTCTTCAAGCGCTGGTTGAAGGAAGACGTCGTCTACATCATCTCGCCTGAGGAAAAGGCAGCGTTCGAGAAGCTTGCGACCGACGAGGAGCGCGAGCAGTTCATCGAGCAGTTCTGGGTCCGCCGCGACCCGGATCCTGACACACCCGAGAATGCGTCGCGTGAAGAGCACTATCGCCGAATCGCATACGCAAACGAGCACTTCGCGTCCGGGCGCTCAGGATGGCGAACGGACCGTGGTCGGATCTACGTCGCATGGGGCAAGCCCGACAGCGTCGAGTCTTTTCCGACGGGACAGGTCTACGATCGTCCGCAATGGCAGGGCGGAGGGAACACGACGACGTACGCTTACGAGACGTGGTGGTACCGCCATCTCGAGGGCGTCGGTGATGACATCGAGATCGAATTCGTGGATCCGTCTGGCAGCGGTGAGTACCGGATTGCACGGACGCCGTACGAAAAGGATGCTCTGCTCTATGTCGGCAATGCCGGCCCGACGGACTGGGAATCGCTGGGCCTCGCCAGCCGCACCGACCGTCCCGCGTACGGCGGCACCGGTGGCAAGTACTACAATCCGCCGGCCAAATACAGCCAGTTCGAGATCCTGACGCGACTCGCAGCCCTCGACAGGGGTCCGGGCGACAATGTCCGGTTCGACGACCTGGGACTGACGGCGGACGATCCGCGAATCGAGCAGAACGCGCTGCCATTCGCCGTCCGGACTGACTTTTACCGCGTTTCGGACAAGGATGTCGCGATGTCGCTCACGCTCCAGATCGAGCACAAGGACCTCGCATTCGAGAACAAGGGCGGCGTCTACTCGGCATCGATAAACGTTTCGGCCAAGCTGACGCAGTTGTCGGGCAAAACGGCCGGCACGTTCCAGGAAGTCATCCTTACGCCGAGATACGGCGAAGACAACATCGCCATCGGGCAGCAGCAGCGTTCGGCATTCCAGAAGAACCTGCTCATGAACCCCGGTCGCTACAAGATAGATGTCCTTGCACGCGACACGACGAGCGGCAAAACCGGGCTGATCACGCAGAGCTTCCAGGTTCCGCGCTTTGAGGAATCCAAGCTGGCTACGAGCAGCGTCGTGCTTGCCTCGCGGATAGAAGAAGCCGGAAACCGCGCTGCCTCGCCGCAGTTCGTGATCGGCAAATACAAGGTGATTCCTAACGTCTCGAACACCTATCGGGTCGGACAGCCGCTCGAGGTGTTCCTCCAGATCTACGACGCGCAGATGGATCAGACGACCCTCATGCCGGCGATCGACGGAGAATACGTCGTGCTGCTCGACGGAAAGGAAGTACGTCGGGTGCCGATCGAAACGTCCGGCAAGTTCTTCGACCTTACGGGAACGCAGATAGCCGTCGCGAAGGCGATCGACACGAAGGACTTCGCACCCGGAACGTACACGCTGCAAGTACGCATCAATGATCGCGTCGCACAAAGGACGCTTACGCCCGAGACGGAGTTCACCATCATTCCGTAGTCGTCGCGAACCGATCGCGACAACAGAAAGGCAGTAGGCCGCGGACAGGAGTCCCGCCGCTTGCTGCCTTTGTGTTTTCCGGAGCCCCGATCATGAGAGCCAACCTCTACCGCACCCACACCTGTGGCGAACTGCGTACCGAGCACGCCGAAACCTCCGCGAGACTCTCCGGATGGATTCACACGGTTCGCGACCATCGCGGCGTCGTCTTTCTCAGCCTGCGTGACCACTATGGTCAGACTCAGGTCGTATTCGACGATGAGCACCCGGAAGCCCGCGATCTGGCGCGTCACCTGCATCACGAAACGGTGGTCCGCATCGAGGGCGAGGTCAGGCCACGTCCGGAAGGCACTGAGAATCAGGCGCTGGCGACGGGCGCCGTCGAAGTCCACGCCCGATCCATCGACGTGTTGTCGACAGCCGATCTCCTTCCGTTTCAGGTCGCTCGGGACGACGGCGTTCACGAGGATCTTCGCCTCACGTATCGGTTTCTCGATCTGCGGCGTGAACGCATGCAGCGGAACCTGAAGATGCGTGCACGCGTCGTCTCGTTCATCCGCTCGTACATGGAGCGAAGCGGTTTCCTCGAAGTGCACACCCCGATACTGGCAAACAGCTCACCCGAGGGTGCACGGGACTACCTCGTACCCTCGCGAGTCCATCCCGGAATGTTCTACGCGCTGCCTCAGGCGCCTCAGCAATTCAAGCAACTGCTGATGGTCTCTGGAGTCGACCGGTATTACCAGATCGCCCCGTGCTTCCGGGATGAGGACGCGCGGGCCGACCGGAGTCCCGGCGAGTTCTACCAGCTCGACCTCGAGATGGCGTTTGCCGAGCAGGAGGACGTCTTCGACGCCGTCGAGCCGCTCATGATTGCGCTGACGGAGGAGGTAGGCGGAAAGCGCGTGAAGACGACGCCGTTTCCGCGGCTGACGTACCGCGAGAGCCTCGAGCGCTTCGGGAACGACAAGCCGGACATGCGGTTCGGCATGGAGATCGCCGACCTGACCGGTGAGTTTGTCGAGAGCGAATTCGGCACCTTCGCAAAGGCGACAAAGGGCGGAGGCGGCGTGCGCGCCATTTCGGTTCCCGGGGCGGCCGCGTGGACACGATCGGCCATCAAGAGGTTCGAGGATCGAGCTCGGGCGCTAGGCGCCGGTGGCCTCGTGGTAGTCGGGTTCGACGAAGGCTCGACCTACGGACTCGGCTTTGCGAAGTTCTTCTCTCGGGCGGAGATCGACGCTCTTGCGACGCGCACTGGCGCGGGGAAGGGCGACCTCGTCTGGGTATGCGCCTCGGCGCGAGCGCTCGACGCGAGTCGCGTGCTCGGCATCCTTCGCGTAGAGGCGGCCGAGATCCTGGGTCTCCGAGATCCGAACGTCCTCGCGTGGGGCTGGATTACCGACTTCCCGATGTTCGAGCGCGACGAAGCGACCGGGAAGGTCGACTTCAGCCACAACCCGTTCTCGATGCCGAAGGGCGGGCTCGAGGCGCTCGACTCGATGGATCCGACCGAGATCAGCGCCAACCAGTACGACATCTTCTGCAACGGCCTCGAGTTGAGCTCTGGCGCCGTGCGGAACTACAGCCCCGAGGTGATGTACCGGGCGTTCGAGATCGCCGGGTACGATCGCTCGGAGGTCGACGCGCGATTCGGGCACATGATCGCGGCGTTTCGGTTCGGCGCACCTCCGCACGCCGGGATTGCTCCCGGCATCGAGCGGCTGGTAATGCTGCTTGCGGGCGAACCGAACCTGCGCGAGGTGGTGCCGTTTCCGAAGAACCAGCATTGCCGGGACCTGATGCTCGGAGCGCCGTCGGCGGTTCCCGATGCGCACCTCGCCGAACTGCACATCACGCTCGTCCCGCCGGAGTCGGGAGAATAGCTCATCCGTCATCGCCTGGGGCTGACACTTGTGTCGCCACTGCTCCGAGTGACAACCGGCTGCTCTCGAGTATCAGAACCGCGAGCGGTAGCGAGCAGGCCTGCGGACAGATTCAAGGATCGAGACTCCCTTCATGCAAGAGGTCTGCAGGCCGCGTTATTGTCGACCGTCCGCAAGCCGGCTCGCTACCGCTCGCGGCTCCGAAACCTCCGTCGTCACCTGAGCGGCCTTCCGGGAACTGAGCCTGCAACCAGCTCAGTCGTCGAGCCCTTGATGCCATTCGACAATTGCCTCGATGGCCGCCTGCACGCCGCGAACGGCGAGCGCAAGCGGCATGTCGGCCGGGATATGGATGAAGCCCGCCTGGCAGGGCGCTCCCGTACGCTCTATGTGATGGAGCAACGCGTACGACACGTGGTTGCAGAGAAACGTTCCGGCCGAGTTTGAGACCGCCGCCGGCACCGAGACCTCGAGCAACCGCTCGACAATGCGCTTGACCGGCAGCGTCGCGATGTACGCCGCCGGTCCCCCGGAGACGACCGGCTCGTCGACCGGCTGGTTCCCGGCGTTGTCGGGAATCCGGTAATCGTCCACGTTGATGGCAACGCGTTCGGGCGTGATCTGTCCCCTCGAGTCGGCGATTCCGAGCATCACGACAATATCCGGCCGTGTTCGGTCGAACGCGTCGATGAGCATCGCGGATGCGGCGAAGCGGACGGTGGGTAGCTCGATAGACACGAGGTCGACGCCATCGATGCCTTCTTCCCAGATCCGGCGTGCCACGACCGACGATAAATTCGTGGCGTGAGCTCCGAACGGATCGAAGGACGACAAGAGAAGCCGTGTCATATCGTCGAAGTCTACCTGCCGAAAGCGATGAAGGCCCAAAGCATGAGGATATGGGCGACGAGCATCGCTGCGGCGAACGGCGCCTGAAAGCGAATTACGCCGTAAGGGCTGCGCATCTCGAACAATGCGGCCGGCACGATGTTGAAGTTCGCCGCCATTGGTGTACAGAGCGTTCCGCACGACGCGGCCGTGAGCACCATCAACCCGACGAGCGCAGGATCGGCGCCGAAGGGAACAACGAGCATCGGCACGCCGACACCCGCCATCATGAGCGGAAACGTGGCGAACGAGTTGCCGAGGATGAACGTGAACGCCGCGATCCCCGTGCAGCAGACGACAACCACGAGAAAGAGGCTGTCGGTCGGGACGATGGCAGCTACACCCTTGGCGATGACGTCACCAACCCCGGCGGCCCGGAAGACCGCGCCGAGTGCGGCAAGCAACTGCGGGAGGATCACGATCGCACCAACGGCGTCGGCAAGGCGCCGCCCCTCGTCGAGCAGCACACGAGGCCGCGAGCGTGTGACGAGGAGCGCCACAACCGCGGCGACAATCGACGCGTAACCGAGGCTCGCATACACGACGCGGTTCGGATCGAGCTCGAGCGGCGCCAGTGCGAGCGACGCACCGTAGGTAAGCACCGGAATCGTGAGGACCGGCAGGAGAATCCGGTTGCCGAGCCGAGTGGCCGACGCGGCACGCTCCGCGTGTGTCGGTTCGCCATAGTCGCCGTGCCGGACAAGGCCGAAGCCGTCGAGTGCCACCATCGCGAGAACCAGGGCGCCGGTTGCCCAGGACGGAAGCACGCTTCCGAGCGCGAACGTGATCGCGAGCAGCAACCAGAACGCTCCGGTGCCGAATCGCGAAGGGTTCGCACGGTCGACAAACGACAGTGCGGCGATCGCCGCTAGCGCGAGGCCCGAGAGCACGAAGACGGCTTCGAGCGTGAACAGTGTGTCGAAGAGGCTCACGACTCGGCCTCGGTTGCGGACTGGTCAGCCGTTGATCGGGCTCGGGCGAGGCGACGATCCAGCCACCAGAACTGAACAGCGCCGATGATGGCAGCCGATGTTGCGACTGGAATCGTCCAGAGGGCGACTCGGCGCGGATCGATCGTGTAGCCCATGTCCCCCAGAGTCGTCACCACGAGGGCGACGCCGGCGGCTCCGAAGAACAGATTCTGTCCAAAGAAGTTGCCGTAGTTCTCGGCAGCGCCCGTCGACGCCTTCACGTCGTCGACCGCATCGGCGTCGTCGGGCCGTTCCGGATCGAGGCGTTCGGCGCCGAGCGCCATTGGAAGGATCAGGGGTCGTCCGAGGGCGACGTGGCCGCTGCCAAGCCGGATCCCGAGGGCGCCGATGGCGTAGCGCAGGAGCTGAAAGACGAGCTGCAATCGACCCGCCGTCGCGGCGCGAATGCGTTGGATGAGCTCGCGTGCCCGGTCCTGAAGGCCGAATCGTTCGGACAAGCCGATAGCCGGGAGCGACAGCACGAAAAGCGTGATGATCCGCTGATTCGCGAATGAACGTCCAAGCGTGTCGACGATGCCGGGCGCTGCGTCCGTACCAACGAATGGCATGCCGGCGACCAGACCGGTGACGATGCCGGCGACCACGACGACGGCCGTGACGCGAAGTCGAAGCGCGAAGCCGACGATGATGATCAGGACGCCGACCAGCTTCAGCAGTTCCATGCCGGCTCCACCAAGGGCCCTGACCCGGACGACGAGGCAAGCCGTCGTCCGGGCAGGAATCGGCAGGCTATCTCGACGTGCGCCCGGTCACCTGTGCTCGAACGAACTCTCGGCGGAGCTCGACGATGTTCGAGAACGAAATGCCCTTTGGGCACGCGGCCTCGCATTCCGTCGTGTTCGTGCACGATCCGAATCCTTCCTCGTCCATTTGGGCGACCATGCGGGATACGCGCGTCGTTCGTTCGGGGTCGCCCTGAGGCAGCCGTGCGAAGTGCATCACCTTGGCGCTGACGAAAAGCATGGCCGACGCGTTCTTGCACGCAGCAACGCACGCGCCGCAGCCGATGCAAGCCGCGGCGTCCATGGCCGCTTCGGCCCTGTCCTTCGGAATGAGGATGGCATTCGCGTCAGGCGCATTCCCCGCGTTGATCGAGTTGTAGCCGCCCGCCTCGACAATTCTGTCGAACGCCGAGCGGTCGACGACGAGATCCTTGAGGACGGGGAAGGGGCGCGCCCGCCACGGCTCGATCGTGATGGTGTCGCCGTCCGAGAATCGCCGCATGTGAAGTTGGCACGTAGCTGTCTCGGTATCCGGGCCGTGGGCCTGTCCATCGACCATGAGCCCGCACGATCCGCAGATGCCCTCACGACAGTCCGAGTCGAACGCCACGGGTTCCTTCCCGGTGTTCGTGAGCTTCTGGTTCAGAATGTCGAGCATCTCGAGAAACGATGCGTGGGTGGACACGTTCTCGAGCGGGTACGTCTCAAACCGACCCGGTTCTCCCGGCCCCGACTGGCGCCACACCTTCAAGGTCACATTGATCGACTCGCTCATTTGTAGCTCCTCTGCGAGGGGTGAACTTCCTCGAACTCGAGGGGTTCCTTGTGGAGCGCCGGGTCCTCGCCCACGCCCTTGAATTCCCAGGCCGCCACATACTGGAAGTTCTTGTCGTCACGCATCGCTTCGCCCTCCTCCGTCTGGTACTCCTCGCGGAAGTGGCCGCCGCACGATTCCTTGCGCTCCGCGGCGTCGACCACCAGCAGCTCGGCAAACTCGAGAAAATCCGCGAGTCGGCCGGCGTGCTCGAGCGTCTGGTTCAGCTCCTGACCCTTTCCGGTCACGCGCACATCCTTCCAGAACGCATCGCGCAACTCCCGGATCTTGCCGCGTGCCGACCGAAGGCCCTCGTCGTTTCGCGCCATTCCGCAGTTGTTCCACAACGTCATTCCGAGCTCGCGGTGGAAGCTGTCGACCGACCGCGTTCCCTGAACGCCGAGGAGTCTCGTCGTCATTTCGCGGCACGAGCGTTCGGCGTCCGCAAATGCCGGATGATCGGTGGTGACCTTGTCGAGCTTGCGTCCGGCGATGTGGCTGCCAACGGTGTACGGAACGATGAAGTACCCGTCGGCGAGGCCCTGCATAAGCGCGCTCGCCCCGAGCCGGTTTGCGCCGTGGTCCGAGAAGTTCGCCTCACCGAGAACGAAGAGCCCGGGCACCGTGCTCTCGAGGTTGTAGTCGACCCACAAGCCTCCCATCGTGTAATGGACGGCCGGGTAGATGCGCATCGGCACCTCGTACGGATTGTCGTCCGTGATCTTCGCGTACATCTGGAAGAGGTTGCCGTACTTCTGCCGGATGGTCGTCTCACCGTCTCGTCCGATCGCATCGGCGAAGTCGAGGTACACGGCGAGCCCGGTCGGACCCACGCCTCGTCCCTCGTCGCAGACGGCCTTCGACGCGCGCGATGCGACGTCGCGGGGGACGAGGTTCCCGAAACTCGGATACCGACGCTCCAGGAAGTAGTCGCGCTCGGACTCGGGAATCTCGCGCGCCGAGCGCGTATCGCCCTTTCGGAGCGGCACCCAGACACGGCCGTCGTTTCGGAGCGACTCCGACATCAACGTCAGCTTCGACTGATACTCGCCACTCTGCGGGATACAGGTCGGATGAATCTGCGTGAAACACGGATTGGCGAAGAACGCCCCCCGCTTGACCGCCCGCCACGCCGCCGTGACGTTGCAGTTCTTGGCGTTTGTCGAGAGGTAGAAGACGTTCCCGTATCCACCGGTGCAGAGCAGCACCGCGTCGCCTGCGTACGACTCGAACTCTCCGGTGACGAGGTTTCGGCAGACAACGCCCCGAGCGACACCGTCGATCACGACGACATCGAGCATTTCGCGCCGCGGGAAAAGCTGGACCTTCCCGTTGTCGACCTGCCGCATCATGCTCGAATACGCGCCGAGCAGCAGCTGTTGCCCAGTCTGGCCGCGTGCGTAGAAAGTACGCGAAACCTGGGCGCCGCCGAAGCTGCGATTGGCGAGCTCTCCACCGTATTCGCGCGCGAACGGGACGCCCTGAGCGACGCACTGGTCGATGATGTTGACGCTTACTTCGGCGAGGCGATGCACGTTGGCTTCGCGCGCCCTGAAGTCGCCGCCCTTCACCGTGTCGTAGAACAACCGGTGCACGCTGTCGCCGTCGTTCTGGTAGTTCTTCGCCGCGTTGATACCGCCCTGTGCGGCAATCGAATGCGCGCGCCGCGGGCTATCGTGAAAGAAGAACGCCTTCACGTTGTAGCCGAGCTCGCCGAGTGTCGCCGCCGCCGAGGCGCCGGCCAGGCCGGTCCCGACGACGAGGATCGTGTGCTTGCGCTTGTTGGCCGGGGCTACGAGCTTGAGATCAAACTTGTGCTTCGACCACTTCTTGTCCATCGGACCGCTCGGGATCTTTGATTCGAGTGTCATCCTGGCAGCCTCACTTTCTCAGCAACGTGACCCAGACGGGCAGTGACGCGAATCCGACCGCGACAACGACGGCAAAGACGGCTCCGACGATCTTCACGATGCGCATGAATCGTTCGCCGCCAAGGCCCAACGACTGGAAACTGCTCTGGAACCCGTGGAACAGGTGATAGCCGAGCAGTAACGGCCCGATCGTATAGAACATCGCCGAGACCGGGTCGCGCAGCACTTGAAGGACCGTCTGCGCCGGCGAGAGCCCGTCTTCATTGAAACGCAAGCCGAAGCGAAGGTCGGCCAGGTGCAGCAGAATGAACGCGAGCACGACCAGACCGCTCAGGTGCATGATGTTCTGAGCCGCCACCGCTCCGCGACCTTGCTTCGACTTCCTGACGGCATAGCCTTCCGGCCGCGCCTTGCTGCTCTGAAGCTGCATCCAGAGCGTCAGGACGATGTGCACGAGGAAGAGCACGAGCAGGCCGATCTCGATCACCGGCAGCAGGGCAAAGTCGTGCAGATTCTTCGCGTATTCGTTGAAGGCCTTGTAGTTGCCGTCGGTGATGTAGAGCAGCAGGTTGCCTGCAAGATGAGCTGCGACGAAGCCGCACAGAAGCAGACCGGAAATACCGATCACGAGCTTCTGGGCAACGGACGAAAGAGCGGAGTTTCCCTTCAAGGTCGGTCTCCTTGAGAACGCAAGTCACCGCGACATGCTGAGACACGGATGATCGCAGCGGTACAGCGAACTGCACGCACCACCGCGCGGATCACAGGCTGGGTTTCGAGCGAGAGGTCCCTTCGAACGCCGGAGTATAGAAAACGGAATCGGAAAAAAGCAACCGGGACAATTTCGCGAGCCACAACGCCGGCTCAGCGACTGAAGAAGTCGAGCATGAGCTCGCTGGTTATCTCGGGCTCATCCTGCTGCACCCAGTGCCCGGCCGTTGGCAGCAGTTCGAGCTCGAGATCCGGAACCCAGCGGGACAGGTTCTGGACGAGCTCGATGCCAAGGGCAAAGTCCTGTTCACCCCAGATCACCTGCGTCGGAACGTTGATTCGGACGTCGTGGGCAGCGAATCCTGTGCGCAGGGCCCCGCGAAAGGCGGTCCGGTAATAGGCAAGAGTCGCGCGCAGTGAACCGGGACGGGCGAGAGCCGTCTTGAAGGCATCGACGTCCGAATTCGACAGGCGTTCAGGATGCACCATCTGTCCGCGCATGACCTTGTCGATCATCTCGAAGTTGCGAGCGCGGATTCTGCGCTCCGGCAGGCCCGGAATCTGGAATGTGAAGATGTAGCGCGAGCGCTTTCGCTGAGACGCGTTCGACCGCAACGCGAG